>NZ_JAMXMX010000034.1 GCF_024055725.1 Actinoallomurus spadix | reverse complement strand
CTACCGCGCCGGACGCCTCTACCAGCAGGCCATCACCGCCCGCCAGGCCGGCTAGGGAGTATTTCGTGGACCCGGACGCAGGGGAACGCCCCGGCCGCGTGCGGCCGGGGCGTTCCTCTCTTCCTGGGGACAGAAGCCTCTGGGTCCTAGGCGGGCGCCGTCACCAGTTCTTCTCGACGCCGGAGACGTGCGGCGGGAGCCGGTGGCCGGGCGGGTACATGATGTAGGCGATGCCGCCGCTGGAGGAGCTGCGCTGCCAGACGGTCTCGAAGGCCGCCCGCGGGTAGACGTGCCGCACGGCCGCGTCCGAGGGCGACGCCGGGTCGTTGATGATCGGGTCGCCGTCCTTGGTGAACCCGACGACCACGAACAGGTGGCCGTTCGTGCTGTAGCCGGCGCCCGGCAACTCCGCGGCCTTGAACGACTGCGAGGTCACGACCGGGACCCCGGCCTTGATGAACCGCTCCAGCTCGGTCAGTGACCGCAGCCGGGTGATGAAGCCGTTCAGGCCGAAGCGGGCGGCGTACGCCGTGTTGAACGGCCAGTTGCCCGCACCCTGGTAGTTGTGGTCGTAGACGTTACGGGCGGCGTAGTCGACCTGCGGGTCGGCGTAGGATCTGTCGACCCACGCGAGGTCCTTCCTGGACGGCCCGCGCCTCCAGTACGCGACGACCATCGAGGTCGAGGTCGGGCTGCACCACGCCTCGCCGCCGTTGTCGTACTCGGGGTACTGGCCCTTGTGGATCTCCTGGGAGTAGGCGGGCACCTTCAGCTCGATGCCCTCCGCGCCGCCGAGCGGGCTGACCGGCACGGTCGTACGGGACGGCACCAGCGAGGCCATCGCGCCGACCGAGCGCAGCACCGGGCGGACGTGCCTGCCGGGGAGCCGGTACAGCGTCACGCGCAGCTGGTAGGACGTGAGGGAGTTCTTGGCGACGAAGGTGTCGATGTCGACGTTGCCGTTGTCGTCCTTCTGTCCCGGCACCGAGGTGCGGTTGATGTCACCGCCCTCGCCCGGGTCGTCGGCCGCCCAGCGGCCCATGACGTACCACTTGGTCTCGGCTCCCGTGCCGGTGTGCCCGCGCATCTCCACCTGCAGCCAGCTGCCGTGCGGCGTGCTGGCGTTCCAGGACGCGATGAGCTGGCTCGCGCCGAAGCCGATCGAGACGTCCGGGGAGGTCCAACGGGCGTAGTCCCAGGTCTTGGTGCCCCCGCCGTACGGGTCCGTGTAGGTGGTGGTGCCGACGGGATGGGCGATCGTGAGCGCGCCCGAGCCCAGCCGGCGCACCCCCTCGGAGGCGCCGGCGGCGAAGTCGCGGGCCGACGTCCACTGGTGGTAGGCGACGCGCGACCGGCCGGCGGGGGTCACCTCCGCCGAACCGGGCGTCGTGGTCGCCACGACCGCGGCGAGACCGGCTGACACGAGAAGCGGAACCTTCCATACCGAAGCACGTACATCGGACCACGCCATGACGACTCCAAGAGCAGCGGAAACCTGCTCGGGACGCTAAGACGGCGGAGCGGATCATGTCAACGCTTTACGGCCCCTGTGGCTGGATAGAAATTTGTTAACGCCCGGCTGGCCCGCTTTCGACTCGGGTCCAGAACCCTCGTATCCTTCCATCCATGCCAAAGAAGCCCCAGGAAGGCACGCAGGACGAGCGCGCCGGTCGCGTCAAGCAGATCCGCATGGTCGCCTCGTTGGTCCACCAGGCCAACCCGAAGGCGATGCCGATCGTCTTCGCGTCCGCTCTCGGCGTCCTCGTCGTCTTCGTCGTCCTCGGGCTGCTCCTCGGCCAGGCGCTCTACCTCATCCCGCTGGGCGTCCTCGTCGCCCTCCTGGTCGGCATGATCGTCTTCGGCCAGATGGCGCAGCGCACCCAGTACTCCATGCTCGAGGGCCGGCCGGGCGCCGCCGCCTCCCTGGTGGAGAACATGCGGGGCCGCTGGGTCGTCACCCCCGCCGTCCAGGCCAACCGCAACATGGACGTCGTGCACCGCGTCATCGGCACGCCCGGCGTGATCCTGCTGTCGGAGGGCCCGCGGTCGCGGGTCGGCAAGCTGATCGGCGCCGAGAAGAAGCGCATCTCCCGAGCCGCCTCCGAGGTGCCGATCTACGACATCCAGGTCGGCTCCGAAGAGGGGCAGATTCCGATCAGCAAGCTGCAGCGCCACCTGACCAGGTTGCCGCGCAACCTCAAGAAGGAGCAGGTCAGTGAGCTGATCGACCGGCTCAACGCGCTGCCGCAGGCGATGCAGATGCCCAAGGGCCCGATCCCGAAGGGCGTCCGGATGCCGAAGGGTCCTAAGCCCCGCACCCGGTGACCGCGCACCCGGTGACCCGGCTCCCGCCGGCCCCGGCCCAGGACGCGGCCCCCGGAACCGTACGGCTCTGACCTGTCGCCTCGGAGCCGTACGGCTCAGATCCGCACGACGACGGCGTTCGCGGCGCGGTCGTGCAGGCCGCGGTGGTCGCGGTCCCAGATGAGGGCGGGCACGACCAGCACCAGCAGCAGCGCGCGCACGAAGGCCCACAACGGACCGACCGGGCCGCCGCCGACGCGGACGACCCGCAGCCCGCACAGCCGCTTGCCCACCGTCGTCCCGATCGACCCGGTGAGCAGCCACGCCATCACCCCGAACACCAGCAGCGTCAGGAGACTACGGGTCTGCGCTCCCACGTGCAGGGCGCCCGCGAGGACGGCGGCGATGGCCAGGGCGATCACCCAGTCGAGCACCAGGGCGCCCAGCCGCCGGCCGTACCCCGCCACGGAGCCCGCTCCCTCACGCGGGAGGCCCATCCGCTCACCGGGATACCCGAGCTCCACGCCCGCCGCGCGAGCCCCTTCGATCCATGATCCGATCGAGCGCCGACGTTCAGTCATACCCACAAGCTATCCATCGAACCGCGTTCGAACGGCTTCGGGTCGGCCGTAACACACGCGAAACACATGGGACATGGCATGGAAACGGCGGGCACCTAACGTTCTAACCGCACTAGAGCGCCCCAAGGAGGTTGGATGTTCAACAACGCCGAAGAGGTCCTGAACTTCATCAGGAGCGAAGGGGTGCAGTTCGTCGATTGCAGGTTCACGGATCTGCCCGGCACCACGCAGCACTTCACGTTCCCGGTGGAGAACTTCGGAGAGAACGTCTTCACCGACGGGCTGATGTTCGACGGCTCCTCCATCCGCGGGTTCCAGGAGATCCACGAGTCGGACATGCTGCTGCTGCCGGACCCGTCGACGGCTGTGGTCGACCCGTTCCGCCAGCACAAGACGCTGAACCTCAACTTCTTCGTCCACGACCCGCTGACCGGCGAGCCGTACACCCGTGACCCGCGCAACGTCGCCCGCAAGGCGGAGGACTACCTGCGCGGCACCGGCATCGCGGACACCGCGTTCTTCGGCCCGGAGGCGGAGTTCTACATCTTCGACGACGTGCGCTTCGAGACGAAGGCGCACGAGTCGTACTTCCACATCGACTCCATCGAGGGCGCGTGGAACACCGGCCGCAAGGAGGACGGCGGCAACCTCGGCTACAAGCCGCGGTTCAAGGGCGGCTACTTCCCGGTGCCGCCGATGGACCACTTCACCGACCTGCGCTCGGAGATGGTCCGCCAGCTCATCGAGTGCGGCATCGAGACCGAGATGCAGCACCACGAGGTCGGCACCGCCGGCCAAGCGGAGATCGACGTCCGGTTCGACACGCTGCTGACCATGGCCGACAAGATGATGCTCTACAAGTACATCATCAAGAGCGTCGCCCGGCAGCACGGCAAGACCGTGACCTTCATGCCCAAGCCGATCTTCGGTGACAACGGCTCCGGCATGCACTGCCACCAGTCGCTGTGGAAGGACGGCTCGCCGCTCTTCTACGACGAGGTCGGCTACGCGGGCCTGTCCGACACCGCCCGCTACTACATCGGCGGCCTGCTCAAGCACGCGCCGTCCCTGCTGGCCTTCACGAACCCGACGGTGAACTCCTTCCACCGCCTGGTCCCGGGCTACGAGGCGCCGGTCAACCTGGTGTACTCGCAGCGGAACCGCTCGGCCTGCGTCCGCATCCCGATCACCGGGTCGAACCCGAAGGCCAAGCGCCTGGAGTTCCGCGTCCCGGACCCGTCCGCCAACCCGTACCTCGCGTTCGCGGCCATGCTGATGGCCGGCCTCGACGGCATCAAGAACAAGGTCGAGCCGCCGGAGCCGGTGGACAAGGACCTGTACGAGCTGCCGCCTGAGGAGGCGCGCAACATCCCGCAGGTCCCGGGCTCGCTGGAGGAGGTCCTGGCCGCGCTCGAGGCCGACCACGACTACCTCCTCGAGGGCGGCGTGTTCACGCCGGACCTCATCGAGACGTGGATCGCCTACAAGCGCGAGAACGAGCTGGACCCGATCCGGCTCCGCCCGCACCCGCACGAGTTCGAGCTGTACTACGACGTCTGATCCGACGGACGCCGAGCGAGCGCCCCGCCACCCGTTCGAGTGGCGGGGCGCTCGCATGTCATGAACCGGGGCCCGATCGGTTCCGGTGCTCTGCCCGCCGTAGCATCAGCAGCCTGTCGGCGAGCAGAGCCTTCTCGGCCTCGCGGACAGCGGCGGCGCGTTCGTAGTCCCGGCCATCGACGGCCTCCTCCTTGCGTCGCCGGAGTTCCGCGATCCGCTCGTCGAGCCGCCGGACTTCGGGCCGAGAAACGGGCCGTGGCTCCTCACGGACGTTCGTCGTCGTACTCGGCGCAGCCATAACACTGGACGGCACCCAGCCGTGCCCGCACAGCGGTGATCTTCTCTGTGCTGACACCCTGGCTGCCGAGCGCCGCCGCCTGAGCCTGTGCGGTGAAGTGCTGGAGATCGGTCATCGCTCTCTCCTATCGGCTCGGCCGCCGGGCCTTCCGCTTCCGCCGAGACTTCCGGTGGGCCCGACGACGAGGATCCACGGCGCGGATGAGCTTAGGCTCCCCCGCCTCGTGTTCAGCGACCGGCGGAGGACCGATCCTCGGGGGCGGGGAGGCAGCAGGTCGATCCGGTGGGCTTCTCGAGGGTGCCGGCGTCGGCCTTGACGACGTAGACCTCCCACGGCTCGGAACCGGGGCCGCGCACCCAGACCTTGTCCTGCACCGCGTAGCAGCAGGACGTGCCGGTCTCCTCGACCGTCGCCAGGCCGGCCCCCTTGAGGCGCTCGGCCGCGGCGGTGACCTGGTCGGTGTCCTCGACCTCGACGCCGAGGTGGTCCATCCGGGTGTCCTCGCCGGCCTCGCCCTCGATCAGGACGAGCTTGAGCGGTGGCTCGGCGACGGCGAAGTTGGCGTAGCCGGGCCGGCGCTTGGCGGGTTCGGTGCCGAAAAGCCTGGTGTAGAAGGCGACGGAGGCCTCCAGGTCGGCGACGCGCAGGGCGAGCTGGACACGGGACATCGGATGGTCCTTCCGCTGGGGGTACGGGCAGGTCACGCTTGATTAGATGAATGTCTAATTAGGCGCCGCCGTCAGTTTGCGCTGCTGCATAGACACGTGTCAAATTAGACCTATGTCGAACCATGGGACGGCACTGATCGACGTCGCGGCGGCCGAGCCGGGGGCGTGCTGCGCGCCGCTGGCCTGCGAACCGCTGTCCACCGGGGAGGCCGATGAACTGGCACCGCTGTTCAAGGCGATCGCCGATCCGGTCCGGCTGCGCCTGCTGTCGCTGATCGCCTGTCACGACGGCGGAGAGGCGTGCGTGTGCGACCTGACGTCGGCGTTCGAGCTGACGGCCCCGACCATCTCGCACCACCTCAAGGTCCTCAGGCAGGCCGGCCTGATCGACTGTGAGCGCCGGGGCACCTGGGTCTACTACTGGATCAATCCCACCGTGCTGACACGGCTGTCGGCCCTCCTGCGCCCCCGGCAGGCGTTCGGGGCGGTGGAGGCATGACGGCCGGGCCCGAGACCCCCGAGGTGCTGTTCGTCTGCGTGCACAACGCCGGACGCTCTCAGATGGCCGCCGCGCTCCTCGCCCATCACGCCGCCGGGCGGGTGCGCGTACGCTCCGCCGGCTCCGCTCCCGCGGAAGAGATCAATCCCGCCGTCGTCGAGGTCATGGGTGAACTCGGCATCGACCTGTCCGCGGAGTCCCCCAAGGCACTGACCGGCGACGCTGTCCGCGCGGCCGACGTGGTGGTCACCATGGGCTGCGGTGACTCCTGCCCGGTCCTCCCCGGCCGGCGGTACCTGGACTGGCGGCTCCCCGATCCGGCGGGCAGGCCGGCCGACGAGGTCCGTCCGATCCGCGAGGAGATCGACCGCCGGGTCCGGGCCCTGCTCGACGAACTCCTTCCCGCCCCACCGGATGCGACGGCGCCGCCGGACGACCGGGCCACTCGTCCGCCGGACGGCCGGGCCACCGCTCCGCCGGGCGTCATGGTCCGGCCGATGCGCGGCGAGGACGCCGATGAGGTCCTGGCGATCTACCAGGCGGGTCTCGACGGCGGCGACGCCAGTTTCGAGACCGAGGCACCGACCTGGGACGCCTTCGACCGGGCCAGGCTTCCGGAGCACCGGTACGTCGCCACGGACACGACCACGGGCCGGATCCTGGGCTGGGTCGCGGTCACCGCGGTGTCCGGCCGCTGCGTCTACGCGGGGGTCGTCGAGCACAGCGTCTACGTTCAACCCGGCCACCAGGGCCGCGGCGTCGCCGCCGCGCTACTGCGGGCGCTCGTCGACTCGACGGAGGCCGCCGGGATCTGGACGATCCAGTCCGGCGTCTTCCCCGAGAACACGGCCAGCCTGCGGCTGCACGCCAGGGCCGGGTTCCGCACCGTCGGGATCCGGGAACGCCTCGGCCGGCACCACGACCGCTGGCGGGACGTCGTCCTCATCGAACGGCGCAGCGCCAGGGCCGGAATCTCCTGACGCCCGGGCTCGGCTCGCCGGTCAACGGGAGCACGGAATTTGATCGATCATTTCTGCCGCTGGACACTGGCCGGAGTTGATCGACTGACATAGCGTCCGATTCATGGACACGCCGCTGGTGCTGCTCGACGTGGACGGTGTTCTCAATCCCCTGCAACGCTCCCCCGGCTATCAGCGGTACCGGGCCTCCCCCGACGGGGTGGTGTACCGGCTGCTGCTCAACCCGCGGCATGGTCCGCTGCTGACCGGCCTCGCGGCCGACACCGGCGCGGAGATCGTCTGGGCGAGCTACTGGAGGGACGCGGCGAACGACTGGATCAGTCCGCGGGTCGGGCTGCCGTCCCTGCGGCACGTTCCGATTCCGCGCCACGATCCGGAGTTCTCCCTCGGAGCGTGGAAGGCCCGGCATGTGGCCGCCTGGGTGGGCGAGCGGCCGTTCGTCTGGCTGGAGGACGAGCCGGATGTCACGAACGCGCTCACCGAGGAGAAGGAGCTGGGCCCGTACCTCGTCGTTCCGGTGGATCCGCTGCACGGGCTGACCGAGACCCATGTGGACCAGGCGCGCGCCTGGCTGGAACAACTCATCCGGGACCATGGTTGACGACAGCGACCTACAGAGGAGGAACCATGGCTTCGGTTCGGGTGGAGCGTACCGACGACGGAGGCTTCGTCGCCCGGAACGACCGCGGCGCGGAGGTCGCCTTCGGGGGCTCCGACGAGGACGGCGTCTTCACCCCGGTCGAGCTGCTGCTCGCCGCGCTGGGCGGCTGTGAGATCGTGACGGTCGAGCCGCTCACCGCCAAGCGCGGTCACCGGCTGGTCAGGCTCGCCGCGACGGTGGCGGCCGAGAAGGTCGCGCCGACCAAGCTCGGCACGATCACCGTCACGTACGACGTCGAGCTCCCGGAGGGGGACGACAAGGCCGCGCAGGTCTTCACCGAGGTCGCGCACCGCGTGCACGAGAACCACTGCACGGTCGGCCGCGCGCTCCGCGAGGGCACCCCGTCCGAGCAGGTGCTGCCCCCGCTGTCCTGATCCGCGCCCGGGCCGGCCGGGAGCACCGGTGGACACCCGCGGCGCCCGCGGCGGGCCGGATCGGACCACGTTCCGTGCACGCGCGATGGCGCGTACGCTCGTTACCGGTGCCGTGGGACCCGGCGAAGAACGGCATCCCCCCTGAGGACTAGGCGCGTAGTCTCCTGGGTCGAGTCGCAGACCATTCCTGGGCATGATCACAAAAGGATGCGGCTCGTCGAAAATCGACAGCATGGCCCAGCTAGCCGCTCCCCGTCCCCGTCCCGTCGAGAAACAGCCCGGCGCGTCGTCCGTGCCGTCGTCGGCGCCACGGCTGTGGCGCGAGCTCATGCTGGCCGCCGCCTTCTACTGCGCGTACACGCTCGTCCGGGTGCTGATTCCGCACGACGAGCCGATGGCGTACGCGCACGCGTCGCAGATCCTGCGGTTGGAGCACGCGCTGGGCATCGACGTCGAGCTGGACCTCAACCACGCGCTGCTGCGGGCGCCGTCACTGGCCAGGCCGGCGAACTGGTTCTACGCCACCGCCCACTTCGCGGTCACCCTGACCGTGCTCGTCTGGCTCTACCGCCGGCGGCCCCAGCACTTCCGCCGGCTGCGCAGGGCCCTGATGGCCGCCACCGGCATCGCACTGCTCGGCTTCTGGCTGTACCCCCTGGCACCGCCGCGCTTCCTCGGCGGCCGCGGGTTCGTCGACCCGGTGGTGGCGCTGCACAGCTTCGGCCTCTATTCGTCACCGGAGGCCGGTTCGCTGACCAATCAGTTCGCGGCAATGCCGTCAATGCACGCGGGGTGGGCTTTGTGGTGCGCGGTCGCGGTCGTCACACTTTCGAGGCGTCCCTGGGTACGGGCGCTCGCCGCCCTTTACCCCGTCGTGACAATTCTG
Source organism: Actinoallomurus spadix (assembly GCF_024055725.1). GTDB lineage: Bacteria > Actinomycetota > Actinomycetes > Streptosporangiales > Streptosporangiaceae > Actinoallomurus > Actinoallomurus spadix. The sequence goes on along the minus strand of NZ_JAMXMX010000034.1, from coordinate 63,450 downwards.
GTGATCTTCTCGACCGCCAATCATTACGTGCTGGACGCGGCGGCAGGTGTTCTGATCACCGCGTCCGCGCTGCTCATCTGCGGGCTTCCCCGGCCGAAGGCGACGAGGACCGGACCGGCGAAAGATCACAAAGTGACAAACAAGACAAGGATTACCGACGGGTCACCCGATTCGATCTGAGACCATGGGGATCATGTCAAGGTCGGCCGTGGCGCCGGTCGCCACGGGCGACCTGACGGGGGCGCAGGCAGGCGGCAGAGCCGCCGGGCGCCCCCGCTTCTATCGCGAGATCCTGCTCATCCTTCTCTGCTACGGCGCCTACTCACTGGTACGCGACCTCGTGCCGCGCAACCACACGGCGGCACTGAACCGCGGGCATGACATCCTCCACCTCGAGCGCCTGCTGCACCTGAACATCGAGTCGTCGATCAACCGGCTGTTCACGGACGAGCGCTGGCTCGGGATGAGCGCGAACTACTACTACGCGAGTCTCCACTTCATCCTCACGATCGGCGTGCTGGTCTGGCTGTATACGCGCCATCCCGAACGCTATGTGTTCTACCGGCGGCTGATCTTCGCGACCACGGTGCTCGCCCTCATCGGGTTCTGGCTGTACCCGCTCGCGCCGCCGCGCATGATCCCCGGGTTCGTCGACACGGCGCTCAACGTCGGCGGCGGCCTGTACGAGTCCAGCGCCTCGCCGGTCGCCTCGGTGTCCAACCAGTACGCCGCCATGCCGTCGCTGCACACGGGATGGTCGCTGTGGTGCGCGATCGCCATCGCCGATGTCACGCGACCCAGCCGGGTCCGGTGGCTGGCGTACTGCTACCCCGCCGCGACCGTCTTCGTGATCCTCGGCACGGCCAACCACTACCTGCTCGACGCCGTCGGCGGGGTGGTCACCCTGACCGCCGGATACGCCGCGACCCGGACGGTACGGGTCGTGGTGCCGCGTCTCGGCCCGGTAGCCCGCGTCTTCTCCACCGACACGGGCGGGTCGGCCGCGCCCTGACCTCGCCGCCGTCACGCCGCGCGTCTGCCTCGCGTCGCCTCCGTCCCCGGCGGAGCGCGGGTGGCACCCGAGGCTCAGGTGGCGCCGGGCCTGCGACGGATACTAAGCCGGCGGACGATGAGGACGATCCCGCCCAGCACGGCCGACAGGAAACCGGCCAGGGTGAGGGTGAGGGTCATCGTGGACGGCCGCGTGAAGGCGGCCAGCCCGCCGGCGACCGTGGGCTTCGCGGCGAGGGTGAGCGTGCCGGTGGCGGTTCTAGCGACGCGGCCGCTGTGAAGGGTGAGCCGGTAGTTCCAGGCGCCCTGCGGCACGTCGGGCCCGATCGGGACGGTGACCGGCGCCTGCTCGCCGGGGGCGATGGTGGTTCCGCGCGGGATGGTGAAGGGACCGGCGGCCAGGCGGCTGGGACCGCCGGTCAGCCACAGTCGCCCCTCGGGGTCGATGGCGCGCTGGCCGGTGTTGGTGACGGTGGCGGTCAGGAGGTGGCGCCCGTCGGGGGTGGGCTGTGCCCGCAAGGGGCCGATGCGGAAGTCCGAGGGCGGTTCGGCGCCGGGACCCACGTGAAGGTACACGCGGGTCCCGACCTGGTTCACCAAGGTGACGTTCCCGTGGGGCCCGGCCTCCGCGGAGGACACCTGAGCCCAGATCACGGCGTAGCGCTCCCCCGGCTGAGCCCAGTCCGGCACCGCGAACCTGGCGGTCACTAGGGCGTCGGCGTGTGCGGGGATGGTGCGCGTGGTGTGGTCGAGGTGGATCCAGGAGCTCAGCTCGTTGCCCGGGGCGTCCGGCGGGGGGAAGGTGAAACGGTGCCGGGTGATCCTGGCGGCCCCGGCGTAGAGCCGCAGGTGCTGGGGCCGATCGGACGTGTTGTAGAGGTGCAGGTGCCGGGTGAAGGTCGTACCAGGGTTCACGTGGTCGTCGACGTACAGGCGCGCGCGCGGATCGTCCAGTCTGCTGGCCGGAACGTCGGCGACCCCGATCGCGATGGAGTTCGGGACGTCGGGCTCCGGCACGGCGGTGGCGTGCACCTGGGCCGGGGCGGGCCCGGTCCAGGCGTACGCCGTCAGCAGGGCGGCCGCGCGGGCTCGCCACAGCGCAGGCGTGTCAGGCAACTTGGTGGTTGACCGTGCCGGTGTAGGTGCCGGCGACGGCCTGGGCGGGGATGGTGATGACCAGCGTGGGGTTCCAGGTGGCGGAGTTGTCGCCGGACCCGGTGGTCTTGCTGAAGGCAGTCCGGGACTGGTCCAGCGTGACGGCGGCCGCGGCGTCAGCCTGGCCAGGGACGAAAGTGCCCGTGCCGGTGGTGGCGGTGGCCGGGCCGGACCAGTACGCCACGTCGGAGGCCGGAACGATCTCGGCCGGGTCGTTGCCTCCGGTGGTGAAATTGGTCGCCGACACCGTGGCGGTCCAGGTCGCCGCCAGCGCGGCGCGCTGGTCGGCGACGGTGACGGCGCCGAGTTGCCCGGTGACCTGGTTGCCGGGCGCGTTGCCGCCGAGATTGACCGGCCCGCCGGGCACGTTGATCGTCAGCGTGCCCGGCGCGGTCACCGAGAACGTCACCGTGGTGGGACAGGTGGTCGAGGCCGGACAGGTACCGGCCCAGCCCCGCGGAGCGGGAGGGGCGATGAGCAGGGCCGCGGTAAGGGCGGCCCCGCCGGCCAGGGCGATACTGAGACGGCGTATTCCAGACAACGTCCCGATTCCTTTCGAATCACGCCCTGCTGTGGTCCGCCGGGCTGATGCAGGCGATCGGATTGTGCCACCCGATCAGGCCGGTGAAACTGTCCACGCGCACGGCCGGTGAATCTTGGCCGGCGCTTGATGACCGGCTCGCCGGCAAAGAGAGACGGACCGATCCGATAGGCGATGGATGAGACCCATGCACCTCCTGCCGGAATAGATGCTTTATCCGTCCGTTGCGACCGACCGCCTTCTGGGGCATTGCGCCGGAATCGAGCATGAACGCCACCGGTCCAACGCGGAGAATCCGGGCCCAGGCGCGGAACGTGCGCGGGGTGAGGTCTTTGTGCGTCATTTGCCGCCGGAGGGTCCTGCCGGACGACACCGTCCCGATTCCGCGATCTAGGCTGCCAGCAGCCTCGTTGGAAGCGGAGACGGCCCCCGGCGCGATGGTCATGAGACGGATCGGTGAATCTGATGAGCCACTGCCACCCAGCCGGACTCCTCGCGGCTGCGGTCGCGCTCGCCATCACCGCAGGCGCTCATCCGGCCTCGGCCGCGCCCGGCGGCCACACCCCGCGGGGCGGGGGAGCGCCTCACCCATCGCCGTCGCCCGCCTCCTGCCCACCGGGGTCGGCCGAGCGCGCCGCGCGCGTGGGCCCGGCGTGGTCGTCCCCGGCGCCCAGGGGGGCGGCGCTGCCCAGACCCGTGAGACGCCTCCCGGCCTCCGGCCCGCGGACGACCGACGCCGAAAGGCCCTCCCGGTCGATCCCCCCGTCCTCGGACTCCCCCGATCCCCCGCTCTCGGACTCCCCCGATCCCTCGGCCGAGCCGACCGGACGCGAGGGGCCGGAGGCCGCTCTCCCCGACGAGGTGCCCCGGCTCGCCGCGTTCCTCACCACCGTGAAAAGACGGGAACACCGGACGCCGGGGCGTCGAGGCGTTCCCGAGGCGGCCGGTGCGCCGTGTGCGGCCGGGCATGCCCGGCCGGCACGCCGGCCGGTCGCCGCCGCGCTGGCGAACACACTGACGATCACCGTGCTCGACTCGGCGAACCTGGGCAGCGCCGCTCGCGGCAGCACGCTCAGCGCGTCGATGGGCACGGTGACCGTAACCGACAACCGGCCAGGGGTCGCGGGCTGGACCGCGACGGTCACGGCCACCAAGTTCACCACCGGCGGCGGAACGAGCGCCGAGACCATCCCCAACAGCGCCGTGGCCTACTGGTCCGGCCCGGTCACCGCCTCCTCCGGTGGCGGCACCCGTGTCGCCGGGCAGACGACCGCGGCGCAGCGCGTCCCCTTGTCGGGGACGGTGACCGCCTTCACCGGAGGCAAGACGACGGGGCTCACCAGCACCAGTTGGGCCCCGACGCTGGTCGTCACCATCCCGGCCTCGGCCGTCGCCGGCACCTACACGGGCACCGTCACCCACGCCGTCGCCTGAGCCCGCGCCGATCTCCGCCGCGGCCCGGACGCGCGGCCATCGGGGCCGCGGACACTCCCCGCGCCCCCGAACCCGTTTCCCATCGCCGGAGCCCGGTGACCGCCGCAAGGCCGACGGGCCCGATTAATTGACGGACTCATGACCGGACGGAAGCATATCCGTCCGCGCCGCGGGAGATATTCGGACCGCCGGACCTGATGCGTATCCGCAATGGCACCCGGAACAGGCCGCCAAGCGCCCGCCGAGACACGACGAATCCGGAAGATTCGCCATCTCAAGTCCCGAGATATCGCCTGGCCGCCCGCCTGCTCATTTCATCCTTCAATGGAAGGCATCTCATGCGTCACAGATTTCCGCCGTTCAGACAGCTGTGCGCGGCCGTATCGCTGGTCCTGGCGGTGAACACACCCGTGTACGCGGCCGGCAACGCACACGCCGTGCCCCGGCTCGACCGGATCCGCCCGTGGGTGAAACTGTGCCTCACCCTCAAACGGATGCCGCGTCACCGCGCCATCCGCTGCCACTTCCCGCCCTCGAGGCCGACCGGTGCTCCGGCCGCGGCGCGGATGCGGCGGGCACCGACGTTCAGCGAGCTGTCCATCCCCACCAGCCCGGCCGCGCCCGTCGGCATCACCCTCGGTCCCGAGGGCGACCTATGGTTCGCCGAGAACTACGCCAACAAGATCGGGCGCGTCACCCTGGCCGGAGCGTTCGCCGAGTACGCGATACCCACCGCCAACTCCCAGCCCTCCCACCTGACCACCGGTCCCGACGGCAACGTGTGGTTCACCGAGCCCAACACCGGCAAGATCGGCCGGATCACCGGCACCGGCGCCATCACCGAGTACACTCTCCCGAACAACGACGCCTACCCCTGGGACATCGTCGCCGGCCCGGACGACAACCTGTGGTTCACAGACCTCGTCGGCAACCACGTCGGCACGATCACCACCTCCGGGACGATCACCGAGTACACCGTGCCGACCTCGGTCGCGTATCCCATGCGCATCACCAACGGCCCGGACGGCAACCTGTGGTTCACCGAGGCGCTCGCGGGCGGCATCGGGAAGATCACGACGTCCGGGTCCATCACCGAGTACACCCTGCCGAGCAGCGGCGCCATGCCCATCGGTATCACGAACGGCCCCGACGGCAAGCTCTGGTACACCGACGGCAACGGCAAGGTCGGCTCCGTGACCACCGGTGGAACGGTCACCGAGTACGCGCTGTCGGACCCCAACAGCTTCCCCTGGGCCATCACGACCGGCCCGGACGACAACCTGTGGTTCACCGAGCAGGTCGCGAACAACCTCGCGAGCATCACCACGGGCGGCACCATCAGCGAATACGCCCTGCCGACCAGCGTGGCCGGGCCGATGGACCTCACCGTCGCCCAGGACAACAGGATCTGGGTGACCGAAGACTACGTCGACAAGATCGCCACCGCCGCCGTGTGATGCACGATACGGCGAGCGGCCGGCCCGTTCCGCGGGCCGGCCGCCGTCCGGTTCCGGGTCGCGGGCCTCAGTCCAGGTCGGCGCCCTGCGCCATGCCGGCCCTGGCCGGCCGGATCTTCGCGAGGTTGTCCCGTACGGGGTGGGCCTGGCCGGCCGGGCCGGCCGCGAAGGCGCGCAGGACGTTCTCGGTGACCTTGGACACGAAGGACGCGGCCTTGCCGGTCACCCCGTGGCCGCAGGCCCGGCCGCGCATCGAGCAGACCCAGCGCATGGTCCCGGTGGCGAACACCCCGGCCCCGCTCTTGGTCGTGTAGTACGTCGCGTCGCTCGTCGTGGTGTACGTGCCGCACTGGATCGTCGAGTGGGCCAGCACCTCGATGGGCCGTGGGGTCGGGCCGCCCGCGGTCACCGCGTCGGACTCCGGTCCGATCACGCCGGGGAACTCATCCCCCTTGTGCGCGCCGGTGCCGGCGAAGACCCAGTTGTCCGGTCGGTACACCTTCCAGGCGCCGTCGGCGGGGAAGCAGGTGTACATGATTCCGATCAGGGCGCTCTCCGGGCGCGGTCTGGGCGACAGGCGCCAGTCCTGGGTCTTCTCGGCCGGGTCCTTGACCGGGTCCTCGTCGGCGCTCTTGTAGCAGACGACGAGGCGGTCGGGGCCGAGGGACGTCGGCTCGTACCGGATGTGCCGGTTGACCGCGTTGGCGCCCAGGAACGCGATGTTCATCCCGGCGTCGCGGGCCTTCGTCACCTCGTCGCGCATGGCGGTCGACCAGTACTCGTCGTGGCCGAGACTGACCAGCGCCCGGGCGCCGTCGAGCAGCCGCGGGTCGTGGTGGAGATCGTTGTCGGTCTCGTACGCGAGGGGCAGCCCGGTCCTCTCGGCCAGGGCGATGGCGGGCTGTTCGAAGGCCAGGAACTTCACCGCGCCGTTCCCGTCGTACGGGCGGTCGAAGCTGACCGCGCGGGACCGGCCGTCGAAGCCGCCCGGCCCCTGGTACAGGTCCCGGCCGCCCCACATGTTGTACGCCTGCCAGGTCGTCGTCCCGCCCAGGATGACGACCCTGCCCGCCGTGCTCGCCGACCGGACGGTGATCGGCACGAACCGCTGGGACCCCGAGTCGGCGTCGAGGCGCAGCAGGTACGCGCCTTCCGGCCAGCCGCGAGTGGAGACCGTGAGCGAGGGCTGCCACGGCGCGGTGACCGTGTGCGTCCTACCGGCCGTCTTCGCGGGCGCCTGCCGCCGCCCGGCCTGGTGCGGTGCGGCCCAGACCTTCCGCGCCTGGGCCCCGGCGTACCAGCCCATCCGGAAGGCGGTGACGGTGTAGCCCTTGGCTGTGGTGGAGACGAACAGCCGGAACGACTCGCCGGGCAGCACGCTCACGTGGTCCGCGAAGCCCTCGATGGCGTGCTCGGCGCCGACCTTGCGGACCTTCCAGGCCGAGGTTCCCGGCCGGCTGTTCTCGGCCACCGCGGGCGACGGGACGGAATGAGGGGTCCTGGACGGGCTCGCGGCCTCGTGATGCCCGCCGCCGCATCCGGTGAGGAGCAGGAGGAGGACGGCGACGGCGGCGACGGCCCGGTTCATGATCACGGTGAGGATTGTCGCGCATCGGCGCCTCCGCCGAGGCGCGGATGACCACGCGCCGGCCCTCGCCCGGCCTTCCCGGGCGTCCGGGAGCGGGCCGCCGGGCCGGTACCCCTCACGCACCCGCGTCGTCGCCGTAGAAGACGCGCTCGACGACGGCGCGGGCGTGGCGGGCGTGACGGCGGTAGTCCTCCAGCATCTCGCCGGAGGCGTCGTAGCCGAGCACGCGGGCCACGGCGGAGCGTTCGCGGTGGTGCTCGGTCGGCAGGAGGTCCGAGGCCCGGCCCCGTACGAGCATGACGGCGTTGCGGATGCGGGTCGCGAGCCGCCACGCGTCGGCGAGCCGTACGGCGTCCTCGCGGTCCAGCAGGCCGGCCGCCGCCGCGGCGTCGAGCGCCGCGAGCGTCCGCGTGGTCCGCAGCTCGGGAACGTCGTACGCGTGCCGGAGCTGGAGGAGCTGGGCCACCCACTCGACGTCGGACAGCCCACCGGGCCCCAGCTTCAGGTGCAGGCGGCGGTCCACGCCGCGGGGCAGCCGCTCGGCCTCCATCCGGGCCTTGAGCCGTCGGATCTCCATCAGGACGCGGTCGTCGATCCCGCCCCGCGGCCACCGCAGCGGGTCGATCAGCTCCCGGAACCGCGCGCCGAGGTCCTCGTCGCCGATCACCGGCGCCGCGCGCAGCAGCGCCTGGCTCTCCCAGGGCGAGGACCAGCGCCGGTAATACGAGGCGTACGAGTCGAAGGTGCGCACGAGCGGCCCCTGGCGTCCCTCCGGTCGCAGGCCCGGGTCGATGACCAGCGGCGGGTCGGGCGCCGGCAGGGCGAGCAGCCTCCGCAGTTCCTCGGCGACCGCGTGGGCCGCGGCGCCCGCCTCCTGCTCCGTGCCCGGCAGAGGATCGTGCACGAACATGACGTCCGCGTCGCTGCCGTACCCGAGCTCGTATCCGCCGAGGCGGCCCATCGCGACGATCGCGAACCTCGTCGGCAGCGGCGCCCGGCGCTCCATCTCGATCTTCTCGACGGCGGCCCGCAGCGCCGCCTCGATCGTGACGAGGGTGATGGCGGTGAGCGCCTCACCGGTCTCGCGCACGTCGAGGCGGCCGAGCAGGTCCGCGACCGCGACGCGCAGCAGTTCGCGGCGCCGGATGCCGCGTACGGCGGTGACGGCGTCCGCCGCCGGGTCGAGCTGCAGGCGGGCGGGGACGGCGCTCATGTGCCGGCCGACCGCGGCCAGCGCCTCCCCGCGCAGCGCGCCGGCCGAGCGGGGCGTCAGCTCGGCGTCACCGGCCAGCAGGGAGACGGCCGCCGGCGCGCGCAGCAGCAGGTCGGTGGCGTAGCGGCTGGAGGACAGCACGTGCGCCATCCGCTCGGCCACGGTGACGTCGTCGCGCAGCAGGCGGAGGTACCACGGCGTGGTGCCGAGCGCGTCGCTGACCTGCCGGAAGCCGAGCAGCCCGGCGTCGGGGTCGGGACCGTCGGCGAACCAGCCCAGCATGACGGGCAGCAGGGTGCGCTGGATCGAGGCGCGCCGGGACACCCCGGCGGTCAGCGACTCCAGGTGCCGGAGCGCGCCGTCCGGGTCGGTGTACCCGAGCGCCTCCAGGCGGGTACGGGCGGCCTCGCGGGTGAGGCGCGCCTCCTCCCCCGGCAGGCGGGCCACGGCGACCAGCAGCGGCCGGTAGAACAGCTTCTCGTGCAGGCGCCGCACCTCCCGGGCGTGCCGCCGCCACTCGGCGGTGAACTCCGCCACGGGGTCGGTCCGGAAGCCCAGGGCCCGGCCGAGGCGCCGCAGGTCGGCCGGGTCCTCGGGCACCAGATGCGTCCGGCGGAGCCGGTACAGCTGGATCAGGTGCTCGACGCGCCGCAGGAACCGGTACGCGTTCGCGAGGGCGGCGGCGTCGGCCCGGCCGACGTACCCGCCCCAGGACAGCTTCTTCAGGGCGTTCAGCGTGTTGGCGCCCCGCAGTTCCTCGTCGGTACGGCCGTGCACGAGCTGCAGCAGCTGCACCGCGAACTCCACGTCGCGCAGGCCGCCGGGGCCGAGCTTGAGCTGCCGTCCCGCCTGGTCCGGGTCGATGTGCTCCTCGACGCGGCGGCGCATGGCCTGGACGTCCTCGACGAAGTTGTCGCGTTCGGCGGCCCGCCACACCAGTGGGGCGAGCGCCTCGGCGTACTCCTCGCCGAGGTCACGGTCCCCCGCCACCGGCCTGGCCTTGAGCAGTGCCTGGAACTCCCACGTCTTGGCCCACCGCTCGTAGTACGCGCGGTGGCTCGCGAGCGTCCGTACGAGCGGGCCCGACTTGCCCTCGGGCCGCAGCGCGGCGTCCACCTCCCAGAGCGCGCCTTCGGCGGTGCTGGCCGAGCACGCCCGGATCATCCCGGACGCCAGCCGTGTCGCGGCCCGCAGCGCGGCGGTCTCGTCCTGGCCGGGCATCGGCTCGGCGACGAAGACGACGTCGACGTCGCTGACGTAGTTCAGCTCCCGCCCGCCGCACTTGCCCATGCCGATCACGGCGAGCCGGCAGGTGCCGGCCTGCTCGCCGAGTTCGGCGCGGGCGATGGCCAGGCCGGCCTCGAGCGCGGCGGCGGCGAGCTCGGCGAGTTCGGCCGCGACGTCCTCGACGTCCGTCACGCCTGTCAGGTCCCGGCCCGCCAGATGCAGCAGCGACCGCCGGTACGCGATCCGGAGCGCGACCGCCGGCTCCGCGACTCCGGCGCGGGGCGTGGGGTCGGCCGGGTCGGCGCCGACGGCGATCAGCAGCGCGGTCCGCAGTTCGTCGGCCGTGGGGCGCAGCAGCGCCGTGGGACCGGCGAGGACCCGCCAGTGATCGGGATGCCGGGCGAGGTGGTCGCCGAGCGCGGCGCTGACGCCTAGGACGGCGACCAGCCGGTGCAGGGCGTCCGGGTCGGCGGCGAGTTCGGCGCGGACGTCGGCCCGTTCCAGCAGCCGGAGCAGCCCGGCGAGGGCCAGGTCTGGGTCCGCGGCGGAGCCGAGGACGTCGAGCAGGACACCGCCGAGCCCCTGACCGGCGAGACGGCGCTGGGCCTCGGCGACGTCGGTGATGCCGAGGCGGGCCAGCCGGGCGGTCGTGCTCTCCGTACGGCGTTCGCTCACGATCAAAGGAAATCACGAACGCCCGGCGGACCCGCCGGGAGTGCCGGATCGGGCTCGTTGAGCGAAGAGGCCGGGAGTCCCCGGTGGGACTCCCGGCCTCCCGGGTGAGCCGGAATCAGATGGCCGGTTCGGTGAGGGTCTCCTCGGCCTGCTCCTTCGGTCCCCGGGCCGCCGAGCCGCGCAGTGGCACCTCGCGGATGAACCAGGCGAGGAGGAAGGCCAGGAACGCGACGATCGCTCCGCCGATGACCGTGCCGTGCAGGCCGTCGGTGACGCCGGCCTTGAACGCGTCCTGCACCGCCATCGGGAGCTTGTGCAGCAGCGCCGGCGTCACGTGCGCGCCGCCCGACGAGATCTGGTGGGCGGCCTGCGGGCCGAGCCGGTGGGAGATGGTGTCCTCAAGGCGGTTCGTGAAGATGGAGCCGAACAGCGCCACGCCGAGCGAGCCGCCCACCGTGCGGAACAGCGTGACCGAGCCGCTCGCGGCACCCATGTCCCGCAGTTCGGCGCTGTTCTGGGTGATCAGCATGGTGTTCTGCATGATGAAGCCCATGCCGAGGCCCACGCCGGCGGTCAGCGCCGAGCTCATCGCCGTGCTGGTGTCGACCTTGAGCAGAAGCAGCACGAGCATGCCCGCGGTCATCACCGCGCCGCCGATGATCGGGTAGAGCTTGTAACGGCCGTTGCGGGCGATCAGCTGACCGGTCGTCAGCATGACGACCAGCATGCCGAACATCAGCGGCAGGAGCAGCAGGCCGCTCGCCGTCGCGGAGGCGCCCTGGACGTCCTGCATGTACTGCGGGAGGAAGTTCACCGCGCCGAACATCGCCGCGCCGACGAGGAAACTCAGGATCTGCGCGACGGTGAAGTTCTTGTTGCGGAACAGCCGCGGCGGCAGGATCGGCTCGGCGGCGCGGGCCTCGGCGAGGACGAACAGGACCAGCGCCACGACCGACAGGATCGCCAGCCCGATGATCTGCCAGGATCCCCAGGGGTACTCCGTGCCGCCCCAGCTCGCGACCAGCGTGAGGGAGACGACGCCGACCGTGAGCAGGAAGGCTCCGAGGAAGTCGATCCTCGCCTTGATGTGCGGGGTGTGCAGGCGCATGCCGACCCCGGTGACGAGCAGCGCGAGCGCGCCGAGCGGCACGTTGACGTAGAAGGTCCAGCGCCAGCTCAGGTGGTCGGTGAGGAATCCGCCGATCAGCGGGCCGCCGACGAAGGCGATCGGCATCATGCCGCCGATGATCGCCTGGAAGCGGCCGCGCTCGCGCGGCGGAACGAGGTCACCGATGATCGCGAAGGCGCCGACCATGAGGCCGCCCGCCCCGAGGCCCTGGATGGCCCGGAACCCGATGAGCTGGCCCATGCTCTGCGACAGCCCGGAGAGCATGGAACCCGCGAGGAAGATCACGATGGACGCCATGAACATGCCCTTGCGGCCGTACAGGTCGCCGAGCTTGCCCCAGATCGGCGTCGCGGCCGCGGTGGCGAGGGTGTAGGCGGTGACGACCCAGGCGAGGTGGCTGAGGCCGCCGAGGTCGCCGACGATCGTCGGCAGCGCCGTGCCGACGATCAGGTTGTCGAGCATCGCGAGGAACATGCCGAGCATCAGGCCGATGATCGCGATGTAGATGGATCGCGTGCTTCTCGGCTCCGCCGCGCCTGGTGGCGCCGACTCCGCCGTGTTCGTCCCCGCCATCGATAACCTCTCTCTGTGGCCGAGTGCTTACTGTGGCCGAGTGCTTACTTGTCGACCGGCTAGTCTCTTTACCTGCCGTACGGTAAGTTAGGAACTAGCCGGTCGTCAAGTTAGTTGGTGTGGACGGAGTTGATCATGGGCGAACCCCGCGGCGACACCCGGGCGCGGATCCAGGCGGTCGCGCTGGAGCTGTTCGCCGAGCACGGATACGAGAAGACCTCGCTCCGCGAGATCGCCGAACGGCTCAACGTCACCAAGGCGGCGTTGTACTACCACTTCAAGACCAAAGAGGACATCATCGTCAGCCTGTTCGACGACGCCCTCGCCAGGCTGGACGACCTGATCGCCTGGGGCCGGGAACAGCCGCCGACCGTGGAGACGCGCCAGGAGCTGATCCGCCGCTACGCCGACCACCTGTACACCGCGGCGCCCGGAATCATGCGCTTCGCCCATGAGAACCAGGGCACGATGCGCGAGCTCGCGGTCGGCGAGAAGCTCAAGTGCCGGGTCCGGGCCCTGATCGGACTGCTCGCAGACCCGAAGTCCCCGCTGACCGAACGGCTCAAGTCGGCCATGTCGATCTTCGGGCTGAACATCGCGCTCTTCGCCTTCGACGACGACATCACCGACGAGGAGCGCCGCACCGCCGCCCTCGCCGTCGCGATGGAGATGATCGGCGTGCCTCGGGACGCCGAGAACTGACGCGCGCCCCGGCCCGAGCGGCCGGGGACACCGCCGGCCCGGCGACGGACCTCCCGGATCAGGGGCCTACAGGATCGACAGGTAGCGGCGGCGCTCGTACTCGGTGACCTGGCGGCGGTAGTCCTCCCACTCCACGCGCTTGTTACGCAGGAAGAAGTCGAAGACGTGCTCGCCGAGGACCTCGGCGACCAGCTCGCTGCGCTCCATGGCGGTGATGGCCTCGTCCAGGCTCTGCGGCAGCGGCTCGATGCCCATCGCGCGGCGCTCGGCCGCGGTCAGCGCCCACACGTCGTCCTCGGCGCCCGGCGGCAGTTCGTACCCCTGCTCGATGCCCCGCAGGCCGGCGCCCAGGATCACGGCGAAGGCGAGGTAGGGGTTGCAGGCGGTGTCCGGCGCGCGGAACTCGATGCGGGTCGCGTGGCCCTTCTGCGGTTTGTACATCGGCACGCGGACCAGCGCGGACCGGTTGTTGTGCCCCCAGCAGATGTACGGCGGGGCCTCGCCGCCGGCTCCGGCGGACGCGCCGACGCCGCCCCACAGGCGCTTGTAGGAGTTGACCCACTGGTTGGTGACCGCGGTGATCTCGGCGGCGTGCCGGAGCAGGCCCGCGATGAACGCGCGCCCGACCTTGGAGAGCTGGTACTCGGCGCCCGGCTCGTAGAAGGCGTTGCGGTCGCCCTCGAACAGCGACATGTGGGTGTGCATCCCCGAGCCGGGGTACTCGGTGAACGGCTTCGGCATGAAGGAGGCGTGCACCTCCTGCTCGAGCGCGACCTCCTTCATCACCAGGCGGAACGTCATGATGTTGTCCGCGGTGGTGAGCGCGTCGGCGTACCGCAGGTCGATCTCCTGCTGGCCCGGGCCGCCCTCGTGGTGGCTGAACTCGACCGAGATGCCCATCGACTCCAGCATCATGATGGCGTTGCGCCGGAAGTCGTGCGCGGCGCGGTGCGGCGTGTGGTCGAAGTAGCCGCCGAGGTCGACCGGCGTCGGCTCGCTGCCGTCGTCGGGCTGCTGCCCGAGGAGGTAGAACTCCAGCTCCGGATGGGTGTAGAAGGTGAACCCGAGGTCGGCCGCGCGGCCGAGCGTGCGCTTGAGGACGTAGCGCGGGTCGGCGAAGCTCGGCGACCCGTCCGGCATGAGGATGTCGCAGAACATCCGGGCGGTGCCCGGCGACTCCGCCCGCCACGGCAGCACCTGGAACGTCGACGGATCCGGTTTGGCGAGCATGTCGGCCTCGTACACACGGGCGAAGCCCTCGACGGCCGACCCGTCGAACCCGATGCCCTCGGCGAACGCCTGCTCCAGCTCGGCCGGGGCGACCGCGACGGACTTGAGGAATCCGAGCACGTCGGTGAACCACAGCCGGATGAAGCGGATGTCGCGCTCCTCGAGCGTGCGGAGCACGAACTCCTGCTGACGGTCCAAAACCGATCCCCTTCGATCCCTGCTACGACAACTCTGGCCTTCTATCAGTGTGCCGCGCCGATGTTTCGGCGACGTTACACGGCCGCGACGTGCGACCACCGTCCCCGGTGAGCCCCCGGCGGCGTGCCGCCGGGGACCCACCGGGTCACTCCTCGACCTCGGCCGCGGCCGGGTCGAGGACGCGGGACAGGAACCTGCGCGTCCGCTCGTACGCCGGGTCGCCGATGACCTTCGACGGCGGTCCCTCCTCGACGATGACGCCGCCGTCCATGAAGACGACGCGGTCGGCGACCTCGCGGGCGAAGCTCATCTCGTGCGTGACGACCAGCATCGTCATGCCCTCGAGGGCGAGCTTGCGCATGACGCCGAGCACGTCGCCGACGAGCTCGGGGTCGAGCGCGGAGGTCGGCTCGTCGAACAGCATGACGTCCGGGCCCATGGCCAGCGCGCGGGCGATCGCGACCCGCTGCTGCTGCCCGCCGGACAGCTGCGCGGGGTAGGCGTCCACCTTGTCGGCCAGCCCCACGCGGACGAGGTTGTCACGCGCGATCCGGTCGGCCTCCTCGGCGGAACGCCGCAGCACCTTGCGCTGGGCGATGGTGACGTTGCCGAGCACGGACAGGTGCGGGAACAGGTTGAACTGCTGGAACACCATGCCGACGCGGCGGCGGGCCGCGTCGATGTCCACATCCGGATCGGTCAGCTCCACGCCGCCGACGTACACCTGCCCGGCGGTGGGCTCCTCCAGGAGGTTCACGCAGCGCAGCAGCGTGGACTTGCCGGACCCGGACGGCCCGATGATGCACACGACCTCGCCACGCGCGACCTCGAAGTCGATGCCGCGCAGCACCTCCAGGTCCCCGAACGCCTTCTGCAGCCCGGTGATCTGGACCGCCGCGGCGGGATTCACCGTCGTCACCGCTGTCCCCTCTTCTGCCGGGCCTCCAGCCGCCGCGCCAGGTGGCCGAGCGGAATGGTGATGATCAGGTAGCAGATGGCGGCGGCGACGATCGGCGTGGTGTTGCCCTGCTGGCCGGTCACGTCCTGGGCGATCTTGGTCAGCTCCCGCTGCTGCAGCGTCACGCCGAGGTACAGCGCCAGGGACGAGTCCTTGAACAGCAGGACCAGTTCGTTGGTCAGCGGTGGGATGACGACCCGCAGCGCCTGCGGGATGATGATCGAGCGCATGGCCCGCCCGTGCGACATGCCGAGCGTCCGCGCCGCCTCCATCTGGCCGCGCGGCACGGCCTCGATGCCGGCCCGGATCGTCTCGGCCATGTACGCCGCCGAGACGATGCCGAGTGCGAGGGCGGCCTGGCCGTACACCCCGCCGGGGAATTCGACCCCCGGGAACGCGATCGGGATGCCGGTGCCCACGAAGATGAAGATGAGCAGCGCGGGCAGCCCGCGGAACACCTCGATGTAGGCGATGGCGAACCAGCGGTACGGCGGGACCGACGACAACCGCATCAGCGCCAGCACCAGGCCGGCCGCCAGGCCGAGCGCGAATCCGGTGACGGTGAACAGCAGGGTGTTGCGCAGCCCGACCGTGATGATGTCGGGGAACAGCGTCTTGGCGACCCGCCACTCGGCGAAGTTGGTCTTCAGCGTGCCCCAGTTCGCCAGGGACGCGAGCAGCACGACGGCGACGACGAAGACGCCGTACTCGCCGCCCAGGATCAGCCGGCGGCGCTGCCTGCGGGTCAGCCGCGGCGCCGCCTCCGCGTGTTCAGTCATTGCGGCCTCTCGGATCGGTCAGGGCCGGGCTCAGGCGTTCGCCGGCATCGGGCCGATCCACTTTTCGTAGATCTTCTTGTACTCCCCGTTCTGCCGCGCCTCGTCGATCGTCTGGTTGATCAGCGCGAGCAGCTTGGGGTTCTTGCCCTTGCGAACGGCGAAGCCGTACTGCTCACCGGTGTTGAGGCTGGCCGCGATGCCGTACGCGGCGTTCGCCGGGTCCTTCAGCCAGCCCTGCACGACCGGGTAGTCCTCGACGATGACGTCCACCTGGCCGCTGCGCAGTCCGTTGAGGAGGCTGGCGGAGTCCTTGAAGGACTTCGAGTCGATGCCCTTGGCGTGGACGAAGTCCTCACCGGTGGTGCTGGCCTGGGAGCCCACCTTGAGCTTCTTGGCCTTGACGTCGTCCAGCGACGCGTAGGTCGCGCCCTTCTTCGCCATGATCGCCTGGGTCGCGTTGAAGTACGGCTTGGTGAAGTCGATGTACTTCGCCCGCTCCGGCTTGATTGTCATGCCGGCGGCGGCCACGTCGCACTTGCCGGCGTTCAGCGCGGTGCCCGACTTGATCGTCTCAAAGGGCGTGTCGACGACCTGCTGGGTCACACCGAGCTTCTTGGCGACCAGGTCGATGATGTCGACGTCGAAGCCGACGACCTTGCCGCCCTGGGCCGACTGGAACGGCGGGTACGGCAGGTGGGTGCAGGTGGTCAGCTTGCCCTTCTTCACCAGCTTGGCGCCCTGGACCGTCGCCCCGCCTCCTCCTCCGCCGCAGGCGGTGAGGGCGAGAGCGGCCGCGCAGAGCCCGGCGGTGGCGGCGGCGAGCCGACGACTTATAGCCACAATTCCTCCAAAGCAGACAAATTAATGTCCGACTATGTCATACCGCACGCCACCTGCGAAAACGTCAGCGGGTCACGACTTGGTCACGGCAAGGAAGCGAGCCGCCACCGGCCCGGCCACCTGTCCGCCGTCCCCGCCATGGAGGACGAGGACGGCGAAGGCCAGATCGCCCCGGTAGCCGATGAACCACGCGTGCGTATGGCCCTGGGCATCATATTCGGCCGTCCCCGTCTTACCCGCCGTGCCCGCCGGAAGTCCGGCGTGGGCCGCGGTGCCCCGCGTGGCGACCGCGCGCATCATCGACCGCAGCCCGGCGACGGCCGGGGACGGCAGCGGCCGGACCGTCCCCCCGTGCACGAGGCGGGCGGGGACCAGCCTCGGCGAGCGGTACGAGCCGTCGGCCACCGCCGCGGCGACGACCGCCATGGCGAGCGGCGTCGCCTGAACCTTCCCCTGGCCGATCGACGCCTCGGCCAGCCCGTTGCCGCCGCCCGGGTCCAGGAGGTCGCCGGAGTACGCCGTGCCGGTTCCCGCGTCGAAGTGCGCGCCGAAGCCGAACGCGGTGGCGCTCCGCCGGAGCCGATCGGTTCCCGCCGCCACCCCCAGCTTCGCGAACGTCGTGTTGCAGGACTCCGCGAACGCGTCGGCGAGCGGCACCCGGCCCAGCGCCAGCCCGCCGTGGTTGTGGATCGTGCGCTGCCCGGCGACCGTCACGGCCGGGCAGTCGACCGCGCTCGCCGGGGTCATCCCGCCCTCCAGCAGCGCCGCCGCGACGACCACCTTGAACGTCGACCCCGGCGGGTACAGGCCCTGGAACGCCTCCTCGTGGCCCGGCAGCCGGTCGGCGACCGCCACGATCTCGCCCGTCGAGGGCCGGATCGCGACCAGGGCCGCCGGTGTCGACCCCACGGCCGCGTCGGCGGCCGCCTGCGCACGCCGGTCGATGGTCGTGCGGACGGGCTCCGCGCCCCGGCCGGGGAAGACCTTCAGCGGCACCGCCGGGCGTCCCGGGTTCCGCACCTGCACCGTCCACCCGGGGGGCCCGTCGTCCTCGCCGTACCGGCCGCCGACGTCGGTGAGGTACGGCTGGGCGCCGCTGTCGTCGGGCAGGGGCCGGCCGTCCGCGGCGACCGGCGCGCCCGACGCGCCCTCGGTCCGCGTCAGCAGGAACCGGCCGCCGTCGGCCAGAGCCGGGTGCAGCGTGGCCGGCGACCACACGACCCGCCAGGCGCCGTCGCGGCGGGCGAGCCGCAGGGTCGCACGGAAGCTCCACTTGCCCACGCCCGCCAGATGCCGGGTGACGGCGTAGTCGACGGACGCCTCGTCACCGTGCCGGACCGGCGCGCCGGGGGTGAGGTCCACCGAGTCGACGCGCAGCGCCCGGGACAGGGCCAGGTGCCGGTCGGCGAAGTCGCCGGGCGGGTCGTCGGCCAGCCGCCGCATCGCCGGCAGATCCCCGTCGCTCCAGGCGCGGAAGTACGCGCGCGAGGCCTCCTCCGGCGTCGCCGGGCCGCGCGGTCCCCGGAGACCGGCACACGAGAAGGCGGCCCCCGCTACCAGGATGATCAGGCCGGCCGCGGCGACGGTGACTCCGCGCATCACGCTCCCCCATCGGCGACCCCTAAGTGGATCATGGTCTCCGACACGGCGGCGACGGGCTGACCGGTTCCGGCCGGTCCGGTCCGGGACCGGCCTCCGCGCCGTCCGGCGCCAGGAGGTCAGCCGGTGGACTCGGGCGGCATCGGGCCCATCCACCTCTCGTACGTCCGCCGGTAGGTGCCGTCCCGGCGGATCCGCGCGATGACGTCGTCGATCAGCCGCAGCAGCGCCGGGTTGTGGCCCTTGCGCACGGCAAAGCCGTACTGCTCGTGGGTGAGCAGCCCCGGGACGAGGGTGAATCCCGCGTTGGCCTCGTCGGTGAGCCAATAGCGGACCACCGGATCGTCCTGCACGAGCGCGTCGACCTGCCCGGTGCGCAGCGCGTCCAGTTCGGTGGTGGCGTTCTCATACCCCTTCGTCTGCCATCCCCGGCGGCGCGCGTACGCCTGTCCCGTCGTGCCGACGACCACGCCGACGCGCACCCCGCCCGGGCCGAGGGAGTCCGGCGCGATCCGCGCGTCCCGGCGGGCCATCAGCACCTGCCCGGAGTCGAAGTACGGCCGGGAGAAGTCGATCGCGGTGGCCCGCTGCGGGCTGATGGTCATGCCGGCGGCCGCCACGTCGCAGGCCGCGACCGCGAACACCTCGCCCGAGGTGATGGCGGTGAACCGGGTGTCGACGATCTTCTGCCGCACGCCGAGCCGCCGGGCGACCAGGTCGATCAGGTCCACGTCGAAGCCGACGATCGCCTTGCCGCGCTGGAACTGGAACGGGGCGTACGGCAGATGCGTGCAGGTGGTGAGCGTGCCGCGCGCGACCAGGTGGACGCCCCGCACGGTCTGGCCGGGCGGGGCGCAGCCGGCCAGCAGGCAGGCGGTCACCGCCGTCGCGGGCATGGCGCACGCCCGGAAGAGAGTGAACAGGTGCACGGTGCCTCCGAGGGGGATACGACGCTCCATCCGTCCCACTCACGCGGAAGAGTCAATCAGTTGCGCACCGTCACGTCCATGTCGATCGCACCGTCCGTTCCCGCCGCGCGTTACCCGGGGCGGGCCGCCACCGCCCGTCCGCACGTCACCGCCGGTCCGTGTCGCCCGCCGCCGCGAACGCGTCACCGCGGGCCCGTGTCGCCCGCCGCCGCGAGCGCGTCGCCGGCCGCCGTGCGCGCGTACAGGACGCGCCTGCCGACCCGGTGCCCGCTCACCAGCCCGCACGCGCGCAGGACACCCAGGTGCTGACTGATCGCGCCGGGGGTCACCGCCAGGCGCCGGGCGAGCTCCGTCGTCGAGGCCGGGACCGTCAGTGCGAGCAGCAGCGACGCGCGGCGCCGTCCGATCAGGGCCGCGAGGGCGTCCGGGGGCGCCGCCGGGACGGTCTCCCACAGCGTCGCGACACCGTACGCCGGGTAGCTCAGCATCGGCTGGTACGGCGGGACCATCACCGAGACGGCCGGCCAGACGAACGCGCTCGGCACCAGCACCAGCCCGCGCCCGGCGAGCGGACCGCGATGGTGCCACCTGCGCCGGACGGCGAGCCGGTCGCCGTGCCAGCGGACCTCCTCGTGGAGGCCGGCGAAGAGTCCCTCGGCCCCGCGCTCGGTCAGGGCACGGGACCGCCGGAGCACGTCGGCCTCCAGCAGCGCCCGCATCCTCGGCCAGGCCCCTTCGAGGGCCGCCTCCCAGTACGCCTCGATCAGGTCCGCCACCTGGGCGAGGGCGCGCTCGGGAGCCTCGGCCATCGCCCGTCGCCGCGCGCGCGGCGACGCCGGCTCCACGGTTCCCTCCCCGACCTTCAGGATCTCCGCGGCGACGCGGCGGGCGGGTGTGGCCCGCACCCGCGCCAGTTCGGCGGCGAAGTCCGGCAGCGGGGAGTCCGGCGGCGGCGTCAGGAAGTCGGGCATGTACCCGTCCGCCGGGACGAGGGCGTGCAACGGCGTCAGGTCGAGCCCGCGCAGCCGGGGCCGTACGTCACGGACCCACGGAAGATGCAGCGCGCGCCGGGACGGGTCGGCGAGCACCCGCAGGCCGTGCATCAGCTCCCAGAGGGGCGAGAACGCGAACCGGACGCGCGCGACGTCGTCGGGGGCGAAGAGGAACTCGATCATTTAGGCACCGCTAAAAGAGTTCCAGCCGGGCGCGCGTCTTGTCGACCATTCCCGCATGACCTCCGTCGACGAGCTGCCCGCTCCCCCGCCCACCCGGCTCCCCGCGTTCCTCCACACGCGGATCGGCGGCCTGCCACGAGGCTTCTGGGCGCTGTGGACCGGCAGCTTCGTCAACCGGCTCGGCACGATGGTCGAGCCGTTCCTCGCCTTCTATCTGACAGGAGTGCGCGGTCTGTCGGCCGGCGCGACCGGGCTCGTGCTGGCGCTGTTCGGTCTCGGCTCGATCATCTCCCAGATCGTCGGCGGAGTGCTGGCCGACCGGGTCGGGCGGCGGGCCACGCTGACCGGCGGGATGCTGGCCACCGCCGCCGCGATGCTCGCGCTCGGGTACACGACCGCGACCCCGGCTCTGATCGTGCTGGTGTTCGTGCTCGGCCTGACCATCGACGCGTTCCGCCCGGCCTCGCAGGCGCTGCTGGCCGACCTGGTCGGGCCCGCCGAGCGGACCCGGGCGTTCGGGCTGCTGTTCTGGGCGATCAACCTGGGCTTCGCGGTCGCGATGGTGCTCGGCGGAACGCTGGCGCGGGCCGGCTTCTCCTGGCTGTTCTGGATCGACGCGGCCACCTGCGTGATCTGCGGCCTCCTGGTCTGGCGGGCGGTGCCGGAGACCCGCGCCCGGCGCGCGGAGCGCGAACCCGGCGGGCTCGCGGACGTCCTGCGGGACCGCGTCGCCGTCGGCTCGGTCCTGGTGGTCCTCTGCTACGGGTTCGTCTACATGCAGTGTTACTCGACCCTCCCGCTGGCGATGCGGCACGCGGGACTCGCGCCGTCGGTGTACGGCTTCGCGATGGCCGTCAACGGCGTCGGGATCGTCGTCGTGCAGCCGCTGATCGGCGCCTGGCTCGGCCGCCGCGACCACAGCCGGGTCCTTGCGGTGGGCGTCGCCGTGGTCGGGGCCGGGTTCGGGCTGACCGCGCTCGCGTCGTCGGCCTGGGCGTTCGCGGCGACGGTCCTGGTGTGGACGCTGGGCGAGGTCCTCTTCGCGGCGGTGTCCACCGCGATCATCGCGGACCTCGCGCCGGCGCACCTGCGGGGGCGCTACAACGGGTTGTACGGAACGGCGTTCGCGGCGGCGTCGCTGCTCGGCCCGCCGGTCGGCGGCTGGCTGCTCGGCCTGGCCCCCTGGTCGCCGTGGCTCGTCTGCGCCGCCCTGTGCGGGTCCGCCGCCGCCGGTGCGCTCGCGCTCGGCCCCGCGGTCCGGAGACGGCGGCGGGCCCTGGCGCCGTGAGGGCGCCAAGGCCGGAAGGGTGCGGGCGCGAGGCGGGCGGGGCGGGAAACCGGTCGGCACCCCGCGCCCGCACGTCTCAGTGACCGAAGTCGAACCAGTTGACGTTGACGAAGTCGGCGGGCTGCCCGCTGCTGAAGGTCAGGTACACATCGTGCGTGCCGGTGACCCCGGTGATGTTGGCCGGGACCGTGCGCCAGCTCTGCCAGCCGCCGGTGTT
This sequence comes from Actinoallomurus spadix, assembly GCF_024055725.1. Taxonomy (GTDB): domain Bacteria; phylum Actinomycetota; class Actinomycetes; order Streptosporangiales; family Streptosporangiaceae; genus Actinoallomurus; species Actinoallomurus spadix. The sequence goes on along the minus strand of NZ_JAMXMX010000034.1, from coordinate 41,532 downwards.
CCCGACGGCGAAGCTCCCGATCGGGGCGTTGGAACGGCTGTCGAGACGCACCTCGACCAGCCCGCTCACGCCGTCGGCGGCGCCGCTCGCGACCCGCGCGTAGAACTGTTTCGCGGGCGTGGATCCGAAGTCGACGCCCTTGTACAGGGCCCAGTCGCCGTTCGCGGCCCACCCGACGTCCTGGCCGCCGCCGCCGTCGGTCGTCGTCTCCGTGGCCAGGCCGGACTGCTGGTCGTAGGACTCGGCCTGGATCTGCGCGTAGGCGTCGCGGCCGCCCGGCGCGGGCGTGCTCCCTCCGCCGGTCTGCCACACCGCGACGTAGTCGACGAGCATGGGGTGGCCGGGGACGGTGCCGGAGTCCGGGCCGCCGCCGTACGCCGCCGGGAACCCGCCGCCCATCGCGACGTTCAGGATGACGAAGTAGCCGTGGTTCGTCGCGTTCGCCCACGTGGTGGCGTCCATCTGGTCGGCGCGCACGGTGTGGAAGTTGACGCCGTCGAGGTAGAACCGCATCTGTTCCGGGCTCGTACTCCGATCCCATTCGAGGGCGTAAGTGTGGAATGCGGCCTGGCAGGTCGTCGGAGAGCAGGCGCGCTGGCCGCTGATCCCGTTCGTCTCGTGACACGGGCCGTCGGGGCTGGTGCCGCAGTGCATCGTGGCCCACTCGTTGTTGATGCCTTGAACGTTCTCCATGATGTCGAGCTCGCCGATGCCCGGCCAGTTCCACCAGTTCCCGCGATAGGGGGCACCGAGCATCCAGAACGCCGGCCAGTAGCCGCGCGCCGCCGCGCCGGTGACGTCCGGCATCTGGATCCGCGCCTCGACCCGGAGTCTGCCGCCGGCGGGCGGCTGGAAGTCCGAGCGCCGGGTCTCGATCCGGCCGGAGGTCCAGTTCCCGGCGCCGTCGCGCTGCGGGGTGACGCGCAGGTTCCCCGCGCCGTCGAGGGAGACGTTGGAGGTCGAGGAGGTCATCGTCTCGACCTCCCCGGTGCCGAAGTTCGCGGGGCCGCCGGGGTAGCTCGTCCCCGTCGTGTACTGCCAGTTCGCGGTGTCGACGCCGGAGCCCGCGGGACCGTTGAAGTCGTCGGTGAACACGGTCGTCCAGCCGGGCGGGGCGCCGGGCGCGGAGGCGTGGGCCGCGCCGGTGGTGACGGTCGCCGCGGCGCCCGCGACGATGAGTGAGGACAGCAGGGCGAGGGTCGCTCGCAGGCGGAGCCTGCCCCGCCTGGCGGGGGTCGCACTCATAGGTACCTCTCTTCCGAGAGCGGGGGCGGAGCCATGAGCGCGCAGTCGGGAGGCTGCCGCCTCACTGTCCCCCCGAAATACCTTCTGGTCAAGGCATGAACACACGAACGGTCTGCAGTCGGCTACCTGTTCAACTCATGAACGGACGTGTACCACCCTCTTCTCTCTCGCGGGGGTTGACCGATTCGTGTGGAATGTCTAACTTCAGGTGGTTAATTCCCTCCGAGACGGCGTACGAGCTGAATGGTGGAGGCTCCGAGGTCCTGTGGCCTGGCGCACGGGCTCTCCGTTCTCCGGGAGCGCGATTTCCGCTGGTTCTTCCTCGGCCAGTGCACCTCCCTGCTCGGTGACGGCATGGTCGCGCCCGCCCTCGCCTTCGCCGTCCTCGGCCTGACCGGGCGCGCCGCCGACCTCGGCGTCGTCCTCGCCACCGGGTCGGCGGCGCAGGTCATGTTCACGCTGATCGGCGGCGTCATCGCCGACCGCCTTCCCCGCCACTCGCTGATGCTCGGCTCCGACCTCGTACGGGCCGTCAGCCAGGGCCTCGCGGCGGCCCTCCTGATCTGCGGCGCCGCCCGGGTGTGGCACCTCGTGGTCCTGCAGGCGGTCCACGGGATCGCCGCCGCGCTCTCCGGGCCCGCCGTCGCCGGGGTCGTCCAGGCGACGACACGGCCCGAGCAGCGGCAGCCCGCCAACGCGCTGCGGGTCCTGGCCCTGTCCGCGTCGCTCCTCACCGGGCCCGCGCTGGCCGGCGCCCTGGTCGTCGGCGTCGGTCCGGGCTGGGCGCTCGCCGCGGACTCCGCGACGTTCGCGGGCAGCGCGGCGTGCCTGTCCCGGCTGCGGCTCGGGCGGGCCTGCCGGGAACGCCCGCAGAGGTTCGCCCGCGAACTCGCCGACGGCTGGCGAGAGTTCCGGTCCCGGCGGTGGGTGTGGAGCGTCATCGTGGCGTCCTCCCTGGTCAACCTCCTGTACGGGGCGTTCTCGGTGCTCGGTCCCACGGTGAGCGCCCGGTCGTTCGGGGGCGCGGGGGCGTGGGCGCTGATCTCCGCGACGTTCGGCGGCGGCTGCCTCGGCGGCGGGGCGATCGCGCTGTGCGTACGGCCGCGGTACCCGCTGCGCTGGGGAGTCGCGATGATGGTGATGTTCGCGTGCCCGACCCTCGCCCTGGCCTCCGGGCTCACGGTGGCCGGCATCGCGATCGCGGCGTTCTGCGGCGGCCTCGTCCTCATGGTCTTCAACACACTGTGGGAGACGGCCCTCCAGCACCACATCCCGGCGACGGCCCTGTCGCGCGTCTGCGCCTACGAGTGGGCGGGGGCGCTCGCCTGCCAGCCGCTCGGCCTGGCGCTGGTGGCGCCCGTCGCCGCCTGCTTCGGCCTGCGGACGACGCTCTGGACCGCGGGGACCCTGCAGATCCTCGTCGTCCTGATCCCGCTACTGTTCTCCGAGGTACGGATGCTGCCGTCGCCGCCGCGCGACACCCGGGGGTGAACACGATCGTCCGGTCCCTCGCGGCACCGTCCTGAAGGTCCCGTCTAGTCTCAGGAGCGTGGCACAGCTTCGTATCGCACTCGCTCAGGTGGACGGGACCGTCGGCGACCTGACCGGCAACGCCGACCTCACCGTCGAATGGACCCGGCGCGCCGCCGACCGCGGCGCGCACCTCGTCGTCTTCCCGGAGATGTTCCTCACCGGCTACCCGGTGGAGGACCTCGCGCTGCGCAAGTCGTTCGTGGACGCGTCGATCGCCACGCTGGAGGCGACGGCCCGGCGGCTCGCCGACGAGGGCCTCGGCGAGCTCGCCGTCGTGCTCGGCTACCTCGACCGGCGCTCCGACGTCGTCGACCGCGTCGGCCAGCCCGCCGGCGCGCCGCTCGACGCGGCCGCCGTCCTGTACCAGGGCCGGGTCGTCGTCCGCACCGCGAAGCACCACCTGCCGAACTACGGCGTCTTCGACGAGTACCGCTACTTCGTCCGCGGCGACCGGCTGCCCGTCTTCCGGCTCCACGGCGTCGACGTCGCCGTGGCGATCTGTGAGGACCTGTGGCAGGAGGGCGGGCCGGTCACGGTGGCCCGTGACGCCGGCGCCCGGCTGCTCGTCACCCCGAACGCATCGCCGTACGAGCGCAACAAGGACGACGTGCGCCTGGACCTGTGCGCGCGGCGGGCCCGCGAGGCCGGGTGCGCGCTCGCGTACGTCAATCTCGTCGGCGGCCAGGACGAGCTGATCTTCGACGGCGACTCCGTCATCGTCAACGGCGCGGGCGAGCTGATCGCCCGCGGGCCGCAGTTCACCGAGGACCTGCTCGTCGCCGACCTCGACCTGCCCGCCGCCCCGGCGGAGTTCACGCCGGGAGAGACGCCCGCCGACGGGCGCGACGGCACCACCATCACCATCGAGCGTGTGCTGCTGTCGCCTGACCCGGTGCCGGCGTACCCCCCGGAGGAGCCGCCCTGCGCCGAGCCGCTGGGCGACCTCGGCGAGGTGTACGGCGCGCTCGTGCTCGGCGTGCGCGACTACGTCCGCAAGAACGGCTTCCGCTCGGTCATCCTCGGCCTGTCCGGCGGCATCGACTCAGCGCTCGTCGCCACGATCGCCGCGGACGCCATCGGCCCGGACAACGTGCACACCGTGCTCATGCCCAGCCGCTACTCCAGCGATCACTCGATCACCGACGCGGAGGACCTGGTCAAGCGGCAGGGCATCCACTCCCGCACGGTGCCGATCCGCGGCATCGTCGACGCCTTCGAGGCGGAGCTGGAGCTGCACGGCCTGGCCGCCGAGAACCTCCAGGCGCGGGTCCGCGGCACCATCCTCATGGGCCTGTCCAACGAGCACGGCCACCTGGTCCTGACCACCGGGAACAAGAGCGAGCTGGCCACCGGCTACTCCACGCTGTACGGCGACTCCGCCGGCGGTTACGGGCCGATCAAGGACGTCCCGAAGATCACGGTGTTCGCGCTGTGCCGGTGGCGCAACGAGCGGATCGACGGGGCGCACCCGTTCACCCGCCCGTCCGAGACCCCGCCGATTCCGCAGAACATCATCGACAAGCCGCCGTCCGCGGAGCTGCGTCCCGGCCAGCTCGACACCGACTCGCTCCCGCCGTACGACATCCTCGACGCACTCCTGGACGACTACGTCGAGAAGGACATGGGCCGGGACTCCCTCATCGCCGCGGGGCACGACCCGGACCTGGTCGAGCGGGTGATCCGGCTGGTCGACGCGGCCGAGTACAAGCGCCGCCAGTACCCGCCGGGCCCGAAGATCACTCCGAAGAACTTCGGCCGCGACCGCAGGCTTCCGATCACGAACAAGTGGCGCGAGATCGTCGCCCCCGGCACCGCCGACCCGGCGCGCGTCGCCAAGGAGCAGACCGCCGAGAACGCCTGAGGGGTTCCCGGAGCGCCGAGGATGTTCGTCACCTTACCGACCAAAATCCCCGGCGCCGGCAGCCGCCCGGCGGACCGGGCGGCGGTCACGCGGGTCAGCGGTAGCCGTGTTCGGGGCCGGGGAAGGCGCCCGAGACGACGTCCGCGGCGAACTCCTGGACGGCGCCGCTCAGCACGCCCGCCACGTCGGCGTACTTCTTGACGAACTTCGCGGTGTGCGGGGTGAGGCCGGCCATGTCCTGCCACACCAGCACCTGCGCGTCGGTGCCGGCGCCCGCGCCGATCCCGATCGTCGGGATGGACAGCGCGGCGGTGACGCGCTCGGCGAGTTCCGCGGGCACGCACTCGAGCACCACGGAGAACGCACCGGCCGCCTCGAGGTCCTTGGCGTCGGCCATGAGGCGCTCGCCGTCCTCACCGCGTCCCTGGACGCGGTAGCCGCCGAAGGCGTTCACCGACTGCGGCGTGAGGCCCAGGTGCGCCATGACGGGAATGCCCGCCGCGACCAGCGCCTCCACCTGCGGGAGCACCCGGCGGCCGCCTTCGAGCTTGACCGCGTGCGCGCCGGCCTCCTTGAGGAACCGCGCCCCGGTGTGCAGGGCCTCGGCGACCCCGGCCTGGTACGCGCCGAACGGCAGGTCGGCGACGACCATGGCGCGGGTGGTGCCGCGCACGACGGCCGCGGTGAGCGGGATGAGGTCGTCGACGGTGACGGGGATCGTGGACTCGTGGCCGAACACCACCATTCCGGCGGAGTCGCCGACGAGCAGCACCGGGATGCCCGCGTCGTCGAAGACCCGCGCGGTGAGCGCGTCGTACGCGGTGAGCATGGGCCACTTCTCGCCGCGCTCCTTGGCCGCCGCGATGTCGCGTACGGTCACGCGGCGTCCGGTCTGGCCGCCGTACAGCGTGGTCGGCCGACTGGTCGAAACAGACATCGGAAACCTCCTGCCTCGAGGCGCCACGGTGGCGTCCCCGGACGAGATCGATGATCCCATGAGGTCAACGAGTCGTACAGCCCGGTCCTTCCCCGAACCCTCTCCGACTTTCGAAACGGTACAGTTGCGTATCGGATCGATCCGCCCTAGGCTGTGCATCGTTAAGAAACGACACGGACTCGTATCTATTCCTCCTTCGAAGGGCCTCATGGATCCCCAGACCATTCACCGGAGACGCTGGAGCATCCTCGGCGTCCTCATCGTCAGCCTGCTCGTCATCGTGCTCGACAACACGATCCTCAACGTCGCCCTGAAGACGATCGCGGACCCCCGCGACGGCCTCGGCGCCACCCAGGGCCAGCTCGAATGGGCCATCAACTCCTACACGCTCGTGTTCGCCGGCCTGCTGTTCACGTTCGGCGTGCTCGGCGACCGGATCGGCCGCAAGCGCATGCTGATGATCGGCATGTCACTGTTCGGCCTGGCCTCACTGCTGTCCTCGCTGGCGCAGACCCCCGACCAGCTGATCCTCGCCCGCGCGGCGATGGGCTTCGGCGGCGCGGCGGTCATGCCGCAGACCCTGTCGATCATCACGAACGTCTTCGAGCCGCAGGAGCGCGCCCGCGCCATCGGCCTGTGGGCCGGCGCCGTCGGTATCGGCGTCGCCATCGGGCCCATCACCGGCGGCCTGCTCCTCGACCACTTCTGGTGGGGTTCGGTCTTCCTCATCAACGTCCCGTTCGTCATCGCCGGCGTGATCGGCATCGCGTTCCTCGTTCCCGAGTCCCGGAGCCCGATCCGCGCGAGGATCGACTTCGGTGGTGTGCTCCTGTCGATCGCCGGCCTGATCCTCCTCACCTACGGGATCATCGAGGGCGGCGACAAGGCGACCGTGACCGCGCCGTCCGTCTACGGCTCCGTGCTCGCCGGTGTCGCGCTCCTCGCGGTGTTCATCTGGTACGAGTCCCGAATCGAGCACCCGTCCCTCAACGTGCGGCTGTTCCGCGACGGTCGGCTGTCGGCGTCCGTCGGCGCCATCGCGCTGGTGTTCTTCGCGCTGGGCGGCGTCTTCCTGTTCATCTCGCTCTACCTGCAGGACGTCCGCGGCTACTCCCCGCTGCAGGCGGGCCTGCTCACGCTACCGCTGGCCGCCGGCCAGATGATCTTCTCGCCGCGCAGCGCCGGGCTGGTCGCCCGGTACGGCGCCAGGCCGGTCGCCGCAACCGGGCTGACGATGGTCGCGCTGGCACTGCTCAGCTACCACTTCGCCGCGGTCCACAACCCGATCTGGATCCTGGAGATCACGTTCTTCGTGCAGGGCGCGGGCATGGCCCTGGTGATGACCCCGGCCACCACCGCCGTCATGTCGGTGCTGCCGCGTGAACAGGCCGGATCCGGCTCGGCGATCAACAACATCGCCCGTCAGGTCGCGGTCGCGCTCGGCACCGCCCTCCTGGGCTCCCTGGTCGCCTCCATCTACCGCGACGGCATGAAGCCGCACCTGACCACGCTGCCCGAGGGACTGCGCGCCGTGGCCGGGTCGGACATCGGCGCCACCACCGGCGTGGCCGAGAAGCTCGGGCCGGCGGGCCGGGCGCTCCTCCCCCCGGCGCACGACGCGTTCGTCCACGCCATGCACATCACCTCGGCGATCTCCGCCGCGGTGGCCTTCCTCGGAGCCCTCGTCGTCCTGAAGTGGATGCCGGGCCGGCCGGCGGCCGAACCCGACATCCCCCAGGTCGAACAGCGCGAAGCCGTCGAGGTGTGAGACGGTGAAGCGTCATGACGCACACCACTGACCAGTGCTCCGCGCGGCCGCCGGGCCGGCCGCGCAGCGAGCGCGCAGCGAAGGCGATCGTCGACGCCACCCTGGACCTCCTCGCCGAGGAGGGCGGGGTGGCGGGCGTCTCCATCGAGGCGGTCGCCGCGCGTGCGGGCGTCGGCAAGACGACGATCTACCGCCGGTGGCCCAACAAGGAGGCGCTCATCATCGACGCGCTCGCCGCGTTGAAGGAGCCGCTGCCCGAACCACGGGGCGTGTCGGTCCGCGAGGACCTCATCGCCATCGCCCGCGCCTTCGTCGCCGACAAGAGCGACAAGAAGCGGGTCGACTGCTACTGGAGCGTCCTCGGCAGCGCCGAGCGCTATCCGGAGCTGGTGGAACGGGTCACCCGCGAGGTCATCGAGCCCCGGCGCGAGGTCATGCGGGCGGCGCTGCGGCGGGGCATCGCCTCCGGGGAGCTCCGCCCCGACCTGGACGTCGAGCTGGCTCAGTGGATCATCACCGGTACGATCACCCACCGGGCCCGGGCCGCCGGCGCCGGTCCGGTCCCGGTGGACTTCGCCGAGCGGATCGTCGACGCCGTCCTGGCGGGGTTCGCGGCACACTGAACCGGAGCGGCAATGATCTTCCTCCGCCGAGCGGCTTTGGCCATACTTTTACTCGGGGGATGACGGTCCACAGGAAGGACTCCGGCGGATGGCCGACTCTTCGGCGAGGACCCTGGTGCTCGGCATCGGCCGGGCCGGCCGGGTCCTCCAGTGCGGGCAGAACTCCTCCGGCGTGCTCGGCCGTACCCCCGAGGAGCTCGTCGGCGCCGACGTGAGCGGCCTGTTCACCGACGAGAGCAAGGAGGCCCTGACCGGGCTCCTCGACGCCCTCGCCGACCGCCACGAACGCACCGCCGTCCTCGGTCTGCGCGCCGCGGACGGCGACCCGCGCAACGCCGTCGTCACCGTCCAGCCGATGCACGCCACCGCCGCCGACCCGGTCGACCTGATGACGGTCCGGGTCGCCGTGACGGACCTCGAACGCTTCACCGACCCGGCCCTGATGCGCCGGGCGATGCTGGATGACGCGCTCGTGCGGATCGGCGCCACCCTCGACCTCGACCAGATGGCCCGCGAGCTCGCCGACGTCGTCGTCCCCCACTTTTGCAACTCCGCCGGCGTCCTCATCCAGGAGGCCATCGTCGCCGCCGACGAGCAGCCCTCGATCGCTGCGGACGGCACCACGGTGCTGCGCCGGCTCGCCATCGCCTCCGACGAGCCCGACCCCCGCTGGAACTCCGCCTTCCCGACCGGGGAGGTCCTCACCTATCCGCCCGACACCCCGTACACCCGCTGCATGGCCACCGGCGAGCCCGTGCTGGTCTCCCACCTCGACGGGAAGGTCGCCAGGCGGACCGCCCGGCTGTGGCGGCGCAAACCCGTCGCCAAGCTCCTCGCCGACACCTCCATGGTCGTGCTGCCGCTGATCGCCCGGGGCACGACACTGGGATTCCTCGTCTGCACCCGGAGCCCGGCCCACCGCCCCTTCGACGCCTACGACGTCGAACTCGGGATGGAGTTCGCCGCCCGCGCCGCGCTCTACATCGACAACGCCCGCCACTACAGCCGCGAACGCGCGACCGCCCTCACCCTCCAGCGGAGCATGCTGCCCACCGGCCTCACCGCCCCGTCCAGCGTCGCCGTCCGGCACCGTTACCTGCCGGGCAACCAGCTCATCGAGGTCGGCGGCGACTGGTACGAGTCGATCGCGCTGCCCGGCGGGCGCGTCGCCCTCATCGTCGGCGACGTCGCCGGTCACGGCGTCCGCGCCGCCGTCACGATGGGCCGCCTGCGCACCGCCCTGCGGACCATCGTCAACCTCGAGCTCTCCCCCGCGGACGGCCTGCAGCAACTCGACGCGCTGATGCGGGAGATCGGCGAGCGCGAACCCGCCTTCGCCACCTGCGTGTACGCCGTGTACGACGCGACCGCCGGCACCTGTGAGATCGCCTCCGCGGGGCACCTGCCGCCGCTGCTGCTGCGCCCCAACGGCACCAGCGAGTTCCTCGACGTCCCGCCCGCCCCGCCGCTCGGAGTCGGCGAAGGTGTCATCGAGACCCGTAAGTTCACCGTCGGGGACGGCAGCGTCCTCGTCCTCTACACCGACGGGCTCGTGGAGAACCGCGGCCAGGACATCGACGACGGCCTCTCCCGGCTGCGGGGGCTGTTCGGCGCGGACGCGCTGTTCCGGCCCTTGGAGGAGCTGGCCAAGGCCACCCTCGATAGCGCCTACGCCGACCATGACCGCGATGACATCGCCGTGCTCATCGCCCGCCTGCGCCGCCTGCCCGCCGGTCATGTCGTCTCCTGGCGGCTGCCCGCCCTGCCGTCCGCGGTACGGGACGCCCGGGTCCGGGTCCGTGAGACGCTTGAACGCTGGGGCCATGAGGAGCTGTCCTTCAGCACCGAGCTCGCGGTGTCGGAGCTGGTGACCAACGCCCTGCGCTACGCCGCGGGCGACATCGAGCTGCGGCTGCTGCGCGACCGCACGCTGGTCTGCGAGGTGCGCGACGACGCCGACGCGCTCCCCCGGGCACGCCAGGCCGCCGACGACGACGAGGGCGGGCGCGGCCTGCAGGTCGTGCGCCGGCTCGCCAAGCGCTGGGGCGCCCGCCCCGTCCGCGACGGCAAGGTCGTCTGGTGCGAGTTCGAGCTGCCCGGTCAGGAGGACGACGCCGACGGCTCCTGGCCCGGCGAGGCCCACCACCTCCCCACCTGACGGGGTTATTCGCGCCAACTCCCCCCGAGCGTCTTCGCCATGCACTAGGTTTCGTCCGTCGTCTGATCATGAGGCGGACGCCGCCGGCGCCGCGTGACGCCGGAGGATGCCGAAGATGGCCACCCCCCTGAACCCGCCGCCATGGCCGATCCCGCCGTCGCGGCAGGTCACGCTCCCGGCAGGCGAACCAGATGCCGAGGCCCCGTCACCGCCGGCGCCACCCGGTCACGCCGCATTGCCGGCCACCATGTCTCCGGTGACCGGCATCGGCCCGGTCGGCGAGTGGGCCGGTGACGGGATCGAGCCGGAGGTCATGCCCCGCCTCGTCGTCGTGTTCGACCCCGAGGGGTCCGCGCCGGTCGCCGGCGTCGCGCCGTCCCCGCCGCACGGGGTCAGGGTGGAGCGCCGCCCGGCCCCAGGTCCCGTCTCCACGTTCGCCGGGGTCGGCGACCTGGCCCGTGCGGTCGGCGAGGCGACCGCTGACGGGGCGGCCGGCGCCGTCATCGTGCATCCGGCGGAGACGCTCGCGGAGACCGCCTGGGCGCTGGAACTCCTGCACGAGGCGGCCGCGCGCATCGTCCTCGTCGCCGCCTCGGGCGGTCCGGCCGACCTGACCGACGCCATCACCGTCGCGGCCGCCGGGCCGGAGTGGCCCGGGTGCGTGGTCGTGGCGAACGGGGAGATCCACGCGGCCCGCCACGTCACCGCGACCGGCGTCGCGGCTCCGGCGTTCGCCTCGCCGGAGGCGGGGCCGCTGGGCCAGGTGACCGGTGGGACGCCGCGTCTGCTGCGGCGCCCGCCCGGGAGGTTCACGGTCCGCGGTCCCTTCGCCGGGCGGCCGCCGCGCGTCGGGCTCCACGTCGTGGCGCTCGGCGACGACGGCGGGTTGCTGCGGACGCTCGCCGGGGACTGTGCCGGGCTGGTCGTGGCCGCCCGCGCGGGACAGGCCGCGCTCGACGCGCTGGTCCCGGTCCTCGCCGAGACCGCCGCGCGGATCCCGGTCGTCCTGCACTCCCCCACCACACCGCCCGCGGGCCTGGCGGTCACCCGCCTGGACCCGCTCAAGGCCCGCGTCCTCATGCATCTCCTGCTGGGCTCCGGCCACGACCGCGCCGCCGTGCTGGACGCCTTCGCCGCGCTCGAGGCGGACGCAGCCGTGCCGCCGGTCCCCTCATCGGCCGCGGCAGCGTTTTGAAGATCGACCGGCTGGGGTAGATGATCTCCACTCCCGTGTAACGCCACAGCCGACGACCGGTCCGAGCCGTCAGGGACGAGTGCCCGGACGGCGGGGCGACCCCCCGCCGTCCGAAGGGCACTCCCATGCCACGTGTCTTCGTCATCGTCCTGTCCACGACCGCCGCCCTGGTCACCACCGCGAGCGCCCCTGCCAGGGCCGCGCACCCGGTCGCTCCGGCCGCCCATGCCACCGCGACCCCGGCCGCTCCGGGCCGCTCCGCCGCCCACGCCGCCGCCCCGGCCGCTCCGCGCCGGCCCGCCGCTCATGCCGTCGCCACCCCGGCCGCCGGCGGTCCGCCGGGACGGGACGGGGTCTGTTCCCAGGCCTACCTGCCGCTGCCCGATCCGGCCTGTCAGCCCGGGGCGGTCAACCCGGACGTCACACAGGCGACCATCGGCGTGACGATCTGCGTGGCCGGCTGGACCAGGACCGTACGGCCGCCGGTGTCCTACACGAACGCGCTCAAGCGCCGGCAGATCGCCGAGTACGGCTACACCGACACGAACCCCGCGGACTACGAAGAGGACCACCTGATCCCGCTGGAGCTCGGCGGGGCACCGCGCGATCCGCGCAACCTGTGGCCCGAGCCCCGCTACGACGCCGGCGGGGGCACCGCCGCCGGCAAGGACGAGGTCGAGAACGCGCTGAAGAGGAAGGTGTGCGCGGGGCTGATGCCGCTCGCCGCCGCTCGTACGATCATGGCCGTGGACTGGAGGCGGGGCCGGAACGCGGCAGCGTCGCGCTGAGGACCCCCCGCGCCTCCGTGAGCGACGGCCCATACCACTCCAGGTGCCGGCCGCTCACGAGGGCCACCGGGAGGCCGGGGGACATCTCCGGCCCGTGCGCCGCGGAGAAGGCGTACGGCTCGTCGGGCAGGACGACCAGGCACGAGGGAGACCACGCGGCGGACCGTCCGGTCGCGATCGAGCGGGGCGCCGAGGTCGGCGGCCCGGACCGGAACGCCGCACGGCCGTGCGGTCATCCCGGCGCAGGCCCGTCCAGCGCGGCCAGGAACTCCTCCGGCGTCATCAGTCCCGGCTGCAGGCCCTCGTGGGCCATCCGGTTCGCCAGCCGCCGCAGCAGGTCGTTGACCGGGGTCGGCACGCCGTGTTCCCGGCCCAGCAGGACGATCTCGCCGTTCAGGTAGTCGGTCTCGATGCTGCCGGTGCCCCGGCGCAGGCTCTGGTACGACGAGCCGCCGCCGCGCTCGCGCCCGCGGATCGGGCGGATCCGGGAGACGATGGCGACGCCGGCGGCCGCGTCGATGCCCGCCGCCCGCAGGCAGGCCTCGCCCTCTTCCCGGGCGAGCCGCTCGATGTCCGCGCCCTGTTCGCCGGGCCCGATGACCACCTCGACGGCGTTGTTCAGATTCGAGACGAGCTTGCCGTACTTGTAGCGCATGATGTCCGGCCGTGCCTTCGACGCGAAGGTCGCGCCCGCGAAGGCCGCCGCGAGGGACTCGGCCGGGCCGTCCGTCCCGGCGGGGTACCGGCCGACGTCCAGGCTGCCCGTCTGCGGGGCGAGGTACGCCTCGACGACACCGGGTTCGGAGAACGCCGACGGCAGCAGGACGCAGATCCCGTACACGCGGGCGAAGCGCCGGAGGGCGAGGCGCTCGTTCTCCACGCCGTTCTGGGCGCAGGCGACGACGATGTACGGTGGTGCGACCGCCGCCAGCTCGGCCAGCGCCGGCAGGGTGTCCTGCGTCTTCATCGCGAGCAGGACGACGTCATCGGGCTGGAAGGTCACCTTCGACGGCCGGTCGACGACCGGGACGGGCAGGGTGACGCTCTCCTCGGGGGTGTCGAGGCGCAGTCCCCGGTCGCGCACGGCCTCGTACTGCGCGCCGCGGGCGATGAGGGTGACGTCGTGGCCCTGCTGGAAGAGCCGTGCTCCGATGACGCCGCCGACCGCGCCCGCGCCGTAGACCACGAACCTCATACGTCGGTCACCCGCAGGCCCGCGTGCGCCTTGTACCGCCGGTTGATGGAGATCAGGTTGGCGGTGAACGCCTCGACCTGGCCGGCGTTGCGGAGCCGCCCGCCGTAGACGCCGCGCACGCCGCCGATCCGGCCGGCGAGGGCCTGCACCGTGTTCGTGGCCTCCCGGTCGTCGCCGAGGACGAGGACGTCGAGGTCGACCTCGTCGACGGCCGGGTCGAGGAGCGTCACGGCCGAGACGTGGTGGAAGGCCGCGACGACGGTGCTGCCGGGCAGGGCGGCGGCGGCCTGCTGGGCGGCGCTGCCCTCCTCGACGGGCAGCGCGTAGGCGCCCTGCTTGTCGAAGCCGAGCGGATTGACGCAGTCGATCACGATCTTGCCGGCCAGCTCGTCCTGGAGGGACTCCAGGAGCGCCTTATGGCCGTCGTACGGCACGGCCACGATGACGAGGTCGGACTCCCGGGCGACGACGGCGTTCTCCGCGCCCCGGACGGTCAGGCCCTCGCCGAGGCTCTCGGCGGCCTGCTGGGCGCGTTCGGCGTTCCGCGATCCGATGATCACGTTGTGGCCGGCGAGGGCGAACCGGCGCGCCAGTCCCTTCCCCTGGTCGCCGGTGCCGCCCAGGATCCCGACGGACAGGCCGCTGACGTCGGGCAGATCCGCGTGCTGAGTGCTCATGGACGATGATCCTGCCAGGCCGCCTCAGGTTCTTCCCGCAGCGGGTACCGCGGCCATGGCGGCGCCGATGATGCCCGCGTCGTTGTGCAGCTCGGCGGGGATGACCGGGGTCCGCACGCCCTCCAGGAGGGGCACGAAACGGTCGGCCTTCCTGCTCACGCCGCCGCCCAGGATGATCAGCGACGGGTACAGCAGGTCCTCGACCCGCCGCAGATACTCCCCCAGCCGTTTCGCCCAGTCGTGCCAGCCCCAGTCGTGGACCTCACGGGCGTGCGCGGAGGCGCGCCGCTCGGCGTCCTTGCCGCGGATCTCGATGTGCCCGAGCTCGGTGTTCGGCACGAGCCTGCCGTCGAGGAACAGCGCGCTGCCGACCCCGGTGCCGAGCGTGAGCATGAGGACCGTGCCCGGCCGGCCGCGCCCGACGCCGAAGGTCATCTCCGCGACCCCGGCGGCGTCGGCGTCGTTGAGCAGGGTCACGGGCGCCCCGCTCGCCTCCGCGAACAGGTCGCGCGCGGCCAGGTCGATCCACGCGTCGCCGAGGTTGGCCGCCGTGCGGACGACGCCGTCGGTGACCACGCCCGGGAAGGTCACGCCCACGGGCCCCGTCCAGCCGAAGTGCGCGACGATCTCCGCGACGGTCCGCGCCACCTCCTGCGGCGGCGCGCCGTCCGGGGTGGGAAGGCGCAGCCGGTCCCGGGTGAACTCGCCCTTGTCCACGTCGACCGGCGCGCCCTTGATGCCGGACCCGCCGATGTCGACCCCCAGTATCTCCATGCGCAATACCTACCTGAGAACGCCGACACCTAACAAAGTGCGCGTGATCTCACGGTCCGTACGGCACGATGTACGGCATGGACGCGAGTCAGGTGGCGGCTCTGCGGGGGCTGCTCGCGACGACCGGATGGCCGGAGCGGACACGGGAGTTCGCCCGGGCGCTGCGTTCGTCCGCCCGGACGCCGGGCGGCCTGCTGGTCTTCGGCCCGCCCGACGACGAGCCGTGGCACCTGGCCGCGCACCTGGACGACGAGAGCCGGCTCGGCGGCCTGCCCGAGCTGGCGCCGACGCTGGTGCGCTGGGAGCCGCCGCCGGGCGCTCCGCCGCACCTGCGGGTGGGGCTGGAGCGCCTGGAGGCGGCCCGGCGCGGCGAGACGCTCATCGTCGTGTCCGAGGAGGAGTCGGCCGCTCCGCTGCTGGAGCGGGTGGACGACGCGCGGCGCGTCGGCGCGACGATCTTCGCGCTCGACACGGGCGACCGTGAGCTGGAGGGCCTCGCGCATGAGGCGCTGACGGTGCCGGCCGACGACCGGCTCGTGTCGTTCGACGCCGCCCAGCACCTCGTCAGCGCCGCCGCCGGGGAGCCGCAGCCCAGGCGGGGCCTGCGCGTCCGCCTGGCGCGGCTCCTGGAGACCATCAGCGGCCCCGACGTCTGAGGGCCCTCAGAAGTCGTCGTCCTGGCGGCGCCACTGCTCGTTGCGCTCGGCGGCCCGCTGCAGGGCGTGGGCCGCCTCGTCCTCACTGGCGTAGGGCCCCATCCGGTCCCGGTCCGGGCAGCCGGGTCCGTGCTCGACCCGCTGGTGCTTGAGGCAGAAGAACCACTTTCCCTCGTCACTCATCGCGACCTCCGATCATGGTGGCATCTGTGCCCCGGCTGGCTGACTACACTCCAACAGCATGACGACGCAACTCCAACCCGGCCACGTCTCCCCGATGCGCAAGGTGCCGGCGGAGATCCCCCGGCCGGAGTACGTCGGCAAGAAGACGCCGCGGACCGGGGAGCCGGACGTCAAGACACCCGAGATCATCGAGAGGATGCGGGTGGCCGGGCGGATCGCCGCGCGGGCGCTCGAGGAGGTCGGCAAGCACATCCGGCCGGGCGTCACGACCGACGAGCTGGACCGGATCGGGCACGAGTTCATGCTCGACCACGGCGCGTACCCCTCGACGCTGGGGTACCGCGGGTTCCCCAAGTCGCTGTGCACCTCGCTGAACGAGGTGATCTGCCACGGCATCCCCGATGACACGGTCGTCCGCGAGGGCGACATCATCAACATCGACATCACCGCGTTCAAGGACGGCGTGCACGGCGACACCGACGCGACCTTCCTGGTCGGCGAGGTGGACGAGGAGTCCCGCCTGCTCGTGGAGCGCACGCACGAGGCGATGATGCGCGCGATCAAGGCGGTGCGCCCGGGCCGGCAGCTGAACGTCATCGGCCGGGTCATCGAGTCCTACGCCAAGCGGTTCGGCTACGGGGTGGTGCGCGACTTCACCGGGCACGGCATCGGCACGACGTTCCACTCCGGGCTGATCGTGCCGCACTACGACGACCCGCACGCGACGACGGTGATCGAGCCGGGCATGACGTTCACGATCGAGCCGATGCTGACGCTGGGCACGATCGACTACGAGATCTGGCCGGACCGCTGGACGGTCGTCACCAAGGACCGTAAGCGCACCGCGCAGTTCGAGCACACGATCCTCGTCACCGACAGCGGCACCGAGATCCTCACCCTGCCGTGAGATAGACCCGTTCTTCGCGGGTACGTACCGCGCCGTGGCCGACAGACTCGGGACGTACCGCCGGAAACGCGACGCGAGCCGTACGCCGGAGCCGGTTCCGGGCGAGGGGCCGCTCCCACGGGGCGACGGCGACACGTTCGTCGTCCAGGAGCACCACGCGCGGCGGCTGCACTGGGACTTCCGGCTCGAACGCGAGGGGGTGCTCGTCTCCTGGGCGTTGCCGAAGGGCCTGCCGGACGACCCGCGGACCAACCACCTCGCGGTGCACACCGAGGACCATCCGCTGGAGTACGCGTCGTTCGCCGGTGAGATCCCGAAGGGCGAGTACGGCGGCGGCCGTGTCACCATCTGGGACCGCGGGACGTACGAGACCGCGAAGTGGACCGACCGCGAGGTCAAGGTGGTCCTGCACGGGAGCCGGGTCTCCGGCCGGTACGTCCTGTTCCCGACCCACGGGAAGAACTGGATGATCCACCGGATGGATCCGCCGGTCGACCCGGAGGCGGTGCCGATGCCCGAGCGCGTGGACCCGGTACGGCCGGAACGGCGGGAGCGCCTTCCCCGCCGCGCGGGCGCGTACGGCTTCGAGTTCGCCTGGGGCGGGCGCCGGCTGGTCGTCTACTCCGACCGCGGCACGACGCGCGCCCAGGACGGCGACGGGAGGTCCACCAAGGCCCCCTCCGGTCTCGGGGAGGCGCTCTCCGCCCACCGGGTCGTCCTCGACGGCGAGCTGGCCGGCGTCGACGGCGGCGAGACGTACATGGTCTTCGACCTGCTGTACCTGGACGGCCGCCCGCTCCTCGACGAACCGTACCGGCGGCGGCGCGAACTGCTCGACGGGCTGGAGCTCGCCGGGCCGCGATGGCAGACCGCGCCCTGTTTCGACAACGGCGAGGCGGTACGGGCCGCGGCGCGCGCGCAGGGGTTGCCGGGCGTCGTCGCCAAGCGCCTCGACGCTCCCTACCGTCAGGGGCGGGCCGACTGGCGTCTCATCCCGGTTCCGGAGCCGTGACCTCCCGAACCGTCTCCTGGACCCGGCCCGGGGACGCGATACAGCCGCCTTGACAGCGATCCCTGACCAAGATCGGAAAGCGCCTTACCTCCGGATCTGCGGCTATCTACGCTACGCGAGTCATATGTATGCGTCTGGAGGCATTTCGTGAGCGGTTCCCGCTTTCTCTTCCCCACGCCGGGAGAACCGATCCTCGACACCTACGACCGGCTCCGGAAGACCGGCCCGGTCGTGCCCATCGAGCTTCCCGGCGGCGTCGGGGCCTGGTCGATCAACAGTTACGCCGGGGTCGCGGACCTCCTCGCGCGCGACAACGGGGTGTTCTCCCGGGATCCCCGCCACTGGCACGCCCTCCGCGACGGCACCGTGCCCCCGGACTGGCCGCTGCTGCCGCTGGTCTCCGGGGACCACCTGCAAGTGAAGGACGGCGCCGACCACCGGCGGCTCCGGGGACTGATCGCCCGGGCCTTCACCGCCGCGCGGGTCGAGGCGCTGGCCCCCCGGATCACCGAGACCACGGCCGCGCTCATCGAGCGGATCGCGGAGGCGGGGGACGGCGTCGACCTCGTGACGGCGTTCAACGAGCCGCTGCCGATGTCGGTCATCTGCGACCTGTACGGGGTGCCCGCTCCCGACCGTGCCCGGCTGCGCGGCTGGACCGTCACGCTCCTCTCGCACACGAGCACGGGCGAGGAGGCCGCCACGGCCCACCAGGAGCTGCTCGCCTACCTCGCCTCGCTGGTGGAGCTCAAGCGCCGGGAACCGGGCGACGACCTGACCACCGGCCTCGTACGGGCCCATGACGAAGAGGACCGCCTGTCCGACGGCGAGCTGGTCAGCGCCCTGTGGGTCATGCTCATCGCGGGCCACGAGACGACCGTGCACCTGCTCGGCAACGCGATCGTGGCGCTGTGCGCCCACCCGGAGCAGCGGGCACTGGCCATCGCGCGGAACCTGTGGCCGGAGGTGGTGGAGGAGACCCTGCGGTACCGCAGTTCCGTGATCGGATCGCCCTTCCGGTACACCGTGACGGACGCGACCGTGGAGGGGGTCGACATCCCCGCCGGTGAGGCGCTCTGGCTCAGCTACGCGCACATCGGCACCGACACCGCGCGGTACGGCGACGACGCCGACCGGTTCGACATCACCCGCGAGCAGACCGGGCACCTGGCCTTCGGCCACGGCCCCCACTTCTGCATCGGCGCGCCACTGGCCCGGCTGGAGGCCCGCATCGCCCTGGCGGCGCTGTTCGGCCGGTTCCCGGAGCTGAGCCTGGCGGTGGACCCCGGCGCCATCCCCTACACGCCGTCCCACATCACCTACGGGCCGATGTCCCTGCCGGTGAACCTCGGCCCGGTCGCGAAGCGGCCCGCCGAGCGCGTGACGCCGGAACCCGCCTGACGCCCGCCTCCGGCGATCCGACCCCGTACCCGTCTCCCCCCGCGGGTACGGGGTCACGGGTCTCCCAGAGGACGGCCGGATTCGCGTCGATCGCGGGAACCACACCGGCGCGTCGCGCGTCCGTAGATCCCGAAGCGGGCTACAGTCCGCGCGTGGCAACAAAGCGGGTGATCTTCACATGATGGGCCATACGCATGCGCTGGCGGGGGCCGCGGCCTGGCTCGGGACCGTGCCGTTCCTGGCCGACTACGGAATGCGGATGACCCCCGGCCAGATCGCGGCCGGTGCGGTCGTCTGCGCCGGGGCGGCGATGCTGCCCGACCTCGACCACCACGACGGCACGATCGCCAACACCTTCGGGCCGGTCACCCGCGCCCTGTGCAAGGGCATCGCGGCCGTGTCCGGCGGGCACCGGCACGCGACCCACTCCCTGCTGTTCTGCGTCGCCATGGCCGTCGGCGCCGACCTTCTGTCGGAGCACCTCGTCCAGGCGTGGTGGGTGATGCTGTTCCTGATCATCGGCCTCGGGCTGCGGGGGATCGGGATCCGCGTGCCCGAGCGGGAGCACTTCGACGCGCTGCTCAACGCCGCGATCGCCGGCGGCCTGACCTTCCTGATGGCGCGCATGCAGTTCGCCGGACCCGGCCTCGGCACCCACGGCTTCACCCTGGGATGGGCCGGATTCGCCGTGGGTCTCGGCTGCCTCGCGCACGTCGTCACGGACGGCATCACGCCGCAGGGCTGCCCCGTCTTCTGGCCGATCCCCTGGCGCCTCGCGATTCCGCTGGTGGGCAGCACCAACGGCAAGGTGGAGAAGTGGGTGGTCACGCCGCTGCTCACGCTCGGCATCGTCATCCTCGGCGTCCGTTCCTCGGCCGGGTCCTTCGCGGCGCACTGGCTCGAGCACAACGGCGGCTGACCCCCCCGGAGCCGCCCGCGCCGGCGGCGGCGGATCGCCCGGCGCATCGTTGCGTGCGCCGCGCCGCTTTACCCGCCCGACCGGCTGGGAAGAGCAGTGGTGTGGGACACATGACGCGATGGGGCGTCACCATGATCACCGCGCTCGTCCTGGTCGCCGGGTGCGGAGGCGGCGGCGCGCACAGGAGCAACACGGCCTCGACCTCGACGGGGGCCGCGCCGCCGGGCCAGGTCAGCGGCCTGCGGCTGGAGCAGGACTACGAGCGGGTCGTCAAGACGGTGCTGCCCTCCGTCGTGCAGATCGACACCGACAGCGGGCTCGGTTCCGGGGTCGTCTACGACAACCAGGGCGACATCGTCACCAACGCGCACGTCGTGGCCGGGGCCAACCGGTTCACGGTGACCACGGCGACCGGGAAGAAGGCGCTCCCGGCCACGCTCGTCGGCCAGTACGCCCCGGACGACCTGGCCGTCGTCCGGGTGAACGGCGCGTCGCTGCGGCCCGCGCGGTTCGGCGACTCCAGCCGCGTCGCGGTGGGCGAGATCGTGCTCGCGATGGGCAACCCGCTCGGCCTGTCGGGCAGCGTGACGAGCGGCATCATCTCCGCGGTGGGCCGCACGGTCTCCTCTCCGCGGGAGGGCGAGTTCCCCGGCGCGACCATCGCGGGGGCCGTGCAGACCAGCGCGCC
This sequence comes from Actinoallomurus spadix, assembly GCF_024055725.1. Taxonomy (GTDB): domain Bacteria; phylum Actinomycetota; class Actinomycetes; order Streptosporangiales; family Streptosporangiaceae; genus Actinoallomurus; species Actinoallomurus spadix. The sequence goes on along the minus strand of NZ_JAMXMX010000034.1, from coordinate 21,012 downwards.
GATCAACCCGGGCAACAGCGGCGGCGCGCTCGTGACGCTGCAGAACGAGGTCATCGGCATCCCGGCGCTGGCCGCCGCCGACCCGCAGATCGGCGGCGCGGCCGCCGGGATCGGGTTCGCGATCCCGAGCAACACGGTCAAGCTGATCGCCGATCAGCTGATCAAGTCGGGCCGGGTGACCAACTCCGGCAGGGCGGCGCTGGGCGTGACGGTCCGGGACGTCGCCGACCTCTCCGGCAACGTCGTCGGCGTGGGCGTGGTGGCGGTGACGAGGGGCGGCCCCTCCGACAAGGTCGGGATCCGCCCCAACGACATCATCGTGTCGGTCAACGGCACCAAGACGCCGAGCACCTCCGACCTGTCCGACGTCCTCGCCGGCCTCAAGCCCGGGCAGACCGTCCCGATGGTGGTCCAGCATCCCGACGGCGCCAAGACCACGGTCCAGATCACGCTCGGCCAGCTGCCCGGTTGACCAGGGCCCGCTTCGAGACAGGCCCTAACGGCGGAAGTTGACGCGGTCGTGCTGGAAGTCCAGGGTGACGCTGCTGAAGTGGCGGAGTTCGTCCGAGCCGAGCAGGCCGGCCACGCCCATGCCGAGGTCGACCACCGCCAGCGACGTCGCCCGCAGGGGAACGCCGCCGATCGTCCAGCGCCGCACCTTGACGATCGGGACGACCCCGCTGCCCGTCACGCCCTGGACGCGGTGCTCCTGGCCCGTACGCGGCAGCCGCAGCCGCCGGACGAGACTGCGGTCGACGGAGGAGTTCGACGACCCCGTGTCCAGGACGAAGTCGTACGGGCCCATGCCGTTGACCCGCACCGGGACGAAGACGAGGGTGCCGTCACCGCTGCGGATCACCCGCATGGGCAGCGAGAAGCTCCGGTCGCCGGTCTCGAAGGGGTCGGGCGGACGGGGCGAGGCCGGCGCCGACCGTGCCGGCGACGTCCGCAGGCTCGCGGACGCGACGGACGTTCCGAGGGTGACGCCGGAGGCCGGCCGGGCGCGTGTCTCGGCGCAGCCGGCGGCCATCGGCAGCACGGCAGCCAGCAGCAGCAACCTGGTGATCGTCGTGCGGGACACACGGACGGACGTTCCCGCCACCGGGCCGGCTAACCGTGCCGGCCGCCCGGCGGGGGCCCTCACTCCTGGCTGTGCGCCCGCTTGTCCAGAGACGCGAGGTAGGCGTTGTAATCGGCCAGTTCGTCGTCCTCTTTGCGCGCCGCCGCCCGGTCGGCACGGCGCTCCTGGCGGCGTGCGATGCGCTGGTCCGCCAGGAACCACTGGAACACGATCGCGATCAGAACGATGAACGTCGGGATCTCCCCGAACGCCCACGCGATCCCGCCGCCGGTCTGCTGGTCGACGAGGATCGACGGCCCCCACGGCCGGTGCAGCGAGTTGTACCAGGCCGGGGCGATGGGCTTGCCGAGCTCCATCAGCGCGATGCCGAAGAAGGCGTGGAACGGCATCGTGACGAACAGTAGGAGGATCCGGGCGATGTACGGCAGCCGGCGCGGAGTCGGGTCGACCCCGATGAGCACCCAGAAGAAGAGGCTGCCCGCCGCCATGAAGTGCACGAGCATCGCGAGGTGGCCGATGTGGGCGCGCATGAGGTAGCCGAACAGCGGCGTGAAGTACAGCAGGTACGTGCTGCCCATGAAGATGACCGTGGCGACGGCCGGGTGGCCGATGAACTTGGCCGCCCGGCTGTTCAGGATCGCCGCGAGCCACTCGCGCGGTCCGCGGTCGCCGCGGACGGCGGCCGGCCTCAGCGCGCGCAGGGCGAGCGTCACCGGGGCGCCCAGCACGAGGAAGATCGGGGTGAGCATGGACAGCGTCATGTGCTGCACCATGTGCACGCTGAACAGCACCGGCGCGTAGGTCGCGGCGCCGGTCATCGTCACGGCGACGATGGTGACCAGGCCCACGAGCCAGGAGACGGTGCGGCCCGCCGGCCACCGGTCACCGCGCCGGCGCAGCCGCGCGACCCCGGCGAGGTACAGGCCGCCCATCACCACGACGAGGACGCCGAAGAACAGGTCCGGCCGCCACATCGTCGCCAGCCGGCCAACGGTGATCGGCGGCGGCATGTCGAACCCGAGCAGGCTGCGGATCGGCGTCTCCTCGGCGGACGGCGCCGGTGGAGCGGTCCGGGCCAGCGCGACGGCGACGCCCATCGTGGCGGCCATCACGAACGCCTCGGCGGCGAGGAGACGCACGAGGGGCCACGGCGGGCGGCCGACCGGCGGCCGCGTGTACCCCTTGGGGTTGTGCGCCATCACCGCGGGCAGCGTGCGCTCACGGTGCAGCCACCCGGCGACGCCGAGTAGGGCGAACAGCACCACCTTGGCGAGGACCAGCCTGCCGTAGTCGCTGGTGAAGAGCTGGGCGGGGTCGGGCAGCCGGGAGACGGCGTTCGCGACGCCGCTGACGCCGACCGCGACGAAGCACCACAGCGCCATGCGGCTGAACCGGTGCGCGGCGACGCCGAGATGGTCGCCGTCGTGCACGGCGTGCCAGGCGAGGACGAGGAGGCCGCCCACCCAGGGCGCGAGCGCGACGACGTGCATCGCCAGCCCGCTGATCGCTAGTTCGTGATTCGGCGAGGTCGCCGAGTGGCCGGTGAGCGGCGGCGGCAGCAGCGCGACGAGCGCGGTGACGAGCAGGCCCGCCGTCGCGCCTAGGGTGGCCGCGGTCCGGGTCAACAGGGCGATCATCGCGGTCAGCAGGACGACGATCATCAACGCGGTGCCCTGGGGCAGCTGGCCGACGTAGCTGGACAGCTCGTTGCCGCCGGCCACCCTGCCGACCGGCTCGCCGAGGATGTCGGAGACGGTGAAGAGCAGCGTGGCGGCGGCGCCGGCCGCCCAGACCGCGGCGATCCAGGAGGTGGCCCGGACGTACCGTACGGCCTGGGGGTCCATGACGCCCTTCGCCGAGGGCAGCATGGTCACCGCGAACAGCAGGGTCCCCACGGTCAGCGCGCCGCCGAGGTCCATGGCCAGCCGGGCAACCGGCAGGCCCCAGCGGGTCAGCGCGCCGGCGTCGGCGAGCCCGCTGATCACCTTCTCGCGGACGGCGCCGCCGGCGACCAGCGCGACGATGAGGGCGGCCAGGCTCGTGAGCCCGGTGAGCACCGCGACGGCGTACGGCCGGTGGCTACGCATGGGGAACCGCCCGCCCGAGGAAGACGGCTGCGCTCGGCGCACCGGTGCGAGTGGCGGCACCGGGAAGGTGCGCGGGCGGGATGTTCATCATGGCGAGGCGGTGGTCTCTCCGGATCGGCAGGTCTCCCGGGTCGCTCACGGCACGGCGCGCGCGGCACGCGACCTCCTCGGCCGCCCGCCCGCTCGCCGGGAGCGCTTCCCGGCCCCCCTCAGCTTATTCACGGCAGGACGTCACGCGGATTCGGACCGGCGTACGGGCGGTGCGCCCGCGCTCACCAGGCCTTCAGAGGCCCGCGCAGGCCAGCGCCCGCCGATACGCGTCGGCCCGCTGCTGCGGTGAGCCGGCGTCCGACAGGAGCTCGGCGAGCCGGAACCAGCCCTGTGCCGCCTCGCGGGACGGGCCGATCTCCCCGAGGCACGCCATCGCACGGTCCAGTGTCGCCGTGGCCTCCTCCGTCCGGTCCAGCCGCAGGGCCGCCTCGGCGAGCGCGATGAGGGCTCCGGCGGTGGCCGGCCTGGGCTCGTCGCCGAGGAGTCCGAGTGCCTCCTTCGCGCGGTCGGCGGCCCGCTGCGGCTCGCCCATCGCCAGCTCCGCGCGGGAGAGCTCGGTCAGGCACCAGGCGCGGTCGACGTCGGACGCCCCGGTGGCGGTGCGCTCATGGAGCGCACGTTCGAGCTCGTCGCGGGCGCGTCGCGCGTCCTGCGGCCGGGCCAGCAGCATCAGGGTGGCGTACTCCCCCCGCAGCCGGCTGGCGTCGCGCAGGTCGGTCACCTCGCCCAGGAGGGCCAGGGCCTGCTCCCCGTACGTCACCGCCGCGTCGAAGTCCGCCTTGTTCTGGGCGACCAGGGCGGCCTCCCAGTAGGCGGCGATCCGGGCGACCGGGCTGCCCGTCGCCTCGGCGTGCTCGACCAGCCGCTCGGTGAGCTGCCGCGCGCTGACGAGGTCGCCCCGTTCGAGGTACACGCCGACGAGGGTGGCGCCGAGCTTGACCGTCTCATCGCTCCACGGTCCCTGTTTCGCGGTGACCCGCGCGAACGCGCGCTCCGCCACGGCGGCGCTCTCCGCCAGGTCGCCGTTGTCCCGATGACAGCGGGCGGCGGCGACGTTCACGCGGATCCACTCGTCCGTGTCGTACTCCGGCGAGAGCGACGCCCCGAGGGCGGCGAACTCGCGCAGGGCCTCCTCGATCTCTCCGGCCACCTCGAGGGCGAGGGCGTGACCCCACCGGGCCCGGCGCGCCGGATCGGGCAGGCTGGTCAGCGCCGGGTCGGCCAGCAGCTCCGCGAAGCGGTCCCGCGCCTCGACGGCCCGGCCGCTCTGGAGCGCCGTCTCGGCCTCGTCGAGCGTCGTCTGCAGCCGCTCCTGCGTGGCCTCGTCGATGCCGCTGGACAGGTAGGACGCCGAGCAACCGAGCTTGCGGGCCAGGAGCCGCACGACCTCCGGGGTGGGGGTGCGCTTGCCGCTCTCGATCAGGGAGACGTAGCTGTCGGACAGCTCTGGGAGGGCCAGTTGCGCCTGCGAAAGACCCTTTCGCATCCGTGCCCAGCGGATGCGTTGCCCGAGCGATTGGTGACTGTCCACATTGACCCACTTTTACCGAAACAATCAACAGAGAATCAGGAGGAGTGGTCGGCTCCAGGTCGCGGTTCACGTAGGCCCGTACGGCGCGGCCTTCGACGCGGGTGCGGTTCCCCCGCGAACCAGGACAGTTCAACGATCACGCCTCTCATCAGCGGCGAACCGGCCGCCCCCAGCCGGCCGTCCCCCGTCGCTGACAATACTTGTACCAGAAAGGATAGTTTTCTCCCTCTTCTTACAGAAGACCTTTTTGCAGACTTCGAAACCCGTGCCGCCGATCGCACCGGGGATCGCCGCCCGCGGACGCGCGCTTCGCGGCGATCTCCGCAAAGCGCGAGCGTGATTCCCCCCAATACCCATCTATCCCGGAACCACACCCGCACACCGCCGGCGCCGCCCGCCCGCCGCCCCGCCCGCCCGGGCGCTACGGGCGTGTCACCTGGGTATGACGGCTGTGTTACATCGCTACCGGGTGGTCCGGAACGCCACCCGGGCGGCTAGTCTTCCCCCGTCCCCCTTGCGGCCCGAGACCCTGACGATCCCTCACCCGATCGATTCGTCGGAGGCCGTACGCCCGGTCCTGCGAAACGGAGCCCCCGAATGACCACGCGGCTGGAGGCCGGAGGTCCCCTCGACCGCTTCTTCGATCTGACCGCACGCCGGACGACGGTCGCGCGCGAAGTACGCGGTGGTGTCACGACGTTCGTCGCGATGGCCTACATCATCCTGCTGAACCCCATCATCCTCGGCGGGGCCACGGACGTCACCGGCGCGAAGCTGTCGATCCCCCAGCTCACGACGATGACCGCGCTGGCGGCGGCGATCTCCACCATCATCATGGGCCTGGTCGGCAACGCGCCGCTGGCCCTGGCGTCCGGCCTGGGCATCAACGCGGTCATCGCCTTCCAGGCCGCCCCGCACATGACCTGGCCTCAGGCCATGGGCCTCGTGGTGCTCGAGGGCGTCATCATCGTCATCCTGGCCGTCACCGGCCTGCGCGAGCGCATCATGAACGCCATCCCACTGGCCATCAAGCACGCCATCGCCGCGGGCATCGGCGCCTTCATCGCACTGATCGGCATGGTCGACTCCGGCTTCGTCAGCAAGGGCGAGGGCACTCCGCTGAACCTCGGGACCGGCGGCCACCTCACGGGCTGGCCCGTGGTGGTCTTCGTCATCGGCCTGCTGCTGATGATCGTGCTGTACGTCCGCCGCGTCCCCGGGGCGATCCTGCTGAGCATCGCCGTCGCGACGGTGCTGGCGGTCGTCATCAACAGCAACGCCACGATCGCGGCGAAGGCGTGGGGCACGGTCGTGCCGAAGCTGCCCTCCAAGCTCGTCTCGACCCCGGACTTCGGGCTGCTCGGCAAGGTCGACCTGTTCGGCGGCTTCGGCCGGGCCGGCGTGCTGACGGCGCTGGTCGTGCTGTTCACCCTCGTGCTGAGCGGCTTCTTCGACGCGATGGGCACGATCCTCGGCCTCACCGAGGAGGCCGGCCTGCTCGACGAGGAGGGACGGGTCCCCCGGCTCGGCCGCATCCTCGCCGTCGACGGCCTGTCCGCGATCACCGGCGGTCTCACCAGTTCGTCCGCCGGCACCGTGTTCGTCGAGTCGGCGGCGGGAATCGGCGAGGGCGCCCGCACCGGCCTGGCCAACATCGTCACCGGGATCCTCTTCGCCCTGACGCTGTTCCTCACCCCGATCGCGGCCGTCGTGCCGGCCCAGGCGGCCGCGCCCGCGCTGGTGATCGTCGGCGCGCTGATGATGACCCAGGTCGCCAAGATCGCCTGGTCCGACCTGGACATCGCGATCCCGGCGTTCCTCGCGATCGTGATGATGCCCTTCACCTACTCGATCACCAACGGCGTCGGCGCGGGCGTCATCGCCTACACCGTCATCCAGACCGCCCGCGGCCGGTGGGCCGGCTGGCTCCTGTGGCTGATCTCCGTCGTCTTCGTCGCCTACTTCGGCATTACCGTCATCGAGCGGATCTTCGGCATCTCCTGACCGATCGAGACGGAGCCATGCTCGTTCATGACGTCCGCGCCGAGTTCAAGCTCGGCGGCGGCAAGGAGGTAGAGCACCGATACGAGACCGCCGCCCGTCTCGAGGAGCGCGGCGGGCGCGCGGACCTCGCCGCGCGTGGTCACCCGATGCGGCGGGTGTCGATAACGTAAGACCTCAGGTGTGCCGGGAAGTCTGGTCGGCTCTGTCCTTGTCATCCCCTTAGAGAGGCAGTGGCCGTGTCAGGCGTCGAGGAGTTCGGGCTCGCCATTCTGCTGATCGCGCTCGTGGGTACGGTCGCGGTCCTGTCCAACCGCTTCAGCGAGCGCACGCGGGTTCCCGCCCCGGCCATCTTCCTGGTGTGCGCGGCGATCGCCTCGGATCTGTGGCCACGTCTCGGCGCGATCTCGATCCCGTCCATCGAGAAGATCGTCACAGTGGCGCTCGCGGTGATCCTGTTCGACGGCGGGATGAACATCGGCCGGCGCAGGTTCCGGTCCGCGGCGGGCGCGACGATCTGGATCGGCGTCGCCGGGACACTCGTCACCGGCACGGCCATCGCCCTGCTCGCCCACTACGGGCTCGGCATCGACTGGCGCCTCGCAATGCTGCTCGGCACGGCCCTCTCGCCCACGGACCCCGCCGTGGTCTTCTCCGTCCTGGGCCGCCGGGAGATCGCCGGTCGCACCGGCACCCTCCTCGAGGGCGAGTCCGGAGCCAACGACCCGGTCGGCATCGCCCTCCTCGTCGCCGTCCTGGGCGCGACGGGCGGCGGCGCGTCGGCGATCGGGCACGTCACCGTCACCTTCCTCGAGCAGATGGTCATCGGCGGCGTCATCGGCGTCGCCGGCGGGATGCTGCTGCTGGCCTTCATGCGACGCGTCCCGCTGCCCAGCGAGGGCCTGTACCCGCTGCGGGTCCTGTTCGGCGCGCTGGCGGTGTACGGGGTGGCGACGGTCGCGTACGGCTCGGGCTTCCTCGCCGTCTTCGTCGCCGGCATCTTCCTCGGTGACGAGCGCGCGCCGTACAAGCACGAGATCGAGCGGTTCCACTCCTCGCTGGCGAGCCTGGCGGAGATCGTCGCCTTCACCATGCTGGGCCTCACGATCAGCCTGCGGGGCCTGGGCGACGGCGGCGCGTGGTGGATCGGCCTGGTCCTCGCCGCGGCGCTGGCCTTCGTCATCCGCCCGCTGTTCGTCGGGCTGCTGCTGTGGCCGGTGCGCCTGCGGCGCAACGAGCGGATCTTCGTGCTGTGGACCGGGCTGAAGGGCGCGGTGCCGATCCTCCTCGGCCTGTTCATCCTGCAGGAGGGACTGCCCGGGGCCCGGCGCGCCTACGAGATCATTTTTGTGGTCGTGGCGTTCTCGGTGATCGTGCAGGGCGGTTCGGTGCCGGCCCTCGCCCGCCGCCTGAGGATCCCGTTGCGCGTCGTCGAACCCGAGCCGTGGAGCCTGGGCGTGCGTTTCCAGGAGGAGCCCGAGGGCCTGCGCCGGTACCAGGTGGAGGCGGGTTCGCCCGCCGACGGCATCAGCGTGGACGACCTGCCGTGCGGTGAGGACGTCTGGATCAGCTTCGTGATCCGGGGCGGGCGCCTGGTGCCGGTGCGCGGGGACACGCTGCTGCGGGCGGACGACGAGGTGCTGGTCCTCGCCGCGGACGGCCCCGGCCTGGACGCGCTGTTCGCGCGCCGTCGGGAGGGCCCCGCGACCTGCTGACATAGTGTCAGCAAGCTTGACGAGCGGGATACATGTTGCCGCCGCCGCCACGGGTCTTTCGCCGTCACCCTTGGGGTGGAAGCACCATGAGGAGGAAACGTGAAGGTCGGCGTACCCCGCGAGATCAAGAACCATGAGTACCGCGTGGCGATCACGCCCGCGGGCGTGCATGAGCTGGTCCGGCACGGCCACGATGTGCTGATCGAGCGTGGCGCCGGCGCGGGCTCGTCCATCCCCGATGAGGACTACATCGGCGCCGGCGCCAAGATCCTGGAGAGCGCCGACGACGTGTGGGCGGCCGGTGACCTGATCCTGAAGGTGAAGGAGCCGATCGCCGAGGAGTACACCCGGATGCGGAAGGGCCAGACGCTCTTCACGTACCTGCACCTGGCGGCGTCCCGCCCGTGCACGGACGCGCTCCTGGAGAAGGGCGTCACCTCGATCGCTTACGAGACCGTGCAGCTGCCGAACCGGTCCCTGCCGCTGCTGGCCCCGATGTCGGAGGTCGCCGGGCGGCTCGCCCCGCAGGTCGGCGCCTACAACCTGATGCGCTTCAACGGCGGCCGCGGCGTCCTTCCGGGTGGCGTGCCCGGCGTCGCCCCGGCCAAGGTGGTCGTGGTCGGCGGCGGCGTGTCCGGCCTGAACGCCGCGCAGATCGCCGTCGGGATGGGCGCGGACGTGACGGTGATGGACGTCAACGTCGACCGGCTCCGGCACATCGACGCCATCTACCAGGGCCGGCTGAGGACGCTGGTGTCGAGCGCGTACGCCATCGAGCGGGAGGTGCTCGGCGCGGACCTGGTCATCGGCGCGGTGCTGATCCCGGGCGCCAAGGCCCCGACGCTGGTCTCCAACGACCTGGTGGCGCGGATGAAGCCGGGCTCGGTGCTCGTGGACATCGCCATCGACCAGGGCGGCTGCTTCGAGGACTCCCACCCGACGACGCACGCCGACCCGACCTACAAGGTCCACGAGTCGGTCTTCTACTGCGTCGCCAACATGCCCGGCTCGGTGCCGAACACCTCGACGTACGCGCTGACGAACGTCACGCTGCCGTACGCCGTCGCACTCGCCGACAAGGGCTGGCGCGCCGCGCTGCGCGACGACCGCGCCCTGGCGCTCGGTCTCAGCACCCACGACGGCGCGCTGGTCAGCGAGCCGGTGGCCGAGGCGCACGGCCTGGCGGCGACCGCGCTGGACGACGTCCTCGCCTGACCGTCCGGAGCGCTCCTCCCGTCCGCGGGGTGGTGGGGAGCGCTCCCCTGGCCTCCCGTATTGTGCCCTCATGGGGGAATTGATACTGCTGCGGCACGGTGAGACCGAATGGAGCCGCTCGGGCCGGCACACCGGCCGCACCGACGTCCCCCTGACCTCACGCGGCGAGGAGCAGGCCAAGGCGCTCGCCCCTCTGATCGCCGCCCGGGACGTCGCGGTCACCCTGACCAGCCCCGCCCAGCGCGCCCGCCGCACGGCCGAGCTGGCCGGACTGACCACCACCGAGGTCGACGACCGCCTCTGGGAGTGGGACTACGGCGCGTACGAGGGGCGTACGACCCCGGACATCCGGCAGGACCGGCCCGGCTGGTACCTCTGGGCCGACGGCGTCCCCGGGGGCGAGACGGCCGGGCAGGTCGGCGCGCGGGCCGACGCCGTCATCGAGCGCGTCCGGCCGTCCCTCGCCGAGGGCGACGTGGCGCTCGTCGCGCACGGGCACGTGCTCCGCGTGCTCACCGCCCGGTGGCTGGGCCTGCCGCCGGACGCCGGCCGGCTGTTCCGCCTCGACACCGGCACCGTCTCCACCCTCGGAACCGAGCACGACCGTTCCGTCATCGGCTCCTGGAACGTCCCCGCCCGGTAGCCGCGAAGGCGGCCGGTGAGTCAGGCCCCGCCCGGTAGCCGCGGAGGCGGCCGGTGACTCAGGACACGGCGGCGAGGTCCGGGGCCGTCTCGCGGGTCAGGCGGCGGGCGCGGCGGGCGTCGGGCGAGTAACGCCACTGCTCGGGAACGATCCGGGTGCCCTGGTACAGCGCCTTCAGCGTCGTCGTGGCCCACAGGTCCTCCAGCGGCGTGGCCGGCAGGCCGTACATGCGGCGGGCCCAGCGCGGCAGCGTCGCCACGACGAGCGTCGCGATGCTCGGGGCGGCGAGCTTGAGGGGCAGCATCCGGCGCGGGACCGTCGGGTGGTACAGGCGCCGCAGACCTTGCTTGGCCTCTTTGCACGCGAAGAGCTTCGGGCGGATCGCGGCGTAGTAGTCCCGCATCTCGGCCACCGAGGCGGGGATGTCGGCCGGGTCCAGCCCGACGACCGCGCCGGCCCGGCGCTGTTCGTCGACGAAGGCGTCGGCCTCATCCGGCGTCAGCGGCACGCCGGAGCGCCGCGCGACGTCGAGATAGGAGTCGACCTCGCCCATGTGGACCCACAGGAGGTTCTCGGGCTCGTCGATCCGGAAGATCTCGCCGGTGTAGGGGTGGAAGCCGGTGAGCCGGGAGTGGATCCGGCGGACCCGGTGGCCGGCCCGCTCGACCTCCTCCATCGTGCCGTACGTCCGGACGCGCACGAACTCGATCGTGCGGCCGAGCCGGGCCCAGGCCGCGTGCGGGTCCATGAGCTCGGAGTTCTGCGCCGTGCCCCACATGGACGGCGGGTGCAGGGCCTGCAGGATCAGCGCGCGCAAGCCGCCCACGAGCAGGACGGGCTCCCCCATCACCTTCCAGGTCACGGAGCCGGGGCCGAACAGCCCGTAGTCCTCGCTCATCCGTCACCGCCTTGAGAGACCGGACCGGGCGCGGGCGCGAGGGCACGCCACGCCGCAAGTAAGTGATTATTGCCCGATTACGGACAAGTCACACCTGGTCCGTCGTCACCTCGGCGGTCTGCTCGCGGACCCAGGCCAGGTAGTCGCCGCTCCCCGCGACGACGGGCGTCGCGATGATCTCGGGGGTGTCGTAGGAGTGCTGCTCGGCGATCCGCCCGGCCAGGGCCTCGAAGCGCTCGGCGGTGGTCTTGAAGACCACCATCCACTCCTCGGCCGACTCGATCTCGCCCTCCCACCAGTAGGTGCTGGCGATCGGGCCGACGAGCTGCGCGGCCGCGGCGAGGCGCTCGGCCACCGCGGACCGGGCGATCTCGGCCGCCTCATGACGTGAGTCGGTGGTCGTCGTCACCTGGACGTACGCCTCGGCCATGGGCGGCTCCCTCCCCCGCTCGATGGTAGTCCCGACCTGCGCCGCCCTCGCCCGGCGACCACGTAATCATTCCGGAACGATGGCGTGGGCGGCCGCCGCCCGTCCGGGCGGCGGCCTGCCGGGCCCTACGGGCGGGGAGAGACGACCATCGCGCTGCCGCCGTGCCGGCGGACCGGTTCGGCGACGGCCTGGAGCCTGCCACCGCCGAGGAACTCCAGACCGGCCGCCGCGCCGATCACGCCCGCCGGCGGCCCCGGGAAGAGCGCGAGGTCGTGTCCCTTCGCCTTGAGCGCCGCGCCGTACCGGTCGATGAACTCCTGCTCGGCGAACGTCTGCGGCGTGTTGCGCTGGGTGGCGCGCGGCGCCGCCACCGCCTGGGGCAGCGTCATGCCGAGGTCCACACGGTTCATCAGGATCTGCAGGACCGTGGTGATGATCGTGGACCCGCCCGGCGAGCCGACCGCGAGGTACGGCCGCCCGTTCCGCAGCACGATCGTGGGCGCCATGCTGCTGCGCGGCCGCTTGCCCGCCGCGGGCAGGTTCGGGTCGGGATACCCCGCCGGCGTCGAGGACGTGAAGTCGAAGTCCGTCATCTCGTTGTTGAGGAGGAATCCCCGGTGCGGGACGGTGATCGCGCTGCCGCCGAACTGCTCGATCGTCAGCGTGTACGAGACGACGTTGCCCCAGCGGTCCGCGGTCACCAGGTGTGTCGTCTGCGGCCCCTCGTACGGGAGGTCTTGAGCCTTGCCCTGCGGAGCCGCGCAGCCGTGCGACTCCAGGTCGCCCGGCGGCACCGGGCTCTTGGCCGCCTCGTCCGGTTTGATCAGGCACGCCCGCGACCGGGCGAACCCGTCGGACAGCAGCGTCTTCAGCGGCACGTCGACGTACGCCGGGTCGCCGACGTAGGCGTTCCGGTCGGCGTAGGCGAGCCGGGACGCCTCGAGGTAGGTGTGCAGCGCCTGGACGGGATCGCCGAACCGGACGTTCTTCATGATGTTCAGCGCCTCGCCCACGGTGGAGCCGCCGGAGGAGGGCGGGGCCATGCCGTAGACGTCGAGCCCGCGGTAGTTCACGTGGGTGGGCGCGCGGTTCAGGGCGTGATAGTCCGCGAGGTCGGACGTCCGCATGACGCCGGGCCGTACGTTGCGGGTGGCCTTCGGGTCGACGGGCGGCGTGCGCACCGTCCGGGCGATCTCGGCGCCGAGCGCGCCGCCGTAGAACCAGCCGAGGCCGCGCCGGGCGATCTGCCGATAGGTGCCGGCCAGGTCGGGGTTGCGGAACGTCGACCCGACGGCCGGCGGCTTTCCGCCCGGCAGGAACAGCTCGCGCGTCGGCACGATGTCCTTGAACCGGTCGGCGTTGAGCGCGGTCTGGTCGTAGAACTCCTGGTCGACCGTGAAGCCGTGCTCGGCCACCCTGATCGCCGGCTGGAGGACCGTGCCGAGGCGGCGGGTGCCGAAGGCGCGCAGCGCCTTGTCCCACGTCGCGAGCGTCCCCGGGACGCCCACCGACAGCCCGCTGGTCACGGCCTCGTCGAACGGCAGCGGCTTGCCGGTCTTCGGGTCGATGAAGGTGTTCTCGGTCATCCGCGCCGGGCCGGTCTCGCGGCCGTCGATGGTGGAGACCTTGTGCGTCCGCGCGTCGTAGTACGTGAAGAACCCGCCGCCGCCGATCGCCGCGACGTACGGCTCGGTCACGCCGAGGGTGGCGGTCGCGGCGACCGCCGCGTCCACCGCGTTGCCGCCGCGCCGGAGCACCTCGATGCCGGCCTGGGTGGCGTCCACGTCGACGCTCGACACCGCGCCGCCGTAACCGACCGCGACCGCCTGCCTGCCCTGGGGTGGAGAGACGCCCGGCACCTGTCCGGGCAGGGTGCGCGCCTCGGCGGGCACGGTGAGGGTCGCCAGGGCGAGGGCGGCGAGCCCGAGGACGGTACGTCTGCGGCGCATGTAGATCTCCTGACCCACGGTGAACGCTTGTCCCCACCATGCCATCCGGCCGCCGGAGCTTCCAGGAGCTCGGCCGGACGCGGCCGAAGTGTCGCGTAACTTCCGGAAACCCATTTAGCGGTTGTGACCTTGTTATCCCCCAGGAACTTGGACATCCTTGGTGACCCTGGAACCCGTAGGCGGTGGGGGGCTCGACCGGCCGAGGCACCTTTGGGGGACGACACGAGTTGAGCGCCCAGGCATCCTTCCGGAACAACGTGCTCCGCCGGCTGCCGGTCGAGGAGACCGCGGGCCCGCACTACGGCGGCCGCCACCGGCTGTCCCTCATCTACCAGACGCGCGACCTGATCGTGCTGGGCCTCGGCGTGATGGTGGGCGCCGGCATCTTCAAGATCGCCGGTGAGCAGGCCGCGACGACGGCGGGCCCCGCCGTCGTCGTCTCCTTCGTCATCGCGGGCCTCGCCTGCCTGTTGTCCGCCCTCTCCTACGCCGAACTGTCGTCCACGATGCCGGTCGCGGGCAGCGCCTACTCGTTCGCCTACGTCGCCTTCGGCGAGATCTGGGCCTGGGTGATCGGCTGGGCGCTCCTGCTCGAACTGCAGCTCGCCGCCGCCGTGGTCGGCCGCGCCTGGTCCCTGTACGCGACGCGGCTGATCGCCGACGTCGGCACGCTGTCCGGCGTCTCCGCGATCCACGTCCCCTCGGCGATCGAGGGCGTCGCCGGGCACGAGACGGGTTTCGACCTGTTCTCCCTGCTGATCCTCGCGGTGCTCGCGCTCGTCGTGGCCATCGGCGCGCGGCTCAGCCTCTACGCCCTGTGGTTCATGGTGCTGGCGAAGGTCATCGCGATCGGGCTGGTCATCGCCGGCGGCCTCCTGTTCTTCCATCCCGCCAATCTCCGGCCCTTCGTACCGCCCGCCCGGCCCCTGCCCGCCTCCGGCGGCGACCGGACCGTCCTCGACCTGGTCACGGGCGGCGCGCCGCACGCGTTCGGCCTGTTCGGCGTCTTCGCCGCCACGTCCGCGATCGCCTTCGCCTACATCGGCTTCGACCTCATCGCCACCGCCGCGGAGGAGACCCGCGACGCGCCGCGCCGGGTGCCGGCCGGGATGATCGTCAGCCTGCTCATCGCGATCGCCCTCTACATCGGCGTCGCCGTCGCCATGGTCGGCATGGTCCCGTACGGCCGCCTGAACCCGGCGACGCCGCTGACCAGCGCGTTCACCGCCGTCGGTAAGGACGGGATGGCCCTGGTCATCGACGTGGGCGCGGTCGTCGGCCTGGCCACCGTCATCCTCGTCGTCATGGTCGCCCAGACCCGCGTGCTCTTCGCGATGGCCCGCGACGGGCTGCTCCCCGCGCCGCTCGCCGTGATCAGCGGCCGGTACAAGGTGCCGACCCGCGCCGCCCTCCTGGTCGGAGGCACGGCGATCGCCCTGTCCCAGGTCGACGTCTGGACGTTCGGGAAGGTCAGCGTCCTCACGCTCCAGCAGATGATCGTGATCGGCACGCTGTTCGCGTTCCTGTTCGTGTCCGCCGGCGTACCGGTGCTCCGGCGCGCCCGCCCGGACCTGCCGCGCGGCTTCCGCGTGCCCGGCGTACCCGTGACCCCGGTCCTGGCGATCGCCGCCACCGGCTGGCTCATGCTCAACCTGCGCCTGCGCACGTGGGAGTATTTCGGGATCTGGATGGCCTTCGGGCTGGTCGTCTACCTGCTGTACGGGCGGACCAACAGCCGCCTGCGGCACCTTCTCGACGGCCGTCCGGTCCACGACCACGGCCGGCACCGCCGCTGACGGAGGTATCGCCCGCCGGAGCGCGTAGGTGATCATGGTGGGATGTCCTCGACGTCCGTCTCCGCCGGTCCGACCCGACGGGACCGCCTGGCCCGCCTCGCCGTCGCCGCCGTCTTCGCCCTGCACGGCATCGCGGCGGGCAGCTGGGCCGCCCGCATCCCCTGGGTCAAGGAGGCCCGGCACCTGTCCTCCGCCGACCTGGGGCTGGCGCTGATGGGCGCGGCGATCGGCGGACTCTCGGGCATGCCGATCGCCGCGTGGCTGAGCGCGCGGGTCGACAGCCGTACCCTGACCCGCGTCATGGTGTTCGCCGTCGCGATCGCCCTGCCGCTCCCGGCCTTCGCGCCGTCCATGCCGGTGATCTTCGCCGCGCTGTTCCTGTCCGGCGCCGTCAGCGGCATTCTCGACGTGACGATGAACGCCCAGGGCGTCACGGTCCAGGAGCGCTACGGCCGGTCGATCATGTCGGGGCTGCACGGCCTGTGGAGCGTCGGCGGCCTCATCGGCTCGGCGAGCGCCGGTCTGGTCGCGCGGGCGGGCGTCGCGGCGCCGGGCCATCTGCTCACCGTCAGTGTGATCATCGCCGTGGTCGGTGCCCTGTGCGGCACACGCCTCGTCCCCGCGCCGCCGACGGCGGCAGGGAAGGTATTCGCCCGGCCGGACCGCGCCCTGCTCGTCCTCGGCGTCATCACCTTCTGCAGCCTGTTCGGGGAGGCCGCCGCGGCCGACTGGAGCGCGGTGTACCTCCGCACGGCCGCGCACGCCACACCCGGCGTCGCCGCGTGGGGTTACGCGGGATTCTCCCTGTCCATGGCCGCCGCCCGGCTCGTCGGGGACCGGGTCGTGGGACGCCTCGGCGCGCCCCGCGTGGTCCGCACCGCCGCCGTGATCGGCGCCCTCGGCCTGGCCGCGGGGCTCCTCGGACCCGTCACCCCGGTGATCGTCGTCGCGTTCATCCTGCTCGGACTCGGCATGGCGACGGTCGTCCCCCTGACCTTCAGCGCGGCGGGGCGGACCCCCGGCCGCGATCCGGGCACCGCCGTGGCCGCCGTGGGCACGGTGGGGTACGGCGGGTGGATGATCGCCCCGCCCGTCATCGGGTTCGTGGCGCAGGCGACCTCGCTGACGACCGCGCTCGCGCTCGTCGCGGGCATGACCGCCCTCATCGCCCTGCCCGCCGGCGCCCTGCGCGAACGGTGACGCCGACCGCGCCGGGCCGGCCGCCGCGGCGCGTCCGAGGCCGTCGCGGCGCTCAGCGCTCCAGGAACGGCGTCAGCAGACCCGGGAGCGCCTCCTCCGCGACCCGGAGGGCCTCCTCCAGCGGGACGTCCTGGACCTCCACCCGCTGGCGTCCGGCCGCGGTCGTCGCGACCAGGGTGGCCAGGCCGCTCCGCCGCTGGAAGAAGGAGCGGCGCAGGTTCCAGCCGATGATCCCCTCGCAGGACAGCACGCTCCGGCGCCGTACGAGCGAGCCTCGGCGGCCGACCAGGGCACCGTTCACCACCGCGTGCCCGAGGGCCCGCGCGCGGTCGGCGGCCACCAGCGCGGCGAGCGGGACGAGGACGAGCGCCGCCTGCCACGTCCACGCGGGCACCACGCCGAGGGCCCACGAGACGACGGCGACCCCGACGACGAGGAGGGCGACGCCGACGGCCCGGGAGAACCGGCGGCGCGCCGCTCGCGGGCCGTGCCCCGTCAGCGTCCGGGTGAACGGAGCGTCGTCCCGGAGGACCGCGCCGGCCACCCGGAGGGCCTCGGCCCGCGGCGCGGGCGGCAGCAGGAGCGACCCGCCGCGCTCGGCGCCGCGCCCGACGCGCAGCCCCGTGGTGATGGCGATGCACCGCGCCCCGCCGACGGACCGCAACAGCAGCGGCTCGCTGAACTCCACGCCGCGCAGCCTCCGCTCCTCGATGGTGATCGCCCGGGTCGTGATGAGGCCACGGGTGACGTGGAGCGTGCCGGCGTCACCCCGGGTGAGCCGGAACCCGTGGAAGGCCAGGACGTACCCGAAGGTCGACGCCGCCACCACGACCACCAGAAGCGCGACCGTGACGACGAGGACGTCCACGGCCGGCGAGGTCCGCCCGAACCGGTCCAGCAGCGCGCTCAGCACCTGGATGCGCCGGGGATCGACGTGCGCCTCGTTGAGGGAGCGCCACACGACTCCGGCGATGACCCCCACCGTGACGAATCCCGTCAACGTGAACGGGCCGTACCGCACCCAGCCCGGCCGCATCCGGGCCAGGAGCGTCTCGCGGGGCCGCTCGGCCGGTCCCGTGGCGGAGGCCGCCGCGCGGTGCAGGAGCTCCGCGCGCAGCCGGTCGGCCTCGCCGGCGTGCAGGGCGTCGAGCCTCACCCCGTCGTTCTTGCGGTCGGTACGGCCGGTGCCCACCTCCACCTTGGCCAGGCCAAGAGCGCGGTGCAGCGCGTGGGCCGTGACGTCGACCGTACGGATCCGGTCGCGCGGGACGGTCAGGACCTGCCGCCGCAGGAGACCCTTGCGGACCTGGACCTGTTCGGCGGTGACGCGGTAGGACGTGGTGAACCAGCGAAGCAGCCCGCCGATGATGACGGCGGCCGTGGCGCCCAGGCTCCACCAGGACCCCTGCCCTCCGGCGCTGCCCGCGACGACGAGGCCGACGAGCACCGGCCAGGCCCGCAGGAGCTCCTGCACCGGATGGACGAGGAGCATGCGGGCGGACAGCCGCCGCCAGCCGCCGTGGTTCCGCTCGGTCATGGTCAGGTGTCCTCCTTCGCCGGAGGGATGACCGACGCCGCCGCGCCCATGGGCTCGCTCGCCCCGCTCACTCACGTCGCGTCGCTGCGATCGGCCGAGGTGCCCTCGGTGAGGTGGTCGACCAGCCGCTCCGCCGCTTCCCGGTCGAGCCCGCGGATCTTCAGCGGGCCGGCCGCCGAGGCCGTCGTCACCGTGACGTTGGCGAGGCCGAACAGCTGCTCGAACGGCCCGCGCTCGCTGTCGACGGTCTGGATCCGCGAGATCGGGGCGATGCGCCGCTCCTGGTCGAACCAGCCGGACTGCGTGTAGACGGCCTCCGGCGTCACCTCCCAGCGGTGCACGCGGAACCGCCATTGAGGCATGACGATGACGTGCGCCGCGCCGAGCACCCCGGTCAGGACGAGCCCGGCGAGATGCCACGGGAGGTGGCCGCCGTCGCCCAGCGTCCAGGCGACCTGACCGGCGACGACGGGCAGCCAGCCGCCCAGCGCGCGCAAGGTCCAGTAGCCGATGGCCTTCCTGCTGACCAGGTGACGTGGCGGCCTGAGCCGCGCCTCCGTTGCCTCCACACCATCGATCTTCGCAGAGCCTCCATCGTCGCTACAGAGCGCGTTATCACCGACGGTTCCATGACAGATGTCACCGAAGCCGTACACCGGTCTCCGGCGCGTGGAGCCGGCCCGGCGGTGATCCCGCTCACGCCGGGTAGGGGATGAGGGTCGCCGCCGCGTAAAGTTAGGCTCACCTAAATAGGGAGTGCCAGATGAGCAACGACAGGCCCGCCCGGCGAGGCCGGCGGGTGACCCGCGGACGCGTCGAGCGCGTCGAGCGACTGACCCCGCACCTGATCCGGGTGGTGATCGGCGGAGACGGACTGGCCGGGTTCGCCGCCGGTGAGTACACCGACCACTACGTGAAGATCCTCTTCCCCGTGCCCGGCGTGGAGTACCCCGAGCCGTTCGACATGGAGGCCGTGCGCCGCGACCTCCCCCGCGACCAATGGCCGCGGCAGCGCTCCTACACCGTGCGCTCGTGGGACGCGGAGGCCCGTGAGCTGGCCATCGACTTCGTGTACCACGGCGACTACGGCCTGGCCGGCCCGTGGGCCGCACGGGTCAGGCCCGGCGAGGAGGTGCTGTTCCTGGGGCCCGGCGGGGCGTACGCGCCGAACGAGAAGGCCGACTGGCACCTGCTCGTGGGTGACGAAAGCGCGCTCCCGGCCATCGCCGCCTCGCTGGAACGGCTCTCGGAGGACGCGACCGCCCGGGTCTTCGTCGAGGTGGCCGGCGCGGAGGACGAGGTGCCGCTCGCCGCTCCGGGGGACACGCGGATCACCTGGCTGCACCGCGGCGCCGCCGAGGTCGGTGACGCCCTGGTCGAGGCCGTACGTGACCTGGAGTTCCCGCCGGGCGAGGTCCACGCGTTCGTGCACGGTGAGGCGGGGTTCGTGAAACGGCTGCGGCGGCACCTGCGACTGGAACGCGGGCTGTCCATGGACCAGCTGTCCATCTCCGGCTACTGGCGCCTCGGCGCGGACGACGAGGGCTGGCGGGCGAGCAAGGCGGACTGGAACCGCCGGATCGAGGAGGAAGAGGCCGCCACGACCGTCTGAGCGAGCCGGCGACATCGCGCGGGCACCCGCCGACGACCCGCCTATTGGACCGATCCGCCGTAAAAGGAAAGATTCAAAGGCTATTTCGGTCCCGGTAGGCCCTGAGGGCTGTTCACCGGTGGTCATCGATGGCAGACTCTGCCCGCATTATGGTGATCGGAGGTGGGAACCCGTGGCCGTCGCGGTGCATTCGGTGAGCAGGCCCACCGTCCGCCGCAGGATCGTGGGAGCGCAGCTGCGCCGCCTGCGGGAGGCGGCCGGGGTGAGCCGCAAAGAGGCCGCCGAGGCCCTCAACGCGACGGAGACCCGGATCGGCCGGCTCGAGCAGGGCCGGGCCGGTCTCGATGAGGACGACGTCGTCGCCCTCCTCAAGCTCTATGGCATCGACGAGCGCGGCGAGCGCGACGCCCTCCTGACCGTCGTACGGGAGGCCAGCAGGCCCGGGTGGCTGCAGGCGTACAACAACGCGATGCCCGCCTGGTTCCGCCCCTACGTCGATCTGGAAGAGGCGGCACAGGTCATCCGGACCTACGAGGTGCAGTTCATCCCCGGGCTCCTGCAGACCCCGGAGTACACCCGCGCGGTCGTCAGCCAGGGGATGTCGGATCCGTCCGCGGACGAGATCGAGCGCCGGGTCGAGCTGCGGATGCGCCGGCAGCGGATCCTGTACCAGCCGCATCCGCCTCGTCTGTGGGCCGTCATCGACGAGGCGGCGCTGTGGCGCCCCATCGGCGGCGTGGAGGTGACCCGCGCCCAGTTGCGGGCGCTGCACGAGGCCGCCCGCCGGCAGAACATCACGGTGCAGGTGATGCCGTTCCGGGTGGGCGGTCACGCCGGTGAGGCCGGGGCGTTCACGATCCTGCGGTTCCCCGAGCCGGAGCTCCCCGACATCGCCTACATCGAGCAGTTGACGGGCGCGATGTACCTGGAGAAGGACGACGACATGGACCACTACACGGCGGCGATGGAGCGCCTGTGCGTGCAGAGCGCCTCGCCGGAGGAGTCCATGGACCTGATCAGCAAGATCATGCGCGAGCTCTGAGACCCCGCGGGTGCGGGATCCCCCCCGCAGTTCAGGATCCAGCGTGGGCGGCCGGCTCCGGGAAACGCCGAACTCGCGCATGAACGGTGGACTCGGCGGCATGTACGGCCTTCGCGGGCCGCCCTTCAACCATCTTCAGCGGCCGCCTCAGAGGTCGCGGAGAATGGCGCCGAGGGTGTCGCGGATGCGGGTGGCGGGCTCGGCGTCGATGCACAACCGCTCCA
>NZ_JAMXMX010000033.1 GCF_024055725.1 Actinoallomurus spadix | reverse complement strand
CCCGAACACCCCCACGCCCCCACACCACCGGCCACCAGATCGACATCGGCCTGTGCCTCGCCGCCTGGGGCGGCTCCGACCTCACCACCGCCCTCCACCACGCCGCCCGCATCGACGCCGGCACCGTCGACCTGCCCACCGACACCACCACCGGCCTGCTCGACCTCACCCGCTGGTCCCACGACCCCGCCTACCGCGCCGAACTACGCACCGCACTCACCGGCACCCACGTCGGCTGCGTCAGCAACAGCCGCGACACCCAACTCCTCCTCGGCCCCCACGGCCCCCACACCGACCCCGTCCTGCACGACACCCCCCAGGCCAAACACGACCACGCCCTCCGCCACGCCCTCGACACCATCCGCCTCGCCGCCGACCTCGGCGCACCCCACGCCCGCCTCATGCTCGGCGTACCCGACCTCACCCGCTGGCTGTCCTGGTGGCACAGCACCGTCACCTGGGACGACAACATCACCACCTGGTGCGAACGCGCCCACCCCATCCTCACCCTCGCCGCCGAACACGGCGTCACCCTCCTCATCGAACCCCACCCCAAACAGGTCGCCTACGACCCCGCCAGCACCCGCCGCCTCCTCGACGCCGCCACCCGCACCGAACCCCGCGCCACCGTCCGCGTCTGCCTCGACCCCGCCAACCTCGCCGCCACCGGCCACGACCCCGTCGACGCCGTACAGGGCTGGGGCACCGACCTCGGCGCCGCACACGCCAAAGACCTCCAGCGCCACACCGCCACGCGAACCCCGCGCGGCGCCGGCTGGTCCCGCTACGGCCCCGGACCGGCCATCCGCTTCCGCGCCCTCGGCCACGGCGAACTACCCTGGCCCGCCATCATCGCCGCGCTCCTCGACGAGGACTTCCACGGCGTCCTGTACGTCGAACACGAAGACGCCCTCCTGCCCCGCGAACAAAGCGTCGACGTCTCCGCACGGCTCCTGCGCGACCTGCTCCCACAGCACACCCCCCAGGGCCGCACCTGGTGACCACCCCGAGGAGGACCCGATGACCCTGCCCGACGTACGCGCGGCCCTGCTCGCCGGCGGCCTCGGCGAACGCATGGGCCACCTCACCGACACCCTCTGCAAACCCCTCGTCCCCTACGCCGCGTCCTGCCGCCTCGTCGACTTCAGCGTCGCCAACACCGCCCGCTCCGGCATACCGGAACTCGTCCTGCTGTCCCTGCACCGCGAACGCGACCTCATCGACCACCTCCTCACCCACTGGGACGGCAGGGGAGTGCGCATCAACTTCGGCCCCCACGACACCCTCGTACGCTCCGGCGCCCTCACCGCGGGGGAGACCCTCCCGGCCCGGCCCCCCGAAGCCGGCACCGCCGACGCCCTCCTCAACAACGCCGAGCACCTGTTCGCACCCGGCGCCCGCGACCTGCTCATCCAGCACGCCGACCACGTCTACCTCTACGACTACACCCCCATGGTCGCCGCACACCGCACCGCAGACGCCGACGTCACCATCGGCGTCCAGCGCATCGAACACCGCTTCGTGCACCTGTTCGGCATGGTCGACGTCGACCCCGACCTGCGCGTACGCCGCCTCGTCGAAAAACCCGCCGAACCCACCTCCGACCTGATCTTCACCGCCTTCTGCCTCTTCAAGACCGCCGTCCTGCGCGACGTCCTCACCACACTGGCCGCACTCGGCGACGACGCCTGGCAGCACGACATCAGCCGCGACGTCCTCCCGCACATGATCCGCGAAGGCCACCGCGTCCTCGCCCACCCGATCACCGGATACTGGGCCGACATCGGCACCGTCGAGCGCTACCACCTCGAACAGCTCAAACTCCTCGACCCGCCCTTCCCGCTCCCACCCGGCGCCCTGCCCACCACCCTGACCGGCACGCCCCCACACCACCTCGGCCACGCCCGCAACCTCACCGCCGCGGACGTCACCATCCCACCCGGCGCGACCGTCCACTCCAGCCTGCTGTTCCCCGGCTGCGTCATCGAACCCGGCGCCCGGATCGACCGCTCCATCGTCCTGCCCGGCGCGACCGTACGAGCCGGAGCACGCCTGAACGACACCATCGCCGCCCCCGGAGAGGACGTCACCGGCCGCCGCACCGGCCTCACCCACCTCGAACCCGCCGCTCACCCGACGCCATGAGCACCGGAACCCCGCGAGCAGCCGACACGTCGGATGGGAAACCGACGGACACACCCTCCGGCGAAGGCCGCATCCATGCCCGACGACACGATCACACCCACCCCACGGCTGGCCACGACAGAACGACCCGCCACGACCGAACCGGGCGCACCCGACCCCGTCGTCGTCCTCCTCCACGGTCTCGGCTGCGAACGAGGCCAGTTCGCCGCACAGATACGAGGACTCCACCCCCGGCTCCGGCTGCTCAGCCTCGACCTCCCCGGACACGGGGCGTCACCGAGACCGCGCACCGAAGACCACGGCCTCACCGCCACCGCCAGGGCCGTCACCGCCGAACTCCACGCCCGGCACCATCAGGGCGTCATCCTCGTCGGGCACAGCGCCGGCGGCCTCGTCGCGCTGACGATCGCCGCGGAGCACCCGCACCTGACCCGCGGCATCGTCCTGCTCGACACGAACCTCACCCTCGACGACACCACCCGGCAGGCGAACAGATCACGCGCGCGGCAGGCGGAGACGGGCGACTGGCGGCAGCACTTCACCGCCTCGATGCTCGCCGCCTGGGGGAGCGGTCACCACCCCGACGAGGACCCGCTCGCCTCAGTGCTCCGCACGTTACAACGAACCCCCGAAAGCGTCCTGCGGCCACTCTGGAACGAGATCCTCACCCTCGACGCCATCCCCCTGTGGCGGCGCTGCCGGGTACCTTCCCTGTACGTCCGCACCAAGAGGGGAGTCGACCTGAGAAGACTCCGGCTCCTCAACCCCCGGGCATCGGCCATCGACCTACGACCACAGTGCGACACCCACTGGCCTCACGTCCGCTGCCCGGACACGGTCAACGAGATACTGAACCGGTTCGCCGCCCACCTCGAACCCGGCCGAGAAGGCTGAGGACCGCGCCGTGGACATCGCGATGGTGATCAACGCCGGGTCCGTCGTGGTATCGCTCTCGGCGGTGCTCGTCTCGTCCTGGCTCGCGCGAAGCCAATTCCGAGCGCAACGGCACGGCAACCACATCGACCCGCTGATCGAACTCCTCAAAGAGTTCCGATCATTGGAATTCCACCGCAACTACGCCTTCATCAGCACCGAACTGCCGCAATTATCCAGCGACAACGGGATATCCGGGCTGAGTGAGGACGCACAGCGGAAGATCTACGACATCGGCTACTTCCTCCAGCTCTACGCGATCCTCGCGGACCTGGACATCGTCGACGAGCGTTTCATCGGCACCCTGCTCCACCGGCGATACACCGAGGTCTGGGCAGCCCTCGAGCCGTTCGTCCGCCGAGAACGCGAACTGCAGGGCCTCACCGACGGCGCCATACTCAACATCCTCGAAGACTTCGCGGGCCGCCTGCGCGCCCGCCCCGCACCGAGGACACCCTCCCTGCCCGCGCAGCGCAGACCCCGTTAGCCACCCGCCGCCTCGCCCAGCCCCACACCCAGTCAGTCATGGGGCAGCGGCCCCTCCAGGCCCGCCGTCACGGTCTCCCGGCGCCGGGAGACCTGAACGGTGCTGCCCTCCGGGGCCCCACCATCCGCATCGCCTGCTCCGCGACGACTTCGCGGACCGCACACGTACCGACGGCCCGGCCGACCCTGCCGCTGAAGATCGTCACCGTCGGCAGGAGTCGGGCATGGGGGAGCCTTGATAACCCCGCCCTCGCGCCTTACTTGACATAATGTACATTATCGAGCATCTGCGAGAAGGCCGGAGAGCGGCCGGAACGGGCCGCCGGCCTGCGGCGGCGCGACGGGAACGCGGCGATGTCACCACCGGCGGGCACGATGCGGCCGTGACACCGTGGACACTGCAGGACATCGATCGGGCGCTGCGCGACAGCTGGGCGGCGGACACGTGCTCACCCGACGATCTTCAGCGATCCGGCTGGAGCCCGGACAATCCCGCGTGGGGCCATTGCGACATCACCGCGCTGGTGGTGAACGACCTGTTCGGCGGTGACCTGATCGTCGGCAGGGTTCAGTCGGCCGGCGGCGAGCCGCAGGGTCATCACTGGTGGAACCGCCTGCCGAGCGGCGTCGAGATCGACCTGACCCGGGAACAGTTCCGCAACGGTCAGACGATCATCGATCCCCGGATCGTCGCGCGGCCCGGGCCGCAGCCGCGTCACCGGCGTCGCGAGTACGAGGTCCTGCGGAGCCGGGTCGCCGCCCGCCTCGGCCCCCTGCCCGCCCCGGCTCCGCCTGACCGCCCGGCACGCCGCCCCACCGGAGAACACCATGTCCGATACCGGGCAGAAACCCAATCATCATCTGGGGTGATGCGGCCGCCGATGAGTAATGCCTGGTCAGAGCGTTGACGCGATCGCAGCGACGTTCCTTCGTTCGCGTGGCCGTGCCCAGAGCGCCGAGACCGTGGCACGATCGCGGGGCGTTCATCGCGGCCGGAGGCTCAGGAACCAGCCACGTTCGTGGGCGCGGTCCAGCCGGTAGCTCGGATCCACTCGACCAGGTCCAGGGTGGCCGGCTCGATCGAGCGCACCACCGCGAGGTCCGAAGGGTCTTCCGCCGCCTCCGCGAACTGGCGGAACATCGCCTTGTCGAGGTCGTTGGGAAGCACGCTCAACGGGAGGGCCTCGTACCGTGCCGGGAGCCCGGCGCGCGCGCCGAACGCCGCGGCGATCTGGGGGCCTGTCAGCTCGTCGCCGACGAGCTCGACGGCTCCGCTGGGCGCCTCCGCGGTGTCGAGCAGGAGCGCGGCGGCGACCCGGCCGACGTCCCTGACCGAGATCATCTTCAGGGCGACGTCCTCCGGCAGCGGCAGCCTCAGCACGATCTCCCCATGCTCCAGACTCGGTGCCATCACGCTCGCGAAGTTCTCCATGAAGGCGGTCGGGCGAACCATCACGGCCCTCAGGCCGGACTTCCTCAGGTGCTCCTCGATCCAGTGCTTCGAGTCGTGGTGCGGCACACCCGACTCCCGGTCCGCTCCGAAGACCGAGTTGAACACGACGTGCGGGACGCCCGCCTCGACCGCCGCGTCGACGAGCGCGGTACCGATGCGGATCTCCGCCTCGACCTCTTCGAGGCTGTTCGCCTCCGGGGTCATGAAGTAGAACCCCTCGACCGTTGCCAGCGCGGCGGCCAGCGACGCCGGGTCGTCGGCCCGGATGACCGCCAGCTCGACGCCGCGGGCGGCCAGCGCCTGAGCCCGGTCGGACTGCGGGTTGCGGACCAAAGCCCGCACCCGCGCCTTGTGGTCCAGCAGCGCGTCGACCACCGCCCCGCCCTGTTGCCCCGTCGCGCCGAAGACTGCGATCGTGCCGGTCGTCTGTGTGCTCATCGCTGCCACCCTTCACTAGTTCATGGCATGAACAAAACTAGTTCATGCCATGAACTACGTCAAGGTGCGGGTGTAGCGGGACCTCACGGTGTGATGGGTTGGTTCGAGGTGGGCGAAGAGAGGTCCGAGGTGTCCACGATGGCGGTGGCCACGCGCTCGAAGTCGCGCTGGTCTTCGACGTCGAGGTTCCTCGCGATCTCGGGCAGGCGCTTGGCGACCTCGGCGTAAACGGCCTCGGCGAGCACCTTCCCCGTGGGCGTCACACTGAGCATGACGACACGTCGGTCCTGCGCCGAGCTTGCCCGGCCGACCAATTCACGCCGCGCGGTGCGATCGACCAGCTGGCTCAACGCGTTCTTGGTCATACCCAACGACGCGGCGAGGTCAGCCATCTGCCGCGGCTCGTTCCTGACCGCGCAGAGCAGCGTGGCCTGCGAGGGGGTCAGGTCGAACTCGGCGCAGATCTGCGCGTACTTGCGTTGAATCACAACCGAGAGCCAGAAGAGCTTATCGCCATAGTCCACGCCGGCCTCCCCCTCCGATGACGCACGATCAGCCTACTCGTCGCGGGCCGGCAGACCACGCCACTCAACTCATACCGGACAGAATCCCCCATCTGTCCGGTATGAGGAGTCTGTTTGAGTCGTTGCTCTAAGTAATAGGAGGCGCACCTGCCCACCCCCGGCGGGCAAGTTCTCAGCGGAGGACAAGGTTCTCGCCGTGAGCCTGCTCCAAAGAGTCGGACTGGCAGGCGGTCCTTGACCTGATCGGTGTCTGCGGCTGGAGGAGCGAGTAGTCCGAGGGTGACGTGATCAAGCCGGTTCTGAGTGCCCGAGTCTGTGTGTCTGGCTGGCTCCCGAGGTGCTGGCGCTCTTCCGGTTCTTGGCCGAGGACACAATCGATTCCGATGTCGATTTGAGTAGCCCTCGGGAGGGCGGCGGGCGTCAGCGGGGCAGGAGGACGACCTTGCCGCGGTTGGCGCGGGCCTCGAGGAGGCGGTGGGCGTCGGCGGCGCGGTCCAGTGGCATCGCCTCGTGCACGACCGGGTTCAGGCGTCCGTCCCGGTACAGCTGCCATAGTTCCCGCTGACGGCGTTCGTAGGTGTCGCGACGGCGGGCGGCCAGGTGTGCCATGGCGAATCCGATGACCGAGAGACCGCGCATGCGCAGCTCGTTGGTGTCGACGGTCCCGCCGGCGCCGTTGAACGCCACGAGGCGGCCCAGTGGCGCGAGGGCCCGTAGCCCGGCGTCCTGCACCGTACCGCCCACGCCGTCGAGCACCAGGTCGACCGGGTCGCCCCAGTCCTCCTGGTCGTAGGTGACGACGTGGTCGGCTCCCTGTTCGCGGGCGAACCCGGCCTTGGCGGCGTCGCCCACCGCGGCGGTCACTCGTCCGGCGCCGAGGGCGGCGGCCAGTTGGACCGCCAGGTGGCCGATGCCGCCGGCGGCGGCGGTGACCAGCACGCTGTCACCCTCGCCGAACCCGCCGGCGCGCAGGACGCCGAGTGCGACCTGGCCGCCGCGTACCAGGGCGAGCGCGGCCAGGTCGTCGACGTCGTCGGGTACGGCCGTCATCATGGCGGCCGGGACGGTGACGGCCTCGGCGTACGCGCCGCTGAAGGCGAGTCCGGCGACCCTCTCCCCCACTCGCCGGCCGGTGACGCCGGGGCCGATCCCGCGCACCCGGCCGACGATGTCGCCACCGGGCGTGTGCGGCAGGGGGACGTCGCTCTGCCCGCGGGTGAGGCGCACCACCGGGAGCGTAACGCCGACGGCGTCGATCTCGATGAGGACCTCTCCCCCGGTGGGTTCGGGCAGGGGGACGTCGTCGATTCGCAGTACCTCCGGGCCGCCGTGAGTGTGGAAACGCACCGTGCGCATGCCTGATCTCCTTCGTTGAGTGCTGGCGGGGTGTGGGCCCGGGCACCCGGCCGATGAGCGCCGGTGCCCGGACGCGGGCTGTGTCACGGCGTGTTCCGGATCAGCATGCGGCCTCCTCCCCCGAGTTACTTCAACGTCGTTGAAGTTCAACGTCGTTGAAGTTTCGGGGATACTGGCCGGGCCCGTCAACGGATTAAGGGAGGACGCGGATGCGGCTGACCCGCGACCAGGTGGTCACCGGCGGTCTGGACCTGCTCGACGAGGTCGGCCTGGACAAGCTGACGATGCGCCGGCTCGCGGCGGCGCTGGGGGTGCAGAACGGCGCGACGTACTGGCATTTCCCCAGCAAACAGGCATTGCTGGAGGCGATGGCCGACCGCATGCTCGACGGCGTGGCCGCCGCGCCGGAGCCCGGCGTGCCCTGGGACGAGAGGATCACCGAGACCGCGCACCGGCTGCGGCGCGCGCTGCTGGCGCGGCGGGACGGGGCCCGGGTGTTCGCCGGGGTGTTCTTCCCGCTGCCGAACGCCCTCGCGTACGGCGAGAGCATGAACGCGACGCTGCGGGAGGCGGGACTGACGTCGCGTGACGCGGTCTGGGCCGTGGACGCCCTCACCTACTACGTCGTCGGTCACGTCGCCGAGGAACAGCTGGCGGCCGCGCTGCCCGACGGCGGCCGGCCGGCCGCCGCCCGCCTGAACGCCGCGCTCGATCCGCAGCAATACCCCACCCTGCACGCCGCGGCCGGGGACGTTGCCGTCCCACACCCGCGGGAGCACTTCTCCTACGGCCTCGATCTCCTGCTCACCGGTATCCGTGCCCGCGTGGGCGGTTCCACGCCCTGACCCGCGCGTCCGCTCGGCCGCGTCCGTACCCGCCCGGCGGGGGCCGCCCGGAAGGCCCTGCGGGACGGGTGTTCCTGTCGGCGGGCGGCGGTAACGTGCGGCGGGTGCGTCCTGCCGATGTTCAACGGATCACTGTGGAAGAGGCCGCGGATCGCTACGCGGAGATGGTGCGGGCCAAGACCGTCACCGGCGCGCTCGCGCCGAGCACCGCGGAGATCTACACCCGTGACGTTCACACGTTCGCGGTTCTCGCCGGCGCGGGTCGGGTGCTGGACGATCTGACCGGGGAGGACGTCGACGAGGTGCTGCTGCGGTTCGCCCGGAAACCGGACGGGCGGCGTAAGGCGCCGGTGGCCGCGGACGGGGTGGCGTCGCAGAGTGCGTACTCCCAGGCGAGGTTCCGCCGGTCGGTGTCGGCGTTCTTCCGGCACGCCGCCGTCGCGGGGTGGGTGCAGCTGAACCCGATGCGGGCGGTGACGGTGACGCCGCGGCAGCGGGGTGGCCTGCGCCCGGAGCGGCGGGCGCTGACGCGTGAGCAGGCGGAGGGGCTGCTGGGCACGGCGCGGGTGCTGGCGTCGGCGGCACCGGATGAGCGTAAGCGGGCGGACCAGCGCACCGAGCTGCGTGACGCCTTGATCGTGCTGCTGCTGGCGACGGTCGGGCCGCGCGTGTCGGAGCTGACGCGCGCGGACGTGGAGCATTTCTTCACCAATGACGGCATGCGGTACTGGCGGATCTTCGGGAAGGGGGGCCGTACGCGTGACGTGCCGCTCCCCCAGGGTGTCGTGCGGGTCCTGGACGCCTACCTGGCGGAGCGGCGTGCCCGGGTGGTGGAGACCCCGGCGTTGCTGCTGTCGTGGCGGGGACGGCGGCTGGCGCGCGGGGACGTGCAGGGGGTGATCGACCGGGTGCTGGCGCGGGTCGATCCGGACCGGCGGCGTTCGGTGACCCCGCACGGGCTGCGGCACACGACCGCGACGCATCTGCTGGCGGCGGCGACGGACATGGACGCGGTGCGGCGGGTGCTGGGGCATTCGGATCTGTCGACGCTGGGTCGTTACCGTGACGAGCTGCCCGGGGAGCTGGAGGCGGCGATGCGGGTTCATCCGCTGCTCGGTGGTCCGGAGGCGGGCGAGCAGCGGTAGGCCGTGCCGGTATCCCCGCGGCTGCCCGCGCGACTGGCCGTGGACGTCGATCAGGCCACGGTCCTCGGCCCTGTTCCGACTCGACGACCCGATAGATCCGTGGCTGCCGGAACTGGCCGACCGGCGCGTGCTCAAGCGGCCAGACAGCCCGCTGGACGACACCGTGCCGGCGCGGCGTCCGCTCGCCGTACGAGACCTGCTCACCTCCACCTGCGGGCTCGGGCTGGACATGACGGCGATGGGCTCCCCGATGATGAGCGCGTACTTCGAGCAGGGGGTCTACGGCGAGAACGGGTGGTTGCTGCCGGCGGTGGGGCCGGATGAGTGGATGCGCCGTCTGGGCACGCTTCCGCTGATGTACCAGCCCGGAGAGCGGTGGCTGTACAACGTCAGCGACGACGTGCTGGGGGTACTGGTGGCCAGGGTCACCGGCCAGTCGTTCGAGGCGTTCCTGCGCGAGCGCATCTTCGATCCGCTGGGGATGAAGGACACCGGTTCCCACGTGCCGGCCGACAAGATCGACCGGCTGCCGCCTCTGTATGCCCCCGACCCGCAGACCGGGAAGTTCCTCGTGGCAGACGAGGCCGAAGGAGGACATCACAGCCGGCCTCCGGCGTTCCAGTCCGGTGGCGGCGGGCTCGACTCGACCGTCGATGACTACCACGCCTACTTCCGGATGCTGCTCAACCACGGGATGCACGGCAGCGAGCGGATCTTGTCCCGGCCCGCCGTCGAGCTGATGACCACGAACCGCCTCACGCCCGAGCAGACAGCCGCCCTGCAGTCCTGGGCGCGCAGCGTCGTCCATCTGTCACACGGTCAGGGACAGACCGGCGGCTGGGGCTTCGGGATGACGGTGCGCACCTACCGAGGCGACTACGCGCCCATCGGCCAGTTCGGCTGGGACGGCGGAGCAGGGACCACGACCTACGCCGACCCGGACAACCAACTCGTCGGCATCCTGCTCACCCAGACCGGAATGTCCACCCCGGACTCGGCGCGGGCCATGCAGGACTTCTGGACCACCCTCTACCAGGCAATCGACGACTGACACCCTGCCTACCTGGTCGAGGTCGATCACGGCAGAAGACCTCGGCCAGGCTCCGCCCTTCGACACTCCACCTCAGCGTCGCCGAAGGCGCGGCGCAGCAGCCGCACGCCGTCCCCGATGCGGTCGGCCGGGATCATCCCGTAGCCCAGGACCAGGCCCGCCTGCGGCCGGTCGGCGCAGTAGGCGTCCAGGGTCTCGACGGCGACGCCGCTGCGGCGGGCCCGGGCGCGCACGTCCTCCAACTCGGCCCGGACGCCAGGGCGCAGCCGTGCGCACAGGTGCAGTCCCGCGGTGGAGGGCACCGGGGTGAGCCGGTCGGCGAGCTCCTCCCCCAGCGCCGCGGTGAGGCGTTCGTGACGGGCGGCGTAGACGCGGGTGGCCTTGCGGACGTGGCGGGACAGCTCCCCGGAGTCGATGAGGCGGGCCAGGGCGGCCTGGGCGACCGGGTCGCCGTGCCAGTCGGTGAGCTGCCGGGCCGCGCGCAGCGCCGGCCGCAGCGTGGCCGGGGCGACCAGGAAACCCGAGCGCAGCAGCGGCGACAGGGTCTTGGAGAACGTTCCGACGTAGACGACCCGTCCACTGCGGTCGAGGCTCTGCAGCGGCTGCAGTGGACGGGCGGAAAACCGGAACTCACTGTCGTAGTCGTCCTCCATGATCACCGCGCCGTGCCGGTCGGCCCAGGCGAGCAGCGCCGTACGGCGGGCCGCCGACATCGGCGTGCCCAGCGGGAACTGGTGGGAGGGCGTGACGTACACGAGGCGGGCCGTGCCCGGGAGCGCGGTCACGTCCAGGCCCTCCTCGTCGACGGGAACGCCGGTGACGCGGGCGCCGAGGGCGGTGAACAGCCGCCGCGCCGGCGGGTAGCCGGGTTCCTCCACCGCGACGTGGTCGCCGGGGGCGATGAGGACGCGGGCGAGCAGGTCGAGGGCCTGCTGGGCGCCCTGGGTGAGGAGCACGTCGTCGGTGTCGGCGCGCACGGAACGGGCCACGCCGACGTACCGGGCGATGGCGGCGCGCAGCGCGGGGTGCCCGGCGGGATCGCCGTAGCCGGAGACGCGCAGCGCCGAGGCGCGCAGTTCCGCGGTGAGCAGACGCCGCCAGGTGGCGAGGGGGAACAGGCCGGCGTCGGGCATGCCGACACCGAAGTCGTACGGGGCCGGGGCGCTGGTCGGGTGCGGCGCGGGAGTCAGGGAGTCCCACGGCGGGCGGGGGCGCACGGCACCACCGGTGGGTGCGGAACGGCGCCGTGCGCGGGCCGGCCGGGCCGCACCGACGTAGGTGCCGGCTCCGACGCGGGCGGTGAGGAATCCCTCGGCGGTCAGGCGTTCATAGGCGACGCAGACGGTGTTACGGGAGACCTGCAGGCGGCGGGCGAGGTCGCGGCTGGGCGGCAGCCGCTCCCCCGGGCGCAGCCTGCCGTCGAGGATCGCGTCCAGAAGCTGATGGTAGATCCGGGCGGCCAGGCCGCCGGGCCCGGCCAGGTCGATGTGCAGGTCCACACCCCCCATTATTGGCCCGTTCGGTCAGGTGAGGATTGGCTCTTCTGACGGCCAATCGGGTGCGGTTCGCTGGACACGGGTACCCGGGGCGGCGCGTCCGCCCGGTGAAAGGAGCGGCCGCCGATGTTCCGTATCGTGGCGACGTCCGGGCCGGCGAGGACCCTGGCCGTCGCCCAGCTGATCGGCTCCCTGGGCGACGGGGCGTTCTACGCCTGCTCGGTGTTGTTCTTCACACGCGTCGTGGGGCTGTCACCCACACGGGTGGGATTCGCGCTCACCCTCGGCTGGGCGGCCGGCATGCTCGCCGGCGTACCCCTCGGACGGCTCGCCGACCGCCGGGGACCGCGCCGTACGGCCGTGGGGCTGGCCGTCACGACGGCCGTGACCCTGAGCGTGTTCCTCATCGTGCGGTCGTTCACGCTGTTCATGGTGGCGTTCGCGGCGTACGCCTGCTGCCAGGCGGGTCTGACGTCGGCGCGGCAGGCACTGCTGGCGGGACTGGTGCCGGCCGGTGAACGCACCGGCGTACGGGCCGCGGTGCAGTCGGCGTCGAACGCGGGCCTGGCGGTCGGCGCCGGGATCGGCGCCCTGGCGCTGTGCGCCGGGACCCGGGCGGCGTATCTCGCGGTGTTCGCGATGGAGGCCGCGGCGTTCGTCGCCGCCGCGCTGGTCCTGTCCCGGCTGCCGGAGGCACCGGCCGCCGCGCCGCGGGCGGACGGCCCGCGGCTGACCGTGCTGCGGGACCGGCCGTACGCGCTGATCACGTTCTTGAACGCGGTGATGTACCTGAACATGCCGTTGCTGAGCCTGGGCCTGCCGTTGTGGATCACCCGGCGCACCGGCGCGCCCGCTCCGATGGCGGCGGTGCTGCTGGTGGTGAACATGCTCAGCGTGGTGCTGTTCCAGGTGCGGGTGGCCCGGCCGGTGACCGGGCCGGCCGGCGCCGCGCGGGCGGCGCGACGCGGGGGCGCGCTGTTGGCGGCGGCGTGCGCGGTGTACGCGCTGTCCGGGGGCGGCTCGGGGGCCGTGGTGACGGTCGTCCTGCTGGTGGCGGGCGCCCTGGTGCAGGTGTTCGGGGAGATGCTGCAGGGCGCGGGCGGCTGGGAGCTGAGCTTCGCGCTGGCCCGGAGGGCGGGCACGGGCAGTACCAGGGTTTCTACGGGATGGCGCCGCAGTTCGCGCGGATGATCGGCCCGCTGGTGCTGACGACGCTGCTGCTGGGCTGGGGCGGGCCGGGCTGGCTGGTGCTCGGCGCGTCGTTCCTGCTGGCGGGGCTGGCGATGGGCCCGGTGACGCGGTACGCCCAGCGTGCCCACGCGGCGCCACGGGCGGAGGCGGGCGGGCCGCGGCCGGTGGAGTGTGCGGTCTGCGCGGACGGCCGATGACCCGATACCCGAAGGCAGGGAGGCAGGGAGGCAGGGAGGCCGGGCGGTCCGGGGCGCGTCCCCGGCGCCCCTGTGGAAAACCACGCCCAGCCCCGCGCGGCGAATGCCGCCTCCCGTCACGATCCGGGCGGTTCGCTGGGGACGACACTGTGGACGACGTGGAACCTCTCAGAGCGCTGGAAGGGACGACGCGCCGGCGAAGACGAGCAGACTCTGCACCATGGGCGTCATGGTCACAGCCGCCCATGAGACCGGCAACCGGTTAGCGCCCGGGCTCAGCGAAGCCGGCCACCCGGCACGCCGCTCAGCGGACCACCCGGATCACCGCTGTCCTGTCCCCCGCTCGGGCTGGGCCGCGGTGACCCCGGCGTGGACCGGCCCGGAGACGGCGACGGCCGCGGTGAGGTCAGCGACGGCGACGGCTCCGGGCTGACCGGCGTCGACGTAGGCGTCTCCGTCGGGATCGGCGGAGCCGGCTGCGTCGGCTCACACGAGAACAGCAGGAACACCAGCAGGACCAGCAACGCCAGCAGCGCCGCCAGGGACAGCACCGCGGCCGCCAGTCCCTTCGAATCACCGAACGCCGCGACAGGCCCGGAGACCGGCGGCCCCTCGGCGCTCACCGCCGGGCCCGCCGGCCCGGATACCCAGTGCGCCTGGAACTGCGGGCCACGGCGGACCCGCCCCGTCCAGCCGCGTTGCGGCAGCACCGGCTCCAGGAACCGCTCCGCGCCCGCGCGTCCCTCCTCGAACGTCGTCGCCACCCACGGCGCGCCGCCCTCGGTCAACGCCGCGATCACCGGAGCGGGCTCACCCGGCCCGGGCTCCGGCAGCACCCGCGGCACCGGGTCCTGCGGCGGCGTCTCGCGGGCGATCGCCGCGCGGAACCGGTCCCGGGCGGCCGCGTCACCGGCCGCCGCGGCGGTCAGCAACGCCACCGTCACCGGCCGGTCGTCCGCGTCGGCACCCAGGTAGACGATTCCGGCGATGGACTCGCGCAGGCGGGAGCGCAGCCGGAACGGCCCCAGCTCGGCTGGGTCGCCGACCTGCAGCGGTTTGGGCATCGATGCCCCCTCCCCCGGCTTCACCGTGTCGCGCGCGACACCCTAACAGCTAGGGGATCAGACGACTTTTCGCCTGAATCGCATAGGGTCATCAGCGTCGGAGCACGCCCCTGACCCGAGGGACCAGATGACGATCGCCATAGGTGACATCGAAGAGGCGGCCGCTCTGCTGCGGCAGAGCGTGGCGGAGGTCAAGAAGGTCATCGTCGGCCAGGAGCACATGGTCGAGCGCATGGTCATCGCGCTGCTCGCCCGTGGTCACTGCCTCCTCGAGGGTGTCCCCGGTGTCGCCAAGACCCTCGCCGTCGGGACCCTGGCCACCGTCGTCGGCGGCTCGTTCGCCCGCCTGCAGTTCACACCCGACCTGGTGCCCTCCGACATCGTCGGGACCCGGATCTACCACCCGTCCACCGAGCAGTTCGACGTGGAACTCGGCCCGGTGTTCGTCAACTTCGTCCTCGCCGACGAGATCAACCGCGCCCCTGCGAAGGTGCAGTCCGCGCTGCTGGAGGTGATGGCCGAACGTCAGGTCTCCCTCGGCGGGCGGACCCACCCCCTGCCGAAGCCGTTCGTGGTGATCGCCACGCAGAACCCCATCGAGTCCGAGGGCGTCTACCCCCTGCCCGAGGCGCAGCGCGACCGGTTCTTGATGAAGGTGAACGTCACCTACCCCGGCGCGAGCGAGGAGATGCAGATCCTGCAGCGGATGAGCGTGGACCCGCCGGACGCGGCGCGGATCCTCGACCCCGACGGTCTCATCGCGCTGCAGCGCGCCGCCGACGAGGTCGCCGTTCACGAACTGGTCGCCGACTACATCGTGCGGCTCGTCATGGCCACCCGCGAACCCGAGCAGTACCGCCTGCCCGACCTGAAGGACGTCATCGAGATCGGCGCCAGTCCCCGCGCCACACTCGGCCTCGTCGCCTCCGCCCGGGCCCTGGCGCTGCTGCGCGGCCGTGACTACGTCCTGCCCGACGACGTCCGCGCCGTGGCCGTCGACGTGATGTCGCACCGGATCCTGCTGTCGTTCGACGCGGTCGCCGACGGCGTCGACCCCGTAGCGATCGTCGAGCGGATCCTGGCCACGGTCCCGCCGCCGCGGGTGGTGTGGAACCACCAGCACGCCTCATGAGCGGTCGAACCGAGAACGCAGCGCGCCGGGACACTCCTGAGGCGAAGGAGGGCCCGTGAGCGAGCGCAGCGAGAGAACCGACGGCACAGCACCCTTGGTCACCTCCCCGACGAAGGAGGGCCCGTGACCCGGTCGCCGAAGCTCAGCCGGCTCGCACCCGAACGGTCCCTCAAGCGGCTGGAACTGCAGGTGACGCGCCGCCTCGACGGGCTGCTGCACGGTGAGCACCTGGGCCTGCTGCCCGGGCCGGGCAGTGACCTGGCCGAGGCCCGCCTGTACCAGGCCGGTGAGGACGACGTCCGTCACATGGACTGGGCCGTCACCGCCCGGACGACGGTCCCGCACGTCCGGGACCTGATCGCCGACCATGAGCTGGAGACGTGGGCGCTGGTCGACCTGTCGCCCAGCATGGACTTCGGCACCGCGCGGATGACCAAACGCGACCTGGCCGTGGCGGCACTGGCCTCCGTCGGGTTCCTCACCGCCCGTCTCGGGGACCGCCTCGGCGCGTACGTCATGCACGGCGGGCAGACGCGCCGCTGGCCGGCGCGGACCGGCCGCTCCGCCATGTACGCGCTGCTGCAGGCGCTGCTGGACAGCCCGCACGGAACCGGCGGGCCCGGGCCGCGCCTGGCCGACGGGATCACCGGTCTGGCCCGCGGCCAGGTCAAGCGGGGCCTGCGCGTGGTCATCTCCGACTTCCTGGACGGGCACGCGACCGCGAGCGGGGAGCTGCCGTGGCAGCGGCCGCTGCGCCGTCTCGCCGTCCGCAACCAGGTGATCGCCGTGGAGATCGTCGATCCGAGGGAGCTGGATCTGCCCGACATCGGGCCGGTGATGATGAGCGACCCGGAGACCGGCGAGACCCGCGAGGTCATCCTGTCCGGCCGGGTACGCGCCGCGTACGCGGCTGCGGCCGCCGCCCAGCGCGCCCGGATCCGCGAGGCGATCCGTGGCAGCGGGGCGTCGCATCTGGTGCTGCGCACCGACCGTGACTGGATCAGCGATGTGGCCCGGTTCGCGCTGCAGCAGCGGCGTGTCGCGGGTCGTCCGCAGCCGCGAGGAGGCCGCCCATGACCTTCCTGTCTCCCGGCCGCCTGTGGCTGCTGGCTCTCGTGCCGGTCCTGGTCGGCGCGTACCTGCTGATGCAGGCCCGCCGGCGGCAGGCCGCGGTGCGGTTCTCCAACCTGGCGTTGCTGTCGCAGATCGCGCCGCGCCGTCCCGGGTGGCGCCGGCACCTCGCCGCGGCGCTGTTCCTGCTGTCGGTGGTCCTGATGACGGTCGGGTTCGCGCGGC
Organism: Actinoallomurus spadix; assembly: GCF_024055725.1. Classification (GTDB taxonomy): domain Bacteria; phylum Actinomycetota; class Actinomycetes; order Streptosporangiales; family Streptosporangiaceae; genus Actinoallomurus; species Actinoallomurus spadix. The sequence continues at coordinate 58,450 of NZ_JAMXMX010000033.1, read as the reverse complement.
CCGCCAAGCCCGTGAAGGTCCCGCGGGAACGCGCGACGATCATCGTGGCGATCGACGTGTCCCTGTCGATGAAGGCCACGGACGTCACCCCGACCCGCCTGGACGCCGCCAAGACCGCGGCGAAGAAGTTCGTGCAGGACCTGCCGATGCGGTTCAACGTGGGCCTGGTCAGCTTCTCCGGCAGTTCCTCGGCCGTCGTCGCGCCGACCTTCGACCGGGAGGCGGTCGGGCACGCCATCGACGGGCTGCAGCTGGGCAAGGGCACCGCGATCGGGGAGGCGGTGTTCACCTCCCTGCAGTCGATCCGGTCGTTCGACGCGCGTGCCAACCAGGACCCGCCGCCCGCGCACATCGTCCTGTTGTCCGACGGTGACAATCAGAGCGGCCGGTCGGTCACCGAGGCCGCCGCCGCGGCCCGCGCCGGGAAGGTGCCCGTGTCGACGATCGCGTTCGGCACCCCGTACGGCACCGTCGACATCGACGGGGAGACCGTGCCGGTGCAGGTCAACAAGACGACGTTGCGCAACCTCGCGCACGACACCGCCGGCAAGGCGTACGAGGCGCAGGCGGGGTCGGAGCTGTCGGAGGTCTACCGGCACATCGGCAGTTCGCTGGGGTACCGCGTCGAACGGCAGGAGGCCGCCTCGCAGTACGTCTTCGCCGCGCTGTTGCTGGCCCTGGCGGCCGGCGGGCTGTCGCTGGTGTGGTTCCAGCGCCTGCCCTGACCGCCCGTCGTACGGCCCGTGGTAAAGCGCCCGCGGGAGGGGTTCAGCCGCGCCGGGCGGCCGGGCGTACGCCGCGTGCGACGTACCCGATGATGCCGAGCAGGACCAGGACGCCGACGCCGTCGGACAGGCCCTCCCACAGGCTGGCGAACAGGCCGTGGCCGGACAGGAACAGGTAGGTCGCGAATACTGTCAGCGCCGTGCCCGCCGCCGGGACCGTCGCGTACGACCAGGGGTGTTCCTGCGCCCATGCCCGGGCGCGGTCCCGGCCGCGGCGCAGCAGCGCGCCGCCGGCGCCGATGAGGAAGAACACCGACAGGCCGAGGGCGATCGGCGCGGCGAGGCTGGGGTGCCAGGCCAGCAGGTGCAGGGCGAAGTCGGCCAGGCCGACCGCCGCTCCCCCGGCGAGTGCGAGGGTCCAGGGCCCTTCGGAGGCCGCCGCCATCGCGATCCAGGTCGACTCGGAGCGGCGCGGTACATCCGGTTCATGCGTCATATCGCGATGATGCGCCGTGCCGCGCGGAAGTGCCATCGGGAATCCCCCCGAGCCGCCCCTGAGGTCACCCCCAGCCGGACGCTGGTACGGTCAGCCGACGTGGGGGATCACTACTTCGTGCGACAGCCGCAGACCGGCAGCAGACCGGGCAGCGTCGACCTCGTCCTGCCCGACCTTCACCTGCGGCTCGCCACCGATCGGGGGATGTTCTCCCCCGATCGCGTCGACCTGGGCACCCGCGTGCTGCTGGAGACCGTCCCCCCTCCCCCGCCCCGAGGGGACCTGCTCGACCTGGGCTGCGGTTACGGCCCCATCGCCCTGACCATGGCCAGCCGATCGCCGCAGGCGATGGTTTGGGGTGTGGATGTCAATGAGCGTGCCTTGACCGTCGCGGAGAGTAATGCTCAAACCGCCGGCCTTGACAATGTAAGGTTCAGTTTGGCCGACCAGATCGACCCGGCGCTGCGGTTCGCCGCGATCTGGTCGAACCCGCCGATCCGCATCGGCAAACAGGCCCTGCACACGCTGCTGGCGACCTGGCTGGCCCGCCTCGCCCCCGGCGGCCGCGCCCACCTGGTCGTTCAGAAGAACCTCGGCTCGGACTCCCTGCAGCGCTGGCTCATCGCCCAGGGCCACCCCACCGAACGCCTCGCCTCCCGCGCCGGGTACCGCGTCCTGGCCGTCGACCCGAAGGACCCATCGTGAACACCGACGCGCGCCGGCAACTGCGCCCCACCGATGTCAAGCGCCTGAACCGCACCTGGCGCCGGCGCACCGAGGACCGCCTCGCCCTGCTCGTCGAGTCGGTGACGCAGCCGTTCAACATCGGCTCGATCACCCGGTCCGCGGCGGCGTTCGGCGTCGACCACGTATGGCTGGCCGGCAACGCCACTCCCCTGACCCACTCCAACGTCCGTAAGACCGCGCTGGGCACCGAACGCCTCATCACGTGGGAGCCTGCCGTGCCCGTCGCCGACGCCGTGCGCGCCGCCCGCGAGGACGGCTACCGGATCGTGGCGATCGAGCTGACCGGTGACGCGGCGCCCCTGCACGAGGCCCCCCTCGACGGCGACGTCTGCCTGGCCGTCGGCGGCGAGGACCACGGCTGCTCCCCCACCCTGCTGGCCGCCGCCGACGCGGTCGCCTACATCCCCCAGATCGGGCGGGTCGGCTCCCTCAACGTCGCGGTCGCCACCGCCATCGCCCTGGCCGAGGCCCGCCGCCGCGAGTGGGCCCGCTGACCCGCGCAGGCCGTCCCGGTGATACCGGCCGCTAGGAACCGCGACCGACAACACCGCCGGGACCGGCCACCGTCCGCCGCTCGTGGGTCAGCGCGCCGAGGAACCATCGGGCCGCCGGGACCGGGTCGGGTCCGGCGGCCCGGCCCTCGATCACGGCCAGCAGTTCCACGTACCGTGAGACCCGGGCGTCCGCGCCGACCTCGAGCCGTTCGGCCAGCCAGCGGCGGAAACCCGCGTCGTCGTCACGGCCGTGCGCGTCGGCGAAGACGCCGACCAGCTCCTCGACGATGGCCCGCGCCCGCGCGCAGCCCGGTGGGACGCCCTCGGCGAGCGCCGCGCCGGCCAGGTCCATGACGGCCCGCTCGGCCCGGCGCCAGCTCGCCGGGTCGCCGCGGTCCGCGCCGGAGGCCCGATCGGCGGCGTGCCGCTCGAACGCCGCGCGGACCGCCGCCCGGAAGCCCGGATCGCTGACCAGGTACGCCATCTCGACCCACGCCTCCAGCTGCGCGGGCGCCGGGTCCGGCGGCGGGACGGGCACCATCGAGCGCAGGTGCGCGGCGAATTCCGGCTCCAGCTCCAGGCCGCGGGTCGCCTCGCCGATGAGCTCGGTGACCAGCCGGCGGCGCTGCCCCTCGGCGAGCGCGGCGAGCCGGTGTGCCCGGGTGACCGCGGCCGGATCGGCGCCGCGGGAGGCGGCGTGGCGCAGCACGGCCTGCCGTACCCGCAGCTCCTGGATCCGCGCCTCCAGCGCGGCCGCCTGCCGGTCGGCGACCTGCGTCAGGCTCTGCGCCCCGCTCAGCACCAGGGCGGCCGTGGCGAGGTCCACGCCGAGATCGCGGAGCGTGCGGACGAGCTGGAGGCGGGCGAGCGCGTCCTCGTCGTAGAGGCGGTATCCGCCCGGTGACCTGGCGACCGGTGGCACCAGCCCCTCGTCGGAGTAGTACCGGACGGTGGCCACCGGCAGCCCGCTGAGCCGGGCCACCTCACCGATCGTGCGCAGACCCTCGTGCATGCCGCCCAGCCTGACTCATCGGCTCGCCGGGCGGTACCCGTCCCGACCGGGGGCGAGCCGGTCCAGGATCAGGCCGGCGACCCGGTCGGGCGCCTGCAGATGCACGTCATGGCCGGTCGGGACGTCCACCACGGACAGCAGCGGCGTGGCGTCCGCGACCGCCGCCAGCTCACGCGCGAACCCGCGCCGGTAGGCGGCGAACGCCGCGGCGACCTCCGGCGGCAGCAGCTCCTCCAGGTCCGTGCCCTCCGACTGGACCACGACCAGCGGGCAGCGCGCCGCCCGGTAGGTCGCGAACAGGTCCAGGGAGCCCAGCTCGGCGACCAGCCGGGCCAGTGCGGGGTCGCCGGCGCGCCGCACCTCCTCCTCGAGGAAGCGGCGCATCGTGCGTCCGGCCGCCCGCGCGGCGCCGGCGTCCAGGTCGAACGGGCCGGTGGGGTTGGTGTGCCCGTCCAGGTTCACGGCGAGGGGGCACCGCGGCCGGCGCGTGGCCCACAGCGCCGCGACGATCCCGCCGAGGGAGTGCCCGGCCACGGCCGGTTCACCCAGCCCGAGGCGGTCGATCACCGCGGTGAGATCGGCGATCGCGTCCGGCCATGACCACAGGGCCGGGCTGGAGGCGCCGTGCCCGCGCAGGTCGGCGGTGAGCACCCGGAGCCCGGCCGCGGCGAGTAGCGGGGCCACCGGCCGCCAGTCGTCCATGGTGCGGCCGCCGCCGTGCAGCAGGACGACCGTCGCGCCCGTACCGCCATGGTCACGGACGGCGAGGTCCACCCCTTCGCGGGACACCACGTGTTTCGTCGCCTCGGTCATCATGACTCTCCCTCGAGATCCCGGGCGTTCGACGCGGGAGACTATGGGGCCTCAAGTCCCTTGAGACTCAAGCCGCGGGCGCTGCCGTGCGCGTCGAACGCCCGAGCCGGGCGGGCCCCGCGGCCCGCGCGGGCCGTGGGGGCCGTGGGGGCCGTGGGGGCCGTGGGGACGCCGATGTTTCGATGGGGCCGCAACCATCGCCGGGATACGTTCGCCCGGTGATAGCAATGATCTTCGAGTTCCGGTTCGACCCGGGAGACGAGGCCGTCTACCGGGAGTACCTGACCGAGTCGGCTCGGCTGCGTGAGCTGCTGCCCGAGCTGGACGGCTTCCACGGCATCGAACGGTTCACCAGCGAGACCGACCCGGGGCGATTCGTCGCCATCGGCTACTTCCGGGACGAGGAGGCCGTCGCCGCCTGGCGGAACAGCCCGGCGCACCGGCGCGCGCAGGCCCTCGGCCGGCGCCGGTTCTTCACCGACTACCGGCTGCGGATGGCCGAGGTGATCCGTGACTACGGACCGCTCGACCGTGCCGAGGCGCCCGCCGACAGCCGCCGCGCCCACGACGAGAAAGGCCGCTGATGTACGACCTGACGATCGAACTCGACGACGAGCCGGGAGCTCTCGCGGCCATGGGCGAGGCGCTCGGCGCCGCGGGCGCCGGCGTGGAGGGCGGCGGGATGTTCGTCGTCGGCGGGCGGGCCGTCGCACACTTCCTGTTCGACGATGGTGAGGCCGCGAGCGCGGCGCTGCGCGCGGCGGGTCTGCGCGTGACGGCCTGCCAGGAGGTCCTCGCCCGCCGTCTGGACCAGGAACGGCCCGGGCAGCTCGGGGCGATCTGCCGGGCCCTCGGCGACGCCGGGGTGAACATCGAGGTGCTCTACTCCGACCACGATCACCGGCTGATCCTCGTGGTGGACGATCCGGCGGCCGGCGCGGCGGCGACGAAGGCCTGGAATCGCTGACCGCGCCGTGGGAATCAGTGCTGCGCTGCGAGGAGCCGGTCGTACGGTCGCGGCCGCGGAAGGTGGCACGGTAGGCGGACCCTCGCCGCCGGCACGGTCGGCGGCGTGCCGTTCGAACGCCGCACGGACCATCGGCCCGTCACGAGCTCGCGAGGGCGGCCAGGTCGAAGGCGCGTGGAGGGCCGGCAAGGGTCGCCTTCGCGTCGGCTCCGAGACGGTCGAGGATCTCCACCTCCCCTGCCTCGAGCCCGTCCAGGGCGAGACGCACGAGGTCGGCCGGTTCGTTCATCACCTCCTCGGGGAGAACGAGTCCGGCGTTCTTCACGAAGTCCTTCAGCGTCTCGGTGGCGATGAGCCCGGGGACGAGGGCGGCGACGTGGGTTCCCTGGCCGGCGAGTTCGATCCGGACACCGTTGGTCAGGCCCCACTCCGCGGACTTGGCGGCCGCGTAGGAGGTGTTGCCGTCGACGGTGGTCCAGGCTACGGCGGACAGGACGTTGAGGATGGCGCCGCCGCCGTTGCGGGCCAGGATGGGAGCGAACGCCCGGATCATGGCGAGTGTGCCGTAGTAGTTGGAATCCATCACCTGCCGGATCGCGTCGAGGTCACCGGTGACGAGGTTCCCGCCGGCGGTGAAAGCGGCATTGTTGATCAAGACGTCGACGTCGGTGGCCACTTCCGCGGCGGCGTCGACGGAGGCCTGGTCGGTGATGTCCAGGCTCAGCACCTCGGCGCCGGGGATGTCGACGAGTTCCGGACGGCGGGCTGTGGCGTAGACCTTCGCCCCGCGTCGCAGCAACTCGACGGCGAAGTGGTGACCCATCCCGCGGTTCGTACCGGTGACGAGGGCTGTGGCGTTGTGCAGTTCCATGGGTGTTCCTGAGATGTCGGTGCGGATGTCTCGCCGCTCACCAGAGCGGATCAGGCGTCAAGGTCCGCGGCAGGGGCAACACGGTCGACCCGGCCCTACTCACCTTGGTTCCTGGTAGACATGTAGATTCCTGATGCATACCTACCGTCGCGGACCCCTCAAGCACGTCAAGAACGCACTTTCCACATACCAGGGATCATCGAGGACACCACCATGACCAGGAACGTCAGCTATCCAGAGCCCCGTTTTCAGGTGAACTGCCCGACCCGGCCGATCCTTGATCAGATCGCCGACAAGTGGTCGATGATGGTGCTGGCGGTCCTGGAGCAGCCGACACGGTTCAACGAGATCAAGCGCCAGCTCGAGGGCGTGACGCAACGCGTGCTGACGCAGACACTGCGGCGCCTCGAACGCAACGGCATGGTTCAGCGGCGAGTCCTGCAGACCTCACCACCGGGGGTCGAGTACTCGCTGACGCCCCTTGGGGAGTCATTCCGCGAGCCGTTCACTCGGCTCTACGAGTGGACGCTGGAGCACAGCGATGAGATCGAGCGGGCGCAGCGCGCCTACGACGGCTGACTCGCCCACCCGGCGCTCGCCCTGATGCCGAGCACCAGCAGCCTGGGTGTGCTGTACTTCACGCCGCTGTACGAGGCGGTGGCCGCGTCGCCGGGCGCCCACTGACTCCCGCCACGCGCACTTCCTGACTCCGGGCCACCTGTTCGATGATGGCACGGCCACGATGACATGGGCGGGCCGGCGTGGTTCTACGGCGAGCGGGGCATCCACGTAGCCGCCGGCGAGCTGCTGTTCCCGTTGCAGCACGGCACCCTGTTCTACGCCGGCGCGCAGGTGCTGCCCCCGGCGCTGATCCCGGGCGCCGACCGGTTCACCCCCGAAGACGGCGAGGCGGCGGCCAGGGAACTGCGCGAGCGGCTGCTCGCGATCCCGGCGACCGAGCCGATCGCGTACCGGACGCAGAACGGCGGAGATTACGACCGGAACCTCGTGCTGCGACCGGACGTGGCACCGGGCGTGACCGGACTGGGAGCGCACGTCGCCTGACGCCGGTACCGGGACGGCTCGCGGTCGCCCGCACGCCCCCTGAGCCGTGACCGCGCCGGCCGGCGTATGCCGTTCCGGGCGCGGGAGGCAGGGCCGTCGGCTCGGCCCTGCCGGCCCGGCGGCCGTCAGGACTGGGACATGTAGGCGGCGAACTCCTCCAGGGAGATCTCGCCGTCGCCGTCGGCGTCCATCCGGCGGACGACCTCGGCCGCCGTCTCGTCGGTGATGTCCTCCCCGAGGGCCTTCATGAGCTGCTTGAGCTCCGGCGCGGAGACGCGCCCGTCCTTGTTGACGTCCACGATCTCGAACGTCGCCGCGTAGGTGCTGGTGTCCGGCACGATCCCCGGCCCTCCCTCTCGTAGGTCATGACGGCTCTCTCGGAGCCACGATCAGTCAACCTAGTGGAAGGGATGCCCGGCTTGCGGTGGATTGGTGGCCCATGGTCGTTGAGGAGAGACAATCAGGTGATCGCCTTTACGAAGTAAGGTCACTACTGTGGAGAGCGGAGGAACTCCAGCGGTCCCTAGTACGACAGGTGCATTCGTGTACACGTATCTCGACCATCCCGGCCCGATCCCCTTCGCACACCGGGGCGGGTCCCCCGACGGCCTCGAGAACTCCATGGCGGCCTTCGAACGCGCCATCGGGCTGGGCTACCGCTACCTGGAGACCGACGTGCGCGCCACCGCGGACGGCGTCCTCGTCGCCTTCCACGACGCGACCCTCGACCGGGTCACCGACCGCACCGGCCCGATCGCCCGGCTCGGCGCCGCCGAGGTCGCCAAGGCGCGCATCGCCGGCCGTGAGCCCATCCCCCGCCTGGAAGAGATCCTCGCCGCCTGGCCCGGCGCGCGCCTCAACATCGACGTCAAGGCCGAGAACGCCATCGGCCCGCTCACCGAGGTCCTGCACCGCGCCCGCGCCTGGGACCGGGTGTGCGTCACCTCCTTCTCCCACCGGCGGCTCCGGCGGGTACGCGCCCGCATGCGCCTGCTGTCGGGCCGGGACGTGTGCACCGCGCTGAGCCCGCTCGGCGTGGCCACGCTGCGCGCCCGGTCCGTCGGCGGCCCGTTCGGGCGGCTGGTGCGCCTGGCCGAGCTCGGCGTCCCGTGCGCCCAGGTGCCCCGGCGCGTCGGGCGGACCCCGCTGGTCACCGAGGCGTTCCTGCGGACCGCGCACGCGCTCGGGCTGCAGGTGCACGTGTGGACGGTCAACGACCGTGCGGAGATGGAACGTCTCCTCGACCTCGGCGTCGATGGCATCATCACGGATGAGATCGAGGCCCTGCGCGACGTCATGACCGCCCGCGCGCAGTGGGCCGCCGCGCCGGCCTGAGGCCTGACATCCCCCTGGCGGCCGAGGAGGACGCGTGGGCCTGGCGCCCGTCGGCATCTCCGCCGAGACCACTCCCCGCGACCGCCGGCGCGAGCAGCGCGGCTGGTACTTCTACGACTGGGCCAACTCCGCGTTCGACACGACCGTCGTGGCGGTGTTCCTCGGGCCCTACCTCAGCGACATCGCCAAGGCCGCGGCCGACGCCGACGGGTTCGTGCACCCGCTCGGCGCCGACCTGCGGGCCAAGGCGGTCTACCCCCTCGCCGTCACGCTGTCGGTGGTCCTGCAGGTGCTCGTCCTGCCGCTGGCGGGCGCGCTGGCCGACCACACCGGGCGCAAGCGCGCGCTGCTCGGCGCGTTCGCCTACATCGGGGCGTTCGCCACCATGGGCCTGTACTTCGTCGGCGGCGGGCGCTACCTCCTCGGCGCGGGCCTGTTCGTGGTGGGCAACCTCGCCCTCGGCGCGTCCACCGTCGTCTACAACGCCTTCCTCACCGACATCGCCGAACCGGACGAACGCGACGCGGTGTCCTCGCGCGGCTGGGGCCTGGGCTATCTCGGCGGCGGACTGCTGCTGGTCCTCAATCTCGTGCTGTTCCTGGCGCACGACGCGTTCGGGGTGACCAAGGCGGAGGCGGTCCGCATCAGCCTGGCCTCCGCCGGCGTCTGGTGGGCGGCGTTCACCCTCATCCCCCTGCGCGCGCTACGGGACCGGCGCCGCGCGCCCGCCGCCGAACCCCTGCCCGCGGCCGTACGCTCCGGGTTCACCCGGCTGGCCGGCACCCTGCGGGACATGCGCGGCCGGCCGGTCACGCTGCTGTTCCTGCTGGCGTTCCTCGTCTACAACGACGGCGTGCAGACCGTCATCACCATGTCGGCGACGTACGCGACGGAGGAGCTGAAGCTGGGGCAGACGGACGTGATCGCGGCGGTGCTGCTCGTGCAGTTCGTCGCGTGCGGCGGGGCACTGCTGCTGGGACGGCTCGCCCGGCGGTACGGCGCCAAGCGGGTCGTGCTGGTCTCCCTGGTCCTGTGGACGGCCGTCGTGCTGGCCGCGTACGGGCTGCGGCGCGGGTCGGCGGCGGAGTTCCTGACGCTGGCCGCCGCGATCGGCGTGGTCCTGGGCGGCACGCAGGCGCTGTCGCGATCGCTGTTCTCCCACCTGCTGCCGCGCGACCGTGAGGCGGAGTACTTCGGTTTCTACGTCATCAGCGACAAGGGGACCAGCTGGCTGGGGCCACTGGTGTTCGCCGCGGCGCTGCAGTGGACCGACAGCTACCGCACCGCCCTCGTCTCCCTGGTGGTGTTCTTCGTGGCCGGACTGGTCCTGCTGACCGCTGTGAACGTCCCCCGGGGCGTGCGCGAGGCCGGCAACCCCCTCCCCCGGCGGCTCTGAGGACGGCGGCCCGGCGCCGGCCCCCGCCGCGGGCGGTCAGCGCGACGCGGGGACGGCCGTCAGCGTCCCGCGGCTGAAGGTCCGCAGGATCCGCTAGTGGGTCTGGCGGGGAAGGGACCGGCCGCCGGGCTCGCCGAGCGGCGTACCGGGCCGGGCCGGCGCCTCGTCCAGCAGGTCGTCCAGGCCGGCGCGGGCCACCATCAGCAGGCCGTGGGTGGCCCGGGTGCAGGTGACGGCGAGGCGGCCGAACGCCGAGTTGAACTCGTCCAGCCGGTCGGCTCCGGACAGCGGGTGGACGGCGACGGTGACGGCGTTCGTCTGGCCCTGCCAGGAATCGACGGTCGACGCGAGGATCACGCCCTCCGGCAGGTCGTACCGGCCCACCAGGCGCTCGACCATCGCGGTCGCGTCGTCCACGGCCTGGTTGCGCGTGGCGAGGACGACGATCAGGGGATCACCGGACGGCGCGCCGGAGGTGATCCGTTCCTCGTTCAGGGGGCGGCCCGCGCCGTCGTAGCGCCGGCGGGTGATCGCGAACCCGTTCTCCAGGAGGGGCGTGAGCAGGTCCTCGACCACGCCGAGCAGGTCGGGGTCGACGTCCGGGGCCTCCGGGTCCGGGAGGCCGCCGACCTCGAGCAGGGTCGGGACGCCGGTGGCGACGGACGCCCAGACCGCGGCGGCGGGCCCGGTCAAGGCCGGCAGCTCGACGGCCCGGTCCCCCGGAGCCGCCACGCAGTCCAGCCGGTCCCAGTCCCCGTAGAAGGCCCGCCACAGGGGAAGCTGCGCCGCCGTCGGGCGCCACACGGCGGGCAGGTCCACGGCGAAGGTCTTCTCGTCCTGCTCATAGGCGGTCGGCCAGGCACGGTAGGGGTTGTAGCCCGGGTCGCCGCGCCAGGGATTCTGGCCGGGGTCGATCGGGGGCAGCTGGCCGACGTCACCGACCCCGACGGACAGCGGGGCCAGCCCCTCGACCGTCGCGTAGCGGTGCAGGGGCAGCTGCCATGCCTCGTCGACGAACAGGACGTCGAACGGCAGCGTGGCGTTGACGGCGGGGCCGAGGCGGTCCAGCAGCCGCTGCTGCTCTCCCCACGCGCCCAGCTTGTGGGAGGTTCCCAGGACCACGGCGCAGGTGTCGGGGATCGCGCCGGCGGAGGTCGCGACGGAGACGTGATCGAGCACGTCCTGCGGGACCTCGGGCAGCCGGTCCTTCGCCACGAACAGGCACACCGCGGCGGCGCCCAGCTCCCTTCCCAGCTCACCCGCGAGGGGGAACACCTGCTTGTTCGCGAAGGCGGTCACGCCCACCCGGCCGCAGTTCTCATGGGCCAGGGCCGCGCGGACCATGCGCACCAGCGCGTAGGACTTCCCGGCGCCGGCGGCGGCGCGCAGCAGGACCCTGTCGTAGGCGGCGGCGCCCTCCAGGGCCGCGAGGAGCGCGGCGACGGCCTCCTGCGCGGCCTCGAGGTTCCCCTCGGCCGCGGCGTCGTGGTGGCGGGCGTCCTCGGGCGGTGCGGCGGGGGCCGAGAAGGTGATCGTCATGCCGTTCAGTCCAGGTCGTCGAGGGTGAGGTGTCCGGGGGCCGGCGTCGGCGCGGGCGGGGGTGGCCCGGCGTGCGGTCCGACATGCGGTCCGACGTCGAACCGCTCCTCGTCGACCAGCGGCGGCCAGACCTCCGGGTTGAGCTCGCCGCGGGTCCGGCGTTCGGCGAGCGTGTCGGCCCATTCGGCCTCGGCGGCCGTGTGCGGCCGGCAGCACCACTGGTGCTCCTCCGGGTCCTCGGCGTAGGAGTCCGGGGTGCAGGTGGCCTTCGGAGCGGACCGGTCGTCCGGGGACGGCCGCTTCACGGCGATCTCATGACCCGACTTGAACCGCGTGAACCAGGCGGCGTCGGCCAGGACCAGGACGTCGCCGACCGCCAGGTCGGGAACGACCTCCGGATCCCAGCACAGCCCCTCGGTCCCCCCAGGCGCCTGAGCGTCCCGATCGGCATCCGCCCGAGCTTGAAGGATCCCTTCTGGATCTTGAAGGTCGTGTCCGGGCGCTCGACGACGGCGCGGTCGCCCACGTGCAGGGCGACGACCTGCGACCCGTCGACCAGGCGCCGTGAGCGCACGTCGAGCCGGATCGGGTCGAGGCCGGTCACCGTCGCCAGAGCCAGCTCGCGGACGCCGGCGTCCGCGGCCCGGTCGCGCGCGGCCGCGGTGTCGGCCAGGCAGGTGAGCTGCTCGAAGCACGTACGGTCGGCGTCCAGCAGGTCGACGTGGGCGTTACGCCAGCGCGGATGCATCCGGGAGAAACGGACCAGGTCCGAGGCCCGCAGCGCGACGCGGCGGCCCCAGACCTCCTGCGCGTCGGCCTCCAGGACGCGGTGCGCCTCCCGCAGCCGGGAGACCCCCAGCCCGCCGAGGACCCGGTGCGCCCGCTCCAGCACCTCGACGCGGTAGTCCAGGGCCGCGCCGACGAGCGCCTCGTACGCCGCCGTGTCCTCCGCGCGGCGGGCCCTGTCGATCGCGTCGGAGGCGACGTTGGACAGCCGCGCGCCGGGGGTCTCCGGCCGCCCCGCGATCGCGTCGGAGACCTCGCGGTGGTCGAGCGGGCCGGTGGCCTGCGCCCAGGTGAGCAGGTAGTCCAGGCGTTCGGCGTCGACGGCCGGGCCACCCGGCGTCAGGTGGGTGGCCAGCACGGTCCGCAGGTCGACGATGGGCGTGCGCAGGCTCATGGCCCGGGCCCGGTCCTCCTCCAGGAGGAAGGCGACCGCGAGCCGCTCGTCGTCGTGCAGGGGCTCCGGCAGCGTGGCCGGCTCCCCGTCGAAGGTCAGGGGCGGCCGGCCCATGTCCAGGTCGTGCTGCCAGCGCAGGCGGCTGAGCTCGACGCCGGCCAGTGAGTCCGCGGCGGTGGCCAGCAGATCGGCCGTCGACCGGTCCGGCACGACCAGGTGGACCGGCCCGGCGCCCGCCTCCCGGCTCTCGCGGATGGCCGCGCCCAGGATCCGCATCACCGCCCGGCGGGTGAATGGGGACTGCGGGTCGGAGAACACCCGCCGCGTCCAGGCGCCCGGTCCGTCCGCCCGCATCCGCCGTACGGCCACGCCGTGCGCGCCGAGCGCCGACGCGTCCGACTTCACGAGGACCAGGTCGATGGTGCCCGGCAGCCCGCACGGGTCGGTGCGCAGGCGCCCGGTCCAGGACGGCAGGCCCGTGAGGGTGGCGCGCACCTGGTCGGCGACGCTCCGCGGCGCGGACCCGCCGGCGCTTCCACCGGACACCAGTCCGGCCACGGCGGGACGCCGGAGACGGTCGATCCCGATCTCGGTGAGGACGGCGAGCGGATCGCCGGACGCGCGCAGCTCCGCCCGGCAGTAGGAGAACAGGTTGCAGGTCGCGCAGCCGCGCGGGTCGAAGGTCGCGGTCAGGCCGGCGACGTACGGGCCGAGCGCGTCCCCGGCCGGGGCCTCGTCGCCGAGTTCGGCCCGGGCCTTCAGCCGCTCGTCGGCCCTCGTGCGGACCTCGACCCGGTGGTCGTCGAGCGACTCTACGACGACCTCGGGCTGCAGGAAGGCGTTACGCGGCACGGCGAGCGCCCCGCAGCGGTGCACGCGCGCGCCCGCCGGCAGTCCGCTCCACGCGGCGGCGGACTCGGCGCCCAGCGCGACCTGCAGGAAGCCCTTCAGCATCCGGCCGTCGTCGATGCGCGAGCGGATCCGCTCGTAGTCCTTGGCGTCGCCCATGATCAGCCAGGAGCCGGCGGTCCGGCCGTCCTCCTCCCGGGGGCAGACGATCGCGAAGTCCGGCTGGACGGTGGTCGCGTCGGGGACGTCCTCCAGGTCGACGTAGGGGACGGCGAGGGCGGTGAGCATCGTCGCCGCGCCGGAGGACTCCGCCTCCCGGTGGGCCAGGGCGAGTTCGGCGGCCGTGCCGGCGACGGTGCCGCGGCAGTCGCGCCGCCGGACGGCCTCCGGGCGGGCGAGGCCGAGTCGCCCGACGGTCGTGGTGAGCAGTTCGGAGACGAAGCGTTCGGAGTGCACGAGGCTCTCGAAGGTCATCGCCCGCGTCCACCGGGCCTCGGGGATCCCGGCGCCGATGTCGGGGTGGCCGATGCCGGCGGCCAGGACCTTGCGCGTTCTGCGGATGATGAAGGGATCGGTCAGCCGGAACCGCTCACACCCGGCATGCGCCGACGCGGCCACGGCACTCGTTCCGCCCCCGGACTGCAGTCCCCCCATGTCCCGCCCTTCACTCCCGGCCCGCTTCGCTACGTGACTGTAAGCGAGAAAGCAGACCACGGAGCCGGGTTCGGCGCCAACACCGGGACACGGCACGCGCGCCGGCCGGCGGGTTCCGGTGGGCCGGGAAGCGTTCGTAGCGGGCCGTACCGCCCGCCGTACGTGATGCCGCCCCGGCCGTCGCGAACGGGTCCTCCTGCGCGGGCCGGATCGAGGACTCCCCGGCCGGCCGACGCGCGCCACGCCGGCCAGGTCGCGCGGCCAGGTCGCGCGGCCAAGTCGCGCGGCCAGGTCGCGCGGCCAGGTCGCGCGGCCAAGTCGCGCGGCCAAGTCGCGCGGCCAAGTCGCGGGGCCAAGTCATGCGGTCGGCCCGTGGCCGTGGCCGCGGCGGGCGTTCCGCGGACCGGCCCGAGCGGGCCGTCGCCGGCGTGCGGCCGGCGCCTCCCCTCAGCCGGCCTGTCCTGCGCATGGCGCTGCCCGTGCGATCGGCGGGACTCTGGGCGCGGGAGGGGCCCCGGGTCTCCGGAACCGCCTCCGGGCACCGTTCGCCGCCGGCCGCCCGGCCGTGTCGCTCCTCCACGCGACCCGGCCATGAGCCGGAGGCGACCGCCGCCCGCCCACGATGGCGACGTCCTGCCACGACCCGCCCGATCGGAGGGTGCACCCGCGCCGCCGCGCGGACGGCCCGCGGTCTACCTGGTCACCGCGGGATGAGCCGGACCACCGGGTACTGCCGATCGGACTTGCTCTGGTACTTCGCGATGCGGGGCTGGGCGGTGGCGATGCGCTGCCAGGCCTGCTCACGCTCGGCGCCCTCGAGCCGGTGCGGTGTCACCGGCACCGGAGCCTGGCCGGGCAGCTCGATCGACGCCTCGTCGGGGTGCGCCATCAGGTTGACGAACCAGTCCGGGTTGCGGCTTCCGCCACCCGAGGCGACGATCAGCCGGGCGTCCTCGCCGTCGGCGAACCAGGCCACGGGCGATTCCCGTTTCTGGCCGCTCCGGCTGCCCACCGTGTGCAGGATCAGCACGTCCATGCCCATGAACGTGCCCTTCCCCTTCCGGAGACGGCGGTTCATACGCGCGTTCATCCGGTGCTGCATCCACCGTGAGAACGCCCCCGGCCCACCGCTCGCGCGCCCTCCGCTCTCTGCCTGCTTACTCTCGGTCATTACTACCTCCAGTCTCGGGGGACGGATCAGCGGAGCTCGTCGACGCGGATCCCGTGCCCGCGGATTCGCGGAAGGCGCCGTCGCGAATCCGGATGGCCGGGTCCATGACGGTCAGGCTAGTTGCGGCCGGACCGCCCGCGCTTCTCGATTCCTGACCGGTCCGGTGATCGCCCGTACGGACGCCGGCACACTCCGCCCTCTCACCCGGGGGGCAAATCACACTGCGTGATCGAATTTGTGATGGTAGGTGCGCTCGAAGGTCATCCGGGCCCGGGACGTCCCGGCCGGGTTCGGCGACATGGACGCCTCGCTGTACCTGCTGCGCCGGCTCCGCCGGTCGGCCCACGGCGGCGCGGGCATCCTCCGCTCGTTCGCGCGCGGCCAGGCGGAGGTCCTCGCCGGGCTGTTGTCGGCCATTCCGGCGATCCTGCGGGCCCGCGACGCCTACGACTACTCCTTCACCGACTGGATCTACCGCCCCACGGCGCTGACGCCGGAGGAGGAGCCGCCGATGTTCTCGCCGATCCCCCTGGATTCGGCCGGGGTCCCCCTGGATTCGGCCAGAGTCCCCGGTCCGGCCGGCGGGCCGGAGACGTCCCCGGTGCCGGCCGGGCGATCAACGGGAGCCTGACCTCGCTCCCGCTGTCGTGCGGGCTGTCAACATGCTCGCCGCCGGTGGGCGGACCGGGTCACGGTCCGCCCACCGGCGGCTTCGACCTTCTCGGCTCAGTTCCGGTCGGTGACCGTGAAGGGCAGTCTGACCTGCGCCGCCGAGTGAGCGCCGGTCAGTGTGACGCGGGTCGTGCCCGGCTTCGCCGATCCCGGGACACTGAGGGTCGCGCCGGAGATCACTCCGTCACCGTTCGCGTGCACCGTGATGGCGGCGAGGCCGGCCCCGAACCTCAGGGTGACCGCTTCGCCCGGCGCGAACCCGGAGGCGTTGACCGTGATGGCGGTACCGCGCGGCCCCGAGGTGTCCGACAGCGTCACCTGCGGCCGGTACGTCCGCGCCTGCGGCTGCTCGGTCACCTTGACGGTCGCCGTCGCCGGTGTCCGTGAGGACGCGCCGGCGGCGGTGACGGAGTACCGGCCGGGCTGTACGCCGCCGGACGCCTTGATCGACGTGTGCACCGCTCCCTTCTCCGAGGCCGCGACCGTCAGGCTGCGCGCCGGGCTGATGCCGAGCTTTACGGTCACCTTCTCGCCGGCGGCGAACCCGCTGCCGGCGACGGTGATCGTGTCACCGGCGGCGGCGGACTTCGACACCGAGATCGTCGGCTGCGCCTTGGCGCGCCCCACGGTCACGGTGAACGTCCCGGTGCCGCTCGACAGCGTGTCCCACGCGGTGACATGCACCGTGTACGTGCCGTCCTGCGCGTAGGTGTGCCGCCCGCTCATCGCGCCGGACGAGCCGACCGTGACGTCCTCGGGAACCGTGCCGTCACCCCACTGGACGCGGGCGTGGTAGCCGGTCGAGTCGGCGACGCCGCCCGTCACCGATCCGAGGTCCGCGGAGAGGGCCTGCCCGGCGGTGGCCGTCTGGTCCTTCGGCGCGGTGATCGCCAGCGCGGCGGTCGGCGTGCCGTCGTCGGCGACGGCGAACACGTGGATCCTGCCCGCCGAGCCGGGGTCGCCGGTCTGCGTCGGGAGGGTCACCGAGACGAGCGTCTTGCCCGCCGGGATCTGGTACGGCGCGGTGGCGAACAGGAACGGCTGCGCGCCGTCCTTGTTCGTGCCGAGCAGGCGGTACGCGGCCTTGGCGACGATGATGTTGCCGTAGGACGGCGTGCCGCCCGGGTTGCCGCCCAGCGTCCAGTCGCTGAACTGGATCGGGACGCTCGCGGTGCTGCCGTCGCTGAACGTCGCCGTCGCGGTCGTGCTCTGGTCGCCCTGGGTGCCGGCGCCGATGAACGCGATGCTCTTGGCGTCGGCGGGCAGGTCGAGCATGATCTTGCGGCCGTTGCCGGTCGCGTCGTCGGGCCGTCCGGCGGGGGTCGCCGGCAGCGTGAAGTGCAGCGCCGTTCCGGGCACGTCGTGCCGCTTGCCCTGGGTCACGCCGGCGTCCGCGAGAGCAGCGCGTGAGTACGCCCACGACTTGGCGTCGCAGTTGGCCGCGAGGGTGCCGTCGTCACCGATGCAGACGGTGTCGAACGCCGCGGTGAGGCTGTTGGACAGCGTGTACGCCACGTCGACTCCGGCGGTCGCCACACCCTGGCCGGTGCCGTCGGTCACGGTGACCTTGGCCTGGTAGTAGCCCGGCTTGGCGTAGGTGTGCGAGCCGCTGACGTTGTACACGCCCCGTGAGCTCAGGGTCAGGGTGCCCGTGGTGGCGGGTGTTCCGTCACCCCAGTCGAGCGTGGCCTGGTAGCCGCTCGCGGTGCCGCCGGTGACGGTGGCCAGCGGTGCGGACACCGCGACGCCGGCCGAGGCGTGCACGCCGCTCGCGGGGGTGACCTCGATGTCGCCGCCGCCGAGCTGGACGTCGCCGCCGGCGAGCAGCTCGATCTCGGCGAGGTTCGTCTGCGCGGCGCCGGTCGTCTTCGTCACGACCAGGCGGTACTGCGGGAACTTCCCCGGCTTATCGATCTTGAACGGCCGGGTCTGGCCGCGCCATGTGAACACCTCGCCGCTGCGCCGGTCGAGGGTGGTCCAGGTGATCCCGTCCCTGGAGCCCTGCAGTTCCCAGTCCGCCGGATCTCCGGCGCTCGCCCCGGAGGTGAGGGTGTAGTACGTCGGCTGCTGCTTGCCGCCGCGGTTGACCCAGGTCACCTGCGGCGTGCCGGAGGCGAAGGTCATCTGCGTGGTCGACGAGTCGTCGAACAGCTTCGCCGCGTCCTGCCCGCCGGTCGCGGTCGCGGTGCCGAGACCGGGGCCGGTGACGTCCTGCAGCGGCTGCGGCACGTCGTTCTTCTCGGTCAGGGACGGCGGTGCGTCCTTCTTGCCGGTGCCCCAGGCCGACGGGCTCGGGCCCATCCGGAAGTCGATCGTGCCGCCGTGGGCGAACACGGACGAGTCGATGGACGTCCGCTTCTGCTTCTCCCCGTTGACCTTCACGCTCTGCACGTAGACGTTCTTCGTGCTGTTGTCGGGCGCGTTGACGACGATGTCGCCGGTCGTGCGATGGACGGTCATCCGGGTGAACTGCGGTGAGCCGATGGCCCAGTTGGGCGAGCCGGCCTGGAGCGGGTAGATGCCGAGCGAGCTGAGGACGTACCACGACGACATCTCGCCGTTGTCCTCGTCACCCGGGTAGCCCTGGCCGATCTCGCTGCCGACGTAGAGGCGCTGCAGGATCTCCCGCACGATCGCCTGCGTCTTGGCGGGCGCTCCGGCGTAGTCGTACATGTACGGGATGTGGTGCGACGGCTGGTTGCTCATGCCGAGCTGGCCCATGCGCACCGCGCGCGCCTCGAGCATCTCGTGGATGATGCCGGTGTACCCGCCGCGGCGGTCGGCGTTCTCCGGGGTGGCGAAGAACTGGTCCAGCTTCTGCTCCAGTGCCTTCTGCCCGCCGAGCAGGTTGGCCAGTCCCATGCCGTCCTGCTGCGCGGTGAACGCGAAGTTCCACCCGTCGGTCTCGGTGTAGACGTCGCCCCAGTCACGCGGGTCGCCGGCGGTGAAGGTGCCGGCGGCGTTGCGCCCCTCGAAGAACTTCGTCTTCGGGTCGAAGAGGTTGACGTAGTTGCGGGCGCGCTGCAGGAAGTACTCCGACTCCTCCTCGAGCCTGCCGCGCTGCTCCTTCGGGGTGGCCGGGTCCTTGGCCAGGGCCGCGCCCATGTTGCCGATGGCGTAGTCGTTGATGAAGCCCTCCAGGGCCCACGACACCGACTCTCCGGTGGAGGTCGGCGTGTAGCCGAGGAACAGCCCGGTCTCGATGCCCTTGCGGCCGACCTCACCGCGCCCGGACGCGACGGTCGCGTCCTTGACGATCGCCTCGTACGCGCCGAGCGGGTCGGGCAGCTTGACGCCGTTCAGGTAGGCCTCGGCCAGCGCGTCGTTCGCGCTGGTGCCGGTCATCAGGTCGGCGTAGCCGGGTGAGGACCAGCGGGCGACCCAGCCGCCGTCGCGGTACTGCTGGGCGAACCCGTCGGCGATCTTCGCGGCGATGTCCGGGTACAGCAGCGAGTACGCGGGCCACACGGTGCGGTAGGTGTCCCAGAACCCGTTGTTGACGTAGATCTGCCCGTCGACGATCTTCGCGCCGGTCTTCGTGGCGGTCGACGTGCCGGTCGGCGCCGACACCGGGCTCGCGTACTGCCAGTGCGGCGCGCCGGCGGTGCCGGTGTTCTCCGACTGGGAGTTCGGGTACAGGTTGAGCCGGTAGAGGTTGGAGTACAGCGTCACCAGCTGCGTCTCGTTCGCGCCCTCGACGCCGATCCGGCCGAGCCGGTCGTTCCAGGCCGCGGTGGCGTCGGTGTGGATCCGGTCGAAGCTCTTGCCGGTGACCTCGAGGTCGAGGTTCTTGTGCGCCTGGTCGACGGAGATGAACGACGTCGCGAGACGCATCGTCACGTCGTGCGCCGCGGAGGTGTCGAACGTCGCGGACGTGGCGGTGGACGCGGTCGGCGCCCGGTCGAAGGTGCCGTACACGAACATCCGGCTGCGGCCGGCCGAATTGCCGCTCCCGTTGTCGACCCAGCCGGAGAACGCGCCGTCCGTCCCGATGGTGAACGTGCCGTTGTAGAAGACGAGGCTTCCGGTGGCCATCCCGGACGGGAAGGTGAACTGCATGATGCCGCCGTGGTTGGTGGGCGACAGCTGCGCGGTCATGCCGTTCTTCATCGCGACCCGGTAGTAGTCCGGCCGGGCGATCTCGTCGTCGTGGCTGAACGCCTGGGCCCGGGTGCCGGGCGCTCCGGTGAGCGACCCGCCGGCGGGCACCGGCATGACCGACATCTGGTTGCGGTCACCCATCCACGGGCTGGGCTCGTGCGAGATCGCCAGTCCCTGCAGCGTGGGCAGGTTGGCCGCGTTGTTGCTGCTCTGATACTCGTACTCCCACGAGTCGGTCGTCGCGTTGGTGACCGGCGTGAAGAAGTTGAAGTCGTTCGGCAGCGCCGTGATCGGCAGGTTGTTGCCGCGTGAGAACGAGCCCGACGCGTTGGTCCCGCGCCGGGTGTCGACGTAGTTCGTCAGGCTGGAGCCGTCGATCGGCGCCGGCTCGCCCGTCACGGTGACGTCGTCGAGCCAGCCCTGGAAACGGGTCGACGCCTTGGCCTGGGGGTTGTCGTAGGCGAGCAGGATGCGGTCGATCGTCTTGCCCTTCGCGACCGCTCCGATGTCGGACTGCACCGCGTTCCACTGGTCGGCGTAGAGCACCTTCGAGGCGCCCTGCCCGGCACCCGTGAACGCGTAACCGTGCTGGTCGACGGGCGACAGCCGACTCAGGTAACTGCCGTCGGTGAAGTGCAGGTCGACGGCCGTGTAGGTCGACGGGTACTGCGCGTCGGCGCCGGTGTACTCGGGGAAGATCTTGTAGGACAGGCGGGTCTTCGGCCCGACCGGGATGTTCACGTCGAACAGCCTGTCGGTCGCGTACGCGCGGCCGTCGGCTTCGGCGCCGCCCGAGTAGCGCAGCGCGGCCGATCCGGTGAAGCCGGCCTTGGGCTTCATGTTGTAGCCGCTGACCGGACCGGCGCCGACGACGCCGACCATCGGGGTGGCCGGCGGCCTCGTGTCCGAACCGTCGCTGATGTTCCAGTCGGCGAGCTGGATGAGCGAGTCGCCGGAGTTCGCGGTGATGTTCAGCCGGTAGTACTCGTAGGCGGTCGTGTTGGTGAAGCCGTAGACGTTGGTGGCGAACCGCCCGCTGAAGCTCTGCCCGGTCCGCTTGTCCAGGTCGGTCCAGGTCTTGCCGTCGTCCGACCCCTGCAGGGTGAAGTCCTTGGGGTCACGGGTCGGCGCGTCGTTCGCGGAGGTCAGTGAGTACTTCACGACCGTCGCGGGCTTGGCCAGCCGGTAGGTCGCCCAGCCGGTCGGGTTGAACGCCAGCCACTTGGTCGACGGGTCCTCGTCCTTGAGCTTCGTGGCGATCTCGTCCGGCGGGTTCTCGGCGCTCGCGGTCACCGCGGAGACCTGGCCGAGCAGGCTGCCGGGCAGTCCGTTGGTGCTCGATCCGCTGAGGTTCCCCTGGACCGGTCTGCCACTCGCGTCGACCTCGGCGGTGCTCGTGGCGGGTTGCGGGTCTGCGGACTCGAACGAGGAGCGGAAGTCGCCGGGCGACGCCGCCGCGCTCGCCGAGGGGGCGACGGCGAGCAGCGATACCGGCATCAGCAGGGCCGCGGCCGCGGCCCATCTCCGGAGGGACAATGGGGTGCGGAGGGGTGGAGACACGATGAGGCGGGGCCTTTCGACTCGATGAGCGCGGGACGCGCCGAACGTCGGGGGTTGCGTGATGGAGCGCGAGTGCGCCTACCGAGTACGCGAGACGGGCTTGCCGTACGTCGGTGTGAGCGAGGGATCAGCGCGGGCCGAAGCCGGGAGCGGTGCCGTGGAGCGGCGACGACCACCGCGACCGCCGCCGCGAACAGGGGCGCAGGTATTCGGCCATGCGGGAACTCCATGGGGGACGGCGGGTTCTGCGGAGGAGCGGCACCCGAATGAAGATCACGGCTAGGGTCTTCCTCGAAGACAACGTTGTCAAGATCGGAACGTGTGACGACTCGCTCACCCTGTGTCCCTCTTGTCCCAAATCCCCCGGCCGCACGGACGAGAGGAAGCGACGCCACGACGGGACGGCCGCCGGCGCAACACCACCTTGGGAGGCCGAGACCGACGGCGAGGTCGATATCAGACAAACCACTCCGCGCGCCCTGACAAGGTTGTCAAGCGAGCGAGGCGTGCCGGTATGGGGCGTCGCACGACCGGCGACATCGGCCGTACGAAGCGGCCCACCATGGTCGACGTGGCGAACCGGGCCGGAGTGAGCCTGAAGACCGTCTCGCGGGTCGTGAACAACGCGCCGAACGTCCAGCCCGACCTGATCGAACGGGTGCTCGCCGCCGTTGCCGAGCTCGGCTTCCGCCGCAACCACCTCGCCGGCTCGCTGCGCTCCGGACAGGCGTCCGCCACCATCGGGCTGCTGATCGAGGAGATCGCCAACCCGTTCTACGCCACGATCGCGGAAGCCGCCGCCGAGGTCGTCCGGCAGCACGACATGATGCTCATCATCGCCAGTTCCGAAGAGGACCCGTCGCGCGAGCGGCACCTGCTCCGGGACACGTGCGCCCGCCGCGTCGGCATCCTGCTCGACTCCGTCGAGATCCACACCATGCGAGAACGCCTCGACGGCGCGTACGACGAGCGCGCCCCGGCCGGCGCGCCGTACGACACCAGGCTCGTCCGGGACGGCATCCGCGATCCGGCGGCGGCCGCCCGGGCCGTCGCCGACCTGCTCGACCGGCCGGACCTGCCGACCGCCTTCTTCACCCTGAACAACCGGATCACCGTCGGCGCGATCGAGGAGCTGTGCCGCCGGGCGGCGACGCCGCACTGCTCGGGTTCGACGACTTCGACCTGGCCCGCCTGGTGCCGTACCCGCTGACCGTGATCGCCTACGACACGCGCGAGCTGGCCCGGGTCGCCACCGAACCGCTGTTCCGCCGGATCGAGGGAGACCGGCCCCTGCCGCGTACGGTGGTGCTTCCGACCGAACTGGCCGCCCGGGGCGCTCCCCGGCCCTGACCAGGCCCCCGCGCGAGAACACAGGACGGGAGGTGTCCCGTCGGTCCAGGCCGAGGCCGGACTCCCCTGCCTGGCTCGCGCTGATAGACTCTCAGCGCAGCTCAACGCCCGTAAGCCGGGTCACCTCGGGAAACGATCGGTGTTCCCAGGGTTGGATCCAGGCCAAGGCGGGAATCTTGTGACGGTATCCAGCGTTCATGTCTAGCAGAACGCACGCCGTCTGGGAGGCACGTCACGATGGCCGAGCGCGCACTTCGCGGCACCCGGCTCGGAGCCACGAGCTACGAGAACGATCGAAACACCGACCTGGCCCCTCGCCAGGAGGTCATGTACGACTGCCCGAAGGGCCACCGGTTCACCGTCATCCTGGCCGCCGAGGCCGAGGTGCCGATGACCTGGGAGTGCCGGAGCTGCGGTGCGACGGCCCTGATGGTCAATGGCGAGATGCCCCAGTCCAAGAAGGGTAAACCGCCCCGCACGCACTGGGACATGCTCATGGAGCGCCGCACGATCGAAGATCTGGAGGAGGTCCTGGCCGAGCGACTGGCCGTCCTGCGCGCACAGCGCAGAAGGACCGCGTAACCGACACCCCGAACGCACACGGGCCGTGCCGTCAGCCCCTCGACGGCGCGGCCCGTGCGTCGTTCTCAGCGCCGGTCCGTCTCCGGGTCCTCCTCGATGACCTCGCCGCGCACCACCCGGGGCCCCGGCTCCGGTTCCCCGTCCCCGGGCCCAGGGACGTGCACGCCGCCGAGGTCTCCGAACCGCAGAGTCGCGCCGCGCCGCGCCGCCGACATCCGCCGCGCGACGTACCGCGACAGCAGGCGGCGCACCAGCGGCCGGGTGAACGGCAGCACGAACAGGAACCCGAAGAAGTCCGTCACGAAACCGGGCGTCAGGAGCAGCACGCCGCCGACCAGGACCAGCCCGGCGTCGGCCAGTTCCCGTTCGGGCATCCCCCCGGCGCCGAAGGTCTCCTTCAGTGCACGCCAGGCCCGCCGCCCCTCGTGCCGGATGATCCAGGCGCCCAAGACGCTCTCGGCCAGCAGCAGCGCCACCGTCGGCCAGCCACCGATGGCCTCGCCGACCTGGATGATCACGTAGATCTCCAGCACGGGCAGCAGCAGGAACGCGAGGAACAGCGCCACGGGGAGCATGTCTCCATTGTGGCCCGCCGGCGCGATGCTCTGGACGGCATCGTTCCCCGGTGCCCGGGCGGCGGCCGCGGACCGTGACGAGCAGACCCCTGCCGTCCGGAAGGAGAGGCAGTTGGCGGTGATTTGAACCCTGTGACGGCATGGCGCACCGACCCACGGGTACCGGTCCATATCGAGAAGAATGCGCAGGTCAACGGGGGGTTAACAATGGTGAGGCTCATGCGCAGGGCTGGTATCACGTCCGACACCATGTACATCGCCGGAATCGCGTCCATCCTGGCGTCATTCGCCAGCTGGGCGATGTCGCTGAAGGCGGAGGAGCACGCCGGACTGGACCGCGCCGACCGCTGGGGCATCTTCATCGGCGAGTGGGCACCGACCTTCTTCGCGCTCGGTGTCGCGCTGCGGATGGAGGAGGAGTACGGCGAGGAGAGGCCGCACGAGGGGGCCGAACGAATGAAGCAGCGGGCCCGTGAGGCGATGCCGGTCAGCTGAGCCCGGACAGGCCCTCGGGGAACGGCGTCCGGAGCCCCGGTTGGGCGAGCTGCCACGTCTCATCCGGCCCATGATGGCCCTGCTGAGACGGTCCCTGCCGCCGGACCAGCAGGAGTACGGGTGGGAGCTGAAGTGGGACGGAGTCAGGGCGGTCGCCTACGTGCAGGGCGGGAGCGTGCGGTTGATGTCCCGCAACGACAAGGACATCACCCGCTCCTACCCGGAACTGGCCGCCCTGGCCCGGATGCTGCGCCGGCCGGCGATCCTCGATGGTGAGATCGTCGCCCTGCGCGGCGGGCGGCCGAGCTTCGCGACCCTGCAGTCCCGGATGCACGTCCAGCGGCCCGGTGCACGGCTCGTCCGGGCCGTACCGGTCCAGTACTACCTGTTCGACCTTCTGCATCTGGGCGAGGAGTCGCTCCTGAGCCGCCCGTACACCGAGCGCCGTGACCGCCTGGACGAACTCGGCGTCGACCGGCCCCCGGTGCGCGTCCCCCCGTGGTGGCGGGGCGAGGGCGAGACGGTCTCCTCGGTGGGCCTGGCCCAGGGGCTGGAGGGCGTCGTCGGCAAGCCTCTGGCCTCCCCCTACCTTCCCGGGCGCCGGGGCCCCTGGATCAAGGTCAAGAACGTCCGTCACCAGGAGGTGGTCGTCGCCGGGTGGCTGCCCGGCGCGGGCCGCCGCGTCGACACGGTCGGGTCGCTGGTGCTCGGCGTCCACGACGACGGGCTGCGGTACGCCGGGAGCGTGGGAACCGGATTCACCGAGGCGGATCTGCGGGACCTCGCCGCGCGGCTGGCGCCGCTGGCCCGGGACGAGGAGCCCTTCGACCCGCCCGCACCCCGCGACGTCGCGCGGCGCGCCCGCTGGGTGCGGCCCACGCTGGTGGGCGAGGTGGCCTTCGCCGAGTGGACCCCGGACGGTGTCCTGCGCCACCCCAGCTGGCGGGGGCTCCGCCCGGACAAGCGGCCCGAGGACGTGCACCGCGAGGAACCCGCGCGGTGAGGTTCGGCGACGTGCCATGAACCGCCGGAGTCGCGTCGTTCTTCCGGCGTGTCCATTTGCGGGATCATGGTGACGGCAGCAGAGTTGCCCCGGCGTCCCGTCCGGTCGCGTTCCGGTCCCCGCCGGGCGCCCGGCCGGGCCCCGGAACGTCGATCGTCACTGATCCCTCATGCTTTGGAGTCTCGTCGTGCGCAAGCGTGTGCTCGTTCTCGTCGCCGTGGCCGGGCTCGGCCTGGCGGGCTGCGGTGGCAGCGGATCCGCGCATCAGGACAAGTCCGCGGCGTCCACGCCCGCGAGCGGTGCGGCGGCGGGAGAGCCACTGCCCAGTGCCTCCCCGAAGGGCGACAGCGACGCCCCGACCTGCACGACGGTCACCTACCGCGTCACCGGTACGGGCGTCGAGGTCACCGCGAAGGTGGGCAAGACCCCCATCACCCTGAACTTCGAGGCCGACGACGCCGACGACAACCCCGTGACGGGCGATCCGGCGACCTCCAGCGTCACGTACGCCTTCAAGGGCGCCGACACACGGCACACGCTGCTGATCAAGGGCGTGAAGTCGCCGCACCACGTGACCGTCATCGCCCTGGGCACCGACCAGGACAGCTCCTGCCGCGCCTACGCGGCGTAGCACGAGCCGGAAGGCGGGCCCGTCATCACGCGGGCCCGTTCAGTCCCGAGTCCGTTCTGCCCCGAGTCCGTTCTGTCCCGGGTCCGCTCAGTCACGGGCCCGCGCGCGTACCTGGTCGGCGATGTGGTCGGCGATCGCGAGGGCGGACGTCGCCGCGGGCGAGGGCGCGTTGCGGACGCTGACGACCGGGCCGAGGTGGTGGATGGCGAAGTCGTCGACGAGGGCGCCGTCGCGGTCGACGGCCTGCGCGCGGACGCCGGCCGGGGCCGGCGCCACGTCCCGGGCCGTCAGCTCCGGCACGTACGCGCGCGCCTCGGCGATGAACCGCCGTTTCGACAGGGACGTCAGCGCCTCGCGCACGCCGGCCCGCCAGTGGGCCCGGGCGAGGCGCCGGAACCCCGGCCATCGGAGGATCTCCCGCAGGTCGGCGAGGTCGACGTCGCCACGCCGGTAGCCCTCCCGTGCCGTGGCGAGCACCGCGTTCGGGCCGATGTCGACCGTGCCGTCCACCCGCGGGGTGAAGTGGACGCCGAGGAACGGGTAGGCGGGGTCCGGCACGGGATACACGAGCCCCCTGACGAGATCCCTGCGGTGCGGGACGAGCCGGTGGTACTCGCCGCGGAACGGAACGATGGCGGGCGCCGGCTCGTCCCCGGCGAGCGCCGCGACACGGTCGGACTGCAGTCCGGCGCAGATCACGAGACGGTCGACGGTGACGCTCTCCGCCGCGGTGCGCACGACGACCCGCGCGCCGGTCCGTTCCAGCCCGGTCACCTCCCGGCCGAGGAGCACCCGGGCGCCGGCCGCTCGCGCGTCGCCGGCCAGGGCCCGGGCGATCAGCCGGTAGTCGACGATGGCGGTCGTCGGGGAGTGCAGCGCGGCGAACCCCCGCACGTGCGGCTCGAGTTCCGCGAGCCCGGCCGGGTCCAGGCGGCGCAGTCCCGGTACACCGGCCGCCCGCGCCCGGGCCTCGATGGCGCGGAGCCGCCCCGCCTCGTCCGCCGACCGCGCGACGATCACCTTGCCGATCTCCTCGTACGGCAGGTCGTGCTCGGCGCAGAACTCCTTGATCCGGCGTGCGCCGTCCCGGCACAGACGGCTCTTCAGCGAGCCCGGCGGGTAGTACACGCCCGCGTGGACCACCCCGGAGTTATGCCCGGTCTGGTGCAGCGCGACGTCGGCCTCCTTCTCGAAGACCGTGACCTCGTGATCCCACCGGGCCAGCCGGCGCGCCACCGAGAGACCGACGATCCCGGCTCCGATCACACCGACGCGGAGAGTCATGTGGGTCGCCCTTCAGCCCGGTCCGTGCGGCCCGTGCCGTCCGTGCCCGCCGTGCTCCGCTGCGGCCGCACCGGAGCCGCGGAACCCGCCGGTGGGCGGGCGCCGCGGCCGGGTCAGTGCCGCTCCCGCCCGGTGAGGCGCCCCAGCCAGTAGGCGGCGCCCCACCCGGCGATCCGCTGAAACGCCTCGATCATGATCGCGCGGCTCATCTTGCTGGCACCGTGCGTGCGCTCGACGAACCGGATCGGCACCTCGGTGACCCGCAGGCCCGCGCGTACGGTCCGCAGCGTCAGGTCGACCTGGAAGCAGTAACCCTGCGACGCGACGCCGTCGATCTCGATCTTCTGAAGGGTCGTCGCGCGGTAGACGCGGTACCCGCCGGTCGAGTCGCGCACCGGGATGCCCAGCATCAGCCGCGCGTAGATGTTCGCGCCGCGCGAGAGGACCTCGCGGTTGACCGGCCAGTTCTCCACGGTGCCGCCGCGGACCCACCGGGAGCCGATGACCAGGTCAGCCCCGCCGAGCGCGCTGAGCAGCCGGGCCAGTTCCTCGGGCTGGTGCGACCCGTCGGCGTCCATCTCGACGAGCACGTCGAAGCCGTGCTCCATCCCCCAGTGAAAGCCCGCGATGTACGCGGCGCCGAGGCCCTCTTTGCCGGCCCGGTGCATGACGTGCACCCGCTCGTCGGCGGCGGCGAGCCGGTCGGCGATCTCCCCGGTGCCGTCGGGGCTGTTGTCGTCGGCGACCAGGATCTCGGCCTCGGGGACGGCGGCGCGCACCCGGGCGACGATGCTCTCGATGTTCTCCCGCTCGTTGTACGTCGGGATGATCACGAGCACCCGCCCGATGTCGTCCGTGTTCTGCACCGGTCAGGCCCCCCTGCTCGTCTTCCGTGTCCTCCACGCCGCGGCGACCGCCGCCGCGAGTCCCAGCAGCGCCAGCACCCACTCGGGAGCGGCGCCCAGGTGATCAGTAAGCGTACGCGAGGTACGCAGCGGCACGCGGCGGACCTGGATGTCCGGGGTGAATTCCTTTGACTGGGTCAGGACCTTCCCGTCCGGCGCGATGATCCCGCTGATGCCGCTCGTCGAGGCGACGAGGACGCTGCGCCCGTGTTCGACCGCGCGCAGCCGCGACATCGCGAACTGCTGCGGGGGGAGGCTGGTGCGTCCGAAGGTCGCGTTGTTGGTCTGCACGACGAGCAACGGGGCGTCCGCGACGTCCCGCACCAGCCCGTCGTAGGCCACCTCGAAGCAGATGACGTCTCCGATCTTCACCGGACCGAGCTGAAGGGATCCGCGTGAACGGCCCTTGACGAACTCTCCAACCTGGTCGAAACGGGTGATGAGCTTTCGCAGCAGGCCACGGAAGATCGGGATGTACTCGCCGAAGGGCAGCGGGTGGCGCTTGACGTAGTACGCCCCGGGGCCCTTGGCCGGGTCCCACACGATCCCGCGGTTCTCGACGTGCTCGCCGTCTCCGGTGTCGATGACGGCGCCGACCAGCACCGGCACGCCGACGTCCTTGACCGCCGCGTCGATCACCTCGCGGGCCCCGTCGTCGGCGTAGGGGTCCAGGTCGCTGGAGTTCTCCGGCCAGATGACCAGGTCGGGCTTGGGCACCTGACCGGCGCGGACCTGCTCGGCCAGGCGGTGGGTCTGCCGGGCGTGGTTGTTCAGGACGGCCTGGCGCTGGCCGAGGAAGTCCAGGCCGGCACGGGGGACGTTGCCCTGGATGACCGCGACGGTCACCGACCGGCCGCCGGTGGGGCGGGAGACGAACATCCCGGCCGCGCCGAGCAGGAGCACGGCGGCGAGCGCGAGGGCCGCCGAGCGGACCGGCCGCCCGGTCACCCGGCCCGGCGTGCCCGCCGTGGGAGCGGTCTCCTCCTCCTGGGCCGCGGCGCCTTCGTGCCTGCCCGTGCCGCCCCCGGTGACCGGGTCGGCGGCCGGGCCCGGGGAGGTGTTCCATCGGCGCCACAGGAGCAGGGCCGCCGCGGCGAGCAGCCCGCCGGTGAGGGCCGTGAGGAAGCCGACCAGCGGCGCGCCGCCGATCGAGGCGTAACCGGTGAAGGGTGATGCGGTCTGGCTGAACGCCAGCCGGGCCCAGGGGAAGCCGCCGAACGGCACCCGGCCGCGGATGAGCTCCTCGGTGATCCACGCCGCGGCCGTCCAGACGGGCCAGCCGGGCAGGCGCGTGACGAGGGCCAGGCCGGCGCCCAGCAGCGCGAAGTAGAGGGCCTCGAAGAGGCTCAGCGCGATCCAGGCGTCCATGCCGACGGGCCGCAGGCCCTCGAAGGTCGGGAAGGAGAACGCCAGGCCGAACAGCATCCCGAGTCCCGCGCCGCGGCGCCAGGTCCGGCCGCGCAGCAGCAGCGCGAGCATCGCGGTCGCCACCGGCGCCAGGGGCCACCAGCCGATCGGAGGGAACGCCGCGGCCAGCAGCAGGCCGGCCAGCACCACACCCGCCGGGCGCGGCAGCCACGCCGGAATCCGCGACCGCCGGTCGCGTTCGGCGACGCCAGGCGTCTTCTCGGCGAGCAACTCCTGCGCCACCAGCACTCCTCATCAGGTCCGACCGTCGACGGAACGCTACCCGCCGGTGGGGACCGGGACGAATACGGGCAGGCCGCGTCGTACGGATGATCCCACTTCCAGCGTGAAGTCGCACGAATCGGGCGACGCTGAGAGGCCCGAGGGCGCTCACGTGCTCAGGCGGCCGCCGGAAGACCCCATGCGCCCCGAGGCGGGCGCCGGAATCCGTGCGGCCGGGCGTGCCCCGGAACCGGGCGTGCCCCGGAGCGGAAGAGGACCCTGGTGCCGGAAACGGAAGAGGACCCGGGCGCTCCCTTCGAACCGGACCCGTCTCGTCGGCGGCGAGCGCGTAGTCCGTTGTCTGATGGGGGCCCAGGCCCTTACCGAGTTCCACCCCCCGCCGGCCGGGGTGCTCCGGCCTCGGGCGGGCGCGTCATCGTGCGTCTGGCATGGACGGATGGGCGCCTGAGCCGGCGCGTGCTCGCAACCCCCGTCGCGGCGCAAGATTTCGCGGCGCCCCGGTCGGCCGACCGGTCAGTCCTGCGGTGGACGTTCGAGCAACCTATCGGTATCCGTAGCGATGTCAAGGCGGCCACGACCTGCGGATAGCCGCGTCACCGCAGGTCAGCGGGTCGATGACAGGCCCCGGAAATCCGCTGGTTGACGGCCGTTCATCGCGTGTCGATCCGCGTGTCAGCCATCGGCGTGCGGTAGGACGACCGTCCCGGTCGCGGTGACCGCGACGATGGGCCCGTCCAGCACCTCGGCGGCCGACGGCCCCTTGTCCGGGCGAGCCCGGCAGACGACCCGCGCCTCGAACGCCAGCGTACGGCTGCGGCGCCCGGCGCGGACCACCGTCGCGGTGGCCTCCAGGACGTCCCCCGCGTGCACCGGGGCGCGGAACTGCACGTCGTCGTAGGAGGCGAACAGGCCCTCGTCTCCACCGTCGCGGATGCACACCTCGGTGGCGACGTCGCCGAACATGCCCAGGACGTACGCGCCGTCGACGAGGTTCCCGCCGTAGTGGGCGTGCGCGTAGGGGACGTAGCGGCGGTGTGTGACGCTCAGGCCGACCCGCGGGTCGCCGCCGTCCGAACCGGTCGTCATGGGGTCTCCGCGGGGTTCTCAGGGGTCCAGTCGGGGAGCAGGGCGTGCACGAGGTAACCGGCGACCTCGCGCGGGGTGGTTCCCTTGCCGAAGATGCGGTCGACGCCGAGCTCCTGCTCGGTGACCGTGTCGAAACGCGGGCCGCCCGCGATCAGCAGCGGCCGTCCCATGCCGGGGCCCACGGCGGTGGGGTAGGCGGCGTGGAAGGCCGCGGCCATCTGCTTGGTGTTGTGGATGTGTGCGTTCTTCTGGGTGACGACCTGGGAGACGAGGACGGCGTCGGCGTTCTCGGCCTTCGCCCGCTCGACGAGCTCCTCCACGGTCACCTGGGCGCCCATGTTGATCACCTGGATCTCGCGGTGGTACTCCAGGCCCTTCTCCCCCGCGAAGCCCTTGACGTTGAGGATCGCGTCGATGCCGACCGTGTGCGCGTCGGTGCCGATGCAGGCTCCGACGACGACCATGCGGCGGTTCAGGACGGTGCGGATGGCCAGGTCGATCTCCTTGGCCGACAGCAGGGGGTACTCCCGGCCCTCCGGGACCTCGATGCCGGCGTAGTCGATGAGGTGGTTGACCTTGCCGTACACGATGAAGAACGTGAAGTTCGGCCCCATCGCCTTGGAGTGCACGACGCTGGCCGGGTCCAGGCCCATCTTTCCGGCGAGCTGCAGGGCGGCCAGCTCGGCGCGTTTCCCGGCGGGCACGGGGAGGCTGAAGGACAGCTGCACCATCGCGTCGCCGGTCGTGTCGCCGTACGGCCGGATGATCGAGGGCAGGTCCTGGGGGGCGGTCCGGTCGGTGGTGGCGGAGTCCTGCGGTCTCATTCTGCCCTCCCTGCGGACGCCGGCACGGCGGTGGCGTGCGGGTCCTCCGACTCCAGGATCTCGATGACGGGGTTGAAGTAGCCGTCGGCGCGTTCGACGACGCCGTCCAGGCCCTTGCCACGGTCGGCGGGGCGGCGGGTCACCCCGAACGTCCCGTCGGCGATCGCCTTCAGCAGCGTGTCGTCGCAGATCCGCTCGAGCAGGTCGACGGACTCGGACAGCACCTGCCGGGCGCGGCGGACGATGAACCCGTCCGGGCGTGGGACGAAGTCCTCGGCGAGGGAACCGCAGGCGTCGCGGACGTACCGGACGTTCTCCAGGGCGAGGTCGCGGTCGGACAGCCACGGGGTGTGGATGCCCTCCGTCATCATCCCGATCAGGATGATCGACTGCCCGGTCATCACGCCGGCGAGGTTGAAGAAGGCGTCCAGGAGGTACCCGGCGAAGATGTTGCCGGTCATGTGCTTCGTGGGCGGCATGTACTTCAGCGGCGCGTCCGGGAACAGCTCGCGGACGAGCTGTGCGTGGGCGAGTTCGAGGCGGAACGACTCGGGGATCGCCGGGTTGATCTCGAACGCGTGGCCGAGGCCGAGCTGCCCGTCCGCCAGGCCGGCCTCCTTGCCGAACCGCTCGTTCAGCAGCTGGCTGACGACGACGGTGTGGGCGGCGTCGACCGCGTCGGCGGTGGTGAGGTAGTTGTCCTCGCCGGTGTTGATGACGATGCCGGCGCGGGCGTGGATCTGCCGGGAGAACCGCTGGTCGATGAAGGTCCGCCGCGGGTTGATGTCGCGGAAGATGATGCCGTACATGCAGTCGTTCAGCATCATGTCGAGGCGTTCGAGGCCGGCGAGCGCGGCGATCTCCGGCATGCACAGCCCCGAGGCGTAGTTGGTGAGCCGCACGTACCGGCCGAGCTCGCGCGAGACGTCGTCGAGCGCGGCGCGCATGAGCCGGAAGTTCTCCTGGGTGGCGTACGTCCCGGCGTACCCCTCGCGGGTGGCGCCCTCGGGCACGTAGTCCAGCAGCGACTGCCCGGTCGAGCGGATCACCGCGACGACGTCGGCGCCCTCGCGCGCGGCGGCCTGCGCCTGCGGGATGTCCTCGTAGATGTCGCCGGTGGCCACGATCAGGTAGATCCAGGGCTGGCGGGGGTCGCCGGTCAGGCGCAGCATCGCGTCGCGTTCGGCGCGGCGCGCGTCGACGCGGCCGATGCCCTGCCGGGCCGCGCACCGTGCGTACTCGGCGGCCGCCTCGGCGTCGCCGCCGGCCGGCAGCCGGAACGTCACCGCGCCCAGTGCGGCCGCCCTCGCCAGGTCGCCCAGGTCGGCGTACGGCTCGCGCAGGAGCGCGTCGAAGACCGGCAGCGCGACCCCGTGCTCCAGGCCCACCTGGTCCCGTACGGCGTCGACGAGATGGTTCACCCACGGCAGGCCGTCGGAGTCCGCGCCGGTCAGGCCGGCCAGCCGCAGCTGCGCCCGCTCGACCGACACGGTCGTGTGGGTGCGGGCCATCTCGATCACCGGCTGGGCGGCGCGCTCGGCGAGCAGCCGCGCCTTGCGGACCACCTGGGGGTCCAGATCCAGTTTCGTCATTCCGTCTCCACCCGCTCCCGGAAGATCGTGCGCAGGCTCGGCTCGGTACGAAGGAGGTCCAGGGCCAGCTCCGCGTGACCGGGGACGTACCCGTTTCCGATCAGCATGGTCACGTCGGCGGCCAGTCCCTCGGCGCCGAGGGCCGCCGCTGAGAACGACGTGGCCATCGAGAAGAAGATCACAGTGCCGCCGGTCGCGGTGGCCAGGATCGCGCCGTGCTCGCAGCCGGGCACGTCCACGCACACCACCGTGACGTCGGCTCCGGTCCCGCCGACGGCCTCGGCGAGCGCGATCGGGTCGCGGGCGTCGGCGAGGACGACGTCGTCGGCGAGGCCGGCGGCGCGCAGCCGCGCGGCCTCGGTCTCGTTCGGCACCACGCCGACGGTGCGCTTGGCACCGGCGCGCCGGGCCGCGACCAGGGACAGCGACCCGCTCTTGCCCGCGCCGCCCAGCACCGCCACGACCGGAGAGGCGTACGAGGCGACGACGCGGGAGGTCAGGGCGGGCGCGCCGCACACGTCGAGGACGGCCAGCGACAGCTCCGGCGGCAGGTCCGCGGGCAGCTCGGCCGCGATCGAGCGGGCGAACAGGATCGCGTGCCCCTCGGTGGGCACCTGCTCGCTGAGGCCGTCCCAGCGGGCGAGGCCGTCGGTGATCCGCAGCGGGGTCAGGGTGAGGGAGACCAGGGTGGCCACGCGCATCCCGGGCCGCAGGCCCAGCGGAGACCGGGGGCCGGCCTCCTCGACGACGCCGATGAGCATGCCGCCCGAACCGGTCACCGGGTTGTGCATCTTCCCGCGCGTCTCGATGATCTCGGCGACCTCGGCGCGGATCCGGTCCGGATCGCCGCCGTGCCGGGTGTGCAGCTGCCGGTACGAGGCGGCGTCCAGGTTGAGCCGCTCGACCCGGATCCGTACCTCGTCGTCGCGGACGCGCGGGTCGGTGTCGAGGCGCTCGGCCGCCTGCGGCAGCACGCCCGGCGGCTCGGCGACCCGGTGTAGACCGACCGGAGAACTTCTCATCCCTCACCTCGCTGGCGCAAAATCTTACGGTTAGCCTTGGCTCTAGCAGAATATTTCTCGTATCGTCAGGCTAATGCAAGAGTTCATCCTGGAGGACACCGTGACCGCTGTCGCCGAGGAGTCCGTGCCGGCGCCCGGAGCGCACCCTCAGCCGTACGCCTACCGCCACCGCGAGCTCACCGAGCCCGACTGGCGGCGGTTCCCCGGCTGGCGTGACGTCACGACCGCGGAGTGGGAGTCGGCACAGTGGCAGCGCGCGCACTGCGTGAAGAACCTCCGCCAGCTCCGCCAGGTGATGGGCGACCTGCTGAGCGAGGACCTCTACGCCGACCTCGAGCGCGACCAGCGTGAGCGGGCCACCATGTCGATGCTGGTCCCCCCGCAGATGCTGAACACGATGGACGTGAGCTCCACGGCGGCCTTCTACGCCGATCCCGTGCGCCGCTACATGCTCCCGGTCTTCAGCGACCGGCGCACAGACTGGCCCTCCCACCCGGTCGCCAGCCGCGACTCACTGCACGAGGCGGAGATGTGGGCGGCGGAGGGCCTCACCCACCGCTACCCCACCAAGGTCCTCGCCGAGCTGCTGCCCACCTGCCCGCAGTACTGCGGGCACTGCACCCGCATGGACCTGGTCGGCAACTCCACCCCGCAGATCGACAAGCACAAATTCGCCCTCAAGCAGCCCGACCGGGTCCAGGCGATGCTGGAGTACCTGCGCCGCACCCCGCAGGTCCGCGACGTGGTCGTCTCCGGCGGCGACGTGGCCAACATGCCCTGGGCGCGGCTGGAGGCGTTCGTCGACCGGCTCCTGGACATCGACAACATCCGCGACATCCGGCTGGCCACCAAGGCGCTGATGGGCCTGCCGCAGCACTGGCTGCAGGACGACGTACGCGCCGGCGTCGAGCGCCTGGCCACCAAGGCGCGGGCGCGCGGCGCACAGCTGGCCATCCACACCCACGTCAACGCCGCCCAGTCGATGACCCCGCTCGTCGCGAAGGCGGCACGGGCGATGCTGGACGCCGGCGTCCGCGACGTCCGCAACCAGGGCGTGCTGCTGCGCGGCGTCAACACGACCGTCGAGCAGCTCCTCGACCTGTGCTTCGCGCTGCAGGACAACGGCGTGCTGCCCTACTACTTCTACCTGTGCGACATGATCCCGTTCAGCGAGCACTGGCGGCTCTCGCTGGGCGAGGCCCAGCGGCTCCAGCACGGGATCATGGGCTACCTGCCCGGCTTCGCCACGCCGCGCATCGTCTGCGACGTCCCGTACGTCGGCAAACGCTGGGTCCACCAGGTCGCCGAGTACGACACCGAGCGCGGCATCTCCTACTGGACCAAGAACTACCGGACCGCCCTGGAGAGCGACGACCCGGACGCGCTGAACCGCCGCTACGAGTACTACGACCCGATCCACACCCTGCCCGAGGAAGGCCGGGCCTGGTGGCGCGAGCACGCCTCCGAGGTGCCCGGCAGGGCCGCCGGCCTGGCCGCCGCCAGCCGCGACGCCTCCAAGGCCCTGCTCGCCGAGTGACGGCCGGAGAACGCCGCGCGCGGACGGGCGCGCGACTGGGATCATGAGGTGTGAGCGAACGGTTCCGCGACACCGGCGCACGCCTCTGGGGGCTGGCGCGAGAGCTCCTGGTCGTGTGCCCGCACTGCGGCGGCCGGGCCGTCGTGCTCGTCGATCCCGGATACCGGGAGTGCCCTCGGCATCCCGGTGAGCACCTCATGGCCGCGCGCCGCCTGAGCTGCCCCGGCTGCGGGCACACCGGCACCTGGCGACCGCGGCCATGGCGCAAGGGCGACGGGGACCTGTTCTTCGGCGGTGGTCCCCCACTGGCCGTGCCCCGCATGACGGGACCGGAGGACCCGTTCTTCGGGTTGCCGCTGTGGCTGCGCCGCCGGTGCCGCGGGCGGATCCTATGGGCCTACAACGCCGCCCATCTGGACCTGCTGGAAGGCTACGTCGGCGCCCGGTTGCGCGAGCGCCACCCGCACACCGGCTCCGGCAGCCTCGTCGAGCGCCTGCCCGCCTGGATCAAGGCGGCGGGCAACCGTGAGGAGGTCCTCGCCGCCATCCGGGACCTCCGTACCCGGCTCTGACCGTCAGGCCCGGGACAGGTGACGGCCGAGGAACTCGATCTGGGCCGGGAGCATCCGGCGGCGGAACGCGGCGTCGTGGCAGCCGGGGTGGATCCCGCCGGTGACCTCGGCCCGGCGGGCGGCGCGGAGCCGGGCCAGCAGGTTCTTCGCCGGCGTCGCGAACGCGTCGTCGCGCCCGCAGGTCAGCGACGCCGGAACGGCGCCGAGCGTCCGGGCCAGCGCCGTCACGTCCGCTCCCGAGAGGGCGGGCGAGGCCGCCGCGACCGCCGCGACACGGGCGGGTCCCCTCTCGGCGGCCAGCAGGAGGGCGCCCCGGCCGCCGATCGACCAGCCGAGCAGGCCGATCCGGGTCGTCGCCAATCCCCGGTGGCGCAGGAACGGCAGCAGGCTCCGGGTGGTGACGGGCGACGGCCGCCACCCGGGGCCCGCCCAGTCGTCGATCGCGGCGACCGCGAACGGTGCGACGCCCCGGCGCACGGCGTCGGCGAGGTGGTAGTGGACACCGTAGGTGTCGAAGGGCGTACGGGCGTCCCCGTCCGAGCCGTGCAGCATCACGACGACCGGCAGGCCCTTCGTCACGGCCCCGGGATAGCCCAGCAGGACGCGCGCGGTGCCGCCGCCCGGCGTGCGGAACTCCGCCTGCTCGACCGTCCCGGGCCTGATCCGGGGTAGCGGCGGCATGCTCCCGCACCGCCCCAGGTGCTGCGCCAGGCGGTAGCGCCCGGGCAGCACGTCCTCCTCGACGAGGCCGTACGCCGCGCCGGCGCCGGCCAGCACGGTGAGCCCGCCGAGACCGGCGATGAGGGCGCCGCGGCGGGAGATGATCGACATGAGGCGCGAGCTTAACCGGAAGGCCCGGCGCCGGTGCGGCGAGCGGGCCTGTGGCTTCTCGCGAAGAAGAAGCCCTAATGTCAGGTAAGTGAAGTTTCCTGTCGGCGCGAGCGCCACCATCGAGGAGCTGGACGCCGATCCGCACCCGTTCCTGGCCCGGCTGCGCGCCGCCGAGCCGGTGTCCTGGATCCCCGTCCTCGACGGGTGGCTCGTCACCCGTCACGACCTGGCGCTCCGCGTCCTGCGCGACCCCCGGTTCACCGTCGACGACCCGCGCTTCTCGACGGCACAGGTCGTCGGGACCAGCATGCTCTCCCTCGACGGGGCCGCGCACACCCGGCACCGCGACCCGTTCGCGCGCCGCTTCCGCCCCGCCGAGACCCGGGCCCGGTTCACCGCGTTCGTGCGGGCGGAGGCCGACCGGCTGGTCGGCGCCGTCGCGCCGCGCGGGCGCGCCGAGGTCCGCGCCGACCTGGCGGGGCCCCTCGCCGTCGCCGTGGTCACCGAGGCGCTCGGTCTGCGGGACGTCCCGCCCGCCACCATCCGCTCGTGGTACGACGCGTTCGTGGGAGCGGTCTCGGCGATCACGGCGGGCCGGCCGGCGAACGCCACGGACGCCTACGACCGGCTGCGGGCCGAGGTCGAAGCGGCCCTCGGCGCGCGCGCGGCCGGCGACGCCCTGCTGCCGGCGGCCGCCCGTCACCTGACCACGGACGAGGTGGTGGCGAACGCCGCGGTGCTGATGTTCGGCGGCATCGACACCACCGAGGGCATGATCACCAACGCCGTCCTGCACCTGCTGGAGCGGCCGGACCGCATCGCCCTCGTGCGGGTCGAGCCGGGGCTCCTCACGGCAGCCGTGGAGGAGTCGGTCCGCCTGGAGCCCGCCGCCGCGGTGGTCGACCGGTACGCCACCGAGGACGTCGCGCTCGCGGGCGCCCGGATCGCGAAGGGCGACCTGGTCCGGGTCTCGATCACCGCCGCCAACCGCGACCCGGCCGTCTTCGCCGAGCCGGACCGCTACGACCCGCGGCGGGCGAACGCCGACCGCCACCTGTCGTTCGCCCACGGCCCGCACTTCTGCTTCGGCGCGCACCTGGCCCGGCTGGAGACCGTCACCATGCTGCGGGCCCTCCTCCGTCTCCCGGGCCTTCGGCTCGCGGAGACCGCCTCGGCGCCCCGGGGCCTGGTCTTTCGTAAGCCGCTCGCCCTGGAGGTCGTCTGGGAGCCCATGACCGTGGAGATCTCATCAGATGACGGCCTTTACATTGTAGATCAATAGGCTGCGGCCACCTGACGAGCCCCGACGGGTCTCCGCTGGACAACGGACTTTTCGGACCCGATACTTGCGAGTCATGGAGGGGCTTCCGGTACGCGCGTCGGACGAGGAACGCGACCGAATCCTTCGGGTGCTCCGCGACCGCGCCGCCGAGGGCCGGCTGTCGCACGACACGTTCGAGCGCCGCGTCGACTCCGCACTGCGGGCCCGGACCCAGGCGGAGCTGTCCCACCTCGTCGACGACCTGCCGCCGGGCAGCCGGGTCCTGCGCGGCCTCACCGGCGCCGTCACCTCCTTGTCGGCGATGACCGCCCGCCTCGAGGCGGCCTGGCGGGCGCCACGACTCCCCCGGTTCACCCTGCCCAGGCTCGACCGGGCGCGGCTGATCATAGGGCGGGCGCCGACCTGCGAGTTCGTCGTCACGGACGTGACCGTCTCCCGGATGCACGCCGAGCTCCGCCGGACGGACAGCACCTGGCTGCTGTCGGATCTGGGCTCGATGAACGGAACCCGGGTCAACGGGTACCGCATCGCCGGCCCCACGCGCGTGCGCCCTGGCGACGAGATCGCGTTCGGCCGGCAGCGGTTCATCCTGACCGCGGGCTGACCCCACCCGGGCGTCACCCGGCCCCGCAGGACGGCGGTGACCGTCGCGTTCCGCTCCATGGCCGACGTCCACATGACACGCCACGAGAACGGCACGACCACGGGCCGACAATGCGGCAAATCCGCGAATATCCCCCTAAACAGCTATTTGCCGTGAGCGAGACGGAGGACGACCCGCGCCATCTCGGATCCGGCGCAGTCTCATATCCGGATACGGACGGATAAGTCCGATTCTAGGGCCTCTGTCTTTGTTGCTTGCTTACCTGGCACTTGTCTTGTCCGGAATGAGGCAGGGAATGCTATTAGTCACGGTACAGACCCGAAAATCGGGAACGTGCCGCTCGAAAGGTGTTCTGCGCGGTTCCGACTAGAAGGAGACTGACGTGCTGAAGAAGACGTGCGCCACCGGTGTCCTGCTGCTCACCACTGCCGCGGGCGCTCTGCTGGCGAGCTCACCCGCGTCCGCCCAGACCCCGGCCTGGGGCGGCGGCTGGGGCGGCTGCTGCGGCGGCTGGGGTGGTGGCGGTGGCTGGGGCGGCGGCGGCAGCTTTAACAACAACCAGGTCTTCAACTTCACCCCGGTCCGCGTCCACAACCGCAACAACAACGTCGCCATCGCGACCAACAACCAGCGACAGGGTGGGCGCGGGCTCTTCGAGGGCGACGGCCTGTTCGCCGGCGGGCTCGGGCTGGATGACGACGACTAGTCCGCACCTACGCCGGCCCTGAGCCGGGATCGTACGGCCGGCCGTCGGCAGGTACCTGCCCGCTCCGGGAAGAGCGGGCAGGACCGCCGCCGCATTGATCGGCGTGCGACCGGAACTTTGTCCGAATCGCGATGGTAGCCACGGATTGCGCATCGACGGGCATCTAGTCGCTTGACGACCTGGTATGTCCAGTTATTGCGCTGCGTCTTTATCGCCATCTTACCCGGCACTTGTCTTGTCCGGATTACGGCGGGGAATGTTACGAATCGCGGCGCAGTCCGCGATATCGGAAAAGCGCCGTCCGCGACGGCTATCGTGCGGTTCCGACAATAAGGAGACTGACGTGCTGAAGAAGACATGCGCCACCGGCGTCCTGGTATTCGCCGCAGCCGCGGGCACCCTGCTGACCAGCACCCCCGCGTCCGCGAGCTGGGGCGGCGGCTGGGGCGGCTGGGGCGGCGGATGCTGCAACCGCCTCGCGAGCAACTTCCGGACGTTCCACAACCAGAGAAGCTTCAACTGGAACAACAACAACCTCTTCAACTACATCCCGATCCGGATCCGCAACCGGAACAACAATGTGGCCATCGCCCGGAACGGCCAGGCGCAGAACGAGCGCCAGCGGGAGTTCCAGAACCAGCGCGAGGACGAGAACCAGCGGGGGCTCCTTCAGGATAACGACTGATCCGGACGTTCGCTGACCGCAGGCGATCGCGACACCCGGTTCGGGCCGTGACAGTCGGCCGAGACGGGGGAAGACGTCACGAACGGCTCGTCGTCGCCCGATGCCCCGCCCGCACTCACCGAGAGCGGGCGGGGCATCGGGGCGTCGGGACGCGAACGGAACGCGGGCCTCAGGCCGGGTCGTAGGCGAGGTTGGGCCGCAGCCGGCGCTCCACCTCGGAGAGGGGGACGCCACGGCGCCGGGCGTAGTCCTCGGCCTGGTCCCGGCCGATGCGGCCCACGGTGAAGTACCGGGACGCCGGATGGGCGAACAGCAGGCCGCTGACGCTCGCCGCCGGGGTCATCGCGAACGACTCGGTCAGTCCCATCCCGATCAGGCTAGAGCCGAGCAGCTCGAACAGCGTGTCCTTCTCGCTGTGGTCCGGGCTCGCCGGGTAGCCCAGAGCCGGGCGGATGCCGCGGAAGCGCTCGGCGTGCAGGTCCTCGATGGCGGGGTCGGCGTCCGGCTCGTACCACTCGCGCCGCGCTTTGAGGTGCAGGTACTCGGCGAACGCCTCGGCGAGTCGGTCGGCGAGCGCCTTGACCATGATGGCGCGGTAGTCGTCACCCGCCGCCTCGTATCGCGCGGCGAGCTCGTCCGCGCCGTGGATCGCGACGGCGAAGCCGCCGAGGTGGTCACCGGCGGGGGCCAGGTAGTCCGCGAGGCAGCGGTTGGGGCGGCCCTCCGGCTTGACCGTCTGCTGGCGCAGCATCGGGAACCGCACACCGTCCTCGAGCACGATGTCGTCGCCCTCGGAGTGGGCGGGCCAGAAGCCGTAGCGCCCCCGGGCCCGCAGGGACCCGTCCGCGATGATCTGGTCGAGCAGCGCGTTCGCGTCGTCGAACAGCTCGCGCGCCACCGGCTGCTCCAGGATCGCCGGGTACTTGCCCTTCAGTTCCCACGCGAGGAAGAGGAACTGCCAGTCGATCATCGCGCGGAGGTCCGTCAGCTCCGGCTCGACGGTCCGTACGCCGGTGAAGTCCGGGACGGGCAGGTCGTCGTACGAGACGCGCTCGGGGTTGGCCCGGGCCTGTTCGAGGGTGAGCATGGGACTGCGCTGCCGGGTCTCGTGCTGGACGCGCAGGCGGTCCTGTTCGGCGCGGTTCCGCACGGCCAGTTCCTCGGCCCGGTCGGGGTCGAGCAGGTCCGAGACGACGCCGACGACACGGGAGGCGTCGAGCACGTGGACCGTGGTGCCGTCGTAGGCGGGGGCGATCCGCACCGCGGTGTGCTGACGCGAGGTGGTGGCGCCGCCGATCAGCAGCGGGATCTTCAGCCCGCGGCGGTCCATCTCCGCGGCGACGGCGACCATCTCGTCCAGCGAGGGGGTGATCAGGCCGGACAGCCCCACGGCGTCGGCGCCCTCGGCGACCGCGGTGTCGAGGATGGTGGCGGCGGGGACCATGACGCCCAGGTCGATGACCTCGTAGTTGTTGCAGCCGAGGACGACGCCGACGATGTTCTTGCCGATGTCGTGCACGTCGCCCTTGACGGTCGCGAGCACGACCTTGCCGTTGCCGCGCTCGCTCTCGAGGCGGCCCTCCAGCCGGGCCTGTTCCTTCTCCGCCTCCATGTACGGCTCGAGGTAGGCGACGGCGCGCTTCATCACCCGGGCGCTCTTGACGACCTGCGGCAGGAACATCTTCCCGGCGCCGAACAGGTCGCCGACGACCTTCATGCCGTCCATGAGCGAGCCCTCGATCACGTCGAGCGGTCGCGCGGCCCGCTGCCGGGCCTCCTCGGTGTCCTCCTCGACGAAGTCGACGATGCCGTGCACGAGCGCGTGCGCCAGGCGGTCCTCGACGGGCGCGTCCCGCCAGGACAGGTCGACCGTACGCTGGGTGCCCTTGCCGTTCACCGTCTCGGCGAAGGAGACGAGGCGGTCCGTGGCGTCGGGACGCCGGTCGAACAGCACGTCCTCGACGAGTTCGAGCAGGTCGGCGGGGATGTCCTG
This sequence comes from Actinoallomurus spadix, assembly GCF_024055725.1. Classification (GTDB taxonomy): domain Bacteria; phylum Actinomycetota; class Actinomycetes; order Streptosporangiales; family Streptosporangiaceae; genus Actinoallomurus; species Actinoallomurus spadix. The sequence continues at coordinate 15,594 of NZ_JAMXMX010000033.1, read as the reverse complement.
GTAGACGGCGAGCTGGCCCGCGTTGACGATGCCCATGTCCAGGCCGGCGCGGACGGCGTGGAACAGGAACGCCGAGTGCATCGCCTCGCGTACGACGTCGTTGCCGCGGAAGGAGAAGGACAGGTTCGAGATGCCGCCGCTGGTGCGGGCGCCGGGGCAGCGCTCCTTGATGAGCGGCAGCGCGTCGATGAACGCCTTGGCGTAGCCGTTGTGCTCGGCGATGCCGGTCGCGACGGCCAGGACGTTCGGGTCGAAGATGATGTCCTCGGGCGCGAACCCGGCCTCCCGTGTCAGCAGGTCGTACGCGCGGCCGCAGATCTCGACCTTGCGCTCGGTCGTGTCGGCCTGGCCCTGCTCGTCGAAGGCCATGACGACCACGCCGGCGCCGTAGTCACGGATGCGGCGGGCCTGCTCCAGGAACGGCCCCTCGCCCTCCTTGAGGCTGATGGAGTTGACGACGGCCTTGCCCTGCACGCACTTGAGCCCGGCCTCCAGCACGCTCCACCGCGAGCTGTCGACCATGATCGGGATGCGGGCTGCCTCCGGCTCGGTCGCGACGAGGTTCAGGAACGTCGTCATGGCCCGCTCGCTGTCGAGCAGGTCGGCGTCCATGTTGACGTCGAGGAGGTTCGCGCCGCCGCGTACCTGCTCCAGTGCCACGTCCACGGCGGCCTGGTAGTCGTCGGCCTCGATCAGCCGCCGGAACCGCGCCGAGCCGGTGACGTTGGTGCGCTCCCCGATCATCACGAAGCCGGTGTCGGGGGCGATTTCGAACGGCTCCAGGCCGCTGAACCGGGGCCGCCTCGGCGGGGCGGGCACCTCACGCGGCTGCAGGCCGGAGACGGCGGCGGCGATCTTCTCGATGTGCCCGGGCGTGGTGCCGCAGCAGCCGCCGACGATGTTGACGGCTCCGGCGCCGGCGAACTCCGCGAGCAGGCCGGCGGTCTCCTCCGGCGTCTCGTCGTAGCCGCCGAACGCATTGGGCAGTCCCGCGTTGGGATGGCACGCGGTGTACGTGCCGGCCAGGCGCGCCAGCTCGGTGACGTGCGGGCGCATCTCCGCGGCGCCGAGCGAGCAGTTCACGCCGACGACGAGCGGGTCGGCGTGCTCGATGGAGGTCCAGAACGCCTCGACGGTCTGGCCCGACAGCGTGCGGCCGCTCAAATCGACGATCGTGACGGAGATCCACAGCGGCAGCTGCGGGGCGACCTCGCGGGCGGCCGCGATGGCGGCCTTGGCGTTGAGCGTGTCGAAGATCGTCTCGATCAGCAGCAGGTCGACGCCACCGTCGGCGAGGGCCTGGATCTGCTCGGCGTACGCGTCGCGGACCTCGTCGAAGGACACGGCCCGGTAGGCGGGGTCCTCCACGCGCGGGGACAGCGAGAGCGTCACGTTGAGCGGGCCGATCGAGCCGGCGACGAACCGCCCGCCCGCCTCGTCGGCGGCCTGCCGGGCCAGTTGCGCGCCGCGCAGGTTCATCTCCCGCACGTGGGCCTGCAGCCCGTAGTCCGCCTGGCCGATGCTCGTCGCCGTGAACGTGTTGGTGGTCGTGATGTCGGCGCCCGCGGCGAGATAGCGCCGGTGCACGTCCAGGATGAGGTCCGGGCGGGTCAGGTTCAGCAGGTCCGGGTCGCCGGTGACGTCACGGGGATGGTCGCCGAACCGGTCGCCCCGGTAGTCCTCCGGGGTGAGGCGCGCGCCCTGCAGCATCGTGCCCCAGGCGCCGTCCAGGACCGCGATGCGCCGACCCAGGAGCTCGCGCAGTGCCCGGGTCGCGTCCCGTCCACGTGCCTGGCCGTCGGTAGCGGATCTGTCCACTGGACCACCTCCCGTTTCACTGGGAGGCGCCCTTGCGAACATCGGTGCGGCCGAGCGTGGCGGGCATGAGCCCGTTGCAGCGCCTCTCGGCCTGTGAGACCGAGCGTATCAAGATCTGACGCCGCGCCGAACGCGTACCGCGGCCACCGGAGCGGCCCGCGGCCGGGCGCGGTCGCGTCAGGGCGTCTCGGCGGCGAGCCGGCGCGCCTGGTCGCGGCCCACCTCGGCGGCCGCGTCGAGGTAGTCGGCGATGTTCCGTAGCTGCTGGTCGGTGTAGCGCTCGAGTACCGCGCCGAACGCCTTCCCCGGCATCTCCCACGCCGCCGCCACGCGGGCGGCGGCATCGGGGGCGAGGGCCACGAGGGCCTTCCTGCGGTCGTCCGGATCCGGCCGCCGCTGGACGAAGCCGGCCTTCTCCAGACGGTCGACCAGCCGCGACGCGGAGCCGGAGGCCAGGCCGGTCAGCTCGGCGATCCGGCCGGTCGTCACCGGACCCGGCTCGAGGTCCAGCAGGGCGATGCACTGCACGTCGCGCGTACGCATCCTATCCGGATCTCGGAAGGAACCTCGGATCCGGCGCCGTCTCCCCCGCGAGCGTCCCGGTGCCGCCGTCATCCTCATCCGCCGCGGCCTGGGTGGCTCATGCCGCGCAGCGCCCCGCACACCACCGCTGAAAGGGATCACGACAATGACCGTTCTCGTCACCGGAGGCCGCGGCGCCGTCGCCCGCGCCCTCATCGGACTGCTGCGCGAACGCGGCATCGCCGTCCGTGCGGCCTCCAGCCGGCCCGAAGACCCCGATACCGTGCGGTGCGACCTGACCGACCCGTCGACCTTCGCCGCCGCGCTCAAGGGCGTCACCTCGGTCCTCCTCTACGCCGAGCCGTCCCACATCGGCGCGTTCGCCGAGGAGGCCGCCGGGGCGGGGGTCGAGCACATCGTCCTGCTGTCCTCCTCGGCGGTCCTCGCCCCGGACGCCGCCGACAGCCCGGTCGCCAGGACGCACCTGGACGTGGAGAACGCGCTGACCGCCTCCGCCGTGCCGGCGACGACGCTGCGCCCCGGGTCGTTCGCGAGCAACGCGCTGGCATGGAGCCGCACCTGCGGTCGGGCCGGCCGATCAGCCTGCCCTTCCCCGGCTCCCACAGCGACCCGATCCACGAGAGGGACGTCGCCGAGGCCACCCTCGCCGTGCTCACCGATCCGGGCCTCGGCGGGCGCCCGTACACCCTGACCGGTCCGCAGTCGCTCACCTTCACCGAACAGATCGACATCCTGAGCCGGGTGACGGGCCGGCCGATCCCCGTCCGGCACGTCACCCGGGAGGAGTGGAGGTCGGAGATGGCCGAGCACATCCCGGCCGCCTTCGCCGACGCCCTGCTGGACTCGTGGGAGGCCAACGACGGCTCCCCGGTCGAGCTGACCGAGTCGGTACGGGAGCTGACCGGGTGTCCCCCGCGCACGTTCGCGACGTGGGCGCAGGACCACGCCGGCGACTTCCGCGTCCAGTGAGCGTCCGCGCGGGCCGCCCGGACGGCGGCCCGCGCCAGGGCTCGGGGTCGATCGGCGGGCGGTCTGGCCGAAGCCGGTCGCAGGAAGATCATCCGAGGTGGTTCACGCGACGATCACCCGGCATTAGGACGGATACGTCAGGATCCCGCCCCGGCGCCGTATCCCGAGCGCCCTTCGCCCGACCGATGAGGACGCCATGTGCCGTGACGACCGTTGTGAACACAGCCTTCCCGCGACTCCCCCGGCGACGGCCGCGGAACCGGGCACGGAGGGAGTCGACCGCCGCCGGCTGCTGATGGCGGCCGCCACCGGGGTCGCCCTCACGCTCGCCCCGGTCTCCTTCACCCATCAGCGGGCCGGCGCCGCCGTGACGGGCGCCACCCCGGCCGGCGACGGCCAGGAGACTCAGGTCGTCACGGGGCACCTGGAGACCGGCGCGGCGGACTTCGTGTACCTCCCGGTGCGCGTCCCGGCGGGCGTACAGAAGATCGCGGTCGAGTACTCCTACGACAGGCCGGCGGTCCCCGCCGGCACCCCCGGGAACTCCTGCGATATCGGGATCTTCGACGAACGGGGCAGCAAGCTCGGCGGCAAGGGCTTCCGCGGCTGGTCCGGCGGCTTCCGCACCTCGTTCGAGATCGCCGACGGCGAGGCCACCCCCGGCTACCTGCCGGGTCCGGTGCGGCCCGGCACCTGGCATGTCGTCCTGGGTCCGTACCAGGTGGCGCCGCAGGGCATGGACTACACGGTGCGGATCACGCTCACGTACGGCCGGCCCGGGCCCGCCTTCACGCCCGACTTCCCGCCGGAACGTGCCCAGGGCCGTGGCCGCGCGTGGTACCGCGGCGACGGGCACCTCCACACCGTCCACTCCGACGGCCGGAGGACGCCGGCCGAGGTCGCGGCCGGGGCCCGGGCGGCGGGGCTGGACTTCATCGTCTCCACCGACCACAACACCTCCTCGTCGCACGGCGTCTGGGGGCGGTACGCCGGCGACGACCTGCTCATCGTCACCGGCGAGGAGGTCACCACCCGGAACGGCCACTGGCTGGCCCTCGGGCTGCCGGCCGGAGAGTGGATCGACTGGAGGTACCGCTCCCGCGACGACGCCTTCGGCCGCTTCGCCCGGAAGGTGCGGCGCGCGGGCGGCCTGGTCGTGCCGGCCCACCCGTACTGCCCCTACGTCGCCTGCCAGTGGAAGTTCGGGTACGACGACGCCGACCTCGTCGAGGTGTGGAACGGTCCGTGGACCTACGACGACGAGTCCGCGGTCGACACCTGGGACGCCATGGTCGGGGAGGCGGTGCGCAAGGGCGGGCGCTGGATCCCCGCCATGGGCAACAGCGACGCCCACAGCGAGCCCCAGGTCATCGGGCTCCCCCACAACGTCGTCTACGCCGACGACCTCACCACCGGCGCCGTCCTGAGCGGTCTGCGGGCGGGCCGGTCCTGGATCGCCGAGTCACGGGCGGTTCAGGTGGACTTCGCGGCCTCCGGCGGCGGCCGGCGCGCCGGCATCGGCGGGACGCTGACCGCACCCGCCGACACCCCGATCGACGTCCGCCTGGACGTCCAGGGCGTGCCGGGCGGCACCGTCCGGTTCATCACCGACGAGGGCCAGCTGCATCAGGAGTCGCTGCCCGCCTCCGGCTCGGGCAGCGTCGTCTGGCGGACCACCACGTCGCTCGCCGCGTACGTACGCGCGGAGGTCCGCCATCCGATGGCGGACGGGAGCCCCGGCAAGGGCAACACGATGGGCCCGGCGCTGATGTGGGGCCCGATGGCGGCCCTGACGAACCCGATCTTCCTGCGGCGCTCCGGCTCCTGACGCGGCCCTCCTGCCGCGCCGATGGCATCTCCAGGCCGGCCGCCGGAAGCGCGTGCTCGTGAACGGATTTCCCCGTCCAGGGGCCCCACCCACTGGTCTACGAACCGAACGCGAGCGGCCGCGCCACCACGACCGGCCCGGACGGCGGTCCGAACTCGACCGTGTGCCCATCGGCTGCCACATAGATGACGCGCAACCCGAAGACGGCCGCGGCCGCGGCCAGTGACCTGTCGTCCGCCTCGCCCGTGGCGACCGGCGAGGTCAGCGCGGCGATGAAGGCGCGCCTTTCGTCGTCCGTGGCATCGGCGGGCATGCCCACGGCCGGCCAGAACCGGCGTTCGCCCGGGGCTCGGCCCAAGTCGGCGGCGAGCGCGTCCGCCAGATACACCCGCAGCGACTCGGCCGGCGACGGTTGCGGTGTCGGGGCCGGGTCCGGGGAGGCGTGGGCGGCCGGGCCGCCACTGCCTCGGCCGAACCGGTGGACGCGCTCGCCGGGCTGTTCCGCGTCGGCCGGCTCTGTCGCCGACCGCTCCGCATGTTCCTGTTCCTCGCCCGGCACCTCCTCCGGCTCCTCGGGTCTCGGTGACAACGGCCGTGGGCCGGTCGGCTGCGTCGTGGCGGGCGGCCCTGTCTCCGCCTGGTTCTCGACGGGAACGGCGCCTGCGGCGCTCTCGGTCTCCGAAAGCCGTTCGGTCGCTTCGGTCGCTCGGGTCTCTTCGGTGTCCTCAGCGTGGATCGAGAGCGTCTCGGTCGTACGGAACAGCAGGTCGCCGACGACCCAACGGCTGCCGGACGGGCCGTGCACCTCCACGACGGCGACGGCGCGGGCGCGGTGACCGGTGAGTCCGGAGCCGTCGGCGCCTTCCTTCGCGGTGCCGAACCTCAGCGTCGCGCGGCGCTGACTGGAGATGCCGACGATCTGGCCGATATTCTGTCTGCCGCCGAGAAGAGGGATGGACGCGCTGCCGCTGTTGGTTCCGCCGGCGTCCGAACCCGAACCTCCGAAGGCCAGCGAGACGGTGGTGGAGTCGTCCATCTGGTCGGTGAACCCGTCGGTCGAAATCTCGACGCGGTCGATGGCGACGTCCTTGCTGGTGGTCTCCGGACGGGGGGAGTACAAGGTGATCCTAAGCGAGGTGCCCTTACCGCCGGAACGCCCGAGGAAGGCGGCGATGGCGGCAGGCTCGAGCAGAGTGAGCCGGTTGCTGGCGATGAGGTGGTTGAGCCGCAGGAACATGCCCTCGGCCGACTGGAAGGTCAGCGGGGTCGGATCCTGTCCCAACGACGGGTCCACCTCGCGCAGCGCTTGGCCGAGCTCTTCGATCGCGCCGAAGTCGTAGATCGTGAACGGTCGTGAGGGGACCCACTGCGGACCGGACAACAGTGCGCGCACATCGGCGGGAGGCTCCTCCGGGTCGATCTGCACGACGTGCGTGCCCGGGGCGGGTCCGGAAGTGGCGGTCGGGTCGAAGGCGTACAGGCTCGGCATGACCGGTGCCGCACGGTGGCCACCGTCGACCGGCGCCTCATCGGCGTCGAACCGCAGAGTCACCGACGCCGGCAGCAGACCGGTGGCGTGACTGACGGGACGCGGGAGGTGCCGAAGCACCGGGTCGAGCAGGTCGAGGACGCCCGTAGCCCGCCCGGCCCACACCGGAGCGCTCTTCAGGCCACGAAGCCCCGCAGCGACCAGCTTCACCAGAAGCGCCTCGTTCAGCGGGCGAGAGCTGATGGTCCACCCATAGACATACGGCACCTCGTTGAACTCGGCGCTGTTGGAAGTGTGCCGCCAGGCCCGCAGTTCGCGGGAGGATGTTTGGGCGCTGGTGATGGTGGTCTTGTCGGACAGGCGGAGGTTCGGCTGGATCTGGCCGCCGTTGACCTGGCCCACCGGCGCGAAGTCCACCTCGTGACTCGTGGTCCGTGTGGTGCTCACCCCGGTCGCGCCGGGCACCTTCAGCGCCGCGCCGTCACCGCTGGAGTGGCCGAAGACGTTGTCCACACCGGAGGTCGGGTCCACCAGCCGACCGCGTACCTGTGTCAGGTCGGCGGTCGGCTTGGGACGGGCGAAGAACGTCACCTCCACCAGCCGGGGCCCGAAGAACGCGGAACGGTGGACGAAGTGGAAGGCGGTGTGCCCGTGCGGTCCGGCGTTGGGCAGGGTGGGCACACCAGGGAAGGACGTGTGCTCGTTGATCTGTGTCGCCACCCCGGGCAGGTAGTTCGGGTGACCCGGCCGGGTCACTCCCGGAGCCTGCCGCTCCACCGCGGCGACCACGCTGTCGTAGTAGACGTCCCTGCCGCCGTGCAGGTGGGCCTCGGTGACCGTACCCGCACCCATGGCTCCGCCACCGTCGATGTACCACGAGGGCAGCATCCGGTCCCGTGGCCGGCCCTCGGCGAGCGTGGGGAAGTCACCGATGGCGAGCAATTCGGGGTGGTTACGCAGATCATTGTCGACGAGCTTGAATTCGATCCCGTCGGGCACCTCCACGACGCGGGTGCGCTCCAGAGCGGGCCCGCGACGCAGCGTGCCGACGACGACGTTGCTCAGCGCCCGGCGGACGGTGACGACGAAGACCAGGTCCCCGGCGAGCCGGTGGGACCGTGTCGTGTCCTCCGTCGTTATCCGCCACACACCGGCGTTGTCGTTCACCACCGTGCCGTCGGTCGTCGATCGGTCGAACTTGTACGCGCCGGCCGGGTCGAAGAATCGGCTCGCGGTGCCGTACTGACCGGCCGCCGTCGCCTCGAGGTGATGCGCCTCGGTGAGGGAGTCGGCGGTCATGGAGGTATTGGTCGACTGTAGCCACCGCTCGAGGTCGAGGTTCGGCGGCTGCGGCAGCAACCGGACGTTGGTGATGTACGCCTTCACCTCGACCGTGATGTCGGTCCCTGCGACGGCGCCGGCCGCGGGACCGCCTTCGATCAGGTACTTGCCGTTGACGACACGCCATGCGTGCGCCAGAAGGTGGTGGGGGGACAACGCCATCTGGATCACCCGCTTGACCGCCGACTCCCCCTCCGTGGTCGGCTCCCCCACCACCAGTCGCCGCAGGAACCGCCACGTACTCGCCGCCCCGCGCCAAGGCAACCCCCCGGCGGCCTCGACCGCGGACATGGCCATACCGGCGAGCACACCGGCCCAAGGCGTTACGGCCGGCGCACCGACCTGCGCCTCCAGATCGGGTTCCGTGTCGGCATCGTCACGCGGCCATGCGCCGGGCATCGGCGGCAGCTCGGCCTGCCCCGCGGCGCGCTCCAACTCGGCTGCTTCATCCTCCAAGCCGTCGACCATGGCTTGTGTGATCTCGATCAGCGGCTGGCTGCCGTCCATCCGATCCGGCACGGCGGTGTCGGGCAGACGTAGCACGCCGCCGTGGTAGATGTGGCCGTCTCCGGGCAGGGCCAGACGATTGATGTCTTCTTCCGTCAGGTCGCGGACGGTCACCACTCCGGAGTCGGGGTCGGTGGACGGCTCGGTGAGCGTACGGTACGTCGGAACCGCCAGCTCCGCGAAGCCGTCCGCCTCCGCAGGCTCGGGAGCCGGTCCGTCGCTGTAGGAGAACATCATTCGGTGGGTGACCGGGACACGGAACAGCTGAAGCCCGTCCTCACTGGGACTGAGCTCGTAGTACTCGAGACCGGTGCCGGAACCGGCCCCCGTCACCTTCGCCGTCTGCCGGCCGTAGGTGTACCCGCCGGCCAGCCGGTTCAGCGGTTGAGTGCTCTCCGTACTCTTGAACGGGTTGGTGACCGAGCCGATGACACCGGCGTTCCATCCGAGCGGCACGGAGGTGAACTGCTCCTCTCTACTAAGAGTCGAGCCGATCCAGTTGAGCGTCTGCACATCCGGCAGCGTCCGGTAGTGCTCCACCCCGTCATTGGCGTCCTGCCCGGTGTACCGGCGTACGGTCATCAGCTTCACCGTCACTCGCCGCACACCCGATATCCCCGGCAGCTCGAACGTGATGTCGACGCCGCCCTGGATCGACTCCTTCAACGCGGAGAGCGACCCCAACCGCGATCGCGCCTGGTCCAGTTTGCGCTTGTTGCTCAGCCGACTGTCCTGGACGGACCTTTCGGTGCCCTTGTCCAGCGCCTCCCTCAAAGCGGACTGCGGCGGCAGAAAACCGTGCTCACTAAGCCACTGCTCCAGCTGAATGAACAACGACTCCGTGCCGCCGACCCGCAATGGCGTCGTGGACACCCCGAGCGAGCGCAGATGCACCAGGTGCGCCGGCAGGTACCGGGGCCGCGTCGGCGCATGCCCGAGGGCCGCCAGCGACGGCACCAGCATGGTCACCGGATACCGCTGCCGCGCGTCGGCCAGCGGCGTGCCGGCAGCCGGGCGCACTTCCGCACCGGCCGGACGTACCAGAGTGATCCGTAGCCTCGCCTGCGGAGTCACCTGGAAGAACCGCCCGACCGCTCGCAGCGAGCTCACCGTCCGTGCGCTACCACCCCAACCCAACGTGTGAACGAACGTGTGATTCATACCGGCCTGGAAGGTCGGCCCGCCACCGATACCGGCCACTCCGGTCTCCGGGTCCGGCGCACCCCCGAACGAAAAACCCGGAATCGGCAGGTTCACGCCCAGCGCGTTGGTCACCGAGGAACTGCCCTGCATCTTCAGCGACCGCAAGAGATAAGTCTCCACCACCGCATTCGACGTCGTCGGCCCTGTGATCCGGTCTTCTGCGTCGAAGTCCTCGACGCTGAACTTCAGATACCCGATCACGCTCCCGGATTGCGTGTACAAGATGGGCGACGGCACCGACCCATCCCATGCCGACGGCAGATTGGATCGGAAGTTACCCTCGCCGAAGAACTCCTTCAGCATTTTTCGCGACCCGTCGGACAAGTCACTCAGATGGCCGCGGAAGGAGGCCATGACATCGGCGAACAACCGGTCGTGGTCGGGGATGTTCAACACGCCGTACAGCGGTAGCTCGCTCATCAGCCGCGTCACCGGCGCCGGCACGGTGGCCGGATCGTTCGGATTCGGCGTGGGCAGGGTCCGCGGCGCTTCCGACAGGTACTTGGGAACCCACACCACCAAGTTGTCGGGAGAAGGCTCCTCCACCGCTCGCCAACCGTCCTCCGGGACCCGGCCGGCCAACAACTCCGAGGTCGTGTCCCCCAGCCGAAACTCCCATGTCGGCCGATACTCATGGGGGAAAGCAGAGTCTTTGTCGCGCATGATGATCAAATGCTGGACGGTCGCACCGGTCGTGACCACGCTGCCGGCCTGGTTGTAGGCCACATTGATCTGCGGGCTGACCGCCACCCTACGCAGGACGCCTTCGGTGTCGAAGGAGTGCGTGTACGCCACAGAACCCGGCCGGAGCCCGCTCACGGCAGCGGTGTCGTCCGTCTCAACGCTACCGGCGCCCCAGCGATTCAGCGTCACAGGCGGCCCACCGTCGGGCATCAACTCCATCTGCGGATCCGCCTTGCCCACATACTCCAGGTAATACCGCAGCGAGACCGGTTCCCGATGTCCGTCGTACTCCACCCACAACTGCATCCCCGACGTGCTCGACAAGTCGGACCACTCGGCGCTCAGCAGACGACTCGTCAGCACACGCTCCACCTCGGCGCGGAGCCGCGCGTCCGGCTCCGCGCCGCTCCGCGTATCGTCTTCCGGCCAGGCGCCGGGCAGCGGCGAGGATCGGGCCTGCTGCGCCGCACTCTCCTCCACGAAGCGCACCAGATGCCGCCGCAGGTACTCGACCGTCCGCTGGGGCACCGGAGCGAGGACCTCCAGGCCCCGCGCACCGTCCTGCCGCGTCCCGAAAACCGTGACGGGATGGCTCGCCTGGGCGATCTCCTCCTGCCGGCCGACCAGAGCATTGAAATCCGCCAAGCCCCCCAGACCATCATCGCGCGACTCAACCGAATCAGAAACGGTCGCTGACGGCGTGTTCCGGGAGGAGACCGGATGCGCGGGCTTTTCACCCCGCGCGCCGCTCGGGCCGGCGGTGCTCACGCCGCGCGGCTCAACGTCGAGATTGGCGAGAGTCGTCGCCGGGCCGCTCTGTCCTCTCCCGGACCCGGCAGTCGGCACGGTGACCGCCGAAGCGGACCCCCCGCCCTCAGCGAGTCGTATGGTCTGCCGGGCCACCGGGACCGACTCCCCCGCCTGGGCGGATGCGCGTGCCTCACCGAGGGCGGGCTCCACACCCTGCTCGGTGACCGGGGCAGGCTCGCCGACCTGGGCGGGCTGCACGTCCAGCCGCGCGAACGGCACTGGCGCCCGCGTTGGAGCCGGGTGTGCGGCCGCCGGGGTGGACGGGGGATCCGCCGGATTCGTCGTCGTACCGGCGGTGATCGGATCTGCGGTCCGCGGGACGGCGGGAAGGGTGACGGGAGCCTCGGGCCCGGCCGGTTCGGGCCCGGCGGCCTCAACTCGCTCGCCTCCACCCGCGGCCTGGGCAGACATCGGCCCCTCGGCCGGCGACCCCGGTTCGGCGTTCTCCTCACCGGACTTCGTACCGGGTGCCCTGAGAACTCCCTTCTTCAGCTCGTCCAGCGCGATCTCCACGCCGGCACGCCGCAGCGGAAGCCGGACCGACGATTCGAGATCGAGATACAGCTGCGGCAACCGCTCCCGCAGCCGCGCCGCGGTATCCCCCGCGACCCGCACATGATTGCGCTCGAGCTCCTTGCGCACCTCATGCCATAGAACCTGCAGCTCATGTTCATCCAGCCCGGCCGTACCGCTCACCCGCCACGGGCGTGACAGTTCATCCGCGGCAGGCAGCTGAGCGGTAGCGGGAAGCGGATCGGCCGGGGCCGACACCTGCTCCGCGGCCGGCGCAAGAGCCTGTCCGCCGGAGAGCAGGCCGAGATCCTCTGGCGAGTCGGCGTGCCGGTCGCTCCCTGCATCCCGCGTTCCACCACGGAGATCACCCGGCGCCCCACCGCGAAGACGGCCCCTACCGCCCAGCCTGAGCCGATCGCCGGCCGCCGACCGCACAGCATCCCTATCCGGAGTCTCGAAGCGACCCGCCTCGTCCAATCGCCAAGTGCGCGGTCTGTCGCCCTCCGCCGATGCCGGTGGCCGGTGCTCCACCCAGCCGCGAGTGCCGGACGGACCTTCCAGAGGGGTCAGGACTCGGCCGCCGAGACGCCCGGCGAGGCGTTCGGCGAACGACGGCGCGCCGTCGGGCCCACGAGTCCCGGCACCGGGCACGTTCAAAAGCAGCGGGTGGCTCGGCTCGTACGGCGTGTTCTTGCCGATCCACAGTGTCAGCTGCTCCAGATCCCGGGCATGACCGTTCATGGAGACCGTGGACGAACTCGGGTCGAACTCGCCGTCGATCCACACCGCGCCCGACACACTGCGGGAACCGTTCTCACCGTCGATCCGTAGCGCGCCCGACACACTGCGGGAACCGTTCTCACCGTCGATCCGTAGCGCGCCCGACACAATGCCGCGAAAACCGTTGATTCGGCGAGCGGGCTGGGACGTGGAAGGTCCGCCGGTGCTCGGCGAACCGGCCGACGATCGGGACGGGACGACTGGGTGCCCGGAGCCGGCCTCGGCCGGCGGTCGCCAGGTGGCGACCGCTCGCCCGGTCTCCTCAATGGCCGTCACGACGCTGTTCACCAAGGACTCGGAATCGGGCAGGACCGGCCCGACCTCGGTGTCCTGACCGTACGGCCCGTAGGTGTGCCAGCCGTCGTAGTTCTCCCTGATCAGTTGCGGTGCGCCGTCCGGCCCTTGTTCGATCCTGCCAGCGATCAGGTCACCGGACGGCCAGGCGACGAAGTCACCCCACGGCGCGGTCACCGGCGCGCCGAGGAGGGAGGCGACTCTCGGAGCGAACGCACGGGCGTCCCCGGCCAGCAGGACGACAGGCAGACCCGGCTCATAGCCCTGCTGGTTCCGGACCCAATCCGTGAATTCGGCCGGGTTCATGCGCCGGGGTTCACCCTCGACAAGGATCAGGTTGTCGGTAGGCAGAACCCGTCCGACGATCACCAGCGCGTCTTGGCCGGGTGGCAGGAGCGTGGGCTCGTCACCGGCTGAGGACGGCGAGTTCTCTCCTGTTCGTGGTGCGGGCTCCCGCCCATCATGGGTCGCTGACCGCGGACGCGGGCTGGACGAAGCGTCAACCGTCTGATGCGAGTCCGGGCCGCCGGTCCTCGGCGTCGAAACCGCCGGTGACCCTCTCGTGCCGCTACCAGCCGCGAAGGAGGCGTGCGACCTGGCACCCGCGTCCGAGGCGGGGGTTTCGTTCCCGCGTGGGGGTGAAGAGGTCCCCTCACTGTTGTCCGCGTCGGTCTTTGTGCTGCCGCCGCGTGAGGGCGCGTCGTCCTTCGGGCGCACGGTGCCTGGTTTCTTGCCTCCGCTCGTGGGTGAGGGTTTCGGATCCTTCGAGCCGAGCAGCCGCTCGAACGCCTCGGCGCGTCCCGCGCTGTCCGGGTGCTCCGACGAAGAACCGACCTCCCGGCCCTTGCCCGAGAACGAATCCTTCTTGACCGCGGACGTGGCCGCACCGGAGCCTTCAGACGACGTGGGCGATGAGACACCGCTCTGGGTCTGCGTCCGGGAACCCTCTCCCCCCGGCCGGGTGACGGAACCCGATTCCCCGGCCCCGCTCCCGTCTACAGGCCCCGGGTTGCTCCGGTCGAACGCGTCGGCGCTTTCCGTGCCGTTCGGGCGCTCCGACGAAGGATCGGCCTCCCGGCCCTTGGTCGGGGACGGATTCTTCTTGACCGCGGGCTTGGACGAGGTGGCACCGTGGCTCGCCGCACCATCGTCGGTGAACGTCCGGACGCCGCTGTGGGTCTGTGTCCGGGAACCGTCCGTCTTCGGCCTGGTGGCGGTGCCTTTGCCCCCGCCACCTGGACCACCGGAACCACCATCGAAGCCGCCGCCGCGGAAGCCGGCCGACTCCTGCTCCCCATGGGTGATCCGACCGGTGTCGGTGTCGAACCGCAGTTCACCGGCAGAGAACTCACTCGGCCCGGAAAAGGCCAGCGAACCGTCCCTGTTGACGTACGGCTTGGCCGTGCCGTCACCGCCGGAGACCGAGAACGTCGTACGCGTGACCTTGCCGTCATTCGGGGAGACCCTGACGACGTCGACCTTTCCGCCACTGACCTTAATCGGCTGTGGCCTGCCATCGGGACCGATGCGGTAGTAGGTCCGTCCCTCCGGCTCCCCGGCCTTGCTCCCGGAGGCGAACGACTCGACCTTCTCGTACAAGCCGGTTCTCGGGTCGCGGACCAGCACGGCATCCGGGTCCGAACTGCCCGCCGGCTTCCCGTCCAGCCGTTTGCCCGGCCCGGTGATGATGCGCTCGACCTTCGGAGCACCGGCCCCGAACGGATGCCCGTCATGCCAACCGTCCCGGCCGCCGTCACCCAGCTCGTGGTACTGGTTGCCGTCGCCCTTCGCCCCGTCCGGCGGCGGCACATCCGCCGGACGACGCCGATAGGTCAACAGGTCGAAGTTGCCGCTGCCGTCCCGACGAAGAACCTGGTACGCCCCATCCCGAGGCGACGTGGCCGCCGGCTTGGAATGAGCGGTGACGTTCCCATTCTTGAAGCCGGCCGGCTTGGGAGGAAGGTCGACAACGTCCCACTTCCCATCGGCCGAATCGTGCGTGGCCACACGTTCATGCGGATCACCGGCAGGTCTGAGAGCAGCACCGCCCTTCCCCGAGAAGAACCCGCTACCCGGAGTGACCTTCCCGCCGACAGGCTTGACGTTCACGACCTGGTCATTCGGACCCAGGGTCGTCTCCTTGGCCGCGCCGGTCGCCGGATCGACCTCGTAATACCGATAACGACCGGCCCCATCGGTGCCACTGCCGCCCGCACCGGTACCCGCGTCATCAGCGGGCCGCGCCGAAGCCGGCGGGTCGCCCACAGGCGGACCATCCAGCCGATGACCAGGCGCGATATCGACCAGATCCGTATCGCCCGTCCACGAATCCGTGCGGAAAAGTTGCCGTGCCACCGGCACAGGCGACGTGCCGGTGCCCTCACCCCGCCGTGCGACGAACGGCGGCTGCTGTGCACGGGCGGGTCCGGTTCCGCGAGCCGCCGGATCCGAACTTGGACCGTTGCGCTCCCCTCCACCGGCCGCGCCCGTATCCCGCTGACCATCGGAGGACGAAGCCGCCGGACCGCGCCCGTTCTTGACCGCCGCATTCCTCGCCATGGCCGCGTCCCCGGCACGCTTCGCAGGCGACGGATCCGAAGACGTCTGGTGCTCGCCGCCCGGCGCCTGGTCCTTCTGTCCTCCCGAAGAACCGACGCCCGCGCCGTCGGCAGAACCGGACGTCGACGGCGGCTGCTTCGCAGAAGACGCCGACGTCGCACCGTCCTCACGTCCCGCCTCGCCGCCGGCCGGCCGCCCCTCACTCGACGCCGGACCGTTGCGCTCCCCTCCACCGGCCGCACCCGCACCACGCTGA
>NZ_JAMXMX010000032.1 GCF_024055725.1 Actinoallomurus spadix | reverse complement strand
CCCCCCCCACCTCGGGGGGCTCGGGGGGTCGTCCCCCCGACAGGAATGACGAAGGGCCGGTGGGGAGGAAGCCAAAGGCTTCCGACCACACCGACCCCAGGCCCGAGTGGAGGTGGCGGGAATCGAACCCGCGTCCTTCAGTACCGAGACAGGGCTTCTCCGGGCGCAGCCTGCTAGTCGTTTTCTCAGCCCCGGCGCTCACGCAGGCGTGTCGCCGACAGGCTCAGCCACTGTTAGGTTTCCCTGTCACTCCCGTGGCCGGAGTGGCAGGTTGAGTCTCCTAGCGATGCCAGGTCCCGGGCCGGAGACACTCCCGGGCTGACAAGTTCGCTACCTAGCCTCAGGCGGCAAGGGCGAACTGAGTGCGCTTAGAGTTGGCACTTGTTCTTTTGCGGTCACAGGATTTACGAGGTCACAACCGCAACCCTCGGCCCGCTTCCCCGTGTCTCGACATACCGAAGTCGAAACCGGTCACCCCCTCTTGAGTTGTCAACCGGGCGCCGGAGCGCCCGTCACGCTGACCGTACATCTTCAACACGGGCGATGCCAACGTCATTCCCGCCGGGGGATCTCAGCGGGCGGTGGGAAGATGAGAACCCCCGCGGGTGTGGACTAGGCACACCCGCGGGGGTGAACCGGCAGGGTCGGGCCGGTCCGGACGACAGAGCCTCCCCCGAGACGAGGCTCTGGTCTCATCACGGCGACTGAGTCCGCAACCCCCCAAGCGGTGTCTCAGTCACTTGTTAAGACGCGTGGTCGCACGCGGATGGTTGCGGCCCAAGAGTCAAGAAATGACAAAGCCGTCACGCCGGTCACTCCGGCCGGCCGGGAGACCCCGGGCCGGCGCCCGGCAGGCGCCGTCCCGGGATCTCCTCGCTCAGGCCGACGCCGGCCTGGGGTCTCCTCGCTCAGGCCGGTGAGTCGCCCCGGCCCGTGTCAGCGCTTCGCCCGCAGGAACGCCGCGGCCAGGGTCGCCGCCGACCACTTGCCCTCGACGGCGATCGCGAAGGCCACGTCCTGCCGGTACCCGACGAACCAGGAGACGACCTTGCCGTTGCCGTACGGCACCGTCGCGGTGACGCCGGACACCGGCCGGCCGGAGACCTTCGCCTTCTTGGCCGCCCCGCTCGTCACCGATCGGGACATGAGGGCCTGCAACTGGTTGATCGAGTCGGCGCTGCCGCTGAGCGGCTGAGCCTGCATCCGCTGCGGCGAATCCTTCAGGAGCTGCGGCGGCCGCCAGGTGCCGGTCAGCACGGCACCGGCGACCAGTGCCATCGACAGGGGGCTGACCTCGATCCTGCCCTGGCCGACCATCTCCGCGGCGCGCTCGGCCTCGCTGGTCGCCAGGGGCACCGACCCGGAGAAGGACGGCACCGGCAGGCTCCACGGCGCGCCGAGCCCGAAGCGCGCCGCGCTGGCTCGCAGATCCTGGGGGACGACGTCGCGGTACAGCGCGGCGAAGGCCGTCGTACAGCTCACGGCGAAGTTGGACGAGAACGTCTTGCCGCCGGCGGGTCCGGAGTAGGTGAAGTCCTGCCCGGCGATGGTCTGGGTGCCCCGCTTGCAGGGCGGTGAGGTGATCTTCTGACCGTTCTGCAGGAGCGCCCGGGTCGTCACGATGCTGAAGGTCATCCCCGGCGGGTAGTGGCCGTTCAGGGCGGTGCTGCTCTCCTGCGAGGAGTCGCCGCCCTGGCGGGCGTCGGTCCTGCCCTGGACCGCGGTGTTGTCCGCGGCCGCGATGATCGCGCCCGTGGACGGGTCGATCGCGGCGAGGGACGCGGGGTAGGGCACACCCTTCAGCGCGGCCTCGGCGGCGTCCTGCGTCCTGCGGTCGATCGTCGTGGCGACGGGCTGGCTGGGCGTGCCGGGGACCTCGTTCAGGATCTTCTCGCCGGCTCCCGAGGGGTCCTGCGCCACGACCTGGACGGTGGGGGTGCCGGCCAGCTTCCGCTGTTCGAGCACCTGCAGGCCGGAGACGCCGATCGTGTCACCGGGCTGGTACGGCGCGCCGACCTGCTGAAGGCGCTCGGCGGTGGCCGGACCGAGCCTGCCCACGACCTCGTCGGCGACCGCGGGCGCGACGTACGCGAACCTGGGCTTCGACTCGACGCCGGGCACCGGCCGGAGCTGGGCGGCGTCGGCGGCCTGGTCGGGCATCTGGAGAGTGACCAGCGGCAGGAAGTTCTGCGGCGGCGCGGATCGTACGTGGGCGATCAGCCGGTCCTTGTCCAGATGGGTGATCTTCGCGAGCCGGCCGAGCGTCTGCTCGGCGTTCGCGAGCCTGCCGGGCGTCACGCCGAATACCTCGACCCGGACCTTCTTGAGGAGCGTCCTGGCCTTGTTGTCGACGATGGGCTGGCGGGTCGGCACCGAGGTCACGATGGCGAGCCGCTGGCCCTGGCCCAGCGCCGGGTGGATGATCGACGGGCTCCAGACGACCTTCCACTTGCCGTTCGTCCGGTGCAACCGCATCGAGCTGCCGTAGCTCCACGGCTTGCCGCCGTCGCCCAGGTCGATGCTCACGGCGAACTGGGCCGTCGCGTCCTCGCCGTTCTCCCGCACCCGGCCGAGCGCGAGGCGCAGCGACGCCAGGTCCAGCTGGGACGGTACGGCGCCGAGAAGGTCCGCGACCTTGGTCCGGTCCCCGTCCGTCTGCCCGGCCGCGTCACGGTAGTTGCCGTTCTGCCAGGCCACGAGGAAGTCGCGGATCGTCGGCAGCGGCGAGGGCTCGGCGAAGCAGCCGGCGGTCGTCGTCGTGACCAGCAGGGCCGCGGCCAGTCCGGCCGCCGACCGGAGCCGTCGGATGTCCACCCTCAGCGCCTCCGCAGCCGTGCGGAGCGGGCCCGCTCCATCTCGCGGAGGGCGTCCCGCTTGGCGATGTCCTGCCGCTTGTCGTACTCACGCTTGCCGCGCGCGACCGCGATCTCCACCTTCGCCTTGCCGTCCTTGAAATAGAGTGCGAGCGGGATCAGCGTACGGCCGGGCTCGTTCGTCGCAGCGATCAGCTTGCCGATCTCTCGCCGGTGCAGCAGCAGTTTCCGGGGACGACGCGCCGCGTGGTTGGTCCACGTCCCCATCGTGTATTCGGGAATGTGCACTCCCTCGAGCCAGACCTCTCCGTCGCGGATCAGAGCGTACCCGTCCGTGAGGTTGGCCCGTCCGGCGCGCAGCGACTTCACCTCGGTGCCGGTGAGCACGAGACCCGCCTCGTAGGTGTCCTCTATGTGGTAATCGTGACGCGCGCGCTTGTTCTGCGCGATCAGTTTGCGTCCCTGTTCGCGTGGCAATGACTCAGCCTCGGTCCTTCTTCGGCAGGGTGGCCGACAGCCCGCGCACGACCGTGAGCGCGCGTCGCTCGGCCTCCCGGGGTGGGCGGTTCGCGTTGACCGCGACGTCGGGATCGATCCCGGACCCATCGAGGTTACGGCCACTCGGAGTCCGGTATCGACCGACGGTGACTTCGATCGCGGATCCGTCGGCCAGCCGCAACGGCTCCTGCACCGACCCCTTTCCGAAGGTACGCGATCCGACGATCACTGCGCGATCTCGGTCCCGCAATGAGCCCGCGACGACCTCGGCGGCGCTGGCCGTGCTCCCGTCGACGAGGACGACGAGCGGGACCCGGGTGTCGCCGCCCGGACCGGCCACGAGCCGTTCCGGCGGGGCGCCGGCGCGCTCGAAGGTCGCGACGGGGCCGCCCGGCAGGAAGACCGAGGCGGTGTCGACGGCCTCGTCCAGCAGGCCGCCGGGGTTCGCCCGCAGGTCGAGGAGCACGCCACCGCGGTGCCCGGGCCGGCCCGTCACCGCCGCGCGTACCTCCCGCCCGACTCCCCGGGTGAACGCCGCGACCCGGATCACCACCACACCGTCGGCGGTGCGGGAGACACTCATGTCGTGCGACGCCAAGGCCGTCCGCACCAGCGCGAACCGCAGGGGCACCCCGTCGCGGCGGACGGCGAGGCCGACGCCCGTGGCGGGCCGTCCCCGCAGCGCCGCGGCCACGGCGGCCGCCGTCAGGTCGCGGGTCGCGGTGCCGTCGACCGCCGAGACGATGTCACCGGGGCGCACGCCCGCGCGCTCGGCGGGCGAACCCGGCTGGACCCCGACGATCCGGACGTCGTCCCCGGTCTTCTCCAGCCACAGTCCGACACCGCTGTACCAGCCGTTCAGCGTGGTCTCCAGGCCGCTGAACTCCGCCGCCGTGTAGAACCGCGCCCAACGGTCGCCGAGGCGGCGCAGCGCCCTCTCGCCCGCGGCACGCTCTCCCTCCGGATCCGGCACCACCGAGGCGGAGTCCGCCGCCGCCGGGGCCGGGTCGATCGCCGCCCGCTCGACCGGCCAGGCGTCCCGCCGGACCGGCTCCCGCCGCGCCGACGCGTGAGTGCCCGTCCCGCCCGCCCCGGCGCCCATGACGTACACGACCGACAGAGCGGCCACGGCGGCCGCCCCGCGGAGCACACGACCGGTCAGCCGGGGCATGCGAGGATTCTACGAGCGACCTGATCACCGGACCGGCATATCGCCGGGAGCAGCGTCAGATCTTGAGATAGCGGCGCAGGGTGAGGAACGACGCCAGGGCGCAGAGCAGGATGCCGAAGCACATCGAGGCGACGATGACCGTCGTCACGTCGAGCCAGCCGAGCGGCGTCGCCAGTTGCAGGTTCTTCTGCAGCCTGCCGAGCAGGAAGACCTTCGAGAAGCTCAGCAGGACCGCGGCGAACACGCCGCCGACCAGGCCCGCGATCGCGCCCTCGAGGACGAACGGCAACTGGATGTAGATGTTCGAGGCGCCGACCAGCCGCATGATGCCGGTCTCCCGCCGCCGGTTGAACGCCGACAGACGGATGGTGTTCGCCACGAGGAGCACGGCCGCGATCAGCTGGATCGCGGCGATGGTCAGCGCCGCCCACTGCAGCCCACTGAGGATCTTGAAGAACTTGTCCAGGATGGCGCGCTCGTTGACCACCTGGTCGACGCCACCCCGGTTGCTCATCTGAGCGACGACCGCCGCGAAGTTCTTCGGATCCTTGAGCTTCACCCGGAAGGAGTCGGGGATGTCACCCGGCTGGATCGAGCCGGCGATGCCCGGGCTGTCCTTGAACTGCTCCTTGGCGCGCTGGTACGCCTCCTGCGCCGTCTCCGGGACGACCTTCGCCACCTGAGGCATCGACTCGAGCTGCTTACGGATCTCGGCCTTCTGATCCGCCGACGGCTCGCTCTTCTTGCAGTTCGGGTTGGCGCTCAGCTTGTTGCACAGGTAGATCGAGACCTCGACCTTGTCCGACCAGTAGTTGTTGGACTTGTCGACCTGCATCTTCAGGAGCACACCCGTGCCGAACAGCGCCATCGCGATGGCCACGGTGACGATGAGCGCGATGGTCATCGTGAGGTTCCTGCGGAGACCGATCCAGATCTCCTGAAGTACGAACTGTACCCGCATGCCTCGCTGTCCTTGGTCGTCCGGGTGGTGGTCGTGTCGGCGCGGCGGCGCGGTCCGCCCCGCGCCGCCCTGCGCCTGGTAGGCGGTCCGCTAGACGCCGCCGTACGCCTGGCCGTAGACGCCGCGCGACTGATCGCGCACGACGCGGCCGTCCTCCAGCTCGACCACTCGCTTGCGGAACGCGTCGACGATCGCCGCGTCATGGGTCGCCATCACGACGGTCGTGCCGGTCCGGTTGATCCGGTCGAGCACCTTCATGATGCCGATACTGGTCGCCGGGTCGATGTTCCCCGTGGGCTCGTCGGCGAGCAGGATCATCGGCCGGTTGACGAACGCCCGCGCGATCGCGACGCGCTGCTGCTCGCCGCCGGACAGCTCATCGGGCATCCGGTGGGCCTTGCCTTCGAGGCCGACCAGGTCGATGACCTCCGGGACCACCTTGCGGATGAAACGCCGCGGCTTCCCGATGACCTCGAGAGCGAACGCGACGTTCTCGTAGACGTTCTTGTTGGGCAGCAGCCGGAAGTCCTGGAACACGCAGCCGATCCGGCGGCGCAGATGCGGGACCTTCCAGTTGCTCAGCCGGCTCAGGTCCTTGCCGGCGACGTGGATTCCGCCCTGCGTCGGACGCTCCTCCTTGAGGATCAGGCGCAGGAAGGTCGACTTGCCGGACCCGGAAGGGCCGACGAGAAAGACGAACTCGCCCTTCTCCACGGCCACGTTGACACCCTGCAGGGCCGGTCGACTCTGGTGCGAATAGACCTTGGTGACGTTATCAAAGTGGATCACGGCTGCATCACGACGTGCCAGTCTAGGGGCTGGGGGACGGCGACGACTGTCTTTCCGTCGGACAGACGCCCTGCCGCGGCTTCCCGGCTTGGCGGGCCGATTGGCCAAGCAGCAGTCTAGAGGGGAGACTGGCATGGATCGTCCAACTTGGGTACACCGAGGAAAAGCAACCGGGCATCACGGACACCCGTCGCCGATTGACGGCGGGCCACCGGCCAGGAACGCATAGGCTGAACGGATTCCCGCCCGACGTTCAGGAAGGAGCCGGATGAGCTGCGAACATCTGATCTGCGCGCGATGCTCGGGCCCCGTCGTCGAGGGGCGCTGCCCCGCCTGCCGCGCGGCACGGGCGGAGGTTCACCGTCCCGGGCCGTTCGGCCTGTCCCCCATCCTCATCATCGGCGCGCTGGTCCTGGCGCTGACGCTGCTGATCGCGCTCAAGCTGGGTCTGCACTGACGACGCCGGGTCCGCGCTGACGGGCCCGGCCCGTTCGGTGCGGGCCCGGCTCAGGCCTGGTCCTGCTCCTCGCCGGCTTCGCGGCGGCGCATCCACCGGATCTCGGCCTCGATGAACTCGTCGATGTCGCCGTCCAGGACCGCCGTGGGGTTGCCCGCCTCGACGCCCGTACGCAGGTCCTTGACGATCTGGTACGGGTGCAGCACGTAGTTACGGATCTGCGTGCCCCACGAGCTCGTCGTCTCGCCGCGCAGCTCGTTCATCCGCTCGGCCTCCTCCTGCCGCTTACGCTCCAGGAGCTTGGCCTGCAGCACCGTCATCGCGGTCGCGCGGTTCTGCAGCTGGCTGCGTTCGTTCTGGCAGGAGACGACGATGCCGGTCGGCAGGTGGGTGATCCGCACCGCCGAGTCGGTGGTGTTGACGCCCTGCCCGCCGGGCCCGCTCGACCGGTACACGTCGATGCGCAGCTCGTCCTCGGGGATGTCGACGTGGTCGGTCTGCTCCACCACCGGCACCACGTCCACGCCGGCGAACGAGGTCTGCCGGCGGCCCTGGTTGTCGTACGGCGAGATCCGGACCATGCGGTGGGTGCCGTGCTCCCCGCGCAGCGTGCCGTAGGCGTACGGCGCCTTGACCGCGAAGGTCGTCGACTTGATGCCCGCCTCTTCGGCGTAGGACGTCTCGTAGACCTCGGCCGGGTAGCCGTGGCGCTCGGCCCACCGGAGGTACATCCGCTGAACCATCTGGGCGAAGTCCGCCGCGTCCACGCCGCCGGCCTGGGAGTTGATCGTGACCAGCGCCTCACGGGAGTCGTACTCCCCGGACATGAGGGTGCGGACCTCGAGCTGCTCGATCTCCTTGCGCAGCGCGCCGAGCTCCCGCTCCGCCTCGCCGCGGGTGTCCTCGTCGCCCTCCTCCGACGCCAGCTCGAACAACACGGCCACGTCGTCGAGGCGGTTGCGCAGGCCCTCGACCTTGCCCAGCTCGCCATCGAGGTAGGACAGCCGCCGGGTCACCTGCTGGGCGCGGTCCTGGTCGTTCCACAGGTCGGGGTCGGCAGCCTGCTCGCGTAGCTCCGCGACGTCGCGGCGCATCGCGTCGAGGTCGAGGACGGCCTCGATGCCGGTCAGCATCGAACCGAGTTCCTTCATCTCTTCCGAGGGATCCATGACTGCCACGTTCGAAGCCTACCCGCGCCCGTACTCTCCGCGTACGCGCTCCGTCGGTCTTCACCGGCCTCGGGACCGGGCCGCCCGGGGGCGTACGCGGAGATCCCTGGCATACTCTGCCCGACAGCTGTAACGAAGGCCGGGGTACATGAACAAGGCGGTTGCGTCCACGCTCGTGGCGGTGCTCACCATCACCGCCGCCGCGGGATGCTCGGGCAAGCCACACCGCACCGTGCGCGCGAGCCCGGTCGCCGCGGAGAGCAGTCCCCCGCCCGAGCCGCTGACCCCTGACGTCGCGGCCAAGGCGTTCCACTCGTTCGTCAACAACGACGACGTGGCCCGGGCCAGCGGTGACGAACGGCTCGCCCTGTGGTGGACCAGCGAGGGACAGTCGCAGCTCACCGCCGCGGCGTTCCGCCGCGCGGTCGCCGCCGGTGACCCGGTCCCCCGCTACCACTATGCCGATCCGGTCCTCTACGTCCCGCACCTGCTGCTGACGGGGCCGCAGTGGTTCGTGGTGAGCGCGCGCCGGACGAGGGCGGACGGCAAGGACCCCCACACCGTGTACATGGGCTTCCTGCGGACCAAGTCGGTCCAGCGCTGGCGGCTGAGCGCGCTCGCCGTGCTGGACGCCAAGCAGAAGCCTCCGAAGATCGCGGTGGGATCCGACGGGTACGCCAAGGCCCTGGCCACCTTCGACAACGCCCTGCTGATCCCGCCGCGGCTGGTGCCCTCGATCCAGGCGACGCTCGCCGAGGAGGGCCCGCAGAACGTCGCCGCCCAGGTCATGCGTGCCGGGAAGTACACCACCGGCTATTACGCGGCGGACCAGAAGGCGATGAAGAACAAGAAGGCGAAGAAGGCCGGGCTGCACAGCAGCGTCGTCTACGCCGCGACGTCCTTCCCGATCTTCCCGCTGGCGACCGCGGACGGCGGAGGGATGGTGCTCTACGCCCTCAGCCGCGACACGGTGATCACCAAGACCAAGGGCAAGGACAAGAGCGATCACTTCCCGGTCCCCGACGACGCCGCGCCGTTCCTGACCGCGAAGTCCGTGAAGAGCGAGATCGACATCAGTCAGACGATGCAGTACGTCGCGGTGGTCCCGGCGAAGCCGAAGAAGCAGGACGGAACCGTCAAGGCGCAGATCGTCGGCGCCGACGGCGGCACCGTCAAGGCGGCCGTCCCGGCGAAGTGACGCACCTCGCCCTGGCGTCGCGTCGTTCCCGCCGCCCCGGCGGGGAAGCGCATGTCATGACGTCAGGACGCCTGGGCGGAGGCCAGGTCGAAGGCCTCGATCAGCACGGTCGCCCGGCCGCGTACCGGCAGATAGGCGACGGCCCGCCACACCCACGTGGCCGTGACCCGGTGCCCCGTCCTGCCGTGCAGGTACGTGCGGACGTCCGACGGCAGGGCCGCGACGTCACCGTGGCCGGTCGCCGTGTACGTCGTCGTACGCCGTAGGGAGTAACTCACGATCGCCCCGCCGTCGCTCGTCCGCAGCGGATAGACGGGGTAGCCGGTGGGCGACGACCGGCCGGCGACGGTCACCCCGTGAGCGCGCAGTTGCCTCTCCTGCCCGGCCTCGGCGGTCCGCCAGGTGCGGGCGGTGGCGCCCGGCACGATCGCGTCGTCGTTCCCGCGGTCGAGGTACGCGGCATGCGCCGCCGGCAGCGCGGCCGGCGTCGTCGTCGGCGTGCTCGTGCCCGGGTCGACCGCGACGGCGTAGCCCTGCTCATCCGTGGCGATCCCGGGTGGCTCCCCGTGGAAGTACACCCGGCTCGACAGCCGCCACGCCGATGTCGCGCTCTTCCGCACGAACACCGCGAAGAGCGGGCGCTCGGTGCCGCCCTCACGCTCCAGCGCCGAGACCGCGAACCACCGGGGCAGGCCTCGCAGCCGCGGGACGTACATCACGGGGTTGTGCAGGGAGATCACACTGGTACGCGGCGGCCGCCCGCCGCCGAGGCGGAGCGCGGCCTCGGCGGTCGCGCCGAACGCGTCGGTGCCCACCTCCCGCCACGCCCTCGCGTCGCCCGCCGTGACCGCCCGGTTCCAGTGACGGACGTAGTCCGCGAGGACCTTCGCCGCCGTGTCGGCCGAGACGGCGGGGACTGCGGTGTCACCGGCGGCGCCCCCGTCGTCGTCACCGCCCTGGCACCCGGCGAGCAGAAGGATCGCCAGCACGGCCGGCGCGACACGGCGGTGGCGCATGCCCGAATTCTGACATCACGCCCCGTCCGCGCTCACCGGGGCCCGCGCTCCTCCGGGTCCGGGTCCGTGCGGACGCCGGGGCGGGGCCCGGCTTCGACTAGGGCCTGTCTCAAAGTCCCCGTCCGTAGCGAGCGGTGTCCAGGTGGTGCGTCGCAAGGCGGAGGAGGGAGGCAGCCTGGTTTTGGCTGCCGACCGACGACAACGCGGCGAGGCGCCGCCTGGACACCGCGCAGTAGGACAGCGGGGCTTTGAGACAGGCCCTAGGACTCGGTGGCCTGGATGGCCTTGCGGTAGCTTCCGACGACCTTGGCCGCGCCCTGCGGAGGAACGACCGCGAGGTACTGCGTCAGCGCGGTCGTGTCCAGGTGGCGGCGGACCTTTCCGCTGATCAGGCCGGCCAGGTCGCCGCCGTTGCCGATGAGCCCCGGCCTGGCCAGGTCGTAGCTCTCGCTCTGCCGCACGACGTACCACACGAGCGCGCCGCCGTCGGTGGTGCGCAGCGCGAAGGCCTGCTGGCGGTCCGGCCGGAAGTCGGAGGTGAGCGTCACGCCCCGGCGCTTGAGCGCGGCCTCCGCCTTGACCAGCGCGTCATGCGCCTGGGTGGTGTACGGACCGGGGGCCATACCGGACGTGCCGCGCGTCAGCGTGGCGGCGTGCACCGCGGCGATCTTGCCGGGCGCGGGAGCCGTCCTGCCGTCATCGGGGGCCACGGCGGTGGCGTAGCCGTCCTTGTCCAGGGCGACGCCGGTGATCGTCTCGGCGGGGAACGGGTCGGCGGTGAGCAGCCAGGGACCTTTGGGCCGCTCCTGGGTGAAGACCAGCGCGTGCCGGGTCCTGCCCGCGGTGGCGACCACGGCGAACCACTTGGGGAAGCCCGTCTCGCGGGGGATGTAGTAGGCCGGGGCGCTGTAGACGAACGGCGTGTACTTCTCCTTGGCCGCCGTGCGCCGACGGTACTCGGCGCGGTCCATGTCGAGCTGGGCGCCGGTCTCGACCGTGGCGAGCAGCCGCTCGTCGGACGTGCCGTTGGCCCGGTTGTTGACGGCCTGGTAGTGGGCGAGCAGCTGCGCGGCCCGGTCCTTGGCCACGGCGGGCGCGGCGATCGCCGGCGTGCCGCCGCACGCGGCGAGCGGCAGCAGGACGACCGTCAGGGCGGTGAGGTGTCGAAGCATGCGGACAGATTCGCACAGTGATCATCCGATCACTGTGCGAATCCGGAAAGAATCATCGGGTTGGAAGGCGCCCCGGCGTGCTCTCGCCGCCGGGGCGCCTCCCGCCGGGCGTCAGCCGGGCAGCGTGCTGGCGGTGACCAGCGTGCGGATCGCGCGCAGTGCCACGGACAGGGTCGCGATGCCGAAACTGTCGCTCTCCCAGATCTCGCCGAGGGTCTGGGCCGCGCGCGAGACCGCCGCGCTGTTCTTCTCGGCCCAGATCGCCAGGCGTTCCTCGGGGTCCGCGCCGGACTCGCTGGTGGCGAGCACGTCGCGGGCGAGGGCGGCGTGCGCGGCGTACAGGTCGTCGCGCAGCGCCGACCGGGCCATCGACTGCCAGCGGTCGTCGCGCGGCAACGCGATCACGCGCTCGCGCAGCCGGGCGATCTGCAGGCGTTCGGCCAGGTCGAAGTAGACCTCGGCGGCCTCCTCGAGCGACCGTCCCGTGCTGTGCGCGATCTCCACCAGGTCGAAGGTGGAGTAGGCCGGGACCATGATCGCGACCTGCTCGGCCAGCTCGCCCGGCACGCCGGCCTCGCCGAAGCGGTCCCGCCGCTCCTCGAAGCCGGCCAGATCGCGGCCGGTGAGGAGCTTCGGCAGCTGCGGCGCGAGGATGGCCGCGCCCCCGGCGAAGAAGTCGACCGTCTCCTTCAGGTCGAACGGCATCCGCCGGTTGTGCAGCAGCCAGCGGGCGCCGCGCTCGGTGAGCTTGCGCGCCTCCAGGCGCATCCGGATCTGCGTGGCCGTGTCGACCTGGGACTCCAGGGCGTCCACCGAGGCCCAGAACCGCGGCATGTCGAACACCGCGCGCGCCACCAGGTAGGCGCGGGCGATGTCGGAGGCCGAGGCGCCGGTCTCCTCGTTCATCCGGAACGCGAACGTCGTGCCGCTGTTGTTGACCAGGCTGTTCGCCACGGACGTGGAGATGATCTCCCGGCGCAGCGGGTGCCGGTCCATGTAGTCACGGAACCGCTCCCGCAGCGGCGTCGGGAAGTACTCCACGAGCCGGGTGGCGAGGTGCGGGTCGTCCGGCAGGTCGGAGGCCCGGATCTCCTCCTCCAGCGTCAGCTTGCTGTAGGCGAGGAGCGTGGCGAACTCCGGGCCGGTCAGGCCGAGGCCCGCCTGCCGCCGCTCGGCGAGGGCCTTATCGTCGGGCAGGTCCTCCAGCCGCCGCTTCAGCTTGCCGTCACGCTCGAGCTTGCGCAGGTGGCGCGCGTGCACGTGCAGCATGGACGAGGCCTGCGTACGGGCGGCGGCGAGCACGACGTTCTGCTGGTAGTTGTCGCGCAGCACCAGGTCGGCGACCTCGTCGGTCATCTGCAGGAAGAGCGTGTCCCGCTGCTTGCGGGTCAGCTCTCCGTCGCGGACGACCTGGTCGAGGAGGATCTTGATGTTGACCTCGTGGTCGGAGGTGTCCACGCCGGCGGAGTTGTCGATGAAGTCGGTGTTCACCAGCCCGCCGCCGAGGGAGAACTCGATCCGGGCCCGCTGGGTGAGCCCCAGGTTGCCGCCCTCGCCGATCACCTTGCAGCGCAGCTCGGTGGCGTCGGCGCGCAACGCGTCGTTGGCCCGGTCGCCGACGTCGGCGTTGTTCTCGTTCGACGCCTTGACGTACGTGCCGATGCCGCCGTTCCACAACAGGTCGACGGGGGCGCACAGGATCGCGTGGATCAGGTCGTGCGGGGTCATCGCGACGACGCCGTCGTCGATGCCGAGCGCCGCGCGCACCTGCGGGGTGATCGAGATCTTCTTGGCGGTGCGCGGGTGCACGCCGCCGCCCTTGGAGATCAGCGAGGTGTCGTAGTCGGCCCAGGAGCTGCGCGGCAGCGCGAACATCCGCTTGCGCTCCTGGAACGACGTCGCCGGATCGGGGTCCGGGTCGAGGAAGATGTGCCGGTGGTCGAACGCCGCGACGAGCCTGATGTGCTCGGACAGCAGCATTCCGTTGCCGAACACGTCACCGGACATGTCGCCGATGCCGACGACGGTGAAGTCCTCCTTCTGCACGTCGACGCCCAGCCCGCGGAAGTGGTACTTCACCGACTCCCACGCGCCGCGCGCGGTGATGCCCATCGCCTTGTGGTCATAGCCGACCGAGCCGCCGGAGGCGAACGCGTCGCCCAGCCAGAAGCCGTACGACGCGGCGACCTCGTTGGCGATGTCGGAGAACGTCGCGGTGCCCTTGTCGGCCGCGACGACCAGGTAGGTGTCGTCCCCGTCGTGCCGCACCACGTCCGGCGCGGGGATCACCTCACCCCCGACGAGGTTGTCGGTGATGTCGAGCAGGCCGCTGATGAACTGCTTGTACGACGCGACGCCCTCGGCGAGGAACGCCTCGCGGTCGCTCGGGTCCGGCAGCCGCTTGCAGACGAAGCCGCCCTTGGCTCCGGCCGGGACGATGACGGTGTTCTTCACCGCCTGCGCCTTGACCAGGCCGAGGATCTCGGTCCGGAAGTCCTCCTTGCGGTCGGACCAGCGCAGGCCGCCGCGGGCCACCGACCCGAACCGCAGGTGCACGCCCTCCAGGCGCGGCGAGTACACGAAGATCTCGTACTTGGGGCGCGGCTGCGGCAGGTCCGGGATCGCCTCGGGGTCGAACTTCAGCGACAGGTACGGCTTGGGCCTGCCGTCGGCGGTCCGCTGGTAGTGGTTGGTGCGCAGCGTCGCGCGGATCATCGCCAGGTAGCTGCGGAGGATGCGGTCCTCGTCGAGGCTGGAGACCGCGTCGAGCGCGCCCTCGATCTCCTCGGTGATGGCCGCCTCGAGCTCCTCGTGGGCGGCGGCGGACCGGTCGTCGCCGGCGTGGTTCAGGCGCGGGTCCAGCCGCGCCTCGAACAGCCGGACCAGGAGGCGCGCGACGCGCGGGTTGGCGACCAGCACCTCCTCGATGTACCGCTCGCTGAAGGTGGTCTTGGTCTGGCGCAGGTACCGCGCGTACGCGCGCAGCACCATCGCGGACCGCCAGTCCAGGCCGGCGCGCAGCACCAGCGCGTTGAACCGGTCGCTCTCCACCCTGCCGGCCCAGAGCGCCTCGAACGCCTCCTGGAACAGTCCCTTGATCTCGGTCTCGTCCACGTCGGGCGACGGGTCGTACCGCAGGCCCAGGTCGTAGATCCACGACTCGCGGCCGTCGGCGCGGGCGATCTCGTACGGCCGCTCGTCCACGACCTCGACGCCCATCTCCTGCAGCAGCGGCAGGATCTGGGACAGCGAGATCGGCGGGCCGAGCCGGTAGATCTTCAGCCGGCGCTCGCCGGCCTGCGCGTCGTACGGCTCGTACAGGTTGATCGAGATCTCGCCGGGCTCGGTGAGCTCCTCCAGCCGGGTGAGGTCGGCGCACGCGGTCCGGGCGGGGAAGTCGGCCTTGTAGCCCTCGGGGAACGCGTCGGTGTAGCGCCGGGTGAGCGCGCTCGCCTGCTCCTCGCCGCACTGCTGGACGATCGCCTCGGCGAGGTCGTCGGTCCAGGACCGGGTCGCGGCGATCAGGCGCCGCTCCAGGTCGGCCGGGTCCACCTCGGGCAGCGGGCGGCCCCGCTCGCCGCGGACGACGACGTGCAGGCGGGCGAGGATCGAGTCGCCGACCATCGCGCTGTAGTCGACGGAGACGCCGTCGTACGCCCGCAGCAGGATGTCCTGGATGCGCAGGCGGATCTGCGTGGTGTACCGGTCCCGGGGCAGGAAGACCAGGCACGACATGTACCGGCCGTACTCGTCCTTGCGGACGAACAGCTTCAGCTGCTTGCGCTCCCGCAGCCGCAGCACGCCGAGGGCGATGGGCAGCAGTTCGGCGACGGAGATCTGGAAGAGGTCGTCGCGGGGGTAGGTCTCGAGGATCTCGATGAGGTCCTTGCCGTCGTAGCTGTCGGCGGCCAGCCCGGCGTGGCCGAGGACCTCCTCCAGCTTGTGCCGCAGGACGGGAATGTGCGCGATGCTCTCGCTGTAGGCGGTGTGGGTGAACAGTCCGAGGAAGCGGCGCTCGCCGACGACCTCGCCGTTCTCCCCGAACTTCTTGACCCCGACGTAGTCGAGGTACGCCGAGCGGTGCACGGTCGCCCGCGAGTTGGCCTTGGTGAGGATCAGCAGCTGCGGTTCCCGCGCCTTCGAGCGCACCTGCTGCGGCAGGGACGCGAAGCTCGTGGACTCCGCCTGGTCGGAGCGCAGGATGCCCAGGCCGGTGCCGGGGACCGCGCGCAGCTGCTCGCCGTCCGGCCCGTCCTCCAGCTTGTACTCGCGGTAGCCGAGGAAGGTGAAGTGGTCGTCGGCGAGCCAGTCCAGCAGCTCGACGCCGTCGGTGATCTCCCGGTCCGGCAGCGGCGGCCGCCTCTCGGCGACCTCGACCGCGATGGCGCCCGCCAGCGCGCGCATCTTCTGCTCGTCCTCGACGGCGGCGCGCACGTCGCCCAGCACCCGCTGCAGGTCGGCCTCGAGCTCGTCCAGCAGCACCCGGTCGCTCTGCCGGTCGATCTCGATGTGGATCCAGGACTCCTCCAGCACGAGGCCGTCGCCCGCGCCGACCTGCTGGAGGCTGCCGGTCACGTCGCGGGTGACCCGGAGCTGCGGGTGGACGATCAGGTGCGTCGCGAGGCGGTGCCGGTTGAGCTCCATCACCACCGAGTCGACGAGGTACGGCATGTCGTCGGTGACCACCTGCACGACGCTGTGCCCGGGGTCCCAGCCGTACTCCTCGATCGTCGGGGTGAACGCCCGCACCTTGGCCCGCCCCTGCGGCCGTTCCTCGCCGAGGTGGCGGTGCACCATCGCCGGGCCGCAGACGTCCACCGGGTCGCGGTCGAGCAGATCCTCCGGTGCGACGTGCCGGTAGTAGAACCTCAAGTAGCCGAGGATCTCCCCGGCGTCGTGCCGCACGCCGGGAGTGTGCGTGCACGCCCGTGCCGCACGCTCCAGCAGTTCGTCCTTCGCGTCGTCGAGTCCGGCGGTGCCGCTGACGTTGGCACTCGCGCTCATGCGCCTTCGCCCCTCATTCCGATTCTCCCTCAATACCTTCGCAAATCCACTCAACGCGGTCGCGGGCTCGGCGACCGTTGTTCCCGCCAAGACCGGTCGGGAACGTGGTCGGCCACGGCGACGGGGGTTCCGTGGGTGGGCCGACCATGCGGGGCGCCGCAGCGCCGATCTCGTCGGATTCGAGAAGATCTTCGGCGAGTCGCCAGGGGCCGTCGTTTACGAAGCTACGCCCGGGCACGCCGCATCCGTGTCCGGACACGCCGGAAGCGAACGCGGCCGCACCACGCCGTTGTGGTGTTGTGCTCACGGCGGCCACATTAACGCGTAAACGGAGATTGTCCGACCCGGATGAGACCCGGTCAGGCGCCCCCGTCACCGGTCGTGGCGCCGGAGTGGGCGCGGGGCGTGGTCTGAGAGTCCACGCCCTGGCCGGTGGTCGTCCCGGACCCGCCGCCCGTGTCCCCGCCGGTCCCGGTGCCGCCGCCCGTCCCGGTGCCGCCGCCGGTCCCCGTTCCGCCCCCGGTGTGGCCCGAGTCGGATCCGGTGCCGCCGGTGCCGGTGCTCGATCCGCCCCCGGTGCCACTGGTGGGGGTCGACGAGTGCGTAGGGGTGGACGAGTGCGTCGGGGTGGAGGAATGCGTCGGCGTGGGCGAATAGGTCGGCGTCGGCGAGTAGGTGGGCGTGGAGGAGTCCGTCGGCGTCGGCGCCGTGTGGGTGGGAGCCGACGAGGGGATGCCGACCGGCACGCCGTCGTTGCCGTGGGCGGTCTGGGAGGGGGACATGTGGCTCTGCGTGCCGTTCGGGTTGTACCCGGTGTTCTGCCCGGTGCGGTCGTTGCCGTTGAAGGTCAGGGCCAGCGCGACGACGACCGCCGCGGCCGCGGCGACCGCCGCCCCGGCGGCGGCGAGCCTCCGGCGGCCCTTCGACATCGCCGACCAGCCCCCGTGGGGGACCGGTGCGGCACCGGGCACGGGCGGGAGGACCGGTGAGGTCGGCTCCCCCGCGACGGACGGCCGGCCGGGCGTTCCGGCCACCGGCGGCAGGACCGGCGCGGTGCGCGCCTCCGCCCCGTAGGCGGGCGTCCGCTCCCCCGCGCCGAAGGCCGGGGTCTGCTCCCCCGCCGCGAGGGTGGGGGTCCGCTCCTCGGCCCGAGGCGTGGGCGCCGGCTGTGCCGCCGCGACGGGGTACTTGGCCGCGACGGGGTACTTGGGGCCGGCGGCGCCGGAACCCGGCGCGCCGGCGAAGGCCGAGCCGCCGGGCGGGGTCCGCTGGGCGGCGACCGTGGCCGCGTGCTCGAGCAGGTCGGCGGGGACCGCCAGGGGACCGTCGCCGGCCATGGTCTCGACCGGCGGCAGCACCTTGGTCGGGGAGGACTCCGGCCCCTGGGCGGCCTGCCGGCCACCGCCGAGCAGGCGCAGCAGGAGGGCGTTGGCGGTGGGCCGCCTCCCGGGGTCCTTGTCCAGGCACGCGGCGACGAGCGCCTGCAGCTCGGCTGGCAGATCCCCGGTGCGGGGCTCCTCGGTGAGGATCCGGTTGACCACCGCGGAGATCATGTCGCTGCCGAAGGGCGGGGTCCCGGTGGCCGCGAAGACCATCGTGGCGGCCCACGCGAAGATGTCGGCGGCCGGCCCGACCGTCTCGCCGCGGATCTGCTCCGGGGCCATGTAGGCGGGGGTACCGACGACGCGGCTGGACACCGTCGAGGTGCCGTCCAGTGCCCGCGCGATACCGAAGTCGATCACCCGTGGGCCGTCGGGCCCGAGCAGCACGTTGTGCGGCTTGAGATCGCGGTGCACGACGCCCGCCTGGTGGATGGCGACGAGCGCGGTGACCGTGCCGATCGCGAGCCGCTCCAGCGCCGCGCCGCCGACCGGCCCGCTCTCCTTGATCACGTCGTACAGCGAACGCCCGGGGACGAACTCGCTCACGATGTACGGGCGGTCCCCCGCGACGTCGGCGTCGAGCACCTGCGCGGTGCAGAACCGCGCGACCCGCTTGGCGGCGGTCACCTCACGCTCGAAGCGGGTACGCGCCCTGGCGTCCTGCGCCAGCTCCGAGTGGAGCAGCTTGATCGCGACCTGGGCGCCCTCGGGGGACCTGCCCAGGAAGACGGCGCCCTGGCCGCCCCGTCCCAGCCGTCCGATGAGGTCGTACTCCCCCAGCCGCCGAGGATCACCTGGCTGCAGGGGATTCGCATTATGGTCCACCGCAGTCCGGTCCATGGCCGACCGCATCCCTTCCGTCGCTCCCCGCCGACCGTCCCCACGGTCGGGCATATCGGTTGAGATGCGGTCGACGTCCCGCTGGTTCGGCCGGCCGGCCGGGGCTGGTCACTCCCCTGCCGGCCCGCCGATCAGAGCATGGGCGACGAACCGCATCTGCCGAACATATCCCCACCGACGTCGCGTGCCCAGGGCGGGTCGCAGCAGGTGACGGACATGTCCCGTACGAGAGACGCGCCCGGCCCGTGGGTCAGGAATCCGGCGTGAAGTGGCGCAGCACTTCGGGGTTGGCCATCGCGTCCGGATTCGCCGCCTTGTCGATGGGCGTGCCAAGCAAGATCTTACGGACT
Source organism: Actinoallomurus spadix (assembly GCF_024055725.1). Classification (GTDB taxonomy): domain Bacteria; phylum Actinomycetota; class Actinomycetes; order Streptosporangiales; family Streptosporangiaceae; genus Actinoallomurus; species Actinoallomurus spadix. The sequence goes on along the minus strand of NZ_JAMXMX010000032.1, from coordinate 60,062 downwards.
GGAACCTCCAGCTTCTTACCGGACAGGGTGCGCGGCACTCCCGGCACGACCCGGATCTCGTCGGGTACGTGCCGCGGGGACAGCGTCGAGCGCAGGGCGGCGCGGATCCGGCCGGCCAGGTCATCGGACAGGTCGACGCCCTCGGCGAGCTGGACGTACAGCAGCAGCCGGCCCTCCGCGCCGAGCTGCCCGGTGTCGACGACGAGGGAGTCGGCGATCTCGTCGAAGCCCTCGACGACACGGTAGAAGTCGGCGGTGCCCATGCGGACGCCCCCGCGGTTGAGGGTGGAGTCGGACCGCCCGTAGATCACGCACCCGCCGTCGGGCAGCACCTTGATCCAGTCGCCGTGCCGCCAGACGCCCTCGTACACGCCGAAGTAGGAGTCGCGGTAGCGCTCGCCGCCCTCGTCGTTCCAGAAGTAGATCGGCATGGACGGCATCGGCTCGGTGAGCACCAGCTCCCCGACCTCGCCGATGACCGGCTCGCCCTTCTCGTCGTACGCCTCGACCTTCGCGCCGAGCCCACGGCACTGGATGACGCCCGCGCGCAGCGGCAGCAGCGGGCAGGGCCCGACGAACCCGGTGGCCACGTCCGTGCCGCCGGAGAACGAGCCGACCAGCAGGTCCCGGCCGACGTGGTCGTACAGCCAACCGAAGCCCTCGGGCGGCAGCGGCGAACCCGTCGAGCCGATCCCGCGCAGCCGGGACAGGTCATGCGTCCGGCCGGGGTCGAGACCCGCCTTCATCGACGCCAGGACGTACGGCGCGCCGACCCCGAAGTAGGTGACCCCGGTCTCGGCGGCCAGCCGCCACAGCGTGTCGCCGTTCGGCGCCCCGTCGTACAGCACGACGGTCGCGCCGACGAGGAGGCCGCCGATGAGGTAGTTCCACATCATCCAGCCGGTCGTCGTGTACCAGAGGAACACGTCGCCGGGGCCGAGGTCCTGGTGGAAGCTGAGGGCCTTGAGGTGCTCCAGGACGATGCCGCCGTGGCCGTGCACGATCGGCTTGGGCAGGCCCGTGGTGCCCGAGGAGTACAGGATCCACAGCGGGTGGTCGAAGGGCACCGCCTCGAAGGCGAGCGGCTCGCCGTCACGCCGCAGGTCGGCGTAGCGGAGCGCGCGGCCCTCCCCGATCGCGGGGGCGTCCGGGTCGAGGCAGGGGATCGTGACCGTGGCCGTCAGTGTGGGCAGCGACGCCTGGATGTCGCGGACGACCGAGGACCGGTCGAACCGCTTGCCGTTGTAGGCGTAGCCGTCCACCGCGATCAGCACCTTCGGCTCGATCTGGGTGAACCGGTCGATCACGCTCGGCGCGCCGAAGTCGGGCGAGCACGACGACCACACCGCGCCCAGGGACGCGGTCGCGAGGAAGGCGACCAGGGCCTCGGGGATGTTCGGGACGTACGCCGCGACGCGGTCGCCCCGGCCGACGCCGAGCGCCCGCAGCCCGGCGCGCACCTCGGCGACCTCGGCGGCGAGCTCGCCGTACGTCAGCGTCCGCGAGCGGGACGCCCCGCCGGAGCCCTCGCCGGCCTGGTCACCGTCGTCGGCCTCCGTCCGGAAGATCACCGCCGTGGCGCCGGGGTCCTCCTCGGCCCGGCGCAGCGCGTTGCGCGCGTGGTTGAGCGTCGCGCCGGGGAACCAGCGCGCGCCCGGCATCTCGGAGCGTTCCAGCGCCGGCCCGTCGCCGCGGTCGCCCAGCACTCCGAAGTAGGACCAGATCGCGTCCCAGAACCCGCCGACGTCGGTGACGGACCAGCGCCACAGCTCGTCGTACGAGTCGATCCCGCGCTCGCGCATGAACCGCGCGACACGGGCGGTCCGGCGGACCTCCTCGGACGGCTCCCACAACAGATCACCCTCGGCAACGGACACGGCAGGGCCTCCTCACGTTTTCGCTGGCACCCAGCATTCACGGGGGCGGCCACCGGCCGCAATGCCGGCCCCTGGTGACTCGGCCCTCACGCCGGTGGCGTCGCGGTGAGCTCCTCGATCGCGGCGACGACCGTCTCGGTCTCGGCGAGGCTCGGCAGCACGACGTCCGCGCCCGCGCCGCGCAGCTCCGCCTGGGTCGCGGTGCCCGTCGCGACCGCGAGCATCCTGGCGCGGGCGATCTTCGCGGCCTGCACGTCGCGCGGGGAGTCGGCCACGAGCACGGTCGCGTCCTCGGCGATCACACCGCCGTGCCGCTCCGCCGCACGCGTGCGGGCCAGCTCCACCAGGGCGGCCTTGGGGTAGGTCTCCGAGCCGTACCCGCCGACCTCGAAGTCGAGGTACTTGGCCAGGCCGAGCGCCTTCAGCTTGGTGACGGCGTTCGGCCGGATCGAGCCGGTCAGCACCGACTGCACGACGCCGCGCCGCCTGGCCACCGCCGCGAGGGCCTCGCGGGCTCCCGGCAGCACGCGGCCCTCCTTGCGGACCGCGCCCTTGCGCGCCGCGAACGCGTCGGCCAGCGCGGCCATGAACTCCGGTAGGTGATCCTCGGTCGGGGCGACGTCGTTGAACGCCAGGGTCTCGAAGATGATCTCCGACTCGGTACGCCCGGCGGCCGGCGCGAGGCGGACGAGCGGCCGCCCGGTCACGCGCTCGAACGCCTCGGCGTACGCCTCCCGGGTCACCTTGCCGACGTCGACCAGTGTGTGATCGACGTTCCACAGCACCAGACGAGGCATCGACGGTCTCCCGCACACGGTGGACACAAGAGGGCCGGTCAATCGTGGAGGCTGAGCCCCGTCCGGCGCAAACCCGGTGTCAGGGGAATCGCCCCGTGGTCGGCCTGACCTCGCCGATCACCTCCAGCGGGATCGTCCCGCCGACCGGCCCGGTGAACCGGCCCAGGAACGTGTTGATCGTCATCCGCCCGCGCGGCGGGCGGTCCGCCGGGGTGTCCACGACGACGCGCACCGTCCTGCTCTCCCCCGGCGCCAGCCGCTGGAAGATGCACTCGACCCTGCCGATCGCCGAGCACGACGGATCGCTGACGGAGACGACGGCCAGCCGGTCGTCCGTTCCGGGCGCCGACACCTTGACGCTGCGCGCCACGACGTGCCGGACGCCCTCGGTGCCCGCGTTCGTGACGGTGAAGGCGTACCGGGCGCGGCGCCCGGGGACGAGCCGGTGGCCGGTCACGGGAACCAGCCGCGGGTCGGCGTGGAGCGACAGGTGGGTGAGGTCGGCGTCCCCGTCCGCGTCGATGACACGGGCGGGCCGCGGCTCGGGCACGGTGAGCGCCTTGACCGCGTACCCGGCCGCCGCCGCACAGCCGACGACGGCGGCCAATGACGTCAGACGCCGCACACGTTCCCCCCGAGGCGTGCCACGCATATTGCCTGGTCACAGGCCAGGCTACTCGCCGGGAGGCGGGAAGGCGATCACCCCATGTGGGGGTACCGGTGGTCCGTCGGCGGCGCGAACGTCTCCTTGACCGCGCGCGTGCTCACCCATCGCGTCAGGTTGAAGATCGAGCCGGCCTTGTCGTTGGTGCCGCTGGCCCGCGACCCGCCGAACGGCTGCTGCCCGACGACCGCGCCGGTCGGCTTGTCGTTGACGTAGAAGTTGCCGGCGGCGAACCGCAGCTTCTCCGACGCCTCGGCGATGGCCCGGCGGTCCTGCGCGATGATCGATCCGGTCAGGCCGTACGGCGCGGCGCCCTCCATCTGGGTGAGCACCGTGTCGTAGTCGGCGTCGTCGTAGACGTGCACGCCGAGGATCGGGCCGAAGTACTCCGTGGTGAAGATCTCGTCCTCCGGGTCGGCGCTCTGCAGCACCGTCGGCTGGACGAAGTAGCCCTCGGAGTCGTCGAGGCCGCCGCCGACCAGGAGGTCGATGGCGTCGTGGGACCGGGCCCGCTCGATCGCGGCCCGGTGCTTGGCGAACGCCCGGTCGTCGATCACGGCGCCCATGAACACCGACAGGTCCTCGGCGACGTCGCCCATCGTCAGCGACTCGACCGTGCCGAGGAAGTCGTCGCGCATGGTGTTCCACACCGAGCGCGGGACGTACGCCCGGGAGGCGGCGGAGCACTTCTGGCCCTGGTACTCGAACGCGCCGCGGATCAGCGCGGTGGACAGCACCCGCGGGTCCGCCGACGGGTGGGCGACGACGAAGTCCTTGCCGCCGGTCTCGCCGACGAGCCGCGGGTAGGTGCGGTAGCCGGCGATGTTCTCCCCGACGGTGCGCCACAGGTGCTGGAAGGTCGCGGTCGAGCCGGTGAAGTGGATGCCGGCCAGGTCCGGGTGCCGCAGCGCGATGTTCGAGACCGCCTCGCCGTTGCCGGTGACCAGGTTGATCACGCCGGGCGGCAGGCCGGCCGCCTCCAGGAGGCGCATCGTGAAGTGCGCGGCGAACGCTTGCGTCGGCGAGGGCTTCCACACGACGACGTTGCCCATGAGCGCGGCGGAGGTCGGCAGGTTCCCGGCGATCGCCGTGAAGTTGAACGGCGTGATCGCGAGGACGAAGCCCTCCAGCGGCCGGTACTCCAGGCGGTTCCACACGCCCGGCGAGCTGATCGGCTGCTGGGCGTACAACTCGCGGGCGAACGAGACGTTGAAGCGCAGGAAGTCGATGAACTCGCACGCCGCGTCGATCTCGGCCTGCTGCACCGACTTCGACTGCCCCAGGATGGTCGCGGCGTTCAGCGTGTTGCGCCAGGGACCGGACAGCAGGTCGGCGGCCTTCAGGAAGATCGCGGCGCGGTCGTCGAACGACAACGCCCGCCAGCCCGGTGCGGCCCGCCGCGCGGCGTCGATGGCCGCGCGCACGTCGTCGTCGGTCGCCTCACGTGCCTGGCCGAGGACGTGCCGGTGCTTGTGCGGCTGCACCGTGTCGATCGGCCGCCCGCCGCCGAGCCGCTGCTCGCCCCCGATGGTCATCGTGAGGTCGATCCGCTCGCCGGCGAGCTCCTTGATCTTCGCTTCGAGGCCGGTCCGGTCCTGGCCGCCGGGGGCGTACGCCCTCACCGGCTCGTTCACGGGGACCGGTACGTTCGTGACAGCGTCCATGAGGCAGCTCCCCGCAGTTCGTGACAGCGTCGTCAGAATGATCCGGGTGAGGATCGTGGGCACGGCCCCTCGTGAGGACCGCACTCCGCATCCTCGCACGTCACGGCCGACCCGACAAAACGCTCATTACGCAGGTCAGATGTACGCGGAGACCTCGGTCAGCCGCTCCACCACGGGAACCCCGAACCGGTCCAGTTCGGCCCGCCCCTGCATCCCCCCGGCGTACAGGATCGCGCGCGCCCCCGCGTGCCGGGCGGCGACGGCGTCGTCCACGCTGTCCCCGATCGCGATGACCTCCGACGGGTCGACCCCGAGCCGGGTCAGGTGCCGGACCATGAACTCCGCCTTCGACCCGCCGGCCTCCTCCGGCCGCAGGCCGTCGACCCGGCGGAAGATCTCACCGATCCCGTGCTCGCGCACCGCGACGGTCAGCCGGTCGTGATGCCACATCGACAGCAGGGACTGGCTGTGCCCGGCGCCGGCCAGCGAGTCGATCGCGTGCCGGGCGTCCGCCGCGAGCCGGCACCGCTCCATCAGCCGGTGGTAGGAGTTGTGGAACGCCGCGTCGAGCCGCTCCCACTCCCCGTCCTCCAGCGCGCGCCCCAGCATGCGCTCGTAACAGGCCCAGATGGGGCGCGTGTACACCGAGCGGAACCCCGCCAGATCCACGATCGGCAGGCCGTACGACGCGAAGATCTCATTCGTCGCGTCCACGATCGCGTCGAGATCGTTGAAGAGCGTGCCGTTCCAGTCCCAGACGATGTGCGCCATAGCCAATCGAGCATAAGCCAGGACACCCGCCGGCCGAAACGTCATGGGAACAGGTGCCGCAGCTCCTGGGTGGCGTACCACATGAGGTCGTGCCCGGCGGCGCCGTCGACGGTGAACCGCGCGTCGTCGTCGCCCGCGTCGGCGGCCTCGATCGCGGCGCGCGCCGCGCGGACGTCCGGCTCGGCCTCGGCGTCGTCGATGTGCCCGGACACGATCCGGCCGAAGGGAACCGGCTCGGAGATCCGCACGACGGCCCGGTCGTCGGCGTCGACGAGGTCACCGACGGCGAAGGTCACGGCCTTGTCGGGAATCTCCGCGGCGATGACGACCCGGCGGGACGGCGCCTCCGGATCGTCGGCCAGCAGCCGGAGGGACGCCTTCGCGGCGTCCGACATCGCGGCGTACTCGAGCTCCTCGAGGTCCGCGGAGGCGTACCACTCGCGCAGCGCCGGCGTAACGGCGTAGGCGGTCAGCGGCACCGGCCCGAGCTCCCGATCGTCGAGGATCCGGGCGAGGCCGTTCAGTGTTGACGGAAGATACACGCGCATGTTGCTGCAGAGTGTGCCAGCAGGAGGCCACGAATGCGCGCCGTATCCCGGCGACACCCCGTTCCGGGTCTCAACTGAGCGAGATGCCCAGCAGTCCCTCGAGCCGGGCGACCGTGCTCGTGGCATCGACGTAGTGAACGCCCGTGATGCCGAGCTCTTCCGCCGCGCGGACGTTGTGCTCGATGTCGTCGATGAACGCGCACTCCTCCGGCGACAGGCCGATCAGCTCCAGCGCGTGATGGAAGATCGCCGGGTCCGGCTTGCGTAGCCGCACCTCCGACGAGATCACGACCGCGTCGAACATCTCCGCGAACAGCTCACGCGGGTAGGTGTTGCCCCAGGAGTTGGACAGCAGGCAGGTACGGACGCCGGCGGACTTCACCCGGCGCAGCGCGTCGTACATCGGCTCGACCGGCTCGAACGCGAGGAACATCCGCGTCAGCAGCCCGTCGGCGGGCACCGGCGTGCCGGTCCGGGTACGCAGCCGCTCGGCCAGCAGCCGCTCGAACTCCGCGGGACTCAGCGACCCGTCCTCCAGCCCGTGGATCGGGTTGACCGCGCCGTCACCGGCGTACGCCTGGTCGACCCACTCCCTCATCACGAGCTTGTACGCGTCGGGATCGATGTCGTCCGCCTCGATCCACGCTGTGATCGTCTCTTTCAGCGGCGTGGTGAGCACGCCGCCCCAGTCGGTGATGAGCCCGCGAACCGTCACGCAGCCGATCGTAAGCCACCACCCCACAAGAACCGAACGCGGTTCTACGACACGGAGACCGGCTCCACCGCCACAGACGGCTGACCGAATCGGGCCCCGGCTCCGCTGGGCAGGGCCGGTACTCTTCGGCCGGTTCGAGGAGCCCGGTCCCCGCGGGCTTCATCAGCGCCGAGGATTGCCTGCGGGCTGGCCGGTGTGGTCGCCCAGACCGACTGAAGTCCCCTGATCCACTTCCCCGCGGAAGGAACCGAAGCGTGCGTTATGAGATCTGCCTGGAGTCGGCCGACGGCGTCGCCGCCGCGGCGGAGGCCGGCGCGGACCGGGTCGAGCTCTGTGCCGCCCTGCTGGAGGGCGGGATCACGCCGAGCATCGGAATGGTCGAACAGGCCGTCGCCGCCGCGGCCGGCCGGATCAAGGTCCATGTGATCATCCGCCCGCGCGGCGGGGACTTCGTGTACGGCCCGGCCGAGGCCGCGGCGATGCTGCGTGACATCGAGGCGGTCAAGGCCGCCGGGGTCGACGGCGTCGTCATCGGCGCCCTGACCCCGGACGCGGACATCGACACCGAACTGTGCGGACGGCTCGTCGAGGCCGCCCGCCCGCTCAGCGTCACCTTCCACCGGGCGTTCGACGTCACCCGCGACCCAGAGGCGGCGTTCGAGGACGTCGTCGGTCTCGGTGTCGACCGGCTGCTCACCTCCGGCGCGGCACCCTCGGCCCTGGAGGGCTCCGACCTGATCGCGCACCTCGTCGAGAAGGCCGCCGGACGGATCGTCATCCTGCCGGCCGGCGGCATCAACGAACGCACCGCCGCGCGCGTCGTCCAGCAGACCGGCGTGGAGGAACTGCACTTCACCGCCTCGGAGGCGCTGCCGTCCCCGTCTCGCTTCACCCGGCCGGGTATCCACATGGGCGGCGCGCTGTACCCGCCGGAGAGCGTCCGCGCTGTCACGAGCGCGGCCCGCATCCAGCGCGTCATCGCCGCCATCGGCTGACCGAAAGGCCCCGGAAGCGACCGAAATCATGCAAACTGCAAGGGATGAAGATTTCCGACGGCGAGCTACGGCGTATCCGGCTCGGCCCCACCGAGGATGACGACGAGGAAGGCCTGTTCCTCGTACGAGTGTTCTTCACGGCGACCGACCCGGAGGCCGTGATCGCCCGTGCGCGCGAGGTACTCGGCAGCGTCATCGAGCGGGTGGACTCATGGCCGGCGGACGAAGAGTGGCCGAAGATCCTTCCTTCCTGGTTCGTCGAACGGTTCGTGACGGAGGTCGAGCCACCCGCCCTGGAGCCGATCTTCGATCCCGCCGCCCGGGCCGCCGCCTGGCTGCAGCTCTGGCAGGCGGCGACTCCGGCAGAAGAGGCCACCCCCGACAAGGCGGACGACACGGACGAGGCGTCCTGGAGCCTTTCGGACTGGCTCTTCCATTTCGACCCGAGCGAGGAAGAGGGCGGCGGCGACCGGAGCTGGTGGTGGTGGGACGCCGGAATCGACGTGCTGGGCAACGGCTGGATCGACGTCGCCACGCCCAGGCTGCCTTTCGGGACCGAAACTTTGTACCGGCTGATCGTGGCGAGCGGCGGTGCGAACCCCGGCTACTGATGGCGGCCCGCCGCTCCTGCGGGCCGCCATCGGTTCAAAACCGGTCAGTCCTTGAGGATGCAGAGCACGCCGCAGGCGATCGCGGACGACGGGTCGGTGGTCGTCCGCGGGAAGTCCGCGGGTGCGCCCGCCGGGACGTACGACGCTGTGACGGTGTTCTTCAGCGGCAGGACCAGCAGGAACGTCGAGCAGTAGAACCGCTTCGTCTCCCCTGCCGCCAGGGTGAACTCCCCTGCCGCCGCCTCACACGACGACTCCTTCGGGTCGTCGAGCGTGACCTTCGCGGCGTCCAGCGGGCCGGTGTCGGTCACGGTGATCCGCCAGTAGGCCGTACCCAGCAGCCCGAGCAGGCCGCCCGGTGTCTGTTTGACCCACGGGCCGCAGCCGCACGGGCCGCACTTGCTCGCCGTCGTCGATGAGCAGATCTCCTTGTTCACGCTGACGTGGGGCATGCAGGCCGAGCCCGGCGTGATCCAGAGGTCGACGGTGTTGGACCGGAGATCCCCGGTGCTGTCCGAACCGGTGGCGGTGTTCGACACGCCGGTGACCGTGCAGGTGTCGGTGACCTTGGTCTGGAAGCAGACCTGCGGCGCGTCGCCGTGGAAGGCGACCACCAGCGCGGGATGGTTCGTTCCGGTGAAGTCGCTCCCGTTCCTCAGCACCAGATGGGTGGTGACGTTGATGGACGGATGGGCCGAGGCGGAGATGCCGGACAGGTCGAGCGATCCGTCCGCGCCGAACGACGGATTCGCGATCGTCGTCCCGTTGTCGGTCACCGTGGCCGTGGAGGCGGCCAGGTCGACATCGGCCACGTCGATGTTCTCCAGGCGGGCGTTCTGGTAACCCTGCACGTGCCCGGTGCCGCCGTCGCAGTAGTACGCCGACGGTTTCATCGTCACGCTCGCGCCGCTGTGCAGGCACGGCGTCCTGGCGGTGTCCGGGTCGACGGAGAACAGCACGCCGGCGTCACCGAGGCCGAACAGGCAGCCGCTGGTGGTGTCGTAGGCGTAGCCGTAGTCCCGCGTCGCCCCGCCGTTGACGGTGGGGTGCGTCGCCGGAAGCGGGAATCCGGCGCATGCCGCGCCGGCGGTCCAGTCGTGGCAGACCGTCGCGCCCGCCACCGAGCCGCCCCAGATACCGAAGTAGCTGCGCAGATGCCCATCCGACGTCGTGATCGTCTCCGGGCTGAACGCCTGCGCGCCGCTGGACAGCCCGTCGAACTCCGTGGGCGCGGTGACCGCCGTACCGCCGAAGTCGAAGCACGTGGACTTCATCGCCGGGCTGGTGACGGTGGCGCACACGCGGTCGGCGTGAGCTCCGGTGTCGTATCCGACATAGGCGTTGTAGGAGTACGAACCGGCGGAGCCGACGACGTGCGGCGTGGTCCAGCCGTCGCACGCGGCCTTCGTGCCCGGGTCGAAGCAGCCGATCGCGGGCGGGCGCTGGCCGGCCGAGGAGTCGAGCGGTGACGACGACGCGAAGACCTTGCCGTTCGCGGTGACCATCCAGCCGAGGTAGTCGCTCCTCGGGGTGGCGGGCCGGTCGCCGTTCGGGGGGACGATCGCGGCGTACGGCTGGCCGGCGCACGGCTGATGCGAGGCGATCACCAGGCACAGCACCTGACCGGTCGAGGCGATGCCGTACAGGTCGCCGTCGTGCTCGACCAGGCCGCCGATGTTGTTCACGCTCGACGGTGAACCGCCCCGGTCGATGAGGGGCCAGTATCCGCAGTTGGCCCGCGCCTGCAGGTCGAGGCAGGCGACGCCGACCGTGGCCGACGCGAACGCCGGGTAGTACACGAGGTTGGCGTGGTCCGGGTCGCGGATGATTCGTTCCATCGACGCGGTCGCCAGGTCCGACGTGGCGCCACTGCCGAGCGGCCCGGGCGCGGCGTTGATGGGTTTGGGCCACGGCCCGCCCGCGCACGCCTGCCCGGTGTTCAGGTCCGTGCAGACGACCACGGCCGCGGGGGCGGTGGAATGGTGGAAGAGGTTCCAGGCCTCCACCTTGCCGCCCGCCCGGTAGAGGATCGGTGTGTAGCCGTCTCCGCCGGTCGCGGTCGCGACGGACTGCAGCGGCGGAAGCAGGTCCGCCGAGAGGTTCGTGCCGCCCTGCCGCGCGGAGGGATTGCCGGCCCGTACGGCCGTCGTGGCCGCGCCGGTGTCACTGCCCTGGAAGGTGGTGCCGTCCGTCGACCAGGACGGGGACCAGCCCGGAGGAACCTTGAGGGAGCCGGGGACGTACGTCTGGGCGCTCGGCGCGCCGTTGATCGGGTCGGTGATGGTCGCGGACGCGGGCGCCGCGGACCCCTTGTCCGTGTAGTCGACCACCCAGTTGAGCACGTCGCCGTGGCCGGGATGAGCGGCGCCCGGATGGGTCACATTCTGCGCGCTCTTGTGGAGGACGGACGAATCGGCCGCGGGCGCCGGTGCGGCCGAGATTCCGACGAAAGTACCGGTGATGAGCAGTCCGGCGATCGCCGTGCAGCCCATCCGAAACGCGCGCGATAATGTGGATCTTCGCATGTTCAGTTCTCTCCACCCTCTGCGTTAATCGCGATGTGTGGCGGAATGCACCCCGTCGAACCGGATCCTCGGCAAATGTCGTCGAACGTCCGTTGTTGAGCAAGAGCGGTGGCCACGTGCGGTCAGGCTGTGACCCTCTGCCACGGCCCGGAGGTCCGCCGGCTCCGTCCGTCAGTCGTCGTCGACGGCCCCACCCGGCGGGCGGAGCTGGAAGCTCGATGTCGCCGGCGCCGTCGTCGCCAGGGCGGTGCGGGATGTCTCGGCCCGTTGCACTCGGGCGGCGACGACCGGAGCCGGTGGTGGGCTGCCGGAAGCCTACCGATCGCGCCCGCCACCCTGCGAAACCTCCGGTGAGCATTTCGCAATCTTCGTGAAACACGAAACATGCGGGTAACACACCTGTACGCGACCGGAAACCTGAGGTGGCGACCCTTCCCGAAGCTGCTCGGCATCGCCGTGCCGAGGGGAAGGACGACATACCGACATGCCGACCGGATTCAACGCCGGCGACACCGCCTGGCTGCTGACCAGCACCGCACTCGTTCTCCTGATGACGCCGGGCCTGGCGCTGTTCTACGGCGGCATGGTCCGGACCAAGAGCGTGCTCAACATGCTGATGATGAGCTTCGTCTCGATCGCCGTGGTGACCATCGTCTGGCTGCTCGCCGGCTACACGCTGGCCTTCGGTCCCGACTTGGGAGGCTGGGGGCTGCTCGGCGGCCTGCGGTACATCGGCATGCACGGCATCGGGCCGAGAAGCCTCACCGGGCACATACCGACCCTGATCTTCGCCGCGTTCCAACTGGCGTTCGCCATCATCACGGCCGCGCTGATCAGCGGGGCCATCGCCGATCGGGCCAAATTCGGCGCGTGGGCGGTCTTCGTCGCCGTCTGGACACTGCTGGTCTACGTACCGGTGGCCCACTGGGTCTTCGCGCCCGGCGGCTGGATCCTCACCCGGCTGCACGCGCTGGACTTCGCCGGGGGCACCGTGGTCGAAGTGAACTGCGGGACCTCCGGGCTGGCGCTCGCGTTGCTCCTCGGACCGCGCATCGGCTTCAAGAAAGAGGCCATGCGCCCGCACAACCTGCCGCTGGTGCTCCTCGGCGCGGGGCTGCTGTGGTTCGGCTGGTTCGGATTCAACGCGGGCTCGGCGATGGGCGCCAACGGCCTCGCGGCAGCCGCCTTCGTCAACACCCAGGCGGCGGGCTGCACCGGCATGCTGGGCTGGCTGGCGGTGGAGAAGCGCAGGGACGGCCACGCCACCACTCTCGGCGCCGCCTCCGGTGCGGTCGCCGGTCTGGTCGCCATCACCCCGTCCTGCGGCTCTGTGGGCGTCTTCGGTGCGCTGATGATCGGTCTGGCCGCCGGTGTGCTGTGTTCGTACGCGGTGAGCTGGAAGTTCCGTCTCGGCTATGACGACTCCTTGGACGTCGTCGGGGTCCATCTGGTCGCGGGCGTGGTCGGCACCGTGCTGATCGGGGTCTTCGCCACCGCGGTGATGACCGGGGGTGCCGCCGGACTGCTCTCCGGTGGCGGAGGAGGCCAGCTGCTCAAGCAGGTCACGGCGGTGCTCGCGGTGGGCGCGTACGCGTTCACCATGACCTACGGCATAGGGAAGCTGATCGACCGGATGATGGGCTTTCGGGCCTCGGCCCAGGACGAGCAGCTCGGCCTGGACCTTGCCGTACACGCCGAGAGCGCCTATGACCACGGCGTTCTGGGGCATGGCACGACGCAGAACGGCAACCGGCGCCCGTCGGCGCAGCCGGGCAGGACCCCGGCCTCGGATGTTGAGCGGCAGGATTAGAGGTCACCCGATCGCGAGGTCCGGACGCAGCGGCCCGGCCCGCTCGGGGATCAGCCGCTCCTCGCCCTCACCCGGCCCGAAGAGCAGCGATCCGGGCCGGCCGCGGGCCGGATCGCTGACGACGAGACCGCCGCGCCGGCGGCCGTCTCGTCGCGGTAGCGGTACTGCAGGTCGCGGAGCGCCTCGCCATGGTCGGCCCGGACCGCCGGGTAGCGCGAGGAGGCGTGGATGCAGCCGGGCGAAGCGCCATAGGCCGCGGCCGCCATCGGGAGGACGAGCGTGGAGGCGACCAGGTCCGCGATCTGCAGGCCGACGTGGTTGTCGCTGTGCGAGAACAGCGGGACCTCCAGCAGCGGCGGATAGGGGTCACCGGCGGTCCGCCACTTCTGGGTGAAGATCGAATGCGCGACCTTGACATTGAGCCCCGGAGTCCGCCCGTCCGCGATCATAACGCCCTTCGAGCGATACTCGAGAAGGAACTCGCTGGAGTGCCAGGCTATGTCTTGTACGGCATAACAGTAGGTAGCGTCTGATTTGAGTGATTTTCCCTTCTCCTTGACCCACACCCGGCCGATCACTCGGCATCCATAGCCATCGATCAGGTCGAGGATGGCATACCGCACCAAGCTCGCCTGACGCCGTCGATCGCGTGAGTTCTTGCGGGTCATCTGAAGGATGTCGCTGCCCTTGACCTCGGTCAGCGCGTGGTCGAGGGCAGGGCCGTAGCTGAACCGCCCGGGAAAGTGCCGGCGCTTAAGAGCGAGGAAGTCTCGCGTCAGGTCAGGAATCTGACTTGCCGGAATTATCAGGCCAAGGAGGACCATCGCCGGTGTAGCGTTCGAAGACTGATCGGGCGGCTCACAACCACCCGACTCGTCGAGATAACAGAAAAAACATGACCCAGAAAATACACTGAGGCCGCCCCAATGGGGACGACCTCAGGATGCGATGTTCGGCTTTCTCCTAGGCACCGGAATTAGAGTACCATGCTCGCTCTGATCAGGCGAGGGTAATGATGCGGCGCGGATAAATGGCGGCTATTTGGAAATTCCGGCCGTCAAGCCGGCGACGATCTGTTTGGTGGCGACGAGGAAGAGGACGACGAGCGGGATCGTCGTGATCACCAGGCCGGCGGACAGCGTCGCGTGGGCGGCCTCGAACTCGCCGAAGAAGCGGGTCAGACCGGTCGGCAGGGTCCACTGATCGTCCCTCAACAGCACCAGCGGGAAGAAGAAGTCGTTCCAGAGGGGAATGAACTGGAACAACGCCACGGTGGTCAGCGCCGGGCGGACCATGGGGACCATGATCCGGGCGAAGATCCGCAGCTCGCCGGCGCCGTCGATGCGGGCCGCCTCCTCCAGCTCCATCGGCAGCTGCCGGAAGAACGCCGTCAGGACGAAGACCGAGAACGGCACGCCGCTCCCCGCGTACACGCAGATCAGCCAGAAGCGCGCGTCGACCCCCGGCATCGACTGCGTGAGCGAGTTGACGAGGTAGAACACCGGCACGGCGCCCAGCCGGATCGGCAGCATGAGGCCGGCCAGGAAGTAGGACGACAGCACGCCCCGGCCGCGGAAGCGGTACCGGCCCAGCGGGTAGGCGGCGAGCACCGAGACGCCGGTGCCGAGCACCACCGAGGTGACCGTGATCAGGACGGAGTTCATGAAGTAGGTGCTGAAGTTGCCTTCCGACCAGGCGCGGGAGTAGTTCCCGAACGCCGGGTGCAGGGGCAGGCCGAGTGGCTGGTTCGCCAGGTCCTGCTCGGTGCGCAGCGAGTTGAACGCCATGATGACGAGCGGGGCCAGGGCCGCCAGGGCGTACACCCAGAGCAGGATGGCCGATGCCGCTCCGCCGGCCCGGATCCGCCGCCGGGGAGATCGCGGGCGTGCGGTGACGGTGGACCGCTCGCCGACCGTGAGGGTGGTCATGTGAGGCGGTCCTCCATCCGGCGGAAGATCTTGTTGGCCGCCAGCGACACCCCGAAGATCAGCACGAACATGCAGACGGCGAGCGCGCAGGACTGGCCGATGGCGTTCGGGTCGGGGTTCTGGAAGGCCGTCCGGTAGAACAGCAGCCCGAGCGTGTCGGTGGCGAACCCGGGATTGCCCTGCGAGCCCTGCAGCGCGAAGACCAGGTCGAGCACGTTGAACGTCCCGATGAAGGTCAGCACGGTGACGATGCCCAGCACCGGCGTGAGCAGCGGCAGCGTGACCCGCCGGAACACCTGCCACGACGACGCGCCGTCGACGCGGGCGGCCTGCTCGTACTCGTCGGGGATGCCCGCGAGCGCGGCGCCGAACAGCAGCATCGGGAAGCCGACCCACTGCCAGGCGTTGACGACGATCGCGACGGGCAGCGCCAGGTGCGGGTCACCGCGCCAGGGCTGCGCCAGCGCGCCGAGGCCGACGTCGCGCAGCGCGGCGTTGATCGCGCCGAACTGCGGGTTGAGCATGATCGACCAGAGGTAGCCGACCACGATGGGGCTGACCAGGTGCGGCAGCGTGTACGCGGTCTGCAGGAACCGCTTGCCGCGCCGGGACTTGTGCAGCAGCACGGCGAACGCCAGGCCGAGGGTGGTCTGGATCAGCATCGTGCCGATGAAGAACAGGCAGTTGTGGCCGAGGGCGCGCCACACCTGCTCGCTCAGCGGGTACTTGGTGAACAGCTGGTGGAAGTCGGACAGGCCGGTGAAGCCGTCCTGCCTGTTCCCCGACCAGGAGTACAGGCTGTACTCCGCGGCGGACACCAGCGGATAGATGATGAACACCGTGTACAGCGCCAGAGCGGGCAGCAGGAAGGTCAGCAGGACCCGGCGGCGGGGTCGCCCGCCGCCGGTGCCGACCGGACGCCTCAGCCTCCGCTGGGCTTGAACCACGCCGAAATGCCCTTCTGGACGAGCTTGCCCGCGTCCGCGGCCGAGGTGCCGCCCAGCATCTTCTGCAGGGCCTGCCCCTCCTGGTCACGGCCGAGCGGGTTCCCGTAGCCGAAGTCGACGACCATCATGTAGGTCGCGCCGTGCTGCTGGTAGCCCTGGTACGCCTGGGTGAGCAGCGGGTCGCCGGGGGTCGTGCCGGGCACGGTCGAGATCTGCTTGAGCGTGCTCGCGTACAGCTGCCCGAACTCGGGCGTCGCCATCCACTTGACCAGCTCGGTCGCCTCGGTCTTGTGCTCGGAGTGCGCGTTGATGCCGAACGATCCGTCGACGTAGCCGGAGGTCAGCGGCTGGTTCACCTTGGCGCCCGGGGCGGGCGGGGCGTCGAACCAGCCGATCTGCAGGTCCGGTGACGTCTTGGTGAACGGCCCGATCTCGTACGAGCCGCCCGGGTACATCGCGGCCTTGCCGCTGGTGAACAGCGTCTGCGCGTCGGGGTAGTCGACGGCGGCGACCTGGTCCGGGAAGTACTGTTTCAGGTCGGTGACGGTCTGCAGCGAGGCCGTGTAGTCCGGGTCGGTGAAATCCTTCTTGCCGGTGAGGACGGCCTGCTCGAAGTCGTTGCCGCCGAACCGCGTCGCGCCGAAGATCTGGTGGTCGATCGCCAGCACCCACGGCTGCAGGCCGCTGGTGGCCATCGGGGTGATCCCGGCCTTCTTGAGCTTCTCGCAGGCGGCGGTGAAGTCGGCCCACGTCTTCGGCGGCTCGATCTTCTGGTCCGTGAAGATCTTCTTGTTGTAGAGGATCCCGAGGGTCTGCAGGGCGTACGGGACGCCGTACAGCTTCCCGTCGTCCTTGCCCTTGGCCGCCTGCAGCACCTTGTCCTGCCAGCCGCTGACGTTCACCTGGCCGTCGAGCGGCACGAGGTTGCCCGCCTTGATGTAGGACTGCAGCGGGCCGTACGGCTTGAGCTGGACGACGTCCGGCCCGCCCGTCGACTTCTTCAGCTCGTTCGGCAGCACCGTCAGGTAGTCGGTGCTCTTGATCGGCTTGTAGTCGACGGTGACCTTCGGGTGGTTCTTCTCGTACGCGTCGAAGATCTTCTCGTAGCCCGCGGTGTCCTCCGGCCGCCAGGTCATGACGGTGAGGTGGACCTTGCCGCCGCCGCTGTTCGTACTCGGTGCGCACGCCGGAAGGGCGAGGGTTGCGCCCAGCGCCGCGACGAGCGCGCAGAATTTACGCATGAGGAGGTTGACCCCTTTCTCTGCTGCCCCCGACGTCTTACTACTGGTCCTCACGCCGGATCCTGCGCATCGCGTCCCGTACCGAGCCGCCGGTCTCCTCCAGCGCCACGGCGGCGCGGTCGGACGGCACCTCGCACAACAGGGACAGCAACGCGATGCGCGTGTCGCCGCCGGCCTCCGCCAGCGCCGCCGCGCACGTCTCGGCGTCCAGACCGGTCGCCTCGACCAGAATCTTGATCACGCGGCCGCGCAGCTTCGAGTTGAGCGCGTTGACGCTGACCATGAGGTTGGAGTAGGTGCGGCCGAGCCGCACCATCGCCGCGGTGGACATGGCGTTCAGCACCAGCTTGGTCGCGGTGCCCGCCTTCATCCGGGTCGAGCCGGTGACGGCCTCCGGCCCGGTCTCCACGGCGATGTTGACGTCGACCTCCGCGCCGAACGACGCGCGCGGGTTCGAGCTGATCAGCGCGGTGCGGGCGCCCTGCCGGGCCGCGGCGCGCAGCGCGCCCACGACGTACGGCGTGCGGCCGCTCGCGGTGATCCCGACGGCGAGCTCGCCGGGGCGCACGTCCGCGGCGTCGCGGCCGCCGAGGTCCTCGTCGTCCTCGACGTCCTCGATCGCCTGCGACAGCGCGCCGAGCCCGCCCGCGTGGTGGGCGACGAACAGGTCCGGGCTGACGCCGAACGTCGGCGGGAGCTCGGCGGCGTCCAGCACCGCGAGCCGCCCGGAGGTGCCGGCGCCGAAGTAGTGCACGCGCCCGCCGCCGCGCAGCGCGTCGACGGCGAAGTCGACGGCCTCGGCGATTTGCGGCAGCACCCGCGCCACCGCGCCGGGCACCTGCTCGTCCTCGGCGTTGATCAGGCGCAGCACGTCGAGAGTGGGCAGCAGGTCGATGTCGATGGTGCGCGGATTGCGGCCCTCGGTGGGGACCCCCCGCAGCACCCCGACGGAGAGGCGATCGGTCACCTGCGTCTCCGATCCGGACCGACGCGGCGGACCCGGACCGCTTCGCGGGTCGCCTCCAGGGCCTGGCGGGTCGGTTCGTACGTGCGCTGGGCGACGCCGACGAAGACGCAGTCGACGACGGTCAGCTGGGCCAGGCGGCTCGCCGTCGCGCCCGAACGGAAGGTGGTCTCGCGCGCCGCCGTGGTCAGCACGTAGTCGGCGACCTCGGCGATCGGCGAGCGCGGAAAGTTGGTCAGCGCGACGGTGGTCGCGCCGCGCCGCTTCGCGACGTTCAGCGCGTCGATCGTGTCGACCGTCGTGCCGGTGTGGGAGATGGCGACCGCGACGTCTCCGGGCTCCAGGATGGCCGCGCTGGTGAGCATGATGTGCGCGTCGGACCAGCCGTAGGAGATGCGCCCGATGCGGTGCAGCTTCTGCTGGAAGTCCAGGGCCACGAACGCGCTGGCGCCCACGCCGTAGATGTCGACCCGGCGCGCGTCGACGATCGCCGCGACGACCCGCTCGAGGGCCTCGATGTCGAGCTGGTTGGCGGTCTCCTCGACCGCCCGCGCGTCGGCGAAGGAGATCTTCTCCACGACCTGCTGGAGCGTGTCGTCGGTGCTGATGTCGCTGCCGACGACGCGCCCGCCGGTCACCCCCTGGGCGCGCCCGGCCTCCGTGGCCAGGGTCAGCCGCAGCTCCGGGTAGCCGGCGAAGCCGATCGCCCGGCAGAACCGGATGACCGTCGTCTCGGAGGTGCCGCACGCCTGCGCGAGCTCGGTGATGGTGGAGTTGGCCACCGCCTCCGGGTCGTCGATGACGCGCTGGGCGACGCGCGCCTCCGCGGGGGGCAGCGAGGGCAACAGGGAACGGACGCGAACGACCGTGCTGAGCGACGCTCCGGCACCGTCGGCCGCGGACCCGGCGTCGGGCCCGACCTTGCTCATGCAGGAAATTTTCCGACGAAAACGATTCCCTGTCAATATGCGATGTTCTACGGTCACAGTGTGTGTTCCAATGTGAGTGGCCCGTATGTCGTGGGAGTGGACGCCGGCGGCACCAACACTCGTGCCGCACTCGTCACGCTCGATGGCGTCGTCGCTGGTCGCGGCCGTGGACCTGGTGCCAATCCTAACTCCAGCGCCGACCCGGCGGGCGCCCTGACCAGCGCCGTCGGCGATGCTCTGGGCGGCCTGGACCGGCTACAGGTCGTAGGCGGCGTTTTCGGGATCGCCGGCGCCGGAGCGGCCGGACGGCCGAAGGCGGTCGCCGCCGCGAACGCCGCGTGGCGGGCGCTGGGCCTCCTGGGCGAGCCGGAAGTGGTCACCGACATCGCGGTCGCCTTCGCCGCGGGGAGTCCCGCGCCCGCCGGGCTCGTCGTCTTCGCCGGCACGGGAGCGGGCGCGGCCGTGGTCGACGACGGCGAGGTCGTGCGCCGCGCCGACGGCTACGGCTGGCTGGCCGGTGACGAGGGTTCCGGGGTCTGGATCGGCACCGAGGCGGTCCGCGCGGCGCTGCGTGCCTACGACGGGCGCGGCCGGCCCACCACGCTGGCCGAGAGCGTGCCGCGGCTGCTGCTCGGCGAGGCCGCGGGCCCGCTCCTCGCCGACGTCGATCTGAAGGCCCTGACCGTCGGGACCGGCGAGACCGGCGCCGCCGCGATGTCCTCCGGCGCCGCGCTGCCCCAGGCGGTGTTGCGGGAGGTGTACGACGGGCCGCCCGCCGGGCTCGGCCGCGCCGCGCCGCTGGTGACGGCCGCGGCGGCCGCGGGCGACGCGGTGGCGCGGCGGATCGTCGCGGAGGCCGCGGAGTGGCTGCTCGCCGACGTCGACGCCGTGCGCCCGGCCCTGGAGGAGATCATCGGCGCCGGCCGCGACGGGGAGTCCGGACCGGGCGTCGTCGTGGCGGGCTCGCTGTTGGAGAAGGGGCCCGTCGCCGAGGCCGTACGCTCCGGGCTGTGCGAGCGGTTCGGCGTCGAGGCGTCCGTGGCCGCCGACGGCACCCTCGGCGCCACCCGCCTGGCCCTCCGCCGGGCGAGGTCCCGGACGACGGACGAGTGATCGTTTCCAGGCGCGTGAGAGATCGCCCTCGCCCGCCGGAGTGAGCGCCTTTACGCGGTGGACCGGTTCGGGTGAGGATTCCCTTGGGGCGTGGGACGGCGACCGGCGGGGTCTCGCCGTCCCACGCCCCTCACCGGGGGACCTTCGGTCCGGGTGCCGCCTCATCGATCCGGACATCGATGAGGCGGGCACGCCGGCCGGGCCGCACTACTTACGGAAGGTCAGCCCGGTCCCGAAGGGGTAGAGGGTCGTGTTCGGGTCGCCCGCGACGGGGACCATGACGGGCAGCCTCCCCTTCGGGCTGATCTCGCCGAACAGCACCTTGGTCAGCGACTCGAGCGTCGCCGGCGTGTAGCCGTAGGTGGCCAGGTAGGTCTGCGCCTCGGGGAAGTAGGCGATGTCGTACGCGTCGCGCACCGCCGCCACGATCACCGGCTTGCCGGTGGCCACGAGCGCCTTGACGAGGTTCGCCTGGCCCGGGCCGTTGTGGCCCGACTCCGGCGAGACGTCCCAGGCGCGGTTGGTGGTGACGACGACGAGGTCGTTGTCCTCGGCCTTGGCGACGGCCTGGTCGATCGCCGCCTGCGACGGGCTCGTACCGGTCTGGTAGACGGTGGTGGCCGGGCCCCGCTTGCCGATGTCGGCGGCGAGCGTCTGGGTCGTCGCCGCGCCGTAGCCGGTCACGAGGACCTTGCGGCCGTCCTTCTTCAGCGGCAGCACGCCGTTCTTGACCAGCGTGATGGTGCGGTCGGTGACCCGCTGCTCAGTGGCGAGGTGCGCCGGCGTGCCGACCTTCTGGGCGACCTGGCCCTCGTCGACGTACGGGTTCGCGAACAGGCCGTGCTTCTTCTTCATCTCGAGGATCCGGTAGACCGACTCGTCGATCCGGGACTCGGTCAGCTCACCGCCCTTGACGGCGTTGATCACCGAAGTGAGCTGCAGGTCGAACAGGCCGTTGCCCTTGGCGTCCGTCGGCGGCTTCTCCAGCTCGTCCGCGCCGGCCTTGATGGCCAGCACCGGCACGCGGTCGTCGCCGTACTTCTCGCGGACGCCCTGCATGCCCAGCGCGTCGGTGGCGATGACGCCCTTGAAGTGCAGCTGGTCGCGCAGGATGCCGGTGAGGATGGGCTTGGACAGCGTCGCCGGGTCGCCGGACGGGTCCAGTGCCGGGACGACGATGTGCGCCGTCATGATCGAGTCGACGCCGTGCGCGATGGCGGCCTTGAAGGGCGGCAAGTCGAGCTTCTCCCACTGCGCCCGCGTGTGCTTGATGACGGGGACGCCGGTGTGGCTGTCGGTGGCGGCGTCGCCGTGGCCGGGGAAGTGCTTGGCCGTCGGGATGACGCCCGCGGCCTGGTAGCCGTCGACCTCGGCCGCCACGAACTTCGACACGAGCTGCGGATCCGAGCCGAAGGACCGCACGCCGATCACGGGGTTGGCCGGGTTGGTGTTGACGTCGGCGTCGGGGGCGTAGTCGGTGTTGATGCCGATCGCCCGCAGCTCCTGCCCGGTGATCTTCGAGGTGGCGTACGCGTCGCGGGGCCGGCGCCCGGCCCCGAGGGCCTGGCTGCCGGGGAACTGAGTGAACGGCGCCGGGACCCGCGTCACCACGCTGCCCTGCTCCTGGTCCGTGACGATCGTCATCGGGATCGGCACCCGCTGGCGCATCGCGGCCTGCTGAATGCCGTTGGACAGGTGCGCGATCTGCTGCGGGTTCGCGAGGTTGGGCGGATCCACGGAGTAATAGATGATCCCGCCGGGGTGGTACTTGTCGATGAGCTGCGCGGCGTTGTCGACGCCGTACAGCTTCCGGTTCGCCGCGACGGCGGCCGGGTCGGTGGTGTCGGCGCTGGTGCCGTACACCTGCAGGACGAACAGCTGGGCGACCTTCTCCTCAAGGGTCATCTTGTGGAGGATCCGCAGGACGCTCTGGTCCTTGCCGGGCGAGGACGCGGCCTGGGCGGTTCCCGCACCCAGGCCCGCGATCGCCACCAATGACGCCGTGCTGAGCGCGGCGAGCCGTCGGCGACGGGACATCGAGACTCCTTTTGCTCGCCCCCGAGACGAGATGTAAGAAAGTGACGGAGATAATCCGGCCTTGCGGAAGTTAGTCACACAATTGGACGCGCGTCAACGGTCTGCCGATCAATCGCTGGTCAGCGGCCCGCGCGGACGTGCGCGGCGACCCGCCGCGCGGCCGCCCGGTGCTCCGCCGAGCCCACGACGTCGGCGGCGCGCGACGCGTCGACGTACGGCGCGCGGAGGATCCCCCGGTCCTGCTTCATCCGCAGGATGCGGGTCACGGCCTCGTCGAGGCGGCTCTGCGGGATCCGGCCCGACCGCACCGCCGACAGCACGGCGCGGTAGGCGCTGTCCAGCCGGGGCGGCATGAGGAGCATGTCCGCGCCGGCCCGGACGGCCCGCACCGCCGCCTCCGGCGCGCCGTACTTCACCTGCGCGCCCGCCATGCTGAGCGAGTCGGTCACCACGACCCCGCCGTAGCCGAGCCTGTGGCGGAGCAGTCCCGTCAGCACCGTCCTGGACATCGTCGCCGGGTCGCCGGAGTCGTCCAGACCGGGGACGACGATGTGCGCCGTCATGATCATGTCGACGTGGTGCGCGATGGCGGTCTGGAACGGCGGCGCGTCGAGACGCTGCCACGTCGCCATCGAGTGCTTGATCACGGGCAGGCCGGTGTGGCTGTCGGTCGCGGTGTCGCCGTGCCCGGGGAAATGCTTGGCCGTCGCCACGACCCCGGACGCGCGGTAGGCGTCGACCGCGACACCGACGAGGTGGGCGACCTTCTTCGGGTCGGCCCCGAACGACCGCACGCCGATGACCGGGTTGCGCGGGTTGACGTTGACGTCGGCGACCGGCGCGAAGTCCTGGTTGATGCCGACCGCGCGCAGCTCCTCGCCGGTGACGCGCGCCGCCGCGCGCACGTCGTCGTCGGGATTCCTGGTCGAGGCGAGCGCCTTGTTGGTCGGGAACCGCGTGATGTACGGGACGCGGGAGACGATGCCCTGCTCCTCGTCGGTGCCGATGAGCAGTGGAACCCCGTCGTCCTTCTTCGCCGCGCGCTGCAGGCCGTTGGACAGCACCGCGGTCTGCCGCGCCGTGCGCAGGTTCTCCGGGAAGTAGATGACGCCGCCGGGGTGGTATTTCTCGATCATCGCGGCGCCGGTGGCCGCGGTGGTGCCCCGCACCGTCGGGATGAACAGCTGGCCGACCTTCTCCGCCGTGCTCATCCGCCGGACGAGCGACGTGACCGGGTCGGGCGTGGGCGTGGGAGCGGCGCTCGGGGTGGTCCGGCCGCCCGCCGCAGTGCGCCGAGCCGACCCGTCGTCCGAGCCGGCCGCCGATCCGCCGCACCCGGCCGCCGACGCCACGGCCGCCATCACGGCCACGGCGGAGACGAGCCGCGGCCCGCCGATCCGTCTCATCGCCGTCCTCCCCTGAGCCGTCATCACAACCCGCACGACGCTAACCCCCGGACCGGCCCGCGGCAAACGTCCCGGCCGCGCGGAGGCGGGAACACCGGCCGGCGACGCTGGGGACGGCGCGTCGGCCGGTGACCGGCCGGGGGAACGACCCGTCAGGCGGACGGGGCGCGGAAGTAGTGACCCTTGTCGAGGTCGTCGAGGAGCCCGGGCTGAGCCGGCTGCCACCCCACCAGCTCACGGGTCAGCACGCTCGAGGCGGGGCTGTCGGTCGCGACGAAGTTCGCCAGCCAGGTGAAGTGCTCCTCCGCCTTCTCCGGAGGGACGGAGACCGCCGGCACGCCGAGATGACGGCCGATGACCCCGGCGATCTCGCGGATCGGCACGCCCTCGTCGGTGACCGCGTGCAGCGCCGAGCCGGCCGGGGCCTGTTCCAGCGCCAGACGGAACAGGTGGGCGGCGTCCAGCACGTGCACCCCGGGCCAGCGGGCCGACCCGTCGCCGACGTAGCCGGAGACGCCCTTGGCGCGGGCGATGCCGACCAGGGCCGTCATGAAGCCGGGGTCACCCTCTCCGTACACCGTCGGGGCCAGGCGCACCACGGACGAGCGGACGCCGCTCGAGGCGAGGGAGAGCGTCAGCTGTGCGGTGCCCTGCCGGCCGGCCGTCAGCGACTCCGGAGCCGACTCGGATGGGCGCCCGTCCTCTTCCGTCGCCATCCGGCCCGGCGAGAGCCCGACCAGCCCCGAGGCGATGACGAACGGCCGGCCGGAGCCCGCGAGCGCCGCGCCGAACGTCTCGACGGCGCGGCGATCCGCGTCGGTGGCCTCCGCGAAGCCACCCGAGAAGGCGAGGTCGTGCTTGAAAGCGAGGTGGATCACGCCGTCCGAGGCCGCGGCCGCGTCCCGCAGGACGTCGAGGTCGTCGAGGGTGCCGCGAAGCGCCTCCGCGCCGGCCGCGGTGAGGGCGGCGGCCGAGGTGTCGGAGCGCGCGAGGCCGATGACCTGGTGACCGGCGCCGATGAGCTCCGGAACGACGGCGGAGCCGATCCAGCCGGACGCTCCGGTGACGAATACGCGCATGAGAGGACCTCCGATAGGCCGATGTCAGTGACTGCCATCAACATAGCAGGCGATGTCAGCCGCTGTCATCAGGCTACGATCAGGTCATGGGTCGATGGCAGCCGAACGCGCGCGGCCGCCTCACGCGGGCGGCATACGAGCTCTACGGCGAACGCGGGTACGAACAGACCACCGTCGCCGAGATCGCCAAGCGGGCGGGGCTGACGGAGCGCACCTTCTTCCGGCACTTCGCCGACAAGCGCGAGGTCCTGTTCGCGGGCTCGGAGGATCTGCAGGAGGCCCTCGTGGGCGCCGTCACCGGCGCCCACGAGTCCGTGGCGCCCGTCGACGCGGTCACCACCGCCCTGGAGGCCGCCGGCGCCGTGCTCACGGACCGGGAGTTCTCCCGGCAGCGGCAGCGCATCATCGATGCGAACACCGAACTGCGCGAGCGCGAGCTGATCAAGCTCGCGCGACTCGCCGCGGCCGTCGCCGGCGCACTGCGCCACCGTGGCGTCCCGGACCTGACCGCGAGTCTGGCCGCCGAGGTGGGGATGGCCGTCTTCAAGGTCGCGTGGCAGCGCTGGCTCGACGGAACCGGCGCCGAGGACCTGCGGGGCTGCGTCCGCGAGGCGGTCGGCGAGCTGAAGGGCACCACCACCCGCACCTGACCGCGGGCACGTGGAACCCGGGGCGGCCCGGCGTGCCGGGCCGGTGTCCGTGGCGGCCTACAGGCCGAGGGGCTCCAGGCCGGGGAGTTCGGCGCGCGCGCCCGTACGGGCGCCGTCGGCGTCGGTGGCGCGCAGGGCGGCCTCGGCCGCCCTGCGGCACTGGTCCAGCGTGTGCGCGGCCAGCGCGGCGCGTACGCGCGGCAGCGACCGGGCGCTCATCGACAGCGAGGTCACGCCGAGACCGGTGAGCACGCAGGCGAGCGCGGGGTCGCCGGCGGCCTCGCCGCAGACGCCGCAGTCCTTGCCCGCGGCGGTCGCGGCCCGTGCGGCCGGGGCGACCAGGTCGAGCAGCGCCGGCTGCCAGGGATCCTGGAACCGGGCCAGCCCGCTGATCTGCCGGTCGGCGGCGAAGGCGTACTGCGCGAGATCGTTCGTGCCGAGGCTGAAGAAGTCGGCCTCGGCCGCGAGATCCGCGGCCCGCAGCGCCGCCGCCGGGATCTCGATCATGACGCCGGCGCTGCTCAGCCCGGCCGCGCGGCAGGCCGCGACGAACGACCGGGTCTCCGCCACGTCGGCGACCATCGGCGCCATCACCCGCAGCTCGGTGTCCAGGCCGGCGGCGGCGCGGGCGAGGGCGCGCAGCTGCCCCGTCAGCACGCCGGGATGGCTGTGCATCAGGCGCAGTCCGCGTTCGCCGAGCGCGGGGTTCGGCTCGTCGTCCGGCGGCGGCAGGAAGGCCAGGGGCTTGTCGGCCCCCGCGTCCAGCGTCCGCACGACGACGTGCGGGAACGCCTCCAGGACGGCGCGGTAGGCCGCCTCCTGCTCCTCCTCCGAGGGCGCGGTCGTACGGCCGAGGAAGAGGAACTCGGTGCGGAACAGGCCCACGCCCTCCGCACCGCAGGACAGGGCCGCCTCGATGTCCTTCGGGCCGCCGATGTTGGCCAGCAGCGGCACCCGGTGCCCGTCGGCGGTGGCGCCCGGCCCGGTCCCCACGTCGAGCGCGGCCGCCCGCGCCTCGGCCGCCGCGTGGGCCGCCGCCGTCTCCTGTTCGGTGGGGTCGGGGCGCACCTCACCGGAGGTCCCGTCGACGAGCACCATCGTGCCGTCGGGGAGCTCCAGGCAGTCACCGCAGGCGACGACGGCGGGCACGCCCATCGCGCGGGCGAGGATGGCGGTGTGGCTGGTCGGGCCGCCGTCCCGGGTGACGAAGGCGAGGACCTTCGACGGGTCCAGCAGAGCGGTGTCGGCGGGGGCGAGGTCCCGGGCGACCAGGACGAACGGCTCGTCGGAGTCGGGGACGCCCGGCGCCGGCATGCCCAGGAGGAAGGCGACGGCACGGTCCCGGATGTCGTCGAGGTCGGCGGCCCGGGCGGCCATGTACTCCCCCGCGCGGCTCAGCGCCGCGTGGAAGACGTTGAACGCCTCGAACACCGCGCGCGGCGCCGGCAGACCCTCGGCGATCCGGTCGGTCACGACGCCGGCCAGCCCGGGATCCCGGGCCATCATCGCCTGGGCGGCCAGGACGTCCCGCGCCTCACCGCCCGCCCGCGCGCCGCGCTCCTCCAGGTCCGCGCCGACGGTCTCCAGCGCGGCCAGCGCACGGTCGCGCTCGGCGTCGGCGTCACCGGCGTGGCGCCGCCCGGCGGGCGGTTCGGGCACCGCCCCGGTCATGACGCGCACGGGCCCGGCCGCGACGCCGGGGCTGACGCCCGTGCCGCGCAGCACCTCAGGCACTCTGCTCGGTGACCAGTCCCGCCAGCTCGTCCAGCACGGCGTCGGCGCCGTCGCCCTCCGCGCGGATCACGATCTCCTCGCCCTGCTGGGCGTCGAGCGCGAGCACGGACAGAATGCTCTTGGCGTTCACCGGGTCCTTGCCCGGCTTGGCCACGGTGACGTCCAGGGGCGTCCTCGTGGCCGCCTGGACGAAGAGCGCGGCCGGGCGCGCGTGCAGCCCCACCTTCGTCTCGACCCTGACACGGCGCTCGGCCATGTGGTCCTCCTGCCTCATTGATCCGTCTGGGTCACCTTGTCGAGGCCGCGGGGGACATCGGGGTCGATGCCCAGCCCACGGGCCAGCGCCTCGGTCAGCAGCTGGCCTGGCACGATCAAGGCCAGCGGCGATACCCACTCTGGCAGATCCGGACCAGGTAGTGCACACGAGGTCGCTTCGGACAGTGCCCGGCCGCCGCCGATCCCGTACGCCCGGGCGCCCGCCGCCACCACGCGCTCGGCCAGCGCCACCGTGCCGGGCAGCGTGGGGCCGGAGTCGGCGGCGACCAGGACCGCGGGCGTCTCGTCGTCCACGACGGCGATCGGGCCGTGCAGCAGATCAGCGTAGGACAGGCCCATGGCGTGCAGGTAACAGGCTTCTTTCAGCTTGAGGGCCAGTTCGAGTGCGGTGCCGTACGCGATGCCGCGCCCGGACACCACGACGCCCTTCACCCCCGCGAGGCCGTCGACGATCGGCCCGAGCGCGCCGGACTCCTCGGTCGCCGCGATCAGGCGCTCGACCTCGTCGGGCGCGCGGCGCAGGTCCGCGACGTCGACCTCGGCGCCGAGCGCGATGCCCAGCACGGCCAGCGCCGCGAGCTGCGTGGTGTAGGTCTTGGTCGCCGGGACCGCCACCTCCGCGCCGGCCTTCGTCACCAGGGCGACCTGGGCGGCCTCCGCGAGCGGCGATCCCTCGCCGTTGGTGACGGCGACCGTACGGGCGCCGCAGTCGGCGGCCCAGTCCAGCGACTCGACGATCTCCTCCGTCTTGCCCGACTGGCTGATGGCGACCGCGAGGACCCCCGACAGGTCGATCCGCTTCTTGTAGGTCGTGGCCACCGACGGCGAGGCGAGGGTCGCCAGCCGACCGGCGTGCGTCTGGATCAGGTAACCGCCGTAGACCGCGGCGTTGTCGGACGACCCGCGCGCGATGAACAGCACCTGGCGGGTCTCCCGCGCCAGCATCCCGATCTCCGGTATCCGGGGGAGCAGGGCGTCGAGGGTGGCCCGCAGGGCGGCGGGCTGCTCACCGATCTCCGCCCGCATGCGCGATGTGCTCACCGGAACCTTCCCATCTCTTCGGCCTGTGATCTCGTCGTTACGTCTTCGTAGTGCTGACCTGCATTGACAGTGAGTTCTGACCTGTGGTCTAGTCCGGACTAGACCAGTCTGAACCATACTTCAACCCCCACTTCGCTGCCAGAGGTACCCCAATGGGGAAGATCGACCCCAACAGTCCCGTACCCAAGTACTTCCAGCTCCGCGGCATCCTCCTCGACCTCATCGATGACGCGGAGCTGCCCGTGGACGCGCCGATCCCCTCGGAGCGCGAGCTCTGCCAGCGGTTCGGGCTGTCGCGGATGACGGTCCGTCAGGCGGTCGACCACCTGGTCACGGAGGGCCGGCTGTACCGGGTGCCCGGAAAGGGCACGTTCGTCGCGCGGCCGAAGATCGAGATGCCGCTCCGCCTCGTGTCCTTCACCGAGGACATGCGGGCGCGCGGCCTCGAACCCGGCGCCCGTGACCTCGACCACCGCACCACGCAGGCGAACAGCAACCTCGCGCGGGTGTTCGGCATCCCGGTGGGCGCGGGAGTGCACGTCATCGAGCGGCTGCGGACCGCCGACGGCGAGCCCATGGCGGTCGAACGCTCCCAGATCCCGGCGAACGTCGCCCCGGGACTCCTCGACATCCCCCTCCGGGACGTCTCGCTGTACGACGTGCTGGAGACGCGCTTCGGGGTGATCTTCGACGCCGGCGAGCAGACGATCGAGGCGGGCCTGGCCGACGCGGCCGACGCCCGGCTTCTCGACCTGCCCCGCGGCAGCGCCGTCCTGCTGTTCCAGCGCCGGTCCTTCATGAACGGCAAGTGCGTCGAACTCGCCGTCTCCACCTACCGCGCCGACCGGTACCAGATCCGCGGCGCCCTGGAGATCCCCCGCCGCGCCCGCCCGCGCCAGTGACGCGCTGAGCTTGATTCCGAAGGCCGATGCCGAAAGGGGTCTCAGCCGGCACCGATGACACGGGCCTCGCGTCACGGCGCGACCGCCCGGCGCTGGTCGCGCGCCGTGACGCGAGGCTCACGTGATCAGAGCGCTGCGGCTCAGTCGCAGTACCAGTAGGACATGAAGTAGTGACAGCTCGTCGCGCTCGCGGGCGCGGCGGTCTGCCGGCTCTGCGCGGAAGCGGCTGACGCACCGGACAGGGACAGCGCCGCGGCCGCGGCGGTCACGCCGACGGCGATGCCGAGCCTGGCGAGAACAGCACGTCGCATGAGGTCCTCCTCATCGTCAGGGATCCGGAGACTCCTTGCCGGAACAGGCGGTCCGCCGAGGGAACCCCACCGGCTGCGCGGCGAGCGGCGGACCAAGATCGAGCCTGCCATCGCCCGAGGCGGCCGGGGTATCGGCACCAATGCCTATTCGTCTTTTTCGGCACCTTCCACCGCGTCCGCGCGAATCACCCGGGGTTGGGCCTCACTCGGTCCGAAGACCGGAGGATCATGGCGAGGCCAGGAGCGGCCCCGGTCGCCATGGCCCCTTGACCGGCACCTGCACCAGCCAGAGCAGGTCCGTCCGAATCCGGCCACGGATGTATCAGGCCGCCGCTTCAGGCCTCTTTGTTGGCTGCCGCCCTCCCCGCGGCAGACACCGAGGAGGCCCTCCATGCGCAGGAACACGTCCGCCCGCCGCCCCGCCCCGATCCGGCTCATCCCGTACGGCTCGGGCCGGTCCGCCGAGATCGCCGTTCACGGCTCACTGGCCGTCGCCCTGGACGCCGGTCCGCCACCGCGGACCCGCCCGCCGCTCGGCGTCGTACGCCCCGGCGCCCCGGACGTCACCGCGGACGCCCGGCTCCTCGCCCGGCTGGTCCTGGAGGTCCTCGCCGGCGTGCGCCCGTACCACCACCTCGCCGGCCGTACGACGCCGGAATTGTTCGAGCACCTGGACGGGTTCGCCGCCCGGATGCGGACCCGGGTGTTCCCCCGGCTCGGCACGGTGCGGGTCTGCGCCCCCGCTCCCGGCGTGGCCGAGGTCACCGCGATCGCGTCCTTCGGGTCACGTGTCCACGCCCTGGCGCTCCGGCTGGAGCAGGACCGCGGCCGATGGCGCTGCGCCGCCATCGAGACCGCGCTCCCGGCCTGAGACGACCGGGGCCCGGCCCCGCGTGATCGCGTGTCCCGGCCCGCCGGACGCTTCGGCGCGGAGTCCGGACGGCCGGGCGTTTTGGACCGGGGAAGCCGGACGGCCCCGGGCGGGAGCGCCCGGGGCCGTTCGTTCGGTGTGCGTCAGCCGGCGTGCTTCGGGTCGCCGTGGCAGCGCTTGTACTTCTTGCCCGAACCGCAGGGGCACGGGTCGTTGCGCGAGACGTTCGCGAACGCGTCCTCGGCCTCTTCGGTGTGGGTCTCGACCCCGCCCTCACCGTCGACGGTCGGCGCGGTGTAGCTGAGCGTCTGCGGGCGGGCGGCCTCCTCCAGGCCCTTGGCGACGATCTCGGGCGCCTCGTCGGAGGTCGCGGCCAGCTCGACCGGCGCCTCGCCGACACCGGCCACCGCCGGACCCTGGTCCTCCTCGGCCACCTCGACCTCGAGGTTGAACAGGTAGCCGACCGACTCCTCCTTGATGCCCTCGAGCATCGCGGTGAACATGTCGTAGCCCTCGCGCTGGTACTCCACCAGCGGGTCGCGCTGCGCCATCGCCCGCAGGCCGATGCCCTCCTGGAGGTAGTCCATCTCGTAGAGGTGCTCGCGCCACTTGCGGTCCAGGACGGACAGGACGACGCGGCGCTCCAGCTCGCGGAGCACCTCCCCGCCGAGCTCCTCCTCGCGCCGTTCGTACGCCGCCTGGGCGTCCTCGGCGATCTTCTCGGTGAGGATCTCGGCGGTCAGGCCGGCCTGGCCGCCCACCTCCTCGACGAGGTCCTCGGCGCTGATCGAGATCGGGTAGAGCTGCTTGAACGCCTTCCACAGCTTGTCGAGGTCCCACTCCTCGGGGAAGCCCTCGGCGGTCGCCGCGGTGACGTACCCGGCCACGACCTCGTCGATCATGCGCACGATCTGGTCGTGCAGATCGGCGCCCTCGAGGACCCGGCGGCGCTCGGCGTAGATCACCTTGCGCTGGCGGTTCAGCACCTCGTCGTACTTCAGGACGTTCTTGCGGATCTCGAAGTTCTGCTGCTCGACCTGGTGCTGGGCGGACCGGATGGCGTTCGACACGATCTTCGACTCGATCGGCACGTCGTCCGGGATGTTCAGCCGGGTCATGATCGCCTCGACCCGCGCGGAGTTGAACAGCCGCATCAGGTCGTCCTCGAGCGACAGGTAGAAGCGGGACTCGCCCGGGTCACCCTGCCGGCCGGACCGGCCGCGCAGCTGGTTGTCGATGCGCCGCGACTCGTGCCGCTCGGTCGCGAGGACGTAGAGGCCGCCGAGCTCCCTGACCTCGTCGTGCTCGGCCTTGACCGCCTTCTTGGCCTTCTCGATCGCCTCCGGCCAGGCCTTCTCGTACTCCTCCGGAGTCTCGAGCGGAGACAGGCCGCGGGCGTGCAGCTCCTTGTCGGCGATGTGGTCCGGGCTGCCGCCGAGCATGATGTCCGTACCACGGCCGGCCATGTTCGTCGCGACCGTGACGGCGCCCTTACGGCCCGCCTCGGCGACGATCATCGCCTCCTTCTCGTGGTACTTGGCGTTCAGCACCTCGTGCGGGATGCCGCGCCGCTTGAGCATGCGCGACAGCTTCTCGGACTTGTCCACCGACGTGGTGCCGACCAGGACCGGCTGGCCCTTCTCGTGCCGCTCCATGATGTCCTCGACCACGGCCTCGAACTTGGCCTGCTCGGTCTTGTAGACCACGTCGGAGACGTCCTTGCGGATCATCGGCTTGTTCGTCGGGATCGGGATGACACCGAGCTTGTAGATCTTGTTGAACTCGGCCGCCTCGGTCTGGGCGGTACCGGTCATGCCGCCGAGCTTGTCGTACAGCCGGAAGAAGTTCTGCAGGGTGATCGTGGCGAGCGTCTGGTTCTCGTCCTTGATCGGCACGCCCTCCTTGGCCTCGATGGCCTGGTGCATGCCCTCGTTGTAACGCCGGCCGTGCAGGATGCGGCCGGTGAACTCGTCGACGATCAGGACCTCACCGTTGTTGACGATGTAGTCCTTGTCCTTCTTGTACAGCTCCTTGGCCTTCAGCGCGTTGTTCAGGAAGCTGACCAGCGGCGTGTTGACCGAGTCGTACAGGTTGTCGATGCCGAGCCAGTCCTCGACCTTCTCGACACCGGACTCCAGGATGCCGACCGTGCGCTTCTTCTCGTCGACCTGGTAGTCGCCGTCCTCGCCCTCGGGACCGTCGGTCGCGCGCTTGAGCCGCGGCACGATCTTGGCGAACTCGACGTACCACTTGGAGTTCTGCTCGGCCGGGCCGGAGATGATCAGCGGCGTCCGCGCCTCGTCGATGAGGATCGAGTCGACCTCGTCCACGATCGCGAAGTTGTGCTCGCGCTGGACGCACTCGTCCAGGCTCCAGGCCATGTTGTCGCGCAGGTAGTCGAAGCCGAACTCGTTGTTCGTGCCGTACGTGATGTCGGCGGCGTACGCCTTGCGGCGCTCCTCCGGCGTCATGTCGGCCAGGATCACGCCCACCTCAAGGCCGAGGAACTGGTGCACGCGGCCCATCCACTCCGCGTCACGCTTGGCCAGGTAGTCGTTGACCGTGACGACGTGGACGCCCTTGCCGGACAGCGCGTTGAGGTACGCCGGCAGCACGCAGGTCAGGGTCTTGCCCTCACCGGTGCGCATCTCGGCGATGTTGCCCATGTGCAGGGCGGCGCCGCCCATGATCTGCACGTCGAAGTGGCGCTGGCCCAGCGTGCGCTTGGCCGCCTCGCGAGCGGTCGCGAACGCCTCGGGAAGCAGATCGTCGAGCGTCTCGCCATCGGCGAGGCGCTCCTTGTAGGTCTCGGTGAGCGCGCGCAGCTCCGCGTCGCTCATGTCGACGAAGTCTTCCTCGATCGAGTTGACCTGGTCGGCGATCCGCTTGAGCTTGCGCAGAACTTTGCCCTCGCCAGCGCGAAGGATCTTGTCGATGACTACTGGCACTCTCGGAAGCTCCTCGAACCATTGCTGGAATCGCCGGGGGTCATGTCCGACGGCGCATACACGACCCGTACGGTGTCATCGTAGGCGAGTCCAACCGTACAGCGGGACCACCTCGATATCACGGGACTCGGCCGCAGCGGCCGTGAACCCCGGGTTTATCGTTGACCCTGCGAGGAACCGCAGCATAAAGCACAACGTAGGACCGCGTTCGGGGACGAACGCAGATGCCCCTGGGAGGAAAACACATGGCCGGCAGTTCTCACGCAGGCCGCCTCAGTTCGTGGGTCGCGGTCGTCGTGATGTGGATCGGCTTCATCGTCGGGGGCGTCGCGATGGTCAGCGGACCGTCCTGGTGGCTCTTCTGGACCGGGATCGGCATCGTCGCGGTCGGCGGTGTCATCGGGCTGATCGTGCGCATCTTCGACGACGTCATCATCGACGCGCCGCGGATCCTCCCGGAGGAGGCCCACCCGGCCGTGCTGCACGCGCGCGCGACCTCCGGCGAGGGCCCCGCCATCGCCACCGACCCGCAGACGACGCACCCGCACGGCTGAGCGAACGCGACCGGCCGCCCCGTGCGGCCGGTCGCCGGATTCCGGCGTGAACGGCCACCGTGCGGCCGGACTCCGGCGCCGGCGGCGCGGCCGCGCCGCCCGTCTCAGGGCCCGCTCCGATCATCGGACGAGCGGGCCCTTCGGCGTTCCCCGGCCACTCCCCTCCTGTGATCGCCCCGCCTCTGGGATCGTTCGGGTTCTTTGATCGCTCAACCCGCATAAGCGTTTTGTCGGTGTCGCCACCTACGATCGGGCCATGCCGACCCACGAGCTGACCGCCGACGAGGCGCGCCGGATCCAGCTGCACGCCCAAGGTCTGATGGGACGGGTCTCGCCGGCCCCGGCGCCCGGCCTGCGCGGCGACCCGGACGCGCGCCGGGCGCTCGGCGCGCTCCGTCACCTCGGCGCGATCCAGCTCGACACCATCTCCGTGCTCGCCCGTTCCCACGAGCTCGTCGCCTACGCCCGGCTCGGCGCGGTCGGGCGCACGAGCGTCGAGCGGGCCTACTGGGGCGGCACCGCCGCGTTCGAGTACTGGTCGCACGCCGCCTGCGTGCTGCCCATCGAGGACTGGCCGCTCTACGCCTTCCGCCGCCGCGCCTACCGGCTGCGCGGCCGGCACTGGCACCGCACGCCGGAGAAGGTCTGCGAGGACGTCCTGGCCCGGCTGCGCGCCGAGGGCCCGCTCACCGTCACGGGCCTGGGCGGCGCCAAGAAGGGCGGCGAGTGGTTCGACCGCACCGACGAGAAGATCGCGGCCGAGTTCCTGCTCGCCACCGGCGACGTCGTCTGCACCCGCCGGGTCGGCTGGCGGCGCGTGTACGACCTGCCGGAGCGGGCCGTCCCGGCCGAGCTGCGCGCCCGTGACCTCGACGACGCCGAGTGCGTCACGACGCTCGTACGGCGGGCCGGGCGGGCGCTGGGCGTCGCGACCAGGGCGGACCTCGCCGACTACGTCCGTGTCCGTGGTGAGGACGTGGACGCCGCCGTCGAGGCGGCCGGCCTGATCCCGGTCACCGTGGCGGGCTGGGCCAACGGCAACGGCGCGGGCCGCGGCGGCGCCGCCTGGGCGCATCCGGACGCGCTCACCGCACCGCCGCGAGGCCGGCACCGCACCACCCTGCTGTCGCCGTTCGACTCGCTGGTCTGGGATCGCAAACGCACGCAGCGGGTGTTCGGCTTCGACCACCGGCTGGAGGCGTACGTCCCCCGCGACAAGCGCGTCCACGGCTACTTCACGATGCCGCTCCTCGCGGGCGGGCGGCTCATCGGGCGCGCCGATCCGGCGCGTGAGGGAAGCACGCTGGTGGTGCGCAAGGCGTCGCTGGAGCCCGCGGCCGTGAGCACCCCGGCCCGCGCGGAGAGCGCGGTGACGCGGCTGGCCGACGCGCTCGTGGAGGCCGCCGCCTGGGTCGGGTGCGACGACGTACGCGTGGAGCGGCTCGATCCGCCGGAGCTCGCGTCGCTGCTCGGCACCGCCCTGAAGGAGGCGGGACCCGACCCGTCTCCCGCGGTCAGCTGATCTCGAGCAGCTTCTCGCGCACCGCGTAGACCACCGCCTCCATCCGCGAGTGCAGCTGAAGCTTCTCGAGGATGTTGCGAATGTGGTTCTTGACGGTGTTCTCGGAGATGAACAGCTCCTTGGCGATCTCCCGGTTGCCCAGGCCGCGCGCGACGAGACGGAGCACCTCCATCTCCCGCTCCGTGAGCTTGGGCGCCGGGACCTGCTGCTGCCGCTCCTCGCCGCGCTTGGCCAGTGCGGCGAACTCGGTGATCAGCTTGGACGCCATCGACGGGCTGATGAAGGACTGGCCGTCGTGGACGGCGCGGACCACGTCGGCGACCTCGTCGATCGAGACGTCCTTCAGCAGGTAGCCGGTGGCGCCCGCCTTGATCGCCTCGAAGAGGTCCTCCTCCTCGTCGCTGATGGTCAGCATCACGATCTTGGCGCTCGGCACCTGGTCCTTGATGGCGGTGCACGCCTCGATGCCACCGCGGCGCGGCATCCGGATGTCCATGAGCACGACGTCCGGCAGCAGGTCACCCACCTGCTCGACGGCCTCCTGGCCGTCGCCGCACTGCCCGACGACCTCGACGCCGTCCTCATCCTCGAGCACCATCTCCAGACCACGGCGGAACAGAGCGTGGTCGTCGACGATCATCACGCGGATGGGATCACCGGCGACCGCGCCACGAGTCTCGGGGGTCTCGCTCAACTCATCCTCCAAAGGGTGCGCCTGCCCATGATCAAATCCTGGGCGTGTCGCAGGGCTGAGAGCAAGCTCGGGGAGTCTGAGCGTCCCACCGCGGAACGCTTTCGAGTCCAGAGTGGTCGAGGCGGTGGCGCGGCGCAAGCGGGAGGTCACTCTTCGACGAGGCGAATGACGCCGTAGTCCCATCCACGCCGCCGGTAGACCACGCTGGCGTCACCGGAGTCCTTGTCCCGGAAGAGGAAGAAGTCGTGACCGACCAGCTCCATCTCGAAGAGGGCCTGGTCGATCGTCATGGGCTGGGCCTTGTGCGACTTCTCCCGCACCACGAGCGGCCCCTCCCCCTCCATCGGGATGGGAACGATGCCCTCCTCGGCCTCCGGCCGCTCCCGGGCCTCCTCGCGCGCGGCGCGGGCCTCCTCCGCGGCCGGCTCCACGATGGAGGTGGCGGGGGTCGTCCCCACCGGCTCCGGGGCCAGGGCCGTCGCGAGGCGGGCGCGCCCGTGGCCACCGTGGCCACCATGGCCGCCGTGCGGCTTACGCCGGTCGGACACCCGGCGGAGCCGGGCCTCAAGCTTGCCGATGGCCATGTCGAGCGCCGCGACCCGGTCGTCGGCGGCGGCCTCGGCCCGGATCACCGGGCCGCGCGAGTGGATGGTGAGCTCGACACGCTCACGGCGGGCCGACTGGCGGGGATTGCGCTCCTGG
Organism: Actinoallomurus spadix; assembly: GCF_024055725.1. Classification (GTDB taxonomy): domain Bacteria; phylum Actinomycetota; class Actinomycetes; order Streptosporangiales; family Streptosporangiaceae; genus Actinoallomurus; species Actinoallomurus spadix. The sequence goes on along the minus strand of NZ_JAMXMX010000032.1, from coordinate 23,236 downwards.
GAGACCTCGACGTCGATCCGCATGACCTTAGGGTCCAGCTTCTCGACCTTGGTGAGCTTGCTGTCCACGTGACGGCGGAAACGGTCGCTCACGTCCGTGTGACGACCCTTGACGATGATTTCCACGGGGGACCCCCCTTCTCCCCGGTCGCTGACCTGTCAGCGACGGGAACGCCGGGCTCGGTAGATTGTTCGGGTCCGGCCTTCCGTCGCCGGACCCCTAGGGGACAACACCCGCCCGGCCGACCTGGTCTTCGTCCCCACATCCGCCTGCTGAGGGTCTCGCGGCGCTCTCGCCACTACTCCCCTTCTCCCGGTCCGGAGGACATCTGATCCCCCGGCGAGGCAGGACTTACCTCTAAGCCGCACCGTGATCGGTCGACGAAAAGTCGCCTTACGTGGGCCGTTTCGCCTGCGGCTGGCATCGGCTTGCCGGGCCGGTAGGGGCTCGGCGCAACCACGGACCCGGGCGGGTGTCATGTGAGGAACGCTAACCCCTCTCCGGGCGAATGTCAGGGGGGTGTGACGGAGAAAACCACGGATAGTCATGAACGAAGGCCGTTTCGGGCCGCCGGTTCGGCCCGCCGGACCATCCGCCCGACCGCCGCCGACCGGGCGAAACGCGCCGCCGCAGGGGCCTCGGCGACGCCGCGACGCCGTGAAAATCGCACTTCGGACACGACGGGACGCCGACCGTGACCTCTCGGGCACCGCCGCCCGCCGAGAGGGACGGCCGGTAATCGGCTACGTAAAGTGACCAAACTCACCAGTCCCCGCGCCGTCGTCGTACCGGCGTGTCGCCGCGACCACCGCGGCCGCCAGGACCCGCGCCCCGCCCGACCGCAGGGCGCGGGCGGCCTCGGCGAGCGTCGCCCCGGTGGTGATCACGTCATCGACCAAGACCACCGGCGCTCCCCGCACGTCGCCCCGGGCCTCGAGCGCGCCCGCGAGGTTGGCGGCCCGGGCCACCGCCGTCAGGCCGGCCTGGTCGGCGACCCGCCGCCGGTGCGCGAGCATCCGCGCGACCGACACGGCCGCGCCCGAACGGGCGGCCTCGCGGGCGGCGGCCAGCGCGATGCGCAGCGTCGGGTCATGTCCCCGGCGGCGGACCGACGCCGGAGAGGAAGGCACCGGGACCAGCAGCACGGGGCACGCGGCGTCCCCGGCGGCGTCCCCCGCGGCGGCCAGCGCGGCCGTGGCGAGGCAGGAGCCGAGAGGCCGTGCCAGGCCCGTGCGCCCCTGCTCCTTGTGCGCCACGATCACCTGCCGGACCGCGCCCGTGTAGGCGGCGACGGCCCAGGGCCGCGGCAGACCCGGCGGCGCCGGCCGGGGCGGGCGGACCCGTGCCGGGCCGCCGAACAGGGCGGCGCAGGCGGGGCAGAGGAGCCCGCCGGCCCGGCCGCAGCCGGCGCACCGCTGGGGCAGCAGGAGGTCGAGGGCCGCGCCGAGAAGTCCCACGGTCCGAAGCCTGCCCGGGCGCGCCCCGGGCCGCCAGTCCCGTTCCACGACCTGTGGACGACGCCGGCACCGCTCGGCCGCGCGCCGGCCGGACCGTGACCGGTAGGCGGGCGGTGGCCGCATCGTGGCCGGGAGCCGGACCGTGGCCGGGGGCCGAACCGTGGCCGGGGGTCGGGCGGCGCGTCAGCCGGGGTAGGCGGGGTTGGACGTGCCATTGATGCACTTCCACTCGTCGAACTGGACGCTGAGCCGGCAGACGTTCAGCGTCTTGTCCCCCGAGAGGCGCTGGGTGACGAGCAGCGGCGAGCCGGGCGAGGCCGTGATCGTGGTGATCTCTCCGCCCGGGCCGATCATCGGCGAGATCGGGGCCCCGCTCACCGGCACGTCGAACAGCGACGGCGACGGGTTCCCCTGCGTCATGCCGACGACGGCGAGGTGGTCGGTGGTGCTCCACGCCAGGTCGATGGCGCTCTCCAGCTCCGAGCTGATCGAGATGAAACCCTCCGCCTGCAGCCCGCCGGACGGGGCGCGGTCGATCCGGCCGAGCTGGACCTGCCACCGGCCGTCCACCTTGACGATGACCGCGGCGCGCGTGCCGTCGCGGGAGACGCGCAGCGCCTTCACGGGGTAGGGGACCAGCGCCCAGCCGTCGACCGTGACGGGCCGGGTGCCGCCCTCGATGACCCAGAGCTGGGAGCCCGTCGCCGTCGACTCGACGACCCAGACGTTTCCTCGTGAGTCCCAGGAGGGCGGCGTGAACCGGCCGCCCTTCGCGGTGGCCCGCAGGGTCGTGCGGACGGCGCCGCCGAGCAGGTCCGTGACGGTCACCGTGTCCGCCGCGTCGTTCAGCGAGGCGACCTGCCGGTCGTCGTAGGAGATCGCAGGGTGGCCGGTCTGCAGTTTGGCCACGGGCTGTCCCCGGTCGGTGCCCAGCCGGCCGAGGTGCCCGTCGACGAGCCGGACGTACGCGGACTGCGGTTCGCCGCCGCCGTTGGGGTTGTAGGCCGCCCAGTCCCGGGTCGACTGCAGGGACCCGCTCACGCCCGGGACGTCGACCACCTTGCCGTCGATCCTCAGTTGCATGCGCTGGACCTCCCGCAGCTGCCGGAGCGTCCACATCAGCTGGATCGACATGTTGTTCAGGTCACCGGCGCGGGCCTGCCGGGTCAGGTCGACCGTGGCCACGCCCCCGCTGATCCGCAGCCCGCGCAACCGCGTCCCGGCCGGGAACGCCGAGCGTACGAGGGCGCTCTTGAGCCAGGTCGTGGGACCGCCGATCAGCTGCTTCACCAGCTGCGCCGGGAGCCAGGACCGGCTCACCAGCGGGATGAACACGGGGTTCGGCACGAGCGTCTGGGAGTCGGGCGCGAAGAAGTACAGGTCGAGGGTGCGGAAGGCGCGGGTGACGTCGTCCCGGCTGAGCAGCAGCTCCGACGGCAGGTCGGTGATGCGCCACTGCCGCTGGGCGTCCTGGCGCACGTGGAACTCTTCCTTGAAGTCGCTGGCGTCCGCGATGTACTGCCCGTCGGCGCCGATCCGGCCGAGCTGGGTGCCCTGGAGGGTGACCGTCCCCCGGGTGGGGCCGTCCGCCTCGAACGTCGGCGGATCCAGCCTGCTGTACACGATCGAGGCGACGCCCGGCCGCCAGCAGGACGCGCAGGCGAGGTAGGAGCGGGCGACCTGGTGGTCGCCGTTCGGCCCGTCGAAGCTGGAGGAGGCCGTGCGGAACCCCTCGACGATCTCGGTGGGCGCCCAGTCGCGTTCCGGTCCGACCGGGATGATGCCGACGTACGGGTCGTCGGCCGGCTGTTCGGTCCCGCCGGCGTTCCCGCCCAGCACCCGGCCGCCCTGCGGCACGCCGACGCAGCCGCCCGCCAGGAGGGCGGCGAGGGCGACGGTCAGGAGACGGAGCCTCATGCGTCCGCCTCCAGTGGCAGCTCGGCGTACGGCGCCCGCTGCAGTTCGATCTCCGGCGGCACCAGCGGCAGCGGCGACCCGCGCAGCTCCGCCCCCGCCACCCGGGGCAGCGACAGCCGGAACTGCGAGCCCTGGCCGGGCTCGCCCCACGCCTGCAGCCAGCCGCCGTGCAACTGCGCGTCCTCCATCGAGATCGACAACCCGAGACCGGTGCCGCCCGTCGTACGGGCCCGCGCCGGGTCGGCGCGCCAGAACCGGTCGAACACCATGTTCGCCTCGCCGGGCCGCAGGCCGCAGCCGTGGTCGCGGACGGCGATGGCGACGGCGTCCCGGTCGGCCGCGACACTGACGACGATGTCCTTGCCCTCGCCATGCTCGATCGCGTTGACCAGGAGGTTGCGCAGGATGCGCTCGACGCGGCGGCGGTCCACCTCCGCCATGGTCGCCTCGCCGGGCAGCTGCTGGATGATCTTGCTTCCCTTGCGCTCGGCCAGGTCCTCGGTGTAGCCGACGGCCCGCAGCACCAGCTCGCGGACGTCCATCGGCTCGATGTCGAGGGTCGCCGCGCCGGCGTCGTACCGGCTGATCTCAAGGAGGTCGGCCAGCAGCCCCTCGAAGCGTTCGATCTGGCTCTGCAGCAGCTCGGCCGAGCGTGCCGCCATCGGGTCGAAGTCCGCGCGCGCCTCGTACAGCACCTCGGCGGCCATCCGGACCGTGGTGATCGGCGTGCGCAGCTCGTGGGAGACGTCGGAGACGAACTGCCGCTGCACCTGCGACAGCTCCTGCAACTGAACGATCTTCTCCTGCAGGTTCGCGGCCATGTCGTTGAAGGACGTCGCGAGCCGGGCCAGGTCGTCCTCGCCGCGCACCCGCATCCGCTCCTCGAGGCGGCCCGCCGCCAGGCGCTCGGCCGCCTGGGCCGCCATCCGCACGGGGATGACCACCTGGCGCGTGACGATCGACGCGATCGCCGCGAGGAGCAGGACGAGCGCCGCGCCGACGCCGAGGATCGTCTGCTGGACGACCCCCAGGCTCTGCCGCTCCTGGGTCAGCGGGAACAGGTAGTACAGCTGGTACCGGCTGACCTTCTTGCCGACGATCAGCCCCGGCTTCGAGGAGCCGTCGTCGTAGGTCAGCGTGCCGTAGGTGCGGTAGGGCTTGCTCGCGTTCGACGCCTCGACCTGCCGCATCAGCACGGCCGGGACGCTCTTCAGCCGAACCCAGTTCGAGCTGAACCCGACACTGCCCGGGTCGTCCCGGTCGATGATGATGACCTCGTACAGGCCCGACGGCCCGCTCCGGTGCGCGAGCGCGGTGACGATGCCGTTGAGGGTGCTCTTGGTGCTGTCGGGATTGTCGGTACCGGCGGTGGCCAGCCGCCCCTGGGCCACGCCCACGCCCTCATCGAGCTGGAGGAGCGCCGCGCGTTCCTTGGCCTCCAGCAGCGCGGTCGTGATCTGCTGCATCAGGAACATGCCGAGGACCGCGACGACGAGACCGGACACGAGGAGGGTCGACGTCACGACACGGGCCTGCAGCGACCGCCGCCAGCTCACATAGGCCCGGCGCACCGCCGCTCCGGCGTAGCGGCGGATCAGGTGCAGGCCTCGGCGGGCCGCCGACGGCAGCGTCGGCCATCTGTTCATGGACTGCTCGGGGGGAGTCGGAAGGGGCCGTTACGCCGGCCCGGCCTTGTAACCGACACCGCGTACGGTGACGACGATCTCCGGATGCTCGGGGTCCTTCTCGATCTTGGCGCGCAGCCGCTGGACGTGGACGTTCACCAGTCGCGTGTCGGCGGCGTGGCGGTACCCCCACACCTGCTCGAGCAGCACCTCACGGGTGAAGACCTGGCGCGGCTTGCGGGCCAGCGCGACGAGCAGGTCGAACTCCAGCAGCGTCAGCGGGATGTGCCGATCCGCCCGCTTCACCGAGTGGCCCGCCACGTCGATCGAGATGTCGCCGATCTGCAGCAGCTCCGGCGTCGGGTCGTCGGTACGGCGGAGCCGGGCGCGGACCCGCGCCACCAGCTCCTTCGGCTTGAACGGCTTGACGATGTAGTCGTCGGCGCCGGATTCGAGGCCGAGGACGACGTCGACCGTGTCACTCTTGGCGGTCAGCATCACGATCGGCACGCCGGACTCGGCGCGGATCTGACGGCAGACGTCGATCCCGTCGATGCCGGGGAGCATCAGGTCCAGCAGCACGAGGTCGGGCCGGGTCTCCCGGAAGGCCTCGAGCGCCTTGTCACCGTCGTGCACGAACGACGGCTCGAAGCCTTCGCCGCGGAGCACGATGCCGAGCATCTCGGCCAGAGCCAGGTCGTCGTCGACGACCAGCACGCGTCCCTTCATGAGCCCTCATCGTCGCTTATCGGAGGCGGGTCGCCCAGGGCAGCCAGGTTACCCTCGTTCACCGGCGCGATGACCCCGCGTTCGGTGACGATGGCCGTCACCAGGTCACCCGGGGTCACGTCGAAGGCCGGATTGTAGACAGGACTCCCGAGCGGTGCCGTCGGTTGTCCGGCGAACGCGGTGACTTCTCCCGGATCGCGTAGCTCGATCGGGATGTCGCCGCCCGTCCGCGTAGCCAGATCGACGGTACTCGTCGGCGCGACCACCACGAACGGCACGCCGTGATGGCGGGCCAGCACCGCGAGGGAGTACGTCCCTACCTTGTTTGCCACGCTTCCGTCCCGGGCGATGCGGTCGGCGCCCAGCACGACCAGGTCGACCTCCCCGGCGGCGAACAGCGAGGCCGCCGCGCCGTCCGGCAGCACGGTGTGCGGCAGGCCGTGCCGCGCCGCCTCGTACGCCGTCAGCCGGGCGCCCTGCAGCAGGGGCCGGGTCTCGTCCACCCACAGCATCGTGAGCCGCCCGGCGCGGTGCGCCGCGATCACGACGCCCAGCGCCGTCCCGTCACCCCCCGCCGCGAGGGCCCCGGTGTTGCAGTGCGTGAGAACGCGGCCGCCCTCCGGCACCAGCTCCAGGCCGTGCGCCGCCATCCGCGCGGAGGCCGCCGCCTCCTCGTCCGCGATCGCGTGCGCCTCGGCCAGGGCCGGCCGCCCCTCCCGGTGTGCCCGCAGGACCCGCTCGGCGCCTCGCGCGAGGTTCACCGCCGTGGGCCGGGCTCCGGCGAGGGCACGCGCCGCCGCCTCGACGTCCTCGCCGAGCGCGGCGGCCAGCGCGACGCCGTACCCGGCGGCGATCCCCAGCAGCGGCGCCCCGCGGACGGCGAGCTCCCGAACGGCCCTGACGACGGCGGGGACGTCCCGGCAGACCAGAACGGCCTCCTCACGCGGCAGCCGGGTCTGGTCGAGCAACAGGAGCGCGGGCCCTTCGGGGGGATCGCTCCATCGCAGCACGTCCACGTGCCTCAGTCTGCCTCATCGGGTGCGCCGGATCAGCGGGCCCGACCGACCCCGGCCACCACACGGCGCACGCGAATCGAGCGGACCGCGGCGAGCGATCACCGGCGCTCTCGCCGCATGGCAGGATTGGCCGGGTAATCGGCGGGCGGGAGCAGGCGATGACCGACGCACCGGGTTGGGCGGCTCCGGGCTCCGCCATGCCCGAAACCGCCGATGCCGCCGCGGCTCCGCCGCCGGCACCCCCGCCCGTCGCCGACGACACGCCGGTGACCGAGATCCCCCTGCGGCCGCTCGGCGTCTCCGAGCTCCTCGACGGAGCGATCACCTACGTCCGCCGCAGCCCGCGCGCCGCGCTCGGCCTGTCGGCGATCCTCACGTCGATCGTCCAGGTGATCCTCACGGCCGCGCAGTTCATCGTGCTCGGCGGCCGGCTCCACGTCGACGTCGAGAGCCCCGCGGACCTGGTCGGCGTGCTCGGCCCGGCGTCGATGACCTCACTCGTCGGGCTGTTCCTCACCGCGTACGTCGTGCTCCTGCTCAGCGGGCTCCTCGCCCCGGTCATGGGCCGTACGCTGCTGGGCCACGGCACCTCGTTCGGGCAGGCCTGCCGTGACGTGCGCGCCGTGAAGGGCCGCCTCGCCGGCACCGCGACGGCCATCCTCGCGGTCGTGCTGCTCGCCATCGCGCTCCCCATCGCCCCGCTCGTCGCGTCGGTGCTGGTCCACGCCCCCACCGGCGTCCAGGCCCTCACGGCCGTCCTCGGCATCCCGCTGGCGCTGGGACTGATGGTCGTCGGCTACGTCTGGTTCGCCCTCGCCACCCCCATCGCCGTCCTCGAGCGCCGGGGCGTCCGCGCCGCGCTGCGCCGTTCGACGGAGATCGTGCGGGGCCGCTGGTGGCGGGTGATGGGCGTGCTCACCCTGGCACTGGTCATCACGATCTTCGTCGAGTTCCTGGTGCTGCCCGTGCCGTTCGCGATCGCGCAGCAGATCTTCCTCGCCTTCGACAAGGAGCCGCACGGCTGGCTGCTCGTGGCCGTCATCGCGGTCGGCGGGGTCGGCCGCATCATCGCCGGCACGCTCGTCAACCCGTTCAACGCGGGAGTGATCACCCTGATCTACGCCGACCGGCGCATGCGGCGTGAGGCGTTCGACCTGGAGTCGCAGCTCGAACCGGCGGACGATCCGCTCGCCGCCTGGCTGCCCGGCCCGCTCACGGCCGCCGGGTCCGGCCCCCAGCCGAAGACGCCGCGCCCGTCGTTCGTGGCGCCCCCGCCCCCGGGATGGCACCGATGACGCCGACGCTCTGGTACGGCGGCGGTCCGCCGATCGCCCGTGACCCCGCACGCGAGCTGGCGCGCCGCGAGCTGAACAAGCCGGTCTACCACCAGGACGACCCCTCGTTCTTCGAGCGGATCCTGTTCAGGATCCAGGACTGGCTCAACGGCCTCTACCACCGGTTCACCGACGTCGGAGGCGGCGCGGGCGGCGGCTGGCTCGGTATCGTCGTCCTGCTCGTCATCCTGGCCGTGGTGGTCGCCGCCGTCTGGTGGCGGATCGGCAGCGTGCGCCGCAACGCCGCCGCGCCCGAGGCCCTGCTCGCCGAGACGGTCACCACCGCCGAGGACCACCGCGCCACGGCCGAACGCCACGCCGCCGCCGGCCGGTGGCCCGAGGCCATCCGCGAACGCCTCCGCGCCATCGCACGCGATCTGGAGGAGCGCGCCATCGTCCCGCCGCGGCCCGGCCGTACCGCCGACGAACTCGCGGCCGAGGCGGGGACGGCGCTGCCCGACCACGCTGACGCCCTCACCGCGGGCGTACGCCTGTTCGACGACGTCTGGTACGGCGGACGGCAGGGCGACGCCGACGGCTACCGGGCGCTCGCCGACCTCGACGACCGCCTGCGCGCCGCGCGCCCGGTCCCGCTCGGAGGCGTCCCATGACCGAGCGGAGCGAGGGAATCAATCAGCACAGCACCTTGGTCATGAGGCCGACGAAGGAGGCCCCATGACCGAGCGGAGCGAGGGAATCAATCAGCACAGCACCTTGGTCATGGGACCGACGAAGGAGGCCCCATGACGGCGGTGCAGGCCCCTCCGGGTGAGCCGGCCACCGCGGGGCAGGTCGCGCGGCGCCGCTGGCGGCGGTCCCGCGGCATCCTCGTCGCGGTGCTCGCCCTGCTGGTCCTCGGTGTGCTGCTCGCCCTGATGCGCCCGCGCACCGGCTCGGAGACCCTCGACCCGGACTCGCCGGGTCAGGACGGCGCCCGGGCCCTCGTGGAGATCACGCGGCGGCACGGCACGCCCGTGACCGTCGCGCACACGGCGTCCGACGCCGCCGAGCGCCTGCGCTCCCAGCCCGACGCCGTCCTCGTGGTCGTCCGCTCCGAGCGCCTCGTGGCCGCCGACCTGACCGCGCTGCGCGGCGCGCCCGGCGACCGGCTCCTCGTCACCCCCTCCAGCGAGACGCTGAGCGCGCTGGCCCCGGGCGTCGAGGCGTCCGGGTCCGCGTGGAGCACTCCCGCGCCGGGCTGCACCCTGCCGGCGGCGGCGTACGCCGGCGACGCCGACTTCCTCGGCGCGACCACCTACAAGGCGCCCGGTGAGGCCACCACCTGCTATTTCGACGGACTCGGCGGGGCCGGGCTGGTCCAGCTGCCGATGGGCGGCGCGACGGTCACCGTCCTCGGCTCGTCCCGCCTGCTCACGAACCAGCACCTGGCCGAAAACGGCAACGCCGCGCTGGCCATGAACCTGATCGAGGGGCGGGCCGGCGTCGTCTGGCTGCTGCCGGACCTGCCCGCGCCGGGCAGCGGCGGGCACAAGTCGTTCAGCGAGCTCCTCCCGTTCGGCGTCAAGCTCGCGGTGCTGCAGATCGTGATCGCCGTGGTCCTGGTCGCGCTCTGGCGGTCCCGGCGCCTCGGCCCGGTCGTGGTCGAGCCGCTCCCGGTCGTCGTGCGCTCCGCGGAGGCCGTCGAGGGCCGGGCCCGGCTCTACCGCTCCCGCCGGGCCACCGACCGGGCTGCGGAGGCCTTGCGCGCGGGCGCGCTCGAACGGCTCACCGCGCTGCTCGGCATGCCGCGCAGTGCCGCCTCCGACCCCGCGATGGCCGCCGAGATCGTCGCCGCGGTCGCGGCGCACACCGGCCAGGAGCAGGCCGTGGTCGGCGCCGCCCTGTACGGTCCTCCCCCAGTGGACGACGCCGGGCTCGTGAGCCTCGCGGGCGTCCTCGACGACCTGGAAAGGCTGGTTCGCAACTCTTGACGGAAACTCCACACGACATCGGGGGCGAGGACGCCCGCACGGCGCTGACCGCACTGCGCGGCGAGGTCGCCAAGGCGGTCGTCGGCCAGGACTCCGTCGTGACCGGCCTGGTCATCGCCCTGCTGTGCCGGGGGCACGTGCTGCTCGAGGGCGTTCCGGGTGTCGCCAAGACGCTCCTGATCCGCACGCTCGCCCAGGCGCTGAAGCTCGATTTCAAGCGGGTGCAGTTCACGCCCGACCTCATGCCGGGTGACGTCACCGGCTCTCTCGTCTACGACAACCGCACGTCGGAGTTCGAGTTCCGCGAGGGCCCGATCTTCACGAACCTGCTGCTCGCCGACGAGATCAACCGCACGCCGCCGAAGACCCAGGCGTCCCTGCTCGAGTCGATGGAGGAGCGGCAGGTCTCGGTGGAGGGGCAGCCCCGTCCGCTGCCCGACCCCTTCGTCGTCTGCGCCACCCAGAACCCCGTCGAGTACGAGGGCACGTACCCGCTGCCGGAGGCGCAGCTCGACCGGTTCCTGGTCAAGCTGAACGTTCCGGTGCCGTCGCGCGAGGACGAGATCGCGGTGCTGCAGCGCCACGCCTCCGGGTTCGACCCGCGCGACCTCGGCGCGGCGGGCGTCACGCCCGTCGCGGGGCCGGAGGACCTGGCCGCCGGCCGGGAGGCCGTGCGCCGCGTCCACGTCGACCCGAAGGTCAGCGGGTACATCGTCGACCTGTGCCGCGCTACGCGGCAGTCGCCGTCCCTGCAGCTGGGCGTGTCGCCGCGCGGCGCGACGGCGCTGCTGGCGACGGCCCGGGCGTGGGCGTGGCTGTCCGGCCGCGACTACGTACGGCCCGACGACGTGAAGGCACTCGCCCGGCCGACGCTGCGGCACCGCGTGCAGCTGCGGCCCGAGGCGGAGCTGGAGGGCGCGACCACGGACGGCGTGCTCGAGGGCATCCTCACCACCGTCCCCGCTCCCCGGTGAGCGGGAGCCGGGCATGACGCTGACCGGGCGTACGGGGCTGCTGGCCGCCCTCGGGGCGGTGGTCCTCGTGATCGTGCCGAGCTGGTGGACGCTGCTCGCCGTCGACGGCGTGCTCGCCGCGCTCGTCGTCGCCGATCTCGTGCTGGCGGGCAACGTGCGGCGGCTGCGTCTGCACCGGTCGGGCGACACGAACGTCCGTCTCGGCGAGGAGGCCACCGTCGCCCTGATCGTCGAGAACCCGGGCCCCCGGCCGCTGCGGGCCCGGCTACGGGACGCCTGGCCGCCCAGCGCGGGCTCGTCGCCGCGTACGGTCACCGTGACGATCCCGCCCGGTGAGCGGCGCCGCGTCGAGACCCGGCTCGTCCCCACGCGCCGGGGCGACCGCGCGGCCGTGGCGGTCACCTTCCGCTCGTACGGCCCCCTGGGGCTCGCGGCCCGCCAGCTGAACCGCGCCGCGCCCTGGACGGTACGGGTCCTGCCCGCGTTCCCGTCGCGGCGTCACCTGCCCGCCAAGCTCGCGCGGCTGCGGGAGCTCACCGGGCAGCACGTCGCGCTGATCCGCGGCCAGGGCACCGAGTTCGACTCGCTGCGGGAGTACGTCGACGGCGACGACGTCCGTTCGATCGACTGGCGGGCGACCGCGCGCCGCGCCGACGTCGTCGTCCGCACCTGGCGCCCCGAGCGCGACCGGCGGATCTACCTCGTGCTCGACACCGGCCGTACGGCCGCCGGGCGCGTCGGCGACATCCCGCGCCTGGACTGCTCGATGGACGCCGCGTTGCTGCTCGGCGCGCTGGCCTCCCGCGCCGGTGACCGCGTCGACCTGCTGGCCTACGACCGGCGGGTCCGCGCCCGTGTCGAGGGCGCCGCCCGTACCGAGGTGCTGACCGCGATGGTGCGGGCGATGGCGCCGCTGGAGCCGGAGCTGATCGAGGCGGACGCCGCGGGCATGGTCTCGGCGCTGCTGTCCCGGGTCCGGCAGCGGTGCCTAGTGGTGCTGCTGACCGACCTCAACACGACCGCGATCGAGGAGGGCCTGCTGCCGCTCCTCCCCCAGCTGACCGCCAAGCACCTCGTCGTCGTCGCGGCGGTGAGCGACCCGCGGGTGACCGAGATGGCGGCGGCGCGCGGCGACTCGGCGGCCCTCTACGACGCCGCGGCGGCCGAACGCGCCCGCGCCGACCGCCGGCGCGTCACCGTCGAACTCCGCAAGTACGGCGTCGAGGTCGTCGACGCGCCCCCGGACGAGATCGCCCCCGCCCTCGCCGACGCGTACCTCTCCCTCAAGGCCGCCGGCCGCCTCTGAGACAGAAGGATCGCCCCGTCAACGCGGTACTTCTAAGATGAGAGCAGCAGGGAGAGCGACCCTGGCAACAGGAGGGCCATTATGACGGCTTTGCCGGAATGGATGTTGAGCCTTCCGGAGGAAGGCGTCACCGCGGAGGAATACGATCGGATGCCGGAAGAGATCTGCCGGCGCATTGAGATCGTTGACGGGAGCATTATCGTGTCGCCCTCCGCGACCCCGCGGCACAATAAAATCGCGCGCCTGTTCGCCAACGCCCTGGAGGCGGCCGCACCGGCTCCCTGGCAGGTGACCACGGACGTCGACCTCCGGCTCGCGGACGTTCCGCTGCACAACCGCCGGCCGGACGTGCTGGTGTTCGACGGCGACCCGGACGTGCTCCCCGTCCGCCCGCACCAGGTTCTGCTGGCGGTCGAAATCATGAGCAAGGGCAGCGTCAGCGCCGATCGCCTCGACAAACCGGCCGAGTACGCCACAGTAGGCATTCCCCATTATTGGCGCATCGAGCAGCAGAATTCTGGATTGGTTACTTATACCCACATCCTGAATGCGACGACAAAGAGTTACGTCTCATCCGGCGCCCACACCGGTGTGTTGAAGACCGAACAGCCTTTCCCTGTCGCCATCGACCTCGACGCGTTGAGCTGAACCTCCACTGCCGAGGATTCTGGTCGCTCACACGATCACGATCCTCGGCAGAGGGCCGATGGCTCCATCACCGGCGGGCTACGGGCCGGTCAGGCGGCGACCGGGGCGGTGTCGGGGACGAGCTCGGCGTCGCCGGTCTCGCCCGCCCTGGCGGCGCGGCGGCCGAACACGATGACGTACGCCAGGAAGGCGGTCTCGGCGACGACACCGATGACGATGCGCAGCCACGTGACGTGCACGTGGCCGGTGACGAAGCCCTCGATGGCGCCGGACACGGCGAGCACGCCGATGAGGCCGAGGGCGATGCTCATCGCCGCCCGCCCCTCCTCGGCGAGGGCCTGTCCCCGCCGGCGCGGACCCGGGTCGATGACCGTCCAGCCGAGCCGCAGCCCCGCCGCAGACGCGAGGTACACCGCCGTCAGCTCCAGCAGACCGTGCGGCAGGATCAGTCCGAAGAAGATGGCGCCCTTGCCGTGGGCGAACATCAGACCGGCGGAGACGCCGAGGTTCAGCTGGTTGGCGAACAACGCGAGGATCGTCGGGATGCCGAGCAGGATGCCGAAGATCAGCGTCTCCGCGGAGACCCAGACGTTGTTGATCCACACGTGGAACGCGAACGCACCGGCGGCGTGCTCGGTGTAGTAGTTGGCGAAGTCGTGGTCGACGAGCTGCTTGATCTGCTCAGGGGACAGCAGCGAGGTCTGCACCTGCGGGTTGCGGGCGATCCACACCGCGAGGATCAGGGAGACGATGTTGGACAGCACCGCCGATCCCAGCCACCACCAGCGCATGCGATAGGCGGTCACCGGGAACGCCACGGTGAGGAAGCGCGCGGCGTCCCGCCACATGGGGGCCTGCGCACCGGTCACCGCCGCCCGGCCCCGCGCGACCAGCCCGGACAGGCGGCCGACGAGGGCGGGCTCAGGGGAGCTGGAGCGCACCACCGACAGGTGGGTGGCCGCCCGCTGGTAGAGCTCGACCAACTCGTCGATCTCCGCGCCGCTCAGCTTGCGCGTGCCGCGGTTGACGAGCTGCTCGAGGCGCCGCCACTCGGCGTTGTGCGCGGCCACGAAGGCGTCGACGTCCACAACCCGGCAGACTACCGTTCAATGGGAATCTCCAGGCTCGAACGGATCCGCGACCGGAAGGGGCAGTGTGCCCGTCGAACTCGTCACAGGTGAGGCCGTCGCACTCGACATCCGGGTCGCGCGGCTGGCCAGCCGCGCGCTGGCCCTGCTCATCGACGTGCTGCTGCAGGTGATGGTGCTCTACTTCTGCCTGATCTTCATCAGCCTGTCCGCGCGCGTGTCGGACTCCGCGGTCACGGTCGGGCTGTCGATCCTCGCGCTCGTCGGCGTCCTGGTCGGCTACCCGACGATCACCGAGACGCTCACCCGGGGCCGTACGCTCGGCAAGCTCGCCCTCGGGCTGCGGGTGGTCGCGGACGACGGCGGCCCGGAGCGGTTCCGGCAGGCGCTGGTACGGGCCCTGGCCGGGTTCGTCGAGTTCTGGATGCTGGCGGGCTCTCCGGCGCTGATCGCGTCCCTCCTGAGCCGGCGCGGGAAGCGGCTCGGCGACATCTTCGCGGGCACGATCGTGATTCAGGACCGGGTTCCGGTAAGCGTCATGTTCGGCCCTGTCGCGATCATGCCGCCGCAGCTCGCGCCCTGGGCGGCGTCCCTGGAGCTGTCGCGGCTGCCGGACACCACCGCGCTGGCGGCACGGCAGTACCTCACGCGGTTCTGGGAGCTCGCGCCGCTCGTCCGGGACGAGATGGGACGACGGCTCATGGACGAGGTGCTGACGTACGTCAGCCCGCCGCCGCCGATGGGCTTCCGGCCGGAGATCTACCTGTCGGCCGTGCTGGCCGAACGCCGACACCGTGAGGAGCGCCGGCTGGCCGAGCGCGCCGCGCGGCGGGCCGCGATCGCCCGGCGCGGACTGCCGCTCGCGGTGAGCCTCCCGCCCGGCGCGGGCCGGCCCGGCGGCCCGGCCGTCATCCCGGTGGGCGGGCCGCCGCCGGTACCCCCGTCGTACGGTGGCGGTCCCGTGCCCGTCCCGGAGTGGCTCGGCGGCGCACCGGGCACCGCGAACCCGCCGCGGTTCCTCCCGCCCGCGGGCCGGCCCGGGGACGGATTCAGCGCACGGTGACGCGGACCGTCGGGGACGGCCCGTACGTCCGGTGCGCCTTGTGCTTCTTGTGACGCGGGCTCACGCCGACGGCGCGGAAGGAGTACCTGCCGCGCGTGAGCAGGCGGGTGTCGAATCCGAAGTCGGCGGTCCAGCCGTCGACGCGGTACGGCGACACGCACTTGCCGACCTGGCTCCAGTGCCCGGCGTCCCGCACCTGCAGGCAGAACCGGCTCTCGCGCAGCCCCGCGTCATCCCCGGCGAATCCCGCCAGGTGCACGGTCTGACCTCGATGGATCACGTTACGCGCGGCCCTGAGGCCGAGATCGGACTTGGCCATCGCCGACCCTCCGGACGCCACGACCAGCCCGCCGCTGAGAAGCCCCACCACACCGGCGCTGACGAACACACGCATCATGATCCTTATGACAGCGCACACGCTCCCGAGGTTGTCAGAGATTCCTAGGAAAAGTTCGGGGGATTCTCAAGGTTGACCAGTTCGATACCGGGAGCAGCCACGACGACGTCGCCGGCCAGGTGGAACTCCGAGACCTCTCCGGTCTCCAGGTCGGTGACCTCGTACCGCTCGACCGGGACGCGCTCCCCGTCGGCGTCGTGCCAGGCGATCTCGGCGAGGGCCCAGCGCCGCGGCACCGTACGGACCGCGAGCGACGGCGTGGTGACGAGCAGGACGCGCACGTCGGCGCGCTCGCCCTCGGCCAGGCGCAGCGACCGGGCCACGGCGACCAGCAGGCCCGGGGACTCGCCGAGGAACCCGGTGGCCCGCGCGGCGTGCTGCCGCCCGGCGGTCACCCACAGGAGCTCGGCCCCGGCGGCGCCGCCCCGCAGGACGTGCTCCCCCGCGGTCACCTGCAGCCGGGCGGGCCGCCACCGGCTGTCGGCGACCAGCTCGATCGTGCCGCCGTCGGACCGCTCGGCGGAGTAACGCCACCCGCCGCCGTCCAGGTCGCAGGCGAACCGCTCCTCGACGCCGGGCTCATGGACGTACGTACCGCGCGGCATGCTGAGAATCTACGCGATCGGCACCAGGTCCCGATCGAGCGCACCCGGCACGGGCCGGTGAGCGGCACGGTCAGGAGGCGTAACCGGTGTCCTGCAGGTAGGCGCGGACGCGATCGACCAGAGTCGTCCCGGAGGCGACGATCCTGTTCAGCAGGGAACCCTCCGGTTCCGCGAGCCGCTGCCGGATCGACGCCTTCTCCTTGGCCTCGATCGCCTTCCGCCCGAGGGCGAGGAGCTCCTCCGCGCTCAGACGCTCGGCCAGCAGCGGGAAGAGCCACTCTTCCTCGGTCTGCATGTGCCGGCGCGCCTCGGCGGGCATGCGCACATGGAGGGCGTCGAACTCGGCGCGGGTCAGACCGGGCCGCTCCAGCTCCCGCATCATCTGTTCGAGCTTCGCGTGCGCGGCGATCTCCTGCTCGACGACCAGGTCCCCCTGGGGCAGGTGCGTCCGGGCCACCGGATAGACGAAGGACTCCTCGGCGACGATGTGCCGCACCAGCTCGGCGGTCATCAACTCGCCCAGCGCGTGCGCCAACGGCTCGGACGGGCTCAGGCAACTCAGCTCGGTGCCCAGTTGCCACAGGTCGCGGTGCTCCTCTATCAGCACACTGATCAGGTCTTCTGGCTCGTCCATTCCGGCCCCCGGAGTCGCCACCGCTCTGCCCCGGTCAGGGGCTGCGAAACTTCCCCCGGGCAGGCCCGCGCCGAGGTCCGGCGGCGGAGCCGGCCGCTTCGCCGCCGGCGGCGGACACCGGCGTACCGCGATGGACGCCTCAGGAGCCCTGGCGCCAGGAGGACAGATACTCCTCCTGACCGGGGGTCAGGGCGTCGAGCTCGACGTCCATGGAGGCGAGTTTGAGGCCGGCGACCTCGGTGTCGATCTCCTTCGGGACGTCGTACACCCCGGGGAGCAGGGTCTGACCGACGAGCCACCCGCAGGTGAGCGCCTGGTCGGCGAAGGACATGTCCATGACGGCCGCCGGGTGGCCCTCGGCGGCGGCGAGGTTGACCAGGCGGCCCTCGGCGAGCAGGACGAGCCGGCGGCCGTCGGCGAGGACGTACTCGTCGGCCTGCGGGCGCACGCCGCGGTGGACGTCCACGGCGAGGTCGGCCAGCGCCCGTACGTCGATCTCCACGTCGAAGTGGCCGGAGTTGGCGAGGATCGCGCCGTCCTTCATCCGGGCGAGGTGCTCGCCGCGGATGACGTCCCGGTTGCCGGTGACGGTGATGAAGACGTCGCCGTGCTCGGCGGCCTGGGCCATCGGCAGGACGCGGTAGCCCTGCAGGACCGCGTCGAGGGCCTTCACCGGGTCGATCTCGGTGACGACGACGCGGCCGCCCATGCCGCGGGCGCGTTCGGCCAGGCCGCGGCCGCAGTAGCCGAACCCGGCGATGACGATCGTCTTCCCGGCCAGGAGCGTGTTGGTGGCGCGGACGATGCCGTCGAGGGTCGACTGGCCGGTGCCGTACCGGTTGTCGAACATGTGCTTGGTGTCGGTGTCGTTGACCGCGACCATCGGGAAGCGCAGCGCGCCCTCGCGGGCCATCTGGTGCAGGCGGATGACGCCGGTCGTGGTCTCCTCGCAGCCGCCGCGTACGCCGTCGAGCAGGTCGAGGCGCTCGGTGTGCAGGATGTTGACCAGGTCACAGCCGTCGTCGAGGACGAGGTCGGGGGCGATCTGGAGCGCCTGGTGGATGTGCCGGTAGTACCCGTCGCGGTCGATCCCCTGCCGGGCGAACACCGCGGCGCCGTACTCGTGGACCAGCGCGGCGGCGGTGTCGTCCTGGGTGGACAGTGGGTTCGAGGCGGCGAGGGCCACCTCGGCGCCGCCGGCCTGGAGGGTGCGGATCAGGTTGGCGGTCTCCGTGGTGACGTGCATGCACGCCGCGACCCGCAGGCCGTCCAGGGGACGCTCGGCGGCGAAGCGCTCGCGGATGCGCCGCAGCACGGGCATGGACCGGTCGGCCCACTCGATGCGCCGGACCCCGGACTCGGCGAGCCCGGGGTCCGCGATGTCGTACGTCACGACAGGGTCGACCTCAGTAGCGGTAGTGGTCCGACTTGTAGGGGCCCTCGACGTCGACGCCGATGTAGGCGGCCTGCTCCTTGGTGAGCTTGGTCAGCTTGACGCCGAGCGCGTCGAGGTGCAGGCGGGCGACCTTCTCGTCGAGGTGCTTCGGCAGGGTGTACACGCCGACCGGGTAGTTCTCCGTGCGGGTGAACAGCTCGATCTGCGCGATCACCTGGTTGGTGAAGGAGTTCGACATCACGAAGCTCGGGTGGCCGGTGGCGCAGCCGAGGTTCATCAGCCGGCCCTCGGCGAGCACGATGATGGAGTGGCCGTCGGGGAAGGTCCAGGTGTGGACCTGCGGCTTGACCTCCTCCTTCACGATGCCGGGGATCTTCGCCAGGCCGGCCATGTCGATCTCGTTGTCGAAGTGGCCGATGTTGGAGACGATCGCCTGGTGCTTCATCCGCTCCATGTGGTCGGCGCGGATGATGTTGAAGTTGCCGGTGGTCGTGACGAAGATGTCGGCGATGTCGACGACGTCCTCGAGCGTGGTGACCTGGAAGCCGTCCATCGCGGCCTGCAGCGCGCAGATCGGGTCGATCTCGGTGACGATGACGCGGGCGCCCTGGCCGCGCAACGCGTCGGCGCAGCCCTTGCCGACGTCGCCGTAACCGCAGACGACGGCGACCTTGCCGCCGATCAGCACGTCGGTGGCGCGGTTGAGGCCGTCGATGACGCTGTGCCGGCAGCCGTACTTGTTGTCGAACTTGGACTTGGTGACCGAGTCGTTGACGTTGATCGCCGGGAAGAGCAGCGCGCCGTTCTTGTGCATCTCGTAAAGGCGGTGCACGCCGGTGGTGGTCTCCTCGGTCACGCCCTTGATGCGCTCGGCGATCGCGGTCCACCGGCCGGAGCCGTCGACCGTACGGTGCAGCAGGTCGAGGATGACCTTCCACTCCTCGGCGTCGTCCTCGGCGGCCGACGGCACGGCGCCGGCCTTCTCGTACTCGGCGCCCTTGTGGACGAGGAGCGTGGCGTCGCCGCCGTCGTCGAGGATCATGTTCGGGCCGTCACCACCGGGCCAGGTGAGCGCCTGCTCGGTGCACCACCAGTACTCCTCCAGCGTCTCGCCCTTCCAGGCGAACACCGGGACGCCCTGCGGGTTCTCCGGGGTGCCGTTCGGGCCGACGACCACCGCGGCGGCGGCGTGGTCCTGGGTGGAGAAGATGTTGCAGCTCACCCAGCGGACCTCGGCGCCGAGCGCGACCAGCGTCTCGATCAGCACGGCGGTCTGAATGGTCATGTGCAGCGAGCCCATGATCTTCGCACCGCGCAGCGGCTGGTCCTTGGCGTACTCCTCGCGTACGGCCATGAGACCCGGCATCTCGTGCTCGGCGAGCTGGATCTCCTTGCGGCCGAACGCCGCCAGCGACAGGTCGGCGACCTTGTAGTCCATGGTTCGTTTGCTCCCTGGGATCGATGTCATCAGCGAGTCTAGGCGGGGCCGGTCGGGGATCGCACGAGCCGGGCACCGTATCTGACACTGATTTGTCAGAATAGGGCGCATGCGTATCACGGAGGCCGCCCGGCGCCTCGGCACGTCCCCCCGGATGCTCCGCTACCGCGAGACCCTCGGTCTCCTCCCGCCGACCCGCGAACGCCAGGGCCATCGCCGCTTCGGCGAGGACGAGCTGCGCGCCGTGGCGCTCGCGCTGGCGCTGGAACGCAGGTACGACATCAGCCCGGCGGAGCTGGCGTTCGGGCTGCGCGTGCTGGCCGACCCGGAGGTGCGCGCGGACGTACGAGAGCTCGGCGAACGGGTCGGCCGGCTGTCGGCGCCTCCGGCGCGCGCCCTGGACTTCGAGAAGGAGAAGGCGCTGCGCCTCCTCCGCGGCCGGCCCTGAGGCCCCCGCCGCCGTGATCCGCTGCCGCGCCGCCGTGATCTGATCCGCCGGCGGCGCGGCACCGATGTCACATTCCGCCGGGCCGTCCCGTCAATGAGGTGACAGCACGGACACGGCAAGGAGATCACGATGGAAGCCCGGCTCAACTTCTATGGCAGCCCCGTCGCGGCGAAGTTCGCCAAGTACATCAACTCGGCCGGCAAGGTCATCACCGATTCGAGCCTGCCCGCGACCACGCAGGAGCTGGTGAAGATCCGCGCCAGCCAGATCAACGGCTGCGGGGTCTGCCTCGACATGCACACCAAGGACGCCGCGCACGCCGGGGAGACCTCGCTGCGCCTCAACCTGATCGCGGCCTGGCGGGACGCGAAGGTCTTCACCGAGGCCGAGCGGGCCGCGCTGGAACTCACCGAGCAGGGCACCCGCCTCGCCGACGCCGGTGGCGTCACCGACGATGCCTGGGCGAACGCCGCCAAGCACTACGACGAGGAGCAGCTCGCCGCCCTGGTGTCGCTCATCGCCCTCATCAACACCTACAACCGCATGAACGCCATCACCCAGCAGCCCGCCGGCGACTACGAGCCCGGCCAGTGGGGATGATCATCGCTTCGCGGCGGGCCGCGCGGACACACCGCACAGGCCCGCCGCCGGCGCGTCCGCCGGGGTGATCGGCGGGCCATCGTGTGCAGCCCTCGCCGAGGAGGCCGGATCGGGGCCTTCCCCAGCCCATGGTCGCCCCGACCGGCCGTCCACGGGACATACCCGCGGGAGACCCGGACGGACTGCGGCCACCTCGGCGAGGGACGTCGGCCGTGCCATCCGAACCCCCGAGATCCGGATGACCCGACCCGGGCGCCGGCGACCTCGGACCCCCTAGTGCGAGGACGCCGGCGCCCCGTCACAATGCAAAGGTACGCCGCGGATCGCGGCGGGTCGTCCCCCGCAAGGATGGATCCGAGATCGTCCCAGAGGTGGACATCGGGGGACTGACGGCCGAGACGAAATCGCTCCCTGCGGTGAGGCGAACACCCCCGGGGAGGGGCGATAGTAAAGAGTGACCAGCGACAAGCCTGACTTCCTCCACGAGGCCGGACCGGCGGCGTGGCGCGTGGCCGCCCAGGTCGTCACCGCGGTGGGTCAGGTCCTTCTGTGGATCCTCACCGGGATCGGCCGGCTCCTGCGCCCGATCACCAACCGCCTCGTCGCCGCCCTGTACGGCCGGAGCACTCCGCCTCCGGCGTCTCCGCCGTACGGCGGACCGCCCCCGTACGCCACGCCCGACGGCACGCTCTTCACCCGGCAGCCGCCTTATCCGGCCGGAGCCCCCGCCCCGCCGCCCAGGCCGCCCAAGACGCCGCCGCTGCTGCGCTGGGTGCACGCCTGGCGCCGGTTCGGGGAGTCGTGGGCGTACGGCCCGGTGACCGGGGCGATCCTCGCCGTGGCGGCCCTGATCGAGCTGCCCCTGCACCATCTGCGGGTCGTGAGCCTGTCCGGCGCGTTCGCGCTGGCGGCGACGCTGCCGCTGATGTTCCGCCGGGAGTCGCTGCGCCCCGCGTCGGCGATCGTGCTGGGCGCGCTCGCGGCGAGCCTGCTGTCCGGGCAGCAGGTCCTGCTCACGACGGCCTTCGCCGGGCTCTACACGCTGTACATCCTCGCCCAGCAGCTCCCCCGCCAGTCCACGGGCGTGCTCGGCGTGTGCAGCGTCGTCGCCGTCGGCGTGGTCTACCTCGCCTCCGGCAGCCTGGACGACATCCCGTGGCTGGCCGGGTTCACGGCCGTCATCGCCGCCATCGGCCTGGGCGACGCCCGCCGTACGGTGGAGACCGCCGAGGCCAGCGTGGACGAGGAGCGGGAGCGCAGCAGCGAGACCCTCACCCGGCTCAACGCCGCCCAGCGCGAGCAGGCCGTCCTGCGGGAGCGCGCCCGCATCGCCCGGGAGCTCCACGACGTGGTCGCGCACTCGGTCTCGATGATCGCCGTGCAGGCGGAGACGGCCCCGTACACCATGCGGGACCTGTCCCCCGAGGCCAAGAAGGGCTTCGGTGAGATCGCGGGCGCCGCGCGGGAGGCCCTGGAGGAGATGCGCCGCCTCCTCACCGTGCTGCGCGCCGAGCCCGGCGCCGAGCCGGAGGTGACGCCGCAGCCGCGGCTGGACCGCCTGAACGAGCTCATCGACTCCCACCGCGGCGCGGGCGGCGACGCGCGGCTGACCGTGCGCGGCAGCGCCCGGCCCCTATCCACCACGATCGAGCTGTCGGCGTACCGCATCGTGCAGGAGGCCCTGACGAACGCGCGACGGCACGCGCCCGGCTCCCGGGTGAACGTCGAACTGGAATACCAGGGCGACCGGCTCGCCGTCCGCGTCACCGACGACGGCGCGACGGTCCCGCCCACGACGACGGTCAACACCGACGGCCGTACGAAGGTGATGGGCCACGGCCTCGTCGGCATGCGGGAGCGGGCCACGATGCTCGGCGGCCGGTTCGCGGCCGGGCCGCGGCCGGAAGGCGGATTCGCGGTGCAGGCGGAGCTTCCGGTAGGCCAGAATCGTCGATCGTGATCCGAGTGCTGATCGTCGACGACCAGACGATCGTCCGGGCCGGTTTCGCCGCCCTCCTGGCCGCCCAGCCGGACATCGACGTCGTCGGGCAGTGCGGTGACGGGCAGGAGGCCGTGAGGCTCGCCGCGTCCCACCGGCCCGACGTCGTCCTGATGGACATCAGGATGCCGAAGATGGACGGCATCGACGCGACCCGGCGCATCCTCGCCGACCCGGCGGGCGCGTCGACGCGCGTGCTCGTGCTGACGACGTTCGACGTGGACGAGTACGTCTACGAGGCGCTGTCCGCCGGGGCGAGCGGCTTCCTGCTGAAGGACTCGACCGCCGATGACCTCGTGGCCGCGGTCCGCGTGGTCGCCCGGGGCGACGCGCTCCTGGCCCCGCAGGTGACGGGGCGGCTGATCCGGGAGTTCGCGCGCCAGCGCCGGGACCGGCCGACGCCCGTCCCCGCGCTGGCGACGCTGACCGCCCGGGAGACCGAGGTCCTCCAGCTGATCGCCGGGGGTCTGTCCAACTCCGAGATCGCCGCCCGTCTCGTGGTGAGCGAGCACACGGTGAAGACGCACGTGGCCCGGGTGTTCACCAAGCTCGGCCTGCGCGACCGCGCCCAGGCCGTCGTCCTGGCCTACGAGTCCGGTCTGGTCACCCCGGGCGGCGGGGCGGGGGGGGC
>NZ_JAMXMX010000031.1 GCF_024055725.1 Actinoallomurus spadix | reverse complement strand
GCGTGGACCTGCGCGTGGGCCAGCCGCTGCAGCGCGCCCGCCAGCTCGCCGATCCGGCCCCGCTCCCGGCAGCGGGCGACCTCGGCGGTGGCCAGGCGGATCGCCGCCTCGTCGTCGCCGAGGATCAGCGCGGCGTTGATCGCCTCGACCAGGGCGCCGGGCTCCTCGGCCGTCGCGCCGGGCGGGCCCGTACGGCGGAGGTCGCCCGGCACACCGGGCGCGCCGTCGAGGACCTCCCGCAGCAGGGGAACGCCGCGCGCGAAGTCATCGTCGACGAGACGGGCCATGCCCTCGATCAGCGGATCGCGGCGGCCGGCGGCGGCGGACCGTCCGGCGGCGGCGCGGACCGTCTCCGCGTCGCCGGACAGCCAGGCGTACGAGGCTCCCATGCGGAGCATCGCGGCCGCCGGGCGGTCGCCGGCGTCCTGCGCGACGAGGATGCGGGCCGCCTGCCGGGGGTCGCCGCGTTCGAACTCGACGGCGGCACGGATTCGCGCCAGCCGGGTGCGGGCTGCCGGATCCGCGGTGAGCCCTTCGGCCCGCACGGCGAGCTCGCCGGCGCGGTCGGCGCCGCCCGCGAGCAGGGCCGCCCCGGCCGCCTCGGTGAGGCGCCGGGCCTGGCCGCCGGTGTCGGGCGTCAGCTGGGCGGCCTGCTGGAACAGGGCCGCGGCGGCGGCTCCGGCCGCGCGGTCGCGGGCGCGCACGGCGGCCGCCTCGAGGGCGGTGGCGACGTCCTCGTCGGGCGCGGTCGCCGCCGCGCCGCGGTGGCGCGCCCGGCAGTCCGGGTCGGCCGCCGCGTCGGCGAGGGCCCGGTGCACGGTGACGCGGCGGGCGAGCGAGGTGCCCTGGTAGGCGGCGGCGCGGATCAGGGGGTGCCGGAAGGAGACGGCCGTGCCGGTCACCTCGACCAGCCGCGCCTGCTCGGCGGGTTCGAGGTCGTCGAGGGACACGCCCAGGGCCGCCGCCGCGCCGAGCATCGTCGGCAGGTGGCCGCGCGCCTCGGCCGCGGCGATGAGCATCATCAGCCGGGTCCGCTCGGGCAGCCGGGCGATCTGCGCGCGGAACGCCGCGAGCACCCGGTCGGCCACCGGCAGCGGCCCGTGCCCGCCGTCGTGCCGCCGCCCGGCGGCGTCCAGTTCCAGAAGCGCGAGCGGATTGCCGTCGGCCTCGATCAGGACACGGGCCCGGCGGTCGGGCGGGAGCCGCCGGCCGGCGAGCACGCGGGCCGCGTCGGCGCGGTCGAGCCGGGACAGCTCGATCTCGGGCAGGCCGTGCCCGGCGAGACCGTCGTCGCGGGCGGCGAACACCATGACGACGCCCTCCGCCGACAGCCGGCGCGCCGCGAACAGCAGGGCGTCCACGCTCGCGGCGTCGAGCCACTGCACGTCGTCGAGCAGGCACAGCACGGGCCCCTCGTCGGCGAGGTCGGCCAGCAGCGTCAGCAGGGCCAGCCCGGTCAGGAAGCGGTCTCCCCGGCCGGAGCCGCCAGGACCACCGGGCCCTCCGGAGTCCGCGTAGCCGCCGGAACCGAACACCGTGCGCAGCGCGGCCGCCTGCGGAACCGGCAGGTCCGCGAGCCGGTCCTGCACCGGCCACAGGAGCTGAAGGAGCCCGGCGTACACCAGGTCCCGCTCGGTCTCGATCCCGGTGGCGCGCAGGACCCGTGCCCCGGGCGCCGCGCCGGACGCGTGGGCGGCGGCGTGGTCGAGCAGCGCGGACTTGCCGATTCCGGCCTCTCCACGCAGCACGAGGGAGGCGCTCCGGCGGCCGGTGCGCGCGTCGTCTATCAGTCCTGTCAGCCGCTCACGTTCGGCGTCCCGCCCGTACAACACGCCACAAACCTACGTGGCCGAGTACCGAAACATTACTGATTCGGCCCCCGGTCACCGACTCGTAGCGTTCCCACCAGCGAAGACATGAAGGAGAACACCGATGAGGGAACTGTTCGAGCCGGTGACGCTCGGCGCGCTGGAGCTGCCCAACCGCCTCGTGATGGCGCCGATGACGCGCAGCCGCGCGCACGGGGGTCTCGTCACCGAGCTGACCGCGGAGTACTACGCGCAGCGGGCCGGCGCCGGGCTGATCGTCACGGAGGGCGCGCAGCCGAGCGTGATCGGCCAGGGGTACGTCGACACGCCGGGCCTGCACTCCGCCGAGCAGGTGGCGGCCTGGCGGAAGGTGACCGACGCCGTCCACGAGAAGGGCGGCCGCATCGTCGTGCAGCTCATGCACTCCGGCCGGGTCGGCCACCCGGTCCTGTACCCCGACGGCGCGCTCCCCCTCGCGCCCTCGGCGATCGCCTCCGGGCAGAGCCTCTTCACGCCCGACGGGATGCTCGACCACCCGACGCCGCGGGAGATGACGGTCGAGGACGTCGCCCGGACCATCGAGGATTACGCGGCCGCCGCGCGGAACGCGATGGAGGCCGGCTTCGACGGCGTGGAACTGCACGGCGCCAACGGGTACCTGATCCACCAGTTCCTCGCCGACGGCAGCAACCGGCGGACCGACGCGTACGGCGGCGCGGTCACGGGCCGGATCCGGTTCGCGGTGGAGGTCACCGAGGCCGTCGCGGACGCGATCGGGCCCGACCGGGTCGGCATCCGGATCTCCCCCGGCGCGGCGTTGAACGGCATCACCGAGTCCGACACCGGGGAGCTCTACCCGGCGCTGGCCCGCGCGCTCGCGCCGCTGGGCCTCGCGTACCTGCACGTGATGGAGGCCGGCGACCGCGAGATGACGCGGGCGGTCCGGGCGGCGTGGCCGGGCGCGCTCATCCTCAACCCGCATCCCGGGACGGAAATGCTCCCGGCATCGCCCGAGGCCGGCGTCGACGCGCTGCGCGAGGGCGTGGCCGACGCGATCGCGCACGCCCGCCTCTGGCTCGCCAACCCCGACCTGCCGGTGCGGATCGCGGCGGGCGGCCCGTACAACGAGGCGGACCCGGCGACCTTCTACGGCGGCGACCACCGCGGCTACACCGACTATTCGCCGCTCGGCGCCTGACCGCCGGCGGTCCGTGCGCACGGACCTGAGGCACGCCCTACCTCATGCGGTCCCGGACCTCGCGCAGTACAGTGCGCCGGGGGATGTTCACCTCAGGGGCGGAGGATCGGCGCGGTGACCACCGAGCTCCCGGACGCGTCCGCGCCGGCGCCGTACGTCGTGCGGTTCCGGCGTCTCCCGCCGGTCCTCATGGTGGTGACCGGGGCGCTCCTCTGCGGCAAGGCGATCCGCTGGATCGCCGACGCCCTCCACGGCGGGCATCCGGACCGCGTCCCCCCGCCCCTCGCGCTGGCGGTCGCGTCGGTCCTGCTGACCGCGGCCGGCGCGGTGCGGCTGGCACGGGCGCGGCGTTTCAACGGGGTCGCCTTCGCCGTCGACGCGTACGGGATCACCCTGGCCGCGTCGCGGGACGGCGCCCGGCGGTTCGTCTGGGACGAGGTGAGCGCGCTGGTGTTGTTCTCGCGGCGCACGGAGTTCGTGCAGGGCACGGTCCGGTGCGTCGGGCTCCGGCTGCATCCCACCGCCCCGGGCTCGCCCGAGCGGCACCTCGCCGAGCTGGACGAGGCGGTCTCTCGTCACGACCTCCCGCTGGACGCGTGGGACCGGCTCCGCCGGCTCGACCGGCGGCCGTCGGGTGAGGAGCTGGTGCTCGCCGTCAGCGTCCACGCCGAGGCCCGCGGCTGGCGGTACCACCCCGCCCGCCTGGCCCGGGCGATGCGCGCGCACGCTCCCGGCGTCCCCGTCGCCCGCGAGCCCTCCGAGCGCTACTACGACCTGGTCGGCTGGCGGGCCGACCAGGAGGAGCTGCGCCGGATCCTCGAGGACGCCGAGCTCCGCCCCTGGTGCTGACCCGCGCGCGCCCGGTGAGGGGACCGGACCGCGCCCTGCCTCCACGCCGCGGCGCCGCCGAGAACGGCGAACCGGGTGCCGGACGCGCCATGAGGACCTCCGATCAGTCGGTGCGGGCACCTGCCATGCGCAGCGCGAGCTCCACGTAGCGGGCCTGCAGCTCGGCGGCGCCGAGCGGGTGACGGTCGTGGAACCACTCGCTGATGTGGACGCACATGTCGAGGATCGGGACCGCGGTGAGGACGGCGGCGTCCCGGCCGTCACCCCCGGCGTCACCGCCGGCGTCACCGGCCAGCCGGAACGCCCCCTTCTCATGCCCGGCGAGCAGGACGTCGGCCACGCGGTCGCGCAGGCGCCGGCGGATGGTCACGATCTCGTCGTGCCACGCGCCGCCGAGCAGGCGGTACTCCCGGTTGGCGACCCGCGCCGTCTCCCGGTGGTCCGCGTGCCGCCGGACGTACACCCCGACGATCGCCCGCAGCTCTTCGACCGGGTCGCCCGCGACGGCCTCCAGCGCCGCGGTCACCTCGTCCTCCAGCCGCAGGTGGATGTCGCGGACGAGGACGTACAGCAGTTCGTCCTTGGACCCGAAGTGGTTGTAGAGCGCGCCGGGCGTCAGGTCGCACGCCTCGGTGATCTGCCGGACCGGGGTCGCCAGCGCGCCCTGGCGGTAGAACAGCTCGACCGCGGCCCCGGCGAGCCGGCGCTGGACGCGCGACCCCCCGAGCGGCAGATCCGTTTCGGTCACCGGCCTCGCTCCTCCCCGTGACGGCTCCTCTTGACGGCCGCCCGACCCGAGCGTACTAATTGATCTCAATCATGTGAATGAACGCTCATTTACCAGGATGGCACAGCTCATCCGGGTCCTCGGGGGGCGGGGTGCCGCGTGCGCTCCGGAGCGTTTCGCCCGTGTCGGCCCCCGCAGGAAACGAGGTGGCGATGGCCCCCACCGATCCCACGACGACCCCGTCCGGCCTCTCACCGGACCGACTGTGGCGGCGCGGCCTCGACCGCTACCCGGACACCGCCGCGCGCTACCGCTACCTGGCCGTGGCGGTGTTCGTCACGATCGTCCTGTACTACGAGCTGTACGTCGCGGGCGGCGTCGCCCCGCTGATGCTCGCGCACTTCAAGATGTCGTTCCTCTACTACGTGAACATCCTGGTGCTGTCGAACCTGGTCGGCGCCTTCGGGTCGCTGGCCGCGGGTGTCGCCGACCGGTGGGGCCGCGCCAACCTCGTGACGTACGGGCTGCTGGCCACCGGGCTCCTCGCGATCCTGACGCCCGCCGCCCCGAACAAGGCGACCTTCGCGGTCTTCGCCATCCTGTCCGGCCTCGTCGAGGGGATGTGCCTGGTGGCCACCCCCGCGCTCGTCCGCGACTTCTCCCCGCAGATCGGCCGCGCCTCGGCCATGGGATTCTGGACGCTGGGCCCGGTGATCGGCAGCCTGGTCGTCAGCTTCGTCGCCAACCGCACCCTGCCGCACTTCGACGAGTCGTGGTCCAGCCAGTACTACATCGTCGGCGTCGTCGGGCTCGGGGCGTTCGCCGTCGCGCTGTTCGGCCTGCGGGAGCTGCGGCCGGGACTGCGCGACCAGGTGATGGTGAGCATGGCCGACCGCGCGCTGGTCGAGGCGCGGGCCGAGACCGCCGAGCGCGAGGCCGACCTGCGCAACCCCTGGCGGCAGATGCTGCGCCCGAGCATCCTCGCCCCGGCGCTCGGGGTCAGCGTGTTCCTGCTCATCTACTACACCGCGGTCGCGTTCTTCACCATCTACCTGACCACGAACTTCGGCCTGACCACCGCGAAGGCCAACGGCGTCAACAGCTGGTACTGGGCGATGAACGCGGTCTCCCTCGTCATCGTCGGCGTCGTGTCGGACCGGCTGCGCGTGCGCAAGCCCTTCATGGTGGGCGGCACGGTCCTCGCGGTGGTGATGACGTACGTGTTCATGACCCGCACGACCCATCCGCACACCAGCGCGTCGACCCTGATCTGGATCATCAGCCTGCTCGCCGTCGGCCTCGGCGTGGCGTACACCCCGTGGATGGCGGCGTTCACCGAGACGGTCGAGCGGCGCAACCCCGCGCTGACCGCCACCGGCCTCGCCGTCTGGGGCTGGATCCTGCGCATCGTCGTCTGCGTCGCCTACTTCGTCCTGCCGTACGTCGTCGGCGCCATGGACACGCTGACCCGGGCGCCCGAGGTGCTCGCCGCGGCCAAGAAGGTGCCGCCCGGCACTCCCCCACCGCCCGCGCTGCTGCACGAGCTCGGCGAGCTGAAGAAGGCGGCGGCCGACGCGCCGCACCAGTGGCAGCACTGGTGGTGGATCTGCATCGCCGCCGAGGTGGCCTTCGTCCTCCTCATGCTGCCGCTGGCGGGCCGGTGGAGCCCCAAGGCGGCCCGCGCCGACGCCGAGGCGCACGAGCGGGAGGTCGCCCGGCTCACCGGCTCCGCCGGATGATCGACGGAACCACCGGGGCCGCCGGCGCGTCCGTACTCATGATGCTCACCAGTGATCAGCGAGACCGGGCGGCCGGCGTGCTCCTCGGCGCGGCCTGCGGAGACGCGCTCGGCGTGCCGTACGAGTTCGCCGAGCCCCTGCCGGAGACCGCCGTGCCGGAGATGGCCGGCGGCGGGCTGGGCCCCTACGCGCCCGGCGAGTACAGCGACGACACCCAGATGCAGGTCTGCGTGGCCGAGGTCGCCGCGTCAGGAGCCGACCTGCGCTCCGAGGAGGCGCTCGACGGCATCGCCGAGCGGTTCCTGCGGTGGTTCCACGAGGGCGCGAGCGACGTGGGGCTGCAAACGTCCGGCGTGCTCGCGGCCACCGCCCGCGCCGGCGGGCTCTCCCGCGCCATGCGGGAGGCCTCGGCGGACCTGCACCGCAAGACGGGACGCACGGCCGGGAACGGCTCGCTCATGCGGACCGGCATCGTGGCCCTGTCCTCCCTGTCCGATCCGCAGGCGATGGCGGAGGCGGCGCGGCTGGTCAGCTCGCTGACCCACTTCGACGACCTGGCGGGCGACGCCTGCGTGCTGTGGTGCTCCGGCGTACGGCGGGCGGTGCTGGACGGGACACTCGACGGCGTCCGGGAGGGCCTGGACCTGCTGCCCGCCGGGCGCCGGGGCCACTGGGCGGCCTGGCTCCGCGACGCGGAGACCGGCCCGCCGTGGCGCTTCAGCCCGAACGGCTTCGTCGTGCCCGCGCTGCAGGCCGCCTGGTCGGCGGTCATCCGCACCACGGACCTCACCGAAGGCCTCGTCACCGCCGTCCGCGTGGGCAACGACACCGACACGGTCGCGGCCATCGCCGGGGCACTGCTGGGCGCGCGGTACGGCGCGTCCGCCGTGCCGGGCGAGTGGCGGGCGAAGGTACACGGCTGGCCCGGTCTGCGCGCCGACGACCTGGTGACCCTGGCCCGCCGAACGGCCGAGCCCGCCGCCGAAGCCGCTTCCTAGCCCGTACGCGCGGCGCCGCTCGGGCGGGCGCGGCGCGGTCCGCCCTGGTGGGACTCGTCGTGCCGGCGCGCGAGGCGCAGGGCGTACTCGCGGGGCGACACCCCGAGCCGCCAGGTGCACACCGCGCAGGACAGGTGGTCGTTGGTGGTCTGGTCGTCGTGGACGATGTCGACGACGCCGATCCGCAGGTTCTCCACGGCCCGCACCGTACACGGAGCGTGATCCGATGCTCCACTTCCGTCATACGGCGTGTTCGGCGGGCCGGCGGCTCAGCGGACGACGACGCGCACCTCGACGCAGTTGCCCTCCGGGGTGCTCTTGGAGCTCTTTCGCCACAGGTCGTCGGTGCGCATCAGAGGCCCTCCAGGATCGTGCCGATGAGATCGATGGACTCGTCGGGGGTGGCACTGACGACGCTGATGCGGTCCATGGCGAGGGTGTAGCGGTCGACGTCCTCGCGTTTGTCGAGGTAGAGGGCGTTGCCGAGCTGCTCGACGTAGACCACGTCGGGCAGCTGCGGGTCGGCGAACCGCAGGATGGTGAAGCCGCCGGGCGCGGCGTGCAGCGCCCCGGCTTCGAAGGGCGTGACCTGGAGCGTGAGCCCTGGCTGCTTGGCCACGCTCATGAGGTACTCCAGCTGCCCGCGCAGCACCTCGGGGCCGCCGACGGGACGGCGCAGCGCCATCTCGTCGATGACCGCCCACAGCCGCAGTGCGCCGTCGCGGAAGCGCCGCTGCCGCGTGGCCCGCAGCGCGACCCGGCGCTCGACCTCCTCGGGCGGGAAGTCGCCCAGGGAGATGACGGCCGCGGCGTAGTCCTCGGTCTGCAGCAGGCCGGGGACGAAGTGCGGCTCATAGGTGCGGATGCGGCCCGCCGCCTGCTCCAGCCCGATGTAGGACTGGAACCAGGACGGCAGGATGTCGCCGTAGCTGTGCCACCAGCCGGGCTGGTTGGCGCGGCGGGCGAGGGTCAGCAGCTGGTCGCGCTCCTCCTCATCGGTGATGCCGTACAGCGACAGGAGGATCGCGACGTCCGCCTCCTTGAAGCCGCTGCGGCCGAGCTCCATCCGGCTGATCTTCGACTCGGATCCGCCGATGGCCCTGGCGGCCTCGACCGAGGCGACTCCGGCCTTGTCGCGAAGCCGGCGCAGCTCGGATCCGAGAAGGATGCGGAGCGCGGTGGGGCCGCTCGCTCCAGCGTTCGCCATGACCTCGACCTCCCTCGCGGCGGACCCCCGAGTCTTCCACGACCGGCCGGAGATCGCCGCGATGCAATCCCATTGCCCGATGGGCTTGCATCCTCAGCGTCGTGGCGCAATGCTATCCCATAGCTGGATGCAATCCCATTGTCAGCCGTGGCCAGGCATGTGATGGTGATGTGGGCGTTCCTGTGGCAGCCCAGCGGTCGTCCGTGTTCGGCGGCGGTTTCCCGGATCAGCCGCCGGGCACGGACGTTCGTGGAAGAATCGGCCGCCTCCGACATACCGGCGATGAGGCTTCCCCCGTGACGGACAACGAGCGGCAGGACGAGTTCCGGCCCGACATTCCCAGCCCGGCGCGTGTGTACAACTACATCCTGGGCGGCAAAGACCACTATCCCGCCGACCGCGTCGTGGCGGAGAACACCATGGCGGCCCTGCCCAGCGCGCGGGCCGCCGCCCTGGAGAACCGCGGATTCCTCCGCCGCGCCGCCCGCCACCTCGCGGCCGAGGCGGGGGTCCGGCAGTTCCTCGACATCGGCACCGGCCTCCCCTCGTACGGGCAGGTCCACGAGGTCGTCAAGGAGATCGCGCCCGAGGCCCGCATCGTCTACGTCGACAACGACCCCGTCGTGCTCGCCCACGGGCGGGACATGCTGCACGGGATCGACGGCACTGCGATCGTGCGCCACGACCTGCGCGAACCCGAGGGCATCCTGGCCGACCCCGCGCTGCGCCGGCTACTGGACTTCGACCGGCCGGTCGCGGTCATGCTGGTTGCGGTGCTGCACTTCATCTCCGACGCCGAGGACCCCTACGACCTGGTCCGCCGGCTCATGAAGCCACTCCCGGCGGGCAGCCACCTGGTGATCTCCCATGCCACCGACGACGGCGACGACGGGGTGGAGACGGCCATCAAGGACAACTACAAGACCTCGAGCACGGCCCACATCCGGACGCGCGCGGAGGTCGAGGCGTTCTTCGCGGATCTGGAGCTCATCGAGCCGGGAGTGGTGTGGACACCGCTGTGGCGCCCCGACGAGGCGTCGAGCCCGCTGCGGGACACCCCTGCCCGGTCCGTCTGCTGGGCGGGCGTCGCGCGCAAACACTGAGATCATCCACCGCGAGGGGCTTTTCTAGAATGGCGTTCGGATCGTAGGCTCCGGTCCGGAGGTGCCGATGAAGAGTCTGGATGAGGTCAGGGCCGAACTCACCGCGCCGGGGCAGCTGTTCGAGATGGACGAGGTCGACATCCGCGGCGTACGCACCCGGGTGTGGAAGTACGCGCCCCCGTCACTGCGGGCCGTCCTCGAGAACAGCCGCGGGCATGGCGACAAGACGTACATCGCCTACGAGGACGACCACCTGACCTTCGAGGAGCACTTCCGGCAGGCCGCGACCTTCGCGCGCCGGCTCACCGACCGGTACGGCGTGCGCAAGGGCGACCGGGTCGCCATCGCCATGCGCAACCGCCCCGAGTGGTTCGTCGCGTTCTGGGGCGCCGCGGCCATCGGCGCCGTCGTCGTCCCGCTGAACGCCTGGTGGACGGGGCCCGAACTGGAGTACGGCCTGCGGGACAGCGGCGCCCGCGTGCTCGTGGCCGACGAGGAGCGCGCCGGCCGCGTCGCGGACGCCCTGCCCGGGCTCGGCCTCGCCACCATCGTCATCGGCGGGCAGGGGACGCCGCCGCCCGGCGCCGACGCGTACGACCCCGTGCTCGGCGACGTCACCGAGACCGCTCTCCCGGACGCCGAGATCGGGCCGGAGGACGACGCGACGATCTTCTACACCTCCGGCACGACGGGCCGCCCGAAGGGCGCACTCGGAACACAGCGCAACATCACCGGCAACACCCTGAGCCTGGCGTACGCCATGCTGGCCGCCGGCCTGCAGGCGGGCGGCCGGATCGAGGACCTGGCCACCCCGAAGCAACGCATCACGCTGACGAGCCTGCCGCTGTTCCACGCGACCGGCTGCCACACCGTGCTCGTGGCCAGCGCGGTCCTCGGCGGCACCATCGTCCTGATGCGCAAGTGGGACGCCGAACGCGCCCTCCAGCTCATCGAGCGCGAGCGGGTCACGGCGTTCGGCGGGGTGCCGACCATGGCGTGGCAGCTGCTGACGTCCCCCGAGTTCGACAAGTACGACACCTCCAGCCTCGGGTCGGTGTCGTACGGCGGGTCGCCCGCGCCGCCCGCCCTGGTCGAAAAGATCAAGGAGCTGCTCCCGGACCGGGTCCCGAGCAACGGCTACGGCCTGACCGAGACGTCCGCGGTGACGACGTACAACAGCGGGATCAACTACCTGACCCACCCCGACAGCGTCGGCCCGCCCGTCCCGGTGTGCGACGTGAAGGTCGTCGACCCGGCGGGCGCGGAGCTGCCCACCGGCGAGGTCGGCGAGCTCCTCGTCCGCGGGCCGAACGTCATCAAGGGCTACTGGAACGCCCCCGAGGCCACCGCCCGGTCCTTCCGCGACGGCTGGTTCCACACCGGCGACCTGGCCCGCGTCGACGAGAACGGTTTCGTCTACATCGTCGACCGGGCCAAGGACATGCTGATCCGCGGCGGGGAGAACGTCTACTGCGCCGAGGTCGAGTCCGCCATGTACGACCACCCCGCGGTCGCCGACGCGGCCGTGATCGGGGTGCCGCATGAGGCGCTCGGCGAGGAGGTCGGTGCGGTCGTGTGCCTTCGCCCCGGCATGACGGTCACGCCGGAGGAGCTGCGGGACTTCCTCCGCGAGCGGATCGCGGCGTTCAAGGTGCCGGCCCACATCTGGTTCCGCGAGGGAGAGCTGCCGCGCAACCCCGCCGGCAAGATCCTGAAGACGAAGCTCCGCGCCGAGCTGGTCGGCTGAGGACCGGCGCGGGGCGAGGACGGCCTTGCCACCGGTGTGGACGGGCGGTCCGGGCGAACCGGACGGTGCCCCGTCCACACCGGCAGCTCGGAGTCACCGGCGGCAGTGGGCGGCCCGCGTCGCGCGCGGCTGGAACGGCAGGAAGCGCTCGGCGCGGTGCGGGCGCGCCGGGATCTCGGTGGCCTCGAGGGCCAGCATGCGGTCGAAGCGGAAGGCACGGATGTGCCGGCGCAGCCGGCACCAGCC
Organism: Actinoallomurus spadix; assembly: GCF_024055725.1. GTDB lineage: Bacteria > Actinomycetota > Actinomycetes > Streptosporangiales > Streptosporangiaceae > Actinoallomurus > Actinoallomurus spadix. Next base: position 68,844 of record NZ_JAMXMX010000031.1, on the reverse strand, counting down.
GACGAGGTACCAGTGGTCGCGGTGGACGAGGCAGGTCACCGGCTCCACCTCGCGGACCGTGACGTGCCCCTTGGCGTCGACGTAGTGCAGCCGGACCACGAGCCGCGCGGTGATCGCGCTCGCCGCGGTCCGTGCCCGGTGCGCCGTCGCCGGGTCGAGGGGGCGGGCCAGGGTGTCGAGTGTCGTGCCGGCGGTCTCGGCGGGGTCGAGGTCGTCGAACAGGCGGCGCAGGGCCCGGCGGGCCGTGGCGGCCTGCGGACCGGCGCCCAGGTGGGCGAGCGAGAGGGCGAGGGCCGCCACCTCGGGGGCCGGAAGAGAGGGACGGGTACGGCTTGCGAGCGTCGCGTTCTCGGCCATGGTTCGATCATACGTTCGAACACTGACATTTTGGAGGGTCGTTCGCCGCTTCTCCCCTGCGACTCCGGCAGGACGCGACTAAGATCACCAAGTGCCCGGCGCCGACGAAGAGCGGCATCGGCGGCAAGCCGTTCGAATACGCGTACGTCCATCTCCGACCGAGGGCGTGAGGCCGGTGTTCAACGCCAGCACCCATCTCGTCGACCGGCACGTCGAGGCCGGGAACGGCGACCGGATCGCGGTCACCGGACCGGGCGGCACGCTGACGTACGCGGACCTGCTCGGCCGGGTCCGGCGCACGGCCGCCGGCCTGCGCGAACTCGGCGTACGGCCCGAGGAGCGGGTCATGCTCTCGATGGCCGACGGCCCGGACCTCCTCACGCTCATCCTGGCGGCGATGCGCGTCGGCGCCGTGCCGGTCCCGGTGTCCACGATGCTGACCGCCAAGGACCTCGCCGAGCTGCTGCGCGACTCGCGGGCGCGGGTGCTGGCCGCCAGCCCGGAGTTCGCCGCGCCCGCCGAGGAGGCCGCGCAGTCCGCGCCGGAGCTCGCCGCGTTCCTGCTGAGCGGCCCGGCGGAACCGGTACCGCCCGCCTGGGCGGAGGGTCACCGGCTCGACACCGTCACCGGCGACGAGGGCAACGGCGACCCGTACGACACCCACCCCGACTCCAGCGCCCTGTGGCTCTACACCTCCGGGACGACCGGCCTGCCGAAGGCCGCCGTGCACCGGCACGCCTCGATCCGGTCGGTCGCCGAGACGTACGGCGCGCAGGTGCTGGGGATCCGGCCGGAGGACCGGTGCCTGTCGGTGCCGAAGCTGTTCTTCGCGTACGGCATCGGCAACTCCTGCTTCTTCCCCCTCTCCGCCGGCGCGTCCGCGGTGCTCGAGCCCGGCCGGCCGACCCCGACGCTGATCGCCGAGCGCGTGCGGCGGGACCGCCCGACGTTGTTCTTCGGCGTGCCGACCTTCTACGCGGCGCTGCTCGCCGCCGACCTGCCCGCGGAGACGTTCGCGCCGGTCCGTACGGCGGTGTCGGCGGGCGAGCCGCTGCCGGCACCTATCTTCCGGCGGTTCGCCGAGCGGTACGGCGTGGAGATCCTGGACGGCATCGGCGCCACCGAGGCGCTGCACATCTTCATCTCCAACCGCGCGGGCCAGGTCCGGCCGGGCACGAGCGGCGTGCCGGTCCCCGGATACGACCTGCGCGTCGTCGACGACGCCGGCGCCGACGTCCCGCGCGGCACGCCGGGGCACCTCATGGTGCGCGGCGACTCGATCGCCACCGGCTACTGGTGCCGGACGGCGGTGACCCGCGCGGTGTTCCAGGGCGAGTGGCTGCGCACCGGCGACACCTACGTCGTCGAGGAGGACGGGGCGTACCGGTTCCTCGGCCGCTCCAACGACATGATCAAGGCCGGGGGGATCTGGGTGTCCCCCAGTGAGGTCGAGGCCCGGCTGCTGGAGCACCCTGGCGTCGCCCAGGCGGCGGTGGTGGCGCTGCCCGACGGCGACGGCCTGGACAAGCCCGTCGCCGCCGTGGTGCGCGCGCCCGGGTCCGCCGTGACCGCCGAGGAGCTCGTCGCGCACTGCCGGGAGGGGCTCGCCTCGTTCAAGCGGCCGCGCGCGGTGCGCTTCGTCCCGTCGCTGCCGACGACGGCGACCGGGAAGATCCAGCGGTATCTCGTCCGCGAGAGTCTCGACCGGCCCGGCCACCCGCCGGCGCCCCTCGGCGGCGACGGACACGACCTCCTGGACGAGACCCGGTCCTGACCCGCCCGCCCCGCCTCCCCGGGGCGTCGCACGCCGCCGGCGACCGTGACCCGAGCCCGGACCGGGGCCGGGGGCGGGATGGTGGCCGGGGCCCTCAGGCCGCGGGTTCCACCACGGGTGCCGGCAGCGTGACCGTGGCGAGGTACTCCCGCATCCGGCGTTCGGGGCCGCGCCGTCGCAGCGCCAGGTACCCGAGGAACGCCGCAGGGGCGAACACCACCTGGGCGGGCACCAGGGACGGCGTGTGCCCGGTCAGCCAGCCGACGACCGGGGGCGTGACCGCCGGCACGAGCCCGCCGAAGACGACGACCAGCGGCAGGGCCGTGCGCAACCCGGCCGCGCCGTACGCCTTGTAGGCCGCCGTCGTGTACAGGGAGTAGGCCAGCAGGTCGCCCATGCCGATGACCGCGCCGAGGCCGCCGATCCGCAGGCCGGCGGACGGCGCGAACGGATATCCCTGGATCGCGTCGGCGAGCCGCTGGGTGAGCGGCAGGACCGTCGCGAACGTCAGGTCGTACAGCCCGAGGAGCAGGATGAACCAGGCGATGTTCCGCAGCCGCATGCCGCCCTGGACGTTGAGGTTCGTGGCGGACACGACGATCAGCCCGACGACGCAGCTGTTGGCCAGCCAGTAGACGGGCGAGTTCCCGCCCAGCAGCAGCCGGCTCGTCAGGTCGGCGCCGAGCAGCGCCAGGATGGCGGCCCAGCGCGGAAGGGTTCGGGCCACGATCGGCTGGTAGCCGACCGTGAGGCCACCGGCGAAGACCAGGCCGAGCACGGCCGGGAGCGCCGCGCCGGGCAGCGCGAGGTACAGGAACGGCAGCGCGAGGACGAACCCCATCATCACCGCGATGTCGCGCCCGTTGAACGTGCCGACCGGCGGCCGTGGCACGCGGACCCTCCGGAGGTACAGCACCGCGCCGAGCGGCACCGCGAGCGCGAACGCGCAGTCGACGCCCGCGAGGAACAGCGTCTCCCCGGCGCTCACGCGGCACCCCGCACGAACGTCTTCTCCTCCAGGTCGCAGCGGAGCGGGCACAGCGCGCGGGCCTCCTCCGGCCCGAGGCGCACGACCTCCGCGACGGCGTCGATCCGCCGGGCGCCCAGCCGCTCGGTGACGTCCACTGGGGACGCGTGCTCCGCGACGACGGTGACGTGGAGCTTGCCGTCCACGACCTCGGCGCGGTACCGCACCGGCCATTCGGCGCCCGGGAGTTCGTCGAGGGCCTCGGCGACGTCGCGCGGCGTGACGAGGCCCGCCGCCGTGTCGAGCAGCCGGTTCGCCTTGCCGAGCACCTGGGACACGGCGGGGACGGCGGCCAGTTCGCAGTCGAGCCGTTCGGGCAGCGCCCGTACGACGTCGCGGGTGTCGTAGCGGAACACCGGCATGCACTCCCGGTAGGGGAAGTACGGCGTGACGGCGAGCGTGCCGAGCCGGCCGGGCTCGGCGGGCTCCCCGGTCTCGAGGTCGAGCACTTCGGCGAACCCCATGTTCGGGTCGAGGTGCAGGTGGTGGTGGCGGCAGGTCCGGCCGCCGACCGGCAGCAGTTCGGTCATGCCGTACGTGTCGGCGACCTGGTCAGCGCCGAAGGTCTCGCGCACCGCCCGCGCGAGCGCGGGCGACAGGACCTCTCCGCCGAGGTACACGCCGCGCAGCCGGAAGTCGTCCGGGCCGAGGCCGCGGCGGCGCGCCGCGGACACCATCTGGCCGATGTAGCTGGGGTAGCCGCTCAGCAGCGTGGGTGTGACGCCCGCGGTGTCCAGGAGGTGGTCGAGGGATTCGTCGGGCGGCACCTGCCCGACCACCCGGGTCGCGGCGTTCAGCAGCCGGAAGACCTCGACGTCCTCCTGCACCGCGGCCGTCGCCCGTGAGCTCATGTTCACCTGCATGCAGTCACCGGGCCGGGCCTCACCGCGCAGCAGCAGCGACAGGGCGATCAGGGCGGGCCACAGCTCGATCTCGTACCGGGACACCCAGACCCGGGCGGGCGCGCCGGTCGTCCCGGTCGTCTGGGTGACCATCTGGGGTCGCCCGCAGATGAAGTCGCGCGGCCGGGCCACCAGGTCCGCCTTGCGGGTGACCGGGACGTTCCGCAGCGAGTCCGGGGTCAGCGCGCCGGGATCGACGCCCGCGGCCGCGAAACGCTCCCGGTAGAAGACCGACCGCTTCGCCAGCCGGCGCGCGGTCCGCTGGAGCGCGCGGGTCTGCAGGTCCCGGCGCTCGGCCGGGTCGGCGAACGGGCCGTCGATGAGCTGTTCGACGTCGTCTCCCGGCGCGCCGAACTCCTCGATCGTCGCGAGCGCGTCCCCGATGAGCCGTTCGACCAGCCGCGGGTTGACGGGCCGTCCGAAGACCATCGCCAGCGCCACCCGTACCTGGCGGATCCCGGCCTCGATCACCTGACCTCCTTCGGTCGTCCACGGGAGACGGACGGCGGGTGGGGGACGCGTCCCTCCACCCGCCGCTGCATCAGGAGGTGCTGCAGCTGCCGAAGAACACCGCGGTCATGGCGCCCATCACGTAGCGGACCTGCTTGACACTGCTCTTCACTGCCGCCATCGGGATCCTCTCCCTCGGTAGGTGGGGCACTTACTGATCATCAACATGAATGATCTTGAAGAGGATGTCCATACCTTTCGGGCTACGTAGAGATCGCGGGAGGACCCGCTGACCGCGTGCGCCGCGATGATCGAGGAGGCGCTGCCCGCACAGCGGGACACGGTACGGTGAGCCGCCGTCGAGGACCGCGCGAGGTGGCGAAGCTCCACGGGCGGGTCAGCCGGCGGCGAGTTCGCGCCAGCGCCGCTGCGCGACGGCGTGCCACTCGCCGTGCCGGGCGTCGAACAGCTCGCGGGCCTGGGCGCCGACCCAGCCCGCCGGCAGCAGGGCCGACGGCAGGCGCGGGTCCAGGAAGGGGAAACGGCGCCACTCGTGTACGAGCCGCACCTGTGCCAGCAGGATCGACTCGGGTGAGGCCGGGCGCAGGGCGCTGAACTCGTCGATGAACGCTTCGTACTCGGCGGCCACCCCGTCGAGGTCCCATGCCCGCTCGACCATCGCGCGCTCGCTGCCGACCCCGGCGAACCGCGCGGTGAAGGACATCGCGCCGGTCTGCAGCCCGAGGCCCTCGATGACCGACCGCGCCTCCGCCTCGCGCGCCGCGGACGGCGCGATCCACATGCCCGGGCCGGGCGATCCGAAGCCCGCCCAGCTCAGCTTCGTACGGAGCTGGTGGCGGAGGCGGCGCTTGGACTCGGGCACGGAGACGTAGACGATGAGCCAGACGCCGTCCCAGGCGGAGGCCTCGGCGACGAAGCCGTAGATGCGCGCCGCGCCCTCCGTCAGCAGCTGCTGCCCGGGAGGGGTGAGGGACCAGCGGACGCTCCGCCCGACGCGCTCGGAGGTGAGCCATCCGTCGGCGGCCGTGCGGGCCAGCGCCTGCCGGGCGGACTTCTCCTCCACACCGAGCTCGTCGAGGACCTCGACCAGGGTGGAGGTCCAGACCGGCTCCTGGTAACGCAGGACGAACTCGCCGAGGAGGGTCAGCAGCAGGGAACGCGCGCTCGTCTCGCCCAGGGCGTGCCGTCGAGTCAGCGTGGGTCGCGGAGCGGTCACCCGTAAATTCTACATAAATCAGCGTCAAATTCCGGGTTTCGTCGAATCTTAACTGGCCCGGAATCACGCCGGCCGGGCACCGACCCGTGGTCGGCGCCCGGCCGGCGCGGTGACTCCGCCCGTCAGTCCCGGCGAGCGGCCGCCGAGCCTCCCGCCAGGAAGGGCCCGGACAGCGCCGGCGTCCGGTTCACGACCGGCCCCGGAAGCGCCTGCGCGATGACGGACCCGCCCGTGCGGCCATAGGTCTTCACGTACGGCGTGTTCGACGACTCGGAGGCGAAGGTTCCGCTGCCGCCCTCGAACTCCGCCGCGTAATAGCCCTTGCCGTACGCGCGGACCTTCTTGGAGAACTTGCCCTTGCCATTCGTCTTGGCCCAGGCGAGGTGGTACCAGGTCTTCTTGCCCTTGAACCGGAAGATAATCCGCACCTTCCGGCCGGAGTAGCCGCCGTGCCTGGTGTCACTGAACCAGCGGATCAGGCTGCCGCTCGCCGTCACGTAGTGGTTCTTGCGCACCTTCTTCGGCGAGACCTTGAACTTGTGGATCTCGGTCCGCCAGCGCCAGGCCTTGCGGACCGGGCTCGTCGCCGCCTGGTAGGTCCCGTCACCGGCGAACCGGGCCCGCCAGTAGCCGGACCGGCCGTAGTAGAACGTGGCGTTGAAGGCGTTGCCGCCGCTGTCGGCCGTGACGTTCTTCTTGACGGTCCAGCCGGTCTTTCCGTCGGACGAATACTCGATCGTGAGCGGCAGCGCGCTGTAAATGGCGGAATCACTGCGCAGCCCCCCGTTCACCGTCACATTGGCGAACGGATCGTACGAGACGCTGAAAGCGTCGAAGTAGATCGGCTGCAGGTCGAGGCGTGCCTGTGCGGCGTGCGCGACCGGCGCGTCGGCGAGCGCCGCGGACTGCACAGCCGTGAGCGTGCACATCGCCGCCGAAGCGCTGAGGATGCCGAGGGTGATACGTCGCAAAGTAATCACCTTGGGTCGATGAGTGAATCGCGTGATCTTCACGCGGGAAAGAGGACGAGACCCCTCAGCACCGGGTTGTCCGGCGAATGATCACAAAATGGAAACAAGCCGCTCATGTAACAATCCGGTGACAACGCCGGATCAACGTCATCACCGTCCGTGCGGCCGCGCCGGCGCCTCCATGAGGAGAGCGGGGTCGTTCATGATCCGTTCGACGACGAGCGCGGCGGCACCCAGCGCGGCGGCGTCGCCGCCCAGGCGGGACACGGTCAGGCGGAGGGCCGCGTGCCGTACGACGCCGGTGCCGGCGCCGAGCGCCTCCTCGACCGCCGGGGACGCCCACGGGGCGAGCGCGGAGAAGATGCCGCCGAGCACGATCGTGTCCGGGTCGACCAGGTTGACCGCCGCGGACAGCGCCTGACCCAGAGCCTCCCCCGCCCTGCGCACCGCCGCCAGCGCCGGCTCGTCGCCGTCGCGCAACAGCGCGACCAGCGCGGCGAGCGGCCCGTCGGGTCCGGCGGTGGACGTTCCGACGGTGTCGGGGATGCCCGCCGCCCGCAGGATCGCCTCCTGGCCCGCGACCTGCTCCAGGCAGCCACGGCCGCCGCACGCGCAGGGCGGCCCGGCCGGGTCGACCACGACGTGGCCGAGTTCGCCGGCGAACCCGTGCGCGCCGCGGAACACCCGGCCGTCGACGACGAGGCCCGCGCCGACGCCGATCTCGCCGGAGACGTGAACGTACGAACCGAGTCCCGGGCCGTCACCGAACCACAGTTCGCCGAGGGCGGCGAGATTCGCCTCGTTGTCCTGGTCGGCGGGCAGCGCGAGCCGCGGCAGGCCGGCGGCGAGGAGGTCGCCGGCCGCGACGTCGTGCCAGCCGAGGTTCGGTGCGGTCCGCACCCGGCCGCCGGCCCGGTCGAGCGTGCCGGGGAGCGCGACCACCGCGCCGGCGACGGTGAGGCCCTGGTCCCCCGCCGCGGCGATCGCCCGCTCGGCGAGGTCCGTCAGCGCGCCGATGACGCGTTCGGGCGCGCGTCCCCGGTTGTCGGCGGCGACGATGTGCCGGTGCCGGATCCGCCGCCCTAGGTCGAGCACGCAGGCGGCGAGGTAGTCGACGTTGACCTCCAGGCCGAGGCCGGCGACGCGGTCGCCGTTGACCGACACGGCCGTGGCGGGACGCCCGCGCTCACCGTCACGCACCGGCCCGTCCTCGCGGACCAGGCCCGCGGCCTTCAACGCGGCGACGAGACTGGATACGGTGGTCTTCGTGAAGCCGGTGACGTCGGCGAGACGAGCGCGGCTGACCGGCTGCCGACGGGAGATCTCGCCCAGCACCACGGCCAGGTTACGGGCCCGCATGGTGCCGTGCCGGACGGGCATGATCTCATTTCGCATGTTCACAGACTAATCATGCAGCCTCCCCCCTGTTGACACCGGGCACCTACGGGTTTTAATTAGTCCAGAGCATGTACGAAATGAGGAGACGAGATGTTCGAACCCACCCCTGAGGACAAGTTCACCTTCGGGCTGTGGACCGTCGGCTGGCAGGCGCGCGACCCGTTCGGCGACGCGACGCGGGCGCCGCTCGACCCGGTCGAGTCGGTCCATCGGCTCGCGGAGCTCGGCGCCTACGGGGTGACGTTCCACGACGACGACCTCCTCGCCGTCGAGCCGGACCGCGACAAGGCGATCGCCGCCTTCCGCAAGGCGCTCGACGAGACCGGCCTGAAAGTCCCGATGGCGACGACGAACCTGTTCACCCACCCGGTGTTCAAGGACGGCGCGTTCACCTCCAACGACCGCGACATCCGCCGCTACGCCATCCGCAAGGTCATGCGCAACCTCGACCTGGCCGCCGAGCTGGGCGCCGAGACGTATGTCTTCTGGGGCGGCCGCGAGGGCGCCGAGTCCGACGGCGCCAAGGACGTGCGGGTCGCCCTCGACCGGTTCCGCGAGGCCATCGACACCCTCGCCGGCTACGTCACCGACAAGGGCTACGGCATCCGCTTCGCGCTCGAGCCGAAGCCGAACGAGCCGCGCGGCGACATCCTGCTGCCCACCATCGGCCACGCCCTGGCGTTCATCGGCTCACTCGAGCACGCCGACATGGTCGGCCTCAACCCCGAGGTCGGGCACGAGCAGATGGCCGGGATGAACTTCGTCCACGGCATCGCCCAGGCGCTGTGGCACGGCAAGCTCTTCCACATCGACCTCAACGGCCAGCACGGCCCGAAGTTCGACCAGGACCTCGTCTTCGGCCACGGCGACCTGAAGAGCGCCTTCTTCCTCGTCGACCTGCTGGAGAACGGCGGTTACGAGGGTCCGCGCCACTTCGACTACAAGCCCTCCCGCACCGAGGACATCTCCGGTGTGTGGGCCTCGGCCGCCGCGAACATGCGCACCTACCTGATCCTGAGGGAGCGCGCGAAGGCGTTCCGCGCCGACCCGGAGGTGCAGGAGACCCTGACCGCCTCGCGCGCCGACCAGCTCGCGGTGCCGACCCTCGCGGAGGGCGAGACCTACGAGTCCCTGGCCCAGGACGACTTCGACGTCGAGGCCGCCGCCGAGCGGGGTTACCACTACGACCGCCTCGACCAGCTCGCCGTCGAGCACATCCTCGGCGCCCGATGACCCTCGTCGCGGGGGTCGACTCGTCGACCCAGTCCTGCAAGGTCGTCGTCGCCGACGCCGAGACCGGCGCGGTCGTCCGCGCCGGTCAGGCGCCGCACCCGGACGGCACCGAGGCCGACCCCGCCGCCTGGTGGGACGCCCTCGGCCGCGCCACCGAGGCGGCGGGCGGTCTGGACGACGTCGCCGCCATCGGCGTCGCGGCCCAGCAGCACGGCATGGTGTGCCGGTCGGAGACCGGCGAGGTGGTCCGGCCGGCGCTGCTGTGGAACGACACCCGCTCGGCCGGCGCCGCCGGGGACCTCGTCGAGGAGTTCGGCGGGCCCGCCAAGTGGGCGGACGCGGTCGGCAGCGTGCCCGTCGCGTCGTTCACGGTGACGAAGCTGCGCTGGCTGGCGCGCAATGAACCGGAGGCCGCCGCCCGCACGGCGTCGGTGTGCCTGCCGCACGACTACCTGACGTGGCGGCTGACCGGCGAGTTCGTCACCGACCGGGGCGACGCGTCCGGCACCGGCTACTGGTCCCCGGCCACCGGGGAGTACCGGCCGGACCTCCTGGAGCTGGCGCTCGGCCGGGTCCCGGAGCTGCCGCGCGTGCTCGGCCCGGCCGAGGCCGCCGGCCGGACTCCGTCCGGCGCGCTCGTGTCGGCCGGCACCGGCGACAACATGGGCGCGGCGCTCGGCCTGGGGCTGCGGCCCGGTGACGTGGCGGTGTCGCTCGGCACGTCCGGGACGGTGTTCACCTCGGCGGAGCAGGCGTGTGCCGACCCGGCCGGGGACGTCGCCGGCTTCGCCGACGCGACCGGCCGGTTCCTGCCGCTGGTCTGCACGCTGAACGCCGCCCGGGTGCTCGACGCCGCCGCGGCCCTGCTCGGCGCCGACCACCAGGAGGTCTCCCGGCTGGCCCTGTCCGCGCCGCCCGGCGCGGACGGCCTCGTCCTCGTGCCGTACCTGGAGGGCGAGCGCACGCCGAACCGGCCGGACGCCACCGGCTCGGTGCACGGCCTGCGCCTGGCCACCTCCACCCCGGCGCACCTGGCCCGCGCGGCGATCGAGGGCATGCTGTGCGGCCTCGCCGACGGGCTGGACGCGCTGCTCGCCCAGGGCGCGCGAGTCGACCGGGTGCTGCTCATCGGGGGCGCCGCCCGTTCGGAGGCCGTACGCCGCATCGCGCCGACCATCTTCGGCCGGCCGGTGCTGGTCCCGCCCACCGGCGAGTACGTCGCCGAGGGCGCGGCCGTCCAGGCCGCCTGGGCGCTGTCCGGCGCGGCAGAGCCGCCGCGCTGGGAGCGCGCAGGCCTGGAGACGTACGAGGCCGACGCGGTCCCGGCGATCCGCGAGCGGTACGCCGAGGCCCGCGACCACATCCTGTCCCGCTGATCGGCGATACGACGGCGGTCCCGGTGCGGCCGGGCCGCCGTCGTCCTCGACGAGCGGGCGCCGCGGAGGCTCCGCCGCGCTGCCACCGGCGGAGCCTCCGCCTCACCGCCCGGGCGGGATCAGGCCCGCGTCCCGGGCGAGGATGGCGGCCTGGACGCGGTTCTCTAGGCCGAGCCGGGTGAGGATGCGGTTGACGCGGCTCTTCACGTTGGCCTGCGTGAGACCGAGCGCGTCCGCGATCTGGGCGTTGGACAGCCCGCGGGCGACCAGGATGAGCACCTCCCGTTCGCGTTCGGTGAGCGCGTCGAGGCGTCCCCGGTGGCCCGGCGCCGGAGTGGGCGTGCCGGGGACGAGGCCGGTGGGCAGCGCGGTGAACGCGCCGATGAGCCGGTGCGTGACGCTCGGGGCCAGCATGGCCGCACCGCCGGCGATGACCCGGATCGCGTGCGCGAGCTGGTCGGGCGGGCTGTTCTTCAGGAGGAAGCCGGAGGCGCCGGCGCGCAGGGCGGCGTGCACGTACTCGTCCAGGTCGAAGGTCGTGAGCACGAGGACCCGTGGCGGCGCGTCCTCGTACGCCCATTCGGTGAGGATGCGTCGGGTGGCCTCGACCCCGGTCGTCCCGGGCATGCGGACGTCCATGACCACGACGTCGGGCCGCAGGCGGAACGCGGCGTCGACCGCCTGGTCCCCGTCGGCGGCCTCCCCGACGACGCACAGGTCCTCGCGGCGATCGATGACGGCCCGCAGCGCCGCCCGTACCATCTCCTGATCGTCGGCGAGCAGCACCCGGATGGTCATCGAATCCCCTGGAGCGGAAGCGTGGCGTGGACCCGCCACCCGCCGAGCGGGCGCGGACCGGCGTCGAGGGTCCCGTCGAAGGCCGTGACGCGCTCGCGGATGCCCAGCAGCCCGCGACCGGACCCCGGGACCGGCCGGTGGCCGGCGGCGGCCGGGGCGTTCTCGACCTCGATCGTCAGGCGGCGGCCGTCGACGCGCACCGCGACCCGGACGTCGACGGGACCGGCGTGCCGGAAGACGTTCGTGACGGCCTCCTGCAGGATCCGGTAGGCCGAGACCTGGATCGCGGCCGGCACCGCGTCGGCCGGCGCGTCGAGCGCCGCGGTGACGCGGCAGCCGGTCGCCTCGGCCGCCTCGATGAGGCGGTCGACGTTGCGGAGGGACGGTTCCGGGCCGACGCCTTCGGGCTCGGCGGCGAGCAGGCCGAGAATGCGGCGCATCTCGACCAGCGCGGTGTCGGCCGTCTCCGCGATGCGCGCCACGCCCCGCCGGCCGAGCCGCGGATCGTCCTGGACGATCTCTTCGGTGGAGCGCGCCTGCACGGCGATGGCGCTGACGTGGTGCGCGACGACGTCGTGCAGGTCGCGGGCGATGCGCGCCCGCTCCGTGACGACGGCCTGACGCGCGTTGATCTCCTGCTGGGCGCGGAGCCGTTCGTTGAGGTCCCGGAGCCGGCGGGCGTCGAGGTCGATCCGCCGCGCGCCGTACCCCAGGAGCCAGGCGACGAGAAGGTACGCGACGAAGGTCGTCGCGGTGATCGGCTCGAGGGAGTCGAGACGGGGCGGCCCGGACCGGCCGGTGAGGAGGTCCGCCGTCACCGCGACGGCGAGGGCCGGCAGCGTCCACGCCAGACTCACCCGTGCCGGAGCCCGGCGGGCGACCGCGAACACGCCGAAGATCAGGAAGTACGGGCCCGGCGTCTTCCCCGGGACCGGATCGGCCGCCTCGAACGCCGCGAAGGCGATCGTCATCACCGTCAGCACCAGGCGCGGGTGGCGCCGCCGCCAGAACAGCGGAACGGTCTGCAGCCCCCACAGCGCCAGGCCCACCACGCTCGGCGCCGGTGTCCTGGCCGACAACGTCACCACGTCGAACGCGGTGAGCCCGCCGCCCAGCGCCAGGTCGGTCAGCCACGGCCTGTCGGTCAGCCATTCGCGTGTCCGGCGCAGGCCGGCCGTCATGGAGGTCGTCATCTCTGACCGCAACGGTATGCCGTTCTCGAGGTCACGTACTCTTCCTGGCGGACGCATCCAAAGTTGCGCGGATCGGCGAGGAATCGGCGACGAGGACGAGGCGGCGGGCGGACGGGCGCTCATAGCGTTCTGAGCACGGCCGGTGAACGGCGCTCCCGCACGACGTGCGGACGAATCCCCGTGGAACGGAAGTCACGAGATGGACGATGCCCGGCGCGAGACGCCGACGTGGGCGCGCTACGCGCTCCTCATCCTGGGAACCGCCGCGATGCCGTTCGCGGTCGGCGGCCGGTGGGACATCCCCCTCGCCGCCTGGATCTCACCGGTCCTTCTGCTGCGCTTCGCCCGTACCGGCCGCGCGTGGTCGGCGGCCCCGTGGATCCTGCTCGCGAACCTCGCCGCGGCCGTGTTCTGGATCGACGAGTCGGCGATGGGCTTCAACGCCGTCATCATCGCCGGAGCGGCCGGCCTGAGCCTGGTGCAGACGCTGCCGTTCCTGCTGGACCGGCTGCTCGCCGGCCGGCTACGCCCGTGGATGTCGGTGCTGACGTTCCCCGCGGCGATCGCAGGGTCGGAGTTCCTCATCACGCTGCTGTCGCCGTTCGGCACGGCGTACGGTTCACGCGCCGTCACCCAGTACGGCGACCTGCCGCTGTTGCAGGTCACCTCGATCATCGGCTCGTACGGCATCGGCTTCCTGATCGCCTGGGCCGCCAGTGCCGTCAACCGGTGCTGGGAGCGGCCCTCCCTGCGGTCGGCCCGCAGCGCCGTCGTGTACGGGGCCGTGCTGTCCACGATCCTCCTCGGCGGCGGCGCGCGGCTCGCGTTCTCGCCCGGCGGCGGGGCGACGGTCCGGATCGCGGGGGTCAGCCCGAGCCGGGAGGCGACCGAGGCCCTGCAGGCGGCGCTCCAGCGGATGCCCGGCGGTCGCCGTGACGTCGCCGCCGCCCCGCCCTCGGCACTCCGGCCCGCCATGACCGCGGTGGAGGACGACCTGCTGGCGACGACCCGCCGCGAGGCCGGGGCCGGCGCCAGAATCGTGGTCTGGCCCGAAGAGGGCGTCAGGACACTGGAGGCGGACGAGTCCGCCGCCATCGCGAAGGCACGGCAGGAGGCGCGCAGGTCGGGCGTCTATCTGGAGATCGGACTCGGCGTGTACAGCACGGCCGCCCCGGCCTACGGGCGCGACGAGACGGTCTTCATCGGCCCGGACGGCACGGTGCTGTGGACGTACCAGAAGGCCCACCCCATTCCCGGCTCGGAGACGTTCACTCCCGGGGACGGGCACGTGCCGGTCGTCGACACGCCGTACGGCCGGATCGCGAACGTCATCTGCTACGACGCCGACTTCCCCGACCTGATGCGCGTCCGCACGGACATCATGCTCGTCCCCGCGCACGACTGGCGGGAGTACGGGCGGCCGCACACCGAGAAGGCCGCCCTGCGCGCGATCGAAGGCGGGTACGCCCTGGTCCGCCAGGACGCCGAGGGACTGTCCGCCGCGTTCGACGACCGGGGTAACGTCCTCGCCACCGCGGGCTACTTCACGACCGACCGGCAGACGATGGTGGCCGACGTGCCGACGCGCGGGGTGACGACCGTGTACGACCTGGTCGGCGACGCCTTCGCCTGGCTCTGTCTCCTCACCGTCGCCGCGCTGACGGTCCTCGGGATGGTCCGCCCGTACCGCCGGCTGCCCGGTGACCGCCTCCGGATCCGCCGTCACCCGGTCGACCGCTCAGCGGCAAAGCGGGGGTAACCATCTGCAACGAGAGTCGGCTCAGCGCATTCCCGACCGGGGCATCGGGTAGGTAGCCGAACGCACCGGATGTCCGGACACCGAGAGTTCCGCCTTCGCGTAACGGCTGACTCCGCAGAGGCGTTCCGTCCAGCGCGTCTGTGAAAGGAAGGGCTTATGAGAGCGAATACAGCGTGCCGCCCCATCGCCCTCATCGGCCTTGGCCTCGCCGCGACTCTCGGCATGTCGATGACCACCGATGCGGAAGCGGAACAGGTTCTCCGCGGCGCGCCGGCCGTTGCCCTCTCCGGAGACAGCAACCACATCGGGAACGGTCACCAGAACGCCAGCGCCAACGCCATTCGAAGCCCTACGCACCTCCGCGGGATACAGCAGGTCGCCGACGCGAATGTCCTCTCGAAGATCATTCGTAACAATGTCGTCTGCAGGAAGCGGCATTTCTGCAGTATTCGCCAGCGAGCGATCATCATCGGCCGCTGAACCACCTTTCCGGGCCGTACCGCCGCCCCAGGGCCCGCTGACGCCGGCGTCACCGGAGCGTCTGAGGCCGCGTCACCGCGCCTCCCCCGGCATGCCGGCGAAGCGGTCCGTGGCCGCGACGATGGCGTCGGTCATGCCGCCCCCGCCGTGCCCCGCGTCGCCGACCACGACCAGCTCGGCGTCCGGCCAGGCCTGGGACAGCTCCCAGGCCGCCTGCAGCGGGCTGCTGACGTCGAGGCGGCCGTGGATCAGCACGCCGGGGATCCCGGCGAGGCGTTCCGCGCCACGGAGCAGGGCATCGTCGTCGAGGAACGCGGCGTGCCGCCAGTAGTGGGTGACCAGCCGGGCGAAGCACATCCGGAAGGCGGGGTCGTCGTAGCGGGGATCGGGGCGGTGGTCCGGCCGTACGGCCACGTGGGCGTCCTCCCACGCGCACCAGTCCCGCGCGGCCTTCTCACGGACGGCGGGGTCGGGGTCGTGCAGCAGCCGGCCGTACGCCTCGGCGAGGTCGCCGTCCCGGTCGGCGGGCGGCACGCCGTCGCGGAACCGCGCCCATTGCGCGGGGAACAGCCGGCCGACGTCCCGGGTGATCCACTCGACCTCCCGGCGCCGCGTCATGCCGACCGCGAACAGGATGAGCTCGCTGACCCGGTCGGGATGCCGTTCGGCGTAGGCCAGCCCGAGGGTGGCGCCCCAGGAGCCGCCGAGCACCAGCCACCGGTCGATGCCCAGGTGCCGGCGCAGCAGCTCGATGTCGGCGATCAGGTGGCCGGTCGTGTTGGTGCTCAGGTCGACGACCGGGGCGCTCGCGTGCGGCGTGCTGCGGCCGCAGCCGCGCTGGTCGAACAGCACGATCCGGTAGGCGCGGGGGTCGAAGTACCGGCGCCACCACGGCCCGCATCCCGAGCCCGGCCCGCCGTGCAGCGCGACGGCCGGCCTGCCGTCCGGGTTGCCGCAGACCTCCCAGTGGACGCGGTGCCCGTCGCCGACGTCCAGCATCCCGTGGTCGTACGGCTCGATCTCCGGGTAGAGCATCATTCCTCCGCGGGACGCCGATAAATGATCAAGAACGATGGAGGGCCCGGACGCGCGCTGCTCTCTGCGCTGTGGCCGTGAATCGCGACCGAGGCCGGCTGGATCTGACGCGTCAGGCGACCGCCATGGCGTCCAGCCAGGACCCGAACAGCGCGTTGACCGGATCCGGCCGGTCGAGGTGCACGTTGTGGCCGCATCCGTCGAGCACGGCGTACGTCATACGGGGATAGTGCTCGAGCAGAGCCAGCTGGTCCCGCCAGCCGACCACGTGGTCCTGCCGGCCCGTCATGAGGAGATGCGGGCCGTCATGCGCGGTGAAGCGGGTCTCCGGAGTGACGGACAGCATGTACGCCTCGGAGAGCGCCTGCGCGTCGCCCCGGTGGTGGGCGCGGAGGCCGGGCAGTGCGTGGTCCCGGAACGCCGCCCATCCCGTGGCCGTCTGCCAGACGGCGACCTCGGAGAAGTCGGCCCGGTCGTCCGGGTCGAGGGACGCGAGGAGCCCGTCGTCGCGAGCGAGCACCTGCCGCGCCGGCAGGTCGCGTCGCCCAGGCGGCGCGACAACGGGAGCGATCAGGCACATGCCCGTCACCTGCCCGCCGAGCTCGGCGATGACATGCCGGACGAGCTGGCCGCCGAACGACATGCCGACGATAGCGAAGCGCTCGCGGCCGATCACCTCGTCGATGAAGGCCAGGAGCGCCGCCGCCGTACGATCGGCCGTGACCGGAGCCGGCAGCCGCGGCGACCGCCCTGACCCGGGCAGGTCCACGTAGACGCGGCGCCATCCCGGTCGATCGGTGAACGCGGGCTCCAGCGGCAGCATGAGACGGTGGTCGACCGTGAACCCGTGAACCAACAGCACGGGGATGCCCTGGCCGAACTCGACGTGGTGCAGTGTCTCTCCGGTCGTTCGCATGACCGCATCCTGCACCATTCACATGATGCGAGGATCAACTCGGGGCGCAGGCGGCCACCATCGCGTCGGGCACCTGATCGTTGAGTAGCGGGACGGGGAGCTCGGCGATCAGGGTGAACCGGTCGCCATCCCTGCGCACGGTCAGCCGCCCGCCGCCTCGACCCATGCTCGAACGCCGGCCGGCCCGATGCCGCGCCGCGTGAAGGCCTCGGGAGCGCGCCGTCCTCCTGGCCTGCGTCCCGACCAACCGGGTGACCGCCTCACGATCGACCTGGTGACCGGCCCCCGCGGCCCGGTGACCGGCGTTCGGCGCGCCGCACTGGGTCCGTTCGCGGCGGCGACTCCGACGGTTCCGTCTCCGCGCGGCCGTAGCACAATGCCGGCCATGCCGAATCGGAGAAGGCCGTGGCGTCGCATCGCTGGGACGGCACCTCGGATCACGGTGGCCGGATGCCACCTGCGGTACGTCGCTCTTGCGCCGTCTATAGAGGCGATGACACGTCTCGCCGCTATAGACGGCGCAGTTGCGATGGGAGGGCCGGCGATGGAGCTCGACGGTGATGCGGGTCCCCGCCTGGCTCCTGCGCGCCGAGAGCCGCGCCGCTCGGCACTTCGGCTCGGCGGTCAGTGCCACGCCGAGACGCGCGGTCGTCCGCGAGCCCCTTCTAGGCAAGTCTGGGAGTCGCCTGACCGGGCGCTCAGTGCTTCGCGGCGTCGCAGGTCAGCGTCTTGCCGCCGGCGGTGACGGTGATCTGCGGGAATCCGGCGTGCGGGATCGCCGGGAAGCGCAGGTCCTTCGTCTGCTGTCCCTGGGCCAGGGTGAACTGCTGGTGCGCCTCGCGCGGCGGCTCGGAGTGATCCGCCATCAGCAGGTCGACGCTGATGTTCGCCGGTCCGGGGTACGCCACGTGGACCCGCGTACCGGATCTCGCCTGGGAGTACCAGGACTTCAGGCACGTGCCGAACACGTGCTTGACACCGCTGGACGACTCGACCGGCCCGGAGAAACCGGGGATGTTGGCCTTGACCGCCGACTCGGTCGCGGCGCTCGGCTTCGGCGAGTTCGCGCGCGCGGCGCCGGTCGACTTGGCCGGGTGGGACCCGCTCGAACAGGCCGACGTCACCGCGAGCGCGGCAACGGTCGTGATCAGGAAACGACGCATGCACGTATCATCGTGCACACCGGCCACCATTCGATCCGGAATGACCCGATGAAGGGTCTCCCTTTCCGAAACCACGCTCGCCGCGACTCCCCGCAGACCGTCGATCGACCTCGGCCTCAGGGCCTCAGGCGGGATCCGCCCGGCAGGTGCCGTGTGCCATGGCCCGCACGGTCAGCCGGTCGTCTCCTCCGCCACGGCCACCTCAACGCACGCGCCGCCGTTCTCCCCGCTGCGCTTCGACTTCCGCCAGTCGGCGATCGGCCCCATCATCCGGTCGCCTTCTCCGCCACGGCCACCTCGACGCACGCACCGCCGTTCTGTGCGCTGCGCTTCGACTTCCGCCAGTCGGTGATCAGCTCCATCGTTCCTCCGCCGTCCTGCGAATGAGATCGATCGACTCGTGCTGTGGCATCGCGAACGACCGGACGGACTCCCACGCGTTCGAGAGGATTTTGAGGTCCTCCTGGCTGCTGGTCACGAGTCCGCGCACCGCCGTCTCCAGATACGCCACGTCGCGCCCGTCCACGGTCGCATGGATGAACGCGCCTGCTGATGCAGGGTTCATCTCCGAGCGTACAACTTGAATCGTGATACGAGGTCCGACGGAGTCGGCGATATGCATTAATTGGTCGTGCATGACTTTCGGTCCCCCGTATCCCCGATAAAGGACGGCTTCGTCTAGCACGAAGTGCAGAATTGGTGGCGGCGGATCGCTTCTGGTGAGGATCTGGCGGCGTTCCATTCGCGCGGCCACGCTTGCCTTGTCGCCGCCCAGCATGGCGGCCGCGTAGTCCTCGGTCTGGAGGAGGCCGGGGACGTTCGACAGCTCGACCCATCGGAGGACGTCGGCGTCGGTCTCCACGTCGCGCCATTCGCGGAACCACTGGGGTGTCGGGTCGATGTCGAGTTGCCGGCAGACCTCCAGGAGCACGCCGGACGGGATGTGCAGCGCGGTCTCGAGAGCCGCGACCTGATCGGCCTTCGGGAGCAGCCGGCCGGTCTCCAGTGCGCTGACCCAGGGCTCGCTGTAGCCGAGGTGGTCGGCCAGCTCGCGCTGGCGGAGTCCGGCGGCGTCGCGGTATCGCCGTACCTGACGGCCGAGCGTTATCAGTGCCGGGCTTGGCATCCTGCCCATTTTTGTCCCCTTTCGCCGGACCATAACGCGCAATATCTTGCGCAGCCCCCTCATGGCCTTGACGTGACCAAGGCTTGAAAATGTTCCGATCATAAGCAGGCCGCGGCGATTCTGGGTGCCCTTCGAGAGAAAGGGGATCCGGGAATGAGAGAACACACGGCCGAGGAGATATCCGCGTACGCGCGATGGCTGACGCAGGCCTGTCAGGTGGCCGGCCTCGACGCGGAGCAGCACGGGCGGACGGTGCTGGTCATCGCGGCGGACCACTTCCTGTCCGAGGAGGTCACCTGCCAGGCGGACGGAAACGGCGTCCTCCGGTGGTACTGGTCCTGGGGGAAGCCGATCACTCACCTCCGCGACGGAACGCGGATTCTCACCACCGACGAAGTCGACGACCTCGTCGCCGCGATCAAAAACGTCGTCTCCCTTCAGGTACGCCGGCGATGACACCCGAAGAAGGGCTGATGTGCTCGCTTTCCACGCTCCGGGAGCTGGTCGGAACTCTGACCGAGGAAACGCCTTCGGCGTCGGCCGAGTTGCTGCAACTCGACCGGCTCATCCGCAGATATCCGGCCGCGGCGGCGCTGAGCCTGAGATTGTCGCAGCGCGTCCCCGCCGGCCTTCCGGCGCCTCCCGGCTGGTCGGCCGCCGCGAACGTCAACGGCGTCCCGTTGTGGCAATGGCACGGCGGCACCATGTACGTCGCGACCACCGACCTGGACCAGCTTCACTTCCTCGGGGTGGCGCTGTCCCGGTTCGACCGCATGACCGCCGAGCAACTCCGCGCGTACGTCGAGGGAGGGCAGAGGAGGGCCAGGTGATCGGACCGTGGGCGCCCGGGTACGTAGCCCGGGGAGGGGGGTTTCCTGCGCGGCCGACGGGGGTGGCGAATGGACTTCGGGCTCAACCTGCCCTCGTACGGGCCGGGGGCGTCGCCCGAGACGGTGGTGCGGGTGGCGGAGGGGGCCGAGCGGATCGGGCTGGGCGCGGTCTGGACGTTCGAGCGGCTGCTGCGTCCCCTGGAGCCGGTCGCGTACGGCGGGTTCGCGCCGCCCGCGCCGCTGCCCGCGGCGTACGCGGTCGTCTACGACCCGCTGGAGACGCTGAGCTTCCTCGCGGCGCGGACGAGCCGGATCCGGCTGGGCACGAGCGTGCTCGCCGCTCCCCTGCACCCTCCGGTCGTGCTGGCGCGGCGGCTCGCGACCCTGGACGTGCTGAGCGGCGGGCGCGTCGTCGCAGGGCTCGGGCAGGGGTGGATGGCGCACGAGTTCGCAGTGGCCGGGGTGCCGCGGGAGCGGCGCGGCGCGCGGTTCGCCGAGCACGTCGCGGCGATGCGGGCGGTGTGGGGGCCGGACCCCGTGCGGTTCGACGGGGAGTTCTACACGATCCCCGAGTCGCAGATCGGGCCCAAGCCCGTGCGGCCGGGCGGGCCGCCGCTGCTCGCCGGCGTCGTCGCCCCGGCGGCCGTGGAGCGTGCCGCGCGGCTGGGGCTCGGGCTGAACCCGGTGGTCATGACGTGGGAGCAGCTGGAGGACACGGTCTCGACGTTCCGGCGGGCGGCGGAGAAGGCCGGGCACGACCCGGCCTCGCTGCCCCTCGTCGTACGGGTCAACGGCTCCCTCACCGCGAAACCGCGCGAGAGGCGGACGCCGCTCACCGGATCGGTGGACCAGGTGCTGGAGGACCTGGGCCGGGTGCGGGCGCTGGGCGCGGCGCACGTGCTGTGGGCGATGCGGACCCAGCCGGACGAGCAGCTGGCGGTGCTGGAGGACCTGCTGGACCGGGCGCCGTCCTGACGGAACGACGCCCGGACGTCACGTCAGCGCTGATCGAGGTCGGCCGCGGCGGCCATCACCTCGCCCGTCCGCGGACGTGAGGAGGTACGCCGCAAAAGATCGGGGCTTCATAGGGTGGCCGGAGCAATGAAGTCGTAATCGCGCTGGCGCACTCTGCGCAGTCGCCAGCGGTATTGCAACGTGGAGTCGGGCCAGAGCACTGTTCCGCTCGGACCATCGCTCTGATACCAGCTCCGGCAACCGCCGACGCTCCACACCGTGTGCTGGAATCTTTCTCGTATCTCCTCTTGGAAGCGTTGCTCGGCGTCCGGCCGGACGACGAGCGCTCCCGCACGAGCCGATCGAGTCGCGCGGATCGCGCGGAGGACATACCTCGCCTGTGCCTCGACGTTGACCACGACTCCGGTGTACGGGACCGCGCCATGGGGTCCGAGGATGATGAACATGTTAGGGAAACCCGGCACGGCGACACCGTTGTACGTACGCGGGCCGGGACGCCAGGCGTCTGCGAGCAATTGGCCCCGGAGGCCTTCGATGCGGATCCGGTCGAACGAGCCGAGGACGTCGAACCCGGTCGCGTAAATGATCACATCGGTCCTGTGCTCCGTTCCCTCCTCATCGATGACGGCGCCCGGTTTCAGGGCCACCGGCCGTCCGGTGACGACGCGCACGTTCGGGCGGTTCAGCGCTGGATAGTACTCATTGGAGAAGAGCACCCGCTTGCAACCGAAGCGGTAGTCCGGGATCAATTTCCGCCGCAGCTCGGGATCATCGATATGGGTCTCGATCTGACGGATCACCACTGGTTCGGCCACCCTCAGCGCGTCCGGGCGGTGGTGGAACCCGAAACCCCGTTTTTCCCGGCGTAGATAGACCCTGAGCCGGTACAGCGCCTGAGTCCAGGGCAGCAGACGGAACATCCGCCGGCGCCATTCGGAGACGGGAACGTCGGCCTTCGGCAGCACCCAGGCGGCGGAGCGCTGGAAGACCGTCAACTCAGAGGAACGCTCGGCGAGGTGGGGGACGATCTGGACCCCGGAGGCCCCCACCCCGACGAGGGTGACGCGCTTGCCGGTCAGATCGACCTCGTGGTTCCAGTTCGAGGAATGCCAGACGTGCCCGCCAAAGGTCTCGGCACCGGCCAGCTCGGGGATGCGCGGGGCATGGAGACCACCGACCCCGAGGATGAGGAAACGGCTGACGTAGGTGGTACCGGCCGCGGTGGAGACCGTCCATTCACCCGCGGCGGCCTCCCAGCGGGCCCCGGTCACCCTGGTACCGAAGCGGATCCGTGACAGCAGCCCACGGCGCCGGGCGATGCCCTGCAGATAGGCGAGGATCTCGGCCTGCCCGGCGTAGGTGGAGCTCCAGTCGGGGTTCCGGTCGTAGGAGTAGGCGTAGAGGTGGGATTCGACGTCGCAGGACGCCCCGGGATAGGTGTTGTCGCGCCAGGTTCCGCCGACGTCGTGTGCCTTCTCGAGGATCAGGAAGTCAACACGCGCCTTGGCCAACTCGACGGCCTGGCCGAGGCCGGAGATGCCGGCCCCGATGACCAGCGCCTCGGTGCGAATGACGTCAACGGTCATCATCGGCCCTCTTTGAGGAATTCGGTGATCTGAGGCCATAGTCCGGCCCATACCTCGTCCGCGTGGTCACTGTCGTGACCGAGCCCGGGCACCGTGATCAACCGCGCGGGCACGTCCAACTCGTGTGCCCGGTCGGCCAGACGGACCGCCTGCGTGAGAGGCACGACCTCGTCCGCGTCGCCGTGCACGATGAGCAATGGCGCCGTGACCGCGCCCAGTCGGCTCATGGGACGGCGTTGCGGAGCCGCGAAGTAGGTCTCCACGTCCCCCGGCTCGGCCTGCGCGCGTGCCGGCAGCAGGGCGCCGGGGCGGGACCGCTCGGCCGCGACCAGGAGTGCCGGGTCGTACAGGCCCATGATGAGCACGGACCGGTGCCACAGTGACGGGCCGCGTGACAACGCCAGCAGGGCGGAGTACGCACCCCGGCTCGTACCCACGATGCTCAGCCGCGTGGCGTCGATCTCAGGTAGTTCCGCGAGGTGACGGGCCGCCGCCATGATGTCGTCGACGTCCCGGCCTCCCATCTCGGCGCGTGCGCTGTAGTCCGCGCCGTGTCCCGGCGCCCCGCGGTGGTCGACGGTGAAGACGGCGAACCCTGCCGCGCGCAGCGGCGCGTGTTCGCTGAGGTGGGCATAGTTGCCCGCGTCGTCCAGGGCCCCGCCTTCGCCCGCGGTGCACACCACGACGGCCGGGTGCGGGCCGGGTCCCGCGGGCAGGCTGAGGTGGCCGTAGATGGTGAGTCCATCCGATGACAAGAAGTCATGGGTCGTGATGCCCGCGGGCGGCCGAGGGGTGGAGGCGGGGGGTCTGTCCAGCTCCTCGGCGAGCAGTCCGACCAGCCCGGCCACCGTCAGGTTCCGTTGGAGCTTCATCGCCGGTACGGATACGCCGAGATTGTTCCGCAGGAGGACTCTCAGTTCGACCGCGACCAGAGAATCGATGTCGACGGCCTGCTGGTCGTCGAGTTGCTCGGCGGACAGGCCGGTGATCTCCTGCAGGAGGGGGGTAACGAGTGCGGGCAGCAGACTGAGACGTTCCTCGGGAGTGGCGTCCCGCAGGCGCTGCGACGCCGACGCGTGCCCATCATCGTCCAGGGCGCCCGCCGGCACCAGCGCGGAGTAGCGCGGCAACGGGGCCAGTTGGGGATTGGCCCGCGCCCAGCGTCGCCAGTCGATGTCGGCCACCGACACTTCGACGGGACGGGTTCGCAGCAGCGTCTCGAGTTCGGTCACCAGCCGCTCGGGCGGCATGCCGATGTGGCCGTTGCGGCGAAGGACGTCCCCTACGGCGCCGTTCCGGCTGACCGCCACACCGACCTCATCGATCATTCCCCAGCCGACGCTGATGGCCGGCAGACCGCGGGCGTGCCGGTAACGTGCCAGGGCGTTGAGGAATTCGTTGGCGGTCGCGTAGGCGCCGGCCGCCGCGGCTCCGATCTGCGCCGCTACCGATGAGAAGAGCACGAAGAAGTCGAGACTTTCCGCCTGCGTCTCCTGATGCAGGTGCCAGGCACCGTCGGCCTTCGGCTTGGTCGCCGTGATCAGGCGCGTGGCGTCGGTCTCCGAGAGCACCACGTCGTCGAAGTCCGCCGCGGCGTGGACGATGCCGCGGATGGGCGGCATTTCGGCCCGGATCCGGCCGAGGACGCGCTTCATCAGGTCGCCGTCGGCGACGTCGGCCTGTTGGACGCGGACCTCGACTCCCTCGCCGGTCAGCTCGGTCACCACCTGCTCGGCCTCGGGCGTGGCGAGGCCGTGCCGGCCGAGGAGTACGAGGTGCCGGGCGCCGCGGTCGGCCAGCCAGCGCGCGACGGTGCGGCCCAGGCCGCCCAGGCCCCCGGTGATCAGGTAGGTGGCGTCGGGCCGGATCGGCGAGTCCTGGATGGTCGACGCCGGCACCGTCACCGGTTCCCCTGCGACGCGCACGACGATCTTGCCGATGTGGTCGCGGCGCGCCATCATCCGGAACGCCACGTCCACCTCTCCAGCGGGTACCTCGGTGACCGGGAGCGGAGCGAACGTCTCCTTCTCGTAGAGATCGGCCAGCTCGCGCATGCAATCACGAACGAGCTCGGGCTCCAGCAGCATCATCCGGTCGTAGTCGAACGCATGGAACGACAACGCGCGGTGGAAGGGGGCGAGGCCCAGGGGGTGGTCAGCGGCGATATCGGCCTTGCCCAGTTCCACGAAGCGTCCGAACGGGCGCAACAGGCCGACGCTCTTGTGCAGCATCTCCCCGGCCAGCGCGTTGATGACGACGTCGACACCGGCGCCGCCGGTCCAGCGGAGGATGTCGTCGGCGAACGACGTCGACCTGGAGTCGGACACCCCGGCCACGCCCTCCCGGCGCAGGAACTCCCGGCGCTCCTCACTGCCCGCGGTCGCATACACCTCCGCGCCGAGCCGAGTGGCGATCCGCACGGCGGCCAGCCCGACGCCGCCGCTGGCCGAGTGGATGAGGACCCGATCTCCCTTGCGTACTCCGGCGAGGCGAACCAGGGACAGGTAGGCGGTGACCGCCGGCAGGAGCGACGCGGCCTGCGCCAGGGACAGCGCCGCCGGCTTCTTGACGACACGGACCGCGTCGAGCGTCACGTGGGAGGCGAACAGATCGCGGCCGTGCGCGAACACCTCGTCCCCGGGCCGCAGGTCCGTCACGGCCTCCCCGACGCGCACGACGGTACCCGAGCACTCCAGGCCGAGTGTCTCCTGCGAGAGGCTGCCCTCCATCGCCTCCGGAGACATGAGCCCCGTCGCCTTCAGAACATCTTTGAAATTGAGCCCGACGTAGGCGACCTCGATCTCGACCTCGGCGGGCCCCGGGGCCCGCCGAGCGCCGGCGGCGAATCGGAGGCCGTCGACGCCGGGCTCACTGACGCGAAGGCGTACCGGCGTGGCATCGGTACGGGTGCTCACGTGGTGCATCGGGGACCGCGCGCCGGCGCGCTCGAGCCTGCGGACGTACCGGGTGCCGCCGCGCAGCGCGACCTCCTCCAGACCGTCATGGGCGAGCTCGTCGAGCACCGACTCGGCGACGCGGCCGGCGCCGCCGCACGCCCCGGAGTCCACGTCGATGAGCCGGCAGCGCAGCTCCGGCCGCTCGGCGTCGACCACCCGGCCGAACCCCCACAGGGCCGCGGCGAACGGATCGGTCGTGGCGTCACCGGCGTCGACGCTCTGCGCGCCGGAGGTGATGAGGAACAGCGGCACGGCGACGGCCGGCAGTGCCTGCACCAGCCGCAGCGGGGTGGCCACTGACGAGCACACCTGCGTGTCATCCGCCGTCGGGTCGTCCGCGGGGTCGTGAACATAGACCACCCCGCGACACGGCGATCCGCCTGAGGTGCCTGAGACGCCTGCCACGACCCGCTCGAGCCAGTCCTCCTCCCCCGGCTCGGCGCGCAGGACGGTGCCACCCCGCTCGCTCAGCCCGTGCGCCAGTCCCTCGCCCATCGTGGACGAACCGACGACGATCCAGGTGCCCTCGGCGCCGCCGGTGGCATCGAGCGTTTCAGGACGCCACAGATGCTCGTAGTACGTTTCCTCCGGCCGGGTGCGCTGCTGAGAACCGTCCTCGGCCAGTCGCTGCGCACGCAGCCCGATCACCTCCGCGACCACCTCGCCGTCGTCGGTGATGAGCGTCAGGTCGCATTCGAGCCGCCCGGCGACCATGCTGCGGCGGTCCCGCCCGTGCAGCCACAGTCGCCTTCCCGGTGAACGGAAGAAACGGAGCTCGGCGATGCGCGCCGGCACGTAGGTGGCGGCCTGTACGCCGCCCGCCAGTTGCAGGGCACCGGCGATCATCGCTTGCAGGGCGGCGTCCAGAAGCGCCGGATGCAGGCGATACCCCTCGGGGTCGACGGTGTCGACCCTGAGCTCGGCGAATACCTCCCCGGTCTCCTCCCGGCACCACAACCGGTCGACCGCGCGGAACGCCGGACCGTACGACAGGTCGCTGCCGTCCAGGAGCGCGTACACCTCGTCATGGCCGTACTCCGGTAGCGACCGTGTCAGATCCGCCGGCCCCTCGGTGCGTGGCCGCGGTGACCGTGGTCGGGCCAGGTCCGGATGACGCATCTGTGCGTGCAGGGTCCAGGTGGCATCATCGCCCTGCCCGCGGCTGTGCAGCGTCACGAGACGTCGTACGGGGTCATAACCGATTCGGAGCGTCGCGAGCGTGGACGGCTGAAGAGCCAGCGGGCGGTGGAAGATCACGTCCTCGAGGGAACAACAGGGTTCGTCGCCGGAGAACATAGCCAGCGCCGCCTCGAGGTACCCCGAGCCGGGGAAGATCACGGTCCGCCCGATCCGATGGTCGGCGAGGTACGGGAACTCGGCCGCCGAGAGTTCGACGTCCCGGGTCGGCGTGGCGGCCGGGACGGGCCGCCCGGCCAGCCGCGGACCGCCGGCGCCCAGCCGCGCCGTCCGGGACTCCGCCGACTCGACCCAGTGGTGCTCTCGCTGCCAGGGATAGCGCGGCAAGTCGAGGTGTTCGCGCGGACCGGGATGGACGCGTTCCCAGTCGGGCTCGGCGCCGGCCGCGTACATGTTCCCGAGGGTCTCCAGCAGATGCCGGCGCTGCGGGCGGTCCCGGCGCTGCGAGGCGAGCCTGACCAGGTCATCGCCGCGCTCGGCCAGCGCCTCGTCGATCGCCGACGCCAGGACCGGGTGCGGCCCGATCTCCAGGATGATCCCGGGCGCCGACGTCAGCAGTCGCCGCAAAGCCGCGGCGAACAGGACCGGTTGACGTACGTTCCGCCACCAGTACTCGGCGTCCAGTTCGGTCCCGGTCACATGCTCACCCGTCACCGTCGACAGGAGCGGAATCCGAGCCGCGCCCGGGCGGATCCCCCGGAGCGCCGTGAGGAGCGGCTCACGGATCTCGTCCATCTGATGGCTGTGGTACGCCACCTCGACCCGCAGCGCCCTCACGGTCGCGCCGGACGCCTCCAGCCGTTCCGTCACGACGCTCATGGCGTCCGGGTCGCCGGACAGGGTCGTCGCGCTCGCGCTGTTGATCGCGGCCACGTCGACCCCGTCGATGAGGAAGGACCGCGCGGTGTCCGCCGGTACGTCCACCGCGGCCATGGTGCCGCGGCCGGCGAGCCGTGCCTGCAGGTTCGCGCGGTGGAAGCCGATCGTCAGCGCGTCCTCCAGCGAGTAGACGCCCGCCGCGTAGGCGGCGGCCACCTCGCCGACGCTATGGCCCACGATCACCGTGGGCACGATCCCCCGGTCACGCCACAGCGCGGTCAGTCCCACCTGCACCACGAAATTGGCGACCTGCGCGTACAAGGTCCGGGTCAGCCGAGACTCCGCTTCCTCGCGCATCAGCTCTTCGGCGATCGACAGCCCGAAGCGTGCCAGTATCTCGTCGCACTCGGCGACGACTTGGGCGAAGCGGGGCTCCTCGCGGAGCAGCTCACGGCCCATCCCCCACCACTGTGGCCCCATGCCGGTGTAGACGAAGGCCGCTCCACCCCGCGCCGCGCGGCGTGGAGCGACGTCCAGCCTCCGCAGTTCCTTCGCCGCCTCCGCCGGGTCACCGGCCACGACGAACGTCCGCAGGGGGTGATGCTCTCGCTGCCGGGCGGCCGCCCGGCACACCCGGCTCAGGGCCGGTGCCTCCGGGGCCTCCAGCATCGCCGCGTACGCGTCGACGAGCGCCCGCAGGGCCTCCTGGCTGCGCGCCGACAGGACCAGCAGCCGCGGGGACCCATCATCGGTCTCCTGCCGCGTGGTGGACGGGCCGCGGGAGGCCTGCTCGAGGATGACGTGCGCATTCGTGCCGCCGAATCCGAAGGAGTTGACGCCCGCCCGTCGTGGTCCCCCATGGTCGGGGAACGGGACCATCTCCGTGGGCACTCGAAGCGGCAACCTGTCGAACGGGATGCTGGGATTGGGCCGCTCGAAATGGAGGTTCGGCGGGATGACGCCGCGTTCGAGGCACAGGCTCGCCTTGATCACCCCTGCCACGCCGGCCGCCGCCTCGGTGTGACCGATGTTGGACTTCACCGAGCCGATCCAGTGCGTCCGCTCCGAGCCGTCGAGCACGTCACCGATCGCCGTGGCTTCGATGGGATCCCCCACGGGGGTGCCCGTACCGTGCGCCTCGTAGTAGCCGACCGAGGCGGGATGGATTCCGGCGACCCGGCACGCCTGCCGGATCACGGCACGTTGCGCTTCGGCGTTGGGCACCGTGATCCCAGGGGTGCGGCCGTCCTGGTTCACGGCGGACCCGCGCACCACGGCGTAGATGTGGTCGCCGTCGCGCTCGGCGGCGGCGAGCGGCTTGAGCAGGACGATGCCCGCGCCTTCACCGCGTGCGTAACCATTGGCCCGGTGGTCGAACGACCTGGAGCGGGCGTCCGGGGACAGGAACTGCCCCTTCGACATCAGGATCGTCGTGACCGGATTGGTCATCACGTTCACGCCACCGGCCACCGCAAGGTCGCACTCGCCGCGCGCCAGCGCCGCACACGCCTGGTGGAACGCCACCAGTGACGAAGAGCAAGCGGTGTCCATGGTCAGCGACGGCCCACGCCAGTCGAAGGCGTACGACAGTCGCGCCGCCAGCATGGTCATGCTCACTCCGGTCGGCGTGGAGCCGCTGACCAGGTCCCGGTTCGCGTCAGACAGCTGCAGGGTCGCGGCGTCGAAGGTGAACCCACCGATGTAGGCTCCGACGTCGGCTCCCGCGGTCGAACTCGGGGGGAGCCCGGCGTCCTCGAACGCCTCCCAGGTGACCTCGAGCAAGAGCCGCTGCTGCGGATCGAGCGCGGCGGCCTCTCTCGGCGTCATGCCGAAGAATCCGGCATCGAAGCGGTCGATGGGCGAGCGCAGGAAGCCGCCCTGACGGACGATCATGCGGCCCGGCGTCCCCGGGTCGGGGTCGAAGAAGGCGTCGGCGTGCCAACGATCCGGGGGGATGTCACCGATGGCATCCGTACCGGATGCGAGCAGCTCCCAGAAGCCACGCGGATCCTCGATCCCGCCGGGGAAGCGGCAGCCGATTCCGATCAGCGCTATGGGAGCGGACCGAACGGCCCCATCGGCGTCATCACCGGCCGACTGTGGTCCGGGCCGCAGGGCGGTCACGTCGGCTTCGTGCGTGAGTGCGTGCAAGGAGATCTTCCTACTGCGGTTTGGAGACGGACTGTGATCCGCCGTCCATGCGGAACCGGAGAATGACGGAGAGCAGCGCGTCGTGGCAGTCGCGGACGCGCACCGACCGGCGGAACCTCATGACCATGTGACGGCGGCAGTGAACCACCGATGGTCGACAGGAACTCGTGATCAACGAGAGGGCGCGGCTTTCAGCCGGATGATGACTGCGGAGTTAACCGATGCGATGACTCAGAACCGCATCGAGTCAACGATGCATTGATGTCCAGGGAACTGCCGATCATTCAAGACTGACTGACGTGACCACTTCCCGCGAACGAGAAGCGCGATTGATGCTACTCCCGTCGATCATGTCGATCAAGCACCCCCATGCACTCTTTATATACTTCCTGGCGGTCACGTTATGATCCATGCAATTAGTCCGATTTCGACTCTTATGACCGTTTTGCTTACTGGCCGCACGTGAGGGCCGGCACCCTGGCGACGAGGCGGTCGCCCGGGTCCGCATCACCAGCGCGTCTCCAGGGCCGACAGGAGGCGACATAGCGTTACCTCGACGACGAGCGCTCTGCCGCCGGCACCGGCCCCGCCCAGGACGCGCCGGACGCACTCCAGGCGCACGCCTGGAAGGCGACGGCCCTGATATGCCGGCCGTCGATCGCGTGGGTCGCGTCCAGTTCGATGTGCGGTCCAGCCAATTCTCGTCACCGCCAAGCCGCGCGAGAGGCGGACGCCGCTCAACCTGGGCCGGGTATGGGCGCTGGGCGCGGCGCACGTGCTGTGGGCGATGCGGACGCACCCGGATGAGCAGCTGGCGGTGATGGAGGACCTGCTGGCCCGGGCGCCGTCCTGACGGGACGGCGCCCGGTCTCAGGTCAGCGCGAGACCGCGTCGGCCGCTGCGGCCATCGCCTCGACCGCCTTCGCGGCCTGCTCGGTGGTGTGGCGTCCCAGGCCGCAGGCCGTGGCGGCGGAGCGCGGGAGCCAGGTGATTGAGGTACGTCACGGCCGGCCCGAGGTCGCGGGGTGCGACGAGTTCGGTGTTGCCGAGGTTGCCGTAGCACAGGTGCAGGATCACGTCCGTCTCGGCGGGGAGGCGGGTGAGCAGGCCGGCGACCTGGCGGGCGAGCAGCCGCGCGGCGAGGGACCGGCCGCCCGGGAGCCGTTTCGCCATGTCCATGCCCACCAGGACGGACGGTGTCTCCAACTGCCAGACGACGTCCCGGCCTCCGACGGGGGCGAAGGCGGTCACCTCTTCGACGAGCGCCCGGGTGAACACCGGCAGGTACCGCAGCGCCAGCCACGGCCGGCCCTCGAACACGAAGATCGCGAGGTCGAGCGGGTTCGGCAGGCTGAGCTGCAGGCGGACGTCCGCGAGCTCGGGGCGTTCGGCGCGCAGCGCGCGGAACGCCTCCAGCATCTCGCGTAGCGCGTCCTCTCGGTCCATAGACACGTCCGCGGGCTGGAGCTCGTGGCCGCGCCGGACGCCGTACCGGCGCATGTCCTCGTAACCGGTGTACTCGCCGGGCCGCTTCATCTCGAACGCCGGCCGCGCGGCGATGTTCCGCAGGTAGGCGACGATCCAGTCGGGGTCGAGGTCGCAGGGCAGCGCGGTCAGCCGGTGGCCGCCGACCCGGCCGGTGATCCACTCCATGGCCTGGCGAGGGGTACCGCACACGTCCGGCGGCAGGCTTCCAACGAAGTGCATGTGACGCGACATGACGCCACCTTTACCCTCAAGATCACCCATTGGCAATTACGTGGCATGACCGGTTCGTGACAGTGAGGCGCATGGGCGTCCGCCGGCTCACCGCTTGCGGGCGTGCCCGAGGTAGGTGACGGCGGGGCGGTGGTCCGGGTCCAGCACGAACGGGCACGCGGCGGCGATGTCATCGTCGGTGATGCGGCCGCGCCGACGGGCGAGTACCGCGGTCACCAGGTCGCGCGGGCGTGCCGGTTTGAAACCGCAGACGTCCTCGTTGCGCAGGTGGTGACGCTCGAACACGCGGGCCAGTTCGGCGGGTGGGCGCAGGCGTGCGGCGGCGTATCGGCCACGGGGCATGATGCGGGTCTGCGGGATGCCCTGGAAGGCGCCGAGATAGACGATCCGTGACGGCACCGTCCGGGTCACGGTGTCGTAGCACAGCACTCCGCCGGGCCGCAGGACGCGTGCGGCCTGCTCGACGACGCGGTCGAGGTCGGATGTCACCTCGAACGTGTCCGCGTAATAGGCGAGGTCGAACGCCCCGTCCTCGTGTCCGAGGTCCTCGGCCGCGGCCGTCTCGTAGAGAACACGGCCGGCGCCGCTCCTCTCCCGTGCCAGGGCGGTCGCGGTGGGTGACGGGTCGACGGCGGTGACGTCGAAGCCGCACTCGCTCAGCGCCGCCTCGTCGAGGAGGGGGTCCTCGTCCGCGATCGTTACCAGGAGCACCCGCCGCGCGACGACTACCGTGCGACGAGGAAGGGGGAGGAGCTGTACCCCGTGCTGCTCGCCCTGATGAACTGGGGCGACCGCTGGTACGCCGAGCCCGCCGGACCACCGGCTCGCATCCACCATCTCGACTGCGGACACGACACCCATGCGGTACCCGCCTGCGCGCACTGCGGCGAGCCGCTCACCGTGCACAACACGACCCAGCTCCCCGGGCCGGGCGGGGGCGTCGGCCAAGGCACGCGGGTGATCGGCCCGCTCATCGCCGCCCGGGAGTCCCATGGCGCCGCCGGCTCGGGGCCGGAGTGACCAGGCCGGGGGTCGGTGGCTGCGGTGTCGGCGCGATCCGGAGGCCGCCGGATCTCGACGCCACGAGCGTCGCCGTGTAGATGCCGGTGTCACAGAGGCCCGGGTGGGGCGAATCCCGCCGGAGACGGACCCGGCGGGTGCCGGCGAAGACCAGGCGGTTCCCGGAGCGGTAGACGCGCAGGGCGACGGGCACGGTGACGGGTCTCGTCAGGCGCGGGTTCGCCACGAGCACCCTGAGGTCGCCGGTCGCGGGCAGGTCGAAGAACGTCCGGCACACGTCGCCGACGCATGCCCACACGGTCACCGTGCCGCCGGCCTCCGCCGGCCGATCCCCCTCGACGATGAAGACGACGGCCGAGGCCCGGAGGATCGCGGCGCAGTTCGGGCCCACGCCGCAGCCGGTCGCCGCGAGCGTGAGGCCCATGACGAGCGTCCTGACCCGCATACCGGGAGGACGCTCCGCGCGACGCCTTCGGTTTCCCGATGGCCGGGAGCGGACACGGCCGGGCCGCCTCTGAAGAAGTTTTGAGATTCGCGAGCCCATGCTTGCCGCGTCCGACCCCTGATCGAACGACTGAGGTGACGCGGTGAAGGACTACCTGGTTATCGGAGCGGGACCTGCCGGGCTGCAGCTCGGATACCTGCTGGAGAAGGCGGGCCGCGACTACCTGATCCTCGAGGCCGGGCCGACTCCCGGCCACTTCTTCAGGACATTCCCCCGGCACCGGATGCTGATCTCCAACAACAAGGTGCACACCGGGTGGACCGACCCGGAGCTGAACCTGCGGATGGACTGGAACTCGCTCCTGTCCGACGACCCGGAACTGCTGTTCACCCGCTACAGCGAGCGGTACTTCCCGCCCGCCGACGAGATGGTGCGCTACCTGAGCGACTTCGCCGAGGCGACGAAGCTGCGGATCGCCTGCGACAGCCGGGTCGTCCACGTCACCCGCGACGACGAGGGCTTCGGCGTGCGCACCGCGAACGGGGACGTGCACCGGGCCCGGCGGGTGATCGCGGCGACCGGGCCCTCGCAGCCGTACGTCCCGCCGATCCCCGGCATCGAGACGGCGGAGCTGTACACGGACGTGTCGGTGGACCCGGCGGACTTCACCGACCAGCGGGTGCTGATCCTCGGCAAGGGCAACTCGGCGTTCGAGACCGCGGACAACCTGATCGAGAAGGCCGCGGTGATCCACGTCGCGGGGCCGCACTCCGTACGGCTGGCGTGGCAGACGCACTTCGTCGGGCACCTGCGCGCGGTCAACAACAACTTCCTCGACAGCTACCAGCTGAAGGCGCAGAACGCGATCCTCGACGGGACCGTCAAGAACATCGAGCGGCGGGACGACGGCGGTTACCTCGTCACCGTGAGCTTCGCCCGCGCGGACGAGGTCACCAAGGACGTGCCGTACGACCGGGTGATCGTGTGCACCGGCTTCCGCTTCGACGCCTCCATCTTCGACGAGACGTGCCGGCCCGAGCTGATCATCCGCGACCGGTTCCCCTCCCTGACGACGGCGTGGGAGTCGGTGAACGTCCCCGACCTGTACTTCGCCGGGACCATCACCCAGTCCCGTGACTTCAAGAAGGGGACGAGCGGGTTCATCCACGGCTTCCGGTACAGCGTGCGCGCCCTGCACCGGATCCTGGAGAGCAGGTACGAGGACGTGGAGTGGCCGCACCGGGCCCTGCCGAACACTCCCGACGCGCTCGCCGACGCGGTGCTCGAACGCGTCAACCGCACGTCGGCGCTGTGGCAGCAGTTCGGCTTCCTCGCCGACGTGATCGCCATCGACGGGAACGACGCGCGGTACCTGGAGGAGATGCCGTTCGACCACGTCGACCTGCCCGACCACTATCGGATCACGCTGGACTACGGCCCGGACCACGACAAGCACGACCCGTTCGACATCTCGGTCCGCCGCATCTCACAGAGCGACGCCGGCCGGGCGGACGAGGGTCACTACCTCCACCCGATCGTGCGGCACTACCGGGGCGGGGAACTCGTCGCCACCCACCACATCACCGAGAACCTCGAGAACGAGTGGGACTCACCGGACACGCACCGCGCGCCGCTGCGGGCGTTCTTCGCCGCCCAGAACGCGACCGTGCCGGCCTGAGGGACGACCGGTGCGGACCCTGCGCGAGTACGAGGCGGTGGCGCGCGAGCGCCTCGACCCCGTGCACTACGACTACTTCGCGGGCGGCGCGGGCGACGAGGTCACGCTGCGCGCGAACGAGGCGTCGCTGGCCCGCCTCGCGCTCCTCCCCCGTATCCTTCGCGGCGGCGCGCGGCGCGAGCTCGGCGTGACCCTGCTCGGCACCGGCGCGTCCATGCCGGTGCTGGTCGCGCCGACCGCCTTCCACCGGCTCGCCGCGCCCGACGGGGAGCGCGCCACCGTACGGGCGGTGGCCGCCGCCGACACGATCATGATCGTGAGCATGGCCGCGACCGTGGCGGTGGAGGACATCGCGGCCGAGGCGCCCGACGCGAAGCTGTGGTTCCAGCTGTACGTCCAACCCGACCTCGCCTTCACCGAGGCGATCGTCCGGCGGGCGGAGGCGGCGGGCTGCCGGGCCCTGGTCGTCACCGTCGACTCCCCCGCCCTGGGCCGGCGCGAACGCGACGGCCGCAACGGATTCCACGACCTGCCCGACGGCCTGTACTGCGAGAACCTCCGGATCGGCGACTCTCCCGGGCACGTCCGGCAGATCGCGATGTCCCCGGAGATCTCCTGGGAGCACATCGCCTGGCTGCGGGACGTCACCGAACTGCCGATCGTCCTCAAGGGCGTCCTGCGCGCCGAGGACGCCCGGCTCGCCGCCGGCGCCGGCGTCGCGGGCCTCATCGTGTCCAACCACGGCGGCCGCCAGCTCGACACGGTGCCCGCGACGATCGACGTCCTCCCGGAGGTCGTGGACGCCGCGGGCGGCCTGCCCGTGCTGATGGACGGCGGGATCCGGCGCGGCACCGACGTGCTGAAGGCCCTCGCCCTCGGCGCGAGCGCCGTGGCGATCGGCCGCCCGGTCGTCTGGGGCCTGGCCGCCGAGGGCGAGCAGGGCGTCAAGGGCGTGCTGGAGCGGATCCGCGACGAGGTCGACGACGCCCTCGTCCAGTGCGGCTGCGCGTCGGTCCGGGACCTCGACAGGACGTACGTCCGATGCTGATCATCGTCCTGGCCGTCGCGGCCCTCGTCCTGCTCGGCCTGCCGTACTGGCTGCCCGGCCGCATCGTCGCGCTCCGCGTGTGGATCTTCGCCCGCGTCAACGGCGACGAGGGCGTCCCCGTTCCCGGCCCGCTGGTGGACGTGTCCCGGTTCAAGCAGGTATACGCCCATCCGGCGGCGGACGGCCGCAGCAGAGGCGCGGCCCTGTCCGACCTGTTCTGGTACTGGCTGGCGCCCGGCCCGCACATCCACCAGGAACACCTCGAACCCGGGCCGCTCTACGACGAGGTCGCCCGGACGACGCGCGCGTACCTGGCCATGCCGACCGCGCGGGCGGAGGAGCTCACGGCCCGGTGCGCCGAGCGGGGGCTGCGCGGGATCGACCGCATGACGACCGTACGGCTCCGGGACCTGGTGATGCCGATCTGGGCGGAGTTCTACTACGAGCTGGTGTTCGGCGAGCCGTGCCCGCCGGAGGCGCGCGACCTCATCGTCGCCAACGCCGACGACGTGGTGACCGCGCTGAAGTGCTGCGGGCTGCGGCACATGGACCGGCGGGCGCGGCTGACCGACTACCTGGAACGCCGCCTCGCCGACGTGCGCCACCCGCTGCCGGCGGGCCTGTCGGCCCGCGAACGGGCGCTGTACCTGCAGGGCACCTTCTTCAACACCGCGGTCGTGCAGACGTCGGAGGCCATGACGCACCTGCTCATGGTGCTGGCGTCCCATCCGGACGTGCAGGAACGGCTGCGCGACGCCGACGACCGGTACGTCCAGCGGGTGATCGACGAGACGCTGCGGCTGTACCCGCTGTTCGGTATCGCGCACCGCGTCACCTCGGGCGAGATCCAGGTCGACGACCGCACGACGATCCCGGCGGGCTCGGTGCTCCTGTTCTCGTATCCGGACTTCCACCGCGCCCGGTTCGAGGACGGCGACGAGTTCCGCCCCGAGCGCTGGGAGACGCTGTCGGCGCGGGACGCCGACTTCATCCCGTTCGGGATCGCCGCGAACCGGCCCTGCCCCGCCTGGCGCCTGACCCCGATCACGATGCGGGTCGCGGCCCGCGAGGTCGTCCGGCGGTTCGCGCTGCGGACCTCCGCCGCGCACACCCGGTCCGTGCCGAACCGCGGCCCCTGCCTGCTGCTCCCCCGCGACGCGGCCGTCCCGGGCGGACGGCGGGCGGCGCGGCTGGCGGCCATGCGGGTCCGGGATCGCTGGGAGGACCTCTGGCGCAGCCTCGTCCAGCTCGTCCTCGGCGCCTTCATGGTCTGGGACGCCCGCCGGGAACGGCTGTGCGAACGCCACTTCGCGGAGGCCGGCCCGGCCTGCCCCGTCACCGGGAGGACACGGTGAAACGCCACGGTTTCTGGATCGGCGCGCTGCTGGTCACGGCCGGCGTGCTGATGCACGTCCCCGACTACGTGATGATGCGGCACGACCACTACATGATGGCCGGGATGCCGATGGGCCGGACGATGTCGCTCGGCATGACGCTCATCGTGCTCGGCCTCGCCCTGTGCACCTGGGCGCTGCTGCCCGGCCGGGAGGAACGGGCCGCCCGGGCGCGGGGCGCCTCGGCCGTGCCGTACGCCGCGCTGGACGAGGCGCCGCTGACGCGCGCGCACTGGCTGCTCGTGGCCGTGCTCACGGTCGGCCTGGTCGTCGACACGATGAAGCCGGCCTCGCTCGGCTTCGTGGTGCCCGGCATGGCGAAGGAGTACGGGATCAGCACGCGGGAGGCGGCGTCGCTGCCCTTCGTGGCCATCACGGGGACCGTCACCGGCTCCGTGCTGTGGGGGTTCCTCGCCGACGTCTTCGGCCGCCGGTCGACGATCCTGCTGTCCTCGATCATCTACATCGCCACCTCGATCTGCGGTTTCATGCCCGACCTCGGCTGGAACCTCGTCATGTGCTTCTTCATGGGCGCGTCGGCGGGCGGCATGCTGCCGACCGTGTACTCGCTGATGGCCGAGTCGATCCCGGCCCGGCGGCGCGGCGGGCTCATCGTGCTGCAGAGCGGGCTGGGCGCGGCGCTGGGGTACCTCGTGGCCAGCGGCGCGTCCGCCCTGCTGGTCCCGCATTTCAGCTGGCGGATCCTATGGGTGCTCGGCGCGCCGACCGGCGCGCTGCTGCTCCTGCTGAGCCGCTGGATCCCCGAGTCGCCGCGGTTCCTGCTGTCGGTGGGCCGGGAGCAGGAGGCGTCGCGGGTGATGGCGCGGTACGGGATCACGACCCGCGCCTCCGCCGCCGCGCCGGTGACGCCGCCCGCGTGGTCCTCGTTCCGGTCCCGGATCCGCGCGCTCGTGGTGCCGCCGTTCCGCCGGCGCACCGCCACCATCACCCTGTACGGCCTGGGCTGGGGCATCGTGAACTGGGGTTTCATCACGTTCCTGCCGACGTTCCTGGGTGCCGGCGGCAAGCACTCGGCGGGCGGGCTGCTGTTCTTCTCCTCGCTGTTCGCGGTGCCGAACACCGCCCTGGCCGCCTACCTGTACGGGCGGTGGGGCAGCCGCCGGACGATGTTCTGCTACGCCGCGATCACCGGCGGGGTGCTCGTGCTGTTCCCGGTGCTCGGCGTGGACGCGAGCCGGGGCCGGGCGCTCCTCCTCGTCCTGCTGATCACGCTGCTGGCCGGGGCCGGCGGCATGATCGCGCTGCTGTCGCCGTACTCCACCGAGGTCTATCCGACCGCCCTGCGCGCGGGCGGCAGCGGCCTCGCCGCGGCGGCGGGCAAGATCGGCGGCATGCTCGGCCCGCTCCTGCTGACCTCGGCGCCCGAGCTTCCCACGATGGCGCTCCTGGTCGCGGTGCCCGTCGGCGCGGCGGCGCTCGTGCTGTGGCTCACCGGAATGGAGACCGCGGGGCGGCCACTGGTGGAGGCGGAGACGGGGTGAGGTCGGCGTGCTCCGCGTGAGCGTGCCGGGCCTCGGCCTCGGGGTGGGGCCAGGGTCCGGTCTCGGGGCGGGTGGCCCGGGGTCCGGCCTCGGCGTCGGCGGTCCGGGCTGCGGCGGGCAGCCGGACCGTGAAGGCCGCGCCGGCGCCGGGCCGCCCGTCCACCTCGATCGTGCCGCCGTGGCCGTCGACGATCTCGCGGACGAGGGCCAGCCCGAGACCGAACCTGCGCCCGGTCCCGTGCTCCCCGCGGGCGAACCGGGTGAACAGCCGCTCGGCGTCCCGCGGATCGAGGCCGACGCCGTCGTCGCGGACCTCCAGCTCGACCATGCCGTCGTTCCGGGTGAGCGTCACCGTGATGTGCCCGCCGGGGGCGATGTGACCGAAGGCGTTGTCGATCAGCGAGGTGACGACGCGCCGCAGCGCGGGTTCGACGCCCCGGACGGCGTACGGTCCCGGACCCCGGCCCCGGACCTCGACGGTCGCCTCCCGCGTCTCGGCGCGGGCGCTCTCGGCGGCGGCCAGGTCGTCGGCGAGGGTTTCGAGGTCCACGGTGCCGAACGGCCGCCGGTTCTGCCGGAGCTGCGCCGACAGGAGCAGGTCGTCGATCACCTCGCCGAGCCGGCGGGTGCCGGTGACCATGCGCCCGAGGTCGGCCGCCAGATCGCACGGGTCGCCGCCGGGACGCAACCGCCGCTGCAGCAGCTGCGCGCGCGTGTGCAGCTGGGTCAGCGGCGTCCGCAGCTCATGGCTCGCGTCGGCGACGAACCGGCGCTGGCGCGCGAGGACCTCGCCCAGCGGCGCGATCGCCCGGCGGGAGAGCAGCTGGCCGACGAAGAGCGCCGCCAGCAGCCCGGCCGCCTCGGCCGCGGCCAGCGCGCCGTACAGCCGGCGGCGCTCCTCCATCTGGTAGCGCAGGTCGATGGCCGCCTGCCGGACCACGCCGCCGCGGACGGCCGTCCGTACGGCATAGGACCGGCCGCCCACCGTGACCCGCCCGGCCCTGGTGCGGTGGTCGGCCGCGACGCGGCGCAGCACCGAGCGCACGGGCAGGGCCGTGGGCGCGCCGGGCGAGGTGGTGAGGGCGTTCCCGCGCAGTTCGAACAGCCAGACGCAGGGCGGGGGGTGGGCGATGTCGGCCCGGTCGACCGCGAGGGCCAGGTCGCGCCGCGCGGAGGACTCCTGGCCCTCGATCGTCACGCAGTAGACCAGCATCCCGACGAGGGCCACCACGAGGGTCACCGCCCCGGCCACCTGCGCGGTGATGACGGCGCGGGCGCGGACCAGCAGCCGC
Organism: Actinoallomurus spadix; assembly: GCF_024055725.1. Classification (GTDB taxonomy): domain Bacteria; phylum Actinomycetota; class Actinomycetes; order Streptosporangiales; family Streptosporangiaceae; genus Actinoallomurus; species Actinoallomurus spadix. The sequence goes on along the minus strand of NZ_JAMXMX010000031.1, from coordinate 29,036 downwards.
CGTTCCAGGTCCGCGGCTCTCACGGCGCCTCGCCCGGGCGTGCGGCCACGGCCCTCCCCGGTCGTACGGTCACGGGTCCTCCCCCGGTCGTACGGTCACGGCCCTCACCCGGTCGCAGGGTCACGGGTCCCCGCCCGGCCGTGGGGTCACAGTTCGCCCGCCCGGTAGCCGACGCCGCGTACGGTGCGGACGACCGTCCGGCCGAGCTTGGTGCGCAGGTAGTACACGTAGGTGTCGACGATGGACTCCGCCGGCGCGGCGTCGAAGACGCGCTCGCGCAGCGCGGCGCGCGTGTGCACCTGGTCGGGGCGGCTCGTGAGCACGCGCAGCAGCTCGTACTCGCGGCCCGACAGGGTCACCTGCGCGCCGTCCGGAAGGGTCACGACCCTGGTCGCGAGGTCGAACCGGCCGGCGCCCAGCGGCAGGACCTGCGCGCTGTCGCGGTGGCGGCGGCGCAGGGCGCGGATCCGTGCCAGCAGTTCGTCGACCTCGAACGGCTTGACCAGGTAGTCCTCGGCGCCCGCGTCCAGGCCGGCCACCCGGTCGGCGACGGCGCCGAGCGCGGTGAGCATGAGGACCGGGGTGGCGACCGCGCGGCGGCGCAGGCGGGCCAGCAGGTCCAGGCCGTCGATCGCGGGCAGCCCCCGATCGATGATCATCGCGTCGTACGACCGGCTCAGGCCCAGGTGCAGGCCTCGCTGGCCGTCGCGTGCCACGTCGACCGAGTACCCCTCTTCGGTGAACAGCCGGAGCAGCATCTCGCTGAGCTCGTCGTCGTCCTCGACGAGCAGGAGACGGGCGCGTGCCGCGTCCCGCGAGGGGGCCTCGGCGATCACTGACAGCATGTGTCATCCCGGAGAGGATCTTGGTCAGGACTCGGGAAAACCGTAGATCCTGGTGGATGCCGCCACAAGAGCGGGACGCCCACCGTCTCGCGTTGCGCCGCACCGGCCCCATCGCCTCGTCACCCCCTGACATCAGGGCAGATGACGCCCTTACTGCGAGTAATCACAAGCGTTGCTGGATCGTGCCTTTCATTTCATTGACTCGACTTTTACTGGCGCTTTAGGCTCACGCCGCAATTGCCCCAAACACCCCAAAGGCGGTGTGCCGTGCGCAACTGGCGCAGACACGCAAGGGCCAATCGGCTGATCGCGGTGATGTCGGTAGGAGCGCTGTTCGCGCTCGGAGAGGGCGCGGTCGCCGCCGCCCGGCCGGCCGCCGCGGGCTCACCCGGGCCGCGCATCCAGACGGAACACCACGGAGCGGGCGACCGCGACGCCCGCCCGGGAGGCCGCGCCCCGTCGGGCACGCAGCGCGACCTGGCCCTGCGGAAGCGTGTCGCCGCCCGCTGGAACCGGCTGGGCACGCCCGCCGGCCTGGTACCCGAGGGGACCACGGCCCTGGCTACCGGCCTGCCCGCCGACCCGGTGACGGCCGCGCGGACCTACCTCACGCAGCACCGCGACCTGCTCGGCCTGTCCCAGCAGGCGGTCGGCTCCCTCGATGTCGTGGCGACGAACCCGATCGGCACCGGCGCCGCCGTGCTGTTCCGCCAGCGGTTCGGCGGCCTGCCGGCCGGCCACGACGGCCTCGCGGTCGTCGGTGTCGCCGGCGGCAAGATCTACCAGGTGAGCTCGTCGCTCGCGCCGGACGCCCCGGCGCCGGAGCCCGCGACGCTCACCGAGACGGACGCGGTACGCGCCGCCGCCCGCGACGTGCGCCTCGACGCCGGAACCGTGACCGCCCGGGACACCGCCGGCGGCTGGCGCCGGTACGCGGCCGGCGGGCTGAAGGGCACGCAGAGCGTCAAGCTCGTCGCGGTGCCGATGCCGGCCGGCGGCGCGCGGGCGGCCTACGAGGTGTCCCTCAACGACGACGCGCCCGACGGGGTGCGGTCCTACACCAGCTACGTCGACGCCCGTACCGGCGAGGTCCTCATCCGCCAGGACAACGTGGACGACGAGACCGACGACCCGCGGTGGAAGGCGTTCCCGGCGAACCCGCCGGCCGACTACCGCACGAAGGACACCCGCGAGACGTGGTGCCGCACGAAGGCGGCCGGCTGCGACCGTGTCGTCGCGAACCCCGCTTCCCCGCTCGCCTGGGACGTCGACCCCGGCGTGAGCGCGACCACCTCCACGCAGACGACGCGCGGCAACAACGAGTGGGCCGCCGAGGCGTGGAACAACGCCACCGGCACGGGTTTCAACCTGAACGGCTTCGCCACCCCCCGCCCGGACCGGCGGTACACCTACCCCTGGACCAACCAGTGGTACGCCGAGAAGTGCTCGCCCGGCGTCTTCGACAGCCCGGGGCGCAATGACATCGACGCGGCCGACGCGAACCTCCTCGCGATGCACAACCGCATGCACGACTTCTCCTACAACCTCGGCTTCACCGAGAACGCCTGGAACCTGCAGGACGACGACTTCGGCAAGGGCGGCCTCGGCGGCGACCCCGAGCACGGCAACGCCCAGTCCGGGGCACGGGTCGCCACCAGCCTGATCCGGGACAACGCCAACCAGGCCACGCCGCCCGACGGGAGCGCGCCGACGACGAACATGTACCTGTGGCAGGCGATCGCCGGCTCCTTCTACTCCCCCTGCGTCGACGGTGACTACGACATGTCGGTCATCGGCCACGAGTACACCCACGCGATCTCCAACCGGATGGTGGCCGGGCCAGACAACCGGCTCACCGGCTACCAGGCCGGCGCGATGGGCGAGTCCTGGTCCGACCTGGTCTCGATGGAGTACCTCGCCGCGAACGGCCTCGTGCCCGCCGGCCAGAAGGAGTCCGTCACCGGCCAGTACGTCACCGGCAACAAGGTCCGGGGCATCCGCGACTACGACCTGGCGAAGAACCCGCTCAACTACAGCGACCTCGGATTCGACCTGACCGGCCCGGAGGTCCACGCCGACGGCGAGATCTGGAACGCCGTCAACTACGACATCCGGCAGGCGTTCCTCGACCGCTACGGAAAGGGAACCGCCGCCCTGCGCAGGTCCTGCGCGGAGGGACGCACCCCCGTCGCCTCCTGCCCCGGCGACCGCCGCTGGGTCCAGCTCGTCTTCGACGCGTGGCTGCTGATGGCCCGCGGTGACGTGACCATGCTCGACGCACGTGACGCGATGCTCACGGCCGACCGGATGCGGTTCGGCGGCGCGAACCAGGCCCTGCTGTGGAACGCCTTCGCCGCGCGCGGCATGGGCGACGGCGCGGCCAGCAACACGAACGCCGACGCGGACGCGACCCCGAGCTTCGCCTCGCCGAGCGCGAAGAACGCCACCGTCCGGTTCGAGGCCGTCGACGAGACGGGCAGGCCGGTGCCGGGCGCCCGCTTCTTCGTGGGCGACTACCAGGGCCGCGCGGTCCCGATCGCCGACACCGACACCGACACCGACCGCACGGACACCGCGGCCATCGTGGCGGGCCGGTACCGCATCGTCGCCCAGGCGCCCGGGCACGGCCTGGCCCGGAAGACCGCGCGGGTCACGGCGGGCTCCCACCACACCGTACGGGTCCGGCTGCCGCGCAACCTCGCCTCCGCCGCGAACGGCGCCACCGCGACCGGGGACGGCGTCGACCTCGGCGCCCTCATCGACGACGACGAGGGCACCACGTGGGCCTCGCTCGCCGCGGCCGGCACCCCGGTGGCGGGCCGGGGGGTCACCGTACGGCTCGCCGGCGGCACGCCGCAGCAGGTGCGGCGGATCCAGGTCAGCGCGCTGCTGCGGCCGGCCGACCCCAAGGACGCGGGCGGCGACACCGGCTCCCAGAACCGGTTCACCGCGCTGCGCTCGTTCAAGGTCCTGGCCTGCACCGCCTCCGCCACGGCCGACTGCTCGAACGCGGCCGACTACCGCACCGTCTTCACGAGCGCGAAGGACGCCTTCCCGTCCGTCCGGCCCCGCCCGGTCGCGCCCGACCTGACCCTGCGGTCCTTCACCATCCCGCGCACCACCGCCACGCACCTGCGCCTCGAGGTCACCGCCTCGCAGTGCACCGGCGGCCCGGACTACGCGGGACAGCAGACGACCGACCCGAACGTCCCGACCGACTGCGCCACCGCGAGCCCCTACTCCGGGCAGGTCCGGGCGGCCGACCTCCAGGTCTTCGCCCGCTGACACGCGCGTACGGGCGCCGGTGAACCCGCCTCCGCGGGTCCGCCGGCGCCCGTCGCCGTTCCGCCACCCCGCAGCCCTGGGTTCCCGCGGTCCGGTCCGCCAAACCGAATCGGGTTCCAATTTCTGTTCGGCGGGCCTAAGGTCGCAGGAAACGACCCAGCGCTGCGGAGGGCCGATGTCCGAGACGACCGCGTACCGGATCTGCCCCCTGTGCGAGGCCACCTGCGGCCTCGAGCTGACGATCACCGACGGCCGGATCACCGGCGCCCGGGGCGACCACGCCGACGTCTTCAGCCACGGCTTCATCTGCCCTAAGGGCGCCACCATCGGCGAGCTCGAGGACGACCCCGACCGGCTGCGCTCCCCTCTGATCCGCGACGGCGACGACTGGCGCGAAGCGGGCTGGGACGAGGCGTTCGCGGCGGTCCGCCGCAGCCTCGGCGCGGTCACCGGGCGCCACGGCCGGCAGGCGCTCGCCCTGTACCTCGGCAACCCGAACGTCCACACCCTCGCGGGCGGCCTGTACGCCGGTCCGCTGGCCCGGGCCCTCGGCGGCACGAACCTCTACTCCGCCAGCACCGTCGACCAGATGCCCAAGCACGTCGCCGGCGGCCTGCTGTTCGGCGACCCCATGGCCATCCCCGTGCCGGACCTGGACCGCACGTCGTACCTGCTGATGCTCGGCGCCAACCCGGTGGATTCCAACGGCAGCCTGTGCACCGCCGCCGACTTCCCCGGCAAGCTGAAGGCGCTGCGCCGGCGCGGCGGCACCCTCGTCGTCGTCGACCCGCGCCGCACCCGGACCGCGCGCCTCGCCGACCGGCACCTGCCGATCCGCCCGGGCGCCGACGCGTACCTGTTCTTCGGCGTCGTGCACACCCTCTTCACCGAGGGCCTCGTCGCCGACACGCCCGGCGTCGACGGCGTCGCCGACGTGGAACGGCTGAGCCGCGACTTCGCCCCCGAGGACGTCACCGGCGCCTGCGGCGTCCCCGCCGAGGAGATCCGGCGGCTCGCCCGCGAGCTGGCCGCCGCCCCGAGCGCCGCCGTGTACGCCCGCATCGGCACCTGCACCGCCGAGTTCGGCACGCTCACCAACTGGCTGGTCGACGTCGTCAACGTCCTGACCGGCAACCTGGACCGGCCCGGCGGCGCGATGTTCCCCCTGGCCCCGCACCGCCGGCCGGGTACGGGCAGCGGGCGCGGGTTCCGGACCGGCCGCTGGCACAGCCGCGTCCGCGGGCTGCCCGAGGTGCGCGGCGAACTGCCCGCCACCACCCTGGCCGACGAGATCCTCACGCCCGGCGAAGGTCAGGTGCGCGCCCTGATCACGGTGGCCGGCAATCCGGTGCTGTCCCTGCCCGGCGGTGAACGCCTCGGCGACGCGCTCGGCGAGCTGGACTTCATGGTCAGCGTCGACCCGTACCTCAACGAGACGACGCGGCACGCCCACGTGATCCTCCCGCCGCCGCCGCCGAGCCGGTCACCGCACTACGACATCGCGTTCGGGGACCTGGCGGTGCGCAACACCGCGCGCTACTCCCCGCCCGCGCTCCCGCTCCGCGACGGCGAACTCGACGAGTGCGCGATCCTGGCCCGCCTCATCGGCATCGTGTCCGGGCAGGACGGGTCGGGGCAGGACGCCACCGGGCAGGACGAGTCGTGGCGGGACGCCGGCGTGGACGAGCCGATCATCGCCCATCTGCTCGGCAAGGCGATCGCCGACCCCTCCTCCCCCGTCCACGGCCGGGACCCGGCGGAGCTGCTGCCGCTGCTCACCGGAGAGACCCCCGCGCTGCGCCGGCTCGACCTCATGCTGCGCCTCGGCGCGTACGGCGACGGATTCGGCGCGGTGCCGGGCGGCCTGTCCCTCGCCGTGCTGCGGGACGCCCCGCACGGCGTCGACCTCGGCCCGCTGCGGCCCCGGCTGCCCGAGGTGCTGCGGACTCCGTCCGGCCGGGTCGAGCTGTGCCCGCCGCCGCTCGCCGAGGACACCGTGCGGCTCCGCGACGGCCTCGCCCGGCGGCGTACCGGCCTGGTCCTCATCGGCCGCCGTCACCTGCGCTCCAACAACAGCTGGCTGCACAACCTGCCGGGCCTGGTCCGCGGCTCGAACCGCTGCACGCTGCAGGTCAACCCCGAGGACGCCCGCCGCCTCGCGCTCACGGACAAGGGAACGGCGAAGGTGACGGGCGCCGGCGGCACGGTCGAGACCGAGGTGGAGGTCACCGACGAGGTCATGCCCGGGGTCGTCAGCCTCCCGCACGGATGGGGTCACGGGCGGCCCGGCACCCGAATGTCCGTCGCCGCCGCGCATCCCGGGGTCAACGTCAACGCCGTGACCGACCCGCTCGCCCTCGACCCGCTGTCCGGCAACGCCGTGCTCAACGGCGTTCCGGTGGAGGTCCAGCCCGTCTGACCTCAGGCGACGAGCTCGGACTCCTCGTCGGCGGGGGCGGCGACCGGCGCGACGCTCGCCGCCGAGGCGAGACCCGCCGTCTTCTCGTGCGGGAAGACCCACTTCTTCATGGCCCACCAGCGGAAGGCCATCCCGAGCAGAGTGCCGATGATCATGCCGCTGAGGAAGTCGGAGACCTCCTGGGCGACATGGCTGACGTTCGGGTACTGCAGGTCGAACGCGTAGCGCGCCAGGTAGAGCGGGATGTCGTTGACGACGATGCCCAGGGCGCTCACGACGAAGAACAGCACCGCCTCGACGTGACGCCGGCGGCCGCCCCGGGCCCGGAAGGACCAGCCGCTGTTCAGCAGGTACGACGCGATCGTCGCGACGATGATCGCGATCGTGAGCGCCGTGACCGGCTTCGTCCGCATGACCGTGAACTTGAGCCCGTAGTTGACTCCGGCGGTCAGCAGGAAGCAGACACCGCCGGTGAAGGCGAACTTCACCAGCTCACGGTGCTTGACCAGCAGCGGGCGCAGTGGCGCGGGGACGCGGGAGAGCGTGATCCGGGTAAGCGACACCCGGGCAGTCTACGGGCCATGGGTCATTGCGGTGGCCCTACCCAGACATGTCCGATCGGTCGTGTCGTATCCCCCATCGGTCCCGCGTACGTCACCGGCCCTCCCACCGGACACGGCCGTCGAACGCGCGGATCGGCCGGTGATTCGATGGATTCGCCGACCCGCCTGACTCCGGGGCCCTCGCGGCCCCGGAGTCGTCCGATCACCGGCAGGAGTGAATCACGCGGGTCCGGGTCACGGGCGGCCGGCGGGGACCGGCTCCCGGGCGGGCTCGGGCGGCAGCGGGGCGGGGCGGACCCGCAGGGCCCGGGCGGCCCAGCCGGGCAGCCACCAGTTCCAGCGGCCGAACAGCGACACGAGGGCGGGCACCAGGAGCGCGCGGATGATCGTCGCGTCCAGGAGCACGCCGAGGCCGAGTCCGGTCGCGAAGACCTTCACGTCCGTGATCGGCGCGGAGGCCAGCGAGGCGAACGCCAGGAACAGGATCAGCGCCGCGCTCGTGACCAGCCGGCCGGTGCGGCCGATGCCCTCGATGACGGCGGTCCGCGTCGATCCGGTCCGGTCGTACTCCTCGCGCATCCGGGCGAGGATGAAGACCTCGTAGTCCATGGACAGCCCGTACAGGAACGCGAAGACCATCACGGGGACGAACTCCGTGATCGAGCCGGTGGCGGCGATCCCCCAGATCGGCTTGGACCCGTAGCCCTCCTGCCAGACCAGGACCATGGCGCCGAGGATCGCGGCCAGTGACAGCAGGTTCAGCAGGACCGCCTTCAGGGGCAGCAGCAGCGAGCGGAACGCCCGGGCGAGCAGCACGAACGTCGCCAGCGCGATCAACGTCAGCATCAGTGGGAACGCCCCGTACACGGCCTCGGCGAAGTCGACGCCGACGGCTCCGGAGCCGCCGACTCCGACCCCGGCGGGCACGGCGGCGCGGACCCGCCGGACCGTGTCCTTGCCCACGGTGGAGCCTCCCTCGGCGGCGGGCAGCACCGCGATGAGCGCCGTGCCGTCGCGCCGCCAGGCGGCCGTGTCCGGGGCGATCGCGGCGACGACGCCGGGCAGCCGGGTCAGGCGCGCGGCCGTCGCCGCCGGGTCGCCGCCCCGGGGCACGATGACGTCGATCGGGGTGAAGACGCCGGTCGGCACGCCGGAGTGGACCAGGGCGGCCCGGCCCTCGTACGCGGGCCCGGAGGAGGCGAGGGCGTCGCTCTCCGGGTCGCCCAGGTGCAGGCCCAGGGCGGCGACGGCGAACGCGACGAGGAGGGCACCGGAGGCGGCGACCGCGGCCCACCGGAACCGAACGACGCCCCGCGCCCAGGCGGACCAGCCGCGCCCGGCGCCGCCGCCCCTGCGCAGCCGGGGCCGGTCGATCCCCGATCCGAACCTCGCCAGCAGCACCGGGAGCAGGGTGAGGACGGCGACGACGCTGACGATCGGGATGATGATGCCGCCGTAGCCGACGCTGCGCAGGAACGGGACCGGGAGGACGACCATCGCGACGAGGCCGATGGCGACCGCCATGCCGCTGAAGACGATCGCGCGGCCGGCGGTGGCCATCGCGCGGCGCACCGCCTCGTCGCCCCGGTGCCCGGCGGTCCGCTCCTCGCGCCACCGGGTGACCAGCAGCAGCGAGTAGTCGATCGCCACGCCGAGGCCGATCAGCGCGACGATGAACTGGACGATCACGCTGACGTCGGTGAACGTCGTGAGCCCGTACACCACGAGGAATGACGTGAGGATCGAGCAGGCCGCGATCAGCAGCGGGACGAGGGCCAGCAGGGAGCCGAAGACGAACGCCAGCACGGCCAGCGCGCCGAGTCCGCCGATCAGTGTCTCGGACAGGACGCTGGGGCCGCCGCCCGATCCGCCGCCGCCGGACCGCAGCGGCTGCATCCCGGTGACGCGCAGCGTCGCGCCGTCGGGCAGCGCCGCGCGCATCGCCGCCGTGACGGACGCGGACAGGTCCGGCCCGCCCATCATGCCGCTCTGCCGGGCCGGTCCGTAGACGAGGCCGAAGGTCGTGCGGGCGTCGCGGCCGACGAGGCGGCGGTCACCGGTGTCGGCGTAGGAGACTGCGCGTCCGTGCACGGCCGCGGCGGCCGCGGCGAAGGCCCGGCCGAGCTCGGCGCGGACGCCGGACGAGTCGACGGTGCGCCCCGCGGGCAGGGTGATCACCGGCACCAGCGGGTCGCGCACACCGGTGCCGTATGTCCGCGCGATGGCCGCGTTCGCCTCGTATGAGGGCCGGCCCGGCATGGCGTTCTGCGCGGTGAGCCGGCCGCCGATCTGTGAGGTCGCGAGCACGCCCGCGACCGTGAGGGCGAGCCAGACCAGTGTCACGGCGAGCTTGTGCCGCAACACGAATCGGGAGAATCGGTCCATGCGGTCAGCACAACAGCCCGCTCTTCCGGTGCCGTGTGCGCGTTCTGAGAGTTCCCTGTCACAGGGTTCTCACAGCGTTCTCACAGAACGGCGCGGGACACTGGGCCCGTGACCGACCGCCCCGTCCGGGTCCTCGTCGTCGACGACGAGCCCTACCTCGCCGACCTGGTGGCGACGGCGCTGCGCTACGAGGGCTTCGAGCCCGCCCTCGCGGGAACGGGCGCCGAGGCCCTCGCGCAGGTCGCGGTGCTCCGGCCTGACCTCATCGTGCTCGACGTGATGCTGCCCGACGGCTCCGGGCTCGACACCTGCCGGAGGCTGCGCCGGGAGGGGTGCGAGGCACCCGTCGTCTTCCTGACCGCCCGCGACGCCACGGAGGACAAGATCGCCGGGCTCACGGTCGGCGGTGACGACTACGTGACCAAGCCGTTCAGCCTGGAGGAGCTCATCGCGCGGATCCGCGCCGTGCTGCGCCGGACTCGCCGCCCCGGCAGGGCCGACCCCGCGCGGATCGGCTTCGCCGACCTGGAGATCGACGAGGACGCCTACGAGGTGTCCCGTGGCGGTACGCCGCTGGAGCTCACGCCGACCGAGTACAAGCTGCTGCGGTACCTCGTGATCAACGCCGGGCGGGTCCTGTCCAAGCGGCAGATCCTCGACCACGTCTGGGACTACGACTTCGGTGGCAACGACGGCGTCGTCCAGACCTACATCAGCTACCTGCGCCGCAAGGTCGACGCCGTGGACCCTCCGTTGATCCACACGGTGCCCCGCGTCGGGTACGTCCTGCGCCTCCCCCGGCCGTCATGATGTCCCTGCGCAGGCGCCTCGTCCTCACCCTGCTGGGTCTGCTCGCCGCCGGTCTGGCGGTCGCGGCGGCGGGCAGCTTCGCGACCCTGCGGGAGGACATCATCCACCGGACCGACCGGCAGCTGACCGCGGTGGGCAGGGCGATGGAGACCGCGATCGGCGACCGCGCCGACCCCGGCGGCGCCCTCCCGGTCGGCCCGCACGGCGGGTCGCTGGCCCAGGCGCTGGCCGCGAGCGGGGCCATCCCGGCCCTCATGCAGGTCCGGACGGCGGACGGCCGGGTCGTCCAGACGTTCGCCGCGAACGACGCGCCACCGCTGCCGCCGCGCCCCGCCCCCGCGGCCGTCACGGCGCGGAACCCCGACGGCGCGCGGATCTTCAAGGTCGGCGACATCCACCCCTGGCGGGTCCGCGTCTCCCGTCTCCCGAACGGGCGGGTGCTGCTGATCGGCATCCCGACCAGGGACGCCGACAGCGCCATCCATCGCCTGGCACGCGTCGAGGTGATCGTCTCGATCATCGCGCTGGCCGCCGTCGGCCTCCTCGCGCACCGGTCGATCCGCCGCGGCCTGCGCCCCCTGGAAGAGATCAGCGACACCGCCCGCGCCATCGGCGCCGGCGAGCTGTCCCGCCGCGTCGAACCCGCCGGGCCCCGTACCGAAGTCGGACGCCTCGGCCGGGCGCTGAACGACATGCTCGGCCAGATCGAGACGGCGTTCCGCGCACGCGAGGCGTCCGAGGAACGGCTCCGGCGGTTCATCGCCGACGCCTCCCACGAACTGCGCACACCCGTCGCCACCGTCCGGGGGTACGCCGAACTGGTCCGCCGCGGGGCGGCCGACCGCCCGGACGACCTGGCCAAGACGATGGCCCGCATCGAGGCGGAGGCCGAGCGGATCGGGGCGCTCGTCGACGAACTGCTCCTCCTTGCCCGGCTCGACCAGGGGCGCCCGCTCGACCGGGAACCGGTGGACCTGGCCCGGATCGCGGCGGACGCCGTGGCCGGCGCCCGCGCCGTGGAGCCGGACCGGCCTGTCGGGCTGGAGGCGGCGGAGGGGACCGTGGTGCTCGGCGACGCGATGCGCCTGCGCCAGGTCTTCGACAACCTCCTCGCCAACGTACGGCGGCACACGCCCGCCGGCGCCCCCGCCATCGTGCGGATCGACGTCGCCGACGGCGCGGTGGAGATCGCCGTGACCGACCACGGCCCCGGCCTGACCGAGGACCAGTGCGCGCGGGTCTTCGAGCGCTTCTACCGGACCGACCGGTCCCGCTCCCGCGAACACGGCGGGGCCGGCCTGGGCCTGTCCATCGTCGCCGCCGTGGCCGAGGCCCACGAGGGCACCGTCGGCGTCACCTCCGTGCCGGGCGACGGCACGACCTTCACCGTCCGTCTCCCCCGGGCCCCGAGCCCCGCCGCACCGGCCGTCAGAGGGGGCGGTGCATGATGTGCAGCCCGACATATCCCTTCGCCGGGTGCCGGAAGCCCTGCGGAACCGTTCCGACGATCTCGAAGCCCAGCGACCGGTAGAGCGCCACCGCGGGCGCGTTCGTCTCCACGACCGCGTTGAACTGCATCGCGCGGAAGCCGGCCGCGCGCGCCCATTCCAGGGTGTACTCGCACAGCGCCCGGCCGACGCCGCGCCCGGAGTGCGCGGGGTCGACCATGTAACTCGCGCTCGCGACAGGAGCCGGGAAATCTGTGACTCCCAGCGTTAGGTGGCGGATGATCATACGACGACCCGCAGAAACAGCAGCGTTCCCAACGAGGATTGGCGGGCTTTCCCAGATGTGGTTGGCGGCCAAGGTCGATGTTGCACGCTAGCTCCGGCCCGGGGGATGCCGTTGGCGCGCCCCAAAGCGGCACGCCCGAGGCCGAGAGCGGACCGGGCGGCGGCGGGAGCGCCGCCGCCCGTCTGACGGCCAGTTCGACTTCGCGATGCGGTTCTCGTACGTCCTCGGCGGGGGCGTGACTCGTCGGTTGCCTCGATCACGTCTCTGATGTGCCGCGGATGCGCCCTGACCCCATGGGTTCCTCAGTTCATCCGCTGTCACCGTGTGACGAGACGACGCCGCCATTGCGCCGGATATCCACCTTTTGGTCCTGAGACTGCTGCGAAACGGCCTCCTGCCCACCCGACTGTGATGATGCCCCTTGGGACGATGATGACCCTTGAGACGATGATGACCCTTGGGAGGATGATGACTTCGAGCGCGGTCGTTTCGGTGGCGGGCCCGCTACGATTTGATAAGGTCGCATCATTTCATTGTCCTCATGTTCGAGGATATGGCAGTGCCACACGTATCGACCGGGAAGGTCGAATTTCGCCTTTACCCGCGTGATCTCTCCGGGAGGCGCAATAACGGTGTCCTTGAAGCCTCTCTCCCACGGCTCCGGCGGCCGTGTTCCACCACCGATCGGTTGCCGGTTGACCACCTGGAACCGCACCTCATGGATGTGAATCGGATGGGCGTCGACCGTGAAGTTATATAGTTCCCATACTTCGGTGGAATTCAGCGCGACGTTCTCAGTGATCGGGGCGCCAAATCTCAGTGGATTCGGTTCACCGTCCTGCACTGTGCCGAGCAGCTGAATAACGGGACTGACGTCGGGGAAGTCGACCGAGCCCTGCTCATTGAGGGAGAGCTGCCGGCTGTTGGTCGCCGGCCCGAGCGGGTGGAACGCCGGCAGCCTCAACTGGCTCGGCGGAGTGCTGGTGTCCTGGGAGACGAGCGGCACGACCTTGAACTTCATGACCTGCCCCGTCGTGGCAGGATCGGCGAACGAGTTCGGCACCCCCGGGTACGGCCCGTCGGGCGCCTCGTTGATCAGGAAGATCTCCGTGCCGACCTGCAGGCCGGTGAAGTCGACGATCACGTCGGCTCGCTCCGCTGGAGCCATCAGCAGTTGGTCGAGCCGAACCGGTGCGGGCAAGAAGCCGCCTTCCTCGCCGATCACCCAGATGGGCAAGGCCGGTGGGGCGGGACGTGGGGCCAATGGGTTCGACACCAGTTTGAAGATCAGGAAGCGCGTGTTACATCCGTTGAGGATGCGGAAGCGGTACCGTCGCGGCTCCACCTCCTGCACCGGCCAGGTCCGCCCATTGACAACGATCGCGTTTCCGAAGAACTCCGGGTTCCAGATCGGCGGAACGTCGCTGGTCGGGGCGTACGGGCCGGTGAACCCATCGAAGAAGGCCCGGCTGTTGGGGTAGAAAAGGGAACCGTCGTCATTGAAAGAGCGGTCCTGGACGGCCAGCGGAATCTCGTAGTAACGCTTGCCCGGCCGGTCGCCGACCTGCGGTGCGGGGCCGGGCAGGCGCCCCGGCGGCAGATCTCCGGGGCCGCCGCGGAGCAGGTAGAAGCCTGCCGGTCCGGCGTAAACGTTGACTCTGGTGATCCCCAGCGTATGGTCGTGGTACCACTGGGTGTTGGCCGGCTGGTTGTTGGCATATTGGAAGATGGCGTTGCCGGGGCCCCACTGGTCGCCTATTGGCGACTTTGCCTTGAAGACGTCGTAGAAAGTGCCCTCACGTGCGAACCCCGCCGGAATGTTGCGGGCCATCGGCAGGTACCACGCCTCAGGATAGCCATCGCTGAAGTCGAACGTGTGGTTGCCGTGTACGTGCGTAATGATCGGTACCGGCCCACGGTAGGGATCCTGGCTGGTACCGGTGGAGTCGCGGCCTTTTATGCCTCCTGGCGGATTCGCCCAGTACAGGGTTTGGTCGATCGGCAGCAGATGCGGCAGAAAGTCGCCGTTCTGGTCGACGAGATCATTGATCCACTTGACCCGGACTGGCCGTCGATAATGCGCGTTTATCGTGAACGCGGGATAGTTGAACGTATTCGGATGGTTGATCGAACCGTAGCCCCATACGGTCGTCGACGGGAGAGACGGAGGCAGGATCTGCTGCCTGAACTGGCGTACGGCGATCTCGTAGTAGTCGAGTTTGTGTTGTGTCCGGGTGGGTGGCATTGCCGGTGGTATGACGAGCTGGGTTACATATTTGCTGATGGTGGTCGGATCGAGCGTTCCGCCCGGTACGGGCTGCGCCAAGGCCGATCCAATGAACCGGATCGGAGCCATCATGACGGCTCCGGAAATCGCACTTACCTGCAGAAAGCGGCGACGCATCAAATCAGACATATCTTCTCCAAGGCGTACCCATCAGAGAAATCCAAACCATCTGGCCACTTCGCCTGATGGCCGAAATTCAGAGGATTGGACTGTAACAAGAACGGCGCTGCATCCAGTCTTCGAAGCTTGCTAGGACTATACTGCGCACTTACAGTTCGCAAACAAAAATACATCTTGGTGTTCGGTAAACGATCGACCTGCCAAGATGACAATTCGAGTCGTTGAAACCCGAATCGGTCCGCGCGTGATCGCACTAAGTAGCCCCACCGCAGCCGCCGCAATCCCAAAGATGGTTACAACGCCTTGATCCCCACCCTCAAGCCCTACGCCCAGCAGCTGGAGGCCGGATAGACCGCGGTGAAACGATCGTCAGCGGCCCGCTCCCCGCCTCTGACCGCGATCAGCCTCTCGCCCACTCGGGACATCAGCCCCGGCCTCGATTCCTCAGATCGCCAACCTGCATTGGGATCCGCCAACTATCGCCGGGAGTCACAAAATCGCGACCCCCTTCCCGGCCTGACGTATCCATCGTGATCATGAAGATATCGGAACAGGAACGTTCTCATCCACGCGCCGAAGCCGACGTTGCGCGTGGCGATCGACTTGCTTTCAGTCGAATGGATGTTCGATGATGGTCGGGTGAGCGAGCTATCGTCGCAGGTCACAGAGGGCTTCTCGCCTCTGGCGGGCATGGACCTCGTCCCTGTCCTGCCTGCGCTGCGCCCGGTGATCCCCGGGGGCGGGCTGCGTCCCGGCACGGTCACCGGCGTCGACGGCTCGACCACGCTGGCCCTCGCGCTGGCGGCCGGGCTCGGGGACCGCTGGTGCGCGGTCGTCGGCCTCCCGGAGGCGTACGTCCCGGCCGCGGCGGCGTTCGGCGGCGCGGACGGTGGCCTCGACCCGATGCGGGTCCTGCTCGTCGACGACCCGGGCCGGCGGTGGGCCGACGTGGTCGCCGCGCTGACCGACGGGTGCGCGATGGTGATCGTACGGCCGCCGGAGGAGCCTCCCGCCCCCGTCGCCCGGCGGCTGACCACACTGGCTCGCCGGAACGGCTGCGCGCTGGTCACGACCGGGCCGTGGGCGGGCGCGGCCCTGCGGCTGCGCGTCGAGGCGAACCACTGGACCGGTCTCGGGGACGGCACCGGCCACCTGCGCGGACGCCGCGCGCTCGTGACGGTCTCCGGACGCGGCGCGGCGGGCCCCGGCCGCCGGGTCTGGCTGTGGCTGCCGGGCCCGGACGGCGCCGTGACCGTCGCCGAACACGAAGGCCCGGCGCGTCTGGAGGCCATCGCGGGGTGACTCGTTCGCCACTCCCCAACGCGGCGGGTCCCGGAACGCCGGACTCCGGGACACCGGACGCCCGTGCGCGAACCTCCGCTCCCGGCACCGGAGCCCCGGGCCCTGGGACGCCGGGTCCCGGTGAAGGGCCGGTGAGCTCGCCGCGGGTGCTCGTCGTGTGGTGCCCGGACTGGCCGGTCACCGCGGTCGGCCTGGACGCGGGCACCCCGGCGGCGGTGGTCGCCTCGGCCCGGGTCGAGGCGTGCTCGGCGGCGGCGCGCGCCGCCGGAGTGCGCCGCGGGCAGCGGCTCCGCGACGCCCAGCGGCACTGCCCGGACCTGGTGATCCGCGACCGCGACCCCGACGCCGAGGGGCGGCTCTTCGAGACGGTCGCCGCCGCCGTCTCGACGATCACCCCCTGGGTCGAGGTCGTACGCCCCGGCGTCTGCGCCATCCCGGTGCGCGGCGCCGCCCGCTACCACGGCGGCGCCGACCGGGAGACGGCCGAGGAGTCGCTGCGGATCCACGTCCAGGACACCGTCGTCGAGCGCGGCTTCGACTGCGGCGTGGGCGTCGCGGACGGCCTGTTCGCCGCCGAACTGGCCGCGCGCACCGCGGACGGCGGCATGATCGTGCCACCAGGCGGGACGGCGGAGTTCCTCGCGCCGTACCCGGTGACCGTCCTGGGCCGGCCGGAGCTCACCGACCTGCTGCCCCGGCTGGGCGTTCACACGCTGGGCGCGTTCGCGGCGCTGCCGGCCCGGCACGTCGCGAGCCGCTTCGGCGCGGACGAGGTGCGCGCGCACCGGCTCGCCCGCGGCCTGGACCCCCGGCCGCCCGCACCCCGGCCGCCGCACGCGGACCTGAGCGTGGCGACGGAGTTCGACCCGCCCGCCGCGGCGGCCGAACAGGTCGTCTTCGCCGCCAAGACGCTCGCCGAGCGCCTGCACGAGGCACTCGCCGCCGAGGCCCTGACCTGCGTACGGATCGGGGTCGAGGTGACGGACGCCCACGGCCGTACCCAGTCCCGGCTGTGGCGGCACGATGCGGGGGCGGCGGGGCGAAGCCACGGGGGTGGAAGCGCGGCGGCGGGGCGAAGCCACGGGGATGGAAGCGCGGCACTGTCCGCTCTCGCCGTCGCCGAGCGGGTCCGCTGGCAGCTGTCGGCCTGGGAGACCCCACCCGGCGAGGAGGGCGTCGGCGGCATCGTCCTCCTGCGGCTCCTGCCCGACCAGCTCGTCCCGGACGAGGGGCATCAGGAGGCGCTGTGGGGCCGGGTCACGCTCTCCGACCGCATCATGCGGGCGGCCGCGCGGGTCCAGGCCATGCTCGGCCACCAGGCGATCACCCGGCCGTACCCCGCGGGCGGCCGCGCGCCCGGCGAACGCGTCGTCCGCGTCCCCGTCGGTGACCTCCCGCCCGGGCCCGCCGTCGCGGAGGGACGGTGGCCCGGGCGGATCCCCGATCCGGCGCCGGCGGTCGTCCATCCCGACCCGCTGCCTGTCCGCGTGACCGGCGCCGACGGAGCGCCGGTCACGGTCAGCGCCCGCTGCGCGGTCTCCGCCCCGCCCCGCCAGATCGAGATCGACGGCCGTGTCCTGCCGGTGACCGCGTGGGCGGGCCCCTGGCCGGCCCGGGAACGCTGGTGGGACCCGGCGCGGTTCCGCCGCCGCGCGCGGTTCCAGGTCGTCACCGCCGACGGCGGCGCGCGCCTGCTCGTCGTCGAGGGCGGCCGCTGGTACGTCGAGGCCGACTATGCCTGACCGGCCGAGACCGAAGGACCCGCGGCCGGCGCGCACGCGGTTCGCCGACGATGCCGGGGGCCCGCATGGGATTCGATAGTCCGCGGATCCCGTGGCGGCAGTTCGAGCGGCGCCTGTCCTGGAGCACGCCCCCGCCCGCGAACGAGACCGAGACCACCACGCCGGCGGACCGGCCCGTCGCGGCCGAGACCACCGCGGCCGAGACCGTCGCGAGCGAGACCGCCGAGCCGGCGGACCGGCCCACCTCGCGCGGGCGGCCGGCGCGCGGGCTGCCCGCGCCGCCGCCCGTGCGGCTGCCGGTGCGCGGGCGCGGCTGGGCGGAGCTGCACTGCCACTCGTCGTACAGCTTCCTCGACGGCGCCTCCGCGCCGGAGGAACTGGTCGAGGAGGCGGTCCGGCTCGGCGTCGAGGCGCTGGCGATCACCGACCACGACGGCATGTACGGAGCCGTGCGCCTCAAGGAGGCCGCCAAGGGGACCGGCGTCGGCACGATCTTCGGCGCGGAGCTGAGCCTGGACCTGCCCGCCGCCGCGCCGGGCGAGCCCGATCCGGGCGGCCGGCACCTGCTGGTGCTGGCCCGCGACGTCGAGGGGTACGGACGGCTGAGCGCCGCGATCAGCCGCGCTCAGCTCGCCGGTGGTGAAAAAGGCCGCCCGATCTACGACCTGGCGGATCTGGCGGCGTCGCATGGCGGGCACTGGGCGGTCCTCACCGGCTGCCGCAAGGGCGCCGTGCACGCGGGCGCGGACCCCGAGGCGGAGTTGCGGGCGCTGGTGGAGATGTTCGGGCGGGAGAACGTCTTCGCCGAGCTGATCGACCACGACCAGCCCCTCGACGACGCGCGCAACGACGCCCTGTACGACCTCGCCCGGCGCGTCGGCGTCGGCGTCGTGGCCTCGAACAACGTGCACTACGCCGCGCCGAGGGACGCTCCGCTCGCCGAGGCGCTCGCCGCCGTACGGGCCCGGCGCGGCCTGGACGACATGGACTCCTGGCTGCCCGCGACCGGTACCGCGCACCTGCGGTCGGCGGCGGAAATGGCGGCGCGGCTGGCCCGCTTCCCCGGCGTGCCGGAACGGACGGTCGAGCTGGGCCGCTCCTGCGTGTTCGACCTGGAGCTGGTCGCGCCGAACCTGCCGGACTGGCTCGTGCCTCCCGGGCACACCGAGGCGACCTGGCTGCGGCACCTCGTCGAGGAGGGGGCGCGGGAACGGTACGGGACGCGGCGGCGGGCGCCGCGGGCGTACCGGCAGATCGCGTGGGAGCTCGGCGTCATCGAGCAGCTCGGCTTCCCCGGCTACTTCCTGATCGTGCACGAGATCGTGGAGTTCTGCCGGGACAACGACATCCTGTGCCAGGGCCGGGGCTCGGCGGTGAACTCCGCGGTCTGCTACGCGCTGGGCATCACCGGCGTCGACCCCGTACGGCACAACCTGCTGTTCGAGCGGTTCCTGTCACCCGGCCGCGACGGGCCGCCCGACATCGACCTGGACATCGAGAACCGCCGGCGGGAGGAGGTCATCCAGCACGTCTACGACAAGTACGGGCGGGACCGGGCCGCCCAGGTCGCCAACGTGATCACGTACCGGCCGCGGATGGCCGTCCGCGACGCCGCCCGCGCGCTCGGCTTCTCCCCCGGCCAGCAGGACGCCTGGTCCCGGCAGTTCTCGCCGGCGGAGTCCCGGCCGCCGGACAGCATCCCGGAGGCGGTCACCGGGCTGGCCGACCGGATGCAGCGGCTCCCCCGGCACCTGGGCATCCACTCGGGCGGCATGGTGATCTGCGACCGGCCGATCGGGGAGGTGTGCCCGGTCGAATGGGCGCGGATGCCGGGGCGCAGCGTGCTGCAGTGGGACAAGGAGGACTGCGCCGCCGTCGGGCTGGTCAAGTTCGACCTGCTCGGGCTGGGCATGCTGGCGGCGCTGCACGACACGTTCGACCTGGTCGGCGAGTTCCACGGGCGGCGCTACGACCTGCACACGATCCCGCCGGACGACCTGGACGTGTACGCGATGCTGTGCGACGCCGACACGGTCGGGGTGTTCCAGGTCGAGTCCCGCGCGCAGATGGCGACGCTGCCCCGGCTCAAGCCCAGGACGTTCTACGACCTGGTGGTGGAGGTCGCGCTGATCCGGCCCGGTCCGATCCAGGGCGGTTCGGTCCACCCGTACCTGCGCCGCCGGAACGGGCACGAACCACCCGACATCCCGCATCCGCTGATGAGGAACGCGCTGGAGCGCACGATGGGCGTGCCGCTGTTCCAGGAGCAGATGATGCAGCTGGCCGTGGACTGCGCGGGGTTCACCCCGGCGGAGTCCGACGCGCTGCGGCAGGCGATGAGCGCCAAGCGGGCGCCGGAACGCGTCGAGCGGCTCCGGGACCGGCTGCTGAGCGGCATGGCCGAGCGCGGCATCTCCGCCGAGATCGCCGAGGAGGTGTACGACAAGATCCTCGGCTTCGCCAGCTTCGGGTTCCCCGAGTCGCACGCGCAGAGTTTCGCGCACATCGTGTACGCCAGCGCGTACCTGAAACGGCACTACCCGGCGGCGTTCACCACGGGGCTGCTGCGCAACCAGCCGATGGGCTTCTACAGCCCGCAGACCCTGCTCGGCGACGCCCGCCGGCACGGAGTGCGGGTCCTCGGCGTCGACGTCAACGCCAGCTCCCACCAGGCGACGCTGGAGGCCCCGTACACGCCCGCCGGGGACCTCCCGCACGCGCCCGGGGAGCCGCAGCCGGCGATCCGCCCGGGCCTGTCGTCCGTGCGGACCCTCGGCGAGGACGCCGCGAAGCTGATCGCCGCGAACCGGCCGTACGCGGACCTGGAGGACCTGGTGCGCCGGGTACCGCTGCCGGCGACGGCGCTGGAGGCCCTCGCCACGGCCGGCGCGTTCGGCTGTTTCGGCCTCGGCCGCCGCGAGGCGCTGTGGGCGGCGGGCGCGCTCGCCCACACCCGCCCCGGCCACCTGCCCGGCACCGCTCCGGGCACCGCCGCGCCCGAGCTGCCGCCGATGACCATGGTCGAGCAGACCATCGCCGACCTGTGGGCCACCGGGACGACCGAGCACCACCCGATGGCCCACGTCCGGCCCACCCTCGACGAGCGGGGAGTCGTCCCCTTGACCGCGGTCAGGGACGTGCCGGGTGGCACGAACCTCCTGGTCGCCGGACTCGTCACGCACCGGCAGCGCCCGGGGACCGCCAACGGTGTGATCTTCTTCAACCTCGAGGACGAGACCGGCATGCTCAACGTCCTGTGCCGCCCGCAGATCTGGGAGCGTTACCGCAACGTCGCGTTCCACGCGCAGGCGCTGCTCGTCCACGGCCGCCTGGAACGCCAGGACGGCGCCGTGAACGTCGTCGCCACCCGGCTGCAGCGGCTGCCCGTCGCGACGCTGACCCGCAGCCGCGACTTCCGGTGACCGCGTGACGGTCTCGGCCTCCCATCCCCGGCTGACCGCGCGAACAGCGAGGGTCACCGTGGCGGCTCCGCCGTTCGCGAACCTTGTTCGGCGGCCGCGGCAAGCCGGTCGGCGAGGTTCTTGAGGGCTCCCCGTAGTTCGTCGGGGTGGTGGATGGTGAAGGGCCATTCCAGAGAGGCGAGCATGTGCGCCATGCCGTCCAGCCGTTCTGCCCGTGCGTGCACGAGGACACCGGTGGGCTGGGGGGTGAGGGTCACACCTGAGCGAGGCAGCCGGCGGGCGACCGCGTCGAGGGGGCCGTGGATCGTCACCTCGACCTGCCAGCGGTAGGACCCCTGCGCCAGGGTCGAGGTCAGGTGGGTGACGGGGTCGAAGCCGTCGGGGGCGGTGAACCGGCCGGTCCGGGGGGTGACGGAGGCGATGCGGTCGATGCGGAAGGTCCGCAGGCCGTCGCGGAGGTGGTCGTGGCCGACGACGTACCAGCGGCCGGTGTGGAAGACCACGCCGTAGGGGTCGAGGTCACGTTCGGTGTGTTCCTGACGCCAGGACCGGTGGCTGATCCCGACGGTCGTGCGGGCGCGGGATGCCTGGGCCAGGGCCAGCAGGACGCCGGGTTCGGGTGCCTGCCCGATCACGGCGTTGGCGGTGAACGAGAGGGTCTCTCGCATCGCGGCGAGCGGTTCGCGCAGGGCGTGCGGGAGCATCCGCTCGATCTTGACCAGCGCACCGGCGCCGGCCGGCGCGGCCGTGCCCATGCCCAGATGTTCCGCCGCGAGCAGGCCGAGGACGACGGCGAGAGCCTCGTCGTTGGTGAGGACCAGTGGTGGCATCCGGTAACCGCGGGCCAGTCGGTAGCCGCCGTAGCGGCCGCGCTCCGCCTCCACGGGGATGCCCAGTTCCCGCAGGTGGGCGGCGTACCGGCGCACCGTGCGGATGTCGGTGTCCAGGCGGCCTGCCAGCTCCGCCCCGGTGAGCCGGGCGTTCGACTGGAGGAGTTCCAGCAGGGTCAGCACACGGGTGAGGGGATGTGTTGTACGGCGCGCTGACGGTGCTCGCCGGGCGAGTGGAGGAACCCACGAGCCGGTCCGGCACCCCGGACGTTCGCCTGCTGCCCGCCTACGACGACTACCTGGTCGGCTACCGCACCCGCGACGTGTCCGTCCCCGCTCTCCACCAGGCCCGCATGTGGCCGGGAGGCGGCGTCATCCGGCCCACCGTCATCGCCGACGGGCTGGCCATCGCCACCTGGACCCGCGGCTCCGGCGCGCGCTGCGTCCAGGTGGACGCGTTCGGGTCCATCCCACCTCGGATCGAGCCGGGGATCGACCTGGAGAAGGCGTCCGTCGTTCGCTTCCTGCGGTCCACCGCATGACCGAACCGCGTCCCGATGCGGAAGGGGCTCTGTCCCCGAGGGCCAGGGCGCCGGTGGGCGGCGAACGTTGCCACAGGAAGCCGCCTTTACGTTGTAGATCAGGTATGCGGGCCCATGGCGTGCAGGGCGAGGGTGGAGTGGGCGTAGGCGGCGCCGGCGCGCATCTCGGCGGCGACCCAGATCGCCTCCATGATCTCCTCCGGGCTGTTGCCCTTCCGCCGCGCGAGGCGCGTGTGACCCTGAATACAGTACGGGCACTGGGTGGCGTGGGCGACGGCCACGGCGATGAGCTGCTTGGTCTTCTCCGGCAGCGCCCCGTCGGCGAACACCTGGCGGCTGAAATTCTCGAACGCCTCGTTGACGGCCGGGGCGAGCCGGGCGCGACGGGCGCCGATCTCCGGCGTGGCCGGCGGGTAGACGGGATCGGTCATGAGTGTCTCCGGTTACTGAGGGCAGCCGTTAGCGGGTCGACCAGGCCGATCAGGCGATGGGCGCCTGGCCCTGCCGATCCGGTCGTGCTCGAGTTCTGCCCTACCCACTCATCCGGGTTCGGTCGCTCCGCGCCCACGAGGGTCGAAGCGGGTCACCTTTACGTTGTAGATCATCTTCGTGCGTCGGGGCGCAGGGCCCCCGCGCAGCCCATGAGGCTCTCCGCGAGCGCCTTGCGGGCGGCGTCGTCGACGCCGGCCAGCATCACCGCCTCGATGTCGTCGAGCGATCGGTCGCAACTCCGGAGTGTGGTCAGGCCCTTCGCGGTGAGGCGGGTGCGCAGCACCCGGCCACCGTCCGGGTGCGGCTCCCGGCGCACCAGCCCGCGTCTCTCCAGGTCGCGGACGACCAGGCTCATCGCCTGCGGCGTGACGAAGGCGATGCGCGCGAGCTCCGCCGACGACGGGCCGTCGCGCAGGCGGAGTTCACTGAGCGCCATGTACTCGGTGGTCGTGACGCCGTGCCGGGCGAGCGCCTCGTCCAGGCGGGCCCGGATCCGGCGCTCCAGGCGGAAGACCAGATAGCTGACCCGCGGCGGGGACGCGGCCGGGGCGGCCGAGGGGTTACGGCGGTCGGTCACCGGGAGACGATATCGCGGCCGGCCGCGACGGCCGCGATGTAACTTTCTCGGCGCATATCAAGGATCTTGATAGCAAGTGCCTTGATAAGCAGGGCGGGAGCGAATTCCTGCCGCTCTCCGCCAACCGAGGAGGGCGCAGAACATTGACCGCCGCTCATCGCCGCCTTACCTTCCAGCGACCGATGGCGATGCGGCGCGCGCCATTACGGCCGCGCCTCCGATGCCATTCGAAGGAGGGCGAATGAAACGACTGACCGCGATCCTGGCCGGCGCCTGCGCCGCGCTGCTGTGCGCCGTCATGGCCCTGGTCCTCTCCCGCCCCGCCACCGCGGCCGGGCTGGTCCAGGTCACCGACTTCGGCGACAACCCGGGCAACCTGCAGATGTACGTCTACCGGCCCGACCAGGCACCCGCCGCACCCGCGATCGTGCTGGCCATGCACCCGTGCGGCGGCTCCGGGCCGGGGTTCTACTCCTCCAGCGAGTTCGCCTCACTGGCCGACCGGTACGGCTTCATCGTGATCTTCCCGTCGGCGTCCAAGAAGATGAACTGCTTCGACAACTGGTCCGACGCCTCGAAAGTGCGCGGCGGCCGCACCGACCCGGTATCGCTGATGTCCATGGTGACGTACGTGGAACGGCAATACCACGGTGATCCCGATCGGGTCTTCGTGACCGGGAGTTCCTCCGGCGCCATGATGACCAATGCCATGGCCGCTCTCTACCCGGAGGTCTTCAAGGCCGGCGCGGCGTTCATGGGCGTGCCGTTCACCTGCTTCCCCAACGAGGGGTCCTACAACCCGGGAGGCAACTCCGCCCCCTGCGTGAACAAGAGCGCGCAGCAGTGGGGTGACGTGGTGCGCCAGGCGAACCCCTCCTATCAGGGGCCGTGGCCGCGAATGCAGCTGTGGCACGGCACCGCCGACACAGTGGTCTCCTACGCCGAGCTGGCCGAAGAGGTCAAGCAGTGGACGAACGTCCACGGCCTGAGCACCACCCCCACCTCCACGGACACGCCGCAGTCCGGCTGGACCCGGCAGCGGTTCGCCGACTCCTCCGGCGCCGTCCAGGTCGAGGCGATCAGCGTCTCCGGCGCCGGGCACAGCCTCCCGATGAGCGGCATGGCCGCCGCCGCCATCCACTTCTTCGGCCTCGACTCCGGCGGCCCGACACCGCCCACCTCTCCGACTCCCCCGCCTGGGGACTCCGCCTGCTGGATCAGCTACACCGCCAACACCTGGAACAACGGCTTCACCGGAAACGTCACGATCACCGACCACGGCACGAGCCCGATCAACGGCTGGACCGTCACCTGGACCTGGCCCGGCAACCAGCAGATCACCGGCATGTGGAACGCGACCATCACCCAGTCGGGCGCCCAGGTCACCGCCCGCAACGTCTCCTTCAACGCCACGATCGCCCCCGGGGCCCAGGTGAGCTTCGGCTTCCAGGGCACCTACAGCGGCACCAACACGGCGCCGGCCGGGTTCGCCCTGAACGGCGGCGCCTGCACCATCGTCACCTGATCCGCCGGTCCGGGGCGGCGGGACCCGCGGACGGCCCGGGGTTCACCCGGCCGTCCGCGGGCGGCGGATCACCGCCGGGGCGGTATCTCGCCCGACCCGCGGGCGAGGTAGGTCGTCGGCACGACGACGTGCCGGGCGGGCCGGTCGCCGCCGCCGGCGATGCGGCCGAGGAGGAGCCGCGCGGCGATGGAACCGATCTCGGCGGGATCCTGGGCGACGACCGAGATGCCGGGACGCAGCATGTCGGCCAGTGGGAAGTCGTCGAAACCGATCAGCGCGACGCGGTCCTGCAGACCGCGGCGCTGGAGGGCGCGGACCGCGCCGATGGTGAGGAGGTTCTGCGCGGTGAAGACGGCCGTCGGCGGGTCGTCCCCGTCGAGGAGCTCGTGGATCGCGCACTCGGCGGCGTCGGCGCTGCGGATCTCCCGGCGGACGAGCCGCTCGTCGATCCGCCGTCCGGCGTGCGCCTCGAGGTAGCCCGCGTGCCGCTCGCGGGCGGTCCAGATCGACGCCATGTCGCCGAGGAACGCCACGCGCCGGTGCCCCAGGTCGAGCAGCCGCCGTACGGCGGCCCGGGTGCCCTCCCGGTTGTCCGCGGTGACGGTGTCGACCTGGTCGAGTTCGACGAGCCGGTCGGCGCAGACGACGTGCGTGCCCTGCCGCCGTACGGCCGCCAGCTCGGCGTCGGTGCGGCCGGTGGGGATCACGATCAGACCGTCCACCCTGCGCAGGGTGAACGTGTCGATGAGCTCCCGCTCGCGCTCGGGGTTCTCGTCGCTGCTGCCGGTCAGCACGAGCATGCTCTCGGCACGTGCGGCGTCCTCGACGGCGCGGTGCAGGACCGACGAGAACGGGTTGGCGACGTCCTCGAGGACGAGGGCGATCGTCCCGGTACGGCGGTCGGCGCGGCGCAGGCTGCTGGCGGTGACGTCGTGCCGGTAGCCGAGGGCCCGGGCGGCGTCGCGCACGCGTTCGGCCAGGTGGGCGGCGACGCCGGGCTTACCGTTGATCACTCGTGAGACGGTCGCGAGGCCGACGCCCGCCCGGTCGGCGACATCCCGCATCGTCACCTTGCCGCGCCGCCGCTCACCGCCGGGAATCGGTGTCACCGGTCCTCCCCCTCACGCCCCGGTCGATTGTGCCCGCGGCTCTGGACAGACCGTACGCCGGGGTCTTACATTCTCGGAAACGTTTCCAGGAAACGTTTCCGAAACGTCGGGGGAATCGCTCGGTCATCTGCCGCGGCATGGTCCACGGCGGTTGGAGGAAACAGCATGAAGCGTGACGTCCGGGCTTCGGGCCACCGTCGCCGTACCGGCGCGATCGTCGCCGTCGCCGCCCTGTCGCTGGTGGCGGCCGGCTGCGGCAAGGGCGCGAAGGGTTCCGCCTCCGGCGGTGAGATCACCGTCGGCCTCATCACCAAGACCGACACCAACCCGTTCTTCGTCAAGATGAAGGAGGGCGCGCAGAAGGAGGCGCAGGCCAAGGGCGTGAAGCTGATGACCGCGGCCGGGAAGTTCGACGGTGACAACGCCAGCCAGGTCACCGCGATGGAGAACATGGTCGCGGCCGGGGTCAAGGGCATCCTGATCGTCCCCAGCGACACCAAGGCCATCGTGCCCAGCATCGAGAAGGCCCGCGCCAAGGGCATCGAGGTGATCGCGCTCGACACCCCGACCGACCCACAGAGCGCCTCCGACGCGCTGTTCGCCACGAACAACCTCAACGCCGGGATCCTGATCGGCAAGTACGCCAAGGCCGCCTTCGGCTCGAAACCGGCGAAGATCGCCATGCTCGACCTCAACCCGGGGATCACGGTCGGCGTGCTCCGGCACAACGGGTTCCTGCAGGGCTTCGGCGTCAAGGAGGGCGACCCGAGCGTCGTCTGCGCGCAGAACACCCAGGGGGACCAGGCCAAGGGCCAGACCGCGATGGAGAAC
The DNA here is from genome assembly GCF_024055725.1 of Actinoallomurus spadix. Lineage (GTDB taxonomy): Bacteria > Actinomycetota > Actinomycetes > Streptosporangiales > Streptosporangiaceae > Actinoallomurus > Actinoallomurus spadix. Next base: position 2,216 of record NZ_JAMXMX010000031.1, on the reverse strand, counting down.
TGCCTGCAGAAGGCCCCCGACATCAACCTCGTCTACACGATCAACGAGCCGGCGGCGCTCGGCGCGTACACCGCGCTGAAGGCGGCCGGCAAGGAGAAGAACGTCATGATCGTGTCGGTCGACGGCGGCTGCACCGGCGTCCGGGCCGTGCAGTCCGGGCAGATCGCGGCCACCTCGCAGCAGTACCCGCTGAAGATGGCCACGCAGGGCGTCGACGCGATCGTCGACTTCGCCAAGAGCGGCAAGAAGACGAGCGGCTACACCGACACCGGCGTCACCCTGGTCACGAACAAGGCGCAGCCCGGCGTGGACTCCAAGGACGTCCAGTTCGGCCTGGCCAACTGCTGGGGCTGAGCCGATGTCGACCGTCACCGCCACCGACCACGCCGAGGCCGGGCGAGGACGCGGCCTGCCGGCCCGCGCCGCGCGCTTCCTCGCCCTGCCGGCCGTGGGCCCGCTGCTCGCCCTCCTCCTGGCCTGCGTCTACTTCACCGTCCGCACCGACCGGTTCCTCACCGGCGCGAACCTGTCCCTCATCGTCCAGCAGGTCATGGTGGTCGGCGCGCTCGCCGCCGGCCAGACGATCGTCATCCTGACCGCCGGCATCGACCTGTCCAACGGGGCGGTGATGGCGCTGGGCACGATCTTCATGACCAGGCTCGCCGTCAGCGGCGGGGTTCCGGGCGTCTGGGCGATCCTGATCGGCGTCGCGGTGTGCACGGCGTTCGGCGTGCTGAACGGCACGCTGGTCACGATGGCGAAGCTCCCGCCGTTCATCGTGACGCTGGGCACGTGGAACATCGCCTTCGCCCTCACGCACGTCTACTCCAACGAGCAGACCATCACCGGGCTGCCGAAGTCGCTGACCTTCCTCGGCCGGACGTTCCCGCTGGGCGGCACCGACGTCACGTACGGCTCGGTCGTGATGCTGGCGCTGTTCGCGGTGGCCTGGTACGTCCTGCGCCAGACGGCGGCGGGCCGGCACGTGTACGCGGTCGGCGACGACCGTGAGGCCGCCCGCCTGACCGGCATCCCGGACCGCCGCCTGCTCCTCACCGTCTACACCGCCGCCGGGGCGATCTACGGCCTCGCCGGGCTCCTCCTGGTCGGGCGCACGTCCGTCGGTGATCCCCAGGCCGGGCAGACGGACAACCTCGACAGCATCACCGCGGTGGTCTTGGGCGGCGTCAGCCTGTTCGGCGGGCGGGGCAGCATCATCGGCGCCCTGTGCGGCGCGCTCATCGTCGGCGTGATCCGCAACGGCCTGCAGCTGACCGGGGTCCCGTCCATCTACCAGGTCCTCATCACCGGCATCCTGGTCATCCTCGCCGTGAGCGTCGACCAGCTGGCCCGAAGGAGGCGCGCGTGAGCACCGTGGAGGACAACGCGCGCCCGGTGCTGGAGGCGCACGGCCTGGTGAAGCGGTACGGCCACGTCACCGCGCTGGCGGGCGCGGACTTCGAGCTCCTGCCCGGCGAGATCCTGGCCGTGATCGGCGACAACGGCGCGGGCAAGTCCAGCCTCATCAAGGCGCTGTCCGGCGCGCTGGTCCCGGACGAGGGACAGATCCTGCTGGACGGCCGGCCGGTGCGCTTCCACAGCCCGGCGGACGCCCGGCGGGCGGGGATCGAGACGGTGTACCAGGACCTGGCGGTGGCACCGGCGCTGGACATCGCGAGCAACATGTTCCTCGGGCGGGAGATCCGGCGTAAGGGCGTCCTCGGCCGGGTGTTCCGGCTGCTGGACCACAAGAGGATGCAGGCCGAGGCGGACGGTCACATGAAGGACCTGAAGATCGGCATCACGTCGACGAGACAGGCGGTGGAGACGTTGTCCGGCGGGCAGCGGCAGGGCGTCGCGGTGGCCCGCAGCGCGGCGTTCGCCCGGCACGTCGTCATCATGGACGAGCCGACGGCCGCGCTCGGCGTCAAGGAGTCGGGCATGGTGCTGGAGCTGATCCGGCAGGTACGCGACCGCGGGCTGCCGGTCATTCTGATCAGCCATGACATGCCCGCGGTCTTCGACGTCGCCGACCGGATCCACATCCAGCGCCTGGGCCGGCGGGTGGCGGTCGTACGCCCCTCGGAGACGGACATGGCCGAGACGGTTGCAATCATGACGGGAGCGGCGCCGGGCAACCTGGACGGTGCCGCGAACGGAGACGTGACGATCTGACCGGTGCCCGCGAACGGCGCCGGAACCATCCGACCGGCCCG
>NZ_JAMXMX010000030.1 GCF_024055725.1 Actinoallomurus spadix | reverse complement strand
CGCGGGCGGGGGCCCCGGGGGGGGCCCGCGCCGGCGTACGGGCGTTCGGACCGGGTCCGGTGGCTAACCGTGCTCCGCGCGCTCGGCCCGGCGCGGCCCGCTCTCGACCTCGCGCCTGACCTCTCGCTCGGCCCGCCGCCGGGCCTCGGCGAAGTAGCGCTTGGGGTCACGGATCATGCGCTCCGACCGATCGTCGGAGTCCTGTACGACGATGTCGTCCGCCATATCCACTCCCTCCCTATCCGCAAGTGTCGGTGCCGTCAGGGCGCAGGTCAATCCGGATCACCGCTCGCCCTCTGACACGGCGCTCGCCGGGTCACCGGCCGGTCCGGACCGGAGTGACCCGGCGCGGGCCGTGGCCGGTCACCGCCCGATCCGGAGCAGCCCCTCGTCCGGCGCGCCGTACGCGAGGGCGTCCGCGAGCAGGCCGGCCAGGAGCCGCACGAACGGCACCTCCGCCTCGGTCACCCCGGCGACGTCGATGGCGTCGACCGTCAGCATGCCGAACGCCCGCTCTCCGGCGACCACCGGCACCGCGATGAACGAGCGGTACCCGTGCTGCGCCGAGCCGTGCCACCCCGGCGGCGGGTCGGTCTCCACGTCCAGCGCCACGACGGACTGGTTGTGCCGGATCATCGCGAACACCGAGTCGCCCTCGACCGTGCCCTCCTCGAACACCGTCACCGGCTCGTCCGCGCGCCCGGCGTACTGCACGGGTTCCAGCTTGCGCGGCTTTCCCGGGACGAACCGGAACCAGCAGGCCCGGACGCGTTCGGCGTCGATGAGGTGCGCGGCCGAATCGAGGATCATCGGGACGGTGGCCTCCCGCAGGTTGCCGCGCTCCTGGCGGGTCGTGGCGGTCGCGATGCGGCCGAGCTGCCGGACGATCGGGTCGAGCGCGTCGTTCATCGTCACCCGCATCTCGACGGCGGCCTCGATGGCGGCCTGCTCGGCCTCCTTGCGCAGGCGCTCCTTGCGGATCTGCTCGTAGCCGGGGACCGCGGCGCCCACCACGCTCATGATGATGCTGAGCGCGATCCACCAGGGTTTGAGCGCGCCGCCGTCGCCGGCCTCGGCGCCCGCCAGGGCGACCAGGCCGACGGAGGCGACGCTGACGCCGGTGGTGAGGTAGATGCGCCCGACGGGACGCCGGTTGCGTCTGGGAGGTAGCCGCACCCACCGCAGATTAGGCGATCTTCGGCGGATCCGCTTGACGTACGGTCACGAGGCCGGTCATCGGAGGCCGGGCCGGCGTCAGGGGGGAGTCGCGCGGACGACGGCGACCGGGCAGTGGGCCCGGTGGACGACGGCCTGGCTCACCGAGCCGAGCATCATGCCGCTCAGCCCGGCACGGCCCCGCGACCCGACCACGAGGAGCTCCGCGCCGGCGGACTCCTCGATCAGTATCGCGCTCGCCAGGCCGGCGCGGACGACCGTCCGCACGTCCGGGCGTTCGCCCGCGAGCCGCGTGAGCATGGCCTCCGCCGGCTCCCGGTCCTCCTCCCGGTCGACGGCGTGGACCAGGGTGAGGCCGCACTCGTGGTCGTCGGCCTCGGCGAAGGCGAACCGGATCGCCGCCCGCGACAGGTCGGTCCCGTCCACTCCGGCCACGACCCGGCCGGCCGACGGTCCGGGCGCGGCGTCGGGCAGGCCGGGGCGGATGACGACGACCGGGACGTCCGCGCGGACCGCGACCTCCATGGCGGTCGAGCCGGTGGCCAGGCGGGACATGGCCAGGAAGCCCGTGGATCCGACGACGATCATCGCGGCGTCGGCGGCCTCGGCGAGCAGCCGGTCCGGTTCCCGTCTCGGCAGCACCCGTACGAGCACACCGCGCCGGCCCGCCTCCTCGATGGCCCAGATGACGGCGTCGTCACCGGAGGGTGTCCCGTCGACATAGGCGATCACGGGTCCTGCCTCCTCGGGGGTACGGGAACCGCTCACCGCCATTCGATTCCACCCCTCAGAGGCACTAAGCGGGACAAAGGTCCCCTTCCGGGCACCCGGGCGGCCCTGCCCCCGGGCCGTCCCGCCCTCGGACCATGAGGGAGCGCCCCGCCACCGGGTCGCCGGGCGGGCGGCCCGCCCGTCACGGCACTCGCGGGGCGGCCGGAGGTGAGCAGGGAGCGGCCGGGAGGCGACGCCTTCCTTGACGCTCCGACGGGGATGACAACGGCCGATTAAGGGAAGACCGTAAGAAAGGCATCAGATGGCCAGAATTGCGATCATCGGGGAAGGGACCAAGGTCACGGGCTTCGGCCTCGCCGGAGCGATCGTCCTGCCCGCGGAGGAACCAGACGCCGTCCGCGCCGCATGGCGCTCCCTCGGCACCGACGTCGCCATCGTCATCCTGACCTCACGGGCGGCACGCGTCCTTGACGGCGAGCCGTCCTCATGGCCGCTCACCGTCGTGATGCCGCCATGATCGGCCGCCACGCTCCACGGCGGGCGGTCGCGCAAGCTCCGCCGAGGACAGCGCGAGAAGGTGAAACCTCATGCGGACCACAGCCCACGAGGGCGTACGCGGTGACATCGCGGCGGTGATATTCGGTGTGGACGGCGTCCTCCTCGACACCGCCCGCGCGTCGGGCACGGCCTGGAAGGCCGTGCTCGATCCGTTCCTGCGCTCACACGCCGCCGTATGCGAGCAGGAGTGCAGGTACTTCGACGCGGGCACCGACTACCGCCGGTACATGCAGGGGCGCACGACGATCGACGGCCTCCGGGAGTACCTCACCGCGTGTGAGATCCCCCTGTGCTTCGACGCCCTGCGCGGCCTGAGCTCACGTCATGAGGAGGAGTTCCTCACGATCGTCCGCCGGCTCGGCGTCCGGGCCTTCGCCTCCTCGGTCGGCGTGGTCCACGCGGCCCGCCTGCGCGGGCTGCGCACGGCGACCGTCTCCGCCACCCGGTACGCCGCCGAACTGCTGCGCCGAGCGGGCGTGGCGGGGCTGTTCGACGTCCGTCTGGACGCCCTCGACCCGATCGAGATCCGTCCCGCGACGGCGGACCTCTGCCTCCTGCGGGAGGCCGCGCGGCGGATGGGGACACCTCCGGCGCGGACGGCCGTCATCGAGGAGAACCTCACCGCCGTCCGTGCCGCGCGGCGCGGCGGGTTCGGCCTCATCATCGGGGTCGACCGGGGCGGCCGGTCCCTCCTGCTGCCCGAGTACGGAGCGCACCAGGTGATCACCGACCTGTCCGAGCTCATGCTCGAGCAGCCCGTCGCCTGACGCCCTTCCTCCTGTCCTCACATCACCTGCGGGGGCGTACGATCGCGACCGAGCACGGGGCGTGGACCAGCACGGCATGGCTCACCGAGCCCAGCCGCAGCCCCGGGAGGCCACCGAGCCCGCGGTCCCCCACGACGAGGAGCCCGGCGTCGCCCGCGGCCTCCAGCAGCGCGTGGCGCGGCGTCCGCATCACCAGCCTGGTCTCCGTCTCCACGGACGGGTACTTCTCCCGCCACGGGCACACCGTTCGCTCCAGCCGGGCGGCGCCGAGCATCCGGAGCTGCTCCGGGTCCCGCAGCATGCCCATCTCGGCGGAGGCGATGGCGTCGGCCTCCCAGCAGGCGAACACCGCGCGTACGGGCCGCCCGCGCAGGGCGGCCTCCTCGAACGCGAACGCCAGCGCGGCCTCTCCGGCGGGTGATCCGTCCACGCCGACGACGATGGGACCGTCGGGCTCCGGATCGTCACGCATCACCAGCACCGGGCAGTGGCCGTAGGCGGCCAGGTGCAGAGCCGTCGATCCGGCTCCGAGACCGGCGAACCCGCCGCGTCCGTGTGAGCCGACGACCGCCAGCGCGGCGTTCTCCGACTCCTCGATGAGGACCGCCGAGGCCGGGCCCGTCGCGAACCGCGGCCGCACCGTCAGCGCCGGGCACAGCTGCTTGGCGACGAACACACCGTGGTCGAGCGTGTGCCGCCCCATCCTCCGCGCCGTCTCCAGCGCTTCGGGGCCCGACGGCGGGACCGGGTACGGCCAGTGCCAGGCGTGGCAAACCGCCAGCGGCAGCCGGCGTCTCCTCGCCTCCCCCACCGCCCGGCGCAGGGCGCGCTCGGCTCCCGGGGAGCCGTCGAAGCCCACCAGGACGTAACTGCCATCAGAGGTCGCCATGGGATCTTCCCCCTGCTCTCCGTCAGGACTCCGCTTCTTGCAGCCAACCGCGCCGTGCCTTCGGCGAGCAGAGGCAAAAGCCCACGGAGGGGAAGGACTCTCGGACTCTCAGGCCAGGACCAGAGACCCTCCCCAAAATCATGCGAGGACGCCTAACCTGCGGGTAGAGGTGGCCGTGATGGAGGTGTCCCATGCGTGCACTCACGATCCAGGTGCTGGGCTTCATCCGTTACCTGCGCCCGGACCGCAACCCGCTACGGCGTCCGCTCGACCGGCTCCACTCCCGCCTCGTGGCGCTGCTCGGAGCGCTGTTCCTGATCACGGGCGTCATCGCCTCCGCGCTCATGATCCACTTTGTGGCCGGCGCCGGCGTGCGGGCGGAGCACCGCCAGGCGCAGACCCGCTACCAGGTCGACGCGGTGGTGACCGCCACCGGCGCGGCGGCGTCGCGGAACGGCGTCGAACAGGAGACGCGGCTGCGCTGGCTCGACCGTACGGGCCGCCGGCACACCGGCGGCGTCGTCCCGGCCGGCGACGACCACGTCGGCGCGCATCGCCGCGTCTGGATCAACCAGGCGGGCGACCTCACGGCCCGGCCCCGTACCCACGCCCAGACGCTGACCGACACGACTCTGGCCGTGTTCGCCGCGCTGACCTCGCTCGCGATCCTGCACGCCGGCGCGTACGCCGCGGTCAACCGCCGCCTGGAGCGCCGGCGGATGGCGCTGTGGGAGGCCGCGTGGACGGCCACGGCACCGCGCTGGACCGGACGCGCCTGACCAGGACCGGACGCGCTGCGCCTGACCGGGCTCTGCGCTCTGCCTCAGATCTCGCTCAGATCTCGGCCTCAGATCTCGCCCACCACCACCTCGGCGGCCGGCCGGCGGACGCTGTCGAACCGCTCGTCCGCCACCCCGAAGCGCATCAGCATCTGCGGGTACGTGCCGTCGCAGAAGCGCGTCCGGATGAACTCCCGCAGTTCCGGGACCTCCAGCGCCTGGGTGTGGAACGCGGCCGACACGTCGTCCTCCGTGGCGCGCAACAACACCCTCTGCAGCGCCTGGCCCGCCCGGAGCCAGTCCTCCCGGCCGTCCCCCGTGGTCGTCAGGACGCCGACGACCCCCGCGGACTCCCCGTCTTCGTCGCCGGCCAGCCCCCAGCCTTGACCGCGGGCGAAGTCCCGGCCGGCGAAGTGCGGATCGGTGCGGCCCGGATCGCGCGGATAGGCCGACTCGTGCACCCCGTCCAGCCGTTCGCTGCACGGGGCGGGCGCCCAGCGGGCCATCTCCGCCGCGAAGGCCGGGTCCGCGCACTGCACCTGCTCGGCCGCCTCGGACAGCGCGGCGAGCGCGACGCGCACGCGCGGGTCGGCCACGATCCGCAGGGAGGCGTTCTCGGCGCACGCGTGAGCGCGGAGGGACTGGAGCAGACCGACCGGGAGCGCCCCGGCCCGGAAGGCGCCGCGATGGGTGCGCCGCCGCTTGACCTGGTCGTACATCCGCAGCTCCTCGTCGGTGGCGGTTCGCGGCTCCCCGAGGGTCACGTCGGCGATCAACCCCGGCCGGTCCGGATCGGCCGCGATCCGTACCTCCGGCAGCCGGCCGAGACGGCGCACCGCCAGCCGCAGCGTGAACAGCGCGGCGCCGCAGCTGATCAGCATCTCCCGCCCCTCCGGGTCCGCCACGTCCAGGCGGCGCTCGGTGTCGGAGTGCAACGTGACGGTCTCATCGTGAGCGTCGAACCACCAGGGCTGGGTGTTGTGCACCGACGGAGCCCACACCGCCGCGTCGACGAGCAGGTGCGCGACGGTCTCGCGCTTCGAGACGTTCGCGGGATCCATTCTCTGTCCTCCTGTCCTGCACGAGCTGTGCGCGCGGGAACCGTTCGTCACCGCGTGGCCGGTACGACGGCCAGCGGGCATTTCGCCCGGTGCAGCAGCGCGTGCGACACCGAACCGAGCAGCAGACCCTTGAAACCGCCCCGGCCGCGTGTCCCCACGACGAGCAGGTCCGCCCGCTCGGTGGCCTCGGCGAGCACGCGCACGGCACGTCCGTGCACCACCTCCGGGACCACCTCGACGTCGGGCCACTTCTCGCGCCAGGGCGTCAGCGCCTCCTCGATCCGCCGCAGTTCGTCCTCCGCCATGGCCTGCGGGTCGTACACGAGCGGCCGGATGTCGCCCGGAGCGGACGAGGCGGGGTGCCACCACGCGTGAACCACCCTCAGCGGTGCGGTCCGCAGCGCCGCCTCCTCGAACGCCAGGGCGATCGCCGCCTCCCCGGTCGCCGCCGTGTCCACCCCCACCACGACCTCCCGCCGCGCCTCCGGCGCCAGGCCGCGGACCACGACCACGGGCACCGGCGAGTGCGCGACCACCTGCAGGGTCGTCGACCCCAGGACGAGGCCCGCCGCGCCCATCCCGCTCCTGCCCAGCACCAGCATCGCCACCTCGCCCGCCCGTCCCAGGAGCATCCGGGTCGCCGGGCCCGGCACGAGTTCGCCCTCGACCGCGACCTCGGGTTCGCGCTCGCGCGCGGCGGCCACCGCCTCGTCGACGACCGTGCCGCCCTGGGACAGCAGCCACACCCGGATCGAGGCGAAGCGCGGGTCGACCGGGGTCTCGTACAGCCATGGCGCGACGGCGTGGACGATGCGCAGCGGCAGGGCCCGGCGCACCGCCTCCTCGGCCGCCCATCGCACGGCCGCCGTGCCGCTGTCGGACCCGTCCGTCCCCACGAGGACCTGGTTCACGAAGGTCGCCTCCTTCCCGTGCCCGCCGCGCTCACCGCGGTCGCGATGAGGCTTCAGGTTCAGGACATCCGGCGGCCGCGGCGGTTCCCAAGGGCGGAAGGTCCCTGACCGGCTCCCGTTGGTCCCGACGGAAGGCCCGGACCGCGCCAGGGCCGGTGGCACGGCGGGGCCGGTGGCACGGCGGGGCCGGTGGCACGGCGGGGCCGGTGGCACGGCGGGGGCGGTGGCACGGCGGGGGCGGTGGCACGGCGGGGGCGTACGTGCCAGCGCGCCGGCACGTACGCCCGGCGGCGACGAGAGGGCGGTGGGCGGGACGGGTCGCGGACCGGCGGCGGAGCTCCCGTTTGCCGTCCATGGTGAGCCGGAGCCCCGCACATGAGGATTCCATTGTGCCGACCGCCCCGGGCGATTCCCCGCCCGGCGATCCGATTGTTCGCGCCATGCCGGAATATGCGATCGACGGCGGCGAAAACGCCGGGCATTCACGGTGGCGAACCGCGCGCTCCCCAACCCGTACGGCTTCGCCCCGGGCCGCTTCGGCGCCGCCCCGGGGCGACGGGGATTCCCCGCCCGGGCGGGTTCATGAGCCCGCCCGGGCGTACGGCACCGCCCGTACCCGGCGGCCGCCACCACCTGCCTGAAGCAGCAGGTTCACCTCCTCCTCCCCAGAGGCAAAAGCACCCATATTTACCCCTTAAAGGGCAGATATATGACATGGAGGACGAGAGTCAATCCTCACCATATATGGGCACATCAGGTTGAATCCGGCCGACCGAGGATATGGTGTTGTTTGTGGCGAACGGACCGAAATAGTCCAATTGCCGGGCGTGATCGATAGGCGACACGCCAACGCGCCGACCAAGGAGGTTCTTCAGATGAGGATTCCGAAGCGGATGGCACTCGGCATCTCCGGCCTGGCCTTTGCGGGAGCGACCGCCCTCACGCTGGGCGCCGCCGCACCGGCCGGCGCCCAGACGATGAGCGTCGCCCCCCAGCAGGCACAGCTGCTTCCCAGCTGTGGCGGCGGCTGGGGCGGCGGCTTCGGCTGCTGGGGCGGCTGGGGCTGCTTCGACGACTGCTGGGACAACTGCTGGTGCTGAGCAGCAGGCATTAACACGCCGGTGAACGCGTCCGTCTAGTCGGGCCGGCCGGTGCCGTCGGCAAGGGGTCTCGCACCACAGGGTGCGGGACCCCTTCGCGCGCGGACCCGACCCCGACCTCGGGCCCCGGGGAGAACATGAAACTTACTCACAAGTAAGTTGACGCTGATTACGGGCTTGTTACAGATAAGTAAGAGGCCCGGGTCAAGTCCCCCCGCTAGGTTCCCGGGCCGGAAGGAGCCCGCCATGAACATCCTCCCGGGCCGGCGCGCGGCCACCGCCGCCACGGTCATCGCCCTCGGCGGCCTCGGCGTCGTCGCGGCACAGGCACCGGCCGGCGCGTCGACGTTCTCGACCTCCTACACCTGCAACTCGATCCTCGGGACCCAGAGCATCAGCGTCAGCGGAACCGCTACGGCCACCCCGAACCCGGCCAAGGTCAACACCTCGGTCCACGCCGCGGTGCACGTGGCGACCACCCTCTCGTCCCCGCTGTCGATCAACTCCTGGAGCGCGACCCTGACGGCCGACGTGAGCGGCGCGCAGACCGCCTCCTTCCCGCTCACCGGGTCCGGCGGGTCGATCCCCGCCAACCAGTCCATCACCGCGGACGTGGCCGGCAACTGGACGCCGACCGCGGTCGGGACCGACCAGTTCCGAGGCGGCAACCTCAGCCTCAAGGCGAACGTCGCGATCTTCGGGAACATCACGGCGACGTGCACCCCGAACAGCCCGCGCCCCGTCGCCGAGACGCTCACCGTCACCTCCTGATCCTCGGCCGGACCGGACACGGCCCCGCACCCTCGCCTCGCGGTGCGGGGCCGTCTCGATTCGTCCCACCGAGGCGCCGTCCTTCAGACCTCCACCGCGCCGTCCCGGCACCCGAGGGCCGGGACCACGCCGAGGCCCGTGCCGGCCACGGGGTCGGGCAGCGCCCGGAAGATCAGCAGGCAGGTGTCGTCCTCGCGGACACTGTCGCTCAGCATCGCGTCGAGGACGGCGTCGGCGATGTGGTCGAGTTCCCCCTCGGCCGACCTGAACGCCGCGGCGAGACGCTCGATGCCATGGTCCAGGCCGGCGTCGCGGCGCTCGATCAGGCCGTCGGTGTAGAAGATGACGGCGCATCCCGGAGTCAGCCGGGTGCCGTGCTCGGTGATCGCGGCCTTCTCGAACGGCATGCCGAGCAGGAAGTCATGGCCGTCGAGCACGGTGACCGAACCGTCGGGCGCGCGCAGCAGCGGCGGCGGATGGCCGGCGTTCGACCAGCGCAGACGGCCGTCGGGCGACATCTGGGCGAGCACGGCGGTGGCCAGGTCCTCCGGCTGCAGGTGGGAGAGCATCCGGTGCATCCGGGTCAGCACCTCCCCGGGGCCCTCGGCGTCCATGGCGTAGGCGCGCAGGGCCGTGCGCAACTGGCCCATGAGCGCGGCGGCCTGCAGCCCGTGGCCCGTCACGTCGCCGACGGCCACGATCACGTCGCCGTCCGGGCGTTCGAACGCGTCGTACCAGTCGCCGCCGACGTTCAGCCCCGCCTCGGCGGGCAGGTAGCGCGCGGTGAACTCCAGCCGCGCCGCCGGCGGCAGCTTCGTGAGCATGGCGCGCTGCAGGCGTTCGGCGACGTCGCGCTCGTGCTCGTATCGCAGCGCGTTGTCGATCGCCGCCGCGGTGAGGCGCGCCAGCTCGCGGAACATCGCGATGTCCTCGGTGCCGAACGACGCCGCCGCGGCCCGGGCCTCCAGGACGCCCAGCGTGACCCCGTGGGAGATCAGCGGGAGGGCCAGGAGCGGCTCCCGGCCCGGCCCGCCGTCGAAGTCGCCGCCGGCGTCCGCCTCGGCGCGGGCCACGGTGACCCGCTGCATCCGGCCGCTGACGTAGGCCTTCTCGACGTACGGCGAGGGCCCTCCGGTGGCCGGCGCGGCCGGGTACGGCTCCAGTGGCCCGGACCCGCGCGCCAGCCATACCGTCACCGCCGAGGCGTAACGAGGGACGGTGAGGGAGCGCAGCCGGGCCAGGACCGTCTCGTGGTCGAGGGTCTCCGACAGCGTCGACCCGGCGTGGGCGAGGAACTCCAGGCGGGACCGGGCCGCGTCGGCCGCCGCGCGGGCCGTGCGCTCGGCTCGGAGGAGGCGCTGCTGCAGTCCGCTCGCCTCGCGCAGCCGCTCGGTGTTCTCGGCGAGTTCCGCGTGCAGCGCGACGACGCCCTTGTTGGTCTGCTCCAGCTCTTTCTGGGACCACTCGACCAGGGTCTGCAGTTCGACGAGGTGATCGAGCAACGCGGTCCCGCCATGGGCGGGCGTGCCGTCGACCGGTCCCGGGCCCGTTCCCGCGACGGCCAGGGTGAGCGTACGCTCCGGCGGCGTCCCGGCCTTGATCACGGCCGTCAGCCGCAGGTCCTCGGCGCTCAGCTCGATCGTGCCGCCGGGATGGCGGTCGCGCAGCGCGCGGGCGACGTCCGCGAGGAACCGCGCGCGCTCGTCGGCCGCCACCCCGAGCCGGACCGCGGCGTCCGCGGCGCAGGCCAGCGCCGCGCCGGCCTCGGTGACGGGTCCGTCATAGATCCGCTGCCTCATCGAGGGTCCTTGTCCGTCGGGGTCCTGATCACCACCACGGTGGCGTCGTCGTTGCCGCGGTGGGCGTCCCTCCAGATCAGCGCGGCGAGGACGGCGGGGTGGTGACGGTCGACCTGCGGGTAGTCCTCCAGCCGCCAGCGGCCGTTGATCCCGTCGGTGTGCAGGACGAGCAGCGCGGGGCTCGTCCAGCCGGCCGAGTCGACCCGGTGGGAGCGGGCGGAGATCCCGGCGCCGAGGATGCCGGGCACGCACAGGAGGGAGCGCCCCTCGCGGGGCGGGTAGAGGCGGCCGGTGACGTTTCCCGTGCACCCGTACGTCAGCCGGCGCGCCCAGCCGTCGACCTGCGCCACCGCCGCCGCCGCTCCCCTGGTCGTCCGCAGCGCGGTGTCGATCTCGCGCAGCAGCCGGGCGACGTCGGTGACGGTACGGCGCCCGGCCACGTCGAGGGCCGCCTGCCGGGCCTCCGCCGCGGCGGGACCGTGCCCGAGGCCGTCGACGACCACGGCGGTCAGCCGGTCGCCCTCCCAGGCGACTCCGTACCCGTCCCCCGCCACCGACTGCGTGGGGTGCGGGGTGAGCACGCCGCCGACCTCGATTCCGTCCGTGCCCTCCTCGTCGGCCGCGCCGATCCGGGCCAGTACCACCGTGCCCTGTCCCGGGCGGCTGTAGAGGTCGAACTCGGTGGCCGCGCGGCGGCACGTGCCCAGTCCTCCGCCGAGGGACGACGTCGTCGTGTAACCGTCGGCCATCGAGACCGCGACGTCGGGGATGCCCGGACCTCGGTCGACGGTGATCAGCTGGACGACGCCGTTCGCCGACGCGGACACCAGCAGCCGGCCGCCGTACGCGTGCTTGACGAGATTGGTGGCCAGCTCCGTGGCTAGCAGTTCGCAGCGGGCCGTGGACCTGGCGTCGAGCCGGGCCACCCGGGCCGCGGACGTGCTCGCGGCGACGGCGCCGTGGACCTGGCTCTCGTCGGACACGGGGATGTCCCATCCCGCGCCCACCTGCACGCGGAGGCTCACCGTCAGCCTCCCCATGCTCCGCGCGGCCACGCCGTGACGGTGACCGTCGTTCCGCGGCCGGGCGCGGTGTCGATCGCGAACTCCTGGACGAGACGGCGGGCGCCGCCGAGCCCGAGGCCCAGCCCGTGCCCCGTGGTGTATCCGTCGGACAGCGCCGTCTCCACGTCGGCGATGCCCGGTCCCTCGTCGCGGAACCGCAGCCGGATCCCCTGCCCATGGGGCCGATCCAGCCGCGTGATCTCCAGCCGGCCGCCTCCCCCGTGCACCAGGGTGTTCCGGGCGAGCTCGCTGGCGGCGGTGACGACCTTGGTCTGCTCGACCAGGCTGAAGCCGGCGGCCACGGCGGCCTCGCGGACCGCCTGGCGGACACCGGCGATCTCCAGGTCGCTGGTGATCGGCAGGGTGGTCACGGCCGCTGTGGTCACCGGCCCACCTCGCCGGCCTCGACGAGTGCCAGGGCGTCCTCCAGCGACCTGGCGGTGTGCAGGCCCGGCAGGCCGAGTCCCATCTCCACCATGGTGATCGCCACGGGCGGCCGCATTCCGCACACGACCGTACGCCCCGCCAGGATGCGCGTCGCCGCGGCGATCTCCGCCAGGACGCGGGCGAGGAACGAGTCGACGATCTCCACCTGCGAGATGTCAATGATCACCCCGCGGGTCCCCGCGGCGGCCATCTCCGTCAGGTCCTGCCGCAGCGCGACCGCGATGGAGTCGGTGAGCTCCTGCTGGATGCTCGCCAGCAGGACCTCACCGAGCCGGTGCACGGATACGCGCCGCATGCCGGTCGCCGCGTTCACGCCCGGCCGATGCTGGTGCCGACCTGGCCGAGGGCCCATTCCAGCGCGTCGGCCAGCGTGGCCCGGGTGGTGATGTCGCCCAGGTCGATGCCGAGCTGGACGATGGTCTGGGCGATCTGGGGGCGGATCCCGCTGACCACGCACCGGGCGCCCATGAGGCGTACGGCGAGCGCGGTCTTCATCAGGTGCTGGGCGACCACCGTGTCGACGAGGGGGACCCCGGTGATGTCGAGGATCGCCACGGCGGCGTGCTGGTCGACGATCGCCTCCAGCAGCGTCTCCATGACCACCTGGGTACGGGCGCTGTCGAGCGTGCCGATCAGCGGGACCGCGACCACCCGGTCCCACAGTTTCAGGACCGGCGTCGCGACCTCGCTGAGCTGCCGGCGCTGCCGGGCCACGATGGCGCCCTCGTCGCTCAGCGAGATCTCCATGCCGACGAGCCGGAGCGTTCCCATCAGGTCCGTGGCGGCGATCAGCGCCGCGCCGCGGTCGGCGTCCGCGAGCTCCCGGCCGACCATGGCGATCACCGGCCGTTTGAGCTCGGCGACCTCCGCCGCCACCTGCGGCGGCGTCGCCCCGGCCTGGGAACGCGCGGCGATCATCTGGGCCAGGGCGGCGCGCACCTGGTCGAGCGCGGGAACGGTGACGTCGTCGACCCGTCCGTCCCGGGCCACCTCGGTGAGGGCGTCGACGAGGCGGTGGGCGGCGTGCACGGCGACATCGCGGCCGGAGGTGTGCACGGCGCGGAAGAGTGTGAGGTCCGCCCACTGCTGCGCCAGTTGTTCCCTTCGCGCCCGCAGGAAGTCCGCGACCGCGGCGGCGCCGCCGTTCTCCGCTACCGTCACTTGATCATCTCCTCCGGTTCTTGGGTCGACTCGAGATCGGCGGACCGCCATCGCGACGACCGCGGCCCTGGTCAGGGCATGTTCGCCAAGGAATTACGGGACCGGATCCAGACCTTCCGGAAGAGCCGGCACGGGTCGGCCGCCGGGAGTCACGCCTGCGGGGGCGACCATGGTTGTCATCCGACAATCTTAAGATGCGTCACGAGTGGGTAACGAAACCGCATCGCCGATGCCAGGTCAACCCGGATGCGCCCAGCGGCCGAACCTGCGCCCCACGATGAGATAGGCGATGACCGCGCCGACGGTGTTGAGGATCACGTCGTCCACGTCGAAGCTACGGCCCGTGAGCACCAGCCCCTGGACCACCTCGATCGCCAGGGAGATCAGGGCCGCCGCCAGGGTCAGGCGCACGAGGCCGCGGAGGCGGTCGAAGAGGATCGGCAGGAGCACGCCGAGCGGCATCAGGAGCGCCAGGTTGCCGCCGATCTCGACGACCGCCTCCTTGACGCTCGGCCGGTCGAGGTAGAAGCGCAGCGTGGCTCCCGGATGCGGGTTGTCGTGCACCTGCCCGCCGGCGCCGTGCACGGGGCGCAGGGTCAGCCGGGCGAGCGCGACGGCGAAGACCACGGCCACCGCCAGGGCGACGAGGACCCACAACCACCGTATGAGCCGCACGGCGAAGGGCCGGGACGCCTTCTCGGTCTCCTCCGCACCGTGCCGCTTCGCGACGACCTGCATCTGCGCCTTCCTCGGGTTCACCGACAGGGACGTGCGCACCGATACCCGGCAGATCACCGGATATGCGCCGGGCAGGTGACGGGATCACCTGCGCCGTAGGATGTTTCGTTCACCGAACCCGCGGCCGGCCCGGCCGGCCCACGGCGAACGCGGAGGACGGGATGATCCTCGACGAACTGCCCGTGCCGATCGTGCTGGCGCCGCTGGCCGGGGGCCCGTCCACCCCACGGCTCACCGCGGCGGTCGGCGAGGCCGGTGGGCTGGGGTTCCTCGCCGCCGGCTATCTCACCGCCGAGGGCCTGCGCGCCCGGCTCGACGAGACCCGTGCGCTCACGCGCCGGCCCATCGGCGTGAACCTCTTCGTGCCCGGCCGCCCGGCGGACCCCGAGATCGTCGCGCGGTACGCCGCCGGGCTCGCCGAGGAGGCCGCGCGCACGGGCGCCGGTCTCGGAGAGCCCCGGTTCGAGGACGACGAGTGGGCCGCCAAGCTCGACCTCCTGACCGCCGCGCCCGTCCCGGTCGTGTCGTTCACCTTCGGCTGCCCGTCCCCCGAGGTCGCCGGGCGGCTGCACCGGGCGGGCAGCGAGGTCTGGGTCACGGTGACCCGGGAGGACGAGGCCGCCCAGGCCGTGGCGGCGGGCGCCGACGCGCTCGTGGTCCAGGGCGCGGAGGCGGGCGGGCACCGGGCCTCCTTCGTCGACGACCCGGCCGACCGCGGGGAGGAAATGGGGCTGCTGTCCCTGCTGCAACTCCTGCGGGCCGCCGTCGACGTCCCGCTGGTGGCGACCGGCGGCATCGCCACCGGCGCCGGCGTCGCGGCCGTGCTGGCCGCCGGCGCCTCGGCCGCGCAGCTCGGCACGGCGTTCCTGCGCTGCCCGGAGGCCGGCACCGCTCCGGTGCACCGGCAGGCCCTTGCCTCCTCGGCCCCGACCGCGATGACGCGGGCCTTCACCGGGCGCCTCGCCCGGGGGATCCGCAATCGCTTCATGCACCGGTACGGCGACGACGCGCCGGTCGCCTACCCCGAGATCCACCACGTCACCGCGCCACTGCGGCGGGCGGCGCGCGCCGCGGGCGACCCCGACCTGGTGAACCTGTGGGCCGGTCAGGCGCACGCTCTCGCCCGGGAGGTCCCGGCGGGCGAGCTCGTCGGCCTCCTCGCCGCGGAGACCGACGCGTCGCTGCGCGCCGCGGCCGCCCGCCTCCGGCGTGAGTGAGGGCCGTCCCGCGCCGGCCGTCCCCAGGGACCCGGTTCCGGGCACGACGGGGTGGGGGTTGCCCGTAGGGTGACGGGATGGCTTCCCCCGAACCGATGAGCGAGGCGTCCGAGGTCCTGCGGCGGGTCTTCGGCTACGAGGAGTTCCGCGACGGCCAGCGGGAGATCATCGAGCATGTCGTCGCCGGCGGGGACGCGCTGGTGCTCATGCCGACCGGCGGGGGCAAGTCGCTCTGCTACCAGATCCCCGCACTCGTGCGGAAGGGCGTCGGCGTCGTCGTCTCGCCGCTCATCGCCCTGATGCAGGACCAGGTCGACGCGCTGCGGGCCCTCGGCGTGCGCGCGTGGTTCCTCAACTCGACCCAGGACCCGGACGAGCGGCGCACGGTCGAGGCGGCGTTCACGGCGGGTGAGCTGGACCTGCTCTACCTCGCGCCGGAGCGCCTGCGCCTGGAGTCGACGCTGCGGCTGTTCGACCGCGCCGACATCTCGCTGTTCGCGATCGACGAGGCGCACTGCGTGGCGCAGTGGGGGCACGACTTCCGGCCGGACTACCTGGCGCTGTCGGTGCTGCACGAGCGCCGGCCCGACGTGCCCAGGATCGCGCTGACCGCCACCGCGACCCCGGCCACGCACCGGGAGATCACGGCGCGGCTCAATCTGGAGGACGCCCGTCACTTCGTGGCGAGCTTCGACCGGCCGAACATCCAGTACCGCATCGTGCCGAAGCGGGAGCCGAAGCGGCAACTGCTGGAGTTCCTGCGCACCGAGCACCCGGGCGACGCCGGCATCGTCTACTGCCTGTCCCGCGCGTCGGTGGAGAAGATCGCCGCCTTCCTGGTGGAGAACGACGTGACCGCGCTGCCGTACCACGCGGGCCTCGACCCGGCCACGCGCGCGGCGAACCAGGCGCGCTTCCTGCGCGAGGACGGCGTCGTCATGGTCGCCACCATCGCGTTCGGCATGGGCATCGACAAGCCGGACGTGCGCTTCGTCGCCCACCTCGACCTGCCCAAGTCCGTCGAGGGCTACTACCAGGAGACCGGCCGCGCCGGCCGGGACGGCCTGCCGTCCACGGCCTGGATGGCGTACGGCCTGCAGGACGTCGTCCAGCAGCGCAAGCTCATCGAGTCTTCTGAGGGGGACGCCGCGCACCGGCGCCGGCTCGCCGCGCACCTCGACTCGATGCTGGCCCTGTGCGAGACCGTCGAGTGCCGCCGCACCCAGATCCTCGCCTACTTCGGGCAGGAGGGCGCCACGTGCGGCAACTGCGACACGTGCCTGTCGCCGCCGGAGTCGTGGGACGGCACGGAGGCCGCGCAGAAGGTCCTGTCGACCGTCGTGTGGCTGTCCCGGCGGCGCCAGAAGTTCGGCGCGGGTCACATCGTCGACATCCTGCTCGGCAAGAAGACACCCAAGATCATTCAGAACGACCACGACACGCTGACGGTCTTCGGCATCGGCTCGGACCTGAGCGACGCCGAGTGGCGCGGCGTCGTCCGGCAGCTCCTGGCCCAAGGGCTGCTGGCCGTGGAGGGCGACTACGGCACGCTCGTGCTCACCGACGCCAGCGCCGCCGTGCTGCGCGGCGAGCGGCAGGTGCCCATGCGCCGCGAGCCTGCGCGGCCGGCGCCCAAGGCGGCGAAGGCCGCCAAGGCCGGCCGCGCGGCCGCCGCCGACCTGCCCGAGGAGGCCCTTCCGGTCTTCGAGCGGCTGCGTGCCTGGCGCGCCGCCACCGCCAAGGAGCAGGGCGTCCCGGCGTACGTCATCTTCCACGACGCGACGCTGCGCGAGATCGCCACGCGCGCCCCGGGCTCACTCGACGAGCTGTCCTCGGTGAACGGTGTCGGCGAGAGCAAGCTGGCCAAATACGGCCCGCAGATCCTCGACACCCTCGCCACGCCGCAGGACTGAGCGGCGGCCCGCCCGCGCCTCCCCGGGTTCCCCGGTTCGCGGCGCTCGCACCGGCTGAGACCGGGTCGGACGCGCGCGGGCCGGGAGGTCGGAGGTCAGCGCACCCCTCGGCGTCCGTACATGCCGGACACCAGCGCGACGCCGGCGGCGGCCAGCGCGACCTGGATGACGAGTTCGATCCAGTCGACGCCGTTCGTGTCGGCGACGCCGAGGCCGCCCGCGATCGCGGTACCGATCAGCGCGGCGACGATGCCGATGACGATCGTGAGCCACATCGGGATGTGCTGGCGGCCGGGGACGACCAGCCGGCCGAGCGCACCGATGACCAGGCCGATGATGATGGCGAAGATGATGCCGGTGATGTGCATATCCAGTGCTTCCTTACACTCGGGGGTCCGGGCGGTCGGATGGTTCCCACGAATGAGCGCGGTATGCACGGCAACGCGGCGTTTCGGCATCATCGCTGTTCAGCGGCCGATTCATCGTCGTCACGGACGCCGGACGGGCGTCCGGGCGGCGATCCCCGCCGAACCGCCGCGCCGGACGCCCGGGTCTACTGGTCGTTCTGTTCGGCGAGGAAGCGCTCGAACTCGGCGGCGATCTCGTCGCCGTCCGGCATCCGGGCGGGCGAGCCCGCCAGCGGCAGGCTGTTCCGTCCGGCCTCCACGATCGCGTCGTACTGGACCTCGAGGTTGCGGACCGCCTCCGCGACGTCCTCCGACGCGGCGACCTCACCGTCGATCTGCTCCCGCGCCTGCGCCGCAGCGTCGTCGAGGTCGGCGGTCGGGAACATCAGGCCGGTGGCGGACGTGACGCCGTTCAGCAGCGCGATCGCGGCCGTCGGGTACGCGGACTGGGCGAGGTAGTGCGGCACGTGCGCGGCGAACCCGATCGCGTCGTGCCCGGCCTCCGCCATGCGGTACTCGATCAGCGCGGCGGCGCTTCCCGGCACCTCGGCCCGGTTGATCCACGCCGGGTGCTCCCCCAGCAGGTCGGGCCGGTTTCCGTGCGGTGTCAGGCCCGTCTCCCGCGTGTGGGGCACCGCCATCGGAATGCCGTGCAGGCCCACCGCCAGCCGGACGTCGAGCCGCTCGCAGAGCGAGATCACCGCGGCGGCGAACCGCTCCCACGCCCGGTCCGGCTCCGGCCCGGTCATCACCAGGAACGGCACCCCGACGGCGTCCTCACACGCGTACACGGTGAGTTCGGGCGCCTCATAGTCGACCCAGCGGTCCGTGTCGAAGGTCATCGGCGGCCGCCGCGACCGGTAGTCGATGAGCGAGTCGACGTCGAACGTCGCGACCAGGCGGGCGTCCAGCGTCCGCAGGTGCCGGGTCGCCAACTGCCCGGCACGTCCGGCGTCCATGAAACCGTCAAGGTGATACACCAGCACCGGCCCGCTCAACTCCGGAACATCCTCGGCCAGCGTGTAAAGCTCACTCGGATCGGCCACAGAGCCCTCCTCAACACGTCAATGTCCCTACGAACGTGCCAGACCGCGGGCGAATTCCAGCACCCGCCGATTTGTCACGGCGATCGGCGAATCTACGACGTGCCGCCGAGGAACGACGAAAGGCCCCCTTCCGTACGGTGCCGATGGGCGCCGGAACATGTCCCCGGCGCGGTCCCAGACCGCGCCGGGGACGGTCCGGATCACCCGGGGCCGGCCGCCTGCCGCCAGGCCCGCTCACCGGCGCTCGCGCAGGCGACGTCCTCGGCCACCGTCCCGCCGCTGACCCCGACCGCGCCGGCGACGCGGTCGCCTAGCCGGAAGGGGACTCCGCCGCCGAAGATCACGAATCGTCCGGACGCGTGGGCGTGCAGGCCGAACAACGGTCCTCCGGGGGCGGCCTGCTCGGCGAGCTCGTGCGTCGCGATCCGGTTGGCGACCGCCGTGTAGGCCTTGTCGGGCGCGAGCACCGGGCCGGCGATCTCGGCGCCGTCCATCCTCATGAAGGCCACCAGATGACCGCCCGCATCGACGACGGCGACCGAGACCAGCGCGCCGGCGCTCTCCGCCTCCGCCACCGCCGCCTCGCAGACCCGCAGCGCCGTCGTCAGGGTGATGGGGTCCGTACTCACGAGGCCACGGCCTCCGCCGCGTCGGTCTCCCCGGTCGCCAGCACGGCCCCGGCCCGCGTGAGACGCTCCGGCCGGGCACGGCCCAGCCACACCGCGATCAGCGCGGTGGCCACGATGAAGGCCACGATGGCGTACGGGAAGAGGTTGTACGGCGCCTTCGGGATCGGCCAGACCGAGCCGTAGATCGGGATGAGCATGAGCAGGATGCCGAGCACGGGCAGCACCACGTGCCGTACGGCGTTGAAGTGCTCCCGCCGTTCCCGCAGGAAGAACCGCACGCACGCGATGTTGGTCAGCATGTACACCGGCACGATGGCCAGCGTGAGCAGCGCGCCCAGATAGGCGTAGGCGTTGAACGGGCCGGTCGCGAAACCGACGGCGAACGTGACCA
Organism: Actinoallomurus spadix; assembly: GCF_024055725.1. Taxonomy (GTDB): domain Bacteria; phylum Actinomycetota; class Actinomycetes; order Streptosporangiales; family Streptosporangiaceae; genus Actinoallomurus; species Actinoallomurus spadix. The sequence goes on along the minus strand of NZ_JAMXMX010000030.1, from coordinate 63,633 downwards.
GCGCCGCGAACACGGCCACCGTCCAGATCGCCCGGTTCGGCGAGCGGTGCCTGGGGTCGACGTGCGCGAGCCGCCGGGGCAGCATCCCCTCCCGGCCCATGGCGAAGATGATCCGCACGATGCCGTTGTTGGAGTTCATGACCACGGCGAAGATGCTCGAGATCCCGGCCAGCCCGATGAGCAGCTTCATCCAGGGTGCGTACGTCGCGGCGAGCGTGTTGAACGGCGCCTGGTCGGCCGCCAGCCTGGCCGCGTCGCCGGTGCCGAAGCCGACCATCTCGCTGTAGGTGCAGAACAGGTAGATCACGCCGACGAACAGCGTGGACAGCGCGATGCCCCGGGGTACGTTGCGCCTGGGCTCGCGGACCTCCTCACCCAGGGTGGTGGCCGCCTCGAAGCCCACGAACGACAGCACGCCGTAGACCATGCCGAGCGCCAGGCCGGACGGGCCCCTCGGCGACGACGCCGGGTTGAGCGGCGCGAGGGACAGCCCGTGCGCACCGCCCTTCACCAGCACGATGACGCTCAGCACCATGATGACGAGCACCTCGGCGCTGAAGAGGGTCAGCGCCGTCCGCAGCGAACCGCGGATGCCGCGCAGCGAGAGCACCAGCATCAGCACTGTGAAGGCCAGGGAGATCAGGGCCCAGTGCACGTGGACGCCGTACGACGCCAGGAGGTCGTGCGTGTAGACGCCGATCAGCGCCAGTTCGGCCGGCACCAGCAGGGCGTAGGCCACGAACATCAGCCCGCCGGTGACGAACCCGCTGCGCGCGCCGATCCCCCGGGAGACGTAGGTGTAGAAGGCGCCCGCGCTCGGCAGTTCGCGGGCCATCTGCATGATGCCGCTCGCCGTGATGAGCACGCCGGCCATGGAGATCACCATGACCAGCGGGGTAGCCGCCCCGGCGAAGCCGGCGACGAGCTGGGGATTGAAGTAGACGGACACCGCGGGCCCCATCAGGGCGGCGGACATGATGACCGCGCCGAGAAGGCCGACCGCGTTCCGTTGCAGGGTCGTCCGGTCTTCCGGTGCCGGAGACGTTCCACTCACTGGCGACCACCTTAGAAAGGCACTGGGCGGCACCCCCGCCACCGCCGAGATGATGTCGCCAATCCTCCGGCGACCACCAAAGTGACGGAACTGCCATCTTGTTACCAGAGTGCCCCCCTTTCTTACGCTCTGCCCGAAACCCGCCCCAGCGCCCCCTACAGCGAGAGACAAGCGACCAGAACCCGCACGCGAGCGAAAGGCCCCCCGGACACAGGGAGAAGAGAGCCGCCCCCCGAGGCCCGATGGGGCCAAGCCAGCCGACACCCCAAGGACGGATGGGGGGAAAGGGGGCGAAGCCCCCAAGAGGGGGGCCGTGGGGGGCGGGCCCCCCACCGCGGGGGGCCGGGGGGGTCGTCCCCCCGGAGGAAATGACGAGGGCCGGTGGGGAGGAAGCTCCCGCTTCCGACCACACCGGCCCTCGGCCCGAGTGGAGCTATGGGGATTCGAACCCCAGACCTCCTCCATGCCATGGAGGCGCGCTACCAACTGCGCCATAGCCCCGCGCTTTCCGATCGGGGTTTCCCCCGTTCGGTGCTGCGCCAGTCTATAGGAATCCGCGACCAGACCTGTAATCGAATGCCCGGCACGGCCCTGAACTGGGTGAACGACTCATCGCGGCGTCACGCGTCGCCTTCGGCGGCGCGGTCGTCGCTGAGCACGGGCTCCGGCAGGGTGCCGGCGTTGTGCTCGGCGAGGCGCCAGCCGCTGCGGCCCTCTTCGAGGACGGACCAGCAGCAGTTGGACAGTCCGCCGAACCGGCCCCAGAGCTCTTCGGGGAAGCCGAGCCAGCGGAGCATGCCGAGCCGCAGTGCGGCGCCGTGGGAGGCGACGACGAGCAGGCCGCCCGCCGGAATCTGGGCGAGGCCCCGTTCGAAGGCGGCGGTGACCCGCTTGGACACCTGCTCGGTGGTCTCGCCGCCGGGCGGCTGCCAGAGGGCGTGCTCGGCGGGGTACTTCGCCCGGATCTCGGCGTTGGTCAGCCCTTCCCATTCCCCGCCGCCGCGTTCGATCAGGTCGCGGTCGGGGGTGACGGGCAGGCCGGTGACGGCGCTGAGCGCCTGGGCCGTGTCGGCCGCGCGCTGCAGCGGGGACGCGATGATGGCGCTCGGGCGGAGCGCGGCGAGGAGCCGTGCGGCCCGGGCGGCCTGTTCGCGGCCCGTGTCGTCGAGTGGGATGTCGGTGGATCCCTGGAAGCGGCGTTCGACGTTCCAGGACGTCTGACCGTGCCGCCACAGCACGATCTTACGCACTTCGGTCACTGACCGTCACCGGCCCGTACGCGCTGTTCGGAGTGGGCGTTGATGTCCTCCGGCAGGGGAACCGGCGGGCAGTCCTTCCACAGGCGTTCGAGCGCGTAGTAGACGCGGTCCTCCTCGTGCTGGACGTGCACGATGATGTCGGCGTAGTCGAGGAGCACCCAGCGCCCCTCGCGTTCGCCCTCGCGGCGGATCGGCTTGGCGCCGGCGTCCTCGCGCAGCCTCTTCTCGATCTCGTCGACGATGGAGCGCACCTGGCGGTCGTTGGCCGCCGAGCACAGGACGAACGCGTCGGTGATGACGAGCTGGTCGCTCACGTCGTACGCGATGATGTTGTCGGCCAGCTTCTCGGCCGCGGCCTCGGCGGCGATCTGGACCAGCTGGTTGGCCCTCTCGGATGCGGTCACGGTGTGGTCGTTATCCTCCTCGTGGGGCGTTACCGTCAACCGTCACGATAAAGCCCCCGTTTGTTTATGTACTGCACGATTCCGTCTGGGACGAGGTACCAGACGGGTTCCCCGGCTCGTACCCGCTCGCGGCACTCGGTCGAGGAGATCGCCAGCGCGGGCACCTCGACCAGGCTGACACCGCCTTCGGGAAGGCCGGGATCGGCGAGGTGGTGTCCGGGCCGGGTACACCCTATGAAATGCGCGAGCCGGAACAACTCATCAGTGTCTCGCCACGTCAACATCTGGGCCAGCGCGTCGGCACCGGTGATGAAGTACAACTCAACGTCAGGACCGTATATTTCGCGCATCTCGCGGAGGGTGTCGATCGTGTACGTGAGCCCGGGCCGCTCGATGTCGACCCGGCTGACCGAGAATCGCGGGTTCGAGGCGGTCGCGATGACCGTCATCAGGTAGCGGTCCTCCGCGGCCGAGGTCTTGCGGCCCTCCTTCATCCATGGCTGGCCGGTCGGCACGAAGACGACCTCATCGAGCCGGAACAGGTGGGCGACCTCACTCGCCGCCACGAGGTGACCGTGGTGGATGGGGTCGAACGTGCCGCCCATGATTCCGATGCGGCGGCGCTGCGGGGCGGTCATGCGCCCTCCTTCGCCGGGCGAGTGACCGGGAGGCCGCGTTCGTCGTCTCGCTCGCTGCGCTCGCTCATGCGGCGACCTTAGTAAGCACGTGTCTCCGGTGTTTCACCGCGGCCCTCCTTACCGATCGCGGACCGCGTCATTGCCCCTTCGCGTGACATCGTCCCCCGGCCGGCGGGAGGTCAGTCGAGGCCGGGCAGGGGTGGTTCTCCCGAGTCCCACGTCACCACCCGGACGGCCTTGCCGTCCGCGCGCGGGATCGTCCCGGGCGGCAGGTCCCGTACGTCGCACGACAGGCCCAGCTCCGCGGCGAGCGCCGGCGCCAGCCCCTGCCCGGCGCCCTCGCAGGCCACGACGAGCCGCGGCATGGGGGTCCGGCGGTCGACGACGACCTGGTAGTGCGGCGAGGCGTGCCGTACGACGACGGACTCGATCTGGCGGGGGAAGACGTTCACGCCGCGGATGACGAGCATGTCGTCGCGGCGGCCCAGCACCTTGCTCATCCGGACGAGGGTGCGGCCGCACGGGCAGGGTTCGCGGGACAGCGACGCGACGTCGCCGGTGCGGTACCGCAGCAGCGGCATGGCCTCCTTCGGGGTGCTGAACACCAGCTCCCCCGGCGTACCGTCCGGTACAGGGGCGCCGGAGGCGTCGACCGCCTCGACGAGGAAGTGGTCCTCGTTCACGTGCAGCCCGGAACGCTCCAGGCACTCGGTCGCCACACCCGGTCCGATGATCTCCGACAGGCCGTAGATGTCCAGGGCGGCGAGGCCCAGCAGCTCCTCGATCGTCGAGCGCAGCCCCTCCGACCAGGGCTCGGCCCCGAACAGGCCCGCCTTGAGGCGCAGCTCGATCCCGGCCGCGCGCGCCGCCTCGCCCAGCCGCACGGCGTACGACGGCGTGCAGGTCAGGATGTCGGGGCGCAGGTCGGCGAGCAGGCGGAGCTGGCGTTCGGTCATGCCGCCCGACATCGGCACGACGGTCACGCCGAGGGCCAGCGCGCCCTGATGGATGCCGAGGCCGCCGGTGAACAGGCCGTACCCGTACGCGTTGTGCACCACGCTGCCGGGCGCCGCGCCCGCGCAGGCCAGCGACCGCGCGCACATCCGCGCCCAGAGCGCCAGATCCCGCTTGGTGTAGGCGACGAGGGTGGGCCGCCCGCCGGTGCCGCTGGACCCGTGCACGGCGGCGATCTCCTCCCTGGGCACGGCGACCATGCCGTACGGGTAGGAGTCCCACAGGTCCTGTTTGGTGGTGAAGGGCAGCCGGTGCAGGTCGTCGAGCGTGACGTCCTGGCCGCCGTCCACGCCGGCGGCGCGCAGCCGCCCGCCCTGCAGGCCGTCCGCCGCGATCAGCCGGTCGATCAGGTCGCGCAGCCGGCGCTGCCGCACCACGGCGAGCTCGTCGCGCGACATCGTCTCCGCGGGCTCCGGCCCGTACGCCTCCGCCATGCAGGGAGTAGACAGCCGCCGCCCACCGCCGCGCAAGGGGTCGGCGAGGAACGTCCTCCGCGCGGCCCGGCGCGGACCTGGCCGGATCCCGCCCGGGGAACTCCGCGCTCTGACCGGCCGTCAGAACTAGCATGCCGAATATGACGAGCAATACACCCGACCGTTCTCGCACCCGCTTTCCGGGAATCAGTTCCCGCGCCTATGAGCATCCCGCGGACCGGTCGGCGCTCGTCGCCCTCCGGTCGCTCACCGGCTTCGACACGGTGCTGCGGCGCCTCGCCGGGCTGTTCAGCGAGCGCGCGATCCGCCTGATGGTCCTCGGCGGCACCGTACGCGCGGGCGAGCGCCAGTACCGCCACATCCACGACATCGTCCGGGACAGCGCCTACATCCTCGATCTGCCGCAGGTTCCGGAGGTGTACGTCACGCAGGACCCGGCGCCGAACGCCATGACGATCGGTGTCGACACCCCGTTCATCGTCCTCAACACCGGCCTGATCGACCTCCTCGACGACGAGGAGCTGCGGTTCGTGATCGGGCACGAGGTCGGGCACGTCCTGTCCGGGCACGCGGTGTACCGGACGATGGCCATGATCCTCACCAACCTCGGCGCCCGGATCGCGTGGCTGCCGCTGGGTAACATCGCGATCGCGGCGATCCTGATGGGGCTGAACGAATGGCAGCGCAAGTCCGAGCTGTCGGCGGACCGCGCGGGCCTGCTGGCGGGCCAGGACGTCGAGGCCGGCAAGCGGGCGCTGATGAAGCTGGCGGGCGGCGCGCGCCTGTCGGAGATGGACGGCGAGGCGTTCCTGGAGCAGGCACGGGAGTACGACGCGGCCGGTGACGTGCGCGACGGGCTCCTGAAGTTCCTCAACCTGCTGAACCGCTCGCACCCGTACGCCGTGATCCGGTTCGCCGAGCTGGACCGGTGGGCCCGTGACGGGGAGTACACCCGGATCCTCGGCGGGGACTACGAGCGCCGCGCGGACGACGGCAATGCCTCGATCACCGAGGAGATCAAGAACGCGGCGAACGCCTACCGGGAGTCCTGGAACCGCAGCGCGGACCCGTTCATCGGCACCGTCAAGGGCGTCGCCGAGGGTGCCGTCAACGCCGGGGAGCGGCTGTTCGGCCGGTTCGCCCGCGGCGGCGACAACGGGGGGAACTGACACTCCGGCAGAGCCGGAAGGGGGGATCCGGGCGGGCCGTACCCGGCCATCGGCGCAGGGCGGGGAGAGACACGCGTAGCCTTGAGTTCACTTCTTGAACGCGAGGGGACTCCATGCCGACGCCAGGCTCATCCGCGACGCCCGGATCGCAGTCGTCGCTCCGGGAGGCGAACCAGCGCCGGGTGATCCAGGCCGTACGCGAGGCCGGAGCGCCGACCCAGGCCGACATCGCCCGGAGCACGGGCCTGTCGCGGGCGACCGTCTCCAACATCGTGCGGGAGCTGGCGGCGCGCGGCGTGCTGGTCACGACGCCGACGTCGGCGGGCGGCCGCCGGGCCCGCGCCGTGTCGCTGGCACCCTCCGCCGGGCTCGCCGTCGGCGTCGACTTCGGCCACTCGCACCTGCGGGTGGCGATCGGCAACCTGGCCCGCGAGGTGGTCGCCGAGGAGGCGATGCCCCTCGACGTGGGGGCGTCGGCCGCAGACGGGCTGGGGGCGGCCGAGCACCTGATGGACGGGCTGCTGGCCGGCGTGGGCGCGACGAGGGCGGACGTGCTGGGCGTCGGGCTCGGGGTGCCCGGGCCGATCGACGCCGCGAGCGGCACACTCGGATCGAGCACGATCCTGCCGGGGTGGGCCGGCATCGAGGCGGCCGAGGAGGCCCGGCGGCGGTTCGGCCGTCCCGTGCACGTGGACAACGACGCGAACCTCGGCGCGCTGGCCGAGGTCACCTGGGGGGCGGCGCGCGGCCACACCGACGCCGCCTACATCAAGATCGCCTCGGGGGTGGGGGCCGGCATCGTCATCGGCGGCCGCGTCTACCACGGGCCGGGCGGCACCGCCGGCGAGATCGGCCACATCACGCTGAACGCGGACGGCGCGATGTGCCGGTGCGGCAACCGTGGCTGCCTGGAGACGTACGCCGGCGGCCGGTACCTCGCCGACCTGCTGCGGCCGACCCACGGCGACGGCCTGACGACGGCGCGGATCGTGGAGCTGGCCCTGGCCGGCGACGCCCCGTGCCGGCGCGCGGTCGGTGACGCGGGCCGGTACGCCGGGGCCGGCGTGGCCAGCCTGTGCAACCTGCTCAATCCCCGCCTGGTGGTGGTCGGCGGCGACCTGGCACGGGCGGGCGACCTCCTGATCGAGCCGATGGCCGAGGCCGTCCGGCGCTCGGCCGTCGCCAGCGCGGCGGCGCTCGTGTCGATCGTGCCCGGCGTGCTCGGCGACCGCGCCGAGGTCCTCGGCGCGTTGGCGCTGGTCATGAACGTCTGGGAGGCGGTTTAAGACCTGAACGCAAGTGGCAGGCTTCGGCCAATTTTGCGTTCAGGTCTTGATTTAAGTCCTGCGTTGGGTCTTTGATCGCAGGGCTCACTCCCTCCTGACCCCCCGCCTGGAGCAACGCTTGATGAGACTCCGGATCAAGGCCGCCCGCATCGGGACGGCCGTAGCGATCACCGCCTCGGGGCTGGCCCTGACCGCGACGGGCGCCAGCGCCCAGGTCCGCTACCTCGACCCGCACGCCTCCATCTCCTCCCGCGTCGCCGACCTCCTCAAGCGCATGACCACCGAGGAGAAGGTCGGCCAGCTCGCCCAGCCCGCCGTCGTCAACATGCAGGGCGACTGCCAGTGGTCGGGCGGCGCCCTCACCGAGTCCTGCATGCAGCACGTCCTGGGCGACCTGAAGGTCGGCTCGGTGCTGTCCGGCGGTGGCGAGAGCCCGCCGAACAACACCCCCAAGGACTGGGCCGACATGGTGAACGCGGTCCAGAAGTACGCGATCGATCACTCCCGGCTGCACATCCCGATCGTGTACGGCGTGGACGCCGTCCACGGGCACAACAACGTGCTCGGCGCGACCAAGTTCCCCCAGCAGATCGGGGTCGGCGCGACCTGGGACCCGCAGCTCTCCGAGGCGATGGGCGAGTCGACGGCCCGCGCCGTGAAGGCGACCGGCCCGCAGTGGGACTTCGCCCCGGTCCAGGACATCTCGCGCGACACCCGCTGGGGCCGCTTCTACGAGACCTACTCCGAGGACCCCTACCTCGCCGGTGAGCTCGGCGCCGCCAACGTCTGCGGCCTCGAGAAGACCGGGCAGGTCAGCGCGACGGTGAAGCACTTCGCCGGCTACTCCGCGCCGTTCAACGGGCACGACCGCACCGAGTCCCACATCGACCCGCGCTACCTCCAGGACACGTTCCTGCCGTCGTACAAGGCGGCCGTGGACGCGGGCGCGGACACCGTCATGGTGAACTCCGGGTCGATCAACGGCATCCCGGCGCACGCCTCGCACTACCTGCTGACCGACCTGCTGCGCCACCAGTGGGGTTTCAAGGGCGTGGTGGTCAGCGACTGGAACGACGTCGACGCCCTGCGCACGTCGTACCACCTGACCGACACCTACGCGGGCGCCGTGGCCATCGCGGTCAACGCCGGCGTCGACATGGGCATGCTGCCGCCCGGTGAGGTCGACGGGTTCGTCCAGGGCCTGTCGGACGACGTGAAGAGCGGAGCGGTCAGCAAGCGCCGGCTCGACGAGGCGGTCTCCCGGATCCTGACGCTGAAGTTCAAGCTCGGCCTGTTCGAGCACCCGTACGTGGACGCGTCCAAGGCCAACGCGGCCGTGCTCGGCACGGACAAGGACCTCGCGGTCAAGGCCGCGACCGAGTCGCAGACCCTGCTGAAGAACGACGGCAACGTGCTGCCGCTCTCCACGGACCTCGGCAAGGTCGTCGTGACCGGCCCGAACGCCGACTCGATCCCGAACCAGAACGGCGGCTGGACGATCGCCTGGCAGGGCATCCCCGACGGCGTCAACGACCCGGGCGTCACCGTCTACCAGGGCATCAAGAACGTCGTCGGCGACCACGCCAAGCTCGTCCCGGACGCCGACGACGCGGTCGACCAGGCCAAGGGTGCCGACGCCGCGATCGTGGTGGTGGGCGACAAGCCCGGCGCCGAGGGCGTCAGCGACCAGGAGCTGCCGGAGCTGTCCGCCGACCAGCAGGACCTCGTCGACCGGCTGCAGGCCACCGGCAAGCCGGTGATCGTCGTGGTCGTCGCCGACCGGCCGCTCGTACTCGGCAAGGCGGCCGACGCCAAGCAGCTGCTGATGTCCTGGCTGCCCGGCAGCGAGGGCGGCACGGCCGTGGCGAACGTCCTGTTCGGCAAGGCCAACCCGAGCGGCCGCCTGCCGGTCTCCTGGCCGAAGAGCACCGGCGACGAGCCGATGTTCTACCAGCAGCTCAATGGCACCAACAGCGGCACCAGCTCCGGCTACGACCCGCTGTTCGCCTTCGGCGCGGGCCTGTCGTACACGACGTACGCGGTCCAGGGCGTCTCGGTCTCCGGGAGCGGCACGGTGAAGGTGTCGGTGAAGGTCGCCAACACCGGCTCCCGCGACGGCGACTTCGTCGTTCCGGTCTTCGCCCAGCTGCCGGTCAGCCGGATCCTGACCCCGCCGAACCGCCTCGTCGCCTTCACCCGGGTGCCGCTCAAGGCGGGCCAGTCGACCACCGTGTCGCTGTCCTTCCCGCGCTCCCGGCTCGCCGTGACGCAGGGCGACATCAACGGCTCCGGCACCCGCGCGGTGCTCCCGGGCCAATACAAGATCGTCGCCGGCGACAAGTCCGCCGACCTGACCATCCACTAGCCGAACCGGCCGCCGGCCGGACCCGACACCGCGGAGGCCGCGGGGCGATCGTGAATCGCCCCGCGGCCTTTCCGTCGTCGACGCTCCGCGGCCCGGGTCAGAGGAACATCACCCGAGTAGCGATGTGACGCTTCGCACTTGATATCTAGAGTTCGAGACATGGTGGATGGTCCCCGGATGACTCTGCAGACGATCCTCGTCCTGAAACTGATGCTGTCCGATCCGGCGAAGCGGCGCTTCGGGCTGGAGCTGTGCGCGCAGACCGGTCAGCCCAGCGGCACGATCTACCCGATCCTTGCCCGCCTGGAGCACTTCGGCTGGATCGAACGTCACAAGGAGCCGGCGGCCGAACACCTGGCCGAAGGCCGGCGCGCCCGCTACTACTACACGCTCACCGACGAGGGCGCCGTACGTGCGAGCGCCGCCCTGGAGCGTGCCGAGCGATCACGCGGACATGCCGCGAAGCCACGGTCGGTGACCTCATGACCGCCCTGCTGGAGCCGCTCTTGGCTCGCTTGCCCGCCGACGTTCCGATCACCGATCGCGACAGGATCCGGCACGCATACGAGTTCGCCGCCCGCTGTCACGAGGGCCAGTTCCGCAAGAGCGGCGACCCGTACATCACCCATCCGGTCGCGGTCGCGGAGATCGCCATCGACGCCGGGTTGGACGTCGCGACGGTCTGCGCCGCCCTGCTGCATGACATCCTCGAGGACACCGACTGCGACGTCACCCGGCTCCGCGAGGAGTTCGGCGACGAGATCGCCACCCTGGTCGCGAGCATCACCGGCCTCGGCTACCGGCACGCCCCAGGGGCCATCGGCGCCGCCGACGACCGGGTGCTCGCCCTGAAGGTGCTGGACCGGCTGCACAACATGCGTACCCTGCGGTACCTCGAGAAGGAGAAGCAGCGGCTGAGAGCCCAACAGACACTGGACGTCATGGCGCCCCTCGCCATGCGCCTCGGCCTGCGGGACGTCTCGGACGAGCTCGAGTCGCTCGCGCGCGAACGGCTCAGCGTTCTCTCCGGGGACACCGGCGCGGCGGTCCGGGCACTCGCTCTCGGTGCACTGTTACTCCCGCCGGCGGTCAGATCGCGTTACCTGGACGAATGGCTCGGAGAGCTCGATGTCCTGCCGAGCCGCCGCGCCCGGACCCGGTTCACGCTGAGCCTCACGCTCGGCATGCCCGCTTTGGCCCTGACCCTGCGCCGCCGCCCAACGCGGGAGGTTCTCTCCCGGCGCCTCCTGACCGGCCTCCGCTGGCTCCTGCGGACGGACCTGCGCACCTGGACGCCGCTGACGCTCCTGATCGGCTGGATGATCCTTGAGACCGCGCGGACGAGCGTCGTCGACGCCGTGGTCACCCTGATCACCGTGCCGCCCGTCATCCACGCCGGAGTCGTCCGCCTGCGCGCGAGGATCGGCACCGACGATCCAGAATGAGAAGTCCTCATGGCCGGCTCCGACCCGGTTGCTCACTCGCGACCCGGGGGGTGGGGCGTCTCGTTCGACGCCGTCTACTCACGCGATGACTTTCTCGCCTGAGTAGAGGCCGCCGAACGAGACGCCTGTTTCTCTCGGGTCCACCGCGCGCGAGGCTCATGCCCATGAGACGCCGATCACGGCTTTCCCCTCCTTTCCTGTACGGGCTCACATTCTTCTTCTACCCCTCAGCGGCGATGCCCTGTAGGCCGCTTTTTCTCTTACTCCTCCTCATTTTTGGGGAGACGGGCCCATACGATCTTCCCGCCGCCTTTCATCTTCGGGATCCGCCGAGAACCCCAGCTCTGGGCGAGCCGGGAGACGATGAAGAGCCCTTTGCCGCTCGTGGAGAGGAGGAATCCGTCCCCGTCGGCCAGGGTTCTCGGTCTGGGCAGCGCCCATGACGGATCCCAGACCTCGATGAGGGGGCTGCCGGCGTTCCAGCAGAGCATGAGCTTGAAGAACTCCGCGGCCGGAACGTGGACGTACGCGTTCGTGATGAACTCCGAGGCGATGAGAGTCGCGTCGTCCACCAGGTCGGGGCGCCCCTCCACGAGCATGCGGTGCTCGATGAAGGTACGGGCGATGTCGGCGGCCTGAGGCACCGGCCGAAGCGTCACGACGGTCTTCCGATCGCCGTCGTCCATCACCGTCTCGATCGGGCGCACCATCGCATCCATGGCCACCCACCCCCATCTGCCCTATTTCAGGCTTCTCGGTCCATTCCGGATCGCTTTATGTCATCCAGTGCCTTTCCCGGATGCAATCGAAAGCGGTGACAGGAATTCTGGACCGACCCATGGGAGAGGCGTAATCTCTCCCGGAGACACTGGAGAGATTCGGGGGCCTGATGAGCGAGGGGATCACGCTCGATCCGGATTCTGATCCGTGGGACAAGATAACGCTCGACCTGCAATTCCATGCCAAGAAGTCCAATATGTCCTACAAGCATGTCGCGAGGCTGCTGGGTCGTAGCTACTCCAATGTCTCCAACATCATGACCGGGCGTAGGAGGATCAAGGAGGAGGACGCGGCGAGGCTGGATGCGCACTGGGAGCTCGGCCAGCACTTCACCTGGCTGCTCAAGCAGGCCAGGAGACAGGCCAATCAGGACCGCGAGTGGTTCAAGGCGTACCTGGGTCATGAGGCGGCAGCGGACACGATCAAGACCTACGAAGCCTTGGCGGTGCCGGGGCTGTTCCAGCTCCCCGAATACGCCGCCGCCCTGATCGGCGCCCTGGGCACCCAAGACGTCGAAGAGCAGGTGGCCAGAAGAATGGCCAGGCAGGTCATCCTCAGCAAACGGTCGCCGCCGACCATCTGGGCGTTGCTCTCCCAGAATGCCCTCGACTGGCCCGTTGGCGGGTCGCAGGTCATGCGCGACCAGCTCGCGCACCTCCTCAGCCTGGCGAAGCTACCCAATGTGGGCATCCGGGTGGTGCCTCGAAGCGCCGGGGCGCACGCAGGGTTCAGCGGCAGCTTCACACTCCTTTTCGGAGAGTCTGGAGACGTCGCTCACACTGAGGCATCAGGCAGAGGGCGTCTCGTCGAGTCTCCGTCCGAAGTTCGGCAGTACTGGGACAGATACGATCGAATCGGCCAATCAGCACTGCCGGAATGCGCATCACTCGAGCTGATCGAGAAGTTGATGAAGGAGCTGTGATGCAGGAACTCATCACGGACGATGACTGGCGGAAGTCCTCCCGGAGTGGCAACGAGGGTACGAGCAACTGCGTCGAAGTGCAGCTGCAAGACGTCTGATTGACCGATCGAGGAACCCACGACCCGGAAGTTGTGGGTTCCTCGCGTCTCAGGAGCGGCGGCCGGAGGAGGCCAGGGTGAGGCCCGCGGCCAGGCAGAGGGCCGCGGCGATGGCGAAGGCCGTGCCGCCCGCCAGGCCGCCCATCACCGCCACGCCGAGGGTGGCGCCGACCTGGCGGACCGCGTTGAGCAGGCCGCTCGCCACGCCGGCCATGCCCTCGGGTGCCGCCTGCACGACGCCGGTGACCAGGGCGGGCAGGGAGAAGGACACGCCGAAGCCGATCAGGAGCATGCCGAGCCACGGCACCGGGGTCGCCGCGAGGCAGCCGAGGGTCAGCAGGGTCAGTCCGGCCAGGACCGGCGGGCGCGATCCGAACCTCGCGACCAGCCGGCCGGTGACGAGCGGGTTGAACGCGGTCGGCAGCGTCAGCGGCAGGAACGCCAGGCCGGTGGCGACCGGGCCCAGGTGACGCTGCAGCGACAGCGTCAGCACGAACAGCCCGCCCGACAGCGCGAAGTTCACCGCCGCGCCCGCGATCAGGCCACGGCGTACGCCCGGCTCGGCGATCACCGCGCCGGGGACGGCCGGGGACGCGCTGCGCCGTTCGACGACGACCATGATCGCGGCGAGGGCGGCGGCCGCGATCGCCGAGACGGCGCGCCGGTCGACGATGGCGTCGGTGAGCACCGCGAGGAAGGCGCAGGCCACGAACTGGGCCCGCCAGTCGATCGCGCGCCCCGTCGCGGGCACCCGGATGTCGCGGACGAGTACGAGGCTGACCAGCGCCACCGGGACGTTGACGAGGAACACCGCCCGCCAGCCGCCGGCCGAGACCAGCAGCCCGCCCACGACCGGGCCGGCGGCCAGCGCGCATCCGGTGATCGCGGCCCAGGCGCCGAGGGCACGGCCGCGCGCGGCGGGGACGGCGTAGAGCCGGGTGATGATCGCCAGGGAGCTCGGCAGGCAGAGCGCGCCCGCCGCGCCGAGCACGGCCCGCAGGACGACGAGGACGGGCAGGGTCGGCGCCGCCGCGCTGAGCAGGGACACCAGGCCGAACGCGGCGACACCGGCGGCGAACACCCGGTGCGCGCCGAACCGGTCCGACACCGCGCCCGCGGTCGGCAGCAGCGCGGCGAACGTCACCGTGTAGCCGGTGACCGCCCACTGCAGCCCGGCGATCCCGCCGCCGAGGGAGGCGCGCAGGTCGGGCAGGGCGACGGTCAGGACGGTGGTGTCCAGCAGGACCAGGAAGTAGCCGAGCGAGAGGCCGAACAACCGGCTCGCCCGGGAGATCGTGACGGTTTCGGGAGACACGTGAAACTCCAGGAGAATGGGGTGCGTCCACCGTCGCGGCACTCACCCGTCCGCCTCCACCGGCGACGGCGAACGTCGCGTTCGGCATCACCGAAAGGCCAGGTCAGCGTGGAGTTCCGGCAGTTGCGCACGTTCCTCGCCGTCGCCACCGAGGGCACCGTCACGGACGCGGCGATCACCGTGGACCTCGCGCCGTCCTCCGTCTCGGAGCAGGTACGGGCGCTGGAGCGGTCGCTCGGCGTCGTCCTGTTCGATCGGACGCCGGAGGGCATGCGGCTCACCGACGCGGGCCGGCGGATGGAGGTGTGGGCCCGGCGGCTGCTCGACCAGGCGGACCAGGCGCGCCGGGAGGTGACCGGGCGGCCGGCCGTCGGACGGCTCGGGGCGCTGGAGACCCTCGCCGCCACCCTGGTCCCCGGCATCGTCGAGCGGCTCGCGGCGCGCCGCCCCGACCTGGGCATCGAGGTCGCGCCGCTGAACCGCCGGGACATCCTTCAGGGGGTCGACGCCGGTTCCCTCGACGCCGGGCTGCTCCTGGACAGCGGTCCGGCGGTGGGCGGGCTGGGGTTCGACGTGCCGTCGCGGCTGGACTTCCTCGACGTGGAGGACGTGCCGCTGGCGTACGTCACCGCTCCGGGAGCGGCGCGCGACCGCCTGCTCGTGACGCCGCCGGGCTGCTCCTTCCGGATCATCGCCGACCGGGTGCTGGGCACCGACGGTGAACGTACCGAGCTGGGCTCCGTGACGGTCATCCACGGCTGGGCACGCCGGGGGCTCGGCGCGGCTCTGCTGCCGGAGTTCGCCGTCGCGGAGGATCTCCGCTCGGGCGTCCTCGTCGGCCAC
The DNA here is from genome assembly GCF_024055725.1 of Actinoallomurus spadix. Classification (GTDB taxonomy): domain Bacteria; phylum Actinomycetota; class Actinomycetes; order Streptosporangiales; family Streptosporangiaceae; genus Actinoallomurus; species Actinoallomurus spadix. The sequence continues at coordinate 48,607 of NZ_JAMXMX010000030.1, read as the reverse complement.
CCGGTCGCCTCACCCGACGTCGCGCTGCGCCTCGTCTGGCGGGCCGACCGCGAGGACACCGTCCGCGAGCTGCTGTACGCCGCCGGTGGCGGCGGCCTCCGCGACGCGGCCCCGGCAGGAGACATGCGGGCGGCAGCCGCGGCGAGCTGATCCCCGTACCACCGCCGTCGCTCGCTCGAGAGGCCGGAAAGGGCCTGGCGATGCCGGTCCGCGGGTCAGCCGGTCGTTCCGGGGGCTGGGACGGCGTGTTCGGCGGCGCGGCTGACCTGCTCCCAGGCCGCCCAGGTGCGCATCCGCCGCCGGGAGATGTCGAAGGCCAGGTCGTAGACCATGCTGCCGAGCAGCAACCGCAGCGGCGGATCATCGCTGTCGACCAACGTCAGCAGCGCTTCGGCGGCCAGACGCGGCTCGCTGTCGATCGAGCCTTCGGCCCACTGTCTCTCCAGCTCGGCGCGCAGGGAGGCGTACTCCTCCATGGGTGAGGTCATGGTCATGGAGGAGTACAGGTCGGTCCAGTAGCCGCCGGGCTGCACCATCGTCAGTTTGACGCCGAACGGCGCGATCTCCATGGCCAGGGCCTCGCTCATTCCTTCCAGCGCGAACTTGCTCGCGCTGTACATCCCGGTGCTCGGGAAGCCGCCGAGGGCGGCGATGCTGGAGATCTGCACGATGTGACCGGATCTCCGCGCGCGCAGGTGCGGCAGGACGGCCTGGCAGACCCACATGGCCCCGAACAGGTTGACGTCCAGCTGAGCGCGTGCCTCGGTCTCGGTGAACTCCTCGACCATTCCCGAGGACATGGTCCCGGCGTTGTTGACCACGATGTCGAGCCGGCCGAAACGCTGGATGGCGGCGTCCACGGCGGCGAACACCGCGGCACGATCCGTCACATCGAGGGTGAGGGTGAGGAGCCGATCCCCATACCGGCCGTCGAAATCCTGTGCCCTCATCGTGCGGGCCGCGGCGACCACCTGATCGCCGCGCTCCAGCGCGGCGACGGCGAACGCACGGCCCAGGCCGCGGCTGGCTCCGGTGATGAACCAGGTGCGGGACGAACCCGTCGCGGGGGTACGCAAGGTGCTGCTCCTTCTGCCTTGACTCGAACCACCGAGACGATCCGTCTCGTCTCGATACGAGAGCGTAGCGATCTCTGTTCGCCACTGTCAAGACGGACCGTCTCGTCTCACTCCTGTTAGATTCGACGGCATGACGACGCAGCGGAGGTCCTCCTCGAACACGTCCCGCCGGAACGAGGCGTCACGGCGAGCCATCCTCACCGCGGCGTTCGAGCTGATCCAGGAGGTGGGGTACGCCAAGCTGAGCATCGAGGGCATCGCCGCCCGCGCGGGCGTCGGCAAGCAGACGATCTACCGCTGGTGGCCCTCCAAGGGCGCGGTCCTCTTCGACGCCTTCCTTCTCATGCTCGGAGGCGAACAGCCGCCCGGCGGCGAGGCCGCTCTGCCCGACACCGGAGACCTGGAGGCAGACCTGAAGACGGTCCTACGGGCCACGGTCGAGGAACTGAACGATCCGCGCTACGACGAGCCGATGCGCGCACTGAACACCGAGATCACGCACGACCCGGCGCTGGCCGCGCTCTACGCGGAACGGCTGGACGGGCCGATGAGAGAGATGAAGAAACGACGGCTTCGCAGCGCTCAGCGGGCCGGGCAACTCGCCGAGGACCTCGATCTCGACGTGGCCGTGGAGATGGTGTGGGGACCACTCCTCAACCGATGGCTGCAGCGCAGCGGAGCGCTCACTCCCGAATACGCCGACAGCATCGTCGAGACGGCGCTGAACGGACTGCGCCCGCGTCACTGAGCCTTCAGCGCGCGTTCACCGCTCGCGGCGAGATCCATCGACTCGGAGCGTCGGATCGCGGGGAGTGAGGCGAACGGCCGGTCACCCGTCTCACTTCGGCCGGCCGGACGGTGGCGTTCGTTAGCGTCCCGTCGTGTCCGGAGGCACTGCGCCCGGAACGCCCCCCCGATCGAGCCCAGAACACGGAGACGACATTGAAGGCAGTCGCGATCCAGGCATTCGGTGATCCCGAAGGACTGGCGGTCATCGACCTTCCCGCCCCGGCTCCCGCCGGCGGACAGGTTCTGATCACTACTGAGGCGATCGGCGTCGGCGGCGTCGACACTGTGATCCGGAGCGGTGCCCTCGCCGCGTACGGCTTCAGGGAGGGTCATATCCCCGGCGGCGAGGTGGCGGGCATCGTGACCGCGGTCGGCGACGGCGTCGACGCGTCCTGGATCGGCCGGCGGGTATGGGCGTTCACCGGCACGGGCGGCGGCTACGTCGAACAGGCGATCGCCCCGGTCGAGGAGATCCTCCCCCTCCCGGCGGACCTGTCCCCCGTCGACGCGGTGACCCTCGGCAGCTCCGGAGTGGTGGCCCACTTCGGGCTCTCCCACGCCCACTTCTCCCCTGGCGAGTCGGTGCTGGTGCGCGGCGGGGCCGGCAGCATCGGGATCATGACGGTCCAGCTCGCGGCCCGTGGTGGCGCCGGCGCGGTGGCGGTCACGACGTCGTCGGCCGAGCGCGGCGAGCGCCTGCGCGGACTCGGCGCGACCCACGTGCTGGACCGCTCCGGCGAGGGAGGCGAGGACGCTCCCGGCGGCTATGACGTGATCATCGACGTCGTCGCCGGTGCGGACATGCCCTCCTTCTTCACCAGGCTGAACCCCAACGGCCGGATGGTGGCCGTCGGCGCGGTCGGAGGACAGCCGCCGGCGGACTTCGGCGCGAAGCTGATGGCGGACTTCCAGAAGTCGCTGTCGTTCGCCACCTTCAGCGCCGCCACCGTGGCCGAAGCCGACCGGCGTGCCGTGCGGACCGCGCAGTTCGCCGACGCGAGCCACGGCGAACTGCGCACGGTGGTGCATGAACTGCTGCCCCTGGAGCAGGCCGTGACGGCGCACCGGAAGATGGACGCGGGCGAGGTCTTCGGCAGGATCGTGCTGACGCCTTAGCCCACGCTCCGCTCGTCCCGGCGGCTCAGCGGCGGTCGCGGAAGGTGCGACGCAGGTCCTCGATCCACTCCTCGGGGGTCTCCCACGGGATGAAGTGGCCGCCGTGGTCGTGGGCGGTGAGGTTGACGTGGTTGTACCAGGCGGCACGGTCACTGTCGAGGAAGTGGCGGACCCGCTGCTCGGTGGTCACGCCCGGCGGGTTCTCGTACCCGACGAAGGTGATTCCGGTGGGCGCCTCCACGACCGGCCACCGGTCGTGCGACGGGGTCCACGGGTAGCGGTTGTTGTTGGCGTACGTGCGGATCGAGGTGCCGATCGCGTTGTTCACCCAGAAGATCATGGCGTGGGTGAGCAGGTCGTCCTTTGCGAAGACGGTCTCGATGTCGCCGCCGTTGTCGCTCCAGCTCATCCAGCGCCGCAGGATCCAGGCGAGCATTCCGGCGGGTGAGTCCGACAGCCCGTACGAGAGAGTGCTCGAGTCGAGCATGTGCGCGGCCAGGTGGACGGCGAACTTCCTGTCCAGGGCCACGACCTGAGCGTGGACGTCGGCGGGCAGCCCTTCGGGGATGGGCCGGCCGCCGCTGAAGTCCCAGGCCCGGTCGCCGTTGAAGAAGTCGAGCCGCAGGCCGGAGCCGATGTGGATGGCGTACAGCTCGTCGGCGTACTTGTGCCCGAGCTGCCCGGTGACCAGCGCCCCGACGTCGCAGCCGGCGGCGGCGTACCGCTCGTGGCCGAGGGTCTCGGTCATCAGGGTGTGCCAGAGGTCGGCGACCTTCCAGTAGTTCATGTCCGGGTGGTCCGGCAGCGGGGTGGAGAACCCGAACCCGGGGAACGAGGGCACGATCACGTCGAACGCCTCGGCGGGGTCGCCTCCGTACGCCCCCGGGTCGGCGAGCGGGTCGACGACCTTGGACCAGTGCCAGAACGTCCAGGGCCAGCCGTGGGTGAGGATCAGCGGTGTCGGGTCCGGTCCCGCGCCGGGCCGGCGCATGAAGTGCACCGGCACGCCGTCCACCGCGACGCGGTAGTGCTCGTACGCGTTGATCGCCGCCTCGGCCTTACGCCAGTCGTACTCGTCGCGCCAGTACTCGACGAGCTCCTGCAGGTAGGCGCGGCGCACGCCGTAGTAGGAGTCCTCGTTGCCCGCGTCGACCGGCCAGCGGGTGAGGGCGAGCCGCTGCCGCAGGTCGGCGAGCACGTCATCGGGCACCCGGATGGGCGTCGGCGTCAGGGGGAAGTCGGTCATGCTCGTCCTCACTGTTCGTTCCGGGACTCGCCGAGCTCGGCGACGCGGCGGAGGGCGGGCAGCGCGGCGCCGATCGCGGAGCGCTCCCCTGCGGGAGGGATGTGAACGAGCACGGCCCGGCCCCGTCACGGGGGTCGGGCCGCGTCGCCCACGGCGGTCAGGCGCCCCTGAGCTGGCCCTCGCCGGTGACGATGTACTTCGTCGAGGTGAGCTCGGGCAGGCCCATGGGGCCGCGAGCGTGGAGCTTCTGGGTGGAGATGCCGATCTCGGCGCCGAAGCCGAACTCCTCGCCATCGGTGAACCGCGTCGAGGCGTTCACCATCACGGCGGCGGAGTCGACGAGCGCCGTGAAGCGCCGGGCCGCCGACTGCGACGTCGTGACGATCGCCTCGGTGTGCGCCGAGCCGTACCTCCGGATGTGCGCGACGGCGTCGTCGAGGGAGTCGACGACGGCGGCGGCGAGGTCGAGAGAGAGGTACTCGGTCCCCCAGTCCTCCTCGGTCGCCTCGACGACGGTCGCGCCCTCACCCGCGTGCGCGCGGACCGCGGCGTCACCGTGCACGGTGACGCCCTTCTCCCCCAGGGCCCGCAGCGCGCGCGGGAGGAACTCCCCGGCGATGTCGCGGTGCACCAGGACCGTCTCGGCGGCGTTGCACACCGACGGGCGCTGCGTCTTGGCGTTCACCAGGATGTCCACGGCCATGTCGAGGTCGGCGGCCGCGTCGACGTACACGTGGCAGTTGCCGGTGCCCGTCTCGATGACCGGCACCGTCGACTCCTCGACCACCGAGTTGATCAGCGACGCGCCGCCCCGCGGGATCAGCACGTCGACCAGGCCGCGGGCCCGCATCAGGTGCTTGACGGAGTCACGGTCACGGCCGGGTACGAGCTGGATCGCGTCGGCCGGCACCCCGCCCGCGTCGGCGAGCGCCGCGCGCATGACCTCGACCAGCGCGGTGTTGGAGTCGTACGCCGAGGACGAGCCGCGCAGCAGCACGGCGTTGCCGCTCTTGAGGGTCAGCGCGGCGGCGTCGACGGTGACGTTCGGGCGGCCCTCGTAGATGATGCCGACCACGCCGAGCGGGACCCGTACCTGCCGCAGCTCCAGGCCGTTCGGCAGGGTGTAGCCGCGCACGGACTCCCCCACCGGGTCCGGCAGGGACGCGACGTGGCGGACCGCGGCGGCGATCGCGGCGATCCGCTCGTCGGTCAGGCTCAGCCGATCGATCATGTACTCGGAGATGCCGGCCTCCCGGGCGCGGGCGACGTCGGCGGCGTTGGCCTCGACGATCCGCGCGGAGCCGGCCACGAGGGCGTCCGCGATGGCGTGCAGCGCGGCGTCCTTGACCGCGCGCGGCAGCGGGGCCAGCTCGGCGGCGGCCTGCCTGGCGCGCCGCGCCACCTCGAGAACCTGCTCCTGACTGCTCATCTGTGTCCTCCTCCTGGCCGCGCCGGTCTCTAGGACCGGCGGGTCGCCGCCTGCTCGCCGACCAGGACGACCAGGTCGTCCCGGTGGATGATCTCGCGTTCGTACTCCGGGCCGAGCTCGCGCGCCAGCCAGCGCGTCGACCTGCCCATCAGCTCCGGGATCTCCGACGCGTCGTAGTTGACCAGCCCGCGAGCGACGACCCGGCCGTCGTCGTCGCACAGGTCCACGGGGTCGCCCGCGCTGAAGTCGCCCTCCACGCCGGTCAGGCCGGCGGGCAGCAGCGACTTGCGGCGGCGGACCACGGCCTCGACCGCGCCCGGGTCCAGCCGCAGCCGCCCCTGCCCGGTCGTCGCGTGCGCCAGCCACAGGCGCCGCGTCGACGGCTGGACACCGGCCGGATGGAAGTACGTGCCGACGTTCTCGCCCGCGAGCGCGGGACCGGCCGAGTCGGCGTTGGTCAGGACGACCGGGACGCCCGCGATGCGGGCCGCCTCGACCTTGGTCACCATGCCGCCGGTGCCGACCCGTCCCGAGCCGCCGAGGCGTACGCCGTCCAGGTCGGCGGGCTCGCGGACGTCCGTGATCCGCCGCGCGCCCGGCTCTCTCGGGTCGCCGGTGTAGAGGGCGTCCACGTCGGACAGCAGGACCAGCGCGTCCGCGCGGATGAGATGCGCGACGAGGGCGGCGAGCCGGTCGTTGTCGCCGAAACGGATCTCGTCGGTGGCGACCGTGTCGTTCTCGTTGACGATCGGCACGACGCCGAAGGCGAGGAGCTGTTCGAGGGTGCGCTGGGCGTTGCGATGGTGCGAGCGGCGCATCATGTCGTCGGCGGTCAGCAGCACCTGCCCGACGCCCAGGCCGTACCGCGCGAAGGACGCCGTGTAGCGGGCCACCAGCAGGCCCTGCCCCACGCTCGCCGCCGCCTGCTGCAGCGCCAGGTCGTGGGGCCGGGAGGACAGGCTCAGCGGGCCGAGCCCGGCAGCGATCGCGCCGGACGAGACGAAGACGACCTCACGGCCCCTGGACGCGCCCGGGCGGCCGTCGTCGCGGCGCCAACCGGCCAGGACGTCGACGAGCGCGTCGATGCGCGCGGCGTCGATCGACCCGTCCGGCGTCGTGAGCGAGGACGACCCCGCCTTCACGACGATCCGCCGCGCGCGGGTCACCGCCTCACGCACGGCGCGGCCCCCGCTCCACCGTCATCAGCGGCCCTCCAGGCGCAGGTCGGTGCCGCGCCGGCCGAGGGCCTGCTCGGGCCCGGCCGACACCTCGGGCTCCCAGTCGAAGACGATCGACTCGTCCTCGGAGCCGATGTACACCGTGGCGCCCGGCTCGGCGCCCGCCTCCGCCAGGCGCTCCTCGACGCCGAGCCGGGCGAGCCGGTCGGCGAGGTAACCGACGGCCTCGTCATTGCTGAAGTCGGTCTGCCGCAGCCAGCGGATCGGCTTCTCGCCGGTCACGAGGTACTCCCCGTCGGGGAGGGCGCGCACCTCGAAGTCGGCGCCGCCGACGGGCGCGGGCCGGATCACCAGCCGGGTGGGCTCCTCCACCGGCAGCGCGGCGCGGTGCGCGGCCACCATCTCGGCCATCGCGAAGCTCAGCTCGCGCAGCCCCTCGTGAGTCGCGGCGGACACCTCGAAGACCTTCAGCCCGCGCTGCTCGAACTCCGGGCGGACCAGCTCGGCCAGGTCCCGCGCGTCGGGCACGTCGACCTTGTTGAGCACGACCAGGCGCGGGCGGCCCGACAGCGGCTCGTCGCCCAGGGTGTCGTACGCGGTGAGCTCCGCCTCGATCACCTCGAAGTCCGACAGCGGGTCGCGGCCCGGTTCGAGGGTGGCGCAGTCGAGGACGTGGACGAGTGTGGAGGCCCGTTCGATGTGGCGCAGGAACTGCAGGCCGAGGCCCTTGCCCTCGCTGGCGCCCTCGATCAGGCCCGGCACGTCCGCGACCGTGTAGACGACCTCACCGGCGCTGACCACGCCGAGGTTCGGGGTCAGCGTCGTGAACGGGTAGTCGGCGATCTTCGGCTTGGCCGCGGACAGCGCCGCGATCAGCGACGACTTGCCCGCGCTCGGGAACCCGACCAGCGCGACGTCCGCGACGGTCTTCAGCTCCAGCACGACGTCGAGCTCCTCGCCCGGCTCGCCGAGCAGCGCGAACCCAGGGGCCTTGCGCTTGGCGTTGGCCAGGGCGGCGTTGCCCAGCCCGCCGTGGCCGCCGCGTGCGATGACGAACCGCGTGCCGGCTCCGACCAGGTCGGCCAGCACCTCGCCGTCACGGGTCTTGACGACCGTGCCGTTCGGGACCGGCAGCACGAGGTCCACGCCGTTCGCGCCGTTCTTGTTCGACCCCTGGCCCTGCTTGCCGCCGGTCGCCTTGCGGCTGGGCCGGTGGTGGTAGTCGAGGAGGCTGGCGGTGTTGGGGTCGACCTCCAGGATGACGTCACCGCCCCGCCCGCCGTTGCCGCCGTCCGGCCCGCCGAGCGGCTTGAACTTCTCCCGGTGCACGGAGGCGCAGCCGTGACCTCCGTTGCCGGCCTGGACGTGCAGGACGACCCGGTCGATGAACTGCGCTCCCGGCGGCCCGCTGTGACCGCGCCGCGCCGGCGCCGGCTGCGGCGTCTCGTCCGGCATGCCCTCCCCCTCCGTCAAAAAACGACGAGGGCGGACCGATCAACGGCCCGCCCTCGTCCTGGAAAAACCTGTCGCGTCGGCGGACCTACTCCGCCGGCGGGACGATGCTCACGGCGCGACGGCCGCGGTAACGGCCGAACTCCACCGCACCGGGGATCAGCGCGAACAGCGTGTCGTCGCCGCCACGGCCCACGCCCGGACCCGGGTGGAAGTGCGTGCCGCGCTGGCGGACGATGATCTCGCCGGCGTTGACGACCTGCCCGCCGAACCGCTTGACGCCCAGACGCTGGGCGTTCGAGTCGCGGCCGTTACGGCTGGAGGACGCGCCCTTCTTGTGTGCCATGTCTGCGACCTACTTTCCGGCCTTGATACCGGTGACCTTGACCTGGGTGTACGGCTGGCGGTGACCCATGCGCCGCTTGTACCCGGTCTTGTTCCGGTAGTGCATGATGTTGATCTTCGGGCCCTTGGTCGCACCAAGGATCTCGGCGGTGACCTCGTACTTGGCCACCTCGCCGGGCGCGCTGACGACGTTGTCGCCGTCAACGACGAGCACGGCCGGGAGCGTCACCGTCGAGCCGACCTCACCGGCCACCTTGTCGACGGTGAGCACATCGTCGACGGCCACCTTCTCCTGCCTGCCGCCGCAACGGACGATCGCGTACACCGCGGAACCTTTCCTTTGCGTGCCTCGGGCACGACTAACCGAACAAGCTCAGTTTGGAAGCTGCTGCCCGCACCCACCGGATCACCGGGGGCCTCAGGCGCGCTAACAACGGCGCGGGAAAGCGCCGGGTACCTAGACTACCGGATTCCCCTACCGCAGGTCGAACCGGCGGGCACCCGGCCGTCCGGACGGGACGACCGGGCGCCGCACGTTCACTCCGCCGCGGCCTCGGACCGCGCCCGCGGGGACCGCCGGGTGCGCCGCCGGCGGCCGTTGGTCGACGGCTCGGCGTCGAGCGCCTCGGACCCGGCCTCCTCGGCCCCCGCGGAGACCGCCTCGGGAACCTCGGCGGGACGCGCCTCCGCAGGGCCGGACGCGGGCTCCGCCGCCTCGTCGGCGCCGGCCGTCGCGGCCTCGGGCTCCGTCTCCTTGGCCTCGGCGGCCTTGGCGTCCGCGCGGGCCGCACGGCGCTCGGCGCGCGCGAGCTTGTCCTCGACCGCCTTCTCGACCTCGCCCTTGCGCTTCTTACGGCGGCTGGACGCGGTCTTCTCCGCCTTCGGCTCGACCGGCGAGAGGGTGACGTGGATGCCCCGGCCGTTGCAGCAGTCGCACGGCTCGGAGAACGACTCCAACAGCCCGCCGCCGACCCGCTTACGGGTCATCTGGACGAGCCCGAGCGAGGTCACCTCGGCGACCTGGTGCTTGGTACGGTCCCGCGACAGGCACTCGAGCATCCGGCGCAGCACCAGGTCGCGGTTGCTCTCGAGGACCATGTCGATGAAGTCGATGACGATGATGCCGCCGATGTCACGCAGCCGCAGCTGGTGCACGATCTCCTCGGCGGCCTCGAGGTTGTTCCGGGTGACGGTCTCCTCGAGGTTGCCGCCCTGCCCGGTGAACTTGCCGGTGTTGACGTCGACGACCGTCATCGCCTCGGTCCGGTCGATCACCAGCGAGCCGCCGCTGGGCAGCCAGACCTTGCGGTCGAGCGCCTTGGCCATCTGCTCGTCGATCCGGTACGACGTGAAGACGTCCTCGTCGTCGGCCCACTTCTCCAGCCGGTCGGCCAGGTGCGGGGCGACGTAGCCGACGTACTCCTGCACCATGTCCCACGCGTCGTCGCCCTGCACGACGAGCTTGGTGAAGTCCTCGTTGAAGATGTCGCGGACCACGCGGATGGTCAGGTCCGGCTCGCCGTACAGCATCGCCGGCGCGGACGCGGTCTTCGACTGGCGGTTGATGTTCTCCCACTGCGCGGCCAGGCGGGAGACGTCGCGGGACAGCTCATCCTCGGTCGCGCCCTCCGCCGCGGTGCGCACGATCACGCCGGCGTTCTCAGGCATGATCTTCTTGAGGATCTGCTTGAGCCGCGAGCGCTCCTTGTCGGGCAGCTTGCGGCTGATGCCGGTCATCGAACCGTCCGGGACGTACACCAGGTAGCGGCCGGGCAGCGAGATCTGGCTCGTCAGCCGGGCGCCCTTGTGCCCGACGGGGTCCTTGGTGACCTGCACCAGCACCGACTGGCCGGACTTCAGCGCCGACTCGATACGGCGCGGCTGGCCCTCCAGGCCCGCGAGGTCCCAGTTGACCTCACCGGCGTACAGGACGGCGTTGCGCCCCTTGCCGATGTCGACGAACGCCGCCTCCATCGACGGCAGGACGTTCTGCACCTTCCCGAGGTAGACGTTGCCGATGTAGGACTGGTGGCTGGACCGGTCGACGTAGTGCTCGACCAGGACCTTGTCCTCCAGCACGCCGATCTGCGTGCGCTCGCCCTCCGAGCGGATCACCATGATGCGCTCGACCGACTCACGGCGGGCCAGGAACTCCGACTCGGTCACGATCGGCGGGCGGCGGCGGCCCTGCTCACGGCCCTCCCGGCGGCGCTGCTTCTTGGCCTCCAGCCGGGTCGAGCCCTTGACGGCCTGAACCTCGTCCTCGACGACGCGCGGCTCGCGGACGTGGACGACGGTGTTCGGCGGGTCGTCGGGGGAGATCTCCTCGGTGTCGGCCCCGGAACTACGGCGGCGGCGCCGGCGACGGCGACGGGTGCCGCCCTCGCCCTGCTCGTCGTCGGCGTCCTGTTCGGACTCCTCCTCGGCCGGCTTCGACCCGGCCTCGGCCTCGTCCTCGGTCCGGTCCTCGGCCTCCTGGCCGTCACGCGCCTTGCCCCGGCCCCGGCCGCCCCGGCGGCGGCGCCGGCGCCCGGACCGGTCCGTGCCGTCCTCGTCCTCGTCCTGCTCGTCCTCCGGCTCCTCCGGAGCCGGCGGGGCCTCGACCTTGACATCGGCCTTGGCCTTGACGTCGGCCTTGGCCTTCACGTCCGTCTTGGCCTTCGCCTCGGCCTTCGGCTGCGCCTCGGCGCGGGACCGCGACCGCGGCGCCGCCTCCTCCTCGGGCAGCTGCGGCGGCTGGAAGACCGGCATCGGCGGCTGGAACGCGGCCTCGGGCACGGCGGGCGGCGGCCCGGCGGGCCTGGTCACGGCCCCGGCCGGAGCCACCGGCTCCGGCGCAGGCGGCGCGAACGGCTCCGGCGCGCCCTGCGCCGACGGCTCGGGCGCGGGCTCCGGCGCGGCGGCGGCCTTACGGGTCCGGCGGGCCCGGGTGGTCTTGGCGGGCGCGCTCGCGGCGCCCTCGTCCTTGGTGCCCGGGGCGTCCCCGCCCTGCGCGCCGGTCGCGGCGTCGCCCGGGGTGCCGCCGGACGCGGCGTCGCTCGCCCCCGGCGGCGTGGCCTCCGCGGCCGCAGCCGCGGACCGGGTCACCGGCCGCGGGCCGGCGACCTCCTCAGGCTCCGGCGGAGGGCCCGCCGGGCGGCTCGCGCGCCGCGGGCGGGTGGTCTTCTTGGGCTGTTCACCGGTTTCGAGGATGTTGTCTCCGGTGCCGCCGGCGGCGTCACCGAACTCCTTGTCAAGCATGCGGGCTGTCTCCCGTCAGGCTCCCGGGCGCGACCCGCGAGGGGTGCGCCGCACAGGAACTCTTCGTTTGTCGTTGTCGCCGGCATGGCCCTGGTGGACCGTGCCGACAAAGTCATCAGGGGTGCGCCCGGCCGTCCCCGAGGATCCATGCGCCGCACGAATCCGTTTACGACTGGGCGCCGACGGCGTCCGGCGCCGCTGCTCGTACGGCGTCCGCGCTCGCGGCGGCGTCATCGCCTGCCGGTGCGGTCTGCCGGTCGGAGGCCAGCGGGTCGGTGAGCTCACCGGTGGAATCGTCGAGCGGCCCCTGCGCCAGCCGCGTCACCATGGGCGGTGACGGCGGCGCGAGGTCGGCCACCTGACGAAGGCCGGTGAGGACGTCGTCCGGTCGAACAGCGGGTGTCGTGTGCCGAACAACCATTCGAAGTATGGCACAGTCGGCATCCGCGTCCTGGGTGGCACGCCGGTCGACCTCGCACGCGATGACCGCGGCGCGAGCGTCAAAACGCCGGCGTCCCTTCTTCGTGAGGCGCTCGACCTCGATCTCATCGGCCGCCGTGAACGCACGGACGGCCGCGTCGGCGACGTCGGGGGCGACGCCGTCGAGGCGCACGAGCCACCGCGATGCCTCCAGGCGGTCCGCCAGCGCCCCGGCCCCCGCCTCGACGACCTCGAGAATGTCGAGCCCGTCGGGCAGTACTGCGTCGAGGGCGGCCCGGACCTGCTCCGGATCGCGGTGGGCGGTGAGCCCGATCTCGAGATACTCCGCCTCACTGGCGACCCCGGTTGCCGCCGCACCCGTGTAGGAGATCTTCGGGTGCGGAGAGAATCCGGCGCTGAAGGCCACCGGGATCCCGGCACGCCGTACGGCGCGTTCCACGGCCCGGGAGATGTCTCGGTGGCTGGTGAACCGCATCCTGCCGCGCTTGGCGTACCGCACGCGCAGGCGCTGGGTCACTGGGGCCGGCGCCGGGCCCTCCGGCATGGGTGCCAGGGTTTCGGTCCTTCCTACTCGTGCCAGTCCAAAAGTCTCTGTCTCCTAAGAGTACGGGGTCACGGGCGCCGTGTATCCAGCCCCAGTGCCCGGAACACGGAACGAACGGCCGCTCCGGCGGGTTTCAGGATGTTGACACGCACCCATCTGGCGGGTGTCAGCACGGTGACACGCCAGACGACGGCGAGCGCGCGGAGGACCGGCCGCAGGAAGACGCGCCAGAACCACCGCACGGGCCGGACGAGGAGATGGAACAGCACGACTCCGGCGAGCCGCCAGAGGTGGGCGACGCCGCGGCCCAAAGCGGCCAGCAGCGGCCACGCGGCGCGCCACAGGGCGGCCAGGCCGCGGCCGATCCAGTGCGCCGCGTAGGCGAACGGCAGGAGGACGATCGCCAGGCACCAGGCCAGGGCGCGCCCGACCGGCCGCAGGAGGTAGCGGTACACCGCCCGGCCCAGCGGCGCGAGGATCGTCTCGGCCACCCAGCGCAGCGGGAGGATCACCAGCACCCGCACCAGCCAGGCGACCGGCCGGATGAGGCCGTGGTACACGAGCCATCCGAGCGGCCGCAGGACGTACCTGCCGACCAATCGCCCGATCAGGGCGAGCAACTCCCACAGCAGCCGGATCGGCACGACGATGATCATCGCGGGGACGGTGATGCAGCCCGGTGCTTCGTTCACGCCTGTCCGACGCGCGATCCCCCGTTCCCGTTCCGCCCTCGTCACGCGCCGTCGCCGCGCGGGGGCGCGGTGGTGCGGCGGACGATGAGTTCGGTCGGCATGAGCACGCAGGGGGCGGGTTCCCGCGAGGGCTCGAGGAGCAGCCGCCCCGCCGTGGTGCCCTTCTCTGTGATCGGCTGGCGGATGGTGGTCAGTCCGGCCGGGGCGGCGGCGGGCACGTCGTCGAAGCCGACGACCGACAGGTCCCGGGGAACCTCGATCCCCCGCTGCGCCGCGACGTCCAGCACCGCGAACGCCACCTCGTCCGTCGGCGCCAGGATCGCCGTCGGCCGGGGGATCCGGTCGAGGATCCGGGCCGCGGCTCGCCAGGCGAGCTCCCGGTCGTTCGCCGTACGGTCGACGACGACGTCCTGCCACTCCAGGCCGGCCGCCAGGCAGGCGTCCCGGTAGCCGGCCACCCGGGCGCGGCCCGCCCCGAACCGCAGGTCACCCGGCCGGTCCAGGTCCAGCCAGTCGCGGTCGGTCCGTCCCGCCTCGGGCTGCACGCCGAGCGCGGCGACCCGCCGGTGCCCGAGGCCGAGGACGTGTTCGGCCGCCGTGCGCGCGGCGACCCGGTCCTCGATCCCCACGAACGGCACGCCCTCGACGTACGGGTAATCCACGGTGACGACGGGGAGACGGCGGCGCAGCACCGTCTGGACGAGCGGATGGCCCTCCGGGGAGAACAGGCAGAAACCGTCCACGACCGCGTCCGCGATCACCTCCTCGGCGACGTCCGGGGACGGCCAGCCGATGAGGTGGAGTCCGGTGCCGGACTGTTCGGCCACGCTGGCCAGGCCGCGCAGGAAGCCGACGGCGTAGGAGTCGGCGAAGGCGTACGACAGCTCCTCAGTGAAGATCACTCCGATCACCCCGGCCCGGCCCCGCCGGAGCGTGCGGGCCGCCGGGTGCGGGCCGGGGTAGCCGAGCTCCCCCGCCACCTCCAGGATCCGTCGGCGCAGCTCCTCGTTCAGCTGGTCAGGCCGCGAGAAGGCGTTGGACACGGTGGTACGTGAGACGCCGACCCGATCGGCGATCGTCTGTAGTGTGACGCGTTGCACGGGACGCCACCTTAGTTCTGAATTGATTAAGAAGGGGGCAGGACGTACTCTTGAGGAGGTAACTGAATCGATAAAGATGATTCAGGGAAGGAGATCAGGATGAGTCCGCTGCAGGTCGTCACGTTCATCTCGGCTCAGGAGAGCATGCGCTCCCAGGCCCAGTCGGCCCTGCCCGACGCCCCCCGGGTGCCGTACGTCCCCGAGGAGCCCCGCACGCCGGTCGTCCGCACCGCCCTCGCGGCGCTGCTCCGGCGCACCGCCGACCGCGTCGACCCCTGCCTGGAGCCGTCGGTGGGATGACGGTGACCATCGAGAGCGTCCCGCCGGCCACGGCGGACGCCGACCCCGCGCGATCCGGCGGGCCCCCTCGGGCCCGCCGGATCTTTTTCTTAGGCCTCAGACCACCGTCAGTGGGAGGAGCTTCTTGCCGGTCGGGCCGATCTGGATCTCGGTGTCCATGGTCGGGCAGACGCCGCAGTCGTAGCACGGCGTCCAGCGGCAGTCCTCGACCTCGGTCTCGTCGAGGGCGTCCTGCCAGTCCTGCCACAACCACTCGCGGTCGAGGCCGGCGTCGAGGTGGTCCCAGGGCAGCACCTCGACCTCGTCGCGCTCCCGGACGGTGTACCAGTCCAGATCGACCGGCTCGTCGGCGAGCGCCTTGTCCGCACAGGCCGTCCACCGCGCGTACGAGAAGTGCTCGCTCCATCCGTCGAACCGGCCGCCGTCCTCCCACACCGCCTGGATGATCTTCCCGACGCGGCGGTCACCGCGGGACAGCAGCCCTTCGATGATCGACGGCTGGCCGTCGTGGTAGCGCAGGCCGATGGCGCGGCCGTACTCCTTGTCGCGCCGCAGCGCGTCCTTCAGCGCCCGCAGCCGCCGGTCGACGGTCTCGTGGTCGCACTGGGCCGCCCACTGGAACGGCGTGTGCGGCTTCGGCACGAACCCGCCGATGGAGACGGTGCAGCGGATGTCGCGGCGGCCGGTGGCCTCCCGGCCCGCCCGGATGACCCGCTTGGCCATGTCCGCGATCGCGAGAACGTCCTCGTCCTCCTCGGTCGGCAGCCCGCACATGAAGTAGAGCTTGACCTGCCGCCAGCCGTTCTCGTACGCCGTGGTGACGGTACGGATCAGGTCGTCCTCGCTGACCATCTTGTTGATGACCTTGCGCATCCGCTCCGACCCGCCCTCCGGGGCGAACGTCAGCCCGGACCGGCGCCCGCCGCGGGAGAACTCGTTGGCGAGCGTGATGTTGAAGGCGTCGACGCGGGTCGACGGCAGCGACAGCGACGTGTTGCTGCCCTCGTACCGGTCGGCGAGACCCTTGGCGATGTCGGCGATCTCGGAGTGGTCGGCGCTGGACAGGCTCAGCAGGCCGACCTCCTGGAAGCCCGACTCCTTCAGCCCGGTCTCGACCATCTCGCCGATCGTCGTGATCGACCGCTCGCGCACCGGGCGCGTGATCATGCCGGCCTGGCAGAACCGGCAGCCGCGCGTGCAGCCCCGGAAGATCTCCACGCTGTACCGCTCGTGCACGGTCTCGGCCAGCGGCACGAGGGGCTTCTTCGGGTACGGCCACTGGTCGAGGTCCATGACCGTGTGCTTGGCCACCCGCCACGGCACGCCCGGACGGTTCGGCGCGACGCGCTGGATCCGGCCGTCCGGCAGGTAGCTCACGTCGTAGAACTTCGGGACGTAGACCCCGCCGGACCTCGCGAGCCGCATCAGCAGCTCGTCCCGGCCACCGGGCCGCCCCTCGCCCTTCCACTCGCGGATCACCTCGGTGATCGCCAGCACGACCTCCTCGCCGTCGCCCAGCACGGCGGCGTCGAGGAAGTCGGCGATCGGCTCGGGGTTGAACGCCGCGTGCCCGCCGGCCAGCACGATCGGGTGCTCGTCGGTCCGCGCCGTCGCGCGCAGCGGAATCCCCGCCAGGTCCAGCGCGGTGAGCATGTTGGTGTAGCCCAGCTCGGTGGAGAAGCTGACCCCGAACACGTCGAACGCCCCGACCGGCCGGTGCGCGTCCACCGTGAACTGCGGGACGCCGTGCTCGCGCATCAGCGCCTCGAGGTCCGGCCACACGCTGTAGGTCCGCTCGGCCAGCACGCCCTCGCGCTCGTTCAGCACCTCGTACAGGATCTGCACACCCTGGTTGGGCTGGCCCACCTCGTACGCGTCCGGGTACATCAGCGCCCAGCGCACGTCGCAGGAGTCCCAGTCCTTGACGGAGGAGTTCAGCTCCCCGCCGACATATTGAATCGGCTTCTGCACCTTGGGGAGCAGCGGCTCCAGCCGGGCGAACAGCGACTCGACGGCCATGACGGAACGCCTCCGAAGACGAATATGGGATCCCCCTCACCCTACCGGCGCGAGCCCCTCCCCCGACCGCCCGCCCGCCCCTCAGATCTTCTGGATGAGGGGCGGGAATGCCGCTTCCGAAGCCGCGACGAGCGCCTCGATGTCCACCGGATCACTCGTCAGGATCATGGCCGCCTCCTGTTCGAGCGCCGTGGCCACGACAAGGGCGTCGACGGCGTCACTCGTGCCGGTGCGCCCCAGCAGCTCACCGGCGCGCTTGGCGACCCTCTCGGACGGCGACTGGATCACGCAGCCCTTCAGGAAGCGCGCCAGCACGGCTTGGCGAGGGCCGCTTCTCCAGACCTGCGCCAGCACCGGTGTGCTGACGATGAGAACACGTCCGCCTCGGCCTCTCTTCTCCAGTGACCAGGCGGCCTTGCTGCGCGCCTCGGCGCTGATGAGAACTCCGGCGTCGAGCACGGCATGGGTGGCAGCGATCACTTCAGCTCGCCGCCCTCTTCATCTTGCGCTGATGCGCTTCTGCGGCCTGCCAGATCCGCTCCGCCTCGATGAGCTCCTCCGGCGTGAACGGCCCTTCCTCCTCCTCGAACCACTGGACGGCCTCCTCACCGGCGCGCTGGCGGGCGAGAGCAGCGAGGAAGTCGGCGATGACGGCGGAGACCGAGGTGCCTTCCTCCTCGGCCTGGCGCTTGACCATCTCCGCGAGTTCCTCGGGCAGGGTGATGGACAGTTTTCTCATCGCCATGTCATCGATCCTACTCGAGTAGGATCGCGCCACCCAGGCGAAATACGTTGGCCGCGCGGGTGCGGCCTCTAGGGTTGTGAGCACGCTCCGCACACCAGTGATTACTCTCGAACGTAGCCACTCGTTTACGTAAAGTGACGGGCGTGGTGATCCATGCCGCGGTCAGCCGGTGTACCAGTCGAGCATCGCCCGTCGCAGGAGCGCCGCCGTCCGCGGCATGGGATCGCTGCGCTGCGCCTCATCGAGCGTCCGGAGGTAGCCCTCCAGCAGTTCGGCCTCCGCGGGCTCCAGGAGCGCGCGAGGGTCCTTCACGGGAGCGGGGCGCCCCGCCTCGGCGAGCTCCCACAGACGCTCGGCGCTCCGGTCCAGTTCCAGCCGCCGTCCCGCGCCGGTGATCGCGCCGACGCGCCGGTCGTCGGCCCAGAGCCCCTCGATCGCCTCGACGATCGCCTCCGCTCGTGCCGGCAGCGGCACCGCCAGTCCCTCCCAGACCAGGTGCCGTCCGGCGTCGGCCTCCCAGGGCACGTCGGAGGGCAGCAGCGCGGGTACGGCGCCGGCGGCGATCGTCTCCGCGACCGTGGCGCCGCTCGGCCTGGTGATCACGAGTCGCGCCTTGGTCATCAGGTCGGACAGATCCGTCGCGCCGTGGAGGATCTCGATGTTCGAGGGAGTGCTCCGCAGGGGTGAGTCGGCGGCCTCCCGGCCGGCGCACACCACGACGCGCACGTCGGGAAGCCGCCGCTGCAGGGCCGAGCACATCGCGACCACGTCGTCGAGGGGGATGAAGGGGCGGGCGCCGACCGCGGCGACGATCAGGTTCCGCTCCGCCGCCGGTGGCCCGGGACGCCGGAACCCGGACCGGACCGGCATGCCGATCGCCCGTTGCCGGGCCCGGTCGGCCGGCGGCAGGATCAGCTTGGGGAACACGCCGGTGTAGATGTCGATCCGCGGGTGGGCGAGGGCCGGGAACTCGTAGAAGTCGGTGTTCACCGCGATGATCGGGCCGTCGAAGCCGTCCCGCCGGGCGAGTTCGGCGAAGAAGTAGGCCGCCCACGGATGGACGCCGATCAGAACGTCGACGTCCGGGAGCGACAGGTCCGGCAGCATGTCCCGGGCCATCTCCGGTTCGAGCTCCGGGTGCTCGATCACCGGCGGCAGGACGGGCAGACGCCGGTTCGCGTACTCACGGAACATCCGGAACAGCACGTCCCTGGCGACGACCGAGTCCTCGGGCCACAGCGCGAACTCCTCGCACGTGTGACCCCGCGCGACGCCTTCCTCGACGATCGCCAGGCTCACCGACTTGTGGCCGGAGTCTCCTACGTCGGAGGCGTAGGCCATGCGCATCCAGATCAACCCCTTCCTCGGCGACGACTACTCATAGACGCGGGCGTGCATGCGGAACAGCTCGGCGTACTTCCCTCCCGCCGCGAGGAGATCGGCGTGCCTGCCGGTCTCGGCCACCCGCCCCTGGTCCAGGACGACGATCAGGTCGGCCTTGTGGACCGTCGAGAACCGATGGGAGACGAACAGCGTGATCGCGCCCCGGCGCTCGGCCGCCCGCCGCGCCGACTCCCGGTACCGCTCGAAGATCGCGCTCTCCGCGGCGGCGTCCAGGGCGGCGGTGGGCTCGTCCATCACCAGCAGCAGCGGCTCCGTCCGCATGAGGCTTCGCGCGAGCGCGACCGACTGCCACTGGCCGCCCGACAGTTCGGTACCGTCCCCGTACGCGGTGCCGACGAGACCGGACAGTCCCGCCGGCGGCTTCGTCGCGATCCTGCCCGCCCCGGCGCGTTCGAGGGCGCCGAGCACGGCGGTGTCGTCCCCGGACCGTGCGAGGTCGCCCAGCCCCACGCTCTCCCGCAGCGTCAGCTGGAACCGGGAGAAGTCCTGGTACATCACGGTGAGGTTCCGCCGCCAGGCGGCGGGTGCCACGTCGCTCAGGGGGATCCCGTCGACGAGGATCGAGCCGCTGGTGGGGTCGTACAGGCCGCACAGCAGCTTCACCAGCGTGCTCTTGCCCGCGCCGTTCTCCCCGACGACGACCACGGTGCCGCCCGCCGGCAGGTCGAGCGTGACGTCCCGCAGCACGGGCGGCCGCCCGGCGGAGTACCGGAAGCCGACGCCTTCGAGACGGATGCCGCGCCGCAGCCGGTCCGGGACCGCGCGTGCCGCGCCGGCGGGCTCCGCGACGTCCTCCGCGCGCAGGCGGTCGAGCCGCCCGGCCGTCCGTCCCGCCGTCTGCAGTGTGGACAGCAGGCTCAGGGCCTCGGACACCTGGGCGCTGACCTGGACGGCCAGGGTGATGATGAGGACCACGTCGCCCAGCCGCGCGTGATCGCGCGCGGCGTACGTCGCCACCAGCAGGACCGCGCCGCCGTACGCCAATCCGAACACCGTCTGACCGGCGGCCCGGACGGCGGCGGCGCGCCGGTGCGCGCGCCAGGACGCCGCGGTGATCCGCCTCCAGAGCGCCGCCTGGAGGCCGGCCAGTTCCCGCTCGGCGCGGTACAGCCGCAGCTCCTTGACCGAGCCGGCCGAGGTGGCCAGCCGCAGGAGGTGGTTGACGAGGCGGGTCCTCTCCGCCTCGGCCTCCTGAGCCCGGTCGATGATCCGCTGGGCCCAGCGGCCGGCGATCACCGGGGGCAGCGCCGCGGCGAGCAGCAGGACCAGCAGGGGGCTCACCCGGGCGAGGATCACCGTGGCGACGGCGGTCTGCAGGAGGACGCCCCCGAGTTGCAGCACGGCCGCCAGGGCCATCCTGATGTTCATCAGGTCCTCGCGCACCAGCCGCAGCGTGTCGGCGAACTCCGGGTCGTCGAACCGGCGCAGCCCGTCCGGCCGTCCGGCCAGGTCGATCAGGGTGGAGTTGAGCGTCTCCTCCTCCATCTCGCCCAGCTCGAAGTACGACAGGTGGGCGAAGTGGGCCATCATCAGCTCGAAGACGAGCAGGACCGCGGCCGCCAGCGCGGCCCAGAGCGCCCGGGGGTCGTGGGCGACGGCCCGGTCGGTGAGGACCTTCAGGCAGACCGCGATCAGTGGGGTCGCCACATAGCCGACGAGCATGAGCAGGGCGGCCCGCACGAGGCGGCCGCGATCGGTCCGCCACGCCAGCGTCAGCAGCAGGCGCACGGCGCGGCGAATGTCGCTCATCGCGCGAACCTCTCGGCCTGCAACGCGAACAGCTTCGCGTACCGCCCGCCGGAACCGACGAGGCCTTCGTGGTCACCGGCCTCGACGACGCGGCCACCGTCGAGCACGACGATCCGGTCGGCGTGGCGGACGGTGGAGAAGCGATGCGCGACGAGCACGGTGGTGAGTCCCTCGGTCAGTTCGAGGAACCGGTCGAAGAAGCGGGTCTCGGCGCGGACGTCGAGGTGGGCCGTCGGCTCGTCCATCACGAGGACCGACGCGCCGGCGTGGACGGCGTACAGCGCCCTGGCCAGCGCGATGCGCTGCCACTGGCCGCCGGACAGGTCCTGCCCGCCGCGGTACCGGGACGACAGCGGCGTGTCCAGGCCCGCGGGCAGCCTCTCGATCAGGTCGAGCGCGCCCGCCCGTTCGGCCGCGTCGAGCAGTGCCGTGTCGTCGCGGGGCAGGTCGGGCGCGCCCATGCGGATGTTGTCGGCGGCGGTGAGGTCGTACCGCAGGAAGTCCTGGAAGACGACGGCGAGCCGGCGCCGCCACGCGTGGACGTCGAGGTCGCGCAGGTCGCGCCCGTCGACCGTGACCCGGCCGCGCTGCGGGTCGTGGAGCCGGGCGAGCAGCTTGATCAGCGTGGTCTTGCCCGCGCCGTTGAGCCCGACGATCGCGGTGGAACGGCCCGCCGTGATCTCGAGGTCACACCCGTCGAGGACGGGAACGGGCGCCTCGTCGTAGGCGAAGACGACGCGCTCGAAGGCGATCGAGCGGCGCGGCGCGGCGACCTCTCCGTGCGGCGCGGCGACCTCTCCGCGGGCGGCCTCGGGAGGGGATGCGGGAGGAACCGCGTAGCGTTCGAACTCGAGGATCGCCCGCCGCGTCTCGAAACCGTGCTGGGTCTTGATGTCACTCTCGGGGAAGAAGACGCCGAAGCGCATGGCCACGAGCAGGCACTGCACGCCGATGGACAGGGCCCGCAGGTCCACCCGGCCCGCCACGGCGGCGCGCTCCAGCAGCACCATGGTCAGTCCGCCGCCGGTCAGCGCGATCAGGGAGTACCCCACGAAGGGCCCGAAGTAGATGCGGCGGCGCCGCGCCCACATCGGGGCGAGGTAGGCACGCGAGTCGGCGCGGTGGCGGGCGCGCAGCCACGGCAGCAGTCCCAGGACGCGCAGCTCTTTGGCGTCCGCGGCGCCGAGACCGACGTCGAGCAGGTAGTTGATCTTCCGGCGCGCCCCGGCCATGCCGGTCCACGCGGTCGCGAACCGGGCGAGGGATCCGCGCTGGGCGAAGCGGACGACCAGCGCGGTCGCGGCGGCGACGAGACCGGCCAAGGGGCTCAGCTCGACACCGACGAGGACGACCGCGCCGAGGAGTTGCACGTAGCGGGCGACCAGCGCGATGGCCCCGGCCACCGCGGCGCCCGGCGTGGGTGCCGCGCCCTCGAACGCGGCGTTGACGTCGCCGAGCCGGTCCATGACCTCCGGCCGTTGCAGGTCGGCCATCGGGGTGCGCGCGACGGCCGAGGTGACGACGTGGTTCAGGCAGCGTTCGTCGACCCGGCGTGTCACCAGCTCGGCGAGCGCGGCCTGGAACGGGGCGAGCGCCTGCTGCGCCAGCAGGGCGGCCATGGCCAGACCGGCCGGGGCGACCCACGCGTGCGGGTGCGCCGTGTCCGGGAGCGCGGCCAGCATGGAGCTCGTGCAGAAGATGAACGCGATCGGCAGCAGGCCGGTGACGAGGCTGTGCGCGATGGCCGCCGCCGCGGGCCCGAACCCGGCGTGGGGTACGAGCCGGGCGATGGCCGGCCATCGATGTGTCACAGGCCGGCGCCTCCGCGTGGGTGGACCGGCGCGCTCCCCGGCCGGGAGGGCACGCCGGCCGTGCCGGCCGCCCTTCCGTCGCGCATCATGAGGACCCTCCTTGGGAGCGCTCCCATGGTAGGAGTCGTTCAAGGACCCGCGCCACCCCATCGGGATCATCGGGCCCGGTGACCAGGTCCGCCGCCGCCCGGACGGCGGAGGGCGCGTCACCCGTCGCGACCGCGCGCCCGGCGAAGGCCAGCATGGACAGGTCGTTCGGGGCGTCGCCGATGGCCATCACCTCGTCGGCGGCGACGCCGAGGCGCCGGGCCAGCGACTCCAGCGCCGCGCCCTTGCTCGTACCGCGCGCGAGGATCTCGAGGATGGGCCCGGTCGACCAGGTCAGGGTCAGGCCGTCGGCCGCCCCGCCACCGGCGCGCACTCGCGCGGCGAGCTCGGCGGGGCCGAGATCGGGATGACGGGCCAGCAGCTTGCCGATGGGCCGGTTCAGGAGGCCGGCCGGATCCCCGACCTCGACCGGCGGTTCGACGAAGGGCGTGTTCCAGCGGGTCTCGTGGCCGATCCCGTCGCTGTCCTCCCAGGCGAACACGGCCTCCGGCATCGACGCCCGCACCTGGGCGATCACCTCGCGCGCGCCGGCCGCGGACAGGAACGACCGCCGGACCACGGCACCCGCGCGGAGGTCGTAGATCTCCGCGCCGTTGGCGCACACCGCCAGGTCGTGCACCCCGAGCCCCGCGGTGAGGCGCCTGGCCTGCCGTCCCGGACGTCCGGTGGCCACGACGACGTGGATCCCGGCGTCGAGGACGCCTCGCAGTGCCGCGCGCACGCGGGCCGACGGCGCCGGACCCGGCGCCGACGGGTCACGGGCGTGCGGCAGCAGCGTGCCGTCCAGGTCCGCCGCGATCAGGCGGATCCCGCAGCTCACAAGGCGCCCCGGCGCCGCAGCACGGCCGGTGCCGTACGGATGAGGATGCCCACGTCCCGGGTGAGCCGCCACCCGTCGATGTAGGCGAGGTCCAGCCGTACGCAGTCGTCGAAGCCCAGCTCGGACCGCCCGCTGACCTGCCACGCCCCGGTCATCCCGGGCCTGACCTCCAGCCGCCGCAGGTGCCACGGCGCATAGGCCCGTACCTCCGACGCGAGGGCCGGGCGCGGGCCCACCAGGCTCATCTCGCCGCGGAGAACGTTCCACAGCTGCGGTAGCTCGTCCAGCGACCAGCGCCTCAGGAAGGCGCCGACCCGGGTTACGCGCGGGTCGTCCTCGAACTTGTAGAACCGCTCGTCGGTGCCGCCCCGTGCCAGCAGCTCCGCCACCATCCGGTCCGCCCCGTCGACCATGGTCCGCAGCTTCAGCATCATGAACGGGCGGCGCCCACGGCCCACCCGCTCCTGCCGGAACAGGACCGGCCCGGGAGACGACCACTTGATCGCGATGGCGAGGGCGCCGAGCAGCGGGGCGGACATCACCATCGCGAGCGCGCCCACGAGGAGATCGACGGCGCGTTTGGCCCGGCCGTTCGGATCGGTCATCTCGTCAGGTCCGCGTAGCAGTGCCGCACGGTCATGACGATCTTCTCGGCCTCCTCCACCGTTAGTTCGGAGGACATCGGCAGCGCCAGCGCCTCGGCGTCGAGCCGCTCGGTGACGGGCAGCCGCTCGCCGTTCCCGAAGGCGGCCAGGTGCGCCGCCCGGAAGTAGGGCTTCGTCTGCACGCCGCGCTCCAGCAGCGCGCGTTCCAGGGCCGGGCGGCCCGGCGGATCCGGCACCCGGACGACCCAGTGGACGTAGCAGTTCAGGTCGTCCGGTTCGGTCTCCTGGGGCCGGAGCCCGGGGAGGCCGGACAGACCGTCCCGGTAGATCTCGGCGACCCGGTTGCGGCGCCGTACCAGGTCCTCGAGCACCTGGAGCTGGTCCAGCGCGTAGATCGCGTGCAGTTCGTTCATCAGCTCCGAACGCCACCACGCCGAGCGGTCCGCGAGCATCCTCTCGGCGGCGTCGGCCGGGAGCACGGCGGCGCCGCCCGCCCCGCCGGCGGACAGGACCTTGGCGAAGCTCATCGAGTACGAATGGCCGTCCGCCTGCGACGCCACGGGGCGGCCCCGGTAGCGGCTGCCGAGCGCCGCCGCGGAGTCCGCGACGAGAACGGCGCCGTGCTCCGCGCAGACGCTCGACAGCTCCTCGTAGCGGCAGGGGTTCCCGAACGTGTCGACGCAGACGACCACGCGGGCCGACTCCTCGTTCAGGGCGGCGCGCAGCGCCCCGGGATCGAGCGTCCAGCCCCGCTCGTCCACGTCGACGAACCGCAGCCGGTACCCGAGTTGAAGCAGCACCTCCGCGGTGGCCGGGAAGGTGAACGAGGGCAGCACCGCGGTCTCGCCCGGCGCGGCCGGGCCGGCGACCGCCGCGATGACCAGGCGCAGGGCCGACGTCCCGGAGGTGGTCACGAGCAGGGTCCGGCCGGCCGGTACGTCGAGCTCCTTGGCCAGCCGCTCGCGCAGTTCCTCCGACCAGCGGTTGCCGTGCTTGATCTCGCCGGTCCACAGGCACTGCTGCTGACGGGCGGCGACCTCGTCCGGAAGGGCCGCGCGAGGCGGGATCACCACCGGGACCGGCGGATCGAACGAGGGCGTGCCGTCCCGGCGGAGGGACGTGACGATCTCTTCGAGGCACGGCCGCAGCTCCCCCACCCGGTGACCCGCGGCCGCGAGGGCCGAGACGTCGACGACCCCGCAGGTGTCGTCGGCGGGCGGCGGACCGGGCCGGATCGGGGACTCCGAACCGCACAGGTCCCGGACCTCCTCGGCGACGGAGACCAGGGAGGTGGCCGGCCCGCCGACGTTATAGACCCCGGGGCCGACGCCCCCCTCGATGAGCCGGCCGAGGTCGCGGACCGGCACGAAGCTGCGGACGGTGTCGGTGACCGGCAGGGGGTGACCGGCCAGCGCCTTCCTGGTGATCCTGGCGGCGAACCGGTCCTGGCCGATCCCGACCACGTTGGCGAGGCGCAGGACGGTCAGCCGCCCGGCGTCGACGGCGTCCCGCACCAGGCGTTCCTGCGCCAGCTTCGACATGCCGTAGATCCACCGTCCCGTCGGGTCCGCCTCGGCCATGCGGCGGCCCAGCGGCGCGACCCGCCACAGGGGGCAGGCCTCGCGGGCCGCCAGGAGTGCGTCGTCGCACCACCGGCCGAGATCCTCCGCGGTCCACGGGAGCACGGGGGCGGTGTCCTCGCGCAGCGGCGCCTCCGCGCTGCCGTAGACCTCCACCGAGGACAGCAGCACGACGTCGTGCCCGGCCAGCGCCGGCAGGATCCGCGCGGTCGACACGGCGTTGCCGACGGGCAGCAGCCACGGCCATCGGGGACGCGGATCGCTCACGCCGAGCGAGAGGACCACGGTCCCGTCCGGGAGCCGTGGCGGCTCGTCGGTGAGGGCGTCGACGGCCAGCCACCGGGCTCCCGCCGCCACCAGCCGCTCCGGCGGCGGACGGCGATCGACCACGGTCACCTCATGGCCGGCGGTCAGCAGCGACTCGCTGATCCTGCCCCCGATGAAGCCGGACCCTCCCAGAACAACGAACGTCTCCATCTATCCCTCATCACCGTCGGAGGTCGGGCGACGGCCCGTCGCCAGCAGCTGCTTGCCTGCGTCGGCCATGGCCGGGTCGGCGAGCAGCTCGCGTTCGAGGGCCAGATGCGCGTCCCAATCACGTTGGAGTTCCTCGGTCAGCCGGCCGACGCCCAGCGGCGCGGCCGTCACGAGCAGGCCGTGCACCTCCACGTCGGTCAGGCCGGCGTCCTCGAACGCCCGGCGCAGCCGGGCGGCGTCGAAGAGGTGCATGTCGGCGTGCTGCCCGTCGACCCGCCACACGCCCATCCGTGTGCGCAGGCGCTCCGTCGCCTCGGCCGGCCTGCCGTCCCGCAGCAGCTCGAGGACCAGGCCCATGAGGGAGTCGACGAGCACGACCACCCGGCCGCCCGGGCGTACCCAGCGGGCGAACCCGCGCACCGTCGCCTCCGGGTCCGTGGTGTACTGCAGCGAACCGAGGGCCATCACCATGGCGGCCGAGCCCTCCGCGAGCTCGGCCGTCTCCATGGAGCCTTCGACGAGGGTGAACCCCGGGCGGTCGGCTCGTCTCAGCTCCGCGAGCATGCCGGGCGACTGCTCGATCCCGATCACCGGGTGGCCCGCCTCGACGAGGCGATCCACCCAGCGGCCCACACCGCATCCCGCGTCCACGACCGGCCCGTGCTCGGGCAACTCGGGCAACACGCGCCGCACGCGTTCCCACGCGAGCGTGTCGTACGCGCGCCGGTGCGGCACCTCGAAGTGCTTCTCGTACGTCGGTGCGAGCGCGCTGTAGAGGGCCTGGCTCGGCCGCATTCAGGCGTCCTTTCCGAGGTGGCGGCGCCCCGCTCGCCACATCAGGTCGTTCACGTAGGTGGTCGGCCGCCAGCGGAGGTTCAGGCTGTAGTTGCTGCCGCAGCCCACGCACTCCTTGCGGAACAGCCGCGCGTGCTCCTCGCGGTACTCCTCGGACTCGATCACCTCGGAGATCCGCCGTTCCCGGACGTTGAAGGTCGGGTCGTGACCCCAGCAGCCCCCGATCTCGCCCCTGGAGTGGATCATCAGCTTGAGCTGCGACTCCGCGCAGGGAATGTCGCGTTGCACGATGTCCGAGAAATGCCGGGGGATGTATGACATGTCCGAGTAGCGCGGGAGCCAGCGCCCGTCCGAGCGCATCACCTCTTCCAGGCGTCCGAGGGCCGCGGTGATGTCGTCGGCGTCGACCTGCTTGAGCTCCGCGACCTTCGGGGCCCGGAACAGGAAGGTCTGGTCCGTCGCGAGGTTGAGGTAGAGCCGGACACGGAGCTCCTGCGCGAGCCGGGCGATGTCGGGCAGGTATTCGATGTTCTCCCGCATCACGGTGAAGTTCATCCGGACCTTGAGCCCGTACCGTTCCCGCTGGTCGATGACCCCGCGGAGGTGCTCCATCGTGGTTTGGAACGCGCCAAGACGGCCCCTGATGCGATCGTGGACGAGGCCGTTGGGCCCGTCCACGGAGATGTTGAAGCTCCGGACCCCCGCGTCGAGGACCTTGGTGAGCATGGCCGGCGTGAGCCTGATGCCGTTCGTGTTCAAATGCAGGTGCCGGATGCCCTGCTCATGGGCGTACGCCATGATCTCGAGCGCGTCCGGCCGGATGAGCGGTTCTCCGCCGGTGAAGTTGGCCTTCAGGATCCGCAGCCGGACGAGCTGCCGCAGGACGTCCTTCCACTCGTCGGTGGTCAGCTCGCCCTTGGTGTTGTCCAGCCAGCAGCTGCAGCTGACGCACCGCAGGTTGCAGTTCTCGGTCAGGAAGAGCTCGGAGACGAGCGGCCGGACGCCGAGCCGGGGGGCGACGCGTTGCTTGACGGCGAGCTGGGCGAAGAACGTGGCCAGGCGTACGTTCTCGTGGATCTTCATGGAACCCTCCTGGCGGCCACGTGGATGTTGGCCGATTTGAAGATCACGCCATCGAGGTAGATGAGCCTCTCGAGCAGCGCCCGCAGCCGGCCGCCGGTCAGCAGCGCGGGCGCGTGGAGCCAGCGCCAGAAGAGGTTGGCGCCCTCGACGGCCGTGGGTTCGAAACCGCTCCCGCGGAGCAGGCCGATGAGGTCCGCGGGCCGGTAGTTGGTGTGCTCGTGCTTGCCGACCGACATGTCGCCGCGCAGGTCGTCACTGAGGTCGACGAACCGCTCCCGGTAGACCCGGCGGCCGAATCTGGCCGTGTAGACGAACCGGTGCAGCCGTGGGAACCGGAACTTCGCGTTGTCCGGATCGAGGAAGGAGAAGATGTGCCGCCGCGGCACGGTGAGGACGAGGAGGCCGCCGGGCGAGAGCACGCGGTGCACCTCGTCGAGGAAGCGGGACTCGTCCGGCACGTGCTCCAGGACGTCGAGGAGCGACACCGAGTCGAACTCACCCGTGTCGAAGGGGAGCTCGCCCGCCACCGTCAGCCGGTGCAGCCGCAGGTTCCCGTTCCGGTGCCGCGCCGCCTCCAGGTAGCCGGGGTGCGGGTCGGCGCCGGAGCATTCCAGCCTGGTGGTCGTCTGGAGCGTCGACAGGAAGTACCCGTCGCCGCATCCCACGTCCAGGTGCCGTCCGTCGCGTTGCGCGAGCCGCTGCCAGGAGAAGGCGTACCGGCGCAGCGGATGTCGCGCGAACGGATTCCGGTCAACATCAACGATCATGGGCGTCCCCCACAGAGCCTCGCGGACAGCGAGGTCATGACCTCGACGATGTGTTCGGGTGTCGCCGCGGGTGGCAGGGGACGCTCCTCGAGCAGCCGCGCCTGCCGCTCGCCGTGACGGGCGACCTCCCGGGGCAGGTCCCGCACGTCCCACACGGCCACGACCGGGCCGGAGCGCTCCTCCTGCCGGAGGTAGGCGACCTGGTGGTCGTTTCCCATCTCGCCGAGGGCGGACGTACGGGCGACGGCGATCGGCACCCTTCCCGACCGCTGGACCAGCCGTACCGTGTTGCCCGCGTGCGTGATGATCACGTCGGCCTCGTCCATCCGCTTCCCGAGCTCGTCGGCGGGGATGAACGACTCGTGCGGGCACGGGGGCCGCAGCGACGAAGTGCCCGTCTGGGCGAAGACCTCGTGGTCGGAGCACAGCGGCGCGACCGCGCCGATCAATCGATCGAACGGCCAGGGCCCCATCCCGACGGTGACGAGGATCCGCGCCATCAGTACAGTTCGCCGATCAGCACCGCGCGCGGCCGCACGCTCAGCAGCGACGGCCGTTGGACCAGCACCGCGGTCGCGAGCCGGGAGCAGAGCCTGCTGGCGATGCCCGGGGAGTCGACGATGTTCAGGGTCTCCAGCCAGACGGCGGGAACCCTCCGGAGCCTCGCCGCGAGGAAGACCCCGACCGCCACCCCGGTACCGGCGGAGATGATCAGATCGGGGCGTTCGCGTCTCAGGACGCGGACCGCGCGCCCGATGGACGCGAGCACGCCGATCGGCCTGCTCGCCGAGCGCTCCGGCGCCCAGTGCACCCGGTGCCCGGCGAGGAGGGTCTCGGTGTCCGGAGCCCGCACGGCGATCCAGGAGATGTCATGCCGGGACCACCACGGCCGGAGAGCGAGTAGATCGAGTAGTACGCCTCCGCTGCTCGATACGAGTAGGACCTTATAACGGGCCTCGTTCAATGCTCAGCACCCTCGCGTCGCTCCAGTCAAAAGCGACAATAACAGGATATTCAGCATGTGTCTGCACCGAAAAGACCCTGTTTTCCCGCATTTACGGATGACACTTAACTGCGATAAATACCGACCGATCGGGCTCCGGTCATGAAGTCATTGGTCTTTTGGTTTTCCGAGATGGTCAGATCAGGTGATCGACCCAGGTCGACGGCGTCGCCGCCGTAGGGATCTCGATGTCCAGGTCGTACCGGAAGGGCACTGGTTCCTGAGCCGCGATCCACTCGACCATCTTCTTCAGGCCGTCGCGCAGCGGCACCGTCGTCCGGTACCCCAGCAGCCGGCGCGCCTTGTCCGCGCTGCAGGTGGCGAACGGCACCTCCAGCGGGCGGGCCGGGACGAAGATGGGATCGAGCGGAAAGGAGAGGATCGCCGCGATCTCCTCGGCGAGGCCCAGGATCGAGACGGTCTCCTCATCCGGCCCCACGTTGATGACCTCGCCCGCCGCGGACCCGTCCGTGCCCATGCGCTCCAGGCAGCTCAGGACGTCGTCGACGAAGCTGAAGCACCGCATCTGGCCGCCGTCGCCGTAGATGACCGGCTGCTCGCCGCGGAGCATGCGGCTGATCATGATCGCGGCGACGTTGCGGTACGGATCGAAGTAGCGCTGCCGCGGCCCGATGATGTTGTGCGGCACGGCGATCGCGTACTCCCCGCCGTGCGTGGTGAACAGCGTCCGGACCATCGTCTCGGACGACAGCTTGGCCAGGCCGTAGGGGCTGACCGGCTGCGGCGTCATGTCCTCGGTGAACGGCGCGGGCAACGCGCCGTACCGGGCCATCGACGAGCAGTGGACGAACCTGCCGACCCCGGCCGCCAGCGCGGCACTCGCCAGGTCCACGGTGGCCTGGGCGGTGTTGCGATGGACGAACGACGGCGAGAAGACGCTCAGCCCGTCATACGCCGCCGACGCGCAGTGAAAGACCAGGTCGCTGCCGCGCAGCAGGTCGGCGTACGACGCGCGATCGCAGCAGTCGGCGACGCGGAACTCCACGCCGTCGGGAACGTTCCGCTCGGACCCTCCGATGAGACTGTCCACGCCCACGACGTCCCAGCCGAGGTCCACGAAACGCTCCGCCAGATGACTCCCGAGAAAACCGGCGACTCCGGAAATGAAGGCCTTCCCCGCCATCACGATCCCTTCCGTTCGAAGTCGGCTGACCGGACGTGGCCATCGTCCTTCACGCAGCTCTCGCTGCCGGCCGGAGGAGAACGCCCCGCATTTCCGGCGGTGGCATGGTGCGTACCTCCTCGTGATATCCGGTTCAGAGTACTCCGGAATGGTCGGTCGGTCTCATCCAGAAGCCGGACCGAATTGCCCTATTCTGGTCACGGCCGCCTTTGGGGAGGACTCAATGCCGAACGCCCGCACGGTGCTGCCGCTGTCCGCCCTCGGCGCGGTGACCTACGTGTCGCTCGTCGAACGCGGATGGTTCCGGTTGCGGCGTCAGGAGGTCCCCCTGCTGCGGCCCGGACGCCCACCGCTCAAGATCCTCCACATCTCCGACCTCCACCTCACACCGCGGCGACGGCGGCTGATCCGCTGGGTAAGGGCGCTGGACCGGCTGCGGCCGGACCTCGTCGTCAACACCGGCGACTCGATCGCGCACCCCGCGGCCGTCCCCGCCCTCGTCGAGGCGATCGGCCCGTTGCTCCAGCGCCCGGGCGTGTTCGTGTACGGCTCGAACGACCTGTACGCGCCCCGGCCCGAGAACCCCCTGAGCTACCTGCGCCGATCCGCGCCGTCGGACTTCCACGAGCACGTGCCGCCCGACCTGCCCTGGGAGGAGCTCGGCGCGACCCTGCGCGCCGCGGGCTGGTCCGACCTCAACAACGCCGCGGAACACGTCAAGGCCGGTGGACTGTCGGTGGAGGTCCGTGGCGTCCACGACTCGCACATCGCCCAGGACGACTACGGCCGCGTCGCGGGTCCCGCCGATCCGGGCGCGGATGTCCGCCTGGGCGTCATGCACTCGCCGGAACCGCGCAACCTGGACGCCTTCACCGCCGACGGCTTCGACCTGCTCCTCGCCGGCCACACCCACGGCGGCCAGGTACGGATCCCTTACCTGGGTCCCCTCATCACCAACTGCGGCATCGACCGCACCCGGGCCCGGGGCCTGCACCGCAACGGCGCGGCGTGGCTGCACGTCTCCGCCGGCCTGGGCACCTCACCGTACCTGCCCGTCCGCTTCTGCTGCCCACCCGAGGCGACGCTCCTGACGCTCGTACCCGCCGCGGCCTGAGGACCCGCGAGGGCCCGCCTCGAAGCCCCCGTCCGCCGTAGGACGGCGGGGCTTCGAGGCAGGCACACCTAGAGCCGCCGCTGCAGGCCAGGCGCGCCGTGGAGGTCCGGGATGAGCGGCGCGAACGTCCGGTTGCGGAGACAGCCCGCCCAGATCCCGGTGCCGTAGGCGACGTCGTCCGCCAGCCGGAGCAGACACCACGGGACGAGGCCGAGGGTCGTCCTCTGGTCCCGCCACTCGTCGGCGTACGTCGTGAGGACGGTCGCCGCGATGAGCCTGCGGGCCCGCGGCGACGCGATCATCGCGGCCAGCGTGCCCGGCCACCAGGCGCGGGTCAGCGCGGCGACCAGACCGCGGCCGGCCGACAGGTGACCGGCCGTCGCGACGCGCAACGCCCGGCGCGGCGGAACCCTCAGCTCGCCGAGCTCGTGGGCGGTCAGCAGGGCGGAGCCGGCCGCGACCGTGGCCGCGAGGCCGAGCCTGCCGGCCCCGGCCAGCGCCCACGCCGCGACGCTCCAGGGCGAGGCGGTCAGCGGCGCCATCGATCCGGGGTGCCGGGTCAGCAGCGGCGCGTCCGTGGTGCCGTAGCTGAAGCGCTGGTGGACCCATTGGTGGGGTTTCCTCCGGGCGAGGTGGGTGGCCACGGACGCGGGTTCATAACGGACCTTCCACCCTTGCTTCAGGAGGCGGAACACCAGATCGAGATCCTCGCCGAAGCGCATCTCCTCGCTGAGCCCACCGGCCTCGGACAGGACCGACCGCCGGACGACCAGGACCGTCGTCGACACATAGCCCACCGGGCTGCGCGGCCGCACCTGACCGGGCGAACGTCCCAGGTCATGCGGTGAACGCGCCGTCTCGTACCGTTCGAGCAGCGATCCGCCCGGCGCGCTCGCGATGCGCGGGGCGACGGCCGCGACCTTCGGGTCGGCGAAGTGCGGGAGCAGCGCGTCGAGCCATCCCGGGCTCGGCGAGCAGTCCGAGTCGACGAACGCGACGAGCTCGGTCTTCGCCAGGCCCCAGCCCGCGTTCCGGGCCGCGGCGGGTCCCCGCGGACGCTCGTGCCGGATCCGCGCGCCGTCGATCGGGACGCGCGAACCGTCGTCGACGACGATGACGTCCGCGACCTCGCCGAGCGTCGGGACCAGCGCCGCGACGAGCCCGGCGCGGTCCTTCACCGGGATCACGACGGTGACGTCGGCGGGCCCGAAAGGTCCGGACGCCCACGTCGGATGGGCGACGCCCGCGTCGATCAGGCGCCGGGCCAGGCCCGTGTCGGTGATCGCCTCACCGGCCGTCCACCGGTCGAGGGTCCGGCTCTCCTCTTCGGACAGGCGGAGAGTGCGCAGCGGGCGGGTACGTACCAACAGGCGTCCCTCGTCCATGCGGACGATGCCGTCGTCGAGCGTCAACCGGAACTCCGCCGCCGTCGCCATTGGATCATCGTCCCCCATCCGGGCCCCGGCGGCCAGAACGGTTCCGTAGCACGATGATCACTCCGCACGCACGCCCCGGACGGGATCCGCGGGCCGGCTCACTCGTACGGGTTGTGGCGGAGGTGGACGGTCTGGAGCAGGCCGACGGCGATGAAGTTGGCGAAGGCCGCGGAGCCGCCGTACGACACGAAGGGCAGGGGGAGGCCGGTGATCGGCATGATGCCGACGGTCATGCCGATGTTCTCGAAGGTCTGGAAGGCCAGCCAGCACACGACGCCGGTGGCCACCAGCCCGCCGAACAGGTCGGCGGCCTCGCGGGCGATGCGCAGCCCGCGCCACAGCACCACGCCCAGCAACGCGACGATCAGCGCCGCCCCGATGAACCCGAGCTCCTCCCCCGCCACCGTGAAGATGAAGTCGGTGTGCTGCTCGGGGACGAAGTGGCCGTTCGTCTGCTCACCGTGGAACAGCCCGTTGCCGAAGACGCCGCCGGAGCCGACGGCGATCCGGGCCTGCTGGGCGTTGTACCCGGCGCCCTGCGGGTCGGCGGACGGGTCGGCGAAGGCGGTGAAGCGGTGCACCTGGTACGGCTTGAGCAGGTGCGTCCACCAGACCGTCACCGCGAGCGCCGCCGCGGCTCCGATCAGCCCGCCGACCCACAGTTTCGGCGCCCCGGACATCGACAGCACACCGATGATCACCGTGGCGAACACCAGGGTGGTGCCGAGATCCGGTTGCAGCATCACCAGCCCGGCGGGCAGCGCGGCCAGCGCCAGGGCGAGCAGGATGTCGCGCCGGCCCGGGCCGACCTCCCCGTCGCGCGGCTCACCCAGGATCATCGCCAGCAGCACGACCATGCCGACCTTGGCGAACTCCGACGGCTGGATCTGGAACCCGCCGCCGACCACGATCCACGAGTGGGAGCCGTTGACGGTGGCCCCGACCGGCGTCAGTACGACGGCGAGGCCGAGGCAGGCGGCGCCGTAGACGATCGGGGCGTACGCGCGCAGGAGCCGGTAGTCCAGCGCCGTCGTCACGCCCCCGAGGATCAGCCCGATCGCCAGGTTGAGGACGTGCTTCTTCAAGAAGCCCTCGGAGCCGTCGGCGCGGGTCGCGGAGTACACGAGAACCGCGCCGATGACCGACAGCGCGAGCACGGCGAGGAGGAGCGCCCAGTCCAGGCGCCGCGCGGGTGAGGCCAGCAGCCGGGCCGGGAGGGACCGCCGCCGGCCGAGCGCCCCGCCGTACTCACTGATCATGTCGCCACCCCGTCATCGCGGCCTCCGGCGGTGGGCGGGCGCGGACCGCTCGTCGTTCGCGGGAACGGACCGCTCCTCCTTCGCGGGCGCCCGCCGCCTGTCCTCCGCGGGAGTGGGCTGTTCGTCCTTCGCGGGTACGGGCTGCTTGTCCTTCGCGGGCGCGGGCTGCCGGTCATCCGAGGTCACGGCGAATCCCGGAGGGGCGTTGACCGTGCCGTCGGGCGCGAGGGTAGGCAGCCGGTCCGGGACGTTCCCGTCGGGCAGTGCGGGCGGCTTCCCGGTGAGGCCGTACATGCCCTCCCAGATCTGCCGGACGGCGGGCGCCGCCGTCGTGGCGCCGGTACCCGCCTGGGTGACCATGGCGACGACGACGTAGCGCGGCTTGTTCGCCGGGGCGAAGGACGCGAACCATGAGGTGTCCTTCTTGCCGTACACCTCCGCGGTGCCGGTCTTGCCGGCGACGGCCAGCCGGTCGAAGGGGAAGCCGCCGAAGGCGCCGGCGGCCGTGCCCTCCTTGGGCACGTCGGTGAGGGCCTTCCGGATGTAGGTGAGCACGTTCGACGGCACCGGAAGGCGTCCCGACTTGACCGGGTCGATGCGGCGCCGCACGGACCCGTCGGGGGCGATGACCGCCTTGCCGACCCGGGGACTCCACAGCGTGCCGCCGTTGGCGAGCGCGGCGTACGCGCGGGCCAGCTGCAGTGGCGTGACGAGGACGTCGCCCTGGCCGACGGAGAAGTTGGCGGCGTCACCGGCGCGGAAGACGTACCCGTCGACGCAGTTCTCCGAGGAGATCGCCTTGAGGTACGCCGCGCGGGCCGGGTCGGTCTTGGCGATCTCCGGGTAACCGGTCTTGGCCCGCTTGCAGTCGGTCTTCTTGGTGTCGTTCCAGTAGGAGAGCTTCCAGGCGCGGTCCGGGATCCGGCCGGGCGCCTCCCCGGGCAGGTCGATGCCGGTGCGCCTGCCGAAGCCGTACGCCCGGGCCATCTTCTCCATCGGGTCCTTGGGGTTCTTCACCGGGTGCATGCCGCCGTCGCGGAGCCACTCCTCGTACGCGAACTTGTAGAAGATCGTGTCGCAGGACATGACCAGCGCACGGTGCAGGTCGATGTCCCCGCCGGACTCGCCCTCGAAGTTGCTGAACGCCCGGGCCCCGACCATGTACGACGACGGGCAGGGATAGATGCCGTGCAGGGAGTACCCGTCCTTGACGGCCGCCGGCAGCGACGAGATCTTGAACGTCGATCCGGGGGCGAACTGGCCGTCCGTCGCCCGGGAGATCAGTGGCTGGCCGTGCTGCTTGCTGAGCAGCGCGTCGTACTCGTCCTGGGAGATGCCGCCGGTCCACACGGACGGGTCGTAGGTCGGGAAGCTCGCGAGCGCGATGATCCGCCCGGTGCGCACGTCCAGGACCACGCTCGCCGCCGAGTCGGCGGGGTCGCCGCGGTGGCGGGCGTCCTGCATGGCCTGGGAGAGGGCCTTCTCGACGATCCCCTGCACCTTCGCGTCGATGCTGGTGACGAGGGTGCCGCCGCCGACCGGAGGCTGCTCGGAGGCGATCCCGGTCACGCGTCCCCGGTTGTCGACGAGGACCCGCCGGTCGCCCGGGACGCCGCGCAGGTCGCCGTCGTAGACCGCCTCCAGCCCGTCCCGGCCGATCAGGTCGACGCCGCTGAACCCGGTGACCTTCAGGCCCTTGCGGCTGTTCAGTTCGTCCTGGGTGATCGGCTGCAGGTAGCCGAGCGCCTGCGCGGCGGTGGCGCCCTCGGTGCGCGGGTAGTCCCGGACCGGTTCGAGCTGGGCGGTCACCCCGGGGAAGTCCTCCTGGCGCTCCATGATCTGCAGCGCCTTGCGGGCGTCGACGCGGTCGTCGATGGGGATCGGCTGGTACGGGGAGCCGGGCCAGCAGGGCCGCTTGATCCCCGGACCGCACAGCCGGACCTTCAGGGCGAGCTCGTCGTAGCGGGTGCCGAGCAGGTTCGCCAGGCGCTGCAGCACCGCCCGGCCGCCGTCCCGCTGGCGGATCAGCGCCGTCCGGTCGACGGAGACGACCAGGGCGGTGCGGTTCCGTACGAGCGGCCGGCCGACGTCGTCGAGGATCTGTCCTCGCACGGCGGGCACCACGATCTCGCGGATCCGGTTGTCGGCGGCGACCTTCTTGTAGTGCGCGCCGTTCATGACCTGCAGGTACCACAGCCGCCCGCCGAGCGACAGCAACAGCGACATGACGAGCACGTGCAGGACGACGAGCCGCACGTGCGAGCGCGGTCCCAAAGCCTTCTCCTTCGTCTAGCGCGCCCGATAGAACCCGGGGACCGCGTCGAGTCCGCCCGGGTCGTGCTGGCGTTCGGCCCTCCGGGTCAGCCGCAGCACGGCCCAGACCACGAACGGGCTGGCGATCACGTCGTAGAGCACCTGGACCGGCAGCTGGTGGGACAGCACCGGCCAGCGGGTGCGTGGGTCGCCGAGCATCATGCCCACCATGGCGTACAGCACCGATCCGGCGAGCGCGCCCGCGGCCACCGCGACGAACGGCAGCACGGGCGAGCGCTCGAGGTCGTCGGCGGCGAGCCCGCAGACGTAGCCGATCAGGCAGTACACGAAGGCGTAGCGGCCGATGGTGTGGTCGGCTGGCGGCACGATGTCGGCGGCCAGCCCGGCGAAGAAACCGGTGACCAGGCCGGTCATCGATCCGTTGACCAGCGCCAGCGCCACCACGGCGAGGAGCACGAGGTTCGGGGTGACCGAGGCGGGCAGCGGCAGCCGGTTGGCGACCGTCAGCTGCAGCAGGAGCGCTGCGACGACGACGATCGTGGCCAGGACGTTGCGTGACATGGCTCAGTCTCCCGGCGAGTGAGGCGTGCGCGGTCCGCGCCGCCGTGGTGCTTCGGTGGACGTCAGCGTTCGGCGTGTCCGCGGCGACTCGGTGGACGTCGCGGACCTGCGTCTCCGGGACGGCCCGGCGGACGCGGACTCCTCCCCGCTCGGCATCGCCCGCGGGGCCGCCGACGGCTCGTCCGGCGCCCGCCGCGTCGGTGCCGAAGCGGCGGCGCCCGGCGTGGAGGGGCCCGGATTCGACGGGCCCGGGTTGGACGGCGACGGGGTGGGCGTCACCGGCTTGGGCGGGGCCGGCGGCAGCACGGCGTCGCGCGGGTTCTTCTTGGGCGGCGCCACGACCACGCCGACGACGTCCAGGGCGGTGAAGTGCGTGAACGGGCGGACGATGGCGGTCCGGGTCAGCGATCCGGGCGTCCGCTCGATGCGGATGACCGTGCCGATCGGGACGCCCGGGACGTACGGCCGGTTGCCCTGCGAGCCGAAGGAGACGATGCGCTGGCCGGGTTTGATCTCCACCGTGGAGTCCAGGAGCTCGAAGGTCAGCGGTGAGCCGCTGCGCCGGCCGGTGCCGCGTACGACGCCGATCTCCCCCGAGCCCTCCAGCCGCCCGCCGACCGAGGAGGCCGCGTCGGTGGCCAGCAGCACCGTCGACGTGGCCGGCCCGACCTGTGTGACGCGCCCGACGAGGCCGTCGCCGGTGATCACCGTCATGTCGGTGCGGACGCCGTCGCCGCTGCCGGCGTCGATGGTGACGGTCTCCTCGACGCCCTCCCCGGCCGAGATGACCTGGGCCGCGACGATCCGGTAGCCGCCGAGCCCGGCGGTGCCGAGCAGCCGGTGCAGCTGCTCGGCGCGGCTCTTGTCGATCTGCTGGGCGCGGAGCTGCTGGCGCAGCCGCTGGTTCTCGCGTTCGAGCCGGTCGACCCGCCGGTGCGCGTCCGGACTGCCGATGATCGTGTCCAGCGCGTGCCCGACCGGGGTGATCACGGCCGCCGCGGCGTCCTCGATCGGCCCGAAGATCGCCTCGCCGAAGGAACGCAGCCCGCGCAACGGTGAGTGCTCGCCTCCACGGTAGTCAACGGTGATCATGGCCAGGGAGATCAGCAGCAGGACCCCGAGGACGGCTCGGGTTCGCCGGGTGTCGTTCACCGGCAGGTTCCCTAACGTCGTGGTTCGGGCACGAGGACCTGGCGCAGCGCCTCGAAGTCCTCGACACACTTTCCGGAGCCGAGGACGACCGAGTCGAGCGGATTGTCGACCATGTGGATCGGCATGCCGGTCTCTTCCCGGAGCCGTTCGTCGATGTTCTTGAGCAGGGCGCCGCCGCCGGTGAGGGCGATGCCGCGGTCCATGATGTCGCCGGACAGCTCGGGCGGGCACTTGTCGAGCGTCGTCTTGACGGCGTCGACGACCGTGTTGACCGGCTCCTCGATGGCGCGGCGGATCTCCTCGGCGGAGATCACGATCGTCTTCGGCAGGCCGCTGACGAGGTCGCGGCCGCGGATCTCGGCATGCGGCTCGTCGTCGAAGGGGTAGGCCGAGCCGATCGCCATCTTGATCTCCTCCGCGGTGCGCTCCCCGAGCATCAGGGAGTACTCCTTCTTCGCGTAGGAGATGATCGCCTGGTCGAGCTCGTCGCCGCCGACCCGGATCGACTGGCTCGTCACGATGCCGCCGAGCGAGATGATCGCGACCTCGGTGGTGCCGCCGCCGATGTCGACGACCATGTTGCCGGTGGGCTCGTGGACCGGCAGGCCGGCGCCGATCGCGGCGGCCATGGGCTCCTCGATGATGTACACCCGCCGGGCGCCCGCCTGGTAACCGGCCTCCTTCACGGCGCGCTGCTCGACACCCGTGATCCCGCTCGGCACGGCCACGACGATCCGCGGCTTGGCGAAGTGCCGGCGTTTATGGACCTTCTGGATGAAGTACCGGAGCATGCGTTCGGTGACGTCGAAGTCGGCGATCACACCGTCCTTGAGCGGGCGGACCGCGACGATGTTGCCAGGGGTACGGCCGATCATCCGCTTGGCCTCGATGCCCACCGCCACGATCTTGCCCGTGTTCGTGTTGATGGCCACGACCGACGGCTCGTTCAGAACGATGCCCCGACCGCGCACATAGACCAAGGTGTTCGCCGTACCCAGATCGACTGCCATGTCACGGCCCAGGAACGACAGCTTGTTACCCATGAAGAAAGGGAGCCCTTCCGGATTGGCGGGCGTGCGGAACGCATTCTCATGGTAACGCGCGAGATCCCGGTTGACGCAGACCCGGCGCCGCGCGTCGTGGGCCGGGTCAGGTCCGTCCGATGGGCTGGGCCTGGGAAAACAAACGCGCGGGCCGTACGTACCCGGCCCGCGCGGTTATGCGACCAATCTTCAGAAAAGGTCGGGGAAGAACAACTTGATCTCGCGCTCGGCCGACGCGGGAGAGTCGGAGCCGTGCACGACGTTCTCCTGGATCTCCAACGCGTGGTCCCCGCGGATGGTTCCGGGCGCGGCGGCGACCGGGTCGGTGGCGCCGGCCAGGGCGCGGAACGCCTCGATCGCGCGCGGCCCCTCGACCACCATCGCGACGAGCGGGCCGCCGGTGATGAACTCGACCAGCGAGCCGAAGAACGGCTTCTCGCGGTGCTCCTCGTAGTGCGTCTCGGCGACCTCGCGCTCCAGCGTGCGGAGCTCCAGTGCGGCGAGCTTCAGGCCCTTGCGCTCGATGCGCGCGATGACGTCCCCGACGAGGCCGCGGCGCACGCCATCGGGCTTGACGAGGACAAGACTGCGTTCGGACACGGAAGATTCTCCTTGGTTCACAGGTTTGCGATCACCGGTGCGGGCCACGGCCCGCCCGCCTCGGCGGGAGGTCACCGGCCGACCGGGGCTCTAACCGTATCCGCGCAGGTCGCCACGGCCGGGCTGCCGCGTAACGGTGCGATCTTACCCGCCGGGCAGCGCGGTTCCGCCCGAGTCCGCGGGACCGGCCGGAGAGGCCCGCGTCCGGTTCCGGCTCGCCCAGGCGGTCACGGCGGCGAGGAGCACGGCGATGCCCCCGGCGGCGACGAGCCACAGCCGGTACGCCGCGGTCAGGGCGTACAGCGCCGCCGCCGGGTCGCCGCCCGCGCCGGTGACCGCGCCGACCTTCGCGATCTGCAGCGGGCCGACGACGAGGTGCCCGCCGAGGACCGCCGGGAAGCACAGCGACAGGCCGAACAGGGCCGGACCCGCGTCCGCGTGGCGGAGCGCGGCCCCGACCGCCAGCCCCGTTCCCGCGCCGAGGGCGCACAGGGCGGTCAGCAGCGTCCACAGGCTCGCCGCCGCCCCCGTGGTCAGCAGCAGGAGGATCGCGACGACGTCCAGGCCGTACCCGCACAGCATCACGCGGCGGCCCGTTCCACGGCCTAGCGAACCGGCCAGGAGCGCGGCGGCCACCGCGCCCGCCCCGCCCGCCACGAACGCCGTCAGGGGCACGGCCCGGTCGCCGACCAGCCCGGCCAGCGGCCCGGTCACCGGCATGGTCAGCAGGCCGGTGGCCGGCATGACGACGGCGTACCCGAGCGGGCTGCCGGTGGTCGCGTCGCGGGATCCGACCACGGCCAGCCCCAGCAGCCCGGCGATCCCGCAGGCCGCCAGCAGGAGTTGCGCCCCGGGCGACCAGTCGTACGTCGTGACCACCGCCAGGAAGGCGAATCCGCCCACCGGAACGACCGGCAGCAGCAGTTGCAACCGCTCCGTCCGCGCCGCGGCCGGAGCGACCCCGGCCGCCGGAAGCCCGGCCGGCAGGGCCCCGGTCGGCGGGCCGGCGCGACGGGCCGGCCGCGCCCGCAGCAGGCCCAGTGTCGCCACGCCCACCAGCGCGATCGCGCTGAGCCACCAGTACGGGCACAGGATCGCCCGCCACTCGACCCCGTCGGGGTCCCAGCCGGCCGTCGCGGCCAGCGCGAGGGGCGTGGCGAGCAGGAGCGCCGCGACGAGGACGCCGGCCCAGACGGAGGGGGCCGCGCGGTGCCGCCCCCGCTCCCGGGCCAGCGCCAGCGTCGCGGGCAGGACGATGCCACCGGCCGCGCCCTCGGCGACGCGTACGGCGCCGACCGCGGGAACGGACGTGGCGCGCACCGAGAGCCCCTGGGCCGCGAGCAGGACCGCGAGCCCCGCGAACAGCACCAGCCAGGCGGGCGCGCGGCGGACCAGCGCGGCCGTGAGCGGGGCCGTGAGGATCAGGGCGGGCAGCGCCAGGCCGCAGGCGCGGACCAGCCCCGCCGCCTGGGCGTCGGGCAGGCCGAGATCGCGGACCGCCTGCGGCATGACGTACGACGCCGTGTCGGGCAGCACGACGACCGCGGCGGGGACCGCCGTGGCGAGGACGACGAGCAGCACGGCGAATCCGGCGGCGTCGTCTTTCCCGGGGGGCGTGGACATCCGGAAATCTCCTCAGGAGATCATCGGTCCCGCACCCTCAATTCACGCCATAAGTCAACTTTTAGACATTTGGCACAATTGGCGAAACGAGACGATCGGAACGGCCACCCGTGACATTAGCGCGGCTGCGCGCTCTCCACCCGCCGACCAACCCAAATCGACGCCCCCCAGAGAGCACCGAAAATGACACCGAGGAAGAACATCACCGGAACCACGAAACCCGTCCCAATGACCAGAATCTGCAGCACACTGCCCGCGACGTAGGCCCAGCGGTACCGCAGCAGCCCGGCGATCACCAACCCGGCGAAGGCGAGCACGCCCCCGGCGATCCCGGCCGTGGCGGCGTCCGCGTGCGCCACCGAGATCGCCACGGGGATCGCCAGCAGCGTCACCACCGCCTGCAGCGTGAGCATGACCGCGCACAGCCTCCTCACCGCCGGTCCCCCCGCTCCCCGGCCCGCGCGCCGCCCGTACGCCCGGCCATCACCGGCCCGCCCTCAGCAGCACCCGCGCGTCACCCGCCGTCGTGACCGACCCCGTGATCAGCACTCCGGCGCCCGCGAACTCCCCGGACTCGTCGGCCAGCGTGATCGCCTGGTCGATGGCGTCGTCCAGCCGGGGCACCAGGTGCACGCGGTCCTCACCGAAGACGTCCCGCGCCAGGTCCGCCAGCTCGCGCGCGGGCATCGACCGGGCGGAGGAGTTACGCGTGACGAGGACCTCGTCCAGCACCGGCTCGAGCTCCTCCAGCAGACCGGTCACGTCCTTGTCGGCCATCGCCGCGAGCACGCCGACCAGCCGGGTGAACCCGAACTCCTCCGTCAGCGCCGCCACGCTGGCCGCCATGCCGGCCGGGTTGTGCGCCGCGTCGACCAGCACGGTCGGCCCCGTCCGCACGACCTCCAGCCGCCCCGGCGACGTCGCGTTCACGAACGCCTGGCGCACCAGCTCGGGGTCGAGCTGGTCGCTGTCGGTCTCCGACTCACCGGTGGCGCGGCCGCGCGCGAACGCCTCGACCGCCGCCAGCGCGCACGCCGCGTTGCCCGCCTGGTGCGCCC
The DNA here is from genome assembly GCF_024055725.1 of Actinoallomurus spadix. Taxonomy (GTDB): domain Bacteria; phylum Actinomycetota; class Actinomycetes; order Streptosporangiales; family Streptosporangiaceae; genus Actinoallomurus; species Actinoallomurus spadix. The sequence goes on along the minus strand of NZ_JAMXMX010000030.1, from coordinate 5,429 downwards.
CGAAGAACGGCAGGAACACCTCGTCGTACACGCCGTGCAGCCCCTGCAGCCGCACCAGCTGGCCGCCCACCGCCAGCTCCCGCCCGAGGACGCCGAACTCCAGGCCCTCACGGGCGACGGTCGCCCCGACCTCGGTGGCGCGCCGCATCAGCACCTCCGCCGCCTCGACCGGCTGCTGGGCGAGCACGGCGATCGCGCCGGGCTTGATGATCCCGGCCTTCTCCGCCGCGATCTGCTCCACCGTGGACCCGAGCCAGCGGGTGTGGTCCAGGCCGATCGGTGTGACCACCGCCACCGCCCCGTCGGCGATGTTGGTCGCGTCCCAGGTGCCGCCCATGCCCACCTCGACGACGGCGACGTCGACGGGCGCGTCGGCGAACGCGGCGAATGCCATCGCGGTCAGCGTCTCGAAGAACGACACCTTCACGTCGTGCTTCGCGTCGGTCAGCTCGATGAACGGCAGGACGTCCTCGTACAGCTCGGCGAACCGCTCCTCGCTCACCGGCGCCCCGTCGATCGCGATCCGCTCGCGCATCGAGTGCAACTCGGGGCTGGTGTACAGGCCGACGCGCAGCCCGCGCTCCCGCAACAGCGCCTCGATCATCCGGGCCGTGCTGGACTTGCCGTTCGTCCCGGTGATGTGGATGACGGGGTACGCCCGCTGCGGCGATCCGAGAACGTCCGCAAGATCACGCATCCGGTCCAGCGTGGGATCGATGTCCCATTCGACCCCCCGGGTCCTGATGCCCTTGACGGCCTCGTCATACCTGCTCGCACTCACCCCAGCAGCCTACTAACGCGCCGCCCGGGAGTCAGACCGGCATGATCCCCTCACTCGGGTCGTCGATATCGTCGGATGGTGACCGATGGGACCGGCGCGTTCTTCGCGGAGTGGGACCGGCGCGGTCCGGGCGCCGAGCGGAGCGTCGAGCGCGCAGGCCTTCTCGCACACGCGCTGGAGACCGGCACGACCGGGATTCCGGTGCTGACCGTGGTCGGCTCGAAGGGCAAGGGGACGGCCGCCACCTACGCCTCGGCGACTCTCGCCGCCGCCGGATGCCGCGTGGTGACGGTCACCAGCCCGGCCCTGCGCCGGGAGCGCGAGCGCATCCGCGTGAACGGAACCGCGATCTCCGACGCCGACCTCACCCGGCTCGGCGCGCGGATCCGCGAAGCGGTCCGGTATCTTCCCGAACGCAGGAGCGGCGAGGGCTACCTGTCGCCGAGCGGCCTGTTCACGATCGCGGGCGTCCTGCACGCGCGAGCCGTCGGCGCCGACGCCATCGTCCTCGAGGCGGGCATGGGCGGCGTCTCGGACGAGGTCCGCCTGTTCCCCCCGGACGTCGTCGCGATGACCGAGGTCTTCGCCGAGCACCTCGGCGTTCTCGGTGACTCCCCCGCCGAGATCGCGGTGGACAAGGCCGGCGTCACGGCCGCCACCACCTCCGCCGTCGTCTCCCTCCCCCAGACCCCGCCCGTCACCGAGGCGATCGCCGCGACCGTCGCCGACCGCACCGCCGGCCGGCTGAAGCCCGAGGTGATCGGCGCGAGCGATCTCCCGGAGGCCGTCCTACCGGCCGCCCACGGGCGGCGGAACGCCGAACTGGGCCGCGCCGCCGCCGAACGCCTCCTCGACGCGGCCGGACGCCGGCGGCCGTCGCCCGGCCGGCTGCACCGCGTGCTGTCCTCCGTACGCCTGCCCGGCCGCCTGTCCTGGCACCGGCTGCCCGGCACGACGATCCTCCTCGACTCGGCGATCGACCGGACGGGCGCCGCCACGGCGCTGGCCGAGGCGCGTCGGCACTGGGACGACATCGACCACGTCCTCGTCTGCCTGCCCGACCACAAGGACATCGCGGGTGTCATCGACGAGCTGGCGGGCCTCCCCGTCACCTACGTCCGGCTGCCGGAGTACCGCCACCTGCGCTTCACCCATCCCCTGCCGCCACACTGGACGGTCATGGACGACGGGGAGCTGACCCGAGAGCGTCTCGCCTCCTTGGGCGAGCGCGTCGTGGGGCTGGGAACGGTCTACTTCATCGCCCGCCTCCTCGACCTGCTGAACGCCGACACGGAGCGCCTGTTCGAGGTGTAGGCGGAAGAACGGCCCCCGTTCCTCGTCCACGCCACCCAGCCGTACGAGCGCCCATCGGGCGGGCCGGTCACTCCTCGACGCGGAGGACGATCAGGGCGGTGTCGTCGTGGGAGGGCTCGGTGGAGAAGCCGCGGACGGCGCGCATGACCTTGGCGGCGACCGCGCCGGCGTTGAGGTCCACGCAGCCCGCGAGGATGCGTTCGAGGCCGCCGTCGTCGCCCAGGAGCCGGTCGCCGTGGCGCCGCTCGGTCACCCCGTCGGTGAAGCCGAGCAGCAGGTGCCCGGGTTTGAGGATCGTGGTCTTGACCTCGAACGTCGCCTCGGGGAACGCGCCGAGCATCAGGTCGGAGTGGTCCTCGCCCTTCACGATGCCGCCCGGGCTCAGGAAGAGCGGCGGCGGATGACCCGCCGTGGCGTACGTCACACGGAACCGGCCGTCGCCGAGCGGCTCGAGCTCACCGTGGAGGAGGGTGAGGAACGGGGCGCGGGTCCCCTCCTCCAGGATGAGCGCGTTGAGGCGTTCGAGGACCTCGGGGATCGAGTGGCCCTCCCGGCCGAGGATCCGCAGGCCCTGCCGGGCGAGCCCGGTGACCGCGGCGGCCTCGGGCCCGGTGCCGCAGACGTCGCCGATGGCGAACCGCCAGCGTGTGCCGACGTTGAAGACGTCGTAGAAGTCGCCGCCGACCTCGCTGTGCTCGCCGGCCGGTTCGTACACGACCGCGACGTCCAGGCCGGGGATCGTGGGGATGTCGGGCGGCAGGAGGCTGCGCTGGAGCGTGCGGCTCATGGCGGCCTGCTCCTCGTACAGGCGGGCGTTGTCGATGGCGAGGGCGGCCCGGCCCGCGAGGTCCTCGGTGAGCTCGAGCGCGTCGCGGGTGAAGCGCGCGCCCTTCGGGCCGCCGACGACGAGCGTGCCGATGGTGCGGCCCCGCGCGACCAGCGGGAAGACGTGAGAGACGTCGCCGGTCACCCGGTGCGCGGTCGGGGGGAGATCGCCCGACGGTGCCGGGGTGAAGCCCTCCCACGGGCCGGGCTCGGCCGGCGGGGACGCGGGCGGCAGCAGGTCGAGGAGCGTGCGCAGGTCGGCGACCATCGTCTCGTCGGCGTGCCAGGCGTACGCGGGCAGCGCCAGGCCGGTGTCACGGACGGTGAACACCGCGCACCAGGTGGCCAGGCGGGGGACGATGAGCTGGGCGACCAGCGCCATGGTCATCTGCTGGTCGAGCGTGCCGGCGAGCATGCTGCTCGCCTCGGCGAGGAAGCCGAGCCAGCCGCGGCGGGCGCGTTCGAGCTCCATGAGGCGGGCCCGCTCCAGCGAGGGCGCCTGGCGGTCGGCGAGGTGCTGGAGGCGTTCGACGTCGTCCTCGGTGAAGTGCCCGGCGTCGCGGGAGGCCGCGATGAGCAGCCCGATCGCCCGGCCGTCGACCGTGAACGGCGCGGTGACGAGCGAGCGGATCCCGGCGGCCCGCAGGGCCGGGAGGTTGTACGGGCTGCCGCCCAGGTCGGCGTACACTCCCCGGCCGCCGACCGGCGCGCCCTCCAGGCCCATCTCCAGCGCCGCGCCCTCGGGGCGTACGCCGGCCGTCGCGCGCAGGCTGAGCTCGGCGTCGTCGTCGGCGAGCAGGACGTACACGCAGTCGGCGCCCATGGCGTCCTGCGCGCCCTGCGCCGTGCGCTGGGCGAGCTGGTCGACGGTGGGGCGGGCGGACTGCGGCGCGGTGACGAGCACCTCGGGAGGCATGCGCGGCGGCGCCTCGTCGGGGACGCCGATGCCGGGTACGGTGAACCAGACGTGTTTGTCCCCTTGGCCGTACGTCACGCCCCAGGACGTCGCGAGGGTCTCGGGGAAGAGCAGGCCGCGGCCACTGACCTGATCGCCCGGCACGGGCACCCGGCGGGTCTGGTGCCGGTCGTGCACCTCGACCCTGACCTGGCCGCCGATGAGCTCGCAGACCACCTCGACCTCGGTGCCGGCGTGGACGATGGCGTTCGTAACCAGCTCACTCGTTAGTAGCATGGCGTCGTCCACGTCATCGACGCCCCAGCCCCGAAGTGTCTCCCCCACGAAGCGCCGGGCGGCCGCGACAGAAGCGACCTCCGGCGGAAAGGTCGTGTACGTCTTTTGGTTGCTCTCCACGGCCACTTGGATTCGTCTCGGGGATGCAGGACGCTGCCATCGTGGCAGATCCACTGGGTGGACTGTACAGACCCCCGGCCACGCCGCGTGGAAGGCTAGGAGGAAATCAATGCCTCGAGGCACGTCCCATGCGCCGACCCGCGCCAAGTACTCGGAGACCGATCTGCGGTCGGTGCTCGACGCCGTGTGCGCCTTGCGCGACGGCGATTTCGACGTGCGGCTCGATCCCTCGCGCGACGGCATCCTGGGCGAGATCGCCGGAGCCTTCAACGAGGCTCAGGAGCGCGCGTCCCACCTCACCGGCGAACTCGTACGGGTTCAGCGTGAGGTGCGTCACGAAGGACGGATCGACGAGCGGCTGAGAGCGGGCGGCGAGGGCACCTGGGCGACGGGCAACGCCGCGGCGAACGCGCTGATCGACACGCTCGTGCAGTCCACGACCGCGATGGCCCGCGTCGTCGACGCGGTGGCCGACGGCGACCTGAGCCAGCGCATCGAGCTCGACACCGGCACGCGGCCCTGGCGCGGCGAGCTGCTGCGGATGGGCTCGGGCGTGAACCGCATGGTCGAGCACCTCGACGAGTTCGCCGCCGAGGTGACGCAGCTGGCCCGGGAGGTCGGCGCGGAGGGGCGGCTCGGCGGGCAGGCGACGCCGCGGGAGATGTCGGGCCGGTGGCGTGACGTCACCGGAGCGGTCAACGCGATGGCGAGCCGGCTGACCGGGCAGGTGCGCGACATCGCCCTCGTGACGACGGCGGTGGCACGGGGGGATCTGACCCGGAAGGTCACGGTCGAGGCGACCGGCGAGCTGCTGGAGCTGAAGGACACCGTCAACACGATGGTCGACCAGCTCTCGTCGTTCGCGGACGAGGTGACGCGCGTGGCCCGTGAGGTGGGCACGGAGGGCCGTCTCGGCGGCCAGGCCCGCGTCAGCGGCGTCAGCGGCGTCTGGAAGGACCTCACCGACAACGTCAACTCCATGGCGGGGAACCTCACCGCCCAGGTGCGCAACATCGCCCAGGTGGCGACGTCGGTGGCCAACGGCGACCTGTCCAAGAAGATCACGGTCGACGCGCAGGGCGAGATCCTCCAGCTCAAGGACACCCTCAACACGATGGTCGACCAGCTGTCCTCCTTCGCCGACGAGGTCACGCGCGTCGCCCGCGAGGTGGGCACGGAGGGCCGCCTCGGCGGCCA
>NZ_JAMXMX010000002.1 GCF_024055725.1 Actinoallomurus spadix | reverse complement strand
GGGGGGGGGGGGGGGCCGGCGGTTGGGGGGCCCGCCCCCGGGTACGCGTCGTGATCAGCGGCCGTACTTGACGGTCACGTCGGCCTGCTCGACGTCGTCGTCTCCCTTGGCCACGGTCAGGACGCCGACGCCCCAGACGGACGTCGTCCCCTTCACCTGGGCCAGCGCCTCGATCCGCGTGGTGTGGCCGGCGCGCTGCGGCAGGACCGACACGCTCCAGTGACCCGCGTGGTACCGCAGGAGCCGGGTCCCGTCCGCGACCGCCCACAGGCCCTTGGCGCCGTCGGACGCGAGGGCGCCGACGAGCCCGACCCCGTGGCCCGGCGACAGGGCCGCCCACTTCTTGCCGTTCCAGTGCAGGACCTTGCCGCCCATCGATCCGGACACCCAGACGTTCTTCGCGCCGAGGGCCCGGACGCTGTCGTACATGACGTCCTCGGTGCCGGTGGAGACCCGGCGCCAGGTCTTGCCGTTCCAGTGCGTGACGGCCGCCTCGTAGCCGTTCTTCCCGCGTACGAGGCCGATGGCCCAGATGTCACGGCTCGACACGGCGCTGACGTCGGACACGGAGCCGGGCACCGAGACGGTCTTCCAGTGCTTGCCGTCGAAGTGCCGGGCGTGACCCGCGGCGAGGTCGTTCGTACCCCTGCCCAGCAGCCAGACGTCCTTCTTGCCGATGGCCGCGACCGCGTCACCGCCCGGTTCGTAGGTGGTGTGGGTGGGGCCGGTGTGCCACTTCTTGCCGTCCCAGCGGAGCGAGTAGGCCTTGTCGCGGCCGTCCGTGCCGGTGACCCAGACGTTCGTGCCCGACGAGGCGGCCACGTGGTCGAGGTAGATCCCCTTGAGGGCGGCCGGGACCGCCACCTTCTTCCAGGTCTTGCCGTTCCAATGCCGTACGAGCGCACGGTTCTTGCCCGAGACGGTCTCGCCGCCGACGGCCCAGGCGTCCTTCGCGCTGACGGTCGCGACGGCGCGGAGCGCGGCGTTGGCGTGGGTGGCCGTGATCCGCCAGCCGGTGGCGGCGGCGGCCGAGGAGGCGAAGACGGCCGTGAGGGCCGTGGCCGTACCGGCCACGGCGATGAAGCGTCGCATCGACAACCTTCTGGTCGAGAGAGGAGAGGCCGGAGCAAGATCGATAATTTACGCGAACCGCCCCTTCGAGGCGGCGGCTTTCGACGGAGGCCGAAACCGGGATGCTCGATCCACCGCCACCGGGGGGCCGTGCCCGATCTGGGCGGCGCGTACGGGTGGACGGAACGAAATTGAGTCTGTTCTGTCCCTGTTCGATGGCATTCTTGGGGCGTGCGGAGTCATCAGGGGGTCAGTGCCGTCCTGGCCGGGAGAGGGAGTGAGCTCGCCTTCCTGAACCGGGCTCTGCGGGAGGCGTCCGGCGCCCTGCTGGTCGGCGGCGAGGCCGGCGTCGGCAAGAGCCGGTTGATCAAGGAGTTCCTGGACGCGAACCCCGGCGTACGGACCTTCGTCGGCGGCTGCCTCCAGATCAGCGCCGAAGGCCTGCCGTTCGCCCCGTTCAGCGCGATGCTGCGCCGTCTGGTCCGGGAGATCGGCGTCGACGGTGTCGCCGCGCTGCTGCCCGGCGGAACGCCCGCGGGACTGGCCCGGCTGCTCCCGGAGTTCGGGCAACCCGACACCGAGACCGGTACGGCAGAGGCGCGCGTCCGGCTGTTCGACCACGTCCTGCTGCTGTTCGAACGGCTCACCGAGAAGGAGCCCGCCGTCCTGGTCATCGAGGACGTGCACTGGGCGGAACGTTCCACCCGCGACCTGCTCAGCTACCTGATCCGCAACCTGCCGGCCGGCCTGCTCGTCATCGCGACGTACCGCTCCGACGAGCTGCACCGCGACCATCCGCTGCGCCCGCTGCTCGCCGAGCTCGGCCGGGTCGACTGGGTCCGGCGGCTCGACCTCGACCGCCTGCCCCGCCGCGCCGTCGCCGAGCAGGCCCGCGGCATCCTCGGCCGGGACCTCGACCAGCCCTCCCTCGACGCGGTGTACGAGCGCAGCGAGGGGAACCCGCTGTTCGTCGAGGCCCTCCTGTCCTGCGACGGCCAGATCAACGACGAGCTGCCCGAGTCGCTGCGGGACCTGATCCTCGGCAGTGTCCGCAAACTGCCGGAGGAGACGCAGGAGGTCCTGCGCGTCGCCAGCGCCGGCGGCGACCGGGTCGAGCACGCGCTGCTCGCCGCCGTCACCGGCCTGGACGACGGCGCGCTGTCCCGGGTCCTGCGGCCCGCCGTCGCCGCGAACGTCCTGGTCGTCGACGGCGAGGCGTACGGCTTCCGGCACGCCCTCATGCGCGAGGCCGTCCACGGCGACCTGCTGCCCGGCGAGCACACCCGCACGCACACCCGGTTCGCCGAGGCGCTGGAGAACGATCCCTCCCTGGTCCCGATGGGCCGCGCGGCCGCCGAGCTCGCCCACCACTGGTACTCCGCCCATGACGCCACCTGGGCGCTGATCAGCGCGTGGAAGGCGGCGCAGGTCGCCAAGGAGGCCACCGCGTACACCGAGTGCCTGCGCATGCTCGACCGCGTCCTCGAACTGTGGGACAAGGTGCCGGACGCCGCCGAACACCTGGGCGCCGACCACGTCACGGTCCTGGAGCGCGCCATCGACGCCTCCGACCTGGCCGGGGAGACCGAGCGCGGCGTGGCCTTCGCGAAGGCGGCGCTGAAGGAGATCGACGATCCGATCCGCGCCGCCGGGGTGCTGGAGCACCGCGGCCGGCTCAAGATCCGTCTCGGCCATCCGAAGGCACTGGAGGATCTGCGGGAGGCCGCCCGGCTCGTGCCCGCCGATCCGCCCAGCACGGCGCGGGCGCGGGTCCTGTCCACGCTCGCCCAGCAGCTCTACCTGCTGCCGACCGGGCTGGAGGAGGCACGCGCGCTCGCCGCCGAGGCGTTGCACACCGCCCGCGCGGTCGGCGACGCGACGGTCGAGGCGCACGCGCTGACGACGATCGCCGGCTGCGACTTCTCCGACGCCGACGGCGAGGGCCACCTGACCGAGCTGGCCAGGGCCGAAGCACTGTACGCGCGGGGCGGCGTCGACGACTCGGCCATGTTGCGCATCGCCACGAACGAGTCGCACGTCCTGGAGGGGATGGGCGAGCACGAGCGCGCCGTCGAGGTGGCACGGCGCGGCGTCGCACTCGCCGGCAAGCACGGCCTCGCGCGCACCTCCGGCGCGTTCCTGACCATCAACCTGGCCGAGCCCCTGATGTCGCTCGGCCGCTGGGACGAGGCCCTCGAAGTCGTCGAGCACGCGCTGGAGCTGTCCCCGCCGCCGCTCACCCGAGCCTCGCTGCACCACATCATCGGCGTCATCGCGGTGGCGCGCGGCGACCTCGACACGGCCGCCCGCGCCGTCGCCACGCTCGACGCGGTGCTCGCGCCGACGTTCTCCCGCACCCAGGAACTCTTCCCCTCCGAGGGTCTCCGGATCGACCTGCGACTCGCCCAGGGCGACCTCGACGGCGCCCTGGACGCGGTCGAGGTCGTCCTGACGGAGTTGCGGCCGTCCGTCAGCGCGCGGTACGGCCTGCCGCTGCTGTGCTCGGCCGCGCGGGCGTGCGCGGAGGCCGGTGGTGAACGCGCCGCACGGCTGCTGACCGGAATCCGCGCGGCCGCCGAGAAGACGCCCGACGGAGGCTGCGTCCAGCGGGCGTACGCCCTGCGACTCGAAGCCGAGGCGGCCCGCGCCGAGGGCGTGCGCGACCGGGCGGCGTGGGCGGCCGTCGCCGCCGCCTTCGAGGCGCTCAAGGAGCCCTACCCCCTGGCGTACGCGCTGCTGCAGACCGCCGAGGCGGGCGACCCGCAGGACGGCGACACGCGGGAGGACACGGCCGCGCGGCTCCGGCGGGCCGCCGAGATCGCCGACGACCTCGGCGCCCGGCCGCTGCGGGAGCGGATCGAGGCGCACGCCCGGCGGTCCAGGATCGCGCTGGGCGGCCGGACCGACGCGCCCGTGCTCGGCCTCACCCCGCGGGAGCTGGAGGTCCTCCGGCTCGTCGCCGAGGGGTGCGGCAACCGCGAGATCGCCGGCCGGCTGTTCATCTCCGCCAAGACCGCGAGCGTCCACGTCTCCAACATCCTGGCGAAACTGCAGGTCGCGAGCCGTGGCGAGGCCGCCGCGGCCGCGCACCGCCTGGGCATCGTCTGACGCGTCTTAGTCCCTTAGGGCCGCTCAGGAGGCGGGCGCGCGCCGGATAAGGCGTTCACCCGATGTGCCGGGTCCCCTCTTAGAACGAGCCTTGATGGTGTCAGCGACTCACGCAGGAGGACACCATGCACCCCGACATCATGTACGCGCTCAGCACCGAGCGTACGCGGGACCTGCGCCGTGAGGCGGCGCGGGAGCGCCGGGCCCGGCGTCTCCCCCGCACCCGGCGACTGCGCCTCCGGACGCCGCGGCCGCGTGCCGTCTGGGCGTCCTAAGGACCGGACATGCGTGGCATTCTGGACGGCGTGCGCGCGCATGAGGTGAGCCCCGCCTTCGTAGGACGGCGCTCGGAGCTCGCCGTCCTGACCGACGCCCTCCGGCGGGCCGAGGCCGGCACCCCCGGAGCCGTGCTGATCGGCGGAGAGGCCGGCGGCGGCAAGACCCGCCTCGTCGGGGAGTTCGCCGAGCGGGCCTGCCGGGAAACGCTCGTCCTCACCGGCGCCTGCCTGCAGCTCAGCACCGTCGGCTTCCCGTACGCCCCGTTCACCGCCGCGCTCCGCCAGCTCGTACGAGAGGCGGGCGCGGCGGAGATCGCCGCCCTCATGCCGCGCGACGGCGCCCGCGACCTGGCCCGCCTGCTCCCGGAGTTCGGTGAGCCGGCCGCCGAGCGGGACCCGGACAGCGCACGGGTCCGGCTGTTCGAACAGATGCTGGTGCTGCTGGAACGACTGGCCGAACGCCGCCCGCTCGTCCTCATCGTCGAGGACGCCCACTGGGCCGACCGGTCGACGCGCGACCTGCTCATCTTCCTGCTGCGCAACCTCCGGCACGCCGCCGTGCTCCTCGTCATCACCTTCCGCTCCGACGAACTGCACCGCTCCCACCCGATGCGCCCGGTCATCGCGGAGCTGGAGCGCATCGAGGGCGTGGTCCGGCTCGATCTGCCCCGCCTGACCCGTACGGAGACCGCAGGGCAGCTCGCCGGCATCCTCGGCCGCGAACCCGACCCCACGGTCGTCGACGCGGTCTACGAGCGCAGCGCCGGCATTCCCCTGCTCGTCGAGGCGACCGCCGACTCCCCCGACTGCGGCCTGTCCGAGTCCGTACGGGACCTCGTCCTCGCCGGTGTCAACCGGCTGCCCGAGGAGACGCAGGACGTGCTCCGGCTCGCGTCGACCGCGGGCGTACGGTTCGGGCACGCGCTGCTCGCCGCGGTCACGGGACTGGACGACGGGAGGCTGTCGTCGCTCCTGCGGCCGGCCGTCGACGGCAACGTCCTGGTGGCCGACGAGCGGGCGTACGCCTTCCGCCACGCGCTGATCTGGGAGGCCCTGCACGACGAGCTCCTCCCCGGCGAACACTCCCGCGCCCACCAGCGGTTCGCGGAGGCCCTGGAGGCGGACCCGGCGCTGAGCGCCGGCGGCCGGCCCACCGTCGAGATCGCCATGCACTGGCAGAACGCGCACGATCCCGAACGCGCCCTGCGCGCCGCCTGGCGGGCGGCCCGCGAGTCCGAGGCCGCGTTCGCCTACGCCGAGCAGCTGCAGATGCTCGAACGCGTCCTGGAACTCTGGGAACGCGTGCCCGACGCGGCGGAGTGCACGGGCGTGGACCACGTCCGCGTGCTCAGGAAGGCCGCCGAGGCGGCCGACGCCAGCGGCGAGCCCGACCGCGGCCTCGCCTTCGTCCGTTCCGCCCTCGCCGAGGTCGACGAGGAACGCGACCCCGAGCAGGTCGCGTCGATCCTGGGACGGCGCGCACGGCTGAAGCGCGACCGCGGGCACGCCGGCCACCTGGACGACCTGTGGCGCGCCGAGCGCCTGGTACCCGCCCCCTCGCCGACGCGTGCCCTGCTCCTCACCCGGCTGAGCCGCAGCCTCATCCTGCTGGGCCGGGACGACGAGGCCCTGCCGATCATCGAGGAGACGCTGGAGCTGGCCGACCGGTTCGGCGACGACTGCGTCGCGGCGGACGCCCTGAACAACCTGGCCATCGCCGACGCCCACCAGGGCCGGTACACCGAGGCCCTGGAGGGACTCCAGAAGGCGACCGCACGAGCCGAACGCTCAGGGGACGACGACGGGCGGCTCCGCGCGCTGGTCAACGTCTCCGACGCCCTCCAGGCCCAGGGCCGCTCCGAGGACGCCGCCGTCGCCGCGCAGAAGGCCCTCACGACGGCCGAGAACCTCGGCCGCGCCCGTACGCACGGGGTCTTCGCCGCCGGCAACCTGGCCGAGGCCCAGCTGTCACTCGGCCGGTGGGACGACGCCCTGGAGACGCTCGAACGGGCCGACGAGCTCTCCCCCGTGCCGGGCCTGCGCGGGCAACTGCTGCTGAACCGCGCCGCCATCGCCATCGCCCGCGGGGAGGGCGATGTGGCCGAACCGATCGTCACGGAGCTGACCGCGATGTCCTCGGCCGGCGATCCGTACCCGCAGCAGATCCTTCCGCTGGCCGGCCTGCTGATCGAGTGGCGCCTCGCCGAAGGCGACGGCCCCGGCGCCGTCGCGGCAGCCGAACGCGCCATCACCGACCATGAGCTGACCGGGGACGCCCGGCACATCTGGCCGATCCTCCTCGCGGGCATCCGCGCCTGCGCCCTGCACCCCGCCGCCGCGCTCGCCGCCCGGCTGCGCGAGGTCGCCGCCGCGACGCCCGCGCACGGCGCGGTCATGACGGCCGAACGCGCGACCTTCGAGGCCGAGTCCGCCCGCGCCGGCGGCAGGCCGGACCGCGCCGCCTGGACGGCCGCCGTCGCCGCCTGGGACGCACTCGGCCGGCCGTACCCGCTGGCGCGGGCACTGCTGCGGGCCGCCGAGGCCGCCGTCGCCGACGGCGACCGCGATGAGGCGTCGGCCCTCCTGGGCCGCGCGGCCGGCCTCGCCGACCGCCTGAAGGCCAGGCCGCTGCGCGCCGACCTCGACCTGATCGCCCGGCGCGCCCGCCTCCGCCTGGACGGCGGACCGGCCGGTCAGGCGCCGCTCGGGCTCACGCCCCGCGAACAGGAGGTGCTGCGCCTCCTCGCGGAGGGCCGCAGCAACCGCGAGATCGCCGAGGAGCTGTTCATCTCCGCCAAGACAGCCAGCGTCCACGTCTCCAACATCCTCGCCAAACTGAACGTCCCCACCCGGGGCGCCGCCGCGGCCGCCGCCCACCGCCTCCGCCTGACGGGCTGACGGGCTGACGGGCTGACGGGAAGAACCAGGTCACCGATCGGGGAGCGTTTACGTCCGGCCGGCGAATCAGCTCTCGACGAGGACGACCTCGACACAGGCACCTTGCTGCTCGGAACGGCGGGACTTTCGCCAGTCGAGGGCAGGGGGAAGATCACGCTGGGTCATGAGCACCGTCTCTCCATGAGGGGTCGTGAATCGGCCGCCTGTCGCCGGATGCGGGCCGGCGTCAAAGGGGTCACCTGGAGGGTGATGTTCGGCCGGGCCGCCATCTCCCTCAGGTACGGCAAGACGGTAAACGTCGTCATGGCCGCACCCGGCATCGAATTGACGACCATCGAACTCGCCGAAGTCAGACGACTGGCATGAATGAGGCAACGACGGTGGTCGCATCCTGCACAGAAACACCGACCAGGCACCACGAACCCCGTATCTTCGCTCCGCGCGCATGACACTGTTCTGCCGACGGATGGGTTCCCGGGCTGTCCCATCGTGTCTCAGGCCGTCTACTCAGGCGAGAAGTTCTCGGCTGGCTCAGATTTCGTGATGGTGGCCTGTCGTCGCCGTACGCTCAGGGATACAACGCGCCATCTCGGGCAGAGCGGGCACCACCGGGAGGCACCTTGTTCCCGTGAGCGTCTACTGAGAGAAGAATCCTCTCGCTTGGGTAGACACCCCTGGAAAACAAGCCGGCACCCCCGGGCGCCGGCCAGGACCAAGCCCGCACTGTGCAGGTGGAAACACTCAGCCAACGACGAGCCGCAGGCATCACGGAAAGTGAGCCAGGACCACGGCCTTTGGGTCTGTCGCGCGCTGGCCGGCTTCCTGCACCTTCCTAACGACGGCACGAGGGTCGAGGTCATCGAAGGGGAGATCGTCGTGTCGCCCGGGCCATCGAGGTCACCCCCCAATCGAATGCCGCCAAGGATGGGGAACCCGGGGCGTCCCGCATCACGTCGTACGCTCGTCCGGGGACACGATCCGGCTTCCGGAGCCGTTCAAGCTGGACGTTCCGACCGGCGAGTGGGAGCCCTGTGGCTGTGTAGGTGGGAAGTGGCCGCGTTCTTCGGCCGGAGCTGACCGCAGGGCCAGCCCGATCTCGGCAGCCGGATACGCCGTTCGCCTGCTCTCCGAACGCGGGCTGTACATCGCTACACCTCTGAGAGCCGAAACGCCGAGGGTCCTGGCCGTATCGACGGCCAGGACCCTCGGCGTTACGTGTTGGGGTTACTCGGGGACGCGGGCGACGCAGAAGACGGTCTGGCCGAAGGGCGGGCGGATGACGCGCTCGATGAGGCGGGTCGTCGGCACGACGGTCCGGTCGTAGATCTTGACGAGCTTCGGGTCGGGGTAGCCGGCGCCGCCGCGGCGGACCGCGGCCCACCAGGCGATGCCGCCGAGGAAGTTGATCGGCTTGAGCACGTCGATGCCGAGCCCGGCGCCGGTGACGGTCGCGGCGAGGGTCTTCGGCGTGTAGCGGGTGACGTGACCGACCTTGCGGTCGAAGTCGCCGTACAGCTGCATGTAGCCGGGCACCCAGATGACGATGCGCCCGCCGGGCTCGACCACGGCGGCGAGGTCCTTCAGCGCCTGGACGTCGTCCTTGATGTGCTCCAGGACGTTCATCATGACGACGGTGTCGACCTTGCGCCTGATCTTGATCTCGGCGGGCAGCGCGAGGTCGAGGACCTCGACGTCGTCGTTGCCCTGGTAGCGCTTGGTCAGCTGCTCGACGCAGTAGGGGTCGTTGTCGCTGACGACCAGGTAGTCGAGACGGCCCGCGAACTGCTCAGAGAAGTGGCCCAGGCCGGAACCGACCTCCAGGAGGGACCGGCCGACGTGCGGGGCGACCATGTCGTACTCGTACTGGCGGTAGTTCTTCGCCTCATCGCCGCCGAGGTGGTTCTCCAGCTGGCCTTCGCCGGCCGCGGGCTGATCACCTTCGAAGGTCTCCGGTGCCGGCCGGTTGCTGCCGAGCAGGCCGAGCAGGGAACGTGCGATGGAATTCTTCTGCGCTGAAGGCATGCGATCACTCGCTGAAATGTCGACGACGTGGCCCGGGTGGGTGAAGAGTCTATCCACAGCCGGTGCTCGTGCGAGCACCGTCGACCGGTGCGGGAGGTGCCCCGCCCCGGGCCATGGTGGCCGGAAGGCCGGACCCTTCGACAGCCGTGGCCATGAGCACATCGAGGTCGGACCAGGGCCCGGGACGGGAATCTGTGGGGGCCGCTGCCCTTATTGCACAAAGGTTCACGATAACGCGGGATAGCCGCAAGACGACGGTTTTCAGATGGTGAGTGCCAGGTTGATCCGGGCGGCGGCGTCCCTGATGCGCGGCGCGGACGCCTCGATCCTCGCCAGCTTCACCGGGCTGCAGGAGACCGCCACCGCTCCGATCGTCTCGCCCGACGCGTCGGTGACGGGGACGGCGGCGCACCCGATGCCCAGGACGTACTCCTCCCGGTCCAGCGCGAGCGGAGAGCCGAGCCGGCGTTCGAGCTCGCCCTCGTGGGTGATGGTGTGCGGGGTCAGGCCGATCAGCGGATGCCGGGACAGGTGGTCACGGCGGGCCGGCGGGGGCAGCTGGGCCAGGACGCACTTGCCGATCGCGGTGGCGTGCGCGGTCTGGCTCAGCCCCGCCGACAGGTCGACCCGGGGCGTCCGGGGGCCGTCCGCGATCTCGACGACGCGGATCTCGCCGTCCTCGTACAGGCTGAGGTACGCCGCCGCCCCCAGCTCGTCGCGGAGCGACCGCAACGCCACGCGGACGCGGGCGAGCCGGTCCTGGGCGCGCCGGTCGCCGGAGAGGGAGTCCACCCGGTCGCCGAGAAGGTAGGCCCCCTCCCTCGTGCGGACGACGTATCCCTCGTGGACGAGGGTGCGCAGCAGGTGGTACGTCGTGGCGAGCGGCAGTCCGACCTGGCGGGCGAGCTGTTTGGCCGGCGCGCCGCCGGGGTGCGACGCCACCGCCTCCATGAGGTGCAGCCCGCGCTGGACCGAGACGATGAGGGTCGGCCTCCGTGTCTCTTTCATCACGGACAGCGAACCCCGGCTTGACCTTTCGGTCAAGCGATTCGCCGAATCTATCGGCCTTGGACCGTTCCTGGACACCTCCCACCGTTTTCCCAGAATCCTCCCCCAGGTTCTTGAAGTCCTTGCTCTTCACTGGGTGACGGCAACCTGAAGGAGGCCGAGATGAACAAGAAGATTCTGGGCGGTGTGTCCGCGCTGGCCGTCGGAGTCGTCGGCACGGGCGTCTACCTGGCGGTTCCGGCGGCGGCCGGTCCGTCGCCGAGCACGCCCGCCAGGGCGAAGGCGGCCGAGCGGCATCCGGGGCGGCACCCGCGTGCCGCCCGCGCCGCCCGCGGCATCCACGGACAGGCCACCGTCCGTACGAAGCAGGGGTTCGCCCAGGTCGACTGGCAGCGGGGCACGCTGACCGCGGTGAACGGCGGGACGCTCAGCGTCCGCAGCGCGGACGGCGTCACCTGGCAGTGGAGGACCGACGGCACCACGAAGGTCCGCAAGAACGGCGCCAGGTCGACCGTGTCCGGCCTGACCGCGGGCGACTTCGTCGTCGTCCTCGGCAGGGACGCGAGCGGCACCCGTACGGCCAGGCGGGTGATCATCCCGAAGAAGATCCCGGCCCGCGCGACCGCGTCGCCCGCTCCCTCACACGGCTGAGCCGGCGCGCTCGGGCCGAGCCCCCGACCCGGGGGCCACGTCCCCTCACGCGGCCGAGGCGCCGCCCGGGCCGGGAGGGCCGCGCCCTTCCCGGCCCGGGACGCGGGAGCAGCACGTTCGACGACGGCGCGATGATGGAGCCGATGGACGATCCCCGAGTGCTCGTCGTCGACGACGAGCCGAACATCCGCGACCTCGTGAAGGTCGCCCTGCGCTTCCACGGGTTCGCCGTCGTGACGGCGGCGACGGGCGACGAGGCGCTGCGCCGGGTCCGCGAGGACCGGCCCGCGCTGATCGTGCTGGACGTCATGCTGCCCGACCTGGACGGCTTCGAGGTGTGCCGCCGCCTGCGGGGGAACGGCGACGAGACGCCGGTCATCTTCCTCACCGCCCGGGACACCTCGTCGGACACGGTGACGGGGCTGGCGCTCGGCGGCGACGACTACGTCACCAAGCCGTTCGCGGTGGACGCCCTGGTCGCCCGCGTACGGGCGGTGCTGCGCCGCGCCCGGCCGCAGGGCTCCGCCGGCGACGCCGCCGACGAGGTGCTGCGCGTGGCCGACCTGGAGGTCGACGTCGCCCACTGGACGGTGCGCCGGGCGGGCGCCGAGATCGAGCTGTCGCCGACCGAGTTCCGGCTGCTGACCTACTTCATGCGCAACCCCGGCCGGGTGCTCACCCGCGCGCAGCTGCTGGAGAACGTCTGGGGCTGGGACCACTCAGCGGGCTCCCCGGTCGTCGAGACCTACGTGAGCTATCTGCGCCGCAAGCTCGGCCCGGACCTGATCCACACCCAGCGTGGCGTCGGTTACGCGCTGCGGCCTCCCACGTGAGGTCGCTCAACGCCCGGCTCGTCGCCGGACTGCTCGCGGTGACGGCGGTGGGGCTGACGCTGATGGGCCTGGTCAGCGCGGTCGTGCTGCGCGGCTACCTGCTGCACCGGGCCGACAACCAGCTCGAGGGCGTCCGCCGGCGGCCCGCGCTCGCCCACGCGGCCGACACCGCGGCCCCCGGCCGGTACATCGTGCTCACGGTGACGCGGGACGGCCGGATGCGCGCGGCCGCCGGCGGCCCGGATCCGGCACGGGCACTCGACCGCGCGGCCCGGGTCGGTCCTGGGCCGCTGTTCGCCGAGGGGCAGGGCGGCAGGCCGTTCCGGTTCGGCAGGATGCGCGCGATCGCCCGGGTGAACGCGCGCGGGAACCTCACCGTCATCGTCGATCCGCTCACCGAGGTGCACGCGGCCGTCGCGGGCCTTCTCGTCGTCGAGTCGGCGACGGGGGTGCTTCTGCTGTGCCTGGTGGCGCTGCTCGGCCGGGGGCTGGTCCGGCGGGGGCTCGCGCCGCTGTCGCGGATGGCGGCCACGGTCCACGGGATCGCGAGCGGCGGGGACCTGAGCGCCCGGATGGAGGAGTCGCCGTCGGAGGTGGGCCGGCTGGCGGGCGCGATCAACGTGATGCTGGGCCGGATCGAGCAGGCGTTCCTCGCGCGGCTGCGGTCGGAGGCGAAGGTACGGGAGTTCGCCGCGGAGGCGTCGCACGAGCTGCGTACGCCGCTGACGACGATCCGCGGCTACTCGGACCTGTACGAGCAGGGCGCGGTGAGCGCCGAGGAGGCGATGCGGCGGATCTCCGGGGAGGCCGCGCGGATGGGGCGCCTCGTCGACGAGCTGCTGGAGCTGGCGCGCCTGGACAAGGGGTCGGCGCTGTCCCCGGCGCCGGCCGACCTGGCCGTGCTCGCGCGGGACGCGGTGGCGGACGCGGCGGTCGTCGAGCCGGACCGGCCGATCACGCTGGACGCGCCGGACTCGCTGGTCACGGTGGCCGACGAGGCCCGGGTCCGGCAGGTCCTGGCGAATCTGCTGGCCAACGTGCGCGCGCACACGCCGCCGCGCACGCCGGTGACCGTACGGCTGAGGGCGGCGGACACCATGGTCGTCCTGGAGGTCGCCGACGAGGGGCCGGGGATGGCGCCGGAGGAGGCGGAACGGGCGTTCGACCGGTTCCACCACGCGCGGGACAGCGACGGCAGCGGGCTGGGCCTGGCGATCGTCGCGGCGATCGCGGCGGCGCACGGTGGGCGTGCCGCGCTGCGTTCGGCGCCGGGCGCGGGCACGGTCGTACGGGTCGAGCTGCCGCGTCTCGCGCCACTCCGGGACGCTGCGGGCGACCCTCCGCATACCGGACCTACTGGCGGGTAGAACCAGAGAGTAACTTCCTACGGAGGTGACTCATGGCGCACGTGGACGAACGCACCGCCCGCCGCGTCGCCGAAGAGGCCCGCGAGAAGGCGTGGCGTCTGCCCAGCTTCGGCAAGCAGCTCTTCCTCGGCGACTTCCGGCTCGACCTCATCCACCCCCATCCACGGCCGGATGAGGAGGATCAGGGCAAGGGAGAGGAGTTCCTCGCCCGGCTCCGGGAGTTCTGCGAGACGAAGGTCGACCCGCGGGTCATCGAGCGCGAGGCCCGGATCCCCGACGACGTGATCAAGGGGCTGAAGGCCCTCGGCGCCTTCGGCATGAAGATCCCCGAGGAGTACGGCGGCCTCGGCCTCAGCCAGGTCTACTACAACAAGGCGCTCATGCTCGCCGGGTCGACCCACTCCGCGCTCGGCGCGCTGCTGTCGGCCCACCAGTCCATCGGCGTACCCCAGCCGATCAAGCTGTTCGGCACCGACCGGCAGAAGCGGGAGTTCCTGCCCCGCTGCGTCAACGAGATCAGCGCGTTCCTGCTCACCGAGCCCGACGTCGGCTCCGACCCGGCCCGGCTGCGCACCACGGCCGTCCCGGACGGCGACGAGTACGTCATCGACGGCGTCAAGCTGTGGACCACCAACGGCGTCATCGCCGACCTGCTCGTCGTCATGGCCCGGGTCCCGAAGTCGGAGGGCCACCGCGGCGGCATCACGGCGTTCGTCGTCGAGGCGAAGAGCGAGGGCGTCACCGTCGAGAACCGCAACGCCTTCATGGGCCTGCGCGGCATCGAGAACGGCGTCACCCGCCTCCACCAGGTCCGCGTGCCCGCCGCCAACCGCGTCGGCGAGGAGGGCCAGGGCCTGAAGATCGCGCTGACCACCCTCAACACCGGCCGCCTGTCCCTGCCCGCCATGTGCGCCGGGGCCGCCAAGTGGGCCACGATGATCGCCCGCGAGTGGTCGCGGGAACGCGTCCAGTGGGGACGCCCGGTCGGCGAGCACGAGGCCGTCGCCGCCAAGATCTCCTTCATCGCCGCGACCGCGTACGCGCTGGAGGCGATGGTCGACCTGTCCAGCGCCCTCGCCGACGACAGCCGCAACGACATCCGCATCGAGGCCGCGCTCGCCAAGCTGTACGCCTCGGAGATGGCCTGCCGCGTGGCCGACGAGCTCGTGCAGATCCGCGGCGGGCGCGGCTACGAGACCGCCGAGTCCCTGGCCGCGCGCGGCGAGCGCGGCGTGCCCGCCGAGCAGCTCCTGCGCGACCTGCGCATCAACCGCATCTTCGAGGGCTCCTCGGAGATCATGCGGCTCCTCATCGCCCGCGAGGCCGTGGACACGCACCTGTCCGTGGCGGGCGACATCATCGACCCCGACGCCGACCTGAAGGCCAAGGCCAAGGCCGTCGGCCGCGCGGGCGGCTTCTACTCCACCTGGTTCCCGACCCTCCTCGCCGGGGCGGGGCAGCGGCCCGGGTCGTACGCCGGGTTCGGCCCGCTCGCCCGGCACCTGCGCTACGTCGAGCGCTCCTCGCGCAAGCTCGCCCGCTCGGTGTTCTACGCCGCCGGGCGCTGGCAGGGCGGCCTCGAACGCCGGCAGGGCTTCCTCGGCCGCATGGTCGACATCGGCGCCGAGCTGTTCGCGATGAGCGCCGTCTGCGTCCGCGCGAAGGCCGACGACCGGCCCGAGGCGTACGAGCTGGCGGAGGCGTTCTGCGCGCAGGCGCGGGTCCGGATCGGCGAGCTGTTCGACCGGCTCTGGCACAACACCGACGCCCTCGACGCCAGGCTCGCCCGCCGGGTCATGGACGGCCGGTACACCTGGCTGGAGGAGGGCGTCCTGGACCCGTCCATCCCCGGCCCGTGGATCGCCGAGCCCGCCCCCGGCCCGAGCCGGCGCAAGAACGTCCACCACACCGTCGCCTGACCGGAGAGCACCCTCCGATCCCCGGCGCGTCGCATACGGCGACCGCCGGGGATCGATCATGTGGCGGGAAAGCGTTCGAGACTTCGTCGGAGTACCGGTGACAGCTCTCGCTCACCGGAAGGTGCCCACGATGGACGACCGCCCATGAGGGGCGCGCGGGTCGCCGAACCCGCCGTACGACCACCCGACGCGTTCGCGGCGCTGTACGACGAGCACTTCCCCTCGATCTACAACTACGTCGCGAGCCGCCTGGGCAGGGACGTGGCCGACGACCTCGCCGCCGACACGTTCGTCATCGCCCTGCGCAAGCAGGGCGAGTACGACCCGGAGAAGGGCGCGGTACGCCCCTGGCTCTTCGGCATCGCCACCCGGCTCGTCGCCCAGCACCGGCGCCAGGAGACGCGCCGGTACCGCGCCCTGGCCAGGGTCGGCCGGGAGGAGATCGCAGACAGCCACGAGAACCGGGTGATCAACTGGGTCAGCGCCGAGGGCCTTCAGCCACGCCTCGCCATCGCGCTGGCCGCGCTGCCGCGCGGTCAGCGCGACGTCCTGCTGCTCAGCGCCCTCGCGCAGTTCTCCCACGAGGAGATCGCCCAGGCGCTCGGCATCTCGTACGGAACGGTCGGCTCCCGGCTGAGCCGGGCCCGCAAGAAGGTGCGCGACGCACTCGGGGAGGACAACGATGGATGACGAGCGCATGATCCGCAGCCTCCTCCAGGAGGCTCCGCCGTCCGCCGAGGTGATCGCCGAGGGACGGCACCGGCTGTACGCCGAGCCGCCGCGCCGGCGCCGGTGGAGGACACCCGGGCTCGGCATCGCCGGGCTGGGCCTGGCCGCGGCGGCCACGGCCGCCGTCCTCGCCGTCACCACCGGCGGTTCACCGACGGCACCGGTTCACCAGGCGCCTCCCCGGCAGCTGAGC
The DNA here is from genome assembly GCF_024055725.1 of Actinoallomurus spadix. Taxonomy (GTDB): domain Bacteria; phylum Actinomycetota; class Actinomycetes; order Streptosporangiales; family Streptosporangiaceae; genus Actinoallomurus; species Actinoallomurus spadix. The sequence goes on along the minus strand of NZ_JAMXMX010000002.1, from coordinate 428,509 downwards.
GCGCGGCAGGTGCTCCTCGCGGCCGCGGAGAAGGCGGCGAGCGAGCCCGTCGGACGGTACTGGCACACGCACGTGATCAGCGGTCAGGCCTACCACGTCGCGAAGGGCGACTACGTGATCGACGGCGCCCGGCACGAGATCGACCAGTGGACCGCGCGCAGCGCCCAGGACGACGACGTCTTCCGCAGCCGGTTCGCCGGCGCGGTCCCGCAGACGGCGGCCGACCGGGCGGCCTGGCGGCGGGCGGGGTCGCCGGCGACCTGGCGCGTGCTGTCGAACGGTCAGTACATCCGGCAGACCGCCACCCCGGACCGCTGGGACCTCGCCCGGCTGACGCCCGCCGAGAAGAAGGGCTACGACAAGCTGGTCGCCCGGGTACGGAAGCAGTGCGCCGGCCGCTCGCGGGGCTGCCCCCAGCCGGAGCTCACCCAGGCCGAACGGGAGGCGCTCGCCGACGACCCGGCGGCGCTGCGCCAGCGGCTGCTCACGACCTCGGGCAAGGGCGGACCGGGCAACGTCCTCACCCGGGCCGGTGACTTCCTCGCCCGGCCCGGCTCGTCGAAGCTCAGCGCGGCCGTCTTCCGCGTGCTGGCGGACGCGCCGGGCATCCGCAACGCCGGGCCGGTGACGGACCTGCGAGGACGCGCCGCGATCGCGCTCACCGCCCGCTCCTCGGACCGGAGCGGCACGTTCGACACTCAGCTCCTGCTGCAACCCGGCACGTACCGCGTGCTCGGCACCCAGACGGTGCTGGTGGCGGGCGGCCGGGGGCCCGAGACGGCGGGGATGAAGCCGGGGACCGTCTTCACGGAGCAGCTCTTCCTCGAGATGGGCTGGACGGACTCCGCGCCCCGTTGAGCGTGCCCGGGCCCCGGTGGCCGCGCTGGCCGCGCCGTTCCAGCAGCGGGACCACCGATGCGGCGCTGCGGCAACCGGTACACGGCCCGGCGGCACTACGACCGCACGCGTTCCTGAGCGGGAGATGTCTCCGCGGTCTGCGATGATCGCCGCGTGAACGGCACAGTGGACCGCGACGAGCTCCGGAACGACATCCGCGAGGCCCTCGCCATCGGTGACCAGGACTTCGACACCATCATCGAGGACTGCGTCGAATACCTTCACGGCGTGGCGGAGGCCGGCGCGGTGCGCGCGGCGGCGACCGAGATCGCGGCGGAGGAGTTCGCGGCGTACCGGGCCGAGCAGAAGTCCTGGCCGGACGTCCTCGACACCGACCGGCTCATCGGCGCGTTCCGGGAACTGGAGACCGCCGGGATCATCGCCCGGGAGAACTTCACCTGCTGCCAGAGCTGCGGCACCGCCGAGATCGGCGGGGAGGCGCCGGAGGGCGCCGAGCCGCGTGGATACGTCTTCTGCCACCACCAGGACGTCCAGGCCGCCGTCGACGGCCAGGGGGTGCACCTCTCGTACGGCGCCTTCGACGGCGGCGAGGCCGCGGCAGAACGGATCGGCGAGGAGGTCGTCGCCGTGCTGCGCCGCCACGGCCTCGCGCCGGAGTGGAACGGCGCCCCCGGCCGGCGGATCCTGGTGCCCATGACATGGCGGCGGCGGCGCTTCGGGCGGCTCGCCGCCTGGCCCGGCGGCCCCGCACCGGAGGACGCCGCCCCGCTCAAGGTGACCTACCGCGACTACGCGCGCGGGTGCGGCGAGGACGCCCCGGTCCCGATGCCGCTCGCCGCGGCCCGCCGGGTCCTGCTCGACCTGACGCCGAGGACCGGTGGCTTCGCGACGTTCGAGGGCCGGTCCGGCGCCATCGTCCAGGTGATCTGGGAGGACGGGCCCCGGCTGTGGCTGGAGAGCCCGGACGCCGCGACGCGGAGCTCGCGGGGCCGCCACGTCACGCCGGCCGAGGCGGAGGAGATGATCCGCGTCCTCGCCGACGAGGACCGCGCGGACCTGACCCGGCTCGGTGGCCTGGAGATCCGGCCCTGGTCGGCGGACTGAACCGCCGACCGGCCCGGCGGCGCCCCGCCGGGTGAGCCGTCAGATCGGCGGGATCCGCTCGCGGCGCATCCGCGGGATCATCGGGCGCCGCTCCAGCTGGATGACGCGGTCCCAGGCGGCGTCGAGCTGGGCCTCCAGCTCCCGGATGCGCTTCTCCAGGCCCATGATGTGGCGGATGCCGGCCAGCGTGACGCCCTCGTCGGCGAGTTCGATGACGCGGCGGATCCGGCCGATCTCGTACGCCGAGTAGCGCCGGTGGCCGCCCGGCGTGCGCCGGGGGCTGACCACGCCGTACCGGTCGAGGCGGTGCAGGAACCGCCGGCGCGTCTCCAGCATCGCGGCGGCCTGGCCGACGGAGTACAGCGGCCGGTGTTCTTCTTCAGTGAGGACCATGACGCGTGCCATCGTGGGGCACGCCGTGCCGCTCGGCTGCCCGTACACGCCCGGGTTGTGCGCTTCTTTACGCCTGAAGGGCTTTACGCGGAGAGGGCGGGGCGCCGGCGCCCCGCCCCCTCCGATGGTCCTCGGTCAGAGGCGCTCGATGATGGTGGCGTTGGCCTGGCCGCCGCCCTCGCACATCGTCTGCAGGCCGTAACGGCCGCCCGTGCGCTCCAGCTCGTGCAGGAGCTTGGTCATCAGGATGCTGCCCGTGGCGCCCAGCGGGTGGCCGAGCGCGATGGCGCCGCCGTTCGGGTTGGTCTTCTCCAGCGAGGCGCCCGTCTCGCGCGCCCAGGCGAGCGGGACCGGCGCGAACGCCTCGTTGACCTCGAACACGTCGATGTCGTCGATCGACAGTCCGCCCCGCCGCAGGGCCTTCTCGGTGGCGGGGATCGGCCCGGTCAGCATGTACACCGGGTCGGAGCCCTCGACGACGAGCGTGTGGATGCGGGCGCGGGGCGTCAGGCCGTGCTCGCGGACCGCCTCCTCGGAGGCGATCAGGAGCGCGCCGGCGCCGACCGAGATCTGGGAGGCGATCGCGGCGGTGAGCTCCCAGCCCTCGCGCAGCGGCTGCAGGCCCGCCATCTTCTCCAGCGAGGTGTCCGGGCGGGCGCCCTCGTCCTTGGCCACGCCCGCGATCGGCGCGGTCTCCCGGTCGAAGTAGCCGTTCTCGATGGCCTTGACGGCGCGCTGGTGGCTCTCCAGCGCGAACGCCTCGAGGTCTCCCCGCTTGAAACCCCACTTCTCGCACATCAGCTGCGCGCCGCGGAACTGGGAGATCTCCTGGTCGCCGTAGCGCGCGGACCAGCCTTCGCCGTACGGGAAGGGCATGCCCTTCTCCAGCGCCATGACGACGTTGGAGCCCATGGGGACCATGCCCATGTTCTCGACGCCGGAGGCCACGACGAGGTCCTGGGTGCCGGACAGGACGCCCTGGGCGGCGAAGTGGATCGCCTGCTGCGACGACCCGCACTGCCGGTCGATGGTGACGCCGGGGACCCGCTCGGGCAGGCCCGCGGACAGCCAGGCGGTACGCGCGAGGTCGAGCGCCTGCGGGCCGACCTGGCTGACGCAGCCCATGATCACGTCGTCGACCGCCTCGGGGTCGACGCCCGTGCGCTCGACGAGCTCCTTCAGCACGTGCGCGCCCAGGTCGGCCGGGTGCACGGCCGCGAGGGCGCCCTTCTTGGTGCCGACGGGGGTACGGACCGCTCCGACGATGTACGCCTCGGCCACGACGCCTCCAAGTATCTTCCCGGGTTCCGTCCCATGAGAACCGAACAACATTCGGTCAGTACGAGGTTACCTCGCTCCGCGCCCCCGTCCATATGATGACGCCCACTCTCGGCCCGGCGCCCGGCGCCCGGCGCCGTCCCGTCAGGCGGGTCCGGTGAACCGGGCGAGTACCACGCCGCCGACGATCAGCGCGAGCGCGGCCAGCCGTCCCACCGTGACGGGATCGCGGTTCACGACCACGCCGAGGCCGATCGCGCCCACCGCGCCGATGCCCGTGAACACGGCGTACGCGGTGCCGACCGGCAGCGTCTCCATGGCCCGTGACAGCAGGTAGACGGCGGAGGCGGCCAGCAGGAAGCACACCAGGGTGGGCAGGGGGCGCGTGAACCCGTGCGTCGGCCTGATGCTCTGCGACCAGGCCACCTCGATCAGGCCGGCGGCCCCCAGCAGGACCCAGTTCACGAAGCCTCCCCGCCGAGAGCGCGTACGGCGGCGAGCGCGGCCTCGTACGAATCGGCGTGCTCGGCGCGCAGGTGCGCCAGCCGGGGGTCGATGAGCGCGTTGGACAGTTCGGCATTGACGAAGACGGCGTCGTCGACGCCGAAGTGGCCGCCGAAGAAGTCACGGAGGTAGCGCTCCTGGTGGTCGAAGGGCGCGCGCGGCGTCCCCGGCCCGTACGCCCCGCCACGGGCCGCGACGACCACGAAGCGCCGGCCCTTGAGCGACATGCGCGGGAAGGTGATCTGGTCGATCCACGCCTTGAGCGCCGCGGGGACCGAGAAGTTGTACATGGGCGTCCCGATCAGGACGACGTCGGCGGCGACGACCTCCGACAGCAGCGGCTCGACGATCGACCAGGCGCGCGCCTGCCCGGGCGTGCGAACCGCCTCGGCGTACCGGCCGATCTCGGTGATCTCGTGCTCCAGCACGTGGTCGCACAGCTGGGTCCACGCCTCGTCGATGTGGGGCACCGGGTCGGCGGCGAGGTCGCGGTACACGTAGCCGCCGCCCGGGTGGGCGGCGCGCCAGGCGTCCGCGAACGCGGCGCTGAGCCTGCGGGACAGCGAGTTCCGCCGCGCGCTGGCGTCGAGGTGAAGCAGGTTTCGTGACATGACACTCCCATAAGTGGACGCTTCGTCCAGTTCGTGTCGACACTTTAGGAGACAACCGGACGCAATGTCCACTTAGGTAGAATGGTGGTCATGAACCGACGGACGGACCTGCTCACCGGCGCGGAGATGGGCGGCGTCCACGAACGCGCCGACGCGGCACGCAACCGCCGCAAGATCCTGGCCGCCGCCGAGGAGCTGTTCGCCGAGCGCCGCGCGGTCACGATGGAGGAGATCGCCCGCGCCGCGGGCGTCGGCCGCGGCACCCTCTACCGCCGCTATCCCGACCCCGCGGCGATCGCGCTCGCCCTGCTCGACCAGCACGAACGCGACCTGCAGCAGCGCCTCCTGTCCGGGGAGCCACCGCTGGGCCCCGGCGCGCCGCCGCGCGACCGTCTCGTCGCCTTCTACGGCGCGATGACCGAGCTGCTGGACCGCCACGCCCACCTCGCCCTGGGCGCCGAGACCGGCCGGTCGCGCTTCGCCACCGGCGCCTACGGATTCTGGCGCGCGCATGTGCGGGCCCTGCTGTCCGAGGCCGGTGTCCCCGACCCCGACACGCTGGCCGACCAGCTCCTCGCCCCCCTGGCACCCGAGGTCTACGATCACCAGCGCCGCCGGCTCGGGCTCTCCAACGACCGGATCGTCGCCGCCCTCACGCGCATCGCCGACGGGCTCCTGCCGGCCCCTCCGTCACCGGTGTCGAGCGGCGAGCCCGGCTCCTAGAGTGGGGTCTCATGGAGCAGCCGCCGTGGGACGCCCGTGAGCTCACCGTCGGGCAGGTCGCCGCGCGGAGCGGCGTCGCCGTCTCCGCGCTGCACTTCTACGAGGCCAAGGGCCTGATCCGCAGCCGGCGCACGGCGGGCAACCAGCGCCGTTACACGCGGGACGTCCTGCGGCGCGTGGCGTTCATCCGGGTCTCCCAGCGGGTCGGCATTCCCCTCAGCGAGATCCGGGAGGCTCTGGCGCGGCTTCCGGACGAGCGCACTCCCACGCCGAGGGACTGGGCGCGGCTCTCCGCCACCTGGCGCCGTGAGCTCGACGCCCGCATCGAGCAGCTGCAGCGGCTGCGCGACGACCTGACCGACTGCATCGGCTGCGGCTGCCTGTCACTGAGCCGGTGCCGCCTGTCCAACCCGAACGACCAACTGGGCGCCCAGGGCCCCGGCCCCCGCCGGCTGCTCACCGAGACGGCGGCCGGCTCCGCGTCCGAGCGGGTACCGGCCTCCGCGTCCACCCCGGAACCGGATCCCTGCGACGGGGCTCACTGCGGCTGAGGCGACGGGCTTTCGAGCTGCCGCTCGTACGCCGTGACGAGGGCGTCGAGGACGCCGGGGAAGCGGGTGTCGAGGTCGTCGAGGCGCAGGGCGGTCCAGCGCCGGTTGCCGTCCTCGCGCTGACGGATCACGCCGGCCTCGCGGAGCACCCGGAAGTGGTGGGTGAGCGTGGACGGCGCGACGTCCACGGGGAACGTCCCGCAGGCGCGCTCCGGGTCGGCGCGCAGCGTCCGGACGATCGTCATCCGCGTGGGATCCGACAGCGCGTGCAGAACGTCCAGCAGGTCGATCTCGGCGGCGTCGGGGTGGGTGAGCGCGCGACGCTGCGATCGGGGCATGGCGGTGACCTCTCTTTCGACAATCATCGTACAACCGTGATACGACTTTCGTCGTACGACGAACGTCGAAAGTCGAAAGAGGGAACGTCATGCGTGCTCTGGTGATGACCGCGCCGTCGGAAGGCCCGGACCGTACCGAGGTGCGGGAGGTCGAGACGCCGCGTCCCGGCCCCGGCGAGGTGGCCATCGACGTGACCCACGCCGGAATCAACTTCCTCGACGTGATGGCCCGCCGCGGCGACGCCGGCTACGTCCCCGCGTGGCCGCACACGCCGGGCAAGGAGGTCGCCGGGACGGTCCGCGAGGTCGGCGAGGGCGTGCCGGGCCTGGCCGTCGGGCGGCGGGTCGCGGCGTTCACGCCCGGATCCGGCGGCCTGGCCGAGGTCGCCCTCGCGCCGGCGGCGCTCACCGTGCCGATCCCGGACGCGGTGCCGTCGGCCGTCGCGGCGGCGACCCCGCTGATGCTCGCGACCGCGCTGCTCCTGCTCACCGACGCCGCCCGGTTCAACCCCGGTGAGACCGTGGTGGTGCACTCCGCGAGCGGCGGCGTCGGCGGGCGGTGGCCCGGCTGGTCCCCGCTTTGGGCGGCGGGCGCCTCATCGGCACCGTCGGCCGCGCCGACAAGATCCCCGCTGCGCGGGAGAGCGGCTACGACGTCGTGGTCTCCCGGGACGGCGATCCGGCCGAGGCGATCCGCGCCGCCGGCGGCACGGTGGACGTCGTCCTGGACCCCCTCGGCACCACGATGCTGGAGACCGACCTGGCGGTCACCGCGCCGGGCGGGCGCATCGTGCTGTTCGGCAACGCGGGCGGCGGTGAGACGGCCGCGCTGCCCGACCTGCAGCGGCTGCGCGCCGGCAACGTCGCCGTCGCCGGATTCAGCATCAGCTCCCTCGCGGTCACCGCCCCGGACCGCGTGGCGAGGGCGCTGCGCCGCCTCCTCGGCCTCCTCGCGGACGGCCGGCTGACCTTCCCCGTGACCGAGGTCGGCTCCCTCGCCGAGGTCCCCGGCGTCCACCAGCGTCTCGCCGAGGGCCGCGGCACTGGCAAGTACGTCGCGCGTGTGGCGGAATCCTGGGGGAAAGTGGCGCTGCCCGCGGGCCGCTGATGATCGATCGTGCCCCGCGGGTCACAGGTTAAACGGCCGCGCGATCCGGGCACCAGGGTGAAGATGCGCAGGACTCCCCCCACCGAATGGCCTCGTCCACGACCGCGGAACCTGCTGCGCTCGGCCGGGAACGCCGTGCGTCATCCCGGACGGGAGCGGGACATCGTCGTGCAGTCTCTCAAGGCGGCCGGGGCGGCGCTGCTCGCCTGGGTGATCGCAGCCATCTGGCTCGACGCGCCGCTGGCCTACCTCGCCCCCTGGGTCGCGCTGCTGATGGTGAACGCCACCGTCTACCGCTCGATCGTGAAGGGGGTGCGGCAGCTCGCCGCCGTCGTCGTCGGCCTGCTGGCCGCCACGGGCGCCCATCTCCTCGTCGGCGACCGCACCCTGACACTCGCCTCCGTGCTCATCGTGATGACGCCGCTGGCGTACTGGCGCAGGTTCGGCGACGAGGGCATCTACGCGGCCACGACCGCGATCCTGGTGCTCACCTCGGGTGCTCCGTCCGCGCACCAGCTCGTCTCCCGGCTGCTGGAGACCGGGCTGGGCACGCTCGTCGGGGTCGGGGTGAACGCCCTCATCGTGCCGCCGGTCCACCTGCGGGGTGCCCGCCGGACCATCGAGTCCGTCGCCGACGAACTCGCCGGACTGCTCGAAGGAGCGGCCACGGCGCTCCGGGACACCTGGCGAGCGGACACGGCCACCGAGTGGCTCCGCAAGGCCGAGCGGACGTGCGCGCACGCCGAGGACGCCTGGACGGCGATCGAGCGGGGCCGGGAGAGTCTCTGGCTGAACCCCCGCCGGCCGCAGGCCGAGGACCCGGACCCGGATCCGGCGCCCGCCCTGCTGCCGCTGGAGGTCGTCGCCAAGCGCACGGCGAGCCTGCAGCGCACGCTCGTCGACGCCTTCGCCGCCGGCATGCCCGAACCCGGCCGGGAGCTCGTCGCGCTCTACTGTGACGTGCTCGACCACTGCGCCGACACCGTACGGGCGTTCCGGTGCCGGCACTTCGAGACGTCCTGGCCGCCACCGGCCGAGGACGACGCGCTCCGAGAGGCGGACGAACGGCTGCGGGAGCGGCTGCGCGCCCGCCGGTCCGGTGCGGACGGCGGGTCGGCCGACGAGGCCCTGTGCATCCCGATCGACCGGCTCCTCAGCGCGCTCGACGACCTGCTCACCTCCGAGCCCGCCTCCGCAGCGGCGAGCCGGTGACGGGGTCAGCCGGACGACTGGGCCTTCCGCAGCATGGCCAGGTGGTCCTGCAGGTGGGGCAGGGTCTGCTTGGCGAGGGAGACGACCTCCGGCGACGCCCCCTGGGAGACCTGCCGCTTGGTCTTCGCGATCGCGCCCTCGTGCCCGCTGATCATCGTGCTGAGGAAGTCCTGGTCGAACGTCTTGCCCGACTCGTTGCGCATCCGGTCCGCCGCGTTCGTGTCGGCGGGCGCCGGTGTGGTCGGCAGTGACACGCCGAGCCGCCGGGCGGTCGCGACCACCTTCCGGTCGAGGCCGGTGTGGTCCTTCACGAGCTTGCGGCCCGCCTCGCGCACGGCCTTGGTGGCGCCCTTCTTCGCCGCCAGCCCGCCGGCCTCGACCTCCGCGAGGTTCGCCTGGTGGATGTCGGCCAGCCAGGTGCGGTCCTGCTCGGACGGTTGCCCCGTGGCCGCCGGCGACGCCGTCGGGGAGACCGCCGGAGTGGCCGTCCTCGCCGACGGCTGCGCGCCGCCGGCGCCGCAGGCCGTGCCCGCCGCGGCGAGGACGGCCGCCGCCGGTAGCGCGAGCAGGTACCCATGACGCTGCATTGAGTGCCCCCTGTGAGTAGTCACTATGTCACTCATCGTAGTCGACCATCGGCCTGCCCGCGGAGCAACGGCGTCCTGCGGCCGGGGCACGCGCCGGGTTACGCTGGGCGCGGGTCGGACCGGAGGAGAAATAGCGTGAGTGGGGTCGTAACCCTCGCACTGTTGGCGATCCTGCTGGCGTTCATCGCCAGCCGCGCCTTGAAGCGGGTCGGGCTCGGCATGTCCCGGGACCGCGTGATCGGGCTCATGGTCGTCTTCGTGATCGTGGTACTCATGATGTGGGGGCAGCAGGCCGGGAAATAGCGCCGTCCCTGAACCAGAGGTGCCGCCGTGGCGTCATATCGCGTACGGAGCACCCTTCTGCCGGGAGACGATCGATGCCACAAGTCAGCGCGCACGTCAGCGAGACCGCCTGTCATCTGCGCAGACTCGTGGACTTCGCCGAGCCCCGGCCGGAGGACACCTGTCTCGACGTCGGCTGCGGCGCGTCCGGCGTCCTCGGCCCGTGGGTGCGCGAGGTGACCAGCGCGGACGCCGGGGCCGTGCCCGAAGGGCCGTTCACGCTCATCACCGCCCGCCTGACCCCGACGCCGGACGCCGACCCCGTCGCCCTGATCCGGCGGCTCCTCGGCGTCTGCGCCGGACGGCTCGTCCTCGCCGACGTCGTACGGACCCGGGCCGGTGACAGCGGCTGCGTCGAGCGCGTCCGCGACCCGGACCGTACGACGACGCGCACCTTCGGCGAGCTGGCCGACCTCGTGCGCCAGGCCGGCGGCGAGACGCGCCGCTTCGACGTGTTCACGATCGAACGGCCGGTCGAGCCGTGGCTCGCCGCGTCGGGCGGCTCTGACGACGTCCGCGCGGAGCTGACCGCCGAGCTCGACGGCGGGCCGAAGACCGGCGCCCGGCCCCGTCTCATCGGCCGGGAGCTGTGGTTCACCCAGTCGTGGGCGTACGTCGCGGCCGAGCCCGCTCAGCGGGGGTAGCCGGGCGGGAGCAGCACCGCCGCGCCGTTCACCCGGTCCCCGGCCAGGTCCGCCAGGGCGCGGTCCGCCTCGCTCAGGGGATAGGGCGTCACCGTGACCTTCAGCCCGAGCCGGTCGGCGAGCCGGAGGAACTCCTCACCGTCCGCCCGGGTGTTCGCGGTGACACTGCGGAGCCGGCGCTCCTGGAACAGGTGGTCCTGGTAGTTCAGCACCGGAAGGTCGGTCAGGTGGATGCCGGCGATCGCGAGGGTGCCGCCGCGGTCGAGGCGTTCGAGGGCGGCCGGGACGAGCTCTCCGGCGGGCGCGAAGATGATCGCCGAGTCGAGGGGTTCCGGGCTCGGGTCGAACGAGTCCTGCGCCGACGCCGCGCCGAGGTCCAGGGCGAGCCCGCGGGCGGCCGCCGCCCGCGTGAACACGTGCACGACGGCACCCTGGGCGATGGCGACCTGCGCCGCCAGGTGCGCCGACCCGCCGAAGCCCCAGATGCCGAGCCGGCCGGCCGGCGGGACCGCGGCGGCGCGCAGCGCGCGGTAGCCGATGATTCCCGCGCACAGCAGCGGCGCGAGCTCCGCGTCGGGCCGGTCGCCGGGCAGCGGATAGGCGTACGCCTCCGGGGCGACCGCGAACTCGGCGTACCCGCCGTGCGCGTCCCAGCCGGTGTACACGGAGTGGGGGCAGAGGTTCTCGTCGCCGCGCCGGCAGTAGGCGCACATGCCGCAGGTGCCGCGCAGCCACGCGACGCCGATCCGGTCCCCCGCCGCGAACCGGGCCCCCGGGGTGACGACCTCACCGACGATCTCGTGGCCGGGGGTCACCCCGGGCAGGTGCGGCGGCAGGTCTCCCTCCGCGACGTGCAGGTCGGTCCGGCACACGCCGCAGGCGCGGACGCGCAGCAGCACCTCCCCGGCCCCGGGCTCGGGGACCGGCCGGTCGACCGCCCGCAGCGGCCCGGTCCCGATCGGCCCGGGCGCGCGGACCCCCCACGCCAGCACGCCTCCAGATTAGTTTCCGCCGCGCGGGAAAGCGGCGACCGGCCGCGGGTGATACCCAGTGACCGCCATCCGCGCCATGGAAAGGCACCTGATGACAGGGGACCCCCCACCCGCCCCGGCTGAGCGCTTCGACGACGTCTTCGACGCGCACTTCGCCGAGATCCACCGGTACGCGGCCAAACGGCTCGGCCCGGACGCCGCCTCCGACGTCGCGGCGCAGACGTTCCTGGAGGCGTTCCGGCAGCGCCGGCGCTACGACCCGGCTCGCGGGAGCGTGCGCACCTGGCTGTACGGCATCGCGACCAAGGTCGTCGGCCGGCACCAGCGGGCCGAGACGCGCGCGCTGCGGGCGCGCGCCCGCCTCGGCCCCGGCCGCGACGCCGAAGGGCACGCCGACCGGACCGACGAGCGGGTCAGCGCCGAGGGCCTCCGTGGCGAGCTCGCCGGGGCGATCGCGGCGCTGCCGCGCGGCCAGCGCGACGTGCTGCTGCTCGTCGCCCTGGCCGACCTCAGCCACGAAGAGGTCGCGGCGGCGCTGGGGATCTCCTATGGCACGGTCGGCTCCCGGCTGAGCCGTGCCCGAACCAAACTGCGCAAGGCGCTCGGCGGGACCAACCCGATGCTCACTCTGGAGGAACAACATGGATGAGGTGCGGATGGTCCGGGACGCCTACCCCGAGCCCGCCCCGCCCACCGGCCGCGAGATCGCCCGGGCGAAGGCACTGCTGACCAGGCCGCCGCGCCGTACGGCGCCCCGCCTGTGGTGGGGCCTCGGCGGCGTCGTCGCGGCGGGCGCGGCCGCGACCGTGGCCATCACGCTCGTCGGCGGCAACACGCCCTCCGGGGGCCACACGCCCGCAGCGTCCGGCACGGTGCGACTCGACGCCAAGAGCGCCTTCCTCGCGGCGGCGACGAAGGCCGAACAGCAGGCGACCGGCAATTACTGGTACGTCGACATCATCGACGGCCAGTCCTACATCATGCGGCCGAAGACGGGAACCTACGCGATCACCGGAGCGACCACGGAGCAGTTCATCTGGCACGGCGCGAAGCGCGGCATGGGCGAGGCCTACTACGGCCGTGATCTTCCGGCTCACCCGGTGACCACGCAGGATCAGGCGCTGTGGCGCAAGGCCGGGTCGCCGAAGAGCTTCCACGTCTGGTCAGGCGATCATCACTACACCTACTCCGCCAAGGGGACGAAGTGGAGCGCGGACGGCCCGGAACGCGGGTTCGTCCCCAAAGGCGGCGGCGAGTTCATGGGTCAGTCGACCGCGAAGCTCCAGAACCTCCCGACCGACCCCACCGAGCTCGCCCAGATGTTCCTGAGCGAGTCGGCGTTGGATCCGAAGAAGATGGGTCTGCCGCGGAAGCCGTCGCCGACCGCGGTGGCCAACGGGAAGATGCAGAAGGTGGCGGCCCTGGTGGGGTGGACTCCGACGCCGCCGAAGGTCCGGGCGGGCCTGATGCGGGCGCTGGCCGCCCAGCCGGGCGTCCACGCGATCGGGCACGACACCGACCCGCTGGGTCGCCGGGGCGTCGCGCTGGCCGCCGGCGAGATGACGGCGACGAGGACCGGCGAGTACGGCGGCCCGAAGGCCGAGCAGGGGACCTACAGCTGGCGCAAGGTCGACATCTTCGACGAGCGCACCGGTGCGCTGCTGTCCGTGCAGACCGAGCTGACCAAGCCCGGCGGCCCGTACGCGGAGATGAAGCCGGGCTTCATCATCGACTACCAGGCCAACCGCTCGGCGGGTTGGAGTGGCACCAAGCCGACGCCGCCGCCCACGCTGCCGTTCGACCTGCGTTAGAAGACGCGCATCGGGCCTGGAGGCCGTCCCTGCGGACGGCGTCCAGGCCCGAGGTGGTTCAGGTGGACTTCAGGGGGATCTCGAACCAGACGGCCTTGCCGTCGCTGGTGGGGCGGGAGCCCCAGCGGGCGGCGAGCTGGTCGACGAGGTAGAGGCCACGGCCGCCCTCGTCGGTCTCCCCCGCGCTCCTGATGCGGGGCAGCCGCATGTCCTTGTCCAGCACCTCCACCCACGCGGCCTTCTCACCGCGCCGCAACCGGAGGGTGAACTCCTTGGTCGCGGGCTCGCGTCGGCTCAGGTCGGGCAGGTCCCAGGAGTCGTCGAGACCACCGGGGCCGTCGAGGCCCAGCGCGCCCTCGAGCACGAACTCGCGCCGGGGGGCGGGGGTGTTGGCCGCGTGCAGCACGACGTTGGTGACGACCTCGGAGACCAGCAGGCAGGCGAGCTCGGACTGCTCGTCCAGCATGCCCCAGTCGGCGAACGTCTCGGCGGCGAGCCGGCGCGCCTCGGACACCATGATCGGCTCGGCGGGGAAGGTGCGCTCCTCGAACCGGAGCCGGGTCGGCGCGGTGCGCACCACCACGATGGCCACGTCGTCGTCGATGTCGCCGGGCACCGCGTCGTACGCCGCGTTGGCGATCGCCTCGACGCCGCCGCGCGCGGCCCTGCGGACGGCGTCGTACAGCAGCTCCCGGGCCTCCTCGCGGCTGTGGTAGTCGCCGTCCTCCTTCGGGCGGCGCTCGATCAGGCCGTCGGTGTAGAGGACGAGGGTGCTGCCGGGCGGTAGCTCGCGGGTCTCCTCTTCGTACCGGATGTCGCCGCCCAGGCCCGGCTGGCGGACGCCGAGCATGGCGCCCCGGCCGGTGGCCTCGAGCTCCCCCACCTCGCCGTCGAGGACCAGCAACGGCGGCTGGTGGCCGGCGTTCGCGAAGGACAGGATCCGGGACCAGGCGTCGTACACGAAGTAGGTGACGGAGACCAGTGGGGTCTCCTCGCCCTCGGCCGCGTCGCCGGAGCCGGCCGGGGTGCTCATCGTGCGCACCCATTCGTCCAGCTTCGTGAGGATGTCGGCCGGCGGCTTGTCGTCCTGCGCGAACGCGCGCAGCGCGGCCCGCAGCTGGCCCATGACGGCGGCGGCGCGGGCGCCACGGCCCTCGACGTCGCCGATGACCAGGCCGACCCGGCCCGCCGACAGCGGGATCACGTCGTACCAGTCGCCGCCGACCTGCGTCTGGATGCCCTGGCCGTGCGACTCCAGGGGGCGGGCCGGTTCGTACCGCCAGGCGATCTCCAGGCCGTCGGGGGTCGGCGGCCGGTCGCCCGGCAGGAGGTGCTTCTGGAACGCCAGGGCGGTCTCCCGCTCCTCCTCGAACAGCATCGCGTTGTCGATCGCGAGGGCGACCCGGCTGGCGATGGCGCCGATGAGGTCACGGTCGAACCCGTCGTAGTGCGGGTCGGGCCGGACGGTGACGCCGGACAGGGCCAGGCTCATCACGCCCAGCAGCTCGCCGCGCGCGAGCAGCGGAGCGGAGATGATCGAGGTCACGCCGACCTCCTCGGCGAGCCGCTTGCTCGCCGGGGTCGGCGCCTTCATGTAGTCGGCGATGACGTCCTCGACCAGCACCGCGTCCCGCCGGGTCATGGCCTTGGCGTTGAAGTGCCCGGCGGGGTACTCCACCGTCTCGCCGACGTCGGCCCACGTGCCCGGCGGCGGGGTCCAGTCGGCGGCGTGCCGGGACACCCGGCGGACGAGCTTGTCCCCGCTGAACAGGTCGATGAAGCAGTGGTCGGCGAACTGCGGGACGAGCGTGTCGGCGACACGCCGCAGCGTCTGCGGCAGCTCCAGCGAGGCGGCCAGCCGCTCACCGACCCGCTCCAGCAGGCCGTAGCGGTCCTGGTCGCGCTGGTTGCTGCGCAGCGCCTCCCGGCCGAAGATGACGATGCCCTCGATGCCGCCCGAGGGATGGCGCAGGGGCACGGCGTACGCGCGGGTGTAGATGGTGCCGCCGTCGGCCCGGACGTTGCAGAAGGTCCCCTCCCACACCGCGCCGCGCAGCACCCGCCGGGCCAGGTCCTTGGCCTGCTCGTGATCCTCCTCGGCGACGCCGAGCGAGAGCCACGACCGGCCGATGTACTCCGGGCCGCCGAAGCCCAGCAACGTCTCGGTGAAGGCGTTGGTGTACAGGACGTTGCCGAACCGGTCACAGACGACGACCGCCATCTCGACGGCGTCCAGGACGGTCTTCGGCGGCAGGAGAGCGTCGATGGGCGGATCACCCCTACGCTTCATGGGCCTGTCACCTTGCGATCGCTCACTCGGCCCCCCGGATATGGTCCCCCCGGACTATTGAACGACGAACGCCGCACCGGGATACGTCGAACCGGCAACTCAGCGCTTCGAGACGAAGACGTGAGCGGCGACACGATGCGGAATCTCAGTGGAACGGCTGTCGGCTGCGTCGTCACAGGTCACTCGAATGCCTTCGTCGGCGGCCGCAAGCGTCACCTCTCGTCCCGGTTGAATCCCGATCTCCTTGAGCCTGAGCATCAGCGCGCGATCGCCCTGCACCTGCTCGCTGATCCGCTGGACGACCACGGGCACTCCGGTCGCGGTCGCGACCTCGGTCATCAGCGCCAGCGGCTCCGCCGTCCGCGGGTCGGCCCACGCCTCGACGTCGGCACCGAGCTCGGCCAGGCCGGGGATGGGGTTGCCGTGCGGGCACGTCGACGGGCCGTCGAGCAAGGTGACCAGGCGCCGCTCGACCTCCTCCGACATCACGTGCTCCCAGCGGCACGCCTCGACGTGGACGTCCTCCCAGGGCAGGCCGATGACGTTGACCAGCAGGCACTCGGCGAGACGGTGCTTGCGCATGACCCGGACGGCCAGCGACCGGCCGGTGTCGGTGAGCTCCAGGTGACGGTCGCCCTCGACCTTGAGCAGTCCGTCGCGCTCCATCCGCGCCACCGTCTGGCTGACCGTCGGACCGCTCTGCGACAACCGCTCGGCGATACGCGCGCGAAGCGGGACGATGCCCTCCTCTTCGAGCTCGAAGATCGTCCGGAGGTACATCTCCGTGGTGTCGATCAAGCCGTGTGCGGTCAAGGCTTCCTCCAGTCTCGCCCCATGCTACGGCGGATCAGCGACGGTTGGGGAACCGAAGACGACGGGGGACGATGCTCCTACGCTTTTGTTACGAACGTTCCGCGCGGACCCGGTCTTCCCCTACGGGCACGGGCCGCGCGACCTGGGGAGATTGGCCGCGCGATGACACGTTTCGAGGGAGCCGAGCACTACGTCCCGGCGGGGGCGGACCTCGACGGTCTGCGCCGTGCCGTCCAGGACTGCCGGGGCTGTGACCTGTACGAGCACGCCACCCAGGCGGTTCTCGGGTCGGGCGTCGCGGCCGCGCGGGTGGTGCTGGTCGGCGAGCAGCCCGGCGATCAGGAGGACCGGCAGGGCGCGCCGTTCGTGGGCCCGGCCGGCCGGCTGCTGGACAAGGCGCTGGCCGAGGCGGGCATCGAGCGAGGTGACGCGTATGTCACCAACTCGGTGAAACATTTCAGATTCAACCAGTCGGGGCCCGGCAAGCGCCGCATCCACCAGACGCCCGACGCCGCCCACATCACGGCGTGCAGGCCGTGGCTCACCTCCGAGCTGCGGATCATCGACCCGGAGGTGATCGTCATTCTCGGCGCGACGGCCGGCAAGGCGCTCCTGGGCCCTTCGTTCCGGGTGACGAAGCAGCGCGGCCAGTTGATCCCGCGGCCGCCGCTGGACGACGAGTCGGCCACGCAGAACGGCTTCTACGTCCCGACCGTCCACCCGTCGGCCGTCCTGCGCGCCGACGACCGCGACGCGGCGTTCGCCGGCCTGGTCGCGGACCTGAAGGTCGCCGCCCAGGTCCTCCACTAGACGGTCAGCCGGACAAGGCGCCGCCGAAGGCGGCTTTGACGGCGGACAGACCGGCCGCCTTCCCGCCGAACACCGTCATGCCCGCGATGCCCTGCCCCGGATAGACCGAGACGCCGCCGTCGCCGCCGTTCTCGCCTGGGGTGCCGACGGTGAGGTCGAGCCTCGTGTCGCCGTCGAGGTCGGCCAGGGACAGCGCGGCGCCGTACCGGTCGCCGGTCTCCGCGACGCCCGGCACGCCCTCGGTGTCCTGACTGAACGACGAGGAGCCCGCGCCGAGGCTCCAGTGGGCGTCACCGCGCAGGACGGTGACGGCCCCGGCGTTCCGGCGCTCGCCGATCGCCTCGCCGGGCGCGCCGACCACCACGTCCGCGCGCCCGTCACCGTCGCGGTCGCGGGCGACGACCGCCGCACCGAACTCGTCCCCCGTCTCGCCCTTTCCGGGCACGCCCTCGGTGTCCTGCCCGTACGCCCGGGGATGGCCCAGGTCACCGCCCGGGTAGACCTTCACGAGACCGCCGTGCGCGCCGCCGGGGTCGCCCGCGACGACGTCGCCGCGCCGGTCCCCGTTCACGTCGGCGATCGCGAGGCCGCCGGTGGACCCGACGCTCGCCGTTCCCGGCACCGGGCGCAGGCCGGTCCGCGATCCGTGGAGGAGCCGGAGGACGCCGTCGGCGTTCCAGGCCGCGTCCGCGTACCCGTCACCGTTCAGGTCCCCGGCCGCGATCGCGACCCGGCGGGACGCGTGGCCCTTGACGGTGGTCACGATCTTCGGGACGCCGGCGGTGAAACCGATGATCAGGAGCGCGGAGTTCCCCGCCGCCAGGAGGTCGGGACGCCCGTCGTGGTCGACGTCGCCGACCGCCAGGGCCCGGCCCGCCCCGTCGCCCGGGGTCAGGACGGCCCGGCGGCTCAGGCCGGACCGGGTCCCGCCGAAGATCTCGATCGTGCCGTGGCCGGGCGCGCCCACGGCCAGGTCCGTACGGCCGTCCCCGTCGAAGTCCGCGGTCACGACGGCCGTCCCGAACGCCCCGCCGGACCGGAGCGGCGCGAGGACCTGGTGGTGCCCGAGGTCGACGCCGTTCCGGGAGCCGTACACGACCGTCACCCGGCCGCCGCCGCTCGCGGCCGGCGCCCCGATCACCAGGTCGCCGTAACCGTCTCCGTCGAGGTCGGCGACTCCAGGGGTACGGGCGGCGGCGTGGGCGGGGGCCGCGCCGAGCGCCGCGGGCAGGCCGATCAGGGCGAGCGTCATCGCCGCTCGCATGCGTCGTCGCATGAGGGTCCTCGGTTCCGGGCGGGTCGGAAGATCACGTAGGCGGTGCGAACGGTAGTGCGCCGGCCCCTCCCGGGCAATGCCCCGCCGCGGCGAGTCCCTCCCCTGTTCGGATCTTCGTCCCGGTCATCCGTCGGTCGTGTACCGGAGGAAGGAGGGGACGGCCAGCCCGACGAGGACGACGAGGATCGCGCAGGCGAGGCCGCCGCCGACCCAGGAGGCGGTCGCGCCGGCCGCGGCGCCCACGGCCCCGGCGCGCAGGTCGCCCAGCCGGGGACCGCCCGCGACGACGACCGTGAAGACCCCCTGCAGGCGGCCGCGCATCTCGTCCGGGGCGTACGTCTGCAGGATCGTCTGCCGGAACACCGCCGACACGAGGTCGGCCGCGCCGCCGAGGGCGAGGAACAGCAGCGCCAGCCACAGCGCGTGCGCGAGCCCGGCCGCCGCGACGGCCAGCCCCCAGGCCGCGATCACGGCGATCAGGGCGATGCCCTGGCGGCGGATGCGGCCGATCCAGCCGGACATGAGGCCGCCGAGGACCGCGCCGACGGCGATGGCCGCGACGAGCCAGCCGACGGCCTGCTCACCGCCGAACCGGGTGTCGGCGACCTCGGGGAACAGCGCCCGCGGCATGGCCACGCCCATCGCGATGATGTCGACGACGAACGACATCATCAGCACCGGGCGGGTGCCGAGGAACCGCAGGCCCTCGAAGACCGAGCGCAGCCCGGGACGGCGGCCGGTCTCGTCGCCGAGGGGCGGCATCGCCGGCAGGCGGATCGCGGCGTACAGGCCGACCGTGAACAGCGCGGCGTCGAGGCCGTACGCCAGCGCGTACCGGCCGCTGCCGATCACGACACCGGCCAGCACGGGGCCGATGAAGGTCGCGGTCTGGGACGCGGTGAAGTTCAGGGTGTTGGCCGCCGGGACGAGCGTGACCGGCAGCAGACGCGGGATCACGGCGCCCCGCGTCGGCGAGGTGATCGCGAACCCGACCGACTGGACGACGACCAGCCCGATGATCAGTGGAACGTTCCCGACGTGGAGGAGCGCCTGGAGGAACAGGCCCAGAGTCGACGCCCACGTGACGAGGGACGCCAGGACGAGCAACCGCCGGCGGTCCATGGCGTCGGCGACCGCGCCGCCCCAGAGCCCGAAGACGATCAGCGGTACGAGGTTGGCCGGGCCGAGCAGTCCCACCCACAGCGAGGACTTCGTCAGGGTGTACACCTGGACGGAGATCGCCACCGAGGTCAGCTGGAAGCCGGTGAACGAGACGGCCTGCCCGAGCCACAGCCGCCGGAACGCCGCGTGGCTCAGGGGACGCGTGTCGATCGCCGCCCGCCGCGCCAGCCCGCGCAGCCGCGAGGTCCGGGCGGGTCGCGAAGCCGCGGCGGGGGCGTCCTCGGTCAGAGAGTCGAGCTCGGAGGAAGAGGAGGGGGGATCGGGGTTGGGACTCACGGCCTAAGTCTCTCGATGACCCATTCGCCCTCTTCGTTCGGGTGGGCGCGCCGGTAGCGGAGCCGGTCGTGCAGGCGGTTCGTACGGCCCTGCCAGAACTCCACGGTCGCCGGGAGCACCCGGTAACCGCCCCAGAAGTCCGGCATGGGCACCTCGTCCGGCCAGCGCGCGGCGAGTTCGGCGTACCGGCTCTCCATCTCGCTCCGGCCGGCGACGACCGCGGACTGGTACTCGCTCGCCCAGGCCCCGATCTGCGAGCCGTGCGGGCGGCTGCGGAAGTACTCCTCTGACTCCTCCCGCGACAACCGCTCGGCGACGCCCTCGACGATCACCTGGCGGCGCAGCGGGTGCCAGGGGAACAGCAGGGCGACGCGAGGGTCGGTGGAGATCGCCTGCGCCTTGCGGGACCGATGGTTCGTGAAGAAGCGGAATCCTTCCGGGCCGTACCCCTTCAGCAGGACCGTCCGCGCGCTCGGCCGCCCGTCGGCGTCGACGGTGGACAGGACCATGGCGTTCGGCTCGGGCAGGCCCGCCCCGACGGCGTCGGTGAACCAGGTTCCGAACTGCGTCAGGGGGTCGGCCGCGAGGTCGCGGGCATGTAGGCCCACACCGGCGTAGGACTCACGGAGGGCGGCGACATCAAGGTGCTCCACGACAGGACATCCTCTCGCGAGAGACCATGGACGACGAGACAAGGTTCCCGCGAGAGTTGCTCAAACGGAAAGAATTGCGCATCTCACACCCCCCCGGGTACGGCTCACGGAGGATGAAGCGGTTCAATTACCAGTTGGCGCTGTACATCAAGGGGACGAAAGGCAGGACAGAACATGTCCGACTTCAAACCCGGCCTCGAGGGCGTAGTCGCCTTCGAGACTGAGATCGCGGAACCGGACAAGGAGGGCGGCGCTCTCCGGTACCGGGGAGTCGACATCGAGGATCTCGTTGGCCGCGTCTCCTTCGGTGACGCGTGGGGGCTGCTGGTCGACAACAGCTTCACCCCCGGGCTCACTCCGGCCGAGCCTCACGTGCTGCCCGTGCACTCCGGTGACGTCCGCGTCGACGTCCAGAGCGCGCTGCCGATCATCGCTCCGGCGTACGGCATGCGCCCGCTGCTGGACATCAGCGACGAGCAGGCCCGCGAGGACCTCGCCCGCACGTCCGTGACCGCCCTGTCGTTCGTGGCGCAGAGCGCCCGCGGCCTCGGCCTGCCGATGGTCTCGCAGAACCGCGTGAACGAGGGCAAGACGATCACGGAGCGGTTCATGATCCGCTGGCGTGGCGAGCCGGACCCGAAGCACGTGAAGGCCATCGACGCGTACTGGGTCTCCGCCGCCGAGCACGGCATGAACGCCTCCACCTTCACCGCCCGCGTCATCGCCTCCACCGGCGCCGACGTGGCGGCCTCGATCTCCGGCGCCATCGGCGCGATGTCCGGCCCGCTGCACGGCGGCGCCCCGGCCCGCGTGCTGCCGATGATCGAGAAGGTCGAGCAGCTCGGTGACGCCCGCAAGGTCGTGACCGACATCCTGGACAACCACGAGCGCCTCATGGGTTTCGGACACCGCGTCTACCGCGCCGAGGACCCGCGCGCCCGCGTGCTGCGCCGTACCGCCAAGGAGCTGAACGCCCCGCGGTACGAAGCGGCCAAGGCGCTGGAGGACGCCGCCCTCGCCGAGCTGCGCGAGCGCCGTCCCGACCGCGCGATCGAGACGAACGTGGAGTTCTGGGCCGCGGTGATCCTCGACTTCGCCGAGGTTCCGCCGCACATGATGCCGGCCATGTTCACCTGCGCCCGCACCGCGGGCTGGGCCGCGCACATCCTGGAGCAGAAGCGCACCGGCCGTCTGGTCCGCCCGAGCGCCCACTACGTCGGCCCGGCGTCCCGCCCGGTCACCGACGTCGAGGGCGCCTCGGAGGTGCTGGACCGGCACTGAAGGAGTCCGGCTCCGTACGGCCCGTGATGCCCCCGGCACCACGGGCCGTTTCTGCGGGAGGGAGGAGCTGACCGTGTACACCGGTCCCCGCGACGAGGAGCCCGACGAGCGCGACGTCGAGCTGCTGCGGTACGAACGCGAGCGGCGCGAGCGAGCCCGGCGGCGCGACGCGGTCTCCTGGCGGATCATCGCCTGGGTGATGGCCGGGGCCCTGGCCCTGCTGGCGTACGACTCCGGCGGCGCGGCACTGGACGCCCACCGCGCGGGCCGCCCGTGGCTGTACCCGGCGACCGTCTCCGTCGCCTGCGCCCTCGGCCTCCTCGCCCTGATCGCCTGGGCCCTCCGCCGCCGCTGAACCGGGCGGACCCGGCCCGGCTCGGTGTCTCAACCTGTGGAAAAGTCCGCTGCGGATCGCCGATGCTGAACTAGTCTTACTGCACGTGACCGACATCGTGATCCCCGACAGCCTCAAGCCCGCCGACGGCCGCTTCGGCTCCGGGCCGTCGAAGGTCCGCCTCGAGCAGCTCGCCGCGCTGGCCGAGTCCGGCGGCACCTACCTCGGCACCTCGCACCGGCAGCGGCCGGTCAAGTCCCTCGTGGGGCGGGTCCGCGAAGGTCTGGCGCGGCTGTTCTCGCTGCCCGACGGCTACGAGGTCGTGCTGAGCAACGGCGGCACCACGGCGTTCTGGGACGCCGCCGCGTTCGGGCTCGTACGGGAGCGGTCCCAGCACCTGGTGTTCGGCG
Source organism: Actinoallomurus spadix (assembly GCF_024055725.1). Lineage (GTDB taxonomy): Bacteria > Actinomycetota > Actinomycetes > Streptosporangiales > Streptosporangiaceae > Actinoallomurus > Actinoallomurus spadix. The sequence goes on along the minus strand of NZ_JAMXMX010000002.1, from coordinate 406,128 downwards.
AGTTCTCCTCGAAGTTCGCCAAGGTCACGAAGAAGGCGCCCTGGCTGGCCGACCCGTCGGTGATCCAGAGCGAGCCGGGGTCGCGCCCGTCCCCGGTGGGGGACGACACGGTCGACGTGTACGCCTTCACCCACAACGAGACCTCCACCGGCGTCGCCATGCCGATCGAGCGGCCGTCGGGCTCCGGCCTCGTTCTCGTCGACGCCACCAGCGGCGCCGCCGGCCTGCCGGTCGACGTGGCCGAGACCGACGTCTACTACTTCGCGCCGCAGAAGGGCTTCGCCTCCGACGGCGGGCTCTGGCTGGCGCTGATGTCCCCGGCCGCGCTCGCCCGGGTCGAGGAGATCGCCGCGTCCGGCCGCTACATCCCGGACTTCTACGACCTGACGGTCGTGGTGAACAACTCCCGCAAGGACCAGACGTACAACACCCCGGCGGTGGCCACCCTGCTGCTCATGGCCGAGCAGGTCGAGTGGTTCCTGGAGCACGGCGGCCTGGAGTGGTCGACCGGCCGCAGCGCCGACTCCGCGCGGCGTCTCTATACCTGGGCGGAGAAGACCTCCTACACGACCCCGTTCGTCGCCGACCCCGCCCACCGCTCCAACGTCGTCGGCACGATCGACTTCGAGGGCGTCGACGCCGCCGAGGTCGCGAAGGTGCTGCGCGCCAACGGCATCGTCGACACCGAGCCGTACCGCAGCCTGGGTCGCAACCAGCTGCGCATCGCGATGTACCCGGCGATCGACCCGGACGACGTCGAGGCGCTCACCGCCTGCATCGACCACGTCGTCGAGCGCCTCTGACGCGACGAATGGGCCTCCCCGACACCGCTCCGCCCGCGACGACCGGCCCGGAGCGGCCCCTCTCTCCTACCCGCCGGCTGCTCGGCTCGTCGGCATGGGCCTGTGCGATCCCCGTCCTGTTCGTTCTCGGCGCGTTGCTCGCCCAGTACCCGCACGGCCTGATCGTGGTCGGCGTGATCGTTGCACTCGCGGCCTGGGCCACCGCCGCGGTCCTCACCGGCGGCATCTGGCACCGCGCGGGCGCCGCCGTGCTGGTCTCCTGCAGCGGCCTGGCGCTGACGCTGTTCGCCGGCCCCGGCCTCTACGAGGCGTACATGAAGGCCGTCGGCGACCCGGCGCCCGCCGTCGTCACCAAGGTCGTCGACCGGGACGGCCGGCGCGGCGCGGACCTGTTTTGCACCGTGGTCGAGCCGACCGGCACCGTCCACGTGGTCTCCCAGCAGGAGAACTGCTTCGACCACATCAGGCCCGCGCAGCGCGTCACCATCCGCAAGGACCCCCTGGGCCTGCTGGACCCGCGCCTGCCCGACGGCCCCGACCAGCCCCCGCTCGAAGTCACCGTGTGGATCGCCACGGGCCTGTTCGTCCTGACCGGTGCCACGGTCTTCTACGCCGGCCAGCGCCGCCGCCCCGCCAAGACCGCCTGATCGTCAATCCGTCCGTCCATGGACGCCCGCGTCCGGATGCCATGAGGTGACCAGCCGCGACTTGCCGACGCGACGTCGCCCGCGCATCAACAACGCCCGCCCCGACCGCCCGCCCCGACCGCCCGGCTCGGCCGCCGCGGGCGACCCGGCCCAGCATTCGATCCAGCGCCGCGAGTTCGCGCCGCCGCCCGATGAAGCACGCCGACTTCACCGCCGCAGCGACCACGACGCCGCCGCTCTGGGCACGTTGCCGCCGTTGTCGACGATCGAAGACCGATTCGCCGGATTCCTTACGGCACCAGCGACGTCAAAGCGGCTGATCGATCCGGCCAGACCGCGCAGCACGGGGTGGGGCGCGCGCCGCAACCGCCCGCCTCGGCAGCCGGCGGTCGCGTTGGGCGCTGTCCCCTCAGGAGGGAGAAGTGGCTCTTGGCGCAGTTTCCGTGATGCCTGCGGCTCGCCGTTGGCTGGGGCGTTCCACCTGCACAGTGCGGGGTTGGTGCGGGGTTGGTTCTGGCAGGCGCCGGGGATGGCGGCCTGTTTTCCAGGGGCGTCTACCCAGACGAGAGGATTCTTCCCTCAGTGGACGGCGACGGGAACAAGGTGGCCCCGGGCGGTGCCCGCTCTGCCCGAGATAGTGCGTTGTGTCCCTGAGCGTGCGGCGATGACGACGAGCCACCATCACAAGATCTGAGCCAGCGCCCCCAGCCGTTCTCACACAAACCGCTCCTCCGCTGCGAGTTCTCCCAGCAAAGCGGAGATCGTTCAGGCACTTCGTGTGCGAAAAGACGAGGCACTCACCCGGGCGTTCGCTTCGCCGCGGGCGTCCAGCCGGTGACGGGAGCAGCCCCTCTCCCCTACCCGCCCATGCGGCTTTCTTCTTCCCTCAGATCGAAGGCATCCCGGGCGCGCGTGATGGCGGGCATGTTCGCCGAGGCCCATGCCAGCAAAACGTCGATGGGAGGCCGCAGGGTCTTGCCGAGTGGCGTGATCCGGTACCTGATCGCCACCGGGCGGGTGGAGACGACCTCGCGCTCGACCACGCCGTTCCGCTCGAGTCGCCGAAGTGTCGCGGTCAGCGACTTCTGCGTGACCTGCGGGATGGCCCGGCGCAACTCGTTGAAGCGGCACGGGCGTTCGCACAGTTCGCTGAGCACACTGAGCGACCACTTGTCGAGGACTTGGTCGAGCAGCTCGCGATGCGTCGGGCCGATGAGGAATTCGTCCTCGGTATCCATGGGGAAACCTGGTCTCGTTGAAGTGTCCTTCTTCTACTAAGTAGCTTACGGATACCTAGATCAGAGGGGAACACCGATGACCGTCCAGCACTTCACGCCGGAAGGCATGCTGCAGCCGACTCCGTATCACCACGTGGCCGTCGGCACGGGCTCGACGCACATCCACGTCAGCGGGCAGGTCGCACGCCGGGCCGATGGGACCCCGGTCGCACCCGGCGACCTGGCCGGGCAGGTCGCCCAGGCATTGCGCAACATCTCCGTCGGGCTGGCGGGCGCGGGAGCATCGTTCGCAGACGTGCTGCGGCTGACGTTCTACGTGACCCGATGGAGCCCGGAGAAGATCGGCGACTTCATGGCCGGTGTCGAGGCCGTCGCCGATGAGATCGGGCTCCGGCTTCCCATGCCGCCGGCCTCCTTGATCGGTGTCGAGTACCTCTTCGAGCCGGATGTGCTCGTCGAAGTCGAAGCGACTGCGCTGCTCGACTGACGCCCCCGACCCGCTGTGAACCACTGGCATCCACTGCTCTTAGGGGGCAGTAGATGCCAGTGATCATGTCGGCCGGACACCGGGCGCCCTCCTCAGCTCCAGGTACCGCTCGTGGAAGTCCCGCGCGTGGCCGGTCTCCGGGTAGCGGGCCGTCAGCGCCGCGTCCAGATCCCCCGCGCGCGAGCGCAGGGATTCGAAGACGCGTGACGATTCCAGTGCGGTGACGCCGGCTGCCGCGGCCGCATCCGGAGCGCCGAGGTGGCAGAGCGCGATCCCCAGGTCGATCCGTGCGATGGCCACGTGGCCCGGCGACGGATCCGATGACGGGGTCGCCTCATGAACGGCCACCGCGCGTTCCGCATGACGTTCGGCCTGCTCGTAGTCCTCCAGCCAGATGAACGCCGAAGCGGGGTAGGCCGTCACGGCGTACTCGGCCAGCGGACCGGTGTCCATGCCGAAACGGGTCGGCGGCTCGGTGGGCAGACGGTTGTGCAGCTCTTCGGCTCCTCGGAGCAGGTCCTCGCACTCGGCCCGATGCCCGAGGCGGGCATGGGCCCGCGCCGCCTTGGCGCGGAGGCGGACGGCGATGGGGTGGTCGTCGGGGGCTCGGGCGATGCCCTTGTGGGCGGCGGTGACGGCGTGCTCGGGGCGGTCGGTGTAGGTGGCGATGGAGGCGAGGGCGTCGGCGGCCCAGGCGCACAGCTCGTCGTGGCCGGCCTGGTCGGCGTGTTCGAAGGAGTCGATCGCGTACGCCTCGGCGGTCAGCGGATGGCCCAGGTCGTGGGCGAGCCAGGCGAGCAGCTCCGACAGCCACGCCGCCCAGACGTACAGCTCACGCCCTTCCTTGAGCGTGTGCGGACCCCGGATCAGTTCGTGCACGCGGGCCCGGTACGCGCGGGCGACCGCGAAGACCTCGGCGGGCGGCTCGCTCGTATAGGACCGGTCGATGGCGGCCACGGCCGCCTGAAGATGATCGAAGGTCCCGGCGCCGACCGCGGAGGCTCCGGCGAGCCGGGTGAACTCCATCGCCTCGGTGGCGGCCTCTCCCAGCACCGCGGCCATCGCGGCGGGCGCGACCGACGCGGCCAGGCCAAGGCGGAGGGCGTCGCGGCGCTTCGTGGCACCCACCTCCTCCCACCCCGAGCCTGCGCCGCCTCCGCCGTACCCGGCCAGGCCCAAATCCGGCGGCGGCCGGAACAGCTCCTCCTCGGTCGTGTCGAACGCCGTGGCGTAGGCCGCCGTCCAGTCGCGAGGGAAGTGCTCGCCCTTCTCCCAGCCGAGGATCTGCCGGACGAGCGAGGTCACGGGCGGGTACGGCCGGCCGGTGGCCTTCAGCAGCCGGCGCGCCATCTCGTGCTTGTTCCACCCCCGCCGCTCCCGTTCCGCTCGTAACCGCGCCGCCCACCACGGCAGCGTCTCCGCACCGGCCACGGCCTTCTCCTCCTGATCGACCCCCGATGACCCGGACACACGGACAGTGTCCGGGTGGTGTCGCCCAGTATCGGTCTTCTGTGGTCCCTCCGCAGAGACTTCACTCAACGTCATCAGCGAACACGAGAGGTGACGTCGCGATGACAGGTTCTCCCCCTACGGGTCCGGTGACTCCGGCGTCCGTCGACGCGCGTACGGCGCAGCTCACCGGGCGGCTGGCGGACGCGCTGACGGCGCGCGGGCTGCGGGCCCGCGTCGCGCAGGGCGCCCGGGTGCTGGCGAGCAATCCCGCCGGTGAGCCGCCGGACGACGACCACCACGCGAAGATCCTCAGCCCCGGTCTGCGGCAGACCGTGGTGTGCGGGGCCGACCGCGACGGGCGGCTCCTGTGGTTCTGGCAGTGGTCCGGTCCGACCCGCGAGTCGCCGCCGGAGTACGAGCCGCTGTGCGCGGCGGACGAGATCTCCCACGCGGCGGACAGGATCGCCGGGGTCCTGCGGGTCGTGGAGGGCCGGTGACGCGCTCGGCGGGCCGTACCCGGCGGCGTCCCCGGACGCCGGGCGGCGCGGGCCGGAACCTGCACGCGGAGACGGTCGCGGCGAGCCTGCAGGGCATGTACGGCGGGTGGGTGATCATCTGGTCGGCCTGGCGGCAGGCGTTCACCGCGTTCTGCGCGATCGGCGCCGATCCGCTGATCATCGACGAGACGTCCGTGTCCCGGCTGCTGCAGCGGATCGGCGAGGTCGAACTGGAGGTGAGGACGCCCGGGCGGCCGTCGTCTCGGGCGTGAGGCGTGGCGGTGCGGCCGGTGCGAGGTTCTCGTCCGGCCAGGCGGGTGCCGCGCCGCATCCGGCGCGGCACCCGGCCCGCGAACCCTCAGAGCTCCGGGGGTGGGGCGGCGGCGTGGCCGGCGTCGGGCGGGCCCCACGGCAGGCCGTGGCGCTCGCAGGCGCGGCGCAGCTCGCCCAGGTCCGGTGGGAAGGACACCCTCCGCAGCACCCGGCCCACCGGGCTCCACACGACGAGGCGCGGCGCCTCGGACTCGTCGATGCCGACGCCGCCGAGCGCCTGCCGTGTCACGCTCCACTCGGTCCGTCCGAGACGCGTCACCGAGGAGATCCCCGACGCGGAGACGCGCAGCTGCGGGCGGTTGCGGTCGTACAGCCAGGTGCCCGCGAGCCCGAGGACCAGGCCGGTCGGCGCGGACCACGACAGCGCGGTCCAGAACCCGCCGAGGTCGCCGCGCAGCCAGATCGACCCGAGGACGGCGACGAGCTCGCACAGCGTCGCGGTGACCGCGTAGGCGAGCACGCGGGTGCGCCGGGGCACGTCGAGCTGGACCGCGGGCAGGGTCTCGGTGTCCTCCTCCGCGTCGATCATCGAGGAGGGTTCGAGGGCCGTCTCGATGCGGGTCATGGAGCCGTGGAACGCCGCGTTGACGTACGCGTCGTACTCCGCGTCGGTGATCGGCAGCCGCATCCGGCGCGCCGACTCCCGCAGGTCCGTCCGGGAGATGCGCAGCATCGACAGCGGCGCGGCGAGGAACTCGTCGCCGTCGTCGTCGTACATCCGCAGCCAGGCGTGGCCGTCCACGGTGAGGAGCTCCATGCCGCCGATGCGGTCGCGCGGCATCCGCAGGATGACGTCGCCCGCGCCGTCGGCCCAGCCGATCCCGTCCTCGTCGACGACGAGGCGGCCGCCGGGCACGCGCGCGAAGATGTCCGGCAGCCCGGCGAGGCCGTACTGGGACGGCCGGCGCACACCCTGGTCAGGGGTGACGACCTGGTAGCCGCGCTCGCTGAGCGCGTGCGTGAGCTGGAAGGCGTCCAGGCCCTGAGCGGGGAGCCGGGCCAGGACCTGCAGCCGGTGCCCGAAGACCGTGACGACGGTGTGCCGGCCGGTCAGCGTGCCCGACGCGGGGTCGACGGCCGTGCCCGGGCCGACGACGACGGCGGCGACGTGGTCGGCGCGGACCCGCCACTCGGCGACCGTGGCGTGCCGGACCCGCAGCTCCGTCGGGGTGATGGACCAGGTCAGCGGGGCGCTGCCCAGCCGGCGGCGGCGGGCGCCGAGGACCGCGACCGCGCCGACGACCGCCCACAGGCCGCCCATGACCCGGTCGCCGAGGCCGAGCGCACCGCCGAGGGCGATCCGGGCGAGCATCGTCAGGGCCAGCAGCGCGAGGAGGATCCCGAGCGCCACCGCACGGCGCCGGCCCGTGACCGTGTTGCCGAGCGTGGCGGGCGTGCTCTGGAGGGCCGGGTGCGGCTCGTGCGCGACGGCCAGCAGCGTCGCCTCCTGGTCGCGCAGGCGCTGCTCGGCGCGGCGGCCGAGCGCGCGCGGCGCGTCCTCCTCCGACGGCAGGTCGCCCTCGTCGAACACCGAACGGTCGCCGTCGATCACGTGCGTGGTGATGCCGAGTCGGCGGGCCGTCATGTAGAACGTCAGCGGGTCGAAGCCCATCTCCGTGAGAGTCCCGGCCGTCGTCGAGCCGAACCGGTGAAAGATCGTCAGGACCTCGTCGTCCGCTGTGACCGAGAACTCCTCGATCCGGTCACGTTCGTACGTCTCGACCACTGAGCCGTCGGCCGCGAGGCGTTCGAGGCCCGCGGCGGACAGACGCCAGACGCCGGGGCGGCGGGCCCGCAGGCCGAGCAGCCACGGCATCACGTTGCAGGCGACGATCGCGCCCATCCACGCGGCGGGATTCGGGATGGGCAGCAGGGCCACCAGCAGGGACAACAGCGCGAACGGGCCGGGGGCGACAGGACGCGGCCGCCGTACGGGGGCCCGAAGGCCGATCAGCTCGAGGTCCACGAGAAGAGATCGTGACACGTCACCGTCCCATTCGTCATGACGCTCGTCTGCGAGCGAACACCACAACACCGGTCAGGGCGAGCGCCCCGACGACCACCAGTCCCAGCGTCCGGCGGCCCGCCTTCATTCCGCCGCCCGTCCCGTCTGCGGGCGTCGCGCGTCCCTTCGGCTTCGCCGTCGGGGACGGCAGCGCCTCCTTGGGCACGGGTTCCCGCCACAGCGGCTGCCGTACGCCCTCGCCGCTGAACAGCAGCGACCTGCCGTCGGCGGTGTACGTGATGCCCTCGCCGAGCTTCTGGTCCGGGACCTTCACCCCGGTCAGCTCCTTACCGGGCGCGGTGTAGATCTCGGCGTCCCAGTAGCCGCGGATGACGAACGTCCGCCCGTCGGGGGCGAACGCCCCGTCGGTCGCGTACAACGGGGCGTCACCGACCTGATGCATGATGTTGAGGCCGCGCGAGCTGAGCCGCTTCGGGCCCTCGTACAGCGACCCGCCGAACTCCTTGCTCGCGACGTAGAGCCGGTTCGTCCGCGGATCGATCATCAGGGTCTCGGCGTTGTGCGGTCCGTCGTCGAACTTGATGCGGTACGCCGTGGCGCGCACCGTCTGCGTGCGGATCGTCCGGGGCTCCGGGATGCGGTAGACGGTGGAGTACGGCTGGTCCTTGAGGTTGTCGCCGATGTCCCCGACGTACAGGCCGCCGTCCCCGCCGACCGCCATCGCCTCCCAGTCACGGTTGCGCGCCCCGCCGAGAGTGATCGCCGCCCGGACCCGGCAGTCGTCCGCCCCGAGCGCGAAGAGCCGGGGGCTGCCGCCCGAGTCGTTGAACGTGTAGACGATGCCTGGGTGGCGGCGGCTCGCGGCCAGCCCGCTGGACTCGTCGATGCGCGGATCGTCGATCGTGCACTGCCGCGTGACGCCCGCGGCGACCGCCCGCGCGTCGGCCCGTACGGGCATGGCCCACACCAGCGGCCCGCCCACGGCGAGGAGGGCGGCGAGCGTACGCGACGGCGCGCCCCTGGCCGGTGTCGATCCTCCGGGGGACCTGCCCCGGCGCGGCCGCCTCAATGGAGCAGCGTGCCCAGCACGACGGCGAAGACGAGCGCGGCCAGAACGGTCGGCAAGAGCCATCGAGGAGCACGGTTCACACCGCCGAGCCTATGCGCTTCGCCCCGAGAGTCGAGCAACCCCCACCCCCGGCGTCGCCGTGTGCTCGGACCGCCCCGACGCGTGGTCAGCGGCCCCTCGTCCGCCGCAACCGAGCCGGATCGATCTCCACGGCGAACGGGCGGGTCAGCTTCACCGGCTCCTCCGAGGCGACGACCTCCCGGTAGGTCCCATCGGCCGGTTCGAAGACGGTGAGCCTGGGGACAGGGACGAGCTCCGCGATCCAGTAGTGCGGGATGCCCGCCTCGGCGTAGGCCTCGAGTTTTTCGCCGAAGTCCCGGTTGCGGCTCTGCCGGTTCCCACTGATCTCCACGGCCAGCACCACGTCGGCGGCTTCGTACTCCTGAGGCTCGGACTCGAAGGCGTCCAGCGTCACCACGACCAGATCGGGCACCTTCAGCCAGTCGTCTCGGCGATGCGTGACAACCTCGACCGCCGGTACGACTCCCAGCCCGGCGGTCCGGGCCGGCTTCTGAACGATGTTGGCCAGTTCCAACACGGCGACCTGGTGTGCGGCCCCTGGCGGCGGGCTGACGATCAGGACACCGTCGTCGATCTCGTACCGGTGGAACTCGTCCTCCGGCATTCGGCGGAGATCCCCGACTATCCAAGGCCCGTGACGTTGCGTGATTGACACTGACACTATGTGTCCCCTCCGGGACCGGAGCATAGACGGAGGTGGCCTGAGCTGTCCTCGATCTGGGGCGGCATGACGGTAGAACCGGCCGCCCACCGTCTGCGGAGGGCGGCCGGTCGGGTGGTCGGCTAACGGTTCGACCACTCGAGCGGTACGGGCGGGGTCACTGGGCGGTCTCGGCGATGGTGCCCTTCAGGACCTGCCGGCCCTGCGCGGTGCCGAGGCAGATCAGGTTGTACTGCGTGCCGGCGGGCACGGCCGTGGCGATGGTGACCGGTGCGGTGTTGCCGGCGGCGATGGTGTGCTCCTGGCCGAGGTCTCCGCCGTCGCGCCGTTCCGCGAAGCAGGACAGGGCGTTGTGGTGCGGGGAGGTCACCTGGACCGCGATCCGGTAGTGGCCGGCCGCGGCCGGGGTGGATCCGTTGCGCAGAGCCACGGCCCGGTCCTTGGCCGGCTCGGTCTGGGCGAACCAGTACGAGACGGACTGAGCCACATTGTGCGCCGCGACGTCCTCAAGGCCGCGGAAGAGACCGGGCCCGGCCTGACTTGTCCTTGATCTGGGGCAGTATGACCACGTGACGGACGGACAGGCGGCGCCTCCGGGCACTCGGGTGCTGGAGGCCGTACTCGAGCGGATCACCTTCGCCAGCGAGGAGACCGGGTACACCGTCGCCCGGGTCGCCACCGACCGGACCGGCTCGGAGCTGCTCACGGTGGTGGGACCGCTGCTGGGCGCACAGGTCGGGGAGAGCCTGCGGCTGACGGGCCGGTGGACCTCCCATCCGAAGTACGGCCGGCAGTTCGAGGCGATCTCGTACACCACCGTGCTGCCCGCGACCGTGCAGGGCATCCGCAAGTACCTCGGGTCCGGCCTGATCAAGGGGATCGGGCCGGTGATGGCGGACCGGATGGTCGAGCACTTCGGCACCGACATCCTGCGGGTGATCGAGGAGGAGCCCGAGCGCCTGGTCGAGGTGTACGGCCTGGGGCCGAAGCGGTCCGGCCGCATCGCCGCCGCCTGGGAGGAGCAGAAGGCCATCAAGGAGGTGATGGTCTTCCTGCAGGGTCACGGCGTGTCGACGTCCCTGGCGGTACGCATCTACAAGCAGTACGGCGACGAGTCGATCTCGGTCGTGCGCAAGGAGCCGTACCGCCTCGCCGCGGACGTGTGGGGCATCGGGTTCAAGACCGCCGACACGATCGCGCAGGCCGTCGGCATCCCGCACGACAGCCCGGAGCGGATCAAGGCGGGCCTGGCGTACACCCTGTCCCAGGCGGCCGACAACGGGCACTGCTACCTGCCCGAGCCCAACCTGATCACCGAGGCGACGAAGATCCTGGAAGTGCCGCGTGAGCTCGTCGGCCCGTGCCTGGAGGACGCGGTCGCGGCGGAGGAGCTCGTCCGCGAGCGGGTCACGGCCGAGAACGGCGAGATCCCCGCGGTCTACCTGCCGCCGTTCCAGCGGGCGGAGCGGTCCCTGACCACCGGGCTGCTGGAGCTGCTGCGCGCCGGCACGGACCGGCTGCCCGGCTTCCAGGACGTCGACTGGGACAAGGCGCTCGCCTGGCTGCGGCAGCGGACCGGGACCGGCCTCGCGCCCGGGCAGGAGGACGCCGTACGCCTGGCGCTGACCGAGAAGGTCGCCGTGCTGACCGGCGGCCCCGGGTGCGGGAAGAGCTTCACCGTACGGTCCGTCGTCGAGCTGGCGCGGGCGAAGCGGGCCAAGGTCGTGCTGGTCGCGCCCACGGGACGGGCGGCCAAGCGGCTGGCCGAGCTGACCGGCCACGAGGCGGCGACCGTGCACCGGCTGCTGCAGCTACAGCCGGGCGGCGACCCGAAGTTCGACCGCGACAACCCGCTCGACGCCGACCTGGTCGTCGTCGACGAGTCCTCGATGGTCGACGTCATCCTCGCCAACAAGCTGGTCAAGGCGATCCCCCGCGGCGCTCACCTGCTGCTCGTCGGGGACGTCGACCAGCTCCCCTCCGTAGGCGCCGGCGAGGTGCTGCGCGACCTCCTGGCCGCCGACGCGATCCCCCGCGTCCGCCTCACCAAGATCTTCCGGCAGGCGCAGGAGTCCGGGATCGTCGTCAACGCGCACCGGATCAACGCGGGACAGCACCCGAAGACGCACGGCTTCCCGGACTTCTTCCTGTTCCCGTGCGAGGAGGCGGAGGCGACCGCCGAGCTCACCGTGGACATCGTGGCGCAGCGAATCCCGCGCAGGTTCGGGCTCGATCCGCGCCGCGACGTGCAGGTCCTCGCGCCGATGCACCGCGGCCCGGCCGGCGCGGGCAACCTCAACACGCTGCTGCAGGAGGCGCTCACGCCCCACCGCGACGGGCGGCCCGAGCGGCGGTACGGCGGGCGGGTGTTCCGCGTCGGCGACAAGGTCACCCAGCTGCGGAACAACTACGACAAGGGCGACGCCGGGGTGTTCAACGGCACGGTGGGCGTGGTGACCGGGCTGTCCCTGGAGGAGCAGACGCTGACCGTGCTGACCGACGAGGACGAGAGCGTCGACTACGACTTCGCCGAGCTGGACGAGCTCGCCCATGCGTACGCCGTGACGATCCACCGCTCGCAGGGCAGCGAGTACCCGGCCGTGGTCATCCCGCTGACCACCAGTTCCTGGATGATGCTGCAGCGGAACCTGCTCTACACCGCCGTGACCCGCGCCAAGAGGCTCGTGGTGCTGGCCGGCTCCCCCAGGGCCCTGGCCGCCGCCGTCCGCACGGCGGGCGCCGGCCGCCGCCACACCGCCCTCGACCACCGCCTCCGTACCGCCGGCTGACGTCCGGCGGTACGAAGGCGGCCGCGCTACCGCAGGAATCCCTCGTAGTGGTGCTGCTGCAGCCGGCTCTCGATCTGCTTGACGGTGTCCAGCGCGACACCGACGACGATCAGGAGGCTCGTCCCTCCGAACGGGAAGTCCTGCGTGGCTCCGAACAGCGACAGCGCGAGCATCGGGATGAGCGAGATCAGCCCGAGGTAGAGGGCACCGGGCGCGGTGATGCGGGTGAGCACGTAGTCGAGGTACCCGGCCGTCGGCCGTCCCGGGCGGATACCGGGAACGAACCCGCCGTACTTCTTCATGTTGTCGGCGATCTCGGTCGGGTTGAACGTGATCGCGACGTAGAAGTACGTGAAGAAGACGATCAGCCCGAAGAGCGTGACCATGTGCCAAAGGTCGTCCTGCCGGGTGAGCGGGGCGAGCGTGCGGTTGAGGAGGACGTTCCGGGGCCAGAGGCGCGCCGCGAGCGCCGGTACGTACAGCAGCGACGAGGCGAAGATCGCCGGGATCACGCCGGCCTGGTTGACCTTCAGCGGGATGTACGTCGACGTGCCGCCGTACGCCCGCCGGCCCACGACGCGCTTGGCGTACTGGACCGGGATGCGCCGCTGGGCCTGCTCGACGAAGACGACTCCGGCCATCACCGCCAGGCTCGTGACCGTCACCAGGGCGAACGTGAACCCGCCCTTCCTGGTGTAGATGTTCCAGAACTCCGTGGGGAAGACGGCGACGACCTGAGTGAAGATCAGGATGGACATGCCGTTGCCGACGCCCCGCTCGGTGATCAGCTCGCCGAGCCACATGATGACGGCGGTGCCGGCGACCATGCAGATCACCATCGTCACGACGGTGAGGATCCCTGTTCCGTACAGGATCCGCTGCCCGCAGCCGGGGAACAGCTCGCCGGACGCCGCCATCGCGACGACCGTCGCCCCCTGCAGGATCGCCAGCGCGACCGTGAGGTAGCGGGTGTACTGCGTGATCTTCGCGGTGCCGGCCTGCCCCTCCTTCTTCAGCGTCTCCAGACGCGGGATGACCACCGTGAGCAGCTGCAGGATGATGCTGGCGGTGACGTACGGGTAGATGCCCAGCGCCATGACCGAAAGCTTCAGCAGCGCTCCCCCGCTGAACAGGTTGACGAGGCTGAAGACGTCGGCGCGGTCGCCGTGGGCCGCCGCCTGCGCGCACGCCCTGACGGCCGACACGTCGACGCCCGGTGCGGGCAGGTTCTGGCCGAGCCGGAACACGACGACGATGCCGAGGGTGAACAGCAGTCTCCGGCGCAGGTCAGGGGTCCGGCAGGCGCGCAGGAAGGGGGTCAGCATCCGCCCTCCCCGATGTGGACGGCCCGGAGACCGGAACGGCGGGCGGAAGAGGAGGGTCGGGGGGACGCGGGTGATCCGGCGAGCACCGAACGGGCTCGCCGTGGGGTGATACGTGAGATGACATGCCTCCACACGGGAACGCCACGGCCGTCAGGAGACGCCGCGGTCGACGAACGGGAACGTCAGGAACCCGTGTGCGAAGGAGGACCGCGCAGACCGACCGCGGAGGCGAGAACGGCCGAGGGCGTGACCGCGCGCGCCGCGACGACGGCGGCCGAAGGCGGGCCGGGCGGCAGGTACTCCACGACCGCCGGCACCACGGCGCTCGAACCGGCTCCGCCGGCCTGCACGGAGACGGTGCCCGGGGCGCCCCGGCCGTCCGTGGCCGAGACCGCCTCGTCCCGTACGACGGGGGCGCCGGCGCTGAAGGTGCGGGAGGGAACCGTCGCGCCCCGGCCGCCCGGTGTGCCCGTCAGGGCCGCCGCGTGCGAGGACCCAGGGCCCCGGCTCCGGTCGAGGGCGGACACGGTCGCCGCCGGCCCACCGGTCCCCGCCGCGTTGGCGCTCTCCCCGCCGCCCACGCGGACGACCCCGGCCACGGCGGTTCCAGGGATCGCCGAGAGCACGACGGTGATGACGAAGCCGAAGAAGCCGGCCAGGAGCGTCAGCAGCCGTCGCCGGAGCTCGGTGTGGCCCTTCATGTCCACCCCCGGCGTCCGCCCTGCCCTGTCCCGGCCGGCGGCGCGTCAGCACGCACCGGCCGATCGTCGATCACGATAGTCCGCGATCGCGCGGAAGATCCACGTTTCGGGCAAGGCACCGGGCGAACCTCGGCCGCACCGGACATTCGCGTCCGCCGCCGCGGCCGCCGGTGCAACCGCTCCCGGCCTTCCGGGGTTCTTGGGGGGACGGCGCGCAGCGGTGGATCACGAGGGTGCACCGAGCCGCGCCGACGCGATGAGGAAGGGTGCTGATCCCGATGAGCGGTCACGGAGACGCCCGTACCGTGCTCGATGAGTTCTTCGCGGCGGAGGCCGCCTACATCACCGCCGGCGGTCCGGGCGTCGCCGACTTCGGCGGCATGGCCGCGCGTCTCCACCCCGACGTGGTGATGCACCAGGCGCCGACGCTGCCCTACGGCGGCGTGTGGCGTGGCCACGACGGCCTGGAGCGCTTCATGGCCGCGATGAGCCGGACCTGGCGCTCCCTTGAGTTCCTCGAACGGCGGCAGTGGACGGACGGCGACACCGTCATCGTGTCCAACCACGGCAGGCTGACCGCCCGCGCCACCGGCCGGTCGATCGAGACGACGGTGCTCCAGGTGTTCACCGTCCGCGACGGGCTCATCGCAGAGATCCGGCCCTTCTACTGGGACACCGCCGCGATCAACGAAGCCCTGCGGACGGCCGTGTCCAGCGACGTCACGGCGTGACGTCGATTCACCCAACCGACGAAGAGAAGACGAAAAGAAGAGGATGAGCATGTCACGTCTTACCGGCAAGGTCGCCCTGGTCACCGGCGGCAGCCGCGGCATCGGCGCCGCGATCGCCTACCGGCTCGCCAACGAGGGCGCCGACGTCGCGATCACCTATGCGCGCTCCGACGAGGAGGCCCAGCAGGTGGTGACGAAGATCGAGGCGACGGGGCGGCGTGGGATGGCCCTGCGGGCCGACGCGGCGGACCCGCAGGCGGTCGTGGGAGCGGTGGATCGGGTCGCGGCCGAGTTCGGCCGCCTCGACATCCTGGTGAACAACGCCGGGATCGGGGTGATCGGCCCGCTGGAGGACCTCTCGCTGGAGCAGGTCGACCAGGCGCTCGCCGTGAACGTCCGGGGCGTGTTCCTCGCGTCGCAGGCGGCGGCCCGGCACCTCGGCGACGGAGGGCGGATCATCAGCATCGGCACCAGCCTCTCGTCGCACGTGCCCGGCCCGGGGATGAGCGTGTACGCGATGAGCAAGTCGGCGCTGGTCGGTCTCACCAAGGGTCTGGCGCGTGAGCTCGGCGGGCGCGGGATCACGGTGAACGCGCTGCACTGTGGCGCGGTGGACACCGACATGAACCCCGCGGACGGCCCGTTCGCCGAGGGCCAGCGGGCGCTCACCGCGGTCGGCCGCTTCGGCGACCGCGACGAGATCGCCGGCCTGGTCTCCTACCTCGCCGGAGCCGAGGCCGGCTACGTCACCGGCACGGCGGTGGCGATCGACGGCGGCCACGCCGCCTGATCGACCGGGGACCGGGCGGCGCCCACCGGGGAATCCGGGCGGCGCCCGCCGGAGCCACCGGGCGTCCGCCGGAGGGGACCGGGCGTCCGCGCATCCCCGCTCGGGCCGATCACCTGCTGAACCGATACGTTCTGAGTAGCGGTGAGTCGGCCCGAGCGGGCCCCGGGCGTGAGATTGAGAGAGCACATGGAGCTGGTGCATTCGGGCAAGGTCCGCGACGTGTACGCGGACGGCGACGACCTGATCCTCGTCGCGACCGACCGGGTGAGCGTGTACGACGTCGTGCTCCCGACGCCCATCCCCGACAAGGGGAAGATCCTCACTCAGCTGTCGCTGTGGTGGTTCGAGCAGCTCGCCGACGTCATGCCCAACCACGTGATCTCCGCCGACGACGTCCCGGAGGAGTGGGCCGGGCGGGCGATCCGCTGCCGCCGGCTGGAGATGCTGCCGGTCGAGTTCATCGCGCGGGGCTACCTGGTCGGCCTGGGGCTGAAGGAGTACCAGAAGCAGGGCACGGTGTCCGGGGTGGCGCTGCCGCCGGGGCTCGTCGAGGCGTCGCGGCTGCCGGAGCCGGTGTTCACGCCCACCACCAAGGCGACGACCGGGCACGACGAGTTCATCACCTTCGACGAGGTCGCCCGGGAGATCGGCGCGGAGACCGCCGAGCGGCTCCGGGACGCGACCCTGGAGATCTACCGGCGCGGGGCGGAGCTGGCCGCCGAGCGCGGCATCATCATCGCCGACACGAAGCTGGAGTTCGGCCGCGCGCCGGACGGCACGCTGGTGCTCGCCGACGAGGTGCTGACCTCGGACTCGTCCCGGTTCTGGCCGGCCGGCGAGTGGGAGCCGGGCCGTCCCCAGCACTCCCTGGACAAGCAGTTCGTCCGCGACTGGTCGGCGACCGTCACCGACTGGGACCGCACCCCGCCGGGGCCGCCGATCCCGGACGACATCGTCGCGGCGACCCGCGCGCGCTACATCGAGCTGTACGAGCGGCTCACCGGCCGCACCTGGGACACCGCCTGAGCCTCGGCGGAGACCCTCGAGGCCGGCGCTGCGCCCAACGCCGGCTCAGCACTCGGCACCGGCCGCCGGTTCAGGCCGCCGGCGGCCGGCTGCGGTGCGTCAGGACACGCCCGGGCGGGTGAACCCCATGTATCCGCCCGGGTAGTTCTTATAGCTCTCGATTCTGACGTGCGCTCCGGTGTGCGGCGCGGCGATCATCAGGCCCTTCGCCGGATCGATCACGATGCCCACGTGCGAGGCACCGTGGAAGAAGACGAGGTCGCCCGGCTTCTCCGACCCGTTCGGGATCCGGGGACCGGCTGCCCACTGAGCCTCGGAGGTCCGGGGGATGTTGATCCCGGCGGCGTGGTAGGCCTGTGAGGTCAATCCCGAGCAGTCGAACTTGTCCGGGCCCGTGGCACCCCAGACGTACGGATCGCCGAGCTTGCTCCGCGCGTACTCCATGATCGTCTTGGCCCTGGGGTTGGGCGCGTTGCTCAGGGCGGTGGGCGGGAACGGGATGTCGCCAGGTGAGTGCCCGTAGGAGACCGGCGCGGGCGGAGCGTACGACGTGCTCGGCGATCCGCCGTTGGGCGACCCGCCGTTGGGCGCGCCGGCAAGGGTCGTGGTGCGGGGCGGCATCAGGCCGTTCAGGGTGGAGGCGACCTTCTCGTCCGCCGTTCTGGCGTCCTCCACCACCTGGTGGATGTCCTTCTGCAGTTGATTCTTCTGCTGGGTCAGGTTGTTCAGATGCTGCCCGTTGGCCTTGGCGAGGATGTGGTCGGGGTCGGTGATCGTCCCTGTGGAGTCGACCACGAATCCGAGGTTCTCCGCCTGGCCGCGGAGTGAGATCAGCTTGTTGTGCGCCTGCGCGAAGGTCGCGTAGGCCTCCTTCAGGCAGGTCTCGACCTTGCGGAGGGCGGCCGCGGAGTCCGCCGCCCGGATGTGGGCCGCGGTGACGAACGAGTGGGCCTCGGTGGACGCCAGTCCGTCCCAGCGCTTCGCGACCGCCGTGGTGATCGCTTTGAGGCTGTGGGCGTGGTCGTGCACGGCGGACGACCACTTGTTCCAGCCCTCCGCGCTGTCCTTCCACATCTCCGGCTGCGCGGTCAGCAGCTCCTGGTAAGTGATCTGCGAGCTCATCCCGGAGCCTCAGACGTCCTCGACGCGCGGCATGGCTCGCTGCGCCGCTGCCCGACCCACGTCCTCGCCGGTCGAGTAGGTCGTACGTGTCCGATGGAGCCGGTGGACGGCGTCGTGGCCCTCCTCGACGTGACCGTTGAGATGGGTCGCCCACGCCGAGGTCAAGGCATTCAGCGCCTCATTTGCGCTCCAGCCCCAGTGGTGATTGCAGGGCGGGTGATGCGCGTCGAGCTTTCCGGCCAGTGTCACGGCGGCCTCTCGGACGTCTCGCGCCCCCAGCCGCAGACCGTCGGACTCTACGCCGAGCGATTGTTCGTCCATATCGACCTCGTAGATGGTTCGGTCCGAGCTTCCCTTAATGATCTCACTATCGCGCGTTACACCGGCAGATACCAATCTTTCGGTCGATATCAGCCTCCGACGCCCGGCGCTGAGACGGCGATCGCCCCACCGCCCGTACGACTCAGGCGAGGGGCCAGGTGGCGAGGGTCTCGTAGCGAGCCTGGGCGCCCAGGTGGCTGCGGATGAGGTGGATCTCCTCGGCCGCCCACGGGCTGCCCTGGTAGCCGCCGAGCTCGGCCACGAGCGACCGCAGGTCCAGCGGGTCGCGGGCGCGCGCCATCGTCAGGTGGGGATGGAAGCGCTTGTGCTCGTCGACGTCGATCCCCTCGCGCCGCGCCGCGGCGACACACGAGTCGGCGAGGCGGCGCAGGTCGGCCTCGACGCCGGTCCACAGCACCCGGGCGGAGGCGGCGCGCGGGAAGGCACCCGCCCCGGCGAACGCCAGTGCGCGGCGCGGATGCCGCCCGGCGGCTCGCTCGAGCCGGGGCAGCAGCCGCGGCACGATCTGCTCGTCGACCTCGCCGTAGAACGCCAGCGTCACATGCCAGGACGGCCGGCGCGTCCATTTCAGGGCCGGGTGGGCAGGCCGGTGCGGGGCGAAGGCGGCCTCGACCTCGTCGAGAACGTTCGCCGGGGGCAGCAGCGCGACGAAGAGCCTCACGACGTCAGCCTCTCACCTCGCGGCGAGCCGCTGAGAGCCGCCGCGCGCCGCCTGCCGGGAGCCGCCGGGAGCCACCGCCCTGCCCATGCGGCTCACCGGGTGGCGAGCAGTTCCCGGAGCCGGGCGCCCCGTACGGCGTCGAGGGCCGGGCGCGGTGCCATGAGCGCGATGACCCCGAGGACGGCCGCGAGGGACACGACGCCGCCGATGATCAGGCTCGAGCGCGGTCCGAAGATCTCGGCCAGCCAGCCGATGAGCGGTGAGCCGATCGGCGAGCTGCCCGCGAACACGAGCATGTACAGGCCCATGACCCGGCCGCGCATCTCCGCCGGGACACTGAGCTGCATCACGGCGTTCGCGGCGGTGTTGAAGGTCAGCAGCGCCATGCCCGTGGGCACGAGCAGGACGAGGAAGGACGTGTAGTCCGGCATCAGGCCGGACACGATCTCCAGCACGGCGAAGAGCGTCGCGGCGGTGAACAGGAGCCGCATCCGCAGGTTCCGGCGGCGGGCGGCCAGCAGCGAACCCGACAGCGCGCCGACGGCGAGCGCGGTCGAGGCGAGACCGAACGACGACGCGCCGCTGTGGAACACCTGGCGGCTCATCAGCGCGGTCGTCATCTGGAAGTTCATGCCGAACGCCGCGACGAACAGCACCAGGACCAGCACCATCACGAGGTCGCGGCGCTGCCGGACGTAGCGCAGCCCTTCGCGCAGCTGCCCCTTGGCCCGGGGAACCGGCGCCTTGAGGTGGAGCTCCTCCTCGCGCATCAGGTACAGGCCGAGCAGCACGGCGACGAAGGAGCCGGCGTTGACGAGGAAGACCGGGCCGGTGCCGATCGCGGCGATCAGCACACCGGCGACGGCGGGGCCGAGGATCCGCGCCATGTTGAAGATGGCGCTGTTCAGCGCGATCGCGTTCGCCAGGTCGGCGCGCCCGACCATCTCCACCGCGAAGGTCTGCCGGGTCGGGTTGTCCACGACCGTGGCCATGCCGAGGCCGAACGCCAGGGCGTAGACGTGCCAGACCTGGGCCGTGCCGGTGATCGCGAGCAGACCGAGGCCGAGGGCCAGCATGCCCATCACCACCTGGGTGACCATGAGCACGCGCCGCTTGCGGTACCGGTCCGCCAGCACGCCGCCGTACAACCCGAACAGCAGCAGCGGCAGGAACTGCAGGCCGGTGGTGATGCCGAGCGCCGCGCCGCTGCCGTGCGTCAGGTCGAGGACCAGCCAGTCCTGGGCGACCCGCTGCATCCAGGTGCCGGTGTTGGAGACGACCTGCCCGGCGGCGAACAGCCGGTAGTTGCGGTTGCGCAGCGACCGGAAGAGGCTCAGACCTTGCTGAGACGCTCCAGGATCGGCGCCGCCTGGCGCAGGATCTCCTGCTCCTCGGGGGTCAGTTCCGCCAGCCGCTGGGCCAGCCACGCCTCCTTGCGGCGCCGCTCCTCCTTCAGGAGCCGCTCGCCCTCCTCCGTCACGCTCAGCATGACCTGACGCCGGTCCGTCGGATGCGGGCTGCGCGTCAGCAGGCCCCGCTCCTCCAACGCCGCGATCACTCGGGTCATCGAGGGCGGTTGCACCTTCTCGTGCTCCGCCAGCTCGCCCGGGGTCAGCGCGGCGTGTCGTGAGACGGCGCCGAGCGCGGCGAGCTGGGTGACGCTCAGGGACTGTCCCGCCTGAGCGCGCATTCGCCGTGACAGTCTGCTTACGGAGACGCGCAGGGCGGCTGCCAGTCCCGCACGGCTTCTGGTCTGTGAAGTTGGCATGTTCTTTAGCATGAGTCATTACTCTCGCTAACGATACGCGGGTGTCTCGTATTCCGCAATCTCGTTAGCAATGCGTACGACCCTGCCCTCCTCCCGGAGAACGGCACCTCGTGCCACCGATCACCGAGCCCAGCCGTCGACGAACCGCTCCGGCGAGCACCTGCCCGGAAGGTAACGCACCAGATCACAGCGCGACAGACCAGGACCCCACAAACCCGGTGCCGACCCTCGGCGGCCTCCACAGGCACGCGCGCCGCCGGCCGTCACCGGCCCTGAGGATCACCACGATCGGCCGGGCCGGTTACGCTGACCGACATGAGTCCCGAGCGGCGTCACGTCCCGGAACCGATCAAGACCAACGACGTCCTGACCGCCGCCGTCGGCGCGGCGGCGTTCGCCGTGGCGTTCATCGTGCTCCTGCTCGTCCCGCTGCCCGCCCGCCACCACTGGTGGCGCTGGGTCTGCGTGACCGGCTTCGCGATGGGCGTCTTCGGCTGCTGGTACATCCCGCGCCTCCAGCGCGCTCGCGAAGCCGCCGCCCACCGCCATCCGGCTCCGTGACACCGGGGCCGGAAGCCGCCGACCGCCACCACCCGGCTCCGTGACACCGGGGCCGGAGCAGGGCGCGAGGTCAGCCTGACCCGCCCGTCCGTTCCGCGGGAGCGCCGCTCCGGCCCGTGACGATTTCGCCGAGATGGGTCAGCGCCGGATTCCCCGGCAGCCAGTACTCGCCGTGAGCCTCCCGGCTGAGACCGCCGAAGTACCACGGTCCCCGGGTGCCCGGATGCGACACGAACGTCCGCGCCCCGAAGGCCGGGGCGGTCGGCCGCCGACCATGGGCCGCCAGCAGCCGGATGAAGTCCCATCGGGCGATGGTCGCGTGCACGTGGTAGCCCACCTCGCCCTGCCGTACACCGGCCAGGCGCAGACGGCCGGCGTGCGGGACCCCGACACCCGGGCTGCCTTCGAAGACGACGTCGTCCGCGTTGAGCAGACCGTCCCGCGCCGCGTATCCGACGACCACGCTCCCGTAGCTGTGCCCGATCACCGTGTTGTGCGAGCGGGGTCCCTGATGCGTGACGCGCAGGCCGTCCTGGAACCGGTGAAGATCCGGCGTGGCCGCATGCGCGAACCGGCGGTCGACCGCCCTCGGGATCGTCTGCGGCGCCTCGTAACCCAACCAGGTGATCACAGCCGTCGACGGCTCACCGGCCTGCCGTGCCGCCACCGCGACGGCCTCCCCCGTCCGCATCCGGGTCTCGATGGTGCCGAGCCGCGACCTCGCCCCCGGAACGTACGTGGCGACGTGCGCGGCGGTGTCCGGGTCACCGAAGGCGATGATCGCCCGCCCGGTTCCCTCGGTGCTGACGGACAGCAGGTACGCGCGCGGGTGCTCGGCTCCGCCCGGCAGCGCCAGCCGCTTCTCGATGACGCGCAGGCCGTTCAGTGCGTCGTCGATCTCGGACAGACGTCGGCGGGAGGTCTCGTCGCGCGCCGACGGCGCCTCGATCCGCTGCCATTCCTCGGTCAACTCGGTCTTCTGCTCCTGGAGGAGCACGCGGTTCGCGCGGTCCCTCACCTCGGCCGGGATGCCGTCCAGGCTCCCGAGCAAGGCCGGGTGCGCGGTCTCCCAGGCGGTCCGTTCCCGGGGCGTCAACGCGGTCCACCATCGATGGACGTCGACGGGTAGCGCCGCGTGGCCGGGAGGCGCGGTGCCCGGATCACCGGCCCCGCTCGGCACGTGGCCGGGAGGCGCGGTGCCCGGATCGCCGGCACCGTCCGGCGCGTGCGGCGGGACGTCCGCCGGGGGGTTCGCGGCCTCGTGCGCCGGCGAGGCGCGGCGATCGAGGAAGGACAGACCGATCTGCAGCGTCGCCTTGATGATCTTCCTGTCCAGCTCCGGACTCGCGTTACGGAAGTACTCGATGTCCAGTTCGGCCCGTCGGCGCAGGTACTCCTCGCTCTGCGGAGTCAGGGTGATGCTCTCGTTGCCGAACATCCCGAGCAGCCCGGGTCGCGAGGCCTTGTACGCCTCGTACCACTCGTTGAAGAGATCAGGATCGAGGACCTCGGCCATCCGCCGAATGTCGCCCTCCAGCAAGGGTCGCGGCCCGACCAGCGCCATCTCTCCCTTGAGGATGTTCAGCAGCTGCGGCAACTCGTCGATGGTGAGCTTGCGGAGGATCCTCCCGACCGGCGTCGCCCGTGGGTCACCGGATCCCAGGCTGGCGTCGGTACCCCGCCCGTCCCGCATCGTGCGCAGCTTGTGGATCAGGAACGTCACCCCGCCCTGGCCGACCCGCTCCTGGGAGAAGAACGGGCTCCTGCGGTCCTCGGCGAACTTGAGCGTGGCCCCAACGAAGATCAACGGGCCTGCGATCGGCATCAGCATCCACGCCCGTCTCCTGTCCGCTCGCCTCTTCTCCTCGCTGCGGACCCAGTCCGGGCCGATCTTGGGTGCGGCCCCAGGGGCGTCCGGTGTCCCGGACGCGTCCGAACTCCACCCCGAGAGCGCAGTCGACCGCTTCAGCCGCAGCCCCGCGCGGAGGGCACCGCCCACCGCTTCGGCGCCCGCGCCGAGAAAGGCCATGCCGAATCCGGACTCGGCGGCGCGTTCCAGGTCCCAGCCGTTCCCCGACGCCGCGTCGGCGGTCGCCATCGCCACGGTGCCCACCGTCCCGCCGGTCAGGAACCGCGAGGTGATGCCCTTCGCCCCACGCGACTCCAGCGCGTCCGCCAGGGCGGTGAGCGCCGGTCCCCGGCGCAGCACCGATGGGAGCGCCGCGTGCGAACCGCCCATGAGACCGCCGGCGACCGCTCCCTGCCACAGCGCACGGGCCAGTTCCGAGGGATCGGCGGTGCCGCGGAAGAGCTGATCGATCGCGTCCAGGCCGCCGGAGTAGGCCGCGCCCAGCACGGCCTCGCGGATCATACGCTGCGTGATCAGCAGCGCGATCCCTTCCAGCCGGATCAGCGGGGCGACCGCCGCCTCCACCGCCGGGCCGAGCAGCGTCGCCGCGAGCATCAGCGTCAGCACGTACGCCGCCGACGCCTCGAAGTGCCGCTGCGCCTTCGCGATCGCGTCGATCCCGGACTCGCAGTAGGCCTCGAGCTCCTCGCACCGCCGTTTCAGCTCCTCGAGCAGCCCGCCCTTCCCGTGCACCAGGAGTGCGGCCCACTCCGACCGTTCGGTCGCGTCCCCGAACCCGCTGTCCGGCACCCGGCCGGAATGCCACGCGACGTGCTCCCGCGCGGACTCGACCGCATGCGCCAGGGCGGCGGCGGCGTCCCGCAGGTCCGCCACGCCGCCGATGTCGCCGTCGGGCCATGGGCACCCCAGCCCCACCGACTCGAAGAACCACTGTGCCCGGAGAACGATCCCGGGTGGCGGCACCGTCGAGGGCGGTTCGCCGAGGGAACCGTCCAATCGGCAGGGCGGCACTCGCGGCACCGAGGACGGGCCGCTCAGGCCGGTCGGTGCGCCCATCGCCGCCTCCGCCTCGGCGTAGTGCAGGCCCGACCGCTCCAACCTCGATCCCAGCCTCCGCAGCAGATCCACCGCCGCGGTCAGGTCCTTCAGCAGGTCATCCCGTCTGCCGACGAAGCCGGGCGCGCCCGCGCCCGGGTCGCCTTCGAACAGGGCGCGCCCCAGATCGTCCTGGCCGAAGGGCTGCCGGGCCACCGCCCGGCGGAACGCCCTCGCGTCCTCCTCGAACCGATCAGCGGCCAGGCCGACGCCCCTTCCCGCGCCCACCCACACGTCGGGTACGGCGCGGTACCCCCGCATCGTCCCGGCGCCGTCCGCACGGGACGTCGGGGCGTCTCCCGCTCGGTGCGGGGGCAGCAGCGCGGTGGGGCCATGTGCCGCCGGAGGAGTCCTCGGTCCGAGGGTCGACACGACCGCTCCTAAGATCGTTCCGGGCAACCGAAACGGAACCTTAGCGTGACGGCCCGAGGCGGTCCCTGGTCCGGATACGGGAACGCCGGCGGAGGGACGCTCCCGTCACCGAGGTCGATCGGCGACGACCGGTCTTACCGGAAGGCGGCCGCGTTACGGTGGGCCCAGTCGGCGAAGGTGCGGGGCGCCCGGCCGATGACGCGCTCGACGTCGGGGCTGACGCGCCGTTCCCCGGGGGTCGGCTCGCCGAGGATGGCGAGGGTCGTCTCGGCCACCGGCTCGGGCATGAACGTCACCATCTGCGCGAGGGCCTCGTCGCGCGTCTGCTCGACGAACCGGATCGGCTCGCCGATCGCGCCGCTGATGGCCTCGGCCTGCTGCCGGGGCGTGACGGGAACGGGTCCGGTCAGCGTGTAGACCCGCCCCGTGTGGCCGTCCTCGCGCAGGGCCGCGGCCGCGACCTCGGCGATGTCGTCCGGATCGATGATCGGCAGGCCGACGTCGCCGAAGGGCGCGGCGATGGTCCGCCGCGTGCGGACCGGTTCGGCCCAGGCGTACCTGTTGGAGGCGAGACCGCCGGGGCGCAGGATCGTCCAGTCCATGCCCGATCCTCGTACGGCGTCCTCGATGGACCGCATGACCATCCCATGGGAGGGCGACTGCGGCCGGGTCGCGACCCCCTGGGAGGACAGCAGCACCACCCGCGTGACACCGCCGGCCTTGGCGGCGTCGAGGACGTCCTGCGGGTCGAGCAGATGCGCGCTGGCACCGCCGTTCTGCAGGAACAACGCGTCGGCGCCGTCGAAGACGGGACGGAGGCCGTCCGGAGCGGTCAGGTCGGCCCGGCGGTGCCGGACACCCTGCGGAACGTCCGCCTCCGAGATCCCCCGGGACGTCGCCACCACCTGCTCGCCGGCCTCCGCGAGGATCCGCACGAGGGCTCGTCCGACGTTCCCGGTCGCGCCTGTCACCACGATCATGTCGATCTCCCAGTTAGTTAGCTGACTGACTAAAAGGGACCGTAGCACAGCCTCCGAGGGTGCTGTCTATAGTCAGTTGGGTGACTGACTCAACGAAGCCCCGGGCGCGCGGAGCGGACAAGCGCCGCCGCCTGACGGCGGCCGCCGCCGAGGTCATCCATCGGCAGGGCGTCGAGCGCACCACCATCGCCGACATCGCCAAGACCGCCGACGTCCCCGTCGGGAACGTCTACTACTACTTCAAGACCAAGGACGACCTGATCCAGGCGGCCCTGTCCGAACACGAGGGTGCCCTGAGCGAGCTCACCGCCGAGCTCGACCGGCTTCCCGATCCCCTCGGCCGCCTCAAGGCCCTGGTCGGCGTCTGGGTCGACCAGCGCGACCTCGCCGCCCGCTTCGGCTGCCCCACCGGGACCCTCGCCGTCGAACTCGACAAGCGCGCAGACGGCGGCCTCGATCAGGAGGCGGCCCGCGTCATCCGCCTGCTGCTGGACTGGGCGGAGCGCCAGTTCCGCGCACTCGGCCTCGCCGACCCCGGCGATCTCGCCCTCACGCTCGTCGCCGGCTACCAGGGCATGTCGCTCATGGCCAACGCCCTGCGCGACCCCGGCATCATGACGCGCGAGGGCGCCCGCCTGACGCGCTGGCTCGACACGCTCACCGCCGATGTCTCCTGACCCCGGCGACGCCCGCCGGAGCGGAAGCGCGGGAACGGCCGCCTGAGACGCCGCTCCCGCCTTCGCGGAGTTCCCCCCGTCACGCGGCAGCGTTCCCCGCGCCGGTCACCCGCCGAGGTCCTCCTCGGCGAGGAGATCCGCGAGGTTCCCCGGCTCCCGGAGGGCGGCCTCGGTGAGCAGGCGGTCGGCCCAACGGTCGCAGGCCCAGGCCAGGCCGCGCGCCAGGCCCGCCGGGCCGCTCGCGTGCACGGTCCCGTCGGCGTACCACCAGGGGATCTCCTGGCCGTCCACGATCAGCCGATCGTGGTGAACGTACGAGGCGGGCGCCTCGGGCAGCACCGCGCGCGCCACATCCGGCACCGGACGCTCCACCCCTGCCGACTCGATCACGCCGGGCACCTCTTCGCCGCCCAGCGCCAGGTCCAGCAGGTCCGCCAGGTGCGGCGGCACGAACAGCAGCGGCTGGCCGCGCAGCAACGGCAGCAGGTCGGGACGGTCGACGACGATCGCGTCCTCCGCCGGAACGATCTCCGGCTCACCGTCCACCAGCGCCCGTACGCGCTCCGGCGGCTCGACGTCCGGGTCCTCCGTACGGGCAAGCGCCGCCCACAGCTCGCGCAGCCGCTCCCTGGACACCGCGTGAGCCGGGTCGGCGAGACGGTCCAGGAGCTCGGCCGGGCCGTCCGGCTCGGCGAGCAGCGCCGCGACGGTGGTGCGCACGCCGAGCGCCGTCGCGACCCCCGGGTCCAGGCCGGGCGGGGCCGGGTCGTACAGGTCGGCGAGGTCCTCGCCCACGCACAGCTCACCGGGGCGCCGGCCGTTCAGGACGGGATGCCGGCTCAGCCACCACGCGGTGTACGAGGGTGCGTCCACCTGGCGGCCGTCGGCGAGCACGACCCGGGCCGGCTCGACGATGGCGGCCCGCAGTCCCGGCTCGGCCAGCAGCCGGAACGCGCCCGCCCAGTCGGCGACGAACTCCAGGTCGCGTACGGCGGTGAACTCCGGGATGACGTACCCCGCGCCGAACCGCTCCGCCCACAGGTCCTCATCGTCGAGGTGGAACTCCGGCTCGATGACGTCCTCCGCCCGGATCAGCGCGAACGTCCGCAGCACCCCGGCGGCCTCCAGCACCTCCGCGCCGTACCGCTCGACCAGGCCGGCGTCCGCGACCCCGAACGGCGCGTCCTCGGCGATCACCTCGGCCAGCGGCGCTCCCGGCAGCAGCAGCTCCCCGGCGGGGTACGGCTCGCCGTCGTCGCCCGGCAGCGCCAGCTCCGCCAGCCACGGCTCCTCGCCCGGCCGCAGATGGGCGCGGCCCACGAGGGTCAGGACGGCGTGCCAGATCGGCTCGGGATCCTCCTCGTCGTACGACGCGGCGACCGCCGCGCGCGTCGCCGGGTCGGTCAGCACGGCGCGCGGACCCGCCTCGACCGCCCCGAGGCGCAGCAGGAGCGGGTGCGCCGCCTCCGGGTGGACGACGCGCAGGCCCAGCGCGTCCAGGCCCTCCGGGTCGGTGACGAGGAGCCCGCGCGGACCGCGTACGGTGCGGCCGTCGGCGAGGGGCACGGGCAGCCCGGCGAGCGCGTCCCGGTCGGCGCCGTCCAGCGCGGCGTACAGGCGCCGCCACCAGGCGGGCTCGCGGTCCAGGCCGGCGAGCGCGTCGGCGACGTCGGCGAGGCTCAGGCGGCGGACTCCGAGCGCGGCGAGGGCCGGGTGGCGGGCCGGCCAGCCGGCGGGCAGCAGCCCGGGCAGGACCTCCGCGAGCACGCGGGGCAGCGCGGCGGGCCCGTCGACGACCACGGCGTCACGCCCCCGGACCCGGACCGGCTCGATCCCCGGCTCACCCGGCCTGCCGCTGAAGTCGCCCGGCTCGCCGCCCGGGTCACCCGGCCCGCCGCCGAGGTCGGCGACGGACGCCTTGCCCGCGTCGTCGGCGACGGGCAGGAGCGGCAGGTCCGGGAGGCGGGCCAGGACGGCGCGGCGGATCCGGGCGTCCAGCTCGCCCTTGGCGACCGGGCCGGGCACGAGGTCGAGGAGGCGCGGGGTCGGCGGCAGCAGCGCGGTGTACGCCTCCGCCGCCCGCTCGATCAGGAAGTCGGTCAGCGGGCCGGGGGCGACGTGCCGCCGGTCGGGGGCCAGCGGGAAGGACGCGATGAGGAGCGCGGGCAGGCCCAGCGGCTCGTCACTGGGCGTGGGGGCGTGGACGACGGCCGGTACGTCGTCCGGCAGCGGCTCGTCGGCGATCGCCCAGCGCACCTGCCAGTACGGCCGCTCCTCGACCGGCCGGTCCGCCAGCAGGTCCGCCGTCACCGTGCCGTGGGCCTCGGCGGTGCGCCAGGTCGTGCCGTTCACGGTCACCGTGCCGGTCCCGGCGCCCTCCGCCGGCCTGTCCCAGGTCGCGCGGAGCGTACGGACGTCGCCGTCCACGTCGATCGTGATCTCGGCGAGGGCCGGCAGGGACAGCAGCAGGGCCGGTCCGGTCTCCGCCAGCAGCCGCCGGACCAGCGCCGCCGCGTCCGCGTCGCGCAGCGGCAGCCGTACGAGCGTGTCGTACCCCTCCGGCACCGGCCGGCCGGGTGCCGCGAACGGCAGCCGCAGGACGGGCACGTGACCGCCGCGGCGCCCCAGCTCGGCGGCGAGGGCGGGCACCCCCTCGGCGGCCGCGCGTGTCCGCTCGGCGGACCAGACGACCGCCGGACCGCTACCGGAGACGATGACGGGCTCGTCGCTCACCGCGACCATGGCGGCGAAGCCGACGCCGAACCGGCCCACCGCGTGGGTGTCGCCGCGCTTGGCGGAGGCCCGGAGCGTGCTCAGCGCCTCGACCCCGGCGGCGTCCAGTGGCGCGCCGGCGTTGGCGGCCTCCAGGACTTCGTCCCGCAGGGTGAAGCGGATCCGGCCGGGGACGCCGGCGCGGGCGGCGGCGTCGGCGGCGTTCTGCGCCAGCTCGACGATCACCCGGTCCCGGTAGCCGCCGCGCGTGTGATCCTCTTCGGCGTTGGCATCCTCACGGAACCGCGCCGGTGACGCGGTCCAGGCGGCCAGCACCCGGTCCCGGATCGCCGTGGTGCCGAACGGGTCGTCCATCTTCTGCCTCTCCACGGCCGTTCCGCTGCGGGCCGCCGGCCGCCTGCGGCGCGGCCGGCTGAAACCGGTCAGCTGTGGCCGAGGGCCTCTTCCTCCGTGAGGGTGGCCGACGGCACGACGTCGTAACCCATCTCGTCGACGATCGGGGGCGCGGCCTCGGTCGGGGGCGGTGTCACGACGGCCTCGGAGTGGGCGCCGCAGCCGTGGTCGATGGAGACGACCCTGCCGTCATCGGGGGCGTACTCGTTGGCGCAGACCCCGAAGCACCGCCGCAGCGAGCCGGCGAGCGGCACGAAGAAGCCGCACGTGGCGCACTGGGCGGGGGCGGAGCGGGCGATCGGCGTGTCGGGGCCGTGGTCCCCCGCGTGCCAGCGGGCCGCGGCCTCCTCCCGGCCCTCGGCGGACAGCACGCGGGCCTTGCCCAGGCCCAGCTCCCAGCCGAGCTCCGCGCCGGCCTCCTCGCACGGGGCGAACCCGGGTGCCAGGCGCGGATCGTCCGGGGGCGTCGGCAGCAGGTCGCCGGGGCCGAGGTCGCCGGGACGCAGCCGGTCGCTCCAGGGCACCCACTCGGGCGCGAGCATCGCGTCCTCGCCGGGCAGCAGAACGCTCTCGCTGACGGTCGCGTGCTTGGCCCGGGCCGCGCGGACCACGGAGACGGCCCATCGCCAGCCGCGGTACGCCGGGTCGAGGCAGACGAAGTAGTGGGTGACGACCCGGTCCGCTTCGGCCACCATGCCGACGTGCTCGCCGACGAACTCCGGCCGGGACGTATCCTCGGCCGCCGCGCGTGCCAGATCGACGGCCTCGGCGGCGATGGAGTCGATCACGGGGGTGCGGCTGCGCCGGTTGGCGGCCGGACTGGTGGAACGCACAGGACTCACATACACGATTGTCGCCCATGGACGGGCATGGGTTCGCCGTGAAGAGGCAGACTGGACGGCATGAGTTTGTGGTCACGTACGGGCGCCGCCGGGCGGGCGGTGCGCGCGGTGGCCCGGAGGATCGCGCGTGCGGCGCGCAGGGCCACCCACGCCGGAGGCGCGGGCGGCAGCGGCCTGGGCGCGTTGATCGAGCTGAACGCCCTGAACAGCGCCGGTGACGCGCTGATCGCCGTGGCGCTGGCGGGCACGATGTTCTTCAGCCTGGACGTGCAGCAGGCCCGCGGCCAGGTCGCGCTGTACCTTCTGGTGACGATGGCGCCGTTCGCGCTCGTCGCGCCGCTGATCGGCCCGGTCCTCGACCGCATGCGCCACGCCCGCCGCATCGCGATCGCGGGCACGATGCTGGCCCGGGGCCTGCTGTGCTGGGGCATGGCCGGCGCGGTCCTGCACAAGGATCCGGTGACGCTGATGCCGGCGGCGTTCGGCGCGCTGGTGTTGTCCAAGGCGTTCGGGGTGTCGCGGAACGCCGTCACGCCCCGCGTGCTGCCGCCGGGTCTGGGCCTGGTCACCGCGAACGCCCGCGCCTCCTTCACCGGCGTGGTCGCCGCGTCCGTCATGGCGCCGCTCGGGGCGGGCCTGGTCGCCGTCACGAACGCGGGCTGGGTGCTGCGCGCCGCCACGGTCCTGTTCATGGTCGGCGCGATCTCCGCGATGCGGCTGCCGTCGCACGTGGACACGCCCCTCGCCGACGCCGTGCAGGCCGCGGGCGGGGAGGCGAGGAACGAGGAGGCCGACGCGACCGGGGAGCCGGGCGAGGCCGGGGGCCACGCGGACGGCCGGGGCCGGTGGCGGACCCTCCTGCGGGTCGGGCCGGTGGTCTCCGAGGCGATGCTGGTCAACGCCGCCCTGCGGGCGCTGGCCGGGTTCCTGATCCTCTACCTGGCGTTCCTGCTGCGGACCAAGGGCTTCGTGGACGTCTTCTCCCCGAACCTCGCGCTGGGCCTGCTCGCCGCGGCGGCCGGCGCGGGCGGTCTGGCCGGCACCGGCCTGGGCGCGCTGGTCAAGGAGCGGGCGCCACGGGCCATCCTGTTCGGCACGCTGCTGGCGGCGACCGTCACGGCGGCGGTGTGCGCGGCGTTCTTCGGGCTGATCGCCGCCCTGGTGGTGGCGTTCGTCGGCGCGCTCGGCCAGTCCCTGGGCAAGCTGGGCCTCGACGCGATCGTGCAGCGCGAGGTCGGCGACGAGATCCGCTCATCGACGTTCGCGGTGACCGAGACGGTGCATCAGCTCGTCTGGGTGGTCGGCGGGCTGGTCGGGCTGGGCATGTCGATCGTGGCCGCCAACGGCCACATCGCGCTCGCCGTGGTCGCGGGCGCGCTCGCGCTGTCGCTCGTCACGCTGGCCGCCCCGCGCAGGCACCGCCGCGCCGTACGGCGCCGCGAACGCGCCGCGGAGGGCGAGCCCAGCGTCGCCGACACCACCGCCTGACGGCGCCGGACCGTGCTCGCCTCCGCGTCACACGGCCCGTCGTGCCTCACCGGC
Source organism: Actinoallomurus spadix (assembly GCF_024055725.1). Lineage (GTDB taxonomy): Bacteria > Actinomycetota > Actinomycetes > Streptosporangiales > Streptosporangiaceae > Actinoallomurus > Actinoallomurus spadix. The sequence continues at coordinate 374,574 of NZ_JAMXMX010000002.1, read as the reverse complement.
CACCGGCCGGCCCCCTAGGGGAGGCCCACCGCCGCCGGCTCGCGGCTACTGGGGGTCCAGGTCGTCCGCGACCGCGCGCAGCACCTCGCCGATCTTCTTGGCGACCCTGCCCTCGGGGTGCTTGCCCCGCCGGTAGGTGTTCGAGACGCCGTCGAGGAGTTTGATGAGGTCCTCGACGATCGGCACCATCTCGTCGGGCTTCTTGCGCTTGGCCTTGACCACCGAGGGCGGGTTGTCGAGCGCGCGGACGCTGAGCGCCTGCTGTCCCTTGCGGCCCTCGACCACCCCGAACTCGACGCGCTGCCCGGGTTTGAGCGAGGTCACGCCGCCGGGGAGCGCGGAGGAATGAACGAACACCTCACCGCCGTCATCGCGGGTGAGGAAGCCGAATCCCTTGTCGGCGTCGTACCACTTGACCTTGCCAGTGGGCACAGGGGACCTCGTTGCTAGCTCTTGTCCGGGCGAGTCACATCAAGGCTATTGCCTCGACGGGGAACCAGGGCTGATCAGTTCGTTCAAAGTGTCCGGGAAACCCCGCAAATCGGGCAACACGATATCGGCTCCGTAGGCTCGGAGCGCCTCTGAATCGTACGGCCCCGTGGCGATCGCGACACTCCGGGCACCCGCCGCCCGCGCCGCGTCGATGTCTGCGACGTGGTCTCCGGCGTACGCCGTGGCGCCGAACCTCCGCAGCGCCTCGCCCTTGCCGGCCGCGTAGAAGCCGCCCGCGACCTCGTCGACGTTCAGGCCGAGGAAGGTCACGGTGGCCTCGGCGTCGTGCTGGTTCTTGGCGGTGACGACGATGACGCGCCCGCCCCGGGCCCGTACGGCGTCGACGGCCGCGCCCGCGCCGGGCATGGGCGCCGTGCGGGGCACCGCGATCTCCTCGTAGACGGCGCGGTACCGGGCGGCCATCTCCGGGACGTGCTCGGGCGGGAACCAGTGGGCCAGTTCGAGTTCGAGCGGCGGGCCGAGCCGCGAGACGACGGCGGCGATGTCGATGAACACCCCCGTCTCCACCGACAGCCGGTCGTAGACCGCGGCGATGGCGTCACGGGTGTCGGCGAGTGTCAGGTCCAGGTCGAATCCCACAGCGAGCACGCGCCATAGGGTACGTACCATGCCGACACACGCGTGCCCGCGCCCTCCCGGTAGTGGCGATGCGACGGGATCCGAGTGGGAGGGCGCGGAGTCTGCGCGAAATGTGGATCTATTGATTTGGTCACCGGCCGAGCCTGCATTAATTACAAGCCCGTAACTGCGGTTACGTGTTGCGGATATACCCAGTGACCGCCCTCCGAACCGCACAGACGTCGATCCGCTCCCGAGAGTAAGAAAAGAAAATGGCGAGATGGCGTAGTAAATCCGGGAATGTCGCCGAGGATTCCGGTCAGGGTGCCGGCAAGGACTCCGGGAGGGACTCCGCCGAGCGGACCGTTCCGCAGGCCGGACGGCACCGACCCGACGGCGAGCGGCTCCGGAACGGCCTGGGCAGGGCCACCGGCGCCCTGGCGACCCTGGTCGCGGTGGCGGCGACGGTCATCGCCGTCATCCTGGCCCTGCACATCGCGTTCGTGGTGTTCTCGGCCAACCAGGCGAACCCCATCGTGCGCACGGTGAACGACTGGGCGCACGGGCTCGCCTGGGAGTTCCGCGACATGTTCACGCCCAAGGACCGGCGGGTGCGGGTGCTCGTCGACTACGGGATCGCCGCCGCCGTCTACCTCATCGCCGGAAGGGTCATCGCGGGGCTGATCCGCCGGATTCGCTGAGCCCCGCGTTCGTACGCGCCCGGCGCCGTGCCACATACGGCCGCGTTCGCCGGACATCGGCCGGCCGTTCGATGGCCTACGCTCTTTCTCGGAGGAGCTACCGAAAATGCAGAGATCGACCCGAGAACGGATCGTCGCCGAGGCGCTCCGGCTCTTCGCCGAGCGCGGATACGCCGCGACGTCCGTGGCGGAGATCGAGGCCGCGGCGGGCCTGTCCCCCGGGGCCGGCGGCCTCTACCGCCACTTCCGCTCGAAGGAGGAGGTCCTGGCCTCCGCCGTGCGTGAGCACATCACCCGTACGGCCGAGCAGATCTCCACGACCTTCGAGCAGTCGGCGGCGCTTCAGGAGCAGCCTCTGGCGGACCGGCTGCGCCTCGCGGCCGCCGCGGGTCTGCGCAAGATGCGGGAGGAGGCGGACCTCATCCGCGTCCTGTTCCGCGACCTGGACAAGTTCCCGGGTCTCGTGACCGAAATGCGCGAGGGCATCGCCAACCCCCTGTACGACCTGTTCGCCAAGTGGCTGTCCGGCCAGCCGGAGCTGGCCGCGGCCGACGAGGACTGGGACGCCGTCGCGCTCGTGCTCGGCGGGTCGATCGTCAACTACTGGCTGGCCCAGGACGCCCTGCACGAACCGCCGAACCTCGTCGACGAGGACCGTTTCGTGGGCGGCTGGACCCGCCTCGCCATGGGCCTGGTCGGCACCAGGGCGGAGGCGGTCCAGTAACTCCTCGGCGCCGCCGGGCGCGGCTCAGCGGACGAGGCGGCCCAGCAGCGCCGACGCGGCGGCGATTCCGGCGATCGCGGCCACGACGAGCACGCCGAGGTCCAGCGGCAGGTGCCCGGGCGTGCCGATGAGCAGGTTCCGCAGGGCGTCGACCTCGTAGCTCAGCGGGTTGACGTGGCTGATCGCCTGGAGCCACCCCGGCATCAGACCGACCGGGTACAGCGCGTTGGAACCGAAGAACAGCGGCATCGTGATCGCCTGGCCGATGCCCATGAGCCGGTCGCGGGACATGGCCAGCCCGGCGATGGTCATGGACAGGCAGGAGAAGAACGCGGTGCCGAGCATGACGATCACGACGACGCCGAGCCACCGCAGCGGGTTCAGCGTCAGGGCCACGCCGAGCAGCGCGGACAGCACGAGGATGGCGACGGCCTGCGCCAGCGAGCGCACCCCCGCGGCGAACGCCTTGCCGGTGACCAGCGCGGCCCGCGGCGTCGGCGTGACGAGCAGCTTGGCCAGCACGCCCGCGTCCCGCTCCCAGATGATCTGAATGCCGTAGAAGATGGCGATGAACAGCGCGGACTGCGCCAGGATGCCCGGCGCGAGGTAGTCCAGGTAGGGAACCTTCCCCGTCGGGATGGCGCGGATCCGGGAGAACGTCTCTCCGAAGATCAGCAGCCACAGCGCGGGCTGGATCGCGCGGGTGTACAGCTCGGTCCGGTCGTGCCGCATCTTCTGCAGCTCGACGATGCACATCGCGGTGACCCGGGCGAGCAGCAGCCGCCACGGGGCGCGCGGGGCCGGTGGTTCAGCCGAGCCGGCCGGCGGTGCGCCGAGTGCGGCGCGCGTCGCGGAAGCCGTCTCCCGGCTCGTCGAGCCGGTCTCCGGTGTAGGCACGGAACACCTCCTCCAGGGTGGCGCCCGGTTCGAGCCCGGACTTGAGTTCGGACGGCGTGCCGAGGGCCTGCACCCGGCCGCGGTGCATCAGCGCGATCCGGCCGCAGTGCTGGTCGGCCTCGTCCATGTAGTGGGTGGTGACGAGGACGGTCATGCCGGTCGCCCGCCGTACCTCCTGGATGCGCTCCCAGACGCCGTCGCGCGCGACCGGGTCCAGGCCGATCGTCGGCTCGTCGAGGATGAGCAGGCGCGGGGCGCTGACGAGGGCCTGGGCCAGCTCCAGCCGCCGGATCATGCCGCCGGAGTACGTCTGGGCGCGCCGCTCGGCCGCGTCGGCGAGCCCGACCGCGGCCAGGACCTCCTCGACGCGTTCCCCGCGCTGCCGCCGCGGCACGTCGAACAGGCGGGCGAACAGCCCGACGTTCTCCCGTCCGGTCAGCGCGGCGTCGGCGGACAGTTGCTGAGGCAGGTAGCCGATCGCCCGGCGCACGGCCATCCGGTGGCGCGCGACGTCGAGCCCGAACACCTCCACCATGCCGGGCCGCGCCGGCAGCAGCGTCGTGATCAGCCGGATCGTCGTGGTCTTGCCGGCTCCGTTCGGCCCGAGCAGGCCGAAGATCTCCCCTTCGGCCACGTCGAGGTCGACGCCGTCCACCGCGACCTTGTCGCCGAACGCGTGCCGCAGGCCCCGGCACACGATCGCGTGGCGATCGGCCGGTCCGCTCTCGCCGTTCATCGTTCACCCCCGTCGGAAGATGGGTGTTCTCGTTCGTCGCCCGCGTCGCCCGCGTCTTCGTGCGCGGCGTCGCTCGGGGCGCCGTTCGCGGCGCCGTCCTCCGCCAGGCGGGCGAGGAGGCGGCGCAGGGCGGGCAGCGCGGCGGTGATCGACGCCCGGTCCTCCTCGGACAGTTCGCCGAGGTGGGCGCCGACGAGCCGGGCCCGGCGGTCGCGCCAGGCCGCGAGACGCCGGCGCGCCGCGTCGGTGAGCTCGAGCCGGGCGGCCCGGCGGTCGTCCGGATCCGTCTCCCGGCGCAGCATCCCGGCGCGGACGAGCTGGTTCACCAGGGTGCTGACCGAGTTGTCGGCCAGCCGGAGCTCGCGCGCGGCCGCCGCCACGCTCACGCCCGGATTGCGGTCGACGACGACCATGAGCTCGATCTGGGCCGGGCGCAGGTCCGGTGGCGGTGCCGCCTCGCGCAGCCTGCGCCGTACGACACGGCGCATCGCCATCGTCACGTCCATGAGGTCGCCACCCAGCCGGACGCCATCGCTACCCATAAATCCGGATATTACCTCCTTAGCAGAGGTAATCAATTCCCCTGGGGCTTTTGGGACCGGCGTGACCACTGAGGATGTGGCGGCAGGGAAAGGGTCCTCCACCGGTCCCGCCACTCGTCACCGACGGTAAAAAAGCCGCTCCATGGAGTGGCCGGTCATCGGACATGGCCGGCGCGGTCCCCAGGCCCGGCCCCCCCGCCCCGCCTCCGGCCCGCTTCGAGATCGGATCGGAGCGTCATGTCCGTACGAGAGGAACGAAAGTGATCGCCACCGTGCGGAGGTTCCTGTCCCTGGGCCGCCCCGCCAAGGTGCTGCTGCTCAACGAGATCGGGGAGACGGCCGGCCTCCTCATGCTCGCGCCGTACCTCGCCGACCACCTCACGCACCACATCGGGCTGGCGGTCTGGCTCGTCGGCCTCCTCCTCGGACTGCGTCACTTCAGCGAGGGCGTGTTCGCCATGGGCGGCACCCTCGCCGACCGCGTCGGCTACAAGCCGGTACTGGTCGCCGGCTGCGGCCTGGAGGCACTGGCCTGCGCGCTGTTCGGCCTGTCGGCGGCCGTGCCGTGGCTGATCGGGGCGTCCATCTTCAGCGGACTCGCCCGCGCGCTGTTCGTCCCCTCCCGGCGCGCGTACCTCGCCCAGGTCGAGGAGGAGCGCAAGGTCGAGGCGTTCGCCCTGGCGGGTGTCTGCCGCCGGATCGGGGTGCTGGTCGGCCCGGTCGCCGGCATCCCGATGATGCACGCGGGCTTCGAGGCGCTGTGCCTCACCTCCGCCGCGATCTTCGCCGTCCTGGCACTGGTGCAGTGGCGGCTGCTGCCGCCGTGCGCCGGCACCCACCAGGGCTCGGACCGCCCGTTCTGGGCCGAGTGGCGGGAGGCGCTCGGCGACCGGGTTTTCCTCGCCTTCGCCACGACGATGTTCGCGTCGTACTCGCTCGTCTACCAGCTCGGTTTCGGGCTGCCGATCGAGGTGCGCCGCGTCTCCGGCGGGCGGGCCGGCATCACCGCCCTGTTCGTCCTGTCGGCCATCCTCGGCCTCGCCGGGCAGGTCCGGCTCACCCTCTGGTGCGAGCGCCGCTGGACGCCCGGCCAGGTCATGGTGCGCGGCCTCATCGTGATGGGCGTCGCGTTCGTCCCGCTGATGCTGCCGCCCCCGCACGGCGGGACGCTCGTCCGGCTGCTCCCCGTCATGCTGTGCGCGGGGATCCTGACCATCGGCACGATGATGGTCTTCCCGTTCGAGATGTCCACCATCGCCGACCTCGCCGGCGACCGCGGCGTCGGGACGTACTACAGCGTCAACAACCTGCTGTCCGGGGTCGGCTCCGTCTTCGGCAACCTGCTCAGCGCCGCCGCGATCGGCCTGTCCCGCGCCCTGGACCTGGCGGGCCTGCCGTGGCTCGTGCTGCTGCTGCTCGGCCTGCTGTCCGCCACCGCGCTGACCTTCGTGAACAGGGGCGACCGGCTCTCCGTCGGCCGGCCGGCCCCGGCCGGGGTCGGCACGGCCCCCTGACGGCCGATCGATCTCGATCTCGCGCGCGGGACCATCAGGTCGTCATCCGCGAATACCGTTGTGGGCGTGAGCACGGACACCTACGCCGACTGGCTGCGGGCGCGCGGCGACGAGGATCTGCGCGCCCTGTTCGCGGCCCGTCCCGAGCTGATCACCCCCGTGCCCGCGGACATGGGAGCGCTGGCCGCCCGGGCCTCCGCGGCATCCGCCGTGTCGCGGGCGCTCGACCGCCTGGACCGGCTAGCGCTGAACCTCTTCGAGGCGGCCCTGGTCCTGCCCTCGCCCATCGCATACGGCGACCTCCTGGCGGCCGTCTCCCGCGAGCCGTCCGGCGCCGCCCCGATCCGGGAGGCCGTCGACCGGCTGCGCGACCTGGCCCTGATCTGGGGCGACGACGACGCCCTGCGAGTGGTGCCCGGCGGGCGGCAGGTGATCCCGCACCCGGCCGGCTTGGGCCCGCCCGTCCGGGAGGCGTTCGCGGCCTACCCGTCCGACCGCCTGTCCGCGCTGCTCGGCGACCTCGGCCTGGAGTCGGTCGACGAGATCCCCGGCCGGGCCGGCGCGCTGGTCGAGGACGCCGGCCCGGAGGCCAGGGCCGCCCTCGACCGGCTCACCTGGGGACCGCCCGTCGGCCGGGTCGACGGTGCCCGCCGGCCCGTCACCCTCGCCACGGCCTCCTCCCCAATCGAGCGCCTCCTCGCGCGCGGCCTGCTGGCCGCGACCGACGACCGGACCGTGACGCTGCCCCGCGAGATCGGGCTGCACCTGCGGGACGGCCGCGTGTTCACCGACCTGCGGACGACACCCCCTCCGCTCGGCGGCACCGCCCGCGCCGGCCGGCTGGTCGACCGGACCGCCGGCGGCCAGGCGTTCACCTTCGTGCGCACCGTCGAGGACCTGCTCGACCGCTGGGGCGTCGATCCGCCCGGCGTGCTGCGCGGCGGTGGCCTCGGCATCCGCGACCTGCGCGCGACCGCGACCGCGCTGGACGTGCCGGAATGGACGGCCGCGCTGCTGATCGAGGTCGCGTACGCCGCCGGGCTGCTCGCCCGCGACGGCGACCACGACGGCCCCGCGGGCGCGTGGTGGCTGCCGACCCAGGCGTACGACCTGTGGCGGCTACGCGACGTCCAGCGCCGCTGGACCGACCTGACCACCGCCTGGCTGCTCACCGACCGCGCGCCCGGCCTCGCGGGCGAACGCGACGACCGCGACCGGCTGATCAACGCCCTGTCCGACGAGGCCGTACGCGTCAGCGCCCCGCAGGTGCGCCGGTCCGTCCTCGGCGCCCTCGCCGACGCCGAACGCGGCACGGCGCCGAACGCCGACGAGATCTTCGCGTACCTCGCCTGGCAGCAGCCGCGCCGGGGCGGCGCCCTCCGCGAGCGCCTCGTCGGGTGGACGCTGCGCGAGGCCGAGGCCATCGGCGTCACCGGACTCGGCGCGCTGTCCGGCCACGCCCGCGCGCTCCTGGCGGGCGGTGACGCGGCCAAGGCGCTGGCCGCGGTGCTGCCCGAGCCGGTCGACCACGTGCTGATCCAGGCGGACCTGACCGCCGTCGCCCCCGGCCCGCTCGTCAGCGACCTGGCCCGCGAGCTGGCGCTGGCCGCCGACGTCGAGTCGACCGGCGGCGCCACCGTCTACCGCTTCACACCCACGTCCGTACGCCGGGCCCTCGACGCGGGGCGCGGCGCGTCGGAGCTGATCGACCTGCTGAAGCGGCACTCGACGACCGACGTGCCGCAGCCGCTGGCGTACCTCATCGAGGACGTCGCCCGACGGCACGGCCGGCTGCGGGTCGGCGTCGCCTCGGCGTACGTCCGCTGCGACGACCCGGCCGTGCTCGACGAGATCATCGCGGACCGGCGCTCGGAGCAGCTCCGGCTGCACCGGCTCGCCCCGACCGTCCTGGCCTCCCGCGCCCCCCGCGGCGAGTTGCTGGAGTCGCTGCGCGCGCTGGGGTACGCCCCGGTCGCCGAGTCGCCGGAGGGCTCCGTCGTGGTCACCCGGCTCGACGCGCGCCGCGCCGAGACCACCCACGGCGCGTATGAGCCGGCGCACCACTCCCAGGTCGGCGGCGTCGCGGGCCCGGACGACTCGGTCGTGACGGCCGCCGTCCGCGCCCTCCGGGCCGGTGAGCGGGCCGCGCGGACCACCGCCCCGGCGGGGGCGCCGCCGCGCTCGCCCGCGATGGCGATGGTCCAGCAGCTACGGCAGGCCGCCGACCGGGGCGCCCGCGTGTGGATCGGCTACCTCGACCAGCAGGGCCAGGCGTCGAGCCGCATCATCGAGCCCGCGCGCGTCGAGGGCGGGTTTCTCACCGCGTACGACGCGACGCGGGCCGCCGTCCAGCGGTTCGCCCTGCACCGCATCACCGGCGTCGCGGAGGTCGACGGATCGCCCTAGGGCCGGTCACTCCGGGCGTTTGCCGAAGTCGGCGCTGCACCAGTGCTCCGGGCGGATCCGGAACAGCGCGAGGCCCTCTCCGTGGGTGCTCCGCAGGTACCGGTCGCCGAGGTCGGGGCCCAGGTAGCGATGGGCCAGCTCGGCGCGCTCGGTCTCGCCGGCGGGTTCGTCGATGGCCGTGACCGGCCCCTCGACGGTGACGTACCGGTAGGGCGGGTCGTCGTTGTGCGCGCACAGCGAGACGCGGCCCGCCTCCCTGATCAGCTCGGCCTTGCGGCTGCTCGCGCCGGTGATGAAGTACAGCTCGCCGCCGGGCTGGTAGCAGTACCACAGCGGCATCGTCACCGGTGCCCGGTCGCCGCCGTCGCCGGCGACGCTGAGGACGCCGATCCGCACGCCCGCCAGGAACGCCTCACGCTCCTCGACGCTCATCACCTGGCTCACATCGGGACCCTTTTCCGCGCCGCGCCCCGCGCCAACGCCCGCCGCGGCAAAGTTTCAGCGCGGACCGGAGCCGCCCGCGTACCGGCCCGGCGTCACGCCGAACGCCTGCCGGAACGCGTCGATGAACGCGCTCGGGCTGCGGAAGCCGCTGGACGTGGCGACCTCGGTGACCGGCGCGCCGGTGGCCAGGAGCGTGAGGGAGTGGTGCAGCCGCAGCTGGGCGCGCCACTGCGGGAACGTCATTCCGGTCTGGTCGCGGAAGAGCCGGCTGAGCGTGCGTTCGGAGGCGCCGACGGCCCGGCCCAGCTCCGCGAGGGTGCGCCGGTCCGCGGGGTCGTCGGCGAGGATCGCGGTGAGGTCGCGCAGCCGGGGGTCGGCCGGAGCGGGCAGGCGCAGGGCGAGCGCCTCGACGCGGCAGAGCTGGTCCAGGGCGACCGTCTCGAGGTTGTGCCGCTGCCGGCCGGTCAGTCCGGTGTCGTCGGTCAGCGCGACGATCACCTCGCGCAGCAGCGGGGTGACGGCCAGGACGGTGGGTTCGTCGAGCCGCAGCGGGTTCACGGCGGGTTCGAACAACAGGGTGCGCATCTCGGTGTGGCCGTGCGCGCGGTGGGCGTGCGGCATCGTGGCGGGGATCCACACGGCGCGGTGCGGCGGGACGACCCAGGCGCCCGCGCCGGTCGAGACCTCCAGCACCCCGCGGCTCGGGTAGATCAGCTGGTGCCGCGCGTGATCGTGCCAGTCGATCCAGGTCCGGGGCGGGAGCGCCCGGAGTGTCCAGCCTTCGAGATCGAGGCGGGTCACCGACATTGTTCGGCAGAATAGCGGAAGTCCGCCGGTGGTGGTCCCCGGGATCCTGTCGATCATGTGTGCTCCAGGAGTTCGACGATGACCGCCACCGGCGACCGCGACGGCGCCACCGGGACCCTCGGCCGGCCGTCCGGCGGCCGGGCCGCGCGCCCCTCGCCGTGGCGCCGGATGTGGCTGTGGGGGCTCGCGCACGCGGTCGACGACCTCTACCAGGGCCTGGTTCCCGCGAGCGTGCCGTACTTCGTGCTGGACCGGCACTACGGGTACGTCGCCGCGTCCGGGCTGACCATGGCCGCGACCTTGGGCAGCGCGGTGCCTCAGCCGTTCATCGGCCTGGCCGTCGACCGCCTGCGGCTGAGCTGGCTCGCCGCCGCGGGCGTCGCGCTCGCCGGGACGGGACTCGGGCTGGCGGGCCTCGCCGGCTCGTACGCGCTCGTCTGGACGCTGATCCTGATCTCGGGGCTGGGCGTGGCGATGTTCCACCCGGCGGCGGGCAAGGGCGCGCGGGAGACGGCCGGGGACAGCGCCGCCGCGATGAGCGTGTTCGCGGCGGGTGGCAGCGTCGGCTTCTTCCTGGCGCCGGTACTGGCGACGCCCGCGCTTGTGTCGATGGGCGTCGGCGCCCTCGCGCTGTTCATCCCGCCCGCCGTGCTGGTCGGCTTCGTGCTGTTCCGGCGGCGGCACCGGCACCGGGCCGACGCCGCCGCGGCCGCCGCGCGTACGGGCACCGACCGCTGGCCGCCGTTCCTCGTGCTGACCGGCATCGAGATCGTACGGTCGGTGGCGTTCACCGGGGTCAACACGTTCATCGGGCTGTACTGGATCCGGCACCTGCACGCGTCGCGGGAGGTCGCGGGCGTGGCGCTGGCGTGCTTCCTCGTCGGCGGCGTCGGCGGGACGCTCCTCGGCGGGCGCGTCGCCGACCGGATCGGCCTCGTCCGCACGGTGCAGCTCGGCGGCGTCGTGGCCCTCCCGGCGCTGGCGGGTCTGCGCCTGGCGCCCGGCCCGGTCCTGCCCCTGCTGTTCGCCGTGCTGAGCGGCGTCGCGCTGAACATCCCGTTCGCGGTGCTCGTCAAGCTCGGCCAGGACTACCTGCCGACGCGGCCCGGGACGGCCGCCGGGGTCACGCTCGGTCTGGGGGTCAGTGTCGGCGGCCTGATCGCGCCGGTGTTCGGCCTGGTCGCCCAGGCGCACGGTCCGCAGGGCGTGTTCGTGGCCCTGTGCGGGGTTCCGGTCGCCGCCCTCGTGCTGGGCCGGTTCCTCGTCGAACCGGGCGGTGGCTCGACGGACGATTGACGCAACACGGCAAGATGGAACCAAACGGTGATCGGGTAAGTCGGACTTATCCGCCATGCTTGGCATGTCGATTACGTTCTTCGACCTACGAGCTGGGGGCTCACCACCGTGACATGGCAGGACCCGTATGGGCAGTACGGTCAGAGCCCACACGGCCAGGACCCTTACCAGCAGCAGGGCTGGCAGAACACCCAGCCCGGCTGGCAGGACCCCTACGCCCAGCAGCAGGGGTACGGAACGCAGCAGGGGTACGGGCAGCAGCAGGGCTACGGCTATTACGGGCCGCCCGGCGCGCCGCCCGCCGGCTCGAACGGCGGCGCGGTCGGAGCACTGATCGCCAACATCGTCTCCGCCCTGCTGTGCTGCGGCGGCATCGCCTGGCTGCCCGGGATCATCCTGGCCGCCATGGCCATGAACCGGAACACCACGGACCCCGAGTCGGCCAAGCAGCTCACCCTCTGGTCCTGGGTGTGCTTCGCGCTGAACTTCGTGCTGGTGGCCGTCCTGATCGTGGTGCTGTTCGCCATCGGCGTGATCGGCGAGAACTCGGGCACGAGCTCGCCCACGTACTGACCGATCCGGCGCGGGAAGCCTCACGGGGGCTCTGGCTGTTGGACACTGAGACCCCACCGCCAGAAAGGCATCACGTGACCGACGGCCCGCTGATCGTCCAGTCCGACAAGACCCTGCTGCTCGAGGTCGACCACGACGCGGCGAACGCGTGCCGGAAGGCGATCGCGCCGTTCGCCGAGCTGGAGCGCGCGCCCGAGCACGTCCACACCTACCGGATCACCCCGCTCGCGCTGTGGAACGCCCGCGCCGCGGGCCACGACGCCGAGCAGGTGATCGACGCGCTCATCACCTACGCGCGGTACCCCGTACCGCACGCCCTGCTCGTCGACGTCGCCGACACGATGGGCCGGTACGGCCGGCTGCGGCTGGAGAAGCACCCGACCCACGGCCTCGTCCTCGCGTCGTCGGACCGCGCGGTGCTCGAAGAGGTGCTGCGGGCCAAGAAGCTCAAGCCGATGTTCGGCGAGCGCGTCGACGACGACAGCGTGGCCGTGCACCCGAGCCAGCGCGGCGCGCTCAAGCAGGCCCTGCTGAAGCTCGGCTGGCCCGCCGAGGACCTCGCCGGGTACGTCGACGGTGAGACCCACCCGATCGCCCTGGAGGAGGACGGCTGGGAGCTGCGGGCGTACCAGCGGGACGCCGCCGAGTCGTTCTGGCACGGCGGCTCGGGCGTCGTCGTGCTGCCCTGCGGCGCGGGCAAGACCATCGTCGGCGCCGCCGCCATGGCGCACGCCTCCGCGACCACGCTGATCCTCGTCACCAACACCGTCTCGGCGCACCAGTGGAAGCAGGAGCTGCTGCGCCGCACGTCGCTGACCGAGGACGAGATCGGCGAGTACACCGGCACCAAGAAGGAGATCCGGCCGGTCACCATCGCGACGTACCAGGTCCTGACCACCCGCCGGAAGGGCGTCTACGCCCACCTGGAGCTGTTCGACGCCCGCGACTGGGGCCTCGTCCTGTACGACGAGGTGCACCTGCTGCCCGCGCCGATCTTCCGCATGACCGCCGACCTGCAGACCCGCCGCCGCCTCGGCCTGACCGCCACGCTGGTGCGCGAGGACGGCCGGGAGGGCGACGTGTTCTCTCTCATCGGCCCGAAGCGGTACGACGCGCCGTGGAAGGAGATGGAGGCGCAGGGCTGGATCGCCCCGGCCGACTGCGTCGAGGTCCGCGTGACGCTGACCGACTCCGAGCGCCTCGCGTACGCCACCGCCGAGCAGGAGGAGCGCTACCGCTTCTGTGCCACCACCGAGACCAAGACGTCGGTCGTGCAGGCCCTCGTCGAGCGCCACCGCGGCGAGCAGCTCCTCGTCATCGGCCAGTACATCGACCAGCTCGACGAGCTCGGCGAACGCCTCGACGCGCCGGTCATCAAGGGCGAGACGAAGATCAAGGAGCGGGAGCGGCTGTTCGACGCGTTCCGCAGCGGTGAGCTGCAGGTCCTGATCGTCTCCAAGGTCGCCAACTTCTCGATCGACCTGCCGGAGGCGTCCGTCGCCATCCAGGTGTCGGGGACGTTCGGATCGCGGCAGGAGGAGGCCCAGCGGCTCGGCCGGGTCCTGCGCCCGAAGGCGTCGGGCAAGGGCGCGCGGTTCTACTCGGTCGTCGCCCGCGACACGCTCGACCAGGACTACGCCGCCCACCGCCAGCGCTTCCTCGCCGAGCAGGGCTACGCCTACCGCATCGTCGACGCCGACGCCGTCTACAGCGACGAGGACATCTGACCGGCCCTTCGCCGGCGGCCCGTCCCTGCGCGGGCCGCCGGTCGTGGCGGCTGCGGGCTCAGTCGATCCGGAAGACCGGCACGGTCGCGGCGATGGCCGCGAGCCGCTCGTCGTCGGCCTTCTTGATGTCCTCCTCGAAGAACCGGGCGACCTCCCAGCCCCAGCGCTTGAAGTACTGCCGCAGCAGCGCCGGCTTCTGCTCGTCCGGCAGCTCGGTGACGGTGATCGCCTCGGTCCGCCGGCCGAGGCGCAGTTCGCCCTCGCCGGAGACGCGGATGTTGCGGACCCACTGGGTGTGGCCGCGCGGAGCGATCAGGTAGCGGGTGCCGTCGTAGGTGAGGACGTTGACCGGGTTGGTGCGCCACTCGCCGCTCGTCCGCCCCCGTACGGCCAGGATGCGCGTGCCGAGCAGGCTGATCCCCTTGCGGGTCAGGAAGTGGACGACCTTGTTGAAGTAGACCTCGAACCCGGCGGCCTGCACGTGCCGCGGCTGAACGGCGGTCATCTGGATCTCCTCAATGTGAGCACTGCTCTCGATCGAGATCAGTGTGCACCAGAAGAGCGAGACAAAGCAAGAGCAGTGCTCTCGTATTTGTTCACCGATCTGTCGAGTGACAGACTGGAAGACATGAACGCGAGCCGTACCGCACGCGAGCGGGCCAGGTCCGAGCTGACCCAGGAGATCAAGGAGGCCGCCCGACGCCAGCTCTCGGTGTCCGGCGCCCAGGCCCTCTCGCTGCGGGCCGTCGCCCGCGAGCTCGGCATGGTCTCCTCGGCGCTGTACCGCTACTTCGCGAGCCGCGACGAGCTGCTCACCGCCCTGATCATCGACGCGTACGAGGCCCTCGCCGCCGAGATCGAGGCCGCCGACCGCGCCGCCCTCTCAGCCGACTTCCGGGGCCGCTGGGAGGCGGCCTGCCGGGCCACGCGTGCCTGGGCGACCGCGCATCCCCACGAGTACGCGCTCCTCTACGGCTCCCCCGTGCCGGGCTACCACGCCCCCGAGACGACGATCGCCTCGGGCTCCCGGGTGCCCATCGCGCTCATGACCATCGTCCGCGACGCGCACGAGGCCGGCGCGCTGACCCTCCGGGACGAGGAGCCACTGCCCCCGACCCTGACCGACCAGGCCGTCCGCATCACGGAATTCCTGGGATCCGACATCCCGAACGATGTGGTCATCCGGAGCGTCACCGCCTGGACCCAGCTGTTCGGCATGATCACCTTTGAGCTGTTCGGCCAGTACGCCAACAGCCTCGACCCGGCCGACACCTTCTTCGACTACAGCGTCGACCGCATGGCCGACCTGATCGGCCTCCCCGAGACCGATCAGGTCGAATGACCTCCCCGCGCGGTCGACGCCTCGCCACCCCTCAACGCCGAGGATGCTGGTCGCCCAACGGCACTCACCGACGAGGAAGACGCATGAACCGAAAGTGGGATGACGTCAAGCGGGAAGCCGCGCAGATCCGCGAGGAGCAGGGGCGAGAATTCACTGATGAGATGCGGGCGAGGATTCGACGCCAGATGCTGGACGAAATCCACGCCTATCAGTTGGCGGAGGTCCGCCGCCGTCAGTCCCGCACTCAACGAGAAGTGGCCGCAGCCATGGGCGTCTCGGCTCCCAGGGTGTCCGCGATCGAACACGGCGACATGAACAAGGTGGAGATCGCCACGCTCCGTTCCTACGTCGAGGCGCTCGGCGGAAAACTACGAATCATCGCCGACTTCGGGGACGACGACTCCTGCATCGTCGCATGATCCCGCGACGGCGGTCGCCCGTCCTGACCGCCGCAGCATCAGGGCCGAGGTCGCGGGTTGCTCCACCGACCAGAATCCTCGGCGCTCGACGCCGCGTGACCGCGGGCGCCGGGGCTCATTTCTTGTTCTCGCGGAGTACCACGTCGATGGTGATGGCGGTCGAGATGACCAGGGTGCGGAGCGGGTCGGGGAGCTGGTACGGGATCTGCACCGCGTAGCGGTCGGCCGTGGTGAACCAGGCGGCGGCCAGGCCCTCCCACTGCTTGTTCACCCGGGCGACCTCGACGCCCTGCCAGTCGGTGATCGTGAAGTCCCAGGCGAAGAAGTCGCCGCGGATCTCGCCGAGCTGGCGGTCCTGCGGGTCGAGCAGCGTGAAGCGCGGCCGGAGGCCGAAGTGGCACTGGATCGCGCCGATGGGCTGGCCGTTCGGCCAGGTGATCTGCACCTTCGGCGTGACCAGGGCGAAGGGCTTGTCGATGATCAGCATCGGCATGCCATCGGGCCGTACGACGTGCAGGGTGTGGCGGGTGTTCCCGGAATACTGGGAGAACATGAAGCGCATGGCCTTCTTGCCGCCGGAGAGGTTCGGCTCCCCCACCGTCGCGACCGGCTGACCCTGACCATTGAAGACGGTGTACCGCGACTCAACGGCGAGAACTCTCTTGGGCTGCTCGACGAGCAATACGGGGGAGTTGAAGAGATCCACGGCGGAAGCTTACGACCTTGATCGGACCGGCATGCTATGGAAGGCCCGCTCCGTGGATCACCAGGTCGAACACGGCGGACGCCGACGCCGCCGGAGCCGGGACGCCCATGACGATCGGCCGGTACAGGGACGGGCCCACCACGACGTCCATGAGGAGGTCCGGATCGACCTCGGGGCGCAACGAGCCCTCGGCGACCGCCCGGTCGATCAGGGCCCGGGCACGGTCCCGTAGCGGGTGGACGAACCGCCGGCGGTACTCCCCCGCGAGTCCCGGGTCCGCCATGATCTCGGCGGCGAGGGCCGGGAGTGCCCGGCCGGCGACGGTCTCGGCGAGCCCTTCGTACGTGACCTCGAGCAGGCGGCGGAGGTCGCGCAGCGGGTCGCCGGTCTCCTCGATCGACCGGTCCCCCAGGTGCGTCGCGATGGCGTCGAGGACCATCTCCCCCTTGGACGGCCAGCGCCGGTAGATGGTCGTCTTGGCGACTCCCGCGCGCCGGGCGACCTCGTCGATCCGCAGGGCCGGGTACCCGGCCTCGGCGAGGAGTTCGAGTGTCGCCGCCAGGATCGCGCGGTCGCGGGCCGCGTCGCGCGGTCTTCCGATACTCACGGTTGCGTATTATGCCAGCCACACCTTACGCTACCGAAGGTTTCGTTAAGGGAGGCGATGATGACCGGATGGCGAGGGTGGTCGTGGGCGCTGGCGGGCGCGTTCGCGCTGCACAACGCCGAGGAGGCGCTCACGATGCCCCGCTTCCCCGGCACGGCGGGCCGGCTCGACCAGGCCACTCTCAACCGGCTCATGACGGCGATCTCCGCGCTCGGAGTGGCGGCCGCCGCCGCCGGCACGACCGGCCGCCCCACCCCGTGGAAGCCGTACCTGCCCGCCGGGATGGCCGGAGTGATGCTGCTCAACGTGGCGCTACCGCACGTTCCGGCGGCCGTCGTCGCGCGCGGGTACGCCCCCGGACTCGTCACCGCGGTCGGCCTCAACCTGCCGATCGGCCTCGCGGTGCTGCGCGGCGCCGTACGAGAGGGCGCGATCACCCGGCGCGGCCTGCGCCGCACCATGCCCGTCGCGCTCGGGGTCCTGGCCTGCGCTCCGCTAATCGTGGCCGCCACCCGGGCCGCCACGCGAACGGGCGGGTCTCGCCGGCCGATCTGACCGCCAGGCGGCCCGATAACGGGCGAATATCGCAAGTGTGGAATGCAGCCGTATCTTGATCGTTACGATCGGTTGCCATGAGTCGATCTCTGAAAGGGACGATCGCCGTCCTGGCGGGCGGAGCGGCCGTCGCGACGGCGGCCGTGGCCCTAACACAGACGGATACCAGCACGGCGACGCCGACGGCCTACACCAGCGGTGATCTCAAGGCCGACCTCGACAACATCCTCACGGACGGCCGCCTCAAGGGCGCGAGCATCGGTGTCATCGTCCGCAACGCCAAGACCGGCGCGGTCCTCTACGACCGTGACTCCGACGCACAGGAGATCCCTGGCTCCAACAACAAGATCGAAACGTCCACCGCGGCATTCGGCATCCTCGGCGCCGGCTACCGGTTCCGTACGAGCGTCTACACGCGCGGCGGGAACCTGTACCTGAAGGGCACGGGCGACCCGACCCTGCGGGCGGCCGACTACGACAAGCTCGCCGCCGCGGTCGCGGCCAAGGGCATCAAGAAGATCAAGGGCAGCCTGGTCGCCGACGACACCTGGTTCGATCGGCAGTTCACCCCGCCGGGCTGGGACCCCTCGGACCTGCCCTACTCCTACGGGGCTGGGATCTCCGCGCTGAACGTCTCGCCGGACGACGTGTTCGACGCCGGATCGATCGGCGTGACCATCACCCCGGGTCAAGAGGGCAAGCCCGTCAACGTCACGCTGAATCCCCCGACGAGCGTCGTGAAAGTCGACAACCGGGCGACGACGGGGAAGGCGGGGACGGGTTCGACCGTGTCGGTCGACCGTACGGGCGGCACGAACACCATCGTCATCACCGGGTCCTACCCCGCGGACGGCGGGAAGGAGGACCATCTCTCCGCCGCGCCGAACCCGACGCAGTACGCGGCCGACGTCTTCCGCAGGGCGCTCACGGCCCATGGAGTCACCGTCGCGGGGGCGACCAAGCGGGCCGCGACCCCCAAGACCGCCAAAGTGGTCACCACCCGGCGGTCGATCCCGCTGTCCGAGCTGGCGACGCCCTTCCTCAAGCTCAGCAACAACCAGATCGCCGAGATCCTGACCAAGGCGATCGGCCGTAAGGTCGCGGGCAAGGGCACCCGGGCGGCGGGCATCGCCGCGACGTCCCGGTACCTCAAGACGCTCGGCGTCGACACCACCAAGGTCAAGCAGACCGACGGCTCGGGGCTCTCGCGTACGAACCAGACGACGCCCCGGCAGGTGAGCACCATCCTCAAGGCCGTACAGGCGAAGCCCTGGTTCTCGACCTGGTACAACGCGCTACCCATCGCGGGTCAGCCCGACCGGCTCGTCGGCGGCACCCTGGCCTCACGGATGAAGGGAACCCCCGCGGCCGGGAACGTCCACGCGAAGTCCGGCACGCTCACCAGCGTGACCGCGCTGAGCGGTTACGTGAAGGACGACACCGGGCAGCCGCTGATCTTCTCGATCATGTTCAACGGCTACCAGGGCGGTGCGCCGAAGGACATCGAGGACAAGATCGTGGTCCGGCTCGCGGCGGGCACGTCCGTCTCCGCGCAGAACACCGTCCGCAAGGAGGCGACGCGGAGCGGCGGGCACCTCGAGTCCTCCTGGACCAAGGGCAAGGCCACGAACCGCTGATCGCGACCACCGGCCGCTGAGCGGCCCTGCCGACGCAGTGCCCCGTACGCGCGAACCCGCGCGTACGGGCACTCTCGTCCGCGCGGGTCCACGGCGCGCGCACGGTCTCGGAATCGGAGTTACCCACCACCCATCAACGCTGAGGATGCTGGTCGCTCCAACCACGAAAACCCTCGGCAGTCATCGCCGCGCAGCTGCCCCATCACGATTCAAAGGAGCGTCCGCCGATGACCGGCTGCGACGCGCCTGACGACACTCACCGGCAAGGAAGAACGTATGAGCCCGTGGGCCGGCGGCGACCCGGCCGGCCTGCCGGCCGTGCTCACCGCCTGGTTCGGCCCCGACCCTCATGACGTAGGCGGGTATGCGAAAGGGGCGGTCCCGGTACTGCGGACCGCCCCTTGACGCGAGTGGACTCAGAAGTCCATGCCGCCCATGCCACCGGACGGGTCGCCGGCCGGAGCCTTCTCCTTCTCCGGCTTCTCGGCGATGACGGCCTCGGTGGTGAGGAACAGCGCCGCGATGGACGCGGCGTTCTGCAGCGCCGAGCGCGTCACCTTCGCCGGGTCGATGATGCCCGAGTCGAACATGTTGACGTACTCGCCGGTCGCGGCGTTCAGGCCGAAGCCCGGCTCGAGGTTGCGGACCTTCTCCGCCACCACGCCGCCCTCGAGGCCGGCGTTCACCGCGATCTGCTTCAGCGGCTCCTCCAGCGCACGGCGCACGATCTGCGCACCGGTCGCCTCGTCGCCCTCGAGGTCGGTCTTCTCGAACGCCTTGACGCTCGCCTGCAGCAGCGCGACGCCACCGCCGGGCACGATGCCCTCCTCGACGGCCGCCTTCGCGTTGCGAACGGCGTCCTCGATGCGGTGCTTGCGCTCCTTCAGCTCGACCTCGGTCGCCGCGCCGGCCTTGATGACGGCCACGCCGCCGGCCAGCTTGGCGAGACGCTCCTGGAGCTTCTCGCGGTCGTAGTCCGAGTCGGAGTTCTCGATCTCGGCGCGGATCTCGTTGACCCGGCCCGCGATGTCGTCGGGGTTGCCGGCGCCATCGATGACCGTGGTCTCGTCCTTCGTCACCACGATGCGCTTGGCCTGGCCGAGCATGTCCAGCGTGGTGTTCTCGAGCTTGAGGCCGATGTCCTCGCTGATGACCTGGCCACCGGTCAGGATCGCGATGTCCTGCAGCATGGCCTTGCGGCGGTCACCGAAGCCCGGGGCCTTGACGGCGACGGACTTGAAGACACCGCGGATCTTGTTGACGACCAGGGTGGCCAGGGCCTCGCCCTCGACGTCCTCGGCGATGAGGACCAGCGGCTTGCCGGCCTGCATGACCTGCTCCAGAACCGGCACCAGGTCCTTGTTCGCCGAGATCTTCGAGCTGACGATCAGGATGTACGGGTCGTCGAAGACGGCCTCCATACGCTCCGGGTCGGTCACGAAGTAGTGCGAGATGTAACCCTTGTCGAAGCGCATGCCCTCGGTCAGCTCGAGCTCCAGACCGAAGGTCTGGCTCTCCTCGACCGTGATGACGCCTTCCTTGCCGACCTTGTCCATCGCCTCGGCGATCATCTCGCCGATCGAGGTGTCGCCGGCGGAGATCGAGGCCGTGGAGGCGATCTGCTCCTTGGTCTCGACGTCCTTGGCGATCTGCGCGAGCTGCTCGCTGACGCGCTCCACCGCGGACTCGATGCCCCGCTTCAGGGACATCGGGTTGGCGCCGGCGGCCACGTTGCGCAGGCCCTCGCGGACCAGCGCCTGGGCCAGCACCGTCGCCGTCGTCGTGCCGTCACCGGCTACGTCGTCGGTCTTCTTGGCGACCTCTTTGACGAGCTCGGCGCCGATCTTCTCCCAAGGGTCCTCGAGCTCGATCTCCTTGGCGATGGAGACACCGTCGTTCGTGATCGTGGGGGCGCCCCACTTCTTCTCCAGAACGACGTTACGGCCCTTGGGACCGAGGGTCACCTTCACGGCGTCGGCAAGCTGGTTCATGCCGCGCTCGAGGCCGCGCCGCGCGTCCTCGTCGAACGCGATCATCTTTGCAGCCATAGGCTCCAGATCCTCCCGGAACGGGGTGGCTTTCACGCGGATCGAGTCGACGCCCGCGACGGACGACCTCCCCCGACGACGTCCATTCCGCCGCCGGATGCGAGGCCTCATCGCCTCGATCACTTGGTTGGCACTCTCAATACTAGAGTGCCAACCGCTTGTTTAGCACTCTCCCTTTGCGAGTGCAAGCGGAGTCATCCCTCACCAGGGTGAACATCTCCCCATGCCGCTCCGGAGAGGGGCATCGACCGAGGTGGGGAACGTCCTGCGGCGGACGGCCGCAGCGGCACACCGGACGACCGGCACCGCCTTCGGAGGCCGCGCAGCGGCGTACCAGGCGGCGGAGAGACGCACCGGGCGGCAGAGAGGCGCCGGGAGGGCCGGAGGGCCGGGGCACCGCAAGCGCCGGGACGGCCAGGGGTGCAGAGCGCCGGGGGCACCGGGACGGCCGGAGGCCCGGCGCCGCGAGCGCCGGGCCTCCGTCGGGCTATGGGACCTAGAGTGCCCGGACCGTGTCCGCCTGCGGGCCGCGGTCGCTCTGCGTGATCTCGAACTCGACCCGCTGCCCCTGCTCGAGGCTGCGGTAGCCATCCGCGACGATGGCCGAGTAGTGCACGAACACATCCTTGCCACCGTCGACCGCGATGAAGCCGTAGCCTTTGTCCGCGTTGAACCATTTGACGGTGCCTTGCGCCATTCCCAACAACTCCCACCAGGGCAATTCCCGTGACCATTGGCCACGGTCACTGATTCGAGCCCGCCGGACCAGTGCGGAACCCGTCGATCGCCCGCCGACTCTGCTGCGGCGGCCATCGCCGACCCTACACACGGCTACGGTCCGTGGAACAGCCCTCACCCCGAAAGTGCCGACGGCCGATGCTGGTCAAAAACCCAGCCGCTCCATCCGGAACTAACGACACATGTCCATAAATCCGTATAGAGGAGACACAATTCTCGATCAGGAAAGCGGAGGAGGCACGCCCGGCTCCGCCATTTCGACGGCCCCAACGCGCGATCCCCGGTGCTCACCGAGTCGGGTAACTCGGCGAGCACCGGGGATCGTGGCCGGGCTTGCGATCACGGGGCGTCACCCGCGCGGCCGGTGACCACGCGGTTCGCCCCGCGGGTCAGCCGCCGGCGACGGCCGGGATGATGGAGATCTGGGCGCCGTCCGGCGTCGGCGTGTCGAGGCCGTCGGCGAACCGCACGTCCTCCTCCCCCACGTACACGTTGACGAACCGGCGGATCTTGCCGTTGTCGTCGAGGATGCGCGCGGCGATGCCGGAGTAGTTGGCGTCCAGGTCGGCGACGACCTCGCGCACGGTCGACCCCGTCGCCTTCACCTCGGCCTCGCCGCCGGTGTAGCTGCGGAGGATCGTCGGGATGCGGACACTGATCGAGCTCACGCCAGACCTGCCTTTCGGAATGCCTCGAGGGTCGGGGCGATGTTCGCGGACGGCTTGGCGACCGGGGCCACCGCGTCCAGGGTCTTGAGACCATCGCCGGAGTTGATGAACACGGTCTCGGCGTCAGGGTCGAGCACGCCGGCCGACAGGAGCTTGCGCAGCGCGCCCAGCGTCACGCCGCCCGCAGTCTCGCCGAAGATGCCCTCGGTGCGGGCGAGCAGGCCGATGCTGTCGACGACCTCCTCGTCCGAGACGTCCTCGATGGCGCCTCCGGTGCGGCGCACGGCGTCGAGGACGTACGGCCCGTCGGCGGGGTTGCCGATCGCGAGGGACTTGGCGATGGTCGAGGGCTTGACGGGCTGCACGACGTCGTGGCCGGCCTTGAACGCGGCCGAGACGGGCGAGCAGCCGGTCGCCTGGGCACCGAAGATCTTGTACGGCCGGTCCTCGACCAGGCCGAGCCTGATGAACTCCTGGAACGCCTTGTCGATCTTCGTGAGCTGGGAGCCGGACGCGATCGGGATCACGATCTGCTCGGGCAGCCGCCAGCCGAGCTGCTCGGCGATCTCGTATCCGATGGTCTTGGAGCCCTCGGCGTAGTACGGCCGGACGTTCACGTTGACGAACGCCCAGTCCTCCTGCTCGCCGGCGAGTTCGGAGGCCAGCCGGTTGACGTCGTCGTAGTTGCCGTCGACCGTGACGAACGTCCCGCCGTACACCGCCGTCGTGATGATCTTCTGGCGTTCGAGGTCGGAGGGGACGAAGACCGCGCTGCGGATGCCGGCGCGCGCCGCCGCGGCCGCGACCGCGTTCGCGAGGTTGCCCGTGGACGGGCAGGCCAGCACCTTGAAGCCGAGCTCGCGGGCGGCGGCGAGCGCGACCGCGACCACGCGGTCCTTGAACGAGTGGGTGGGGTTGCCGCTGTCGTCCTTGACCCACAGCGACCGCAGGCCGAGCGACTCGGCGAGGTTGTCGGCGCGGACGAGGCGGGTGAAGCCGGGCTCGGTGTTGGGCGTGTCGGCGACGTTCGACGGGACCGGCAGCAGGCCGCGGTAGCGCCAGATGTTGCGCGGACCGGATTCGATCGTCTCGCGGGTCACGCCGGTGTGGTCGTAGGAGACCTCGAGGGGGCCGAAACACAGCTCACAGGCGTAGCGAGGACCCAGATCGTAGGTTTCTCCGCACTCACGGCACGTCAGTGCCGTCGCGGGGCCGAGGTTTCGGGCGGCGTTCTGCGACATGAAGCGAGGCCTCTCTCCTCATCTTTCCCGTGCCACCTTGGTCACGAGCCGGAGTTGGCACCTGTCCCGGGCGGCCTCGCTACGAGCGAGTTGCGGCGTGTCTTCGCACGCTGTGAACCGCATGTCCGGGAGGGTTGCCGGGGCTTCAACGGGCCGGTCCCTCCACCCCTCTGGATGAGCGTTATTAAGTTGTCTGAGGACTTGTATACGTGACTGACCGGTTCCCCGCCAAGCGCGTCTCAGGTCGCGAGACACCGGCGTCGCCGGCCCCGGGCCCGGCGACGCCCAGGTCACGGGAACACCTTCGCGGCCGGTTCCGGCCCGGTGGCGCGTCGTCGTGAAATCCCGCCGCGACCGGCTTTTCACGAGGTGACATGCCTCGATGATCCAGGTCGGGATCCTTTCGGGAGGCCGCCCGGATCACCCGACCACCGGGCCTTCTTGAGCCGCCGTTCACGTCGGCCGGTTACGCTCCCCACATGGGTGACTCGCAGGTCCTGGTCGCATCCAACCGCGGTCCCGTCTCGTTCGCGCTCGCCGACGACGGGACCCTCTCGGTCCGGCGCGGCGGCGGCGGCCTGGTCTCGGCCATGGCGGGCCTGGACGGGGACATCCTGTGGATCTGCGCGGCGCTCTCGGACGCCGACCGCGCGGCGACCCGACGGGCGGAGGACGGGCGGCTGGACGCCTACGGCGCCGGCGCCGTCCGCATGCTGGACATCCCGGCCGCCACCTTCCACCGCGCGTACAACTCCGTCGCCAACTCCACGCTGTGGTTCGTCCACCACATGCTGTACGACACTCCGAACGCCCCGCACTTCGACGCCCGCTCCCGCCGGGACTGGCAGTCCTACGAGGCGTACAACGCGGCGTTCGCCGACGCGCTGGCCCGTGACGCGCGGCCCGGCGCGAAGGTCGCGATCCAGGACTACCACCTGACGCTCGCCCCGGGCATGCTGCGTGACCGCCGCCCCGACCTGAAGATCGCGCACTTCTCGCACACGCCGTGGGCGCCGCCGGAGTACTACCGCCTGCTGCCCGACGACATCGGCCGCGAGGTGCTGGAGGGCGTCCTCGGCGCCGACCACGCCGGCTTCCACGCCGAACGCTGGGCCGACGCGTTCATGGACTGCTGCGCCGCCGTGCTGCAGGCGAAGGTCGACCGGGTCGCCCGTACGGTCACCCACGCGGGGCACGTCACCAGGATCGGCGTGCACGGTCTCGGGGTCGAGGGCGCGTCGCTGCGCGCCCGCGCCGCCGAAGCCGACGTGCGGGCCCGCAGGCAGGCGCTGCGCGAGCAGGTCGGCGACCGCAAGCTGATCGTGCGGATCGACCGCACCGAGCTGTCCAAGAACATCGTCCGGGGGCTCGCGGCCTACCGCGAGCTGCTGGCCAGGCATCCGGAGTGGCATGGCCGGGTCGTGCACCTGGCCTTCGCCTACCCGTCCCGGCACGACCTGCCGGAGTACCGCGAGTACACCGCCGCCGTGCAGCGGACGGCGGCCGAGATCTCCGACGAGTTCGGCGACAGCGGCTGGGAGCCGCTGATCCTGCAGGTCAACGACGACTATCCGCGCTCGCTGGCGGCGTACGGGCTGGCGGACGTCCTGCTCGTGAACCCCATCCGGGACGGCATGAACCTCGTGGCCAAGGAAGGTCCGGTGCTGTCCGAGGACGGCTGTGCCCTGGTGCTGTCCCGCGAGGCGGGGGCCGCCGCCGAGCTGGGGGCCGACGCGCTGATGATCAATCCGTTCGACGTGTCGCAGACGGCGCAGGCCCTGAACCAGGCGCTGCTCCTGCCGCGCCGCGAACGCGCCGAACGCTGCGCCCGGCTGACCGCCGCCGCGACGGCCCTGCCGCCGCAGCGCTGGTTCGCCGCGCAACTCGACGCCCTCGACTGACGGCGCCGGTGAGCCGGGCGGCTCACGGACCGGACGAGTGGCGACGGCGGCGGCCGATGCCGCAGGCGGTCCCCGTACCGTCCGGGACCGGAGCCGTACGGGCCCGGTCGGCGGTCAGGACTGGGCGGCCGACCCGTAGTCGTCGCCGAGCGCCTGGCGGAACTGCTTGCGCGCCTCGTGGATCCGTGACTTCACCGTGCCCAGGGGCAGGTTGAGCTGCTGGGCGATCTCGCTGTACTCCAGCTGGGACACGTCCCGCAGCACCAGCGCCTCGATGAGGTCGGGCTTGCGCCGCTCCAGGTCCTCCATCGCGTCCAGGATGTCCACCCGCGAGCCGGCGATGACGCTCGTACGGCGCGGGTCGGGACGCTGCTGCGGCAGCTCACCGGCCTGCTCCATCGAACGGCGCTTGAGCGAACGGTAGGTCGAACGCGCGGAGTTCGCGACGACGACGTGCAGCCAGGTGCTGAATCGCGAACGGCCCTCGAACCGTCCGATATTGCGCGCGACCTGCATGAGCGCGTCCTGACACGCTTCTTCGGCGTCCTGACGGCACGGCAGGAATCGGCCGCAATGGCGCAGAACATCCGGCTCGATCACTTTGAGCAGTTGATTCAACGCCGCGGTGTCGCCCTTGGCGGCCCGTGCCGCCAGTTCCTCGGTCCGCTCGTCGTACGCCATGACACTGCCTCGCCCTCGATATCGCCCGGCATTGGGCATGATACGGGGGTGTCCATACCTTCAACCGTCGGCCGTTACCGAATCGATCGTGTCCTCGGGGCCGGAGCATTCGCCTCCGTCTGGCTGGCCCGGGACGAACTGCTCGATGCCCCCGTGGCCGTGAAGGTGCTGGCCGGCGGACTCATCGACGACCTCGACGTGCGCAATCGCTTCCTGGAAGAGGCCAAGATTCTGCGCCGCGCCGATTCCGAACGCCTCGTCCGCGTGCACGACATCGGCGAACTCGAGGACGGACGGCCGTACTTCGTCATGTCCTACGCCGATGGCGGAACGCTCGAGGACCGGATGCGGAACCGGCGGCTCACGGTCGCCGAGGTGCTGCGGCTGGCCATCGAGATCGCCCACGGCGTCGAGGTGATCAACCGGCTGGGCGTCATCCACCGCGACCTGAAGCCGTCGAACATCCTGTTCCAGTCGACGACCGACGGCGGCGAACGCCTCCTCATCGCCGACCTCGGGCTCGCCAAGGCGCTCGCGCACGCCTCCGGGGCGTTCACGATGCCCGTCGGCACGCCGGGGTACATGTCCCCGGAGCAGGCGCGGTTCGGCGGCGGGCTCGACGTCCGCGCCGACGTGTACGGCCTGGGCGCGCTGACGTACCACCTGCTCACGGGGGATGCGCCGGGTCCGGCTCCGGTGCAGTCACCGCCGAGCGCGGCGCGGGGCGATCTGCCGCCGGCCGTCGACGAGATCGTGATGCGGGCGCTCGAGGGCGACCGGGAGCGCCGCTGGCCGTCGGCGGAGGCGTTCGCGGCCGCGCTGAGCGTTCCGCTGATGTCCGTCGCCGGCGACGCGACGGTCCGGGACGAACCCGGCAGCGACGCGACGATGCTGGACCCGGGAACCGGCGAGTGGGCTCCCGGCGGCTCGTACGGCGCGGGGCCGGTGGACCGGACCGGTGACGAGGGGTCGGGGCGGACCCTGCGGGTCTCCCCGGTCCCGGACGATCCGCCGGAACCGGGCGGCGGCGAGGACTCGCCGTCGAGCCGTACGCTCCGGGTCCCCCCGGTCGGCGACGACCCGGGCCCGGCCGCGTCCGACGCCCGCGGTCCGGCGCCGTACGACAACGCCCGCGACCGGACGATCCAGACGCCGCCCCCGGCGGAAGGCGGCAACGCCACCGTCGTCGACCTGCCCATCGAGCGGCCGTACGGCCCGGGCGGCGCCGGGGGCGACCGGCCCGCCGCGGGTCCCGGGGCGCGGCCCGGCGGGACGGGCGGCGGGTCGCCGGGAGGGCCGAGCCGCAAACGGCTGGTGGTCATCGCCGGGCTCGCCGCGGTGCTGGTCGTCGGAGGCGGTGGCGCGTACGCGATCGGGAAGCTCACCGGGGGCTCCTCGTCGAAGACCAAGCCCGGGGACGGCCTCGTCACCGTGAGCGACGTGGCGGGCCGGCTCAGCATCCGCGTCCCACCGTCCTGGGTGCTGCAGAGGCAGCACACCACCTGGCCGGTCGCCGTCGCGGACCGCGCGAAGGCGCCCGCGCTGCGCGCGACCCCCGACTACGGCCAGTTCGTCAAGGACGACGTTCCGACACCGGGCGTCTTCGCCGGGCTCACCCACGACCTGAACGTCACCCTGCCGCCCCGCACCCTGGGCAGCCACCGGGCCAAGTGCACGCCGGGCGCTCCGCAGGCGTACCACCACGGCACGCTCGCCGGGCAGATCACCCCCTGGCACTGCGGCACGATCACCATCAACGAGACCGGGCTGCGGGACACGAAGGGGAAGTACGCGATGTGGGTCCGCGTGAAGATCACCGGCTCGCCCGACCTCACCCGGAAGATCCTCGACAGCATCCAGGTCAAGGGCTGACCCGCCGTACGATATATCGTTCGACATATCGGCGGAGAGAGGCCATGCGCAGAGGATCAACGCACCGTGAGGAGCGCGCGGCGTTCGGCGACTGGGGGCCGGGCTTCGGCCCGCGTGGCCGGGGCGGACGCGGCGGGCGCCGTACGAAGCGCGGCAACGTACGGGCCGCGATCCTCGCGCTGCTGGCCGAGCGCCCGATGCACGGCTACGAGATGATCCAGGAGCTGGAGAACCGCACCGGCGGGCTCTGGCGGCCCAGCCCCGGCTCGGTCTACCCGACGCTGCAGCTCCTGGAGGACGAAGGGCTCATCTCCGGGCGGGAGTCGTCCGGCAAGCGGCTGTTCGCGCTGACGGACGCCGGGCGCGCCGAGACCGAGGCCGCCGCCGGGCGGACACCGCCGTGGGCGGAGATCACCGAGGACGCCGGCGAGGCCGCCACCCACCTCCACTCCGCGATGGGCCGGCTGATGATGGCCCTCCGGCAGGTCATGCACGCCGGCAACGAGGAGCAGCGCGAGCGCGCCCTCGACGTCATCAACGACGCCCGACGCCGTCTGTACGGCATCCTCGCCGAGGACGACTGACCGACCCCGCGAGCGCGGCCGACCCCGCGAGCGCGGCCGACCTCGGCGAGCGCGGCCGGGGAGCGCGCGCCTCCCGGGAGGCGCGCGTCAGCCCAGGTCGTCGGCGAGGCGCTCGATGAGGCCGACCACGCCCGGCGGGCCGTCGACGACGACGTCCGCGCGCTCGGCCAGCGCGGTCACCTCGTCCGACGAACTGCAGACCTTCACGCCGGGCGTGCCCTCCTTGCGCAGCGCGTCGATCGCGTCGTACGCCGCGAGGTCGCCGAGGTCGTCCCCGGCGAACAGGACCGCCGACGCGCCGCGCTCGGCGGCCAGCGCGCGCAGCGCCGCGCCCTTGTCCATGCCGGGCGGGCGGAGTTCGAGCACGAAACGGCCCGGCTCGACCGCGAGGCCGGTGCGCTCGGCCAGGGCCTCGATGAGGCTCCGCAGGCGTTCGAGGGCGACCTGCGGCTCAGCGGCCCGGCGGGTGTGCACCGCGAGCGCGAGTCCCTTGTCCTCGACCGCGACGCCCTCGGGGGCGTTCGCCAGGATCCGCGGGAGCTTCGCGCGGACCTCCGCGACGCCCGGCGGCGGCTCCGGCACGTCCAGCACGCCGTTCTCCCAGCGTTCGCGGCCGTACTGGCCGAGGACGACGAGGCCGTCGAGGTCGGCGAACCCGCCGGCCTCGACGGCGGTCGCGGCGGGACGGCCGGTGATGACCACGACCGTGCCGACGAGCGGCGCCAGGCGGCGCAGCGCCGGGACGACGCCCGGATGCGCCCGCGCGGCGGCGGGGTCGTCGACGATCGGCGACAGCGTCCCGTCGAAGTCGAAGCCGATGAGCGCCTCCCGCGGGCGGTCGCGGATCGCGGCCAGCCCCTCGGCTCCGGCGTCCGTCCGGGCCTCCGGCTCAACGCTCATCGGTCGTCCCTCTCCTTCGCCGCGCGGACGCCCGTCACGGGCCGGCCGTCCACGGGAGGCGGCCGGGCACCGGCTCGCCCGCCGGGAAGGATGCGCGCCGTGCCGGGCGGGTCAGGTTCGGATACCGAGCCTACGCGCCGCCCGCTGGCGCTGACGGGCGGATCGCTGACGCCGCAGCCGCTTCACCAGCATCGGGTCGTACTCCAGCGCCTCGGGACGCTCGATCAAGCGGCCCAGGATCTGGTAGTAGCGGGTCGAGGACATGTCGAACAACTCCCGGATCGCCTGCTCCTTGGCGCCTGGGTGCTTCCACCACTGTCGTTCGAAGTCGAGGATCTCGCGGTCGCGGTCGGTCAGGCGGCCGTCGTCTTCCTTCTTCTTGTCAGGGCCATCGCCCCGGGCGTTCGCCGGTTGCATCAGGTCCCCTCTGTACGGGTCGGGGGGCTGTCATGCTACGCGTGATCGTCGACTTGTTCGCGGTGTTCTCCGGGTAAGGCCTCGACGTAGTCTGCAAACGTGGCCTCCATCGACTGCGTATCGCTGCTGACCGACTACGGGCTGGAGGACGGGTTCGTGGCGGCCTGTCACGGGGTGATCGCGCGGATCGCCCCGAGCGCCCGGGTCATCGACATCAGCCACCTCGTCCCGCCCGCCGACGTCCGGCGCGGGGCCGCCATCCTCGCCCAGACGGTGCCGTACCTCCCGGAGGGCGTACACGTCGCGGTCGTCGACCCCGGTGTCGGCACGACCCGGCGGGCGGTCGCGGTGGCCGCCGGCGGCCGGATCTTCGTCGGGCCGGACAACGGCGTGCTGTCCTGGTGCGTCCCCGACGGCGGCGCGCGCGCCTTCGAGCTGACCAACCGGGACCTGTGGCTCGCGCCCACGTCGGCGACGTTCCACGGCCGCGACATCTTCGCCCCGGTGGCGGCGCACCTGGCGGCGGGCCTGGACATCACGGCCGTCGGGACGGAGTTCGACGCCGCCGACCTCGTGACGCTGCCCCGGCCGACCCGCAGAGTGCAGGAGGGCACGGTCGACGGCGAGGTGCTGACCGTCGACCGGTTCGGGAACGTGCAACTCTCCGTGACCGCCGAGGACCTGCGCCGGATCGGCGCCGTCACGGGCGTTCCCCTGAGCTTCATCCTCGGGCGCCGGAGTATCACCGTGCCGTTCCGCGAGACGTTCGGCGCCGTGCCTCCCGGCGAACTGGTCGCCTTCGTCGACTCGGCCGGCTGCCTCGCGCTCGCCGTGAACGCCGGAAACGCGGCGCAACGCCTCGGCCTGCCACCGGGAGCGCACGTCCGCGTCGGGACGGCGCTCACCTCGACGCACTGAACCCCAAGGAAACGTCAAGTCCGCAGGTCCGGATGCGGCATGATCTCCCCATGGGTTTTTCGCGTTCCGACTGGCGCCTGATCGTCATCACCCTGGTGGCATCCGTGGCGGCCGGTGTCACGCACTACGGCAAGATCGGCGGCACCGTCGTTCCGTTCGTCGTCGCGGCGATCGCACTCGCCCTCCTGGCGAGCCTGGTCGGGCGCAGCGTCGAGAACCTCGCCGACCGGCTCGGCGCCGGGGCCACCGGCGTCGTCCAGAGCGCGCTGGGCAACCTCCCCGAGTTGTTCGTCGTACTCTTCGCGCTGCAGAAGAAGCTGTACGACGTGGCCACGGCCACCATCGTCGGCAGCATCCTCGCCAACGTCCTGCTCGTCCTCGGCCTGGCGTTCCTGCTCGGCGGCATCAAGCACGGGCCGCAGAAGTTCGGCGGTGACGCCGCCCGGACCCTGTCGGTGCTGCTGGTCCTGTCGGTCGCGGCGCTGCTGGTGCCCTCCCTCACCGCGGCGCTCGGCTCCCATGCGACGAAGGCGGCCCTGCACGAGCGCAATCTCTCGGTCGTGGTGTCGATCCTGCTGCTCTGCCTGTTCGCCGCGTCGCTGCCCAGCTCGATCAAACGGCAGCAGGCCGAGGGAGGACACGGCACGGCCGGGGAGCCGGCGAAGGCCGCCGCCCTGAGCTCCGGCGCGGAGGGCACCGTCGCCACGGACTCCGGCGAACGCCCCGCCGAGCCCACCGCGAAGACCGGAACGGACGCGGAGAAGGCCGGAGCGGGCGCGGCGAAGGGTGCGGAGTCCGCGCACGGGCCCCGTTGGCCGCTGGCCGTCGCCCTCGCCATGCTGGCGATCACCGGGGTCGGCGCGGCGCTGGTGTCGGACTGGTTCGTGGCCGCGCTCGAACCCGCGATGGACTCCCTGGGCATCTCCCAGGCGTTCGCCGGCCTCGTCATCGTGGCGATCGCCGGGAACGCCGTCGAGAACGTCGTCGGCATCCAGCTCGCTCTCAAGAACCAGTCCGACTTCGCGCTGTCGGTCATCCTGCAGAGCCCGCTGCAGATCGCCCTGGTCGTCGCGCCCGCCCTCGTCCTGCTCTCCCCGCTGGTCGGAGCGTCCTTCACCCTCGTCCTGTCACCGCTCCTCATCGCGGTGCTCATCATGGCCGTGGTGATCACCGTGCTCGTCGTTCTCGACGGCGAGTCGAACTGGCTCGAGGGCGCGACCCTGATCGTGCTGTACGGAATCATCGCCACGGCGTTCTGGTGGGGATGACCCCGCAGGATGCGGGTGATCGGGACAGGCTCAATTACTGTGACGATGTGGGTACCGAAATCGACCCGAGCGTCGCGGAGATCGAGCAGGCCGCATTCCAGCTCCGCAGGCTCTGGGCCAAGCCGCAGCTCCTACGGCGGCTGCGCGAGAACTGCGAACACGGACGGGGCATCCAGCTGTCCAACCTGATGGTCATCTACGCGGTCGCCAAGCAGGGCGACGACCGCGGTGACGTCACCGTCGGCGCCGTCGCCGAACGCCTCGAGATCGACCCATCGACCGCCAGCCGGCTCGTCGGCCACGCCATCGACGCCGGCTTCGTGTCCCGCCAGGCGTCACCGGTCGACGCCCGGCGCGCCCACCTGCAGCTGACCGACGCCGGGCGCCGCATCCAGGACAAGGCCGACGAGTTCCGCCGGCACTTCATCGGCCGGCTCGTCGCCGACTGGACCCCGGCCGAACGCGCCGAGTTCGCCCGCCTCCTCCGGCGGTTCAGCGAGGCGGCGGCCGGCGCGTCCATCGACGAGGCCGAGGCCGGCCGGCTCTTGGAGGCGGCGGCGCCGGCCACCGACCATGCCCGGGAGACCTCCCCGGAGGTCACCCGGCACTGCGAGAGCGGCCCGGAACTCGCCGGGCCCTGACCTAGGGGCCGACCGGCGGGCACCCCCTAGGCGCGCAGGACGGCCAGCCGCTCCCGGTAATCCTCCTCGTCGATCTCGCCGCGCGCGTACCGCTCGGCGAGCACGGACTCCGCGCTCGTCGGTGCCTTCGCGCTGCGGCGCCACAGCAGGTAGCCGCCTCCGCCGATGACGAGCAGCCAGAACAGACCGAACGCGAGAGGGATCACCGGCCACCAGCCGGGGCCGTCCGCGTGCTGCCACGGACCGTGGTGCCAGGGACCGGGCTGCCAGGGACCGTGCGTGGGGAGGTTCGTCGTTTCCATGCCCCGATCGTGCGCCCGGGCCACCCGCCGGGTCGTCATACGACGGGAGGCTTCGGGCGTACGCCCGGTGGCGCAGACGGAACCGGGCCGGAATCCCGGCTGGCCACCAGGGAAGGGCGCGCGGCGCACCACGCGCGGCCAGGAGAGCGCCGGCCCGGCACTCGTACCGCCCTGAAACCGTACCCGGAGCGATCAGCTCCCTCGTTCCCGGCCCTGGAGCGGTGAGCGCCCCGGTTCGAAGCGGGGAGCTCCCTCGTTCGCGGGCCCGAAGCGGTGAGCGCCCTCATTCGGAGCGGCGAGCGCCCTCATTCCCCGGCCGGACGGGTGGAACGCCTCCCTTCGCCGTGACTGTACGTGACGGCCTCGGCCCTCAGCGCTCCGAAGGTGGTCGCTCATGGGAGCGCTCCGCCAGCCCTCCGTGGCAGAATGTCGCCCGCCGCCGATACCGGGGAGGAAACCGGTGCCCGTGTCCGAGCCCCGCCGCGCCTTTCCTCGCCTCGTCTCCGCGCTCCTGGCCGGTGCCGCGGTCGCGGTGCTGTCCGTCCCGGCCGCCCAGTCCGCCGTGCCGAACCGGCCGCTCCGTCCACCCGCCCGCGCGGCGACCGCCGACCTGTACCGCGGCCAGCAGTGGACCCTGGGCGCCCTGCACCTCTCCCGCGCCTGGAGGTACTCCCGCGGCGACGGCGTGACGGTCGCCGTGCTCGACACCGGCGTCGACGGGCACCAGCCGGACCTCACCGGGCGCGTGGTCGACGGCCCCGACTTCACCGGCCACGCGCGCAGGCCGGGCAACCGGTACTGGGGGCGGCACGGCACCGAGATGGCCAGCCTGATCGCCGGCCACGGTCACGGCGCCAGCGGCAACGCGGGCATCATGGGAGTCGCGCCGGAGGCGAAGGTCCTGTCCATCAGGGTCACCTGGGAGCTGGGCGACCCGATGCGGAACGACCACGCGCAGGTGGCGCGCTCCCGTGACGCCATCGCCCGTGGCATCCGGTACGCCACCGACCACGGCGCGCAGGTCATCAACATGTCCCTCGGCGGCGGCAAGCTGTTCTATAACGGCAACCCCCTGGAGGAGTCGGCGATCAAGTACGCCCTGGACAAGGGCGTCGTCCTCGTCGCGTCCTCCGGCAACGACGGCGCCACCGGGAACCGCCGCAACTATCCGGCCGCATATCCCGGCGTGATCGCCGTGGGCGCGGTCGACCGCGCGTTCAGGCCGGCCAAGTTCACGAACCGCCACACGTACGTCTCGGTCGCGGCGCCGGGCGTCGAGATCGTCAGCGCCGACGTGGCGGGCCACGGCTACGTCCTGGGCACGGGCACCAGTTCGTCGGCCGCGCTCGTCGCCGGCGTCAGCGCCCTCGTCAAGGCCCGCTATCCGCGCCTCTCGGCGGCCGAGGTCAAGCAGGCGCTCGAACAGGGCACGACCCACCGCCCGCCCGACGGCCGGAGCACCGCGGTCGGCACCGGCGTGGCCGACGCCCTGGGCGCGCTGCGCGCGGCGGCGCGCATCAACAAGGCCGAACACGGCGGCGCGAGCGTCAAGCAGCCGCAGTCCTCCTCCACCGCGCCGGACGCCACCGGGTCCCGGCCGGGAGGCGGCCCCGACCTCATGCTCGTCGCCGTCCTCAGCGGCGGCGGAACACTCCTCGTGCTCAGCCTGATCCTGGGCTGGCGGCAACGCCGCCGGCGGCTCGCCCTGGCCGACGCGGATGACGAGGACCTCGCCGCGCCGGTCGCCGCCTCACCGGCGGCCGGCGACGATCCCCGGCGGCCGCGCCCGCCCCGGCGTACCCCCCGGCAGAGCGGACCGCCGGGCCCGTCCCCCTGGGAGCCCCGGCCCTCCGGGACACCGTCCCCCTTCGAGCCCAGGCCCTCCGGAACGCCCTCCCCTTTCGAACCGCGACCGTCCGGAACGCCCTCCCCCTTCGAACCCCGGCCGTCCGGAACGCCTTCCTCCTTCGAGCCCGGACCACCCGGGGCCGCGTCGTTCGGGGAGCCCCGCTCGCGCCGTCCGTCGTCGTCCTGGGCCCCCCGGACGGCCGAGACGCCGTCGTCCTGGGACCCCCGCTCGCGCGAACCGTCGTCATCCGAGGAGCCGCTGCCACCGGGCCTCGCGCCGGAACCGCCGTTCTCCGGTACGGGCGCCCCCGCGACGGGCACACCGGCGGCGCCCCCGCGCACCGAGCCCTTCTCCGCCACGGGCGTGCCCCCGGGGGCGGCCGGCGGTCCCCCCTCCGGCCCGTCGTCCTTCACGCCACCCGCTGAGCCGGGGCCACCCGCGCAGCCGGCACCCACCCGGCCATCGCCCGCGCAGCCGCCACCCGCGCAGCCGTACGGCGCCTCGGACGAGCCGTCCCCCGCCGCACCCGTACACCCGCCGTCCGGGCCGGAGCGGCAGCCGCTCTGGACACCGCCCGGAGAGCGCGGTGACGAGGTCGCGCCGGGCGGCCGGTCCCCGGAGGTGCCGGACGCCCTGAGCGCGGATCCGCTCGGCGACGCGCCGATCGACTCGTCCGCCGACGTCGGCACGCCGCTCGCGGACGAGAGCTGGGAGAGCATCCGCCGCGGTTTCGACCGGCTGAAGGAGGACACCCGCACCTCGGGGTCGTCCCTGTTCGGAGGCTGGTCGACCTCGTTGGGTCTGTCGGAGGACAGTGCGGACCCGCCGCCCGCCGAGCCCGGGGGCGGCTCCCCGACCTGACCCTGGGGCTGGCCCCACCACCGTGAGGCCTGCGAACCCCATGGGCGGCCATGGGCGTTCCGGATAGCGTGCTGGGCAGTCCGACGGGGAGGGAGTACGTTCGTGCGCAAAGTGGGTCTGGTCCTGCCCCTGCTCGCCCTTCTCGGCCTCTCCGGGTGCGGCTTCGGCGTGCACTTCGGCGACTACAAGAACGAACTCACCTCCGACACCACCGTGAACGGTCCGGTGAAGGTCGTGGACATCCACGCGGACGACGGCCGGTTGACCATCCGGCCGGGTGGCCCCGAGGTGCGGATCCACCGGGTCGTCCACTATCAGGACCGCACGCCGCATCCCGGTCAGCGGCTCGACTCCGCCGGGCGCCTGACGTTCACCCGGGACTGCTCCCGGTGCAGCGTCGACTACGAGCTCACGGTTCCCGCCTCCGTCACCGTCCGGGCCCGCGCCGACAGCGGCCGGATCGACGTCACCGGCGTCGCGGCCGCCGACGCGAGCAGTGACTCGGGTTCGGTCACGGTCCGCTCGGTCAAGGGCGCGGTTCAGGTCCACAGCGACTCGGGCCGTGTCACCGTGGACGGCGTCGGCGGCCCTCTCGTCCTCACGACCGACTCGGGGTCGATTCACGCCACCCGGCTGGCCGCGGCGGCCGTACGGGCGCGTTCGGACTCCGGGCGCGTCGAGCTGGCCTTCGCCGCCGCCCCCACCGAGGTGAACGCGACGACCGGCTCGTCCTCACTGCGCGTGATGGTCCCCGGCGGCCCGTACAACGTGGACGCCGACACCGACACCGGCGGTAAGCACGTCGCCGGGGTTCCGCACGACCCGAGGTCCCCGCGGAGGCTCTACCTGCGCACCGACTCGGGCCGCCTCACCGCCGAGCGCACGACTCCCTGAGCGCGACCGCCCGAGCGCGGCTCCCCGAGCGCGGCTCCCCGGGCGTGACTGCCCGAGCGCGCTCACGGCGTGCGGCTCAGGTGGGCACGTCCATCCGCTGGACGCCGATCACCTTGAGGAACTGCAGGTTCCGGTAGGACGGGGAACCCGGCTCGGCGGTGAAGATCACCAGCTGCTGGTCGGCGTCCGGGACGGTGAGGATGTCGAAGTCCAGCTCGATCGGGCCCACCTGGGGATGCTCGAAGACCTGCCGGGAATGGTGCTCGATGCGGAGCTCCTGGGAGTTCCAGAGGCGGGCGAACTCCGCGCTGCCGGCCAGGAGTTCGGCGATGAGCGACCGCAGCTCGGCGTTGTCCGGATAGTGGGTGGTGGCGACCCGCAGGTAACTGACGGCGGTGGTCACCAGGCGCCGGTGGTCGGTGATCCCGTAGGTGGCGCGGTCCCGGTCGGGGTGCAGGAAGAGGCGGCGCAGGATGTTGCGGTCGCCTCCCCGCAGCGCCGAGAAGTCCTCGAACAGGGCGGCGGCGAGCGGGTTCCACGCGAGCACCCGGCAGGTGTCGTCCACCACCAGCGCGGGTGCGTCGGTGAGGCGGTCCAGCAGGGTGGCGGTGGCGGGGGCGACCTCCCGCGACGGCAACCGGCCCGGTTGCTCCTCCCGTTCGCCGGCCAGCGAGAAGAGGTGGGCCCGCTCCTGGTCGGACAGCCGCAGCGCACGGGCGATGCCCCGGAGCACCTGGGCCGACGGATGCCGCCCCCGGGCCTGCTCCAGGCGGCTGTAGTGGTCCGTGGAGATGTGCGCGAGCTGCGCGACCTCCTCCCGCCGCAGCCCCGGCGTGCGGCGCCGCGGCCCACGCGGCAGCCCCACGTCCTCCGGCCGGATCTGCTCTCGCCTGCTCCGGAGGAAGGCCGCCAGCGCGTGCTTGTCCATGGCCCTACGGTACGGCCCTCGCCGCGGTCCGCTCGGTGTTCAGCCACGGACCGATGGTCCCTGGCTGCGCCGGCGCCGGCGGCCGACGCTGGTCGCCGTGGCCGCCGACCGGCGGCCGCCGTCTACCACGAGGGACATGACCATGCGGATCTTTCTGACGGGCGCGAGCGGTTATCTCGGCGGTGTGCTCACCGAGCACTTCATCGCGGTGGGCCATCACGTGAGCGCGCTGGCCCGGTCACAGGCGGCGCGGGACCGTGTGACGGGCCTGGGCGCCGAGGCGGTTTCGGGCGACCTCGCGGACACGGCGGCCCTCCGCCTCGCCGCCGAGCGGGCGGACGCCGTCGTCCACGCGGCGGCGGACCTCGCCGACTTCGCGGCCATGAGCGAGCTGGAGGGGCCCGCGCTGGCGGCGATGCTCGACGGGCTGCGGCCGGGGAGCCCGTTCATCTACACCAGCACCGGCATGGTCTATCGGGACACCCAGGGGGTGACGGTCGACGAGGACACCCCGGTGGACCCCGAAAGCGCCCCGCAGCCGTTCAAGGTGCTGGGCGAGCGGCAGGTACTGGCCGCCGAGGGGCCGGCGGTGACGGTGATCCGGGCCGGGCTGATCTACGGGCGGAACGGGTCCGGGCTGCTCCAGGGCCTGATCGCGGGCGGCCGGGCGCAGGGGGTCGTGACGTACATCGGCGACGGCGCCAACGAGTGGAGCTCGGTACACGTCGACGACCTCGCCCGGCTGTACGTCGCCGCCCTGGCCCAGGCCGAGCGGCGTCTGATCGTCAACGCCGCGGCCCGGGAGCGCACCCCGATGCGGCGGATCGTCGAGGCGGTGGCCGACGTCGCCGGCGCCCGCCCGGTGTCGATCACCCTCGAACAGGCGCAGCAGACCTTCGGGCCCTTCGCCGGACTGCTGACCCGGTCGTCGCCGATGGACCCGTCGCGCGCCGAACGAGTCCTCGGCTGGAAGCCGGTCGAACCCGGCATCCTCGACGAGCTGCGCACCGGGTCCTACGCGGCCGCCCGCTCCGCCTGAGCCCGGCCCGCCCCTTCCCGACATAGGTGCCACATGTGTCACAACCCTTCCGAAAACAGGGTCGGAGGGTGAACCATAGGTTTCCATGCGGGGAAGAAAGATTCCGGCGGCGTCCTACGCCGACCGCGCGATGGCGCAGGTGGCCTCATGGCCGGGCGTACGCCGAGGGCGCGCCGCCTGTGGCCTGGGCACGGCGCTGAAGGTCGACGGCCGCCAGCTCGCCCATGTACACGCCGACGGCTGTGCGGAGTTGCGGTTGACCTGGCCGGTCATCGGGCGTCTCCGCCGCCCCCTCCTGGAGTCGGGGCGTGTGCAGCTGGCCCCCGGCGGCGACTGGATCCGCGTACGGCTCGACAGCGACGGCGACGTCGACCTGTTCGCCTCCCTGGCCAGCGTGGCCATCAAGGCGAACACCTCCGGAGAACGGCGGAGGGACCGCGCGGCGGCCTGCATGACGCTGGCCCGCGCGGAGGTCGACGGCGCCGTGCTGGCCGGCCGCCCGGCCGCCGTCCCGGACGACCTCCGCGAGCCCCGCCTCCGCCGCGCGCGGTGACAGCTCGACTCCGGAGACCGCCCAGTCGATCACGCAGCTGATCCGCGCCGTCGTCCGCGACCAGGGCGTCACCGCCGTGGTCGCCACTCACGACCCCCTCCTGGTCCGCCACACCGATCGCGTCATCGAACTCCACGATGGCGCCGTACGCTGACCGCCCGCCGCGTCGACCCCTGAGCTTGACGTCGCCATCGACGGCACAGAGGGCGCGAACCGTACGGAGCGTCGCTGACGCGCATCGACAAGGGCGCGGGCGACTTCGCCACGGCCGCGGACGTCGAGGCGGAGAAGGCCATCCTCGACGTCATTCGCACCGCTCGGCCCGACGACGCCGTGCTGGGTGAGGAGATCCGACGCAACGGGTCCGGACGACGCGGCGCGCGTGTGGCTGGTCGATCCGCTGTGCGGCACGCTGAACTACGCCGCGCGGAACATGCTGGTCGCGGGGAACGTCGCGCTGTGCGTGGGCTCCGACGTCACGGCCGCGGCCGCCGCCGACCCGCTCGCCGGCGAGGTGTTCTGGACGGACGGCGCTCACGCGTTCGTCCGCCGCGACGACACCGACGAGCCGCTCCAGCCCTCGCCCGACTCGCGGCTGGTGGACGTCAACCTCGATCAGCCGTTCCCGAACGCACCGCACTTCCGCGCCGTCCGGCTGCTCGCCGAGGCGGGCTTCGCCGAGCGATTCCGCCCCCGCGTCGTCTCCACCACCCTGGCGGTGGCCTGGGTGGCCGCCGGGCGGCGGGCCGCCTATGTCACCGACGGCCATCTGCGGGACAGCGTGCATTTCGCCGCCGGAATCGCGTTGTGCCAGGCGGCCGGCTGCGTCGTGACCGGCATTCACGGTCAGCCACCGCACACCGGCCCGGGCGGACTCCTCGTGGCGGCCGACCAGAAGACCCACGCGACACTGCTGGACCTCATCCGGGAGCAGTTCCCACCCGATCGGTAGCCCGCGCCTCCCTCGGCTGCGGCAGCCGCCCTTTCGCGTCAGCCGATCTGCTCGGCCAGGGCGACGATGATGCCGGCGGGGCCGCGGAGGTAGCAGAGCCGGAAGATGTTCTCGTACTGTGCCACCTCGCCGAGGAGTTCGGCGCCGTGGGGGCGCAGGCGGGCGATGGTGTCGTCGATGTCGTCGACGGCGAACATGACGCGATGCAGGCCCAGCGTGTTGGGCGGCGGGTTCTCCGGCTCGGCGCCGATCGCGGCGGGAGCGTGGTATTTCGTCAGCTCCACTTTTCCGTGGCCGTCCGGAATCCGCATCATGGCGATCTCGCTCCGAATACCGTCGAGTCCGACGGTCTGGTCCGCCCAGATGCCCTCGATCTGCGCCTTGTTCTCCAGCTCCATGCCGAGCTCGGTGAAGAACGCGACGGCCGCGTCCAGGTCGTCGACGACGATGGCGACGTTGTCCATCCGCTGAATGGTCATGGTCCCGAGCATAGAGAGCGGTGCGCCGCCGGTCCGGTGTGGTGGAATGTCGGGCAGCCATTGAAGATCGTTCGGGGAGAGACGTTGGCGGGGGAGCTGAGCCTGGAGGCCGGGCTACTGCTGGCCCGGCGGTACCGGCTGGAGGCGCCCATCGGGGCGGGCGCCATGGGTCAGGTGTGGCGCGGGGTCGACCTCGGACTGAACCGGCCGATCGCGATCAAGATCCTCCCGCCGCAGGTGGCGCAGGACGAGAACGCGGTCGCGCGGTTCCGCCGGGAGGCCGAATCCGCCGCCGGTCTGCAGCACCCGGGCATCTGCGCGGTCTTCGACATCGACACCCACGGTGCCGTGACGTTCCTCGTGATGGAGTTCCTCCAGGGATCGGACCTCGCCGGAGTTCTCGCGGCACACCCCGGTGGGCTGCCGATCGACCAGGTGGTGGGACTGGCGGAGCAGATCACCGATGCGCTCGCGGTGGCGCACGCACGCGGTGTCGTCCACCGGGACATCAAACCGGCGAACCTGTTCCTGCAGCAGGACGGCCGGGTGAAGATCTGTGACTTCGGCATCGCCCGGCTGGCCGACCGTACGACGCTGACGGCCACGGGCGGGCTGCTCGGCACGCCTCGTTACATGGCCCCGGAGGAGTGGCGCGGCGTGCCGGCCGACCACCGCGCCGACCTCTATGCCCTCGGCGGAGTGCTGTACGAGTTGTTCACGGGGAGGCCCGCGTTCCACACGGACGACCCCGGACTCGCCTCGATCATGTACAAGCACCTCAACGAGGCGCCTCTGCCGTTGCGTTCCCACCGCCCGGACATCCCCGTTCACCTCGAACGCCTGGTCCTGGACCTGCTGGCCAAGTCGCCCGACCGGAGGCCGATCGGCGCCGCCGCCGTACGGGACTTCCTGCGCCGGTCCGGGAGGACCGCCGTTCCTCCCGCCGGCCCGCCGCCGTACCTGCGCGGGCGGCCCTCTCCCCCTGATGACGTCCTGGAAGCGACGACGGTCGCCCCGCACACCTCCATCACGGCGCCGAAGAGCCGGAAGCGCGTTGTGGCGGCCGTCGGTGGCGTGCTGGGAGCGGTACTGGCCGGAGCCGGGGTCGTCGCGGTGACGAACGGCTTCGGTGACGACGACGCGAAGGCGAAGACGCCGGCCACGGCGCATCCGTCCTCCACCGGACTTCGGACACTCCAGCCGGTCGACGGCACGGTGCCCGGTCAGGCGAGGCCCGGTGCGCAGTACCCGATCGGTCGGATGGCCACCGTGCCCGTCAGCCAGGGGACGCGTACGGATGCGGTGGGGGTGACCGTGACCTCGATCGTCAAGGGTTCCACGGCCGATCTGGCCGGCCTGGCGCTGTCGCGTTCGGAGAAGGGCAAGACCCCGTACTACGCCCATTTCACGCTGACCAACCTCGGGCCCGACGACCCCTACATGGACTTCGCCCCCGCTCAGAAGATGGTGGGGATCGACTCCGCGGGCAACTCCGTCAGCAGCACGCTCATGTCGGGGGATCCGCAGGCCTACCCCGGCCAGTGTCGCCCGGCCGCCATCAAGGACGGCGGGTTCCGCCATGGCGCCCGTTACGAGACCTGCACGGTCATCCTGAGTTCCGGATCCCGGGACATCACCGGAGTGCAGTGGTGGGAGAAACCCTACGACCTTGGCACCGACCAGGGCGTTTCCTGGAAGCGATGAAGGACGGATCGTGCGGAACACCGTGGGACAGCGACCCGGGCAGGTACTCTCCGGGCGGTACCGCCTCGACGCGGCGATCGGCGGCCTCGGCGCCGGAGCCGATGAGGCATGGCGCGGCTTCGACCTCCGGCTGAACCGGGTCGTCACCGTCAAGGTCTTCGCCGAACCCGCCGTCACCGACCAGGCAGGCGTCGCCGCGTTCCGTTCTCAGGCCGAGAAGGCGGCGGCGGTACGGCACCCCGCAGTCGAGGCGGTGCTGGACATCGGGACCGCCGAGACCCCGGTGTTCCTCGTGACCGAGCACCTCGACGGGCAGAACCTGAAGACCGTCCTGGCCGCGCAGGGCGGCGGACTGCCCATCGGCCAGGTCACCCGGGTGGCCGAGCAGGCCCTCGACGCCCTGACGGCCGCACACGCCCAGAGCGTCGTTCACGGTGCCCTCACCTCCGCCGATCTGGTCCTCCTTGACAGCGGGGACGTGAAGCTCTGCAACCTGGGCATCGGCGTGCCCCGGACGGACACCTCCGATGCCCGTACGGATCTGCACGCCCTCGGTCGTGTCCTCCACGAACTGCTGACGGGCGTACCACCGGCGGAGTCGTCACCCGTACCGCCGGCGTCCCGCCGCTCCGACGTACCGCCGTACCTCGACCGTCTGGTGCTGGATCTGCTGGCGGAGGACCCTGCCGCACGACCGCAGAGCGCGGCCGCCGCCCTCGCGGTCCTCCGCGAGTCGATGGAATCCGCCCTGCATCCCACGGCCCACTGGCGATCGGCGGATTCCGCCGGGCCGGACTCGACCGTCAACGACAGTGTGCCGACCGGCGCCGCGAAGAAGAGCGACCGTGGGCGTCTCCTGGCGGAGATCGCCGGAGCCGTCGTGCTGGTGGCGGCCGCGGCGGCCGGTGGGTACCTCGTGCACGGCGGCACGGCGGCCAAGACGCCGTCGCGCCCGGCGGCCGTCACGTCGACCCCGGGCACCGCGGCTCCGGCACCGCCCGGTGCCGGCCCGAAGTCGCCACCGCTCGTCCCCGGCTGGCAGGTCGTGGTCGCTCCCGACTTCGGCGTGGTGTACGACGTCCCGCCGGGCTGGAAGGTCGAGGATCCCGGCACCGGTGTGGGCCTCACCGACGCCAGCGGGAATGTCGCCGTCGGCTCGAACGGCGTCGCCGACATCAGCCGCGACGGCCCCCACTACACCAGCTGCACGATCGTCCAGTCGGGGCTGCTCGGTGGCGAGGGCATCACCTCGGCCGCGTCGGGTCAGCTGGAGTCCCTCCAGGTGACCGCCGCCCACAACGCGCTCCAGTGGGCGAACTTCGGTTACCAACTCCGCGGTGTGCTC
Source organism: Actinoallomurus spadix (assembly GCF_024055725.1). Taxonomy (GTDB): domain Bacteria; phylum Actinomycetota; class Actinomycetes; order Streptosporangiales; family Streptosporangiaceae; genus Actinoallomurus; species Actinoallomurus spadix. The sequence continues at coordinate 331,087 of NZ_JAMXMX010000002.1, read as the reverse complement.
CCCAGAACGGTGGCAGCGAGCCCGGAGCACCCCACGATCGGCGGCCTCCGGGCCGTACTGCAGAAGGTCGTCGTTACGACTAAGGGCGGCAGGGGAACGGCGTGCGAACCGAACGGGGGAACGCTGTACGCCGCCACATTCGCCTCCCGGCAGGGCGCCCCGGTCACCTTCTACGTCTTCTCCAACAGCACCGGCCCGGGGGCCGTGAACGACAAGACGCTGCGGCAGATCATCGACACGATTCGTCCGCTGGCATAAGAGGGCGCATCACGCGCGATCGAGAAGTTGATCGCGCGCCAGTACGGGTGGGCGCCACCTGCACCAAGGATGAGAACACCTGCCAGTCGCCCGTGCTCAAGCAGTCGACGCTGCGGGTCGTACGGTCCGACGCCCAGCGCTGCGCGGGCTTCGCCCAACCGGGCGGCACCGACTTCTGCCTGGAGAAGGTGTCCAGGATCCCGGCCGGCGGCGACTCCGGCGGCCCGGTGATGAGCGTCGGCGCCCACGGCAAGGAGACGCTGCTCGGCGTCTTCTACGGCTCCGACCGGGAGAAGATGGCCGGCGCGGCGGAGATCGCCCAGCAGCTCGCCTGGATCCACAAGGTCACGAAGTGGTAGGGCAGCGCACGACAGTGGGGCCTCACTCACGCGAGGCCCCCACGACGGGTCAGACGGTGAGGACGAGCTTGCCCTGGAGGTGACCGCCGTCGAGCAGCCGGTGCGCGTCGGCGACGCGCTCGAACGGGAACGTCTCCTGTATGTGTACCCGGAGCCTGCCCTGTTCGACGAGCTCGACGAGACCTCGCAGGGCGACCGGATCGGGGTCGACCGCGATGCCGCTGAAGCGCATGCCGGCCGCCTCGTACTTGGCGGCGAGTACCGGATCCGACTCGGCGACCGCCGTGACCAGGTGCCCGCCCGGGCGGAGCACGTCGAGTGACCGCTCGACCGTGTCGCCACCGATCGTGTCGAGCACGACGTCGACGTCGCGGACCGCCTCGGTGAAGTCGACCGCCGTATAGTCGATCACCTCGTCGGCGCCGAGCCCTTCGACGAACTCCCGCTTGCCTCCGCCGGCGGTCGCGATCACGTACGCGCCGAGCGCCTTCGCGATCTGGATCGCGACGTGACCGACCCCGCCACCACCGCCGTGGACCAGGACACGGTCGCCCTCGGTCACGCCCGCGAGGTCGACGAGGCCCTGCCACGCCGTCAGCCCGACGACCGGCAGCGCCGACGCCTCGACGTGTGAGAGCGACGCCGGCTTGCGCGTCAGGTGCAACGCCGGCGCCGCCACGACCTCGGCGTACGCGCTCGCCGCCCGCGGGAACAGCGGCATCCCGAACACCTTGTCACCAGGCCTGAACCGCCACGTCGCCGCCTCCTCGACCACGCCGCTGAGGTCCCAGCCGAGGATGAACGGCGGCCGGCCGATCATCGGGAACTCGCCGGCGCGCAGGCGCGCCTCCAGCGGGTTCAGCCCGATCGCCTTGACGCGGACCAGAACCTCGGTCGGGAGAGGCCGAGGCTCGGGGGCGTCCACGATGGTGAGCACCTCGGGACCGCCGGGCGACTGCTGGGTGATGACTCGCATGACTCTCCTACGCTGCGAACGGGTGGAGAGAACTCAGGCTAGGTATCCGATAGGAACCAGCAGGTACCTTTGGCGCCATGAGCGGCTTCGGTCCCGGTGATCCCTTTCTCGCCGACTGCCCGGCGCGTCTGACGGTCGAGCTCCTCGCCGACAAGTGGACGGTGGTCGTGCTCGCCGGACTCAGCAAGGGCCCGGTGCGCCATGGCGAGCTGATCGAGCTGATCGGCGGCATCTCCCGCAAAGTGCTCACCCAGACCCTCCGACGTCTTGAGGCGCACGGACTCATCCGCCGCCACGCCTACGCCGAGGCGCCGCCCCGCGTCGAGTACGAGCTCACCCCGCTCGGGGCCACGCTGACCGACCCGATCCGCGTGCTGACCGAGTGGGCGAGGGCGAACGGCGACGCGGTGCTCGACGCGCTCGACGCCGACTCCGAGCCGGTGGTAATCGCCCCGGCCCGGCCCCGCGACGCTTGAAATGACAGCGGACTCTGCCACGATGTGGCCTGCCCGAAGGAGCGCGGGGACGACGCGGAGGAACGGTTGCCTGGGCTGATGGAGCTGACCTATAGCACGGTCGGCGGCATCGTCGGGGCGACGGCGACCGGTTATCTGACCCGGCAGCATGAGCGGCGGCAGCTACGCGCCGGCGTCATGCAGCGGCTGCAGACGATCGCGGCGATAACCGCCGGGGTCCGTGACATCGAGATCGGGTGGGCTCCGGTCAGGCGGGCGGCCGGCGGACGATCGCACCTGACGAGCGGGCTCGGCCTGAGGGCGACTCTCGAGGGCGGCGCCGATGCCGAGGACGCGCTTCATGAGGCCTTCGCCGGGTACGAAGTGGCCGCGCTGGCAGCCGGCGTCCCGCGCCGGGTCATGGACTTCGCCGCCGGTTCCCACGAACGCGCCTTCGAATGTGAAGTGATCAGAATCATCGACCGCCGCGTCGGTGGCGTCCTGGGAGAGTCGGTCGACGTGCTGATGCGGGCCGCCGAGGAGTATCAGCGAGCGGCAACCGGACTCCTGCTCCACGCCCTGTGGCGGCCCTGGCGTGCACGGTTGCGCCTCCGCGCCCGAATCCGTGTGCTCCGCACCGAGGTGGCGGCACTCCACGACCTCCAGGAGGCGGCCAGGACACGCCTGGTCGAGACCGAGACCATCACGCTGCTCTTCGCTCGTCTCGACCCGGAGCAGCGCCGCTGGGAGACCTGGAAGATCCCTCCAGCGGCAGGGACTGCGGCGCCGTACGCCTCGGGCACGGAACCCTACGCCCAGGCACCACCCACCGCGGACGATTAGCCCGGGCTCCTCAGCGCCTTCGATCCTCTGAGCGTGTCAGCGGCAGGCTGATCAGCCACCTGCGGGGCGAGCGAAGCGAGCCTGCGGGTGACCTGCTACCGCGTCTGTTGCGGCGTTCGTCGGTGCGACCTCGTAGGCTCGCGGCCACGTTGTCGAAGGGATCGCCGTGGAAGACCCGACGGGTATCGCAGCGCTGACCAAGATCCTGCCTTCAGATCTCGGTGCGGACGAGGGAATCGATTGGTCGGCAGCAGAGGTGCGATGGGGCACACGGTTCCCACGTGACTACATGGCCTTCATGTCCATCTATGGCGCCGGCTCGTTCGAGGCCGCCGACGGGCGGGGCGGCGGCGTCATCCTCATGCCGTTGCCCAAGGAGAGCATCTACCTGGACGATGAGACCTTCGAGGAGGAGACGCAGAACGCCCGTGGCGCCTGGGCGATGCTGGGAGGTCAGGAAGGTCTCGACATCGACCCGGACCACATCCTCGCCTGGGGCGTCACCTCAGGCCCCGACATCCTGTGCTGGCTGACCACTGATCCCGACCCTGACCAGTGGCCGGTCCTGGTCTGGGGCCGACACACCGACGAAGACTTCACGCTCTTCCCCTGCGGCATGGTCGAATTCCTCCGCAGGCTGCTCCTCGATGAGTACGACCCCTACCCCCTCAGCATCGACCTCCGGGACGTTTCGCTGCGCTACCTGCACAGGCTTGAAAGACAGAAGCGGTGAGCCGCGTGGTGGGGATCAGCAAGCCTGAGCACTGCGCGCCGACCAGCGGGTGAGTTGAAGGGGGCTAAGTACACCCTCTGGGGTGGACTTGACCGGCTGGGTGACGGCTGCTCCGAACCATAGCCTCGTCCGCGTGAACGCACTCACGGGCGAGCGAAACGCCCAAGCCACGGCGGCGCGCACCGGCGCCTCCCCCGTGGCGGCGACATCCGCATGCCTGGGCGGCTCTCGGCCGTCCAGGCGCTTTCACGACCGCGGTGACCCGCGTTATCGGCTCGATGCCGCCGCACCGATCAGCCGAGTACGCACGCCATGCGCCCGACTTAAAGGCCTACCGACCGTAATAACGAAATAATCCGTCAACGCGCAGGATGTGAAGAATGCAGGAATTCGGCGTAAGCTCTCGGCCGCCCGCTGGGGCGACATCGGCACCGTCGCGAATATTTGATGTCGACGCCTTGCGGGGATTTGCCCTATTGGGAATCCTGGTCGTTAATATCACGTACTTCGCCTCAGGGTACCCGATACATGGCGCTCTGGATCCCGCTTACGCCTCGGGCGAAGACAAGGCCGTACGCTGGTTAATAACCTTCGCGTTCGAGATGAAGTTCTATCTGATCTTCTCTTTTCTCTTCGGATACAGCTTCACGCTCCAGATGGATTCGGCGGCCCGTCAGGGAGCGGCCTTCACGCCGCGCATCCTGCGGCGTCTGGCGGGACTCCTGACGCTGGGCTTCGTCCATGCCGTGCTGCTCTTCTACGGCGACATCCTCTCCTGCTACGCGGTGCTCGGGCTGATCCTGTTCGCCCTGCGGGGCATCAAGCCCCGAACCGCCCTGATCGTGGCCGGCACGCTCGTCGGGGTGGTGGCGATCGCACTCCTGCTCGCCGGCAGCGTGGCTGCGAGCGATCCCGTCGCCGCACTCGCGGAGGGCCATCGGACCACGACCGCCATGCGCGACAGCCCCGCGAGCTTCATCACCAGCAATATCCATATCCTGCCCCTCATGGCGGCGACGCTGGTGGTGCAGGGTCTCAGCTCCTTCGCCGCGTTCCTTGTCGGTTTCGCTGCGGGCAAGCGTCAAGTGCTGGCCCGCATCAAGGAACACGAGCGCAGTCTGCGGCGCATCCAGTGGGTGGGCTTTCCGATCGGACTGGCGGGAGCGTTCTACCTGGCCAGCGACGGCGGCGTTGTCAGCGATCTCGCCCCGGTCGCAGTGACGATGCTGACCGGCCCTTTCCTGGCAGCCGCGTACATGGCAACAGCGTTGCGCTTCTTCCGGACAGCGCCCGGCAGCCGCGTCATGGCCGCCCTAGCGCCTGCAGGGCGGATGGCACTCACCAACTACCTGAGCCAATCCCTGATCTGCGCCGTCCTGTTCACAGCGTACGGATTCCGCCTGGCCGGCCATGTCTCACCGCTGGGCACCCTCCTGTTGGCTGCGGCCATCTTCGGCGCACAATTGTGGCTGAGCAGGAGATGGCTCACCGGCCACATTTACGGTCCTGTCGAGTGGCTCCTACGTGCGGTCACCCTGGCAAGGCTCCCGGCCATGAGAGCCGGTTCCGAATCCGGGGACTCGGGTGACCGTACGACCCGACGCTGATGGCGCTCGCGACGCTCACCTACAGGAACGAGAGCCTCCGGCCGGGATCGAACCGGCGACCTGCCGCTTACAAGGAATACGGACGCCCTGCTCACGGGGCATTCGCTTAGGTCGACGGTGTCCAACGTGTGGTCGTGGGTGCCTGTGGTCGCTGTCATTGCTGTCAGCGTTGCTGTCATCGGTACCGGCTGGGATCGCTACAGCGGTTCGGTGAATCCGCGCTCGCTAGTCGCTACACAACGGTCGGGCTGCGGCGCTCGATGAGGACGACGTCACGCCACCGGCCGTGGTGTTGCCCGATGCGCTCGCGGGTGCCGATGACCCGGAAGCCGGCCTTGGCGTGCAGGGCGAGGCTCACGATGTTCTCGGGGAAGACCCCGGACTGTACGGTCCAGATCCCGGCGGCGTCGGTGGAGGCGAGTAGGGCGGCGAGCAGCGTCCGGCCGATTCCCCTGCCTTGGGCGTCGGGGTGGACGTAGACAGAGTGCTCGACGACTCCGGCGTAGGCGCAGCGGTCCGAGATCGGTACAACGGCGATCCAGCCCAAGACCCGGCCCTCGTCGTCGACGGCGACCAGGCGGTGTTCAGGCAGTCTGGTGGCGTCGAAGGCTTCCCAGGTTGGCGCGGTGGTCTCGAACGTGGCGTCTCCACTGTCGATGCCGCGCTGGTAGATCTCCAGGACTTCGGCCGCGTGCTCGGGCCGCATGGCCGTGATCCGGACCGGGGCGCTCACGCGGATACCTCGGTCGGCAGATCGGCCAGCAGACCGCGGATACGGCGTTCGATCTCATCCCGGATCAGACGCACGGCGTCGACCTCCTTGCCGGTGGGGTCATCAAGCTGCCGGTACCCGGTGTCTTAGCCGAGGACCGGCAGCTCTTGTTTCGACACATCTACGTTGACAGTCGTCTAAATCAGATGCCAACCCCGCTAGCTCCCGAGGCTGGGAATGTCGGACGCTTGCCCCGCCTGTCAGCAGCAGCCGGGCTTGGCGTCGGACGTCGCCGCCACGGTGACGCCGTCGGGCCCCTCCGGGACACCGCAGGCGCAGGCGGCGGCGTCGGGAAGACCGGTCTGGCTTTTGCCGAGGGTGTCGGCGTCGGCCTTGACCACGTAGACCTCCCAGGGCTCCTGGCCAGGGCCGTGGACCCAGACCTTGTCCTGGAGGGCATAACAGCAGGAGGTGTCGTTCTCCTCGAAGGTGGCCAGGCCGGCCTCTTTCAGCCGCTCGGTGGCGGCGGTGACCTGGGTGGTGTCTTCGACCTCGACGCCGAGGTGGTCCATGTGGGTCGGCTCGCCGGCCTCGCCTTCAATCAGGACGAGCTTGAGCGGGGGTTCGGTGATGGCGAAGTTGGCGTAGCCGGGGCGGCGCTTGGCCGGTTCGGCCCCGAAGAGCTTGGAGTAGAAGGCGATGGAGCCTTCCAGGTCGGCGACGCGCAGGGCGAGCTGGACGCGGGACATGGGTTCCTCCTTGGGTGTGGCCGGACTGGTCAGATGCGGTAGCCGAAGCTTGTGGCGATGGCGGTGGTGCGGGCGCGGTCCAAACGGGCGTCGCTGCGGCAGGCGGCGTCGCAGACCTGGCCGGTGCTCTCGGTGAAGGTCACTACCCCGCGTGGCGTACGGGTCCGCCTGGCGAGCCGGATGAGGGTGGGGCTTCGGCGGCGCATCTCAGCCTCCTGATTAGATGAGCATCTAAGCAAAGCGTTGGCGTCAGCTTGCATCCTTGCCTAGATAGATGTCAAATTAGAGGTATGTCGAAGCAAGAGTTGCCGCTGATCAACGCTGCTGCGGTGGACCCTGGGGCGTGCTGCGCGCCGCTGCTGTGTGAGCCGCTGGGCGCTGCGGAGGCCGGGGAACTGGCGCCGTTGTTCAAGGCGATCGGTGACCCTGTCCGGTTGCGGTTGTTGTCGCTGATCGCCTGTCATGAGGGCGGTGAGGCGTGCGTGTGCGACCTGACCTCGGCCTTCGATCTGAGCGCGCCGACGATCTCTCATCACCTAAAGGTGCTCAAGCAGGCCGGGCTGATCGACTCCGAACGCCGGGGCACCCGGGTCTACTACTGGATCAACCCCGGCGTGCTGGCTCGGCTGTCGGCGATCCTCGGTTCCCGCCAGGGCGCGGGAATGGTGTCGGCGTGACGGCGACCGAACAGCAGGCCGCGTCCGAGACCGAGACGGCGGTGGTCGGGCGGTTGTCGGTGCTGGACCGGTTCTTGCCGGTCTGGATCGGCGTGGCCATGGTCGTCGGACTGCTCGCCGGCCGTGCGATCCCTAGCCTGGGCAGCGGCCTGGACGCGGTGAAGGCCGACGGAATCTCACTGCCGATTGCGGCCGGCCTGCTCGTGATGATGTACCCGGTGCTGGCGAAGGTCCGTTATGACCGCTTGGACACCGTCACCCGTGATCGACGGCTGTTGATCCCCTCGCTGCTGGTGAACTGGGTGATCGGTCCTGCGCTGATGTTCGCACTGGCCTGGCTGTTCCTGCCGGACCTGCCCGCGTACCGGACCGGATTGATCATCGTAGGCCTGGCGCGCTGCATCGCGATGGTCATCATCTGGAACGACCTGGCCTGCGGGGACCGGGAAGCCGCCGCCGTCCTCGTCGCGCTCAACTCCGTCTTCCAGGTCATCGCGTTCGCCGCCCTGGGCTGGTTCTACTTGCACGTCCTGCCCGGCTGGCTCGGCCTGCATCAAACACACCTGAACGCCTCGACCTGGGACATCGCCCGCTCCGTGCTGGTGTTCCTCGGTATACCGCTGCTCGCCGGCTACGCAAGCCGCCGCCTGGGCGAACGAACCCGCGGCCGTACCTGGTACGAGACCCGCTTCCTGCCCAAGATCGGGCCGGTCGCCCTGTACGGGCTGCTGTTCACGATCGTGATCCTGTTCGCCCTCCAGGGCGACGCGATCACCTCCAAGCCACTCGACGTGGCCTGGATCGCGCTCCCGCTGCTGGCCTACTTCGCCCTCATGTGGGCCGGATCGTTCGCGCTGGGCCGCCTAGTCGGCCTGGGGTATGAGCGCACCGCTACCCTCGCCTTCACCGCAGCGGGCAACAACTTTGAACTCGCCATCGCGGTGGCCATCGCCACATTCGGCGTCACCTCCGGCCAGGCCCTCGCCGGCGTGGTCGGTCCGCTGATCGAGGTGCCGGTCTTGGTCGGCCTCGTCTACCTGTCCCTGGCGCTTCGCCGCCGCATATCCCAGCGATCGAGGAGCCGCGTTGCCTGAGACCCCCGAGGTGCTGTTCGTCTGTGTCCACAACGCCGGACGCTCGCAGATGGCCGCCGCCCTGCTCGACCACCACGCCGCCGGAAGGGTCCGTGTCCGCTCGGCCGGATCGGCCCCGGCCAGTGAGATCAACCCGGCCGTCGTCGCGGTGATGGACGAACTCGGTCTCGACCTGTCCAAAGAGTTTCCCAAGCCGCTGACCGGTGAAGCGGTCAAGGGCGCCGACGTGGTCATCACCATGGGCTGCGGGGACGTCTGCCCGGTCTTCCCCGGCAAGCGCTACCTGGACTGGGAACTGCCCGACCCCGCCGGCAAGCCTGTCGAGCAGGTCCGCCCCATTCGCGACGAGATCGACCGGCGGGTCCGCGAACTGTTCGCCGAGCTCGTCCCTGCCCACTGACACGCTGGCGCCGCCCGCCGGCCTGCTCGGTCAGGACGGCGGGCAGCAGGCCCGCAGATAGCCCTGCAACTCCTCCAGGACCGCGCCGATACCGGCCGCGTCCGCCTGGCAGGGATACCGACACCCCTGCCCGCACCGTATCCACCGAGGTAGACGGTGTCGCGCGTGCGGCCAGGGGTGCCGTTGGTTGCTGTCGTTCCTGCCAGCGCTGCTGTTACCCGCGCTGGCCGCCGGCGGATTTACAGAGGGTCGGCGATCTCGGCGCCTCTTTCCCGCTGACCTGGGCGAACGTCGCGCCGCCGAATCCGTTGATGCAAGACCATCCCGCACATATCCCGCGCGGCGGCTCGAACGCGTGACGTGCGAGCGGGGCGGCCCGCCAATCGCCGTAGGCGACCTGGAGGGCGAACGAAGTGAGTTGGCCGGCGGCCCTGCGCCTTCCCAGACTGTCCCGTATCTCTACCTGTGGCGGCGGTGGTCCATCCAGTCCGTGCCCGGTCCTCGGATGGCGCGTGAGAAGGCGCGGTATGCATGGATGTCGCGGCGGGTCTCACGGATCGGCCGCCATATGCGCCCTGCGCTCCTGGGTCTCCTCCCTCGGCGGCGGCCTCGCAGGTCCGAAACCGCGGCGACTACCAGAAGCAACACGACGATTCCCACAAGCGCTAACACGTACGGAAGCATGATCGCAGCCTCCTCCCCCGCCGCGTCGGTGTCCACGATGCGCGATGCGATGCGTGGCGCTAGTCCTGAGCCGCCCGATCGGCACGGCCGCAGGGACCGGTGTCCGCGCCGCCGCCCTGATCCATAAGAGCATCTGCGCCGTCTGATCCGTAGCAAGATCGATGGTGTCAAGGACGATCCATAGCCGTCTACTGACCTGCTGCCGAACTCGTTGTGTTGTCCAGCGCCGTCCACGGTTATCCGGGACCATCGTTAGCACTGCTGTTAGCAAGCTTCAGCTAGCAGCTGGGGGTCGCGAGACCCCGCTTCAGGCTCGCTCAGCCAGCTTGGCGGTCATCCGGTACCTCTCCGTCTGGAATCATCGACGGCTCCCTTGTCGATGCGGCACCTCATGTCGGAATGTTCGGTAGCGCACGTTATGACCGGTGCCGTACGGCAATTTAGCTGTTAAGGATTCGCCCCGGCGAGCGCCAACGATAGCTATTCACCCATCATAGACGAGCGAGGCTAAAGTGGCATCTAGCTCGGCATGTCCCGGTAGTTCGTGGGTTCTAGGGAACGGCGTTCTAGCGAAATGTTTCCCAATTCCTGGCAACGATGACTTCATTCGACTCAATATGAAGCGCGCCCAGCAGAGCCTGCCCTACTTCATCGCGCGAGAGATGGGAAGGCGGTTCTACGGAGGCGACCCTGAGCCGGTCAACCCCCTCTTTTCGTTCACCGGCAGCACGTAGCAATCCTTCAAGGACCAACGTGCCCTCGGCGTCCCGCCGCACATCGTCCGGGACATCGTCGGCCACAGCGACATCGAGGTGACCATGACGATCTACGCACACGCGGCGCTCAGTGAGAAGCGCAAGGCGCTCGGGCGGCTGAGGGATGCCCTCGGCTGAGGCCGTTGCCGTCAGCGTTGCCGTCAAAGAGACCCCGGGCGATCTTCGCTCGGGGTCTTTCGCTGGTCAGGGGTGGAGCCTCCGGCCGGGATCGAACCGGCGACCTGCCGCTTACAAGGGATACGGACGCCCCTGCTCGCACCGCATCCGCCGAGGTAGACGGAGTCCAGCGTACGGCTGTGGATGCCAGCGGTGGCTGTCGTTGCTGTCCCCACTGCTGTCACGAACGCCGGGCACCGGTGCCTCAAGCGACCTTCACGGAGTGCGGGCCGACGCTGATGGTGATGTCGACATGTCCGCCCAGGGCCGTGGCGTAGGCGCGGAGCGTCTCGAGTTCCATGGCTTCGATCTTGCCGTTCTCGATCTGCGAGATGCGGGACTGAGACACGCCGAGGGCCCGCGCCAACTCCACCTGAGTCTTGCCCACGGCCTTGCGCAGCTCCTTGAGATGGTGACCGGCCACATACGCGTCCAACTCGGCACGCGCCCTGGCCTGACGCTCGGGATCCGCCAGCTCAGGATGCCGTCGATGGGCCTCAGCCTTGACGTCCCGCCAGTTGCGTCCGGCGCTCATCGGCCGTCCTCCTCATCCTTATCTGCCCGATAATCGGCATATCTGGCCTCGGCGAGCGGAATCGCGTCCTCGTACCAGCGGGACCATCGGCCGGTCTTGTCACCCGCGACTAGGAAGATCGCTGCGCGATCCGGGTCGAAGACGAACAACATGCGTATCTCCGACCGACCACGAGAGCCCGGTCGCAGCTCCTTCAAGTTGCGCAGCTTGCTGTGCTCCAGCGTGTCGACGAGCGGCCGGCCAAGGGTCGGCCCGACAGCGGCAAGCCGGTCGATGGCCTGCTCGATCAACGCCGCCGAGTCCGGCTCAGACTCGCAGAGCTTCAGGAACCACGTCTCGACAGGCTCTAAGAGGATGACTTCCCATGTCACCCCACCAATATAACCTGAGCCTCATTTTTTCGGCTAGGGCAGGCCTGTCACGTCACACGACCGTCCGCTCGCAACTCTCATCGTTGCTGTCGGGGCAACCTTGGCCGATCAGCCTCTCAACGGCTCTCACCTGGGGGAACGAGAGCCTCCGGCCGGATTCGAACCGGCGACCTGCCGCTTACAAGGCGGACGCTCTGCCAGCTGAGCTACGGAGGCGCGCTGCTTTCGCAGCCTCACCACGATAGCGCGTATACGCCGCGAGTCAGACCCCGTTCCCGGCGCGTTCCGCCCGTCGCCGCCTCAGCCGTACGGCGCCGTAGTCCGAGTTAGTGAATCGTGGTTCAATAACGACGTGGCACGGCCGAGGAAGTTCACCGACGAGCGTCTGCTGACCGCCGCCGGGGTGGTGATCAGCCGGCTCGGGCCTGGGTTCACGCTGGCGGACGTCGCCCGCGAGGCGGGGGTCGCCGTCGGGACGGTGGCGCAGCGGTTCGGGTCCAAGCACGGGCTGCTGGCGGCGATGACCAGGGCGGCGGTGCGGAGCACCCGGGAGGGCATGCGCACGGCGGCGGAGGCCGACGGTGACCCGGTGGTCGCCGTGATCGAGCTGCTGGTCGGCGCGTTCGCGCCGCTGGACGATCCCGGCCGGGCGGCCAACAACCTGGCGCAACTGGCCGTCGACCTGGCCGACGAGGAGCTGCGCGGGCTGCTGGCGGAGCTGCACGCCGCCCTGGAGGACGGCCTGGTGCCCCTCCTGGAGCGGGCGGTGCGGGAGGGGCGGCTGCCCGGGGCGCCGGCGGCGAGGGTCGCCGCGCGAGTCCTGGCCGCGGTCGCGGACGGCACGGCGCTGCACTGGTCCGCGCGGCCGGCGGGCGGCCTGTGCGACCGGCTGCGCACCGACCTCGGCGCGGTGCTCACCGGCTGGAGCCACGGTTCCGACGTGACGATCGAGGGAAGCGAGGGCATGTGACCGGTCCGTTGAAGGAGCACGTCGCGCTGGTCACCGGGGGCACCCGGGGCGCCGGTCGCGGCATGGCGATCGAGCTGGGCGCGGCCGGGGCGACGGTGTACGTCACCGGCCGTACGACGCGGGAGTCCCGCAGCCCGCTGGGCCGTACCGAGACGATCGAGGAGACCGCCGAGCTGGTCACGGAGGCGGGCGGCCGGGGCGTTCCGGTGCGCTGCGACCACATGGTCCCCGCCGACGTACGGGCGCTGGTCCGGCGGATCGAGGAGGAGCAGGACGGCCGCCTGGATGTGCTCGTCGACGACACGTGGGGCGGCGATCAGTGGATCGAGTGGAAGCCGCTCTGGGAGCACGACCTGGACAACGGCCTGCGGGCGCTGCGCAACGGCCTGGAGACCCACCTGATCACGCTGCACACGGTCCTGCCCCTGCTCGTACGGCGGGGGCGCGGGCTGGTCGTCGAGGTCACCGACGGGGACGACATGTTCAACGACCGCTATCGGGGGTCGATGTTCTTCGACATGGTGAAGGTGGCGATCACGCGGCTCGGCAAGGTGCTGCACGACGAGCTGGCCCCGCACGGGGTGACGTCGGTGTCGCTGACGCCCGGGTTCCTGCGGTCGGAGGAGGTGCTGGAGCACTTCGGCGTCATCGAGGAGAACTGGCGGGACGGGATCGCCAAGGACAAGTGGTTCGCGATCTCGGAGACGCCGCGGTACATCGGGCGGGCGGTCGCCGCGCTGGCCGCCGATCCGGAGGTGGCCCGCTGGTCCGGTAGGGCACTGTCCGCGGGGGTGCTGGCGAAGCACTACGGGTTCACCGACCTCGACGGCTCACAGCCGGAGGCGAGCCGTTTCTTCGAGGAGGTCTACTTCGGCGACCGGAAGGACGCCCCGGTCGAGGATTACCGCTGACTTACGCCGAGGTTCTTCGTCGCCAGGGGCGCGAAGGACCTCGGCGCCCAGGTCAGGAGCGGCGGCGGGAGATCTCGTACATGGCGATGCCCGCGGCGACGCCGGCGTTCAGGGACTCGGCGTTCGGGCCCATGGGGATGTTGACCAGCAGGTCGCAGGTCTCGGCGACCAACCGCGACAGGCCCTTGCCCTCCGAGCCGACGACGAGCACGAGCGGGCCGCTCGCGGCCTCCAGGTCGCCGACGCCGACCGCGCCCCGCGCGTCGAGGCCCGCGACGAACAGGCCGGCGTTCTGGTACGACTTCAGCGTCCGTACGAGGTTGGTGGCGCGGGCGACCGGGACCGCGGCGAGGGTACCGGCGGAGGTCTTCCACGCCCCGGCGGTCACGCCCGCCGCGCGCCGCTCGGGGACGAGCACGCCGTTCGCGCCGAACGCGGCGGCCGACCGGACGATCGCCCCCAGGTTACGCGGGTCGGTCACGCCGTCGAGGGCGACGATGAGCTGCGGGGTGCCGCGCTGCAGCAGGTCGTCGGGGTGTGCGTAGCGGTACTCGGGGACCTGCAGGACGATGCCCTGGTGGACGGCGCGGTCGGTCATCCGGTCGAGCTCGGCCTTGCCGGCCTCGAGCAGCGGCACTCCGGCGTCCGTGGCGAGCTTGATGGACTCGCGGACACGGTCGTCGGACGCGCCGCTCATGACGTAGAGGGCGCTCGCCGGGATGCCCGCGCGCAGCGCCTCGACGACCGGGTTACGGCCGGTGACCAGCTCCGGTCCGTCGGGCGCGGATCGCCGGCCGGTGCGCTCGGCGGGTGCGGACGACGAGGGCGTACGGCGCGCGCCGACGGTGGCGGTGCCGGTCCGGGTGGCCGACTTGGCGGCGCGGGCGGCCTGCCGGTTGCCGTACCAGTGCCGGTCCTCGGCCTTCGGGGTGTGACTCGGCCCCTTCTTGCGACGCTTCGCCATGGTTGCCCTCCGCTGGTGCACAGGGCGCTGTCCCGCCCTCAAGAACGGGCGATCTTTCGCCCCCACCAGACTCTACGCGGAACCGGGACCCGGCCTGTCCCGCAGGAGCCGCTCGATGCGCTCCAGCCGGTGTTCGATGGCGCTGAGGCGCCGTTCGATCGCCGTCTCCGGCGGCCGCTCTGCCACAGGTCCCTCCCGCGCAGGGGGCTGCGCCTCCAATGGCGGCGTCTCCGGCGCGGGCTCCCCGGGACCGCGCAGGAAGGTCATGACGTCGCGGCGCAGGTCGGCGGTGTCGACGTCGCATCGCCGGAGGATCTGGGCGCCGGTGCCCTCGGTCTCCCTGATGAGGCCGAGGAGGACGTGCTCGCTGCGGATGTAGTCGTGCCCGGACTGCAGGGCCTCGCGCAGCGACAGTTCGAGCACCTTCTTGGCGCGGGCGGTGAACGGCTTGTCGCTGCCGGGCGGCGCCGTTCCCCGGCCGACGAACTCCTCGACGTCGCCGCGGGCGGTGTCGAGGGTGAGGCCGGCCGCGTCGAGGGCGCGTGCCGCGCCGTCGGTGTCGCCGCGCAGCAGGCCGAGGAGCAGATGCTCGGTGCCGATGTGCCCGTGTTCGAGGGCACGGGCCTCTTCCTGGGCGTGGACGACGACTCGTCGGGCGGTGTCGGCGAACCGCTCCAACACGTGCACCACCTCGGCAGGGGAGGTACGGCCCGGCCGGGGCGGCCGGTGGGTCCCGATCTCCCCGAACCGTACGTCCCCACCGGAAGGGCACGGTTAACCGGTCGGTCGTCGCCGGCGCCCGATTCGATGGTCCCGTCAGGAGCGCTTGAGCTCCCAGCGGGGACCGCGCGGGGTGTCCTCGATGAGGATGCCGGCGGCGGTCAGGCCGTCGCGGATGGCGTCCGCCGCGGCGTAGTCCTTGCGGGCGCGGGCCGCCTGGCGCTGCTCCAGGGCCACCGACACGAGAGCGTCGACGACGTCGCGGAGGTCGCCGGCCGCGCCCTCCCACTGCTCCGACAGCGGGTCGAGGCCGAGGACGCCCAGCATGGCGCGGACCTCGCCGAGGGTGCGGGTCACGGTGTCCTTGTCGCCCGTGGCGAGCGCGGTGTTGCCCTCGCGGACCGCCTCGTGCACGACGGCCAGCGCCTGCGGCACGCCGAGGTCGTCGTTCATCGCGTCGGCGAACGGGGCCGGCAGCGTGCCGGGCTCGACCCGCCCGGCCAGCTCGACGGCGCGCGTCACGAACCCCTCGACGCGCTGGTACGCCACCGCGGCCTCGCGCAGGGCCTCGTCGGAGTAGTCGATGATCGACCGGTAGTGCGCGGCGGCGAGGTAGTAGCGGACCTCGACCGGCCGGGCGCGGTCCAGCAGGTCGGTCAGCAGCACGACGTTGCCGACGGACTTGCTCATCTTCTCGCCGTTCACCGTGAGCAGGCCGTTGTGCAGCCAGTAGCGGGCGAACCCGTCACCGGCCGCGGCCGACTGGGCGAGCTCGTTCTCATGGTGGGGGAAGATCAGGTCGACGCCGCCGCCGTGGATGTCGAACGTCGGGCCGAGGTACTTGGTCGACATCGCCGAGCACTCCAGGTGCCAGCCGGGACGGCCGGAGCCCCAGGGCGTCTCCCAGCTCGGCTCGCCCGGCTTGGCGCCCTTCCACAGCGCGAAGTCGCGCGGGTCGCGCTTGGCCGCCTCGTTGGGCGTGTCCCCGGCCGGGCGCATGTTGTCGAGCCGCTGGTTGGACAGCGCGCCGTAGTGCTCGGCCCAGGACGCCACGTCGAAGTAGACGTCGCCCTCGACGGTGTACGCGTGGCCGGCCTCGATGAGGCGGCGCATCAGCACGATCATCTCGGGGACGTGTCCCGTCGCCCGGGGCTCGATCGTCGGGGGCAGGCAGCCGAGCGCGTCGTAGCCGCGGCCGAACACGCGCTGGTTGGCCTCGGCGACCGCGAACCACGGCACGCCGGTCTCCGCCGACACCCGGATGATCTTGTCGTCGATGTCGGTGATGTTCCGGACGAACGTCACGTCGTACCCGGAGGCGAGCAGCCAGCGGTACACAAGGTCGTAGATGACGCCGGAGCGCATGTGCCCGATGTGCGGAGCGGCCTGCGGGGTGGCACCACAGACGTAGATCCCCGCCCGGCCCGCCTGCAGCGGGACGAAGTCGCGGATGCCACGGGTACCGGTGTCGTAAAGGCGCAGGCTCACGGGTAAGAGGCTATTCGATGCCGGTCCGCCCGCGTGACTGAAACCGCGTCCCTCACCCATTGACCGACCCCACCGTTCGCCCGGTGGTCCCGTCCGTCCGCGCGCCGTCGTGCGCGGCGCGCAACCGCCGCGTCAGCTCGCCGAACGCCACGGCGTTCGGGACCTCGGCGGCGATCGCCGTCAGCCCGGCCGGCCGGTCGGCGCGGTCGACGTGGACCATGCCGCTCTCGATCTCGACCCGGTCGACGTTCTCCCAGGGAACGTACTCGCCGTCTTTGGCGATGCCCTGCCGGGTGACGCTGAACGGCCCGAGACGCACCTTGCCGCCGGTTCCGACCCGGGACAGGTACTCCGGCAGCACCCGCCCGGTCACCTCGCGGGAGACCGTCTCGACCAGTTCGCGGGCCCCGGGGACGCCCCCGTCGAGCAGGGCCTCCGCCTCGGCCCCCGCCCGGCCGGACAGGGTCAGGCGCCAGGTGACCGCGCCGGTCGCGGCCGCCCGTACGCCGGAGACGCGCAGTTCCGTGACGGCGTCCCAGGGGAACGGCGTCACCGCGCGCCAGGAGGACAGCACGACGCCGTTCTCGAACAGGTGGACGGTCGTGGCACCCTGCCCCGGCAGGACGTCCCGCACGAGGACGCGAGCGGCCGCACCGAGGTACGCGACGGTGAGCGACAGGGACAGCCCGGACGCCCAGCCGAGGCCGTCGAGCAGGAACGCGATGGTGAAGGGCAGCAGCACGAGGCCCGGCAGGCCCAGCAGCACGAGCCACGCGCGGGACCGCCGGTCGGCGGACCGGGGCCGGTGGACGGCCTGGAACGCGCCGAGCCGTTCGTCCTCGGCGGCCCGGCGGACACGAGACGGGAGATCGGCCGCGGTCACTTCTTCCATCACAAATACGGGGGAAACCGGCATACGACCGCCCGCATACCCACGAGCCGCCCCCTTGAAGCCGGGACGCCGGATCCGGCCACCGATCTTCCCCGCCCGCACGCGGCGCGCCCCCGGCCCGCGCGCCGAGCCGGGCGACACGCGGCGCGCGGTGAGAGCAGGAGCACGTTGATCCGGTCAAGATAAGGGAACCCCTCCGACACGATGGTTGGCATCCCTGCTATGAGTGACTCCCCCGCTCCGTACTCGACGGCGCAGCGGCGGCTGCTGACGGCCGCCGGCGGCCTCGGCGTCGCGGCGCTGGCCGGCGCGACGTTCGTGCTGTCCTACGACGACCTGCGCACGCTCGCCCTCCAGGGCGGCGCGGCCCGGCACCGAGCCTTCCTTTATCCCGGCATGGTCGACGGCCTGATCGTCGTGGTGATCCTTTCGATCCTGACCGCCCGCCGGTCCGCCTGGTGGGCGCGCGCCGTCCGCTGGCTGCTGCTCCTGGCGCTGATCGCCGGCGCCGGCGCGGCCGGGGTCGAACGCGCGCTCCACGGCTACGGCCGCCTCTCCCACGCGTGGCTGTCCGGAGGAGTCGCGGCGGCTCCCTGGGTGATCCTCGTCATCGCCGTCCGGCTGTGGCTATCCATGATCAAGCAGCTCGTACGGACCCGGCGGCGCGACGCCGCGGCACCGGCGGTCCCGGACTCCCCGGACTCCCCCGAGTCGCCGTCCGGCGCGCCGGACGGCGACCGGGCGTTCATCCCCGGTCTCGGCGACGAGGCGTACGCCGAGACCCGGCCGCTCCCGCGCCCGGCCCCGCCCCGCGCGCTCGCGCCCGCGACCGAGCCCGCGATCGAGCCCGTGATCGAGCCCGTGATCGAACCCGGGCCCGACGCCGTACGGGACCGGCCGCACGAGGACACCGCCATACCGGTACGAGACCGGCCGCACGAGGACGACACGTCCGTACGGGATCGGCCGCGCGAGGACGACGACGCGCCCGTCGGGGACGAGCCGGCGGGCGAGACCGCCCTGGACCGGACCCGTGAGGACCGGATCGCCCTCCCCGGCCCGGCCACTCCCCTCCTGGAGGATCCCGAACCGGCGCTCCCTCCCGAACTGGAGCGACAGGCGGATCGCGCGTGGCAGCCCGGCCCCGCCCTGCCCCCGGGCACGGAGCCCGAAGCCGGGCAGGACACTGGAGAGAGCTTCGAGCCCGCCGAACCCACGGAGCCGGACAGCGGCCCCGTACCGGAGACCGACGCGGAGGTGACGGCGCCCGTGCAGAACACGCCCGTGGATCCGGAAGAGGAGGAGCCCCCGCCCCGCTGGGTGGCCCGGCCCTCGCTGCCCACCGACGTACGGCTGGTCGGCCCGCCCCGGACCGGGCGGCTCGGCGACACGCAGCCGGACGGGATCAGTCTCCGCGACACCGATCCGGACGGCATTCCCATGCCCCGCGTGGCGGACGAGACGCCCGCCGGTGAGGATGACGTGACGTCGACGCCGCCGTCGAGCACGTTCCGCAGCTCACCCACCCCGCCCCGCGACTGAGCCGTCCCGGGACCGCGCCCGCGACCGCCCGCCCCTGCTCAGACGGGGCGGGATCTTGCGGGTTCTTCCGGACGCCCGGGCGGGCCTGGGAAGGTAGTGATTCATGGAAACGTGGGTCGACGTGCCCGAGGGCAGCGGATTCGGGGTGGAGAACCTGCCGTACGGCGTGTTCTCCCGGCGCGGCGGGCCGCCGCGGGTGGGGGTCGCCATCGGCGACCGGGTGCTGGACCTGGCCGGGCTCGCGGAGGCGGGCCTGCTCACCGACCGGGGGTGGTTCGCCGCCGGGACGCTGAACTCCTTCATGTCCGCCGGGCGCCCCGTTTGGCAGGCGACCCGGGAGCGCCTCACCGCGCTGCTGACCGGCCCGGAGCACCGCGGCCGGGTCGAACCGCACCTGGTCCCGCTGAGCGACGCCGACCTGCGCCTGCCGTTCGACGTCGCGGACTACGTCGACTTCTACTCCTCACGCGACCACGCGACCAACGTCGGCCGGATCTTCCGGCCGAACGCCGAACCCCTTCCCCCGAACTGGCTGCACCTGCCGATCGGGTACCACGGCCGGGCCGGGACCGTCGTGCCGTCCGGGACGCCGGTCGTACGGCCCTGCGGGCAGCGCCGGAGCGAGGACGGGCCGGTGTTCGGGCCGTCGCTGAAGCTGGACATCGAGGCGGAGGTCGGCTTCGTCGTGGGCGTTCCCTCGGCGCTCGGCCAGCCGGTGCCGACGGCCGGCTTCCGGGACCACGTGTTCGGCTTCGTGCTGGTGAACGACTGGAGCGCCCGGGACATCCAGGCGTGGGAGTACCAGCCGCTCGGGCCGTTCCTCGGCAAGTCGTTCGCGACGTCGATCTCCCCCTGGGTGGTGCCCCTGGCGGCCCTCGAGAGCGCTCGTACGGCCCCGCCGCCCCAGGACCCGGAGCCGTTGCCGTACCTGCGGTGCGACGAGCCCTGGGGGCTCGACCTGACGCTGCGGATCGAGCTGAACGGGCACGTGGTGAGCCACCCGCCGTTCGCGACGATGTACTGGACCGCGCCGCAGCAACTCGCGCACGCGACCGTGAACGGCGCGGCGCTGCGCACCGGCGACCTGATGGCCTCGGGGACGGTGTCCGGGCCGGAGCGGGACCAGCGCGGCTGCCTCATCGAGCTCACCCGGGACGGCCGGGAGCCGCTGGAGCTGCCGGACGGGCGGCGACGGGCGTACCTGGAGGACGGCGATACCGTACGGATCCAGGCGACCGCGAGCGGGCCCGGCGGCGCGCCGATCGGGTTCGGCGAGGTGACGGGGACGGTCCTGCCCGCCTCCCGCTGACCTGCCCCGGATGTCCGGCCGCCCAGCGGCCGGCGACGACCGCCGGGCGTTGGTGGTGATCGCGCTAGACGAGGACGAGGGCCGTGGCGATGGCGGCCAGGCCCTCTCCGCGGCCCGTGAGACCCAGCCCGTCCGTCGTGGTGCCGGCCACGCCGACCGGGACGCCGCCGAGCGCCTCGCTCAGCGTCTTCTCCGCCTCCGCGCGGCGCCTGCCGATCCGCGGGCGTACGCCGATGACCTGGATCGAGACGTTGCCGATCGCGAAGCCGGCCGCCGTGATGCGGCGCTCCACCTCCCGCAGGAGATCGACGCCGGAGGCACCCGCCCAGCGCGGGTCGGAGGTGCCGAAGACGGCGCCCAGATCGCCGAGACCGGCGGCCGACAGCAGCGCGTCGCACGCCGCGTGCGCCGCCACGTCGCCGTCGGAGTGTCCCGCGAGACCGTCGCCCTCACCGGGCCAGTCGAGGCCCGCCACCCGGAGCGGACGGCCGGACGCGAACGGGTGGACGTCGACTCCGACGCCCACCCGTGGAAACCGAGTCGCCAAGACGCTAGTTGGCCAGGACCTCGTCGAGGAGGGCCTCGGCCTTGTCCTCGTTGGTCTTCTCGGCCAGCGCCAGCTCGCTGACCAGTATCTGCCGCGCCTTGGCCAGCATCCGCTTCTCGCCGGCCGACAGCCCGCGCTCCTTGTCACGCCGCCACAGGTCCCGGACGACCTCGGCGACCTTGTTGACGTCGCCGGACGCGAGCTTCTCGAGGTTCGCCTTGTAACGCCTCGACCAGTTCGTGGGCTCTTCGGTGTAGGGTGCGCGGAGCACCTCGAACACCTTCTCGAGCCCCTCCTGGCCCACGACGTCACGAACACCGACCAGCTCGGCGTTCTCCGCGGGAACGCGAACGGTGAGATCGCCCTTATCGACCTTCAGGACCAGGTAGGTCTTGTCCTGACCTTTGATGGCACGAGTCTCGATGGCTTCGATCCGAGCAGCCCCATGGTGGGGGTAGACGACAGTGTCGCCGACCTTGAAAGTCATGTGACAAGTACCCCTTCCGCTATGGATAAGGGTAGCACGCTGCAGGGACCTGCTGAACCGACCATCTGGACATATACGCAGGTCAGCGCGGTAATTAGGGTATTGACAAAGCGCCAATTCGGTGCAACACCGGCCCATGACGATTGGTTTGGGCCACACCGCTCACACGGCGCCGGAAGCGGCTCATACTGGAGATGGACGAGCCGACACGGGCCCGTGATCCCGCTGTGGACGGGGCGCGGGACCGGGGTGGGGCCGGCAGCGGTCCGAGAAGGTAGGTGTGGCGTGGGGCTTCACGGCGACCCTGACGACTACGGGCTTCCCAAGGTCGACATCGTCGTCCCGGACGACGCGCGGGAACTCGACCGCGACGTGCTCGCGTACCGCCGCGAGCTGCGCCAGAAACGCCGCCGCGAGCGGTGGCGACGGCTCGCCCGTCCTTTCACCCGCTACGGCATCGCCGCGCCCTTCATCGCCAGCGCCGTTCTCGTCGCCCTCATCAGCGGAGTGCTGATGACCGTCGTCTCGCCGCGGCCCACCACCCGCGCCGTCCAGGTCCCGCCCACCGGCGTCGTACGCCACCGGCCGGGGGACCCCGGCGGCGCCCTGCCGACCGGAACCCTCATCGTGAACGGCCGGGGGATGCCCATCGACACGCTGGTCAACGTCGCCGGCGTCGTCCTGATCGTGCCGCGCGACTGCCGCTGCGACGCCACCGTCACGCACGTCGCCCAGCAGGCCGTCAGCCAGGGGGTCCAGACCTGGGTGATCGCGGACGGGCGCACGGGCAAGGACGCGGACGACGTCCGCCGGCTCGCCGACACGGTCCCGCGCGGCGACGCCATCCCCGCCGAGGATCCCGGCCGGGTGCTGTCGACCACCTTCCGCGCGGCGGGTCTCACGGCCGTGCTCGTCGGGCCGGATAAGATCGTCCGCGACATCGTCCGCGGCGTTCTGCCGGACCGGAACCTGACCCCGGCCCTGCAGGCGCTGCACACCCCGGGCTGAGCGTTCCGAGCCCGGCAGGACGTCCGCACGGCCCGCCGGGCGAGGTCGTTCGGAGAACACCGGCCCGGCCCCGCCTTCCCGGGGAAGCACGGAACCCGCCCCCCGTCAAGGGCGGTGCGGACACCCTCGCTACCCTTCAGACCGGGCGTTCCGTACGCCTCGGCAAGACCCAAGCCCTGCCCAAGGAGAGAACGACGCCGTGAGCCGCAACCGTCGCCGGGCCGCCGCCATGGCCATCGCCGGTGCCTTCGCCGTCGCGCCGCTGGTGTCCGCCTGCGGTGCCGGCCAGCATCCGCAGTCGGTGCTGCCGACCCGCCTGACCGAAGGCGTCAACGCCTCCGTGGGCCACATCGACGTACGCAACGCCTTCCTGCTCGGCCCCGATCCCGGCCAGCGACTTCCCAAGGGCGCGAACGCGCCGTTCTACGCCTCCATCGTCGAGAAGGGCTCCGCCCCGGACCGGCTCGTCGGCATCGAGGCGACGGGCCTGGCAGCTTCGGCGCAGATCGCGGGCGGCGGCATCGACCTGCCGCCGAACCAGCTGATCTCGCTCAACCCGCTGTCCGCCGGCCGGCCGACCGGCGTCCCGACGCCCGGCACCTCGCCGAGCGGCACGCCGGCCCCCGCCGCCTCGCCGAACGCGAGCGGCACCCCGAGCAAGGGCACCGCGAAGAAGGGCACGCCCGCCAAGTCGGGCAAGCCGGGAGCGCCCAGCGGCGCGGCCACCCCTCAGGGCACCCCGAGCGGCCCCGCGTCGAGCCCGGCCGGCACCACGGGGGCCGCGACCCCGCCGGTGTTCCTCAGCGGGCTCCAGACCCCGCTGAGCGGTGGCGAGAACGTCCGGCTGACCCTGCACTTCCAGCAGGCCGGCGCGCTGACCATCAGCGTCCCCGTCCTGCCGCGCGCCGACTACTACGGGACCTACCCGCCGGCGCCGAGCGGGACCACGGCGACCACGCCGAGCCCGGCCACCACCGGCTCGCCCGCGACCCCGGCCGCGAGCCCCACGCCGGGCGCGACCGGCAGCCCCAGCGCGGGCGCGGTGAAGCCCACCAAGCACCCCAAGGGCAAGAAGTCCTCCGCGAAGCCCGGCGCCTGAGCGTCACGGCATCCGGCCCCTGAGGGCCACGGAGCGCGCACGAGAGAGCCCGCCGACCTTCCGTATCGGGGTCGGCGGGCTCTGGCGTTCCCGGTGCCCCTCGCGGCGGGGCAGGCGTACCGCGGCCTCCTCGGTACCGCGGCTTACTCGCTACCGCGGCCTACCCGGTACCGCGGTCTCCTCGGTGCCGGGGCCTACTCGTCGGGCTCGAACTTGTAGCCGAGCCCGCGCACGGTGATGATGAAACGCGGCGTCGAGGGGGCCGGCTCGATCTTGGCCCGCAGGCGCTTGATGTGCACGTCGAGCGTCTTGGTGTCCCCGACGTAGTCGGCGCCCCACACGCGGTCGATCAGCTGCATCCGGGTCAGCACCCGCCCGGCGTTGCGCAACAGCACCTCGAGCAGCTCGAACTCCTTCAGCGGCAGCGGCACCTCGTTGCCGGAGACGGTCACGACGTGCCGCTCGACGTCCATGCGGACCGGTCCGGCCTCCAGGGTCGCGGGCGCGAGCTCCTCGCCGTCGCCGCGGCGCCGGAGCACCGCGCGGATGCGGGCGACGAGCTCCCGGGAGGAGAACGGCTTGGTGACGTAGTCGTCGGCGCCGAGTTCGAGGCCGACGACCTTGTCGACCTCGCTGTCCTTGGCCGTGAGCATGATCACCGGGACGTTCGACTTGGTGCGCAGCTCCCGGCACACCTCGGTGCCGGGCAGGCCGGGCAGCATGAGGTCGAGCAGGACGAGGTCGGCGCCGGAACGGTCGAAGGACTCCAGGGCGTCCGGCCCGGTCGCCGCGACGGCGACTTCGAAACCCTCTTTGCGCAACATGTACGACAGCGCGTCGCTGAACGACTCCTCGTCTTCCACGACGAGCACTCGGGTCACTGGGGGGCCTCCCGTACGGTGTCTTGCTCAGGTGTTTCCTTCGCGGATGCGGAGGTGGAAAGCAGCGGAAGGCGGATGGTGAAGGTCGAGCCGGATCCCTCCTTGCTCCAGACGTTCACATCGCCCCGGTGCCGGGTCGTGACGTGCTTGACGATCGCGAGCCCCAGACCGGTGCCGCCGGTCTGCCGGGACCGCGCGGGATCGACGCGGTAGAACCGCTCGAAGATGCGCTCGAGGTCGGCCTCGGGGATCCCGATGCCCTGGTCGGTCACGCTGACCTCGACGTGCTTCTCGTCGGCCAGCCGGGTGCAGACGACGACCCGCGTGCGTTCGGGACTGTAGGCGATGGCGTTGTCGATGAGGTTGCGGACGGCGGTGATCAGCAACTCCTCGTCGCCGTACACCCGCAGGTCGTCGCGGCCGCCGATGGCCAGGGTGATCTCCTTCGGCTCCGCCTTGAGGCGGCACCGGTCGACGGCCTCGTGGATGACGTCGTCGAGGGCCACCGTCCGGGGCCGCTCGACGACCTCACCGCCCTGGAGCCGGGTCAGCGTGATCAGGTCCTGGATGACGTTCGTCAGGCGCGCGGACTCGTGCTGCATGCGCCCGGCGAAGCGGCGTACGGCCTCGGGGTCGTCGGCGGCCTCCTCGACCGTCTCCGACAGCAGGGACAGCGCGCCGACGGGGGTCTTGAGCTCGTGGCTGACGTTCGCCACGAAGTCGCGGCGGACGGCCTCGACGCGGCGGAACTCGGTCAGGTCCTCGGCAAGGACGAGCACGAGACCGTGCGAGCCCATGGGCGCGACCCGGACCGAGAACCAGCGGCCCTCCCGGCGGCCGTGGACGACCTCGATCTCCTCTTCGCGGATCTCCCCGTCGCGGCGCACGAGCCGCGCCATCGCGATGAGCTCGTCGACGAGCAGCCGGTCACCGCTGACCAGGCCGAAGGCCCGGGCGGCCGAGCTGGCGCGCAGCACGCGGTCCTCACCGTCGATGACGACCGCCGAGGACGGGAGGACGCTCAGCACGGACGCCACGCCGCTGGGCAGCCCCGACACCGGCGACGGGGTATCGGCGGGGCGCTGGGCGCGCTCGCTGGCGCGTACGGCAAGCCCTGCCACCAGACCGGTGAGGAGCCCGACGCCACTCGCCAGGCCGGCGACAACCTCCACATTCACATCTTGGATCGTAGGCGGGAGTCCGCCTAGGTCCACGCGCGGACCCGGGCGGCCGCAAGGACGTTCGTCAAAAGTTAACCTGCAACTCCGCGACCGTTCATGCCGTCCGACGATGCTGCCGACTGGATATCCACGCCTCTTTTAAGGATCTTTATGCGAGACGCCTACCACGAGGAGCTCGACGGGCTCTCCGACAAGCTCGTGGAGATGACGCGACTGGTGCGGTCGGCCATGACCCGCGCCTCCACGGCTCTGCTGGACGCCGACCTGCGCCTCGCCGAAGAGGTCATCAGCTGCGACGAGCAGGTCAACAAGATCAACACGGAGATCGAGGAGACGGTCTTCGACCTGATGGCGCGGCAGCAGCCGGTCGCCCGCGACCTGCGGATGCTGATCGCCGCGCTCCGGATGAGCGGCGACATCGAGCGCATGGGCGACCTCGCCGTCCACCTTGCCAAGACCGCCCGTCGGCGGCACCCCGAGTCGGCGATCCCGCCGGAGCTGCAGGCGACGGTCCTGGAGATGGGCCAGATCGCCGAGCGCATGATCGCCAAGGCGGGCAGCGTCATCGCCTCGCACGACGTCGAGATGGGCCTTGAGCTCGACGGCGACGACGACCAGATGGACCGGCTGCACCGGAAGCTGTTCGACGCGCTGCTGTCGCCGAAGTGGCGGCACGGCGTCGAGCCGGCCGTGGACATCTCCCTGGCCGGCCGCTACTTCGAGCGGTTCGCCGACCACGCCGTGCACGTCGCGGAGAACGTCGTCTACCTGGTCACCGGCGAGCACGCCGCGGACATCGCCGAGTAATCCCCCGCCCACGACGAACGGATCCCGGCAGCGACCGCTGCCGGGATCTTCTGTCTGACGGGGAACGACTACTTCTTACCCTGGTTCGCGACGGCCGCGATGGACTTCTCGGCGGCCTCGGGGTCGAGGTACTCGCCGCCCTTCTTCAGCGGCTCGAAGTCCTCGTCCAGCTCGTAGCGGAGCGGGATGCCGGTGGGGATGTTGAGGCCCGCGATGTCCTCGTCGGAGATGCCGTCGAGGTGCTTGACCAGCGCGCGCAGGGAGTTGCCGTGCGCGGCGATCAGGACCGTGCGGCCGGCCGCGAGGTCGGGGACGATCGCGTCGTACCAGTACGGCAGAAGGCGGTCGACGACGTCGGCGAGGCACTCGGTGCGCGGGATGAGCTCCGAGGGCAGCAGGGCGTACCGCGGGTCGTTGATCTGGGAGAGCGGGTCGTCGTCGGCGATCGGCGGCGGCGGCGTGTCGTACGACCGGCGCCAGGTCATGAACTGCTCGTCGCCGTACTCCTCGCGCGTCTGCGCCTTGTTCTTGCCCTGGAGGGCGCCGTAGTGCCGCTCGTTGAGCCGCCAGGACCGGCGTACGGGGATCCAGAGCTGCTCGGCCGCGTCGAGCGCGATGTTGGCCGTGCGGATCGCCCGCTTGAGCACCGAGGTGTGCACGACGTCGAGCTTGAGGTCGGCGTCGAGGAGCAGCTCACCGCCGGTGACCGCCTCCTCTTCCCCCTTCTCGGAAAGATCGACGTCCACCCAGCCCGTGAACAGGCCCTCGGCGTTCCAGACGCTCTCGCCATGCCGGAGAAGTACCAATGTCGCCATGGCAGATGAGCCTAGTGCCTCCCCTGGACCTCAGGGTTTGCGGGCGACCCCTGCGAGGAAGTAGCTCTGCGGGTAACGCTCGGTGATCAGCTTGGACTCGACGTTGTCGGGGCGCCACGCCGAGACGTTGACCAGCCCGGGTTCGACCAGTTCCAGGTCGCCGAAGAGGCCGCGGATCCGCTCGGTGGAGCGGGTGATGATCGGGGTGGAGGAGCGCCGGTAGATCTCGGTGACGGGCTCGACGGCCTCCGGGAGCGCGTCCCCGCAGACGTGGCTCAGCACGAGGTACCCGCCGGACGGAAGGGCGTCCCGGAACCGCGCCACGACCTTCTCGGGGTCGTCGGCGTCCTGGAGGAAGTGCACGATCGCCACGAGCAGGATCGCGACGGGCCGGTCGAAGTCGAGGCGCTCGCGGACCTCGGGGTCATCGAGGATCTCCTCGGGGCGGCGCAGATCGGCCTGGACGATGTGGACGTTCTGGGAGCCGGCGAGGATCGCGCGGCCGTGGGCGAGCACGACCGGGTCGTTGTCGACGTAGACGACGGAGGCGTCGGGGGCGATCGTGTGCGCGACCTCGTGGACGTTGTTCTGGGTGGGCAGGCCGGTGCCGATGTCGAGGAACTGCCGGATGCCCGCCTCGGCGAGGTACCGCACGGCCCGGCCGAGGAAGGCGCGGTTCTGGCGGGCGGCGAGGCGGATCTGGGGGGCGATGCCGAGGACCATCTCGGCGGCGGCGCGGTCGGGCGCCAGGTTGTCCTTGCCGCCGAGGAAGTAGTCGTACATCCGAGCCGCGTTGGGCGTGCTCAGATCGACACTCTTAGGGGCCTCGTCCCGATCCGTCACTCCGCGCCCCCTCCGGGCTGGACTGCTGCGACCAGAGGTAGTTTAGCTACTTAAAGCCACCAATGATGCGCAATATGAATATCGCCGCTAAACCCGGTTTCGGGCGGAGTGCCGGGTCCGCCGGTCAGGACGGGCCGAGGGAGGAGCCGGAGGCGGTCTGACCCGCCGCGCCGCCCTCGGCGGCGTCGGGCAGGATCCGGGCGAACGGCCGGAGGTTCGCGACGCTCTCCCCGCGGCTCACGCGCCACTCCCATTCGCGCCTGATCGACGCGGCGAACCCGAGTTCCAACGCGCGGTCGAAATTGTCGTCAGAGTACGTGAGCACACAGCCGAGAATGCGGTCGATCTCCTCCGGCGTCACCGCCGAGAGCGGCAGCCGCCCGACGAGGTACACGTCCCCGATCGGGTCGAGGGTGAAGGCGACGCCGTACATGCCGCCGTTCTTGCGCAGCAGCCAGCGGTAGAACTCCTCGTGGTTCTCGTCCGGCTGCCGGCAGAAGAACGCCTCGACATGCAGGCTGTGGTCGCCGGCGATCAGCCAGGTCATCGTGGCCAGCTTGTGGCGTCCGGGCAGCTTGACGAGGTAAGCGCCGGGCCGCGGCCGGTCGTACTCCAGCCCCTGCTCGTCGAGGATCTCCTTCAGCGTCTCATCGGCGCTCATGTGCCCTCCGCCCTCTCGTTGGTCAGGCCGAGACGGCCATGGTGCGGGCCTCGACGGCCTCGGCGTACACCTCCAGGAGGCGGTCGGCCGTCTCGTCCCAGCCGAACGCCCTGGCGTGGCGTACGGCGGCGTCCGACATCGCGCGCAGCCGCCCCGGCGTGCCGAGCAGGCCGCGCAGGACGCGAGCGTAGTCGGAGGGATCGTGCCCGTCGATCAACACTCCGGACCGGCCGTCCCGTACGGCGATGCGCAGTCCGCCCACCGCCGCGGCGACCACCGGGGTGCCGCACGCCTGCGACTCGACGGCGACCAGGCCGAACGACTCACTGTGCGAGGGGACGACGGTGACGTCGGCGGCGCGGTACCAGTCGGCCAGCTCGTCCTGCGGGCAGGGCGGCTCGAAGCGGACGACGTCCGCGACGCCGAGCCGGTGCGCGAGGTGCCGCAGCTCCTCCGGCCGGGCGCGGCCGGACCCGCTCGGCCCGCCGACGATCGCAACGATCAGCCGGCCGCGGAGCGCCGGGTCGTCCTCGATCATGCGGGCGGCGGCGCGGACGAGGACGTCGGGAGCCTTGAGCGGCTGGATCCGGCCGACGAACAGCAGGACGGCCGCGTCCTCCGGGAGGCCGAGCCGGCGCCGCGCGCCGCCGCGCGGGGTGAACCGGGACAGGTCCGCGCCGGGTGGCACGGTGGCGACCTGGACGGGGTCCGCGTCGTACAGCGAGATCAGCTGCCGGGCCTCTTCGGCGGTGTTGGCGACGAGCCGGTCGGCCGAGTCGACGACCTGCTGCTCGCCGAGGACCCGGCCGAGCGGCTCGGGCGCGTCGTCGGTGGCCAGGGCGAGGTTCTTGACCTTGGCCAGGGTGTGCATCGAGTGGACGAGCGGGACGCCCCAGCGCTGCCGCGCGGCCCAGCCCGCCTGGCCGGAGAGCCAGTAGTGCGAGTGGATCAGGTCGTAGTGGCCGGGCTCGTGCGCGGCCTCCGTACGCAGCAGGTCGGAGGTGAACGCGCACAGGTGGCCGGGCAGTTCGGACTTGTCGAGCTCCTCCAGCGGCCCGGCGGCGACGTGCCGGACCGACACGCCCGGCGCGAGCTCGGTGACGGGCGGGAGCGTCCGCGAGGTCGCGCGGGTGAACACGTCGACCTCGACGCCGCGCTCGGCCATGCGCTTGGCGACCTCGACGATGTAGACGTTCATCCCGCCGGCGTCGCCGGTCCCCGGTTGCTCCAATGGCGATGTGTGAACACTGATCGTCGCTACCCGGGCGAGACCCGACACGGACACCACCTCCGATAGAGCAACTTACCGGCCACACCACCGCATTCCCCCGGCCTGGTCTCCCCTTGAAGGCGCAGGACATGCGCCTGAGAGGATTGCGATCGTGCGGAAGACAGCAGTGATCACGGGTGCAAGCAGTGGAATCGGCGCCGCGACCGCGCGGCGGCTCGCGGCGGAGGGGTTCGACGTGGTGCTCGCCGCGCGCCGCGTCGACCGCCTGGAGAAGCTGAAGGCGGAGATCGAGAGCGCCGACCCCGCCGGGCGGCGGAACGCCGTCGCGGTGGTCGCCCTCGACGTCACGTCCCAGGAGTCGGTCGACGCGCTCGCCGCGTCCCTGCGGCAGTGCCACGTCCTCGTCAACAACGCGGGCGGCGCGGCCGGCCTGGACCCGGTCGCGACCACGGACCCGGCCGACTGGCAGTGGATGTTCGAGACGAACGTCCTCGGGCTGATGCGCGTCACCAAGGCGCTGCTGCCCAAGCTCATCGAGAGCGGCGACGGCCACATCGTCAACGTCACCTCCCTGGCCGGGCACGCCGTGTACGAGGGCGGCGCCGGGTACACCGCGGCCAAGCACGGCGCCGCCGCGGTCAACGACACGCTCCGCCTCGAGCTGTACGACCGGCCGGTCCGCGTCACCGAGGTCGCGCCGGGCATGGTCAAGACGGAGGAGTTCTCCCTCGTCCGGTTCAAGGGCGACGAGGAGAAGGCCGCCAAGACCTACGACGGCGTGGCCGAGCCGCTGGTCGCCGAGGACGTCGCCGACTGCATCGCCTGGGCCGTCACCCGGCCGTCGCACGTGAACATCGACCGGATCGACGTCAAGCCGCGCGCCCAGGCCGCCGCCCACAAGGTCCACCGGGTCTGACGTCGCGGGCGGGTCGGCGCGTGGCCGGCTGCTCGGTGCCGGCCCCGTCCCCGGCGGTCCCTCGATGGCCGCACACTGGGTGCGTGTCCCGTCCCCTGCGGCCCGAAGGCGTCATCACCCGCGGCACGACCGCGCCGAACCGGCTGCGCCGCGCCGACCGCTGGATCGTCGCGGTGCACGGCCCGCTGCTCCGGCGGGCCGACCGGCCCCTCGTCGTCGACCTGGGTTTCGGGGCCTCACCGGTCACGACGGCCGAGCTGTTCGCGCGGCTGCGCGCGGTGCACCCCCGCGTCGAGGTGGTCGGCGTCGAGATCGATCCGGCGCGGGTCGCCGCCGCGAAACCGCGCGAGCGCGAGGGCCTGTCCTTCCGCCTCGGCGGTTTCGAACTGCCCGTCGACCGCCCTCCCACGCTGGTCCGGGCGTTCAACGTGCTGCGCCAGTACGGGGAGGGCGAGGCGTGGGCGGCGTGGGAGCGGCTGTGCGCGGGCCTGGCCCCCGGCGGCGTTCTCGTCGAGGGCACCTGCGCGGAGACCGGCCGCCGTGCCACGTGGGTGACACTCGGCACCCGGGATACGGGTGCCCGGGACGCGGGTGCCCGGGACGCGGGTGCCCGGGACGCGGGCACTCGGACCACGGGCAGCCGGGACGCGGGCGGCCGGGGACGCCGTGCGGTGCGGCCGGGCGGGGCCGATCCGCGCACGATCACGCTGGCGGCCCACCTACCGACGCTGGAGCGGCCTTCGGATCTGGCGGAGCGCCTGCCCAAGACGCTGATCCACCGCAACGTTCCCGGCGAGCGGGTGCACGGGCTGCTGGCCGCCTTCGACCGCGCGTGGGCGGCCGCCGCGCCGCGGTCGGTGTTCGGGCCACGCCAGCGCTGGGTCGCGGCGGTGGAGCTCCTGGCGCGGGACCACCCGGTGCTCACCGCGCCGCCGTACGGCGGCCGGGCCCGCTGGCGGCTGGGGGAGGTCACCCTCCCCTGGGCGGCCGTCGCCCCGGACGGGGACGCCGGGGCAGGCCCTGGATCCCCTTGATGCCGTCTTTGCGCTAATAACGACATATCGCCATAGAAACGGCTTTTCGGGCGAACGACCGTTGGAGTACCGGTCGACTTCACCGAGGAGATGATTTCCATGGGCGAACGCCACGAGATGCGATGGGGCGGGCTGGCCGGCATCGGCGCGGTCGTCTTCGCGGCCGCCGGCCGGATCGTGATGGGCCCCATGCCCCAGCTCACCAGCCCCGTCGGCACGGTCACCATGTACCTCGCGACCCACCGGACGCAGATCATGTGGGGCACCGTGCTCCTCGCGATCGGAGTCGCCCTGTTCCTGTGGTTCGGCGCGACGCTGTCCACGGCGTTCCGGCGCGCGGACGAGGCCGGCGACGCGCCCACCGTCGTCCTCGCCGGGTTCATCCTCGTCTCCACCCTCGCGTTCATGGCCGTCTCGGTGTTCGCCGGCGTGACGTACGCCATGACCGAGTACCGCGCGCTGCTCCTGTTCGCGCCGGCCCCGTACGCCGCGATGACGGTCGTGGGGACGGTCACGGGCGTCGCCATCGCCCTGACCTTCGCGGCCATCGCCGTGGCCATCGCCCGCACCCGCGTCCTCCCGAGATGGATGGCGCTGTTCGCCGGGACCGTCGCGGCGGTCCGGCTACTCGCCGCCTTCACCCTGGGGATCACCGGAGGCGTCCTGGTGCCCGGCGGATGGCTGGAGACGTACGCCCCGGGCATCCTCGCCGCGCTCTGGGTGCTGACCGCGAGCGGGCTCCTCGTCCGGAAGCGCCTGCCGGCCCTCCGGATGCGCGCGCCGCACATCATGGGGCCCCGCCGCGCCTGACCGTACGGAACAGGCCGTGTCTCTCTGGCCGAAGTCATGATCTGCCCGGTAATGTGAAGTCGCTTTTTTCCGGTGCGACATCCGTCATGCCACGTCGGCCATTACGAGGGGAACGCATGACGACGAGTGACAACGCCCTGAATTGGCAGGTGCACCACCAAAAGCTGTCCGCGGCCGCGGATGGGGCCTATGAGCTCGCCCGCGGCCTGCGCAGGACGATCTCCGAAACCGCGGCGGGGTGCCTGGCCGTCACGGCGGGCCACCAGGGTTTCGCGTGCATGGATACGCTCGCGCGGCTGCATGAGGCACATTCCGCGCACTTCGAGGGCCACGCGCTTGACGCCGACGAGCTGACCCGCCGTTTCCTGAACACCGGCACCTCCTACACGGGAGCCGAGCACGCCGCCTGGGAGGCGGTCGGCCAGGTCCGGCAGCTGGCCGAATCCGAGCGTGAGGTCTGATGTGGCGATCTCCTTCGAGCAGCTCAGGGACGCCAACCCGGCGATGTTCCAGCAGAGCGCGACGGCGTGGAAGGACTGGGCCGACGCCGCCCTGATCCACGCCGGATACGTCGACGACCGGGTCCACCCGCACATCCGGCCGGGGCACTGGGACGGCATGGTCGCCGAGATGGCCCGCGGGAAGGTGACCGACGCCAAGACGCGGCTGACCAACACCGCCGGGAACCTGAAGAGCATCGAGACCGTGCTCGTTCAGGCGGGTCAGGACTTCGAGCAGGCCCAGCAGGATCTTCGCAAGGGGATAGCACAGGCGAACGACAACCACCTGGCGATCAGTTCCACGGGCGAGGAGGTGACCGTCACGATCCCCGCCGACCTCCTCGATGAGAGCAAACACTCTCCCTCAGAGATCGACCGGGTCAAGACGGCCGCGTCCGAGGCGCAGACGACGATGCGGGCGGCGCTCTACCGGGCGAACCAGATCGACGGCGGGGTCGAGAAGGCCCTGAACGGCCTGTTCCCCCCGAAGAACGGCGGACCGGGCAACAACGGCGGCGGCCCGACCGGCGGCCACGGCCCGAGCGGCTGGAACGGCGACTACGGCCCCAGCGGGGCGCCGCCACTCCAGAAGCCCAGCGGGAACGTCGCGGAGTGGATCCGGCAGGCGATCGCCGTCCTGCAACAGCACGGCATCCACCTGGGCCCGAACGACGCGAGCTACATCGCGACCATCATCCAGTACGAGTCCGGCGGCAACCCGCACGCGATCAACCTCTGGGACTCCAACGCCGCCGCCGGTCACCCGTCGAAGGGCCTCATGCAGACCATCGACGGCACCTTCAACGCGTACGCGCTGCGCCAGGCGGGCGGTGCGGCGCCCAACGTCTGGAACCCGGTCGACAACATCGTCGCCGGCGTGAACTACGCGCTGCACCGGTACCACTCACTGGCCAACGTCCCCGGCATCCGGAACATCATCCACCACGCCGGCCCGTACGTCGGCTACTGACGGCGACTCACCGGTGCGCTCGGGCCGACGGGCTCGGGAGCTCAGGAAGCTCCAGCTTCATCCCGTTCTTTAGTTGAGACGGATCGCTGATATCGGGATTGGCGTGCCAGATGTCCACCCACTTGCTGCCGTCCCCGTACACATCGACGGCGATGTCCCACAGCGTCGGCGCGGAGGGGCCAACGGTGACGTGACCGCCGCCGACCGTCGGCGCCGAAGGGGTCGGGGACGGCGGGGCGGGGGACGGTGAGGTGCTGTCGGGCGGCCCACTCGGACTCGGCGAGGGAGACGGTGAGTGGGACGGCGGCGCCGGCGACGGAGACGTCGGAGACGGAGACGGATGGGATGGAGACGGGGACGGCTGGGCGGGCGCGGGCTGCGGAGTCGATGCCGCCGGCGGGGTGATGTTGAGCAGTTCCTTGATGTTGTTCTTGATGAAGCCGTTGACGAGTCCCTCGCCGCCGTTGTTGATGGCGCCGAGGAACATCTCCGCGCCGGAACGGACGGCCGCGGGGGCGTCCTGCGCGGAGTTCCGGTGCGCCGCCGGGAACATGCCGAGTCGCGGCAGCGGGACCGAATGCCCGCCCAGGCCCGGAATCTTCAACGGGATCGTCTTCCGGGTGTACATGAAGTCCCCGAAGGACCGGAACAGCACCCGCGGCTTCGGCGGGGCGAAGATGGCCGCCGAAGCGGGCGGATTCCAGCGGCCTGACCGCGCCTTCGCAGCCTCGGGGTCCCGGTGGGCGAGGCTCTTCGGGTCCACCGGCTTACCGTCCGAGCCGATGTGGGCGGGATCGGGATTATGGAGCGGTCCACCGGGGAGGCGTTCGGCGTTGCCGACCGCGCTGGTGTCACCCGAGATGACCTGGTGCCGCAGGTATTCACGGCTACCGAACGTAATACCGCCGACGACCGAATCGAGCGCGATCTCCTTCCAGCCCTTCTCCGGCATGCCCATCATGAGCCAGCTCGGCAGGCCGAGCTTGTGAATGGCGTTCGCGGACAGGTCGAAGGTGAGATTGATCATGGCCGAGTTGAACGTGCTCCGGATGAGCTCGTTGTAGACCGTCTCCCGGCGGCTCTGCACGGCGAACAACTTCTTCTCGACGTCCGCGGTCGAGTGCCACATCGAACTGACCGAGCGAGAGTGGGTGAACCGGCTCTTGGCCTCCTGATGCGCCTCCCGGCTCAGATCGGTCCTCTGACGGACCTCATCCTCCATCCTCCGCTCCTGCTCACGCGCCCGCGCGAGTGCCTCATCGGCCTGCTTGGCCTGAGTCTCGGTGACCTTGGCCTTCCCCGCCGCCTCCTCCACCTTGCGCTGCGCCGCCTGAGCCTGAGCCTGGGCGTGATTCTCGTCCTCGCTCAGCCGTTGCGCCCTCGCCCGGGCGCTGTGCGCCGCGTCTTCGGCACGAAGGTGCTCGGCCCGCGCGGCCTCCGCCTCACGCCTCGCCTTGTCGGCCTGCGACTCGGCGGCGGCCACGTCCTGCTCCGCGCGCTGGACCTCCCCTCGGAGGGCCCTGGCGTTCCCGCCGTTCTGCTCCGCCTGGCTGAGGCGCTCCCGAGCCTCGCGCAACGTCTGTCTCCTGCGCTCGGCCTCCGCCGCGAGGTCATCGGCATGCCGCGCCTTGACCGACGCGTCGACCGCCTTCTGGCTCGCGACCGCGGAGGCGTCGGCGGAGTCCCCGGCCGCCTGCTGGCGGCGAGCCGCCGTGTCCTGGAAGGTCCGCTCGGCCTGTGAGGCCGTCGCCTCGGCGTCCTTCAGCTGCCTGTCCGCCACGCGGTGGGCGGCGCGCTGATTCTGCGCCCGGCTCTCGGCGGCCTCCCTCTCCCTCGTCGCGTGCGTCAGCTCCTGCCGCGCGTGCGCCAGCTCCCGCTCGGCCTGTTCACTGGCCTCGGGGAACGCCTTGTTGACCTCTTTGCGCAGATCACGGACGTGATTGAGCTCGTCGTCCGCCTTGTTCTTCCACTCGGTGACCGTCTTGTGCTTGGCCACGACCTCCTCGTGCCGCTGCGCGGCGTCCCGGATGTCCTGGGCCTTTCGCACTTCCTCTTCGGCCTTGCGCTGTTCGGCCTGTGCCGCCTTCAGCGCCTCCTGCTTGGCCGCGGCCTCCTGCTGGGACGCGGCCTTGGCGTCCGCCTCCGCCTGCTTGGTCAGCGCGCGCCTGGCGTCGAGGTCGTGCTGCGCGCTCGTCAGCTTCTGCTCGGCCTCGGAGAGGGTCAGGTCCCCGGAACCGGCCTTCACCTTGAGGAGGCCCTCGGTCCGCTCGGGAATCACGTCACCGAGTTCCTCGAGCTCCTTCTTGTAGTTATGGATCGCTTCGGAGTAGTTCCGCTGATGCTCCTCGAGCTGGTCGCGGAGATACCGGGCGCGTTCGAGCCGCTCCTCCGCCGTGCCGCCGGTACCGCCGGCGGAGTGGGACGCCGCCGCGCCGCTCCCGGAGTGCGAGGCCGCGGCGCCGCCGGTGTTCCCACCCGCCGGATGCGCAACCGAGGCGCCGCCCGCCGTGGTGGTCGTGCCGGAACCGGCGGGAGGCGCGCCCGGATCCGGGTGACCCGCCGCTCCGGCAGGCCTCCCTCCACCAGCGGCCCCCGGGTCACCGGCCGGATGAGCACCGGTCGGCCTGCCGCCGCTGGCCGCCGGATCCGGATGAGCCGCCGTCGGCTTACCGCCACTCGTAACCGCCGGATCCGGGTGGGCCACGGCCGGCTTACCACCACTCGTAACCGCCGGATCCGGATGAGCCGCCGCCGGCTTGCCTGCGCCGGCCACCCGGGTCGATCCGCCGCCGGTTGAGCGCGCGGTGTTCGCACCGGCCGTCGTCGTGGGCGGTACGGCCGTCGTGCCTCCCGCCGCGGGATCTCCGCTCCCCGCGTGGGGCGGCCCGGTGCGGGACGCCGCCTGTGCGGGCTGCTGAGTCGTGTGGGACGCCAGGTTGGTCTCCGAGGCGGCCTTCGCCTCCCCGGTGGCGGCGCGGGTGGTGAGATCTTTCGGTTCGAGCTTGTAGAGGTACTTCGGATCGAGGATGTCCTCGATCTCCTTGCCGGTGATCTTGCTTTTGAACTTCGCGAGAGGGACGAACCGCGCGGCGGCCCGCTCCTCCAGGTCGCCCATCTTGAAACCCATCATGATGCCGAGGACGTTGCCCTCGAACATCCCCCACTGGGTCTGGCGGTTCCACGGGTCCTGGCCGCTCAGGAGCTTGGCGATATCGCCGCCGATCATGCCTTCCGCGACGTACCGGGCCATGGAGGGAGAACGCTCTATGTACCAGCCCGCGAGGCGGATCGGGTTGACGATCCCGGCGGTCGCCACCCGCATGGCCTGGATCGACTTGCCGAACTCCTCGACGGCCAGCTTCCCGGCGCGGATGACCTCGAAGACGCGCTGCAGGGTGACGCCCAGCCGGGCTTCGAAGATCGCGGTGCCCACGAGTCCCGTCGCCCACGAGAAGAGCATGCCGATCCTGATCATCTCGTAGAGCTCGAGCAGGAGCTGGAAGAGCTCTTTGATGAACTTCTCCCAGAACTCGGCGTGCTTGTCGAGCTTCTCGGCCGCCTGGTCCATCAGCTCCGCGCTGGCTATGAGCCGCGCATACGAATTGCCGGCCTTCTGCTGCTGGACATCATGGGCGGCACCCGACCACTTCTGGTTCTGCTGCGAGAGTGCGACCGAGACGCAGCCCTGCCGGAGCGACGCCGCGCAGCCGCGGAGGGAGGCCGCCTGCCGGCGCTGCGCCACCGGATCACCGAGCCCGGGAAGGTCGATGCCGACCGCATGCAGCAGCCCGAGCACGCCCGAGGTCAACGTCTCGGCTATGGGCTCGTTAATGTTCATGGAACGGCGTTTCCGCTCTCAGCTCTCGCACCGTGGGTCCGGGGATTACACCTCCGCGATCCCTGACGGGAGCCGTCCTCCGGCCGCCTCCGCACCCGCCTCCTCGGCGGCGCCGTAGATACCGGCCGAGACCCCCGCACGCTCGGCGATCAGCCGCAGATCTTCGAGCAGGACGTTCTTGATGAGCCCGTTGAAGTCATCCCGCAGGCCGGCGACCTGATCCGCGGCCCACACGCATTCCTCGTAGCCCCCATAGGCCTGGCTGATGTCCCCCGCCTGGACGGCCGAGGCCTGGTGCCCCTCCTCCAGTTGCCGGACGGCGTCCGCGTACATCTGCCGGAGCCTGCGCAACTCGGAGGTACTCATCGTGAGGTGGTTTGCAGAGTGATTCATTGTGGTCACCACTCCCTTCGCGCATTCTCACGCACAATTGGCCCGCCGCACGGATGAGGAATTCGCACACGCGATCCCGGACCAAGATCCACCTTGGTAACAGTGCCCGGTGATCTCCGGTTCATGCCGATGTAACGAACGGGAGGCGAGGCATGGAGAGGAAGGTCACCGATGGCGATCGGACTCGTCACGACTAGTGGTCGATCGCTCTGGGCGGGCCGGACGCCAGACGCGACCGCGGAAGCGGGCTGACCTGGTCGCATGCGACCAGCCCCCCGCTCTCCTCGATCGGGATAACGGACACCCACCGGCTACCGCCCCCGTAGTCTGTGCCGGACGAGGCAACGTTCACATGAATCTCATGTGAACATATGTTTCACGGAAGTAAACCACCCTTAATTAAAGGACGCAATAGTCGACGTGATCTTTATCGATTCAGCGGCGACTACCGACCGTCGCTTCACGTTATCGGTCGGTAGTCGCCCTCGGTCGACGTCCTGGTCACCCCAGCAGGTCACGCGCCGAGGCCGCCGCCAGCCGCAGCGCCTCGTCCAGGTGCCGGGTCCGCTGGCCGCCCGCGTTCGCGACGGTGCCCTTGCCGCCCGCTCCGCCGCCGATCGCGGCCGCCGCGGTGGTCAGGACCGTACGCGCCGGTGCACCGAGGTCCGGGCTCACCGTGGCCACCATCAGCGCCCGTCCGCCGACCTCCGCGCCGAGCACGACGACGTCGCCACGGCGCCGCCGCACCTCCGCCGCCAGCGGCCGCAGCTCGTCCGCGCCGACGCCGGAGACCCGCTGGACGACCAGCCAGCCCGTACCGACGCGCTTGGCGTGCCCGGCCAGGCGTACGGCCTCCGCGGTCAGCTGCTCCCGGCGCTGCGCCTCCAGCACCCGGCGCGCCTCCGCCAGCTCGGCCAGCCGCTGCCGGAGGCGTTGCGGCGCCTCGTCCGGGCGGACCCGCAGCAGGTCGGCGAGCTCGGTCAGCAGCGCCCGCTCGTGATCCTGGTGCCGTAGCGCGTCCGCGCCGGTCAGCGCCTCGATCCGGCGTACGCCCGAGCCGATCGAGGACTCGCCGAGCAGGTGGACCGGGCCCGCCTGCGAGCCGTGCCCCACATGAGTGCCCCCGCACAGTTCACGCGAGAAGTCGCCGATGTCGACGATCCGCACCCGCTCCCCGTACGTCTCGCCGAACAGCGCCATCGCCCCGGCCGCCTCCGCCCGCGCCCGGTCGGCGTGCCACACGCGGATCTCCGGGTCGGCGAGCAGGTGCTCGTTGACGAGGGCCTCCACCTCGCGCAGCCGCTCGGGCGGAAGCGGCTCGAAGTGCGCGAAGTCGAACCGCAGCCGTCCCGCGTCGACCAGCGAGCCGCGCTGTGACGCGTGCGGACCCAGGGCCCGGCGCAGCATCGCGTGCAGGACGTGCGTCGCGGTGTGGGAACGGGCGACCGCCGCCCGCCGCTGCGCGTCCACGACCGCCTCCGCCTCCTCTCCCGGCACGACCTCGCCGGTCTCGACGCGTACGACGTGGACGTGACCGGGTCGCGTGTCCGTGACGGTGAGGACCGCGCCGGACGCCGTGTGGATGACGCCGCGGTCGCCGACCTGGCCGCCCGCCTCCGCGTAGAACGGCGACCGGTCGAGGAGCACCTCGATCTCGTCCCCTTCGGCCGCCGCCGGAACCTCCGCGCCGTCGCGCAGGATCGCGCGCAGCCGCGCCCCCGCGCGGGTCGCGTCGTAGCCGACGAAAGCGGTGGTACCGGTTTCCGCGCGGCGTTCCCGGCCCGGTTCGGTACGGCCGGACCGGCTGCGCCGCCGGCGTTCCTCCAGGAGCGCGGCGAAGGCATCCTCGTCGACGGTGAGCCCCGCCGCCCGCGCCGCGTCGACCGTGAGATCGAACGGGAAGCCGTACGTGTCGTGCAGGTCGAACGCGACCTTCGGCGACAGGCGCCGTTCCCGGATCGCGGTGTCGAGGATGCGCGTTCCCTGCCGCAGCGTCCGCGCGAAACCCTCCTCCTCCGTGGTCACGACCTTCTCGATCAGCGGGCGCGCCGTCTCCAGCTCCGGCCAGGTCGTGCCGTGCAGATCCACCACCGCGCCGGTGAGCGCGGGCAGGACGGCGTCGCCGGCGCCGAGCAGGCGCGCGTGCCGGATCGCCCGGCGCAGGAGCCGCCGCAGCACGTACCCGCGTCCATCGCCCGACGGCAGGACGCCGTCCGCGATCAGGAACGCGGCCGTCCGCGCGTGGTCCGCGACGATCTTCAGTGCGGTCTCGTCGCCGCCACCCGCCAGCTCCCGTACGGTCTCCAGGACCGGGAGCAGCAGGTCGGTGTGGAAGACGTCGGGCACGTTCTGGAGCACCATCGCGAGGCGGTCGACGCCGAGACCGGTGTCGATGCTCCTGGCCGGGAGCTCCCCCACGATGCGGAAGTCCTCGTCGCGGACGTCCTGCATGAAGACGAGGTTCCACAGCTCCAGGTAGCGGTCCCCGCCGGTCGCGGGCCCGCCATCGGGACCGTACGCCGGGCCGCGGTCGTAGTGGATCTCCGAGCTCGGCCCGCACGGCCCCGCCATGCCCATCGACCAGTAGTTGTCCGCCGCGCCGAGGCGCTGAATCCGATCACCGGGCACGCCGATCCGCCGCCACAGGCGCTCGGTCTCGTCGTCGTCCTCGTACACGGTGACCCAGAGCCGGTCACGGGGCAGGCCGAACCCCTCGGTGACCAGCTCCCACGCCCACGCCGTCGTCTCCTCCTTGAAGTAGTCGCCGAAGGAGAAGTTGCCGAGCATCTCGAAGAACGTGACGTGC
This sequence comes from Actinoallomurus spadix, assembly GCF_024055725.1. GTDB lineage: Bacteria > Actinomycetota > Actinomycetes > Streptosporangiales > Streptosporangiaceae > Actinoallomurus > Actinoallomurus spadix. The sequence goes on along the minus strand of NZ_JAMXMX010000002.1, from coordinate 290,079 downwards.
CGGGCGGTACGGCCGACGTTGTCCAGATCGCCGGTACGCACGCACTTCTGCAGCGTGGTGGCACGGCGGAAGTCGGGGGTGAGGTGGGCGAGGTAGTACGGCTTGAACTGGTTCATCCCCGCGTTGGTGAGCAGCAGCTCGGGATCGGGCGAGACCAGGGAACCGGAGGGCACCGGGCGATGCCCGCGCGCGGTGAAGAAGTCGAGGAAGACGGAACGGATCCGCGTGGAACGCATGGGGAAGCCTCACGAGGTCGGCGGGACGGTGGCACGCACACGCCGAGCCGGGCCGGGCCGGGACTACCCGTCCCCCGGCTCGGCGTGACTAGCTCGCCGCCCCACCTCGTGAAGATCCATGCCCGGGACCGTAACCGCGGGTCCGCGGACCCGGCAATCGGTTTTACGCCCTCCCGGCATCACACCCATCGCGGGGGTGGCCGCTCGCGGAGATGATCTCTACGTATCGTAGTACTACAGTCAGTAGTACTACCGGAGATAGGATGCATTCCGTGAAGGGTCTTGGAGAGCTTGAACGCACGGTCATGGAGGTCCTGTGGGACCGGGACAACGGCGCGACCGCCCGTGAGGTGGGCCGCGCTCTCGCGGACGACCGCGACCTCGCGCACACCACCGTCATGACCGTTTTGGACAGGCTCGCAAAGAAGGGTTTCCTGGTTCGCGAGAGGGAAGGCCGCGCCTGGCGCTACCGTCCGGTAGCGACGAAGGAGGCGTACGTCGCCGAACTCATGCTGGGGGCGCTGAACATGACGGGCGACCGCGACGCCGCGCTGGCGCACTTCGCGCGCTCCGTCTCCGGCGACGAGGCCGACCTGCTGCGCCGCGCACTCGACGAGGTTGAAGGGACATAACCGGGGATGACCGGCACGGCCCTACTCGCCCTGGTGGCAGCCGGCAGCGCGTTCGGCGCCCACCGGCTGACGCGCGCCCGCTGGACGTGGCGGACGCCGCGCACCGCGATCTTCCTCTGGCAGGCCCTCGGCCTCGCCTGGGGCCTGGCCTCCATCGGCACTCTGCTCGGGTTCGGCGTGGCCCCGTACGGCCAGGGCGTCATCGGCGGCGTCATCCGCTTCTTCACGGACCCGCACGCCCTGTCGCCGATCCGCGTCGCCTCGGTCGCCGCCGGTCTCACCTTCATGCTGATGCTGATCGCCATGCTGCTGGCCGCGATCGCCGGCGTCGTACGCGCGCGGCGGCGGCACCGCACCCTCCTGGCCCTCGTGGCCCACGGCGACCCGGAGATGCCCGGCACGCTCGTCCTCGACCACCCGGCGGCCGCCGCGTACTGCGTCCCCGGCGTCCGCTCGCCCAAGGTCGTCGTCAGCGCCGGAACCCTGAAGCTCCTCGGCCCGTACGAGCTGGCGGCCGTCCTCGACCACGAGCGCGCCCACGTCCGCGAACGCCATGACCTGGTGCTGCTGCCCTTCACCTCGCTGCGCCGGATCTTCCCGCAGGCCCGCATCATCACCCGCACCCTCGACGCCGTCGAGCTGCTCGTCGAGATGGCCGCCGACGACCGCGCCCGCCGCCACCGCCCGGCCAAGGAGCTGGCCACCGCCCTGCTGCGCTTCGCCGCCGCCCGTCCGGCCCCGACCCCGGCCGGCACCCTCGGTGTCGCCGGCGACGCCCTGGCCGCCGAGGCGAGCCCCATCCTCATCCGCGTCCGGCGACTGCTGGCCCCCGCGCCGCTGCCGCGCCCGCTCCGCGGCGCGATGCTCGCCGCCGCGACCCTCGTCGCCGTCCTCCCGCTGATTCTTTACGCCATTCCGGCCTGAAGCGGACGCCCTTTTCGTACGTCGGCTCTTTATGAAGGTTCGATGCCACCCCAAAACCAGCGAACCGTCAATGGGCGTACCGGAATGGACAGTCAAGCATTACCGCCGAGGATGGTTGCGGGTCCTTTTGAGTTAGTTTGTGGCGCTTTCCGGCGATGGCACGATGAGCCGAATCGCTGATCCGATCGATCGGCGCACTGCCACCCGGAGGCACCCCCATGACCGTTCAGGAACTACAGCTCGCCGAACGCACCGCCGAGCAGTGGCGGACCAGCGCGGGCCCCGACAACCCCGCCGGCCCCCTCTACGCCTCCGGGGCGTTCGCGGAGGCGGACCTCATCGAGGCCGAGACCAGCTACACGGGCGTCTGCAGCGCGTGCAGCGCCTCGCACACTCACCCCTGCTGCTGAACCTCCTGGACACGGGCCGTGAGCACCGGCACGGGTGCCGCCGTCGGTGACCTCACCCGGTCGCTGCGCTGCCTGGTCGAACCGACCCTGGACCAACTGTCGGAACGCCTCGCCTCCGTCCCGGGCCTCGCCGAATCCGAACGGACGGCGATCCGGAACGGCACGGCGACCGCGCTGTACGAGACGGCCCACCGGAAGGTCGCCCGCGTCCTCATCCTGGAATTGAACGCCGCGCGGATCACCGGCCGTCTGACGGCCGGTGATCCCGCCGCGCGCTGGGCCGAATTCGCGGAGCTGTCGTCGTCTCCGCGGTACTGGGAATCGCTGACCGCGCATTACCCTCCGCTGCTGTCCCGGCTGCGCACGATGCTGTCGGGGCGGAGTTCCGCGGCACTGACGCTGGCCCGCCGGCTCGCCGCGGACCGGGACGTGCCGGCGCGGCTGCTCGGCGCGGACCCCGGCCCGCTGTCCCGGGTCACCTTCGGCGCCGGGGACAGCCATCGATCCGGCCAGACCGTGGCCGTTCTGCAGTTCGGCGCCGGCACGGTCGTCTACAAGCCGCGATCGATGAGCGTGGACGCCGTGCTCGGCGCGACGCTGGCCGAGGTCTTCCGCGACGTCCCGGAGAACGTACGGATCCGGGTCCCCCGCGTTGTGCCGCGCGACGGATACGGCTGGGCCGAGTTCGTGACCCACCGGTACTGCGCGGACGCCGGGGAGCTGTCCGCCTTCTACCGCGGCATCGGGCACTGGCTGGGCGTCATGCGGCTGCTCGGCGGCAGCGACCTGCACGCCGAGAACGTCATCGCCTGCGGACCGGTGCCGGTCGTGGTGGACTGCGAGACGCTGTTCACCCCGGTGCACCCGATTTCCCCGTCCGGGCTCGGGCTCGCCCCCGACCGGGCCCGCGCCCTGGTGGGCGCGACCGTCCTGCGGACCGGAATGCTGCCCAACCGGGGCACCGCCCTCGGTTGGCGCGGCGTCGACGCCTCCGCGGCGGGGTCGCTGCCCGGCGAGCAGCCGTTCCCCGAGTTGCCGGTCATCGTCGACGCCGGCAGCGACCAGGCCCGCATCGGCACCCGGCCGGTCGAGCCGGCGATCGGCGCAAGTCACCCCAGCCCCGTCCCGGTCCTCGCCGACCACTGGGAACGCGTCCTCGACGGCTTCGCCGAGGCGACGGACGCCTTGCGGTCCCTGGACCGGACCGGCGGCCTGGAACCGCTCCTCTCCCGGTTCGCCGACTGCCCGATCCGCGTCGTCCTGCGTTCCACCGAGGCGTACACCGAGATCGCACGGATGCTGTGGCATCCAGTGTCCCTGCACGGCCCCGGCGCCGCCGTGGACCGCGCCGTGGACCTGCTGACCACGATGGCCGAGCACGTTCCCGGCGCACCGGGCGACCCGGAGGTCGTCGCGGCGGAGGTCGCCGACCTGCTCGACGGGGACGTCCCGTTCTTTTCCACCACACCCCGTCGCGGGCGGCTGGACGGCCCGCGCGGCACCGCGTACCTGCCCGAACAGGACCTCGTGGCGGCTGCACTGGACCGGTGGCGTACGGCGGACCTCCGCCTGGACACCCAGGTCATCCGGGCGACGCTGGTCAGCGCGTACCTCAACGACGGCTGGCTGCCGGGCGATCGGCGGATGAGGGCGGACCGGCCACGCCGCGACGACCTGGACCGCAGGCGGCGCCGGATCGCCGCAGCGCTGATCCGCGAGCTCCGCGACGCCGCGCTCCGCGCCGAGGACGGCACCGTCACGTGGATCGCACCGGTGCTCGGCCCGGCCGGCTGGGCCGTGCAACCGCTGGGACCGGACACCTACGGCGGCCTGTCCGGAGTGGCCGTCCTACTCGCCGCGTACCGTCGGGAGAGCGCGGCCGGCCGGGCGGACGACGTCGACGGCATGGCCGGGCTGCTCGAAGACGTGCTGCGCACCGTACGCGCGGCGGAGGACAAGGACGCCGCCGTACGCCGGGCGGAGGCCCGGTTGCGCCCACCGCCGCCCGGCGGGTACATCGGGCTCGGGTCGCAGATCTGGGCGTGGCTGACGTTGCACTCCTGGGAGGCGGCCGGTCCGGACGGCCTGGACCGCGCCCGCGCGCTCGCCGCGCTGCTGCCCGAGGCGGTCGCGGCCGACGACCGGTTCGACGTGCTGACCGGGATGGCCGGGGCGATCGTGCCGCTGCTCCGGCTCGCCGCCGTGACCGGCGAGGAGCGTTGGACACGCCAGGCCGCCGTCATCGGCGAGCGGCTCATCGCCGACGCCCGGCACAAGGCGGGGACCCTGTGCTGGCCCTCCCCGCAGTGGCCCGACGGCATCGGCGGCTTCGCCCACGGCGTCACCGGCATCGGGTGGGCCCTGGCGCGGCTCGCGTCGGCCACCGGTGACACGCGGTTCGCCGCCGCCGCGCGGGCGGCGTTCGCCTTCGAGGAGACCCTCTACGACCCGGCCGCCGGCGGCTGGGTCGACCTCCGCGACCCCGACGAGGACGTGTTCTCGGCCGCCTGGTGTCACGGCGCCGTCGGCATCGGAATCGCCGCCGCCGACCTGACGCGCCGAGGCTGGGACGCCGCGGCCGACCTGGTGGGGCGGGCGGCCGACCTCGCCGCCCGGCGCGGGTTCGATTGGAACCACACTCTGTGCCACGGTGACCTGGGCTGCTGGGAACTGTTCGACGACGCCCTGGCACTCGGCCGTGCCCCGGCCGGACTGGACCGGCTCGGGCTCGACGCGCGGATCATCACCAGCATCGAGGACAACGGGCCGGTCAGCGGACTGGCGCGGGACGCGTACTCCCCGGGCCTGCTCGCCGGCCTGGGCGGTATGGCCTACCAGTTGTTGCGGCTACACCCCGACAGCGACCTGCCATCGATTCTGAAGCCGGACTGAGGCGACAGAGCCGTCAAGCCGCGCGGTGACGGCCCGACATCGCGCAAGCCCGGCGTCGCGCCGGCCCACCCCGCCTTCCTCCCGGCCCGGCTCAGGGCCGTGCAGACGGTCCGCCGGGCGCGTGGAGCCAGGCGACGAGGTCCGGCGGTGCCAGTGCCGCCACGCGGGTGTGATAGCGGGCGATCTCCTCGCCGGTGAGGATCTCCTCGCCGGCACCGGGACTGCCACGGCGGAAGAACGACGTGTCGTTCTTGATGATCCCGTCGCCGGGGACGTACCGATCGGCGCCGGCCCGCATCCGCGTGAAGGTCGCCGCCCGCACCAGCCCCGGCCAGACGGGCTCGGGCACGGCCAGGCCGAGGCGCTCCGCGAGCCCGCGCATCCGACCTTCCAGGTCGCGGCACAGGTCGTCATAGCGGATCAGCACCACGTTGCCGGCACCGCGCCTGGCCCAGGCGTCACTCAGGTGCCGCATGACCCCGGGCAACGAGTCCGGGTTCGTACGCGGATCTGTGTCATGCCCGATCCAGGCGAGCAGCCAGTCCCGCAACGTCCTGCGTGCCGCCGACGCCTCGGTGGGCAACGCGTTGCCGGTCAGCTCCCGCATCCGGGCGATGTCGATGTTCGTGGTGTGGTGGTAGAGCGACACCGCCAGGTCGAGCGGGTGCCGAGCCGTCACGACGTACGTGACGCGGCGATCGATGGGCAGACCGTCCAGCGGTGTATGCGTCTTGATGAACCGGCGATGCCGTTGCCGCGCGAGCAGCGCGTACACCTCGCCACGCGGCATCGTCAGGTGATCGAGCCACGGTGACAGCCGGCTCAGCGGAGCGGGGAGCTCCGGCGTCTGGAAGATCAGCAGCGCGCAGATCATCTGCATCCAGGTGGTCCCGCTCCTGGGCCGCGTGCTGATCACGATGTCGCCGTCCCGGAACGGAAATCCGTCCCACCGGCCGCTGTCGGCGTCCAACGACCGATACCGGAACGGCACCGACGCCCCGCCCACGGCGCTTCAGCCGCGCCGGCCGGCGGCCCCGAGGAGAGCCGCCTCAACGCGGTCGGACTGAACGCTGGTGCCACCGCTGTGGCCGGACTTCCGCCAGGTGGTCATAGATCCGTCCCATCGCCGCTACGAGCAGGCGTCGCTGCTGCGATCGAACCACACTCGGGCGGATTCGTCTCGGTGCGGATTCGTCTCGGTGCGGCGCGGTCAAAGAGCGAGATCAGGCGACGCGAGGAACTCGTCGATCAACCGATTGGTCAGTTCTGGGTTCTCCAGGGCGGCGAGGTGGGCGACCCCGTCCAGGATCCGAAGGGTGGAGCCGGGGATCGCGTCGGCCATGACACGGGTCTCGGCGACGGGGAACGTCCCGTCCTCCTTCCCGGCGATGACCAGGACCGGAGTCCGGATGGAGCCGAGCAGGCCGAGCTGGTCCGGGCGGGCCGGTACGACGCTCTTGACGGCCCACGCCGCCGAGCGGATGTCGACCCGCTCCAGCGATCCACGCACCGTCGCCACGACGTCGGGCCGGGTCCGCAGCGTGGTGGGGCCGAGGAACGCCTTGACCGCCGGCCCGGTCACGGGCGGCCGGATGCCGCCCAGTGCCCTGGCCATGCGGAGCAGGAGGGCGAACTCCAGCTTCTGCCGCCGGCCCGCCGCCGAGCCGGTGCAGTTCATCAGGACGGCGTGACCGACCCGGTCCGGGCAGCGCGCCGCGAAGGTCCCGCCGATCATCCCGCCCCAGGAGTTACCGACGAAGTGGGTGGTGTCGATCTGGAGGTGGTCGAGGATCTGCGTGATGCAGCGGACGTTGTCCTCGAAGGTGAACATCGAGGTGAGCGCCTCACTACGGCCATGGCCCGGCGGGTCGACCAGGACGACCGTGTAACGGTCCGCGAAGTGAGCCGCCTGAGCCTGCCACATCTCGCCGGTCATGAGCAGGCTCGGCCAGAACAGCATCGCCGGCCCCTCACCCCCGACCCGTACCTGGATCCGGCCCAGCACGGTCGGCACCTCATGATCGATCAGCTGCAACGCCCACCTCACCCGAACAGCGGTTACCGAGGACCCATTAAACCGAATCCGATTCGCCACCGTCCGCCCCAGAACGCACGAACGCCGGTCCTGTACCGATCGGCCGGGCGTCACCGCCGAGGGTTCTCGTCGCTTCCGCGACCAGAATCCTCGGCAGAGTCGAGCCCGCGAGCCGACCTCAGAGCAGCCGGGTGCCATTGGGCACCGGGTGATCGAAGCCGGCGAGCACGACACGGCCCTGATCGTCGTACGCTCCGGTGACCAGCACTTCGGATTTGATCCCGGCGACGCGCTTGGGCTCGAAGTTGCACACGCACAGCACCTGACGGCCCACCAGCTCCTCCGGGGTGTAGTGGGCGGTGATCTGCGCGCTCGAGGTTCTGATGCCGACTTCCTCTCCGAGATCGACGGTCAGAACGTAGGCGGGATTGCGTGCGCGCGTGTTGGGCTCGGCCGTCACGACGGTACCCACCCGAAGCTCGACCTTCTCGAAGTCGGCCCACTCGATCTGTGTCACCGCGCCATTGTGACGAGCGGGGACCAACGCCGGCACGGCACCCCCGTCCTCACGCGAGGTGTCATTCGTCCCAGGCGGCGCCCAGAGCCAGCAGACGATCGCGGTACTCGATGTCGCGGACCCACTCCTCCGGCCACGCGTCCGCGCCGAGGTACGCGCCGGCGAAGGCCCCGGCCAGGGCGGCGATGGAGTCCGAGTCGCCAGAGGAGTACGCCGCCCGCCGCACCACCGCACGCGGCTCATCCGGCAGCATCAAGAAGCAGTACAGGCCGGTCGCGAACGCCTCCTCGGCGATCCATCCGGCGCCCGTGGCCAGGCACGGGTCGGCCTCGGCGTCCGCGACGGCGAGCGCCGCCTCCAGCCGGTCGAGCACGGACAGGCATTCGTCCCAGCCCCGGGCGATGAAGGACACCCGATCGGGATCGTGCGCGTACTCGGCCAGGTCCCCCAGCCAGTCGGCGCGGTAGACGGTCCGGGACCGGACCGCATGATCACGCAGAGCGGGCAGCAGTTCGGCGGTGCCGGTCCCGTGGGCCAGCAGCCGGATCGTGTATGCGGTCAGGTCGCTGGCCGCCAGCGCCGTCGGGTGGCCGTGCGTCAGAGCCGACTGCAACTGAGCGGCGCCCGACCGCTGGTCTTCGTCCAGGCCGGGGATCAGGCCGACGGGCGCGACCCGCATGTTCGCCCCGCAGCCCTTCGAAGCGACCTGGCTCGCCGCCTGCCAGGCACCGCCATGGCTCAGGGCCTCGCACGCCCGGAGGCAGGTCATTCCCGGCGCGCGGTTGTTCTCCGGCGACCGCGACCACTCGACGAACCGGGCCCGGACCGGCGACTCCAGCCGATCGGCCGTCAGTTCTCCGGCCGCCATGGCCTCGACCAGGCCCTCACCCAGCGCCAAGGTCATCTGCGTGTCGTCGGTGACGTACGCCCGCCCAGAGGCCACCGGCAGCGCCATCGTGCGCCAGGGACCGCACTTCGCGGAGATCTGCGCCAGGTCGTTGAACTCCGTCGGGAAGCCCATGGCATCCCCGATCGCCAACCCCAGCAAAGCCCCCGTCGCCGCCCGCTTCATGCTCTGTCTCATCCCGTCCGTGCCGGCGCACAACTCTCACGCACGGGACGAGACGAGTTCAACCGCGGCAGGACGGCCGCTTGAGATCAGCGCCGTGGATCCTGGTCGCTCGCACGACCAGGATCCACGGCGCAGGCCGACTGAAGGTGATCATCGGGGCTACCCTCAGGCCATGAGCGTCCCGCAGGAAGGGGAGACGCGGCGGGCCGGTCCGCAGGTGGACTTGAGTCGGCTCCTCCCATTAGCCGGCCTCCTGGCCGTGATCCTCGGGGTCGGCGTGGTCTATCTGCCGGCCCGGTGGGTCGTCCTGTGCGACGACGCTCCGGGGTTCCGTCACTTCGAGGCGTTGGATCGAACGATGTGGCGTGGCATCGAGGCGGCCTTTCTCGTCGCCGCGATCGCGTTGGTGACGTTGTTCAGCCGACGGCGGCGGACACCGGTAACCGTGCTGCGTTCCGTGCTCTTGGCGGTGGTGGTGACGCTGGTCGTCGTCCAGGCCTTCGTCGGTTCCGAGGCCACCCGCGTCGGCACCGGGATCTTTCACTCCCAGACCTGCGACGAGCCCGGCGCCTCCTTCGAGTTGCCCGACGGGCCGCTCCAGCCGTAGCGGGTCAGACGTGTTCGAGGGTGCGTTCTTCGGGACGGACCGGCGGTGCCGTCGGGCGGCGGCGGCCGGGGAACCACCAGTTGGCGTGACCCAGCAGGCTCATCAGGGCCGGGACAAGAACCAGGCGGACGATCGTGGCGTCCACGGCGACGGCGGCGGCCAGGCCGAGGCCCATCATCTTGACCGTCGTGTCCGGCTGCGGCAGGAAGCTGAGGAAGACGCAGATCATGATGAGCGCCGCCGAGGTGATGAGCCGGGCCGTGGACGCGATGCCGGTGACGACGCTGCCGTGGGGGTCGTCGGTGCGGAGGTACTCCTCGCGGATCCGGGACAGCAGGAACACCTCGTAGTCCATGCTCAGCCCGAACAACAGGGCGAACATGAACAACGGCACGAACGACACGATCGGCACCGCCCCGTCGAGGCCCAGCAGGTTGATGCCCCAGCCCCACTGGAAGACCGCGACCACCACGCCGTACGCCGCGCCGATCGACAGCAGGTTCATCACCGCGGCCTTGATCGGCACGATGATCGAGCGGAACGCGATGACGAGCAGGACGAGCGCGACCGTCACGACGGCGATGACGACGTACTTCATGCGCTGCTTCACGATGGTCGCCACGTCGATGATCGCCGGTGACTCGCCGCCGAGGTAGGCGCGGGCGCCGGGGTGCCGGGCGATGACGGGCGGGATCACCGACGCCCGCAGGTGCCGTACGAGGTCGGCGGTCGCGGCGACCTGCGGCGGCGAGGTGGGCACGATCTTGACGGTCGCGCTGTCGCCGACGACCAGGGGTGCTTCGGCGGAGGCGACGCCGGGGACCTTCTGGAAGCTGCGCCGCAGGTCGTCACCCAGGCGGCGGGCCTCCGGGTTGGGGGTGGGCCGGTCGTTCGGGCTGACCGCCAGCCGGCCGCCCGGCTCCCGCCGCAGGGCGGTCCATCCCTTGGCCTGCTTCGTGCTCTCCGCCGCCTGCGGCGTCTTCGCCGGGCTCGGCACGGTCGCGACGACCACGAAGGGGCTGTACCAGCCGGGGCCGAACTGCTTCGCCGTCACGTCGTACGCCCGGCGCGCGCTGTTGGAGTGCGGGAGTGTGCTGTCGGCCATGATGCCCAGGCGCAGGGTGAGCACCGGCAGCGCGAGGAAGACCAGGAGGAGCGTCGCCGCGATCGCGTACGGCCAGGCGTGCCGGTCGACGTGCCGGCCCCAGCGCTCCCAGCGGTACGTCGAGCGGTCCGGCCGGATCCGGGGCAGGCGGTAGCGGTCGATGTTCGTGCCGAGGGCGCCGAGCACGGCGGGCAGGAGGGTGAGCGCGGCGGCCACCATGAGGGCCACGGCGATGGCCGTCGCGAGCCCGATGATGCCGATGAACGTGATGCCGGAGAACCAGAGCCCGCAGATCGCGAACACGACCGTGCCGCCCGCGAACACGACCGCGTGTCCCGAGGTGGCGAGGGCCTTGCCGACCGACTCTTCGACGGCCATGCCCTCGGCGAGTTGCTGCCGGTGGCGGGTGACGACGAAGAGCGCGTAGTCGATCCCCGCGCCGAGGCCGAGCATGGCCGCGACCATGGGGGCCGTCGGGTGGACCTGCCAGATCGACGCGCCGAAGTGGATGAGCGAGTACGCGACGACCATCGCGCACAGGGACACGACGATCGGGACGCCGGCCGCGAGGAACGACCCGAAGGCGAACAGCAGCACCCCGAGGGCGAGCACGACGCCGACGCCCTCCTTGGGACCGGCCTTGGGCTGGTTGAGGATCGTCGTGACGATGCCGCCGAACTCGACGTCGACGCCGGCCTGCCGGGCCGGCTCGGTCGCCTCCTGCAGGGCGTGCAGGTCGTCGATGGACAGGTCGCGGGCGGTGCCCTTGAAGTGCGCCACCGCGACGACGGCGGTCGCGCCCTTCGCGCCGCCGGTGCCGCCGTAGGGGTTCTCCGCCATCGCGACGCGCGGGAGCGCGCCCACCTGCTGGATGGCCTTGCCGACCTGCACCGCGACGCGCCAGTCGGACAGGGCGACGCCCCGCTGCGGGTGGAACACGATCGTGGCCGTCGGCCCGGTCAGGTCGGGGAAGTTCTTGCGGAGCAGGTCGATGGAGCGCTGGGTCTCGGTGCCGGGAAGCCGGTCCTGCTGGACGAAGGTGCCGCCCCGGGCCACTCCGAGGACTCCGATGCCGATCGCGAGGGCGAGCCAGACGAGCGTCACCCACCGCGCCCGCCGGGCGCAGAATCGCCCAATCCTCTCCAGAATCCCCGACATACCAACAGAACAGCACGCGCTGCGCAAAATTGCAACGCATGCAACTTCGCACTGAGTGTATATTCTGGTGAGATGGATCACATGGGCCTGCGGGAGCGGAAGAAGCGCCAGACGCGCCGGGCGATCGCCGAGGCCGCCCTCCGCCTGTTCGCCGAGCGCGGCTACGAGGAGACGACGATCGCGGACATCGCCGGGGCCGCCGACGTGTCCCCCCGCACGTTCTTCAGCTACTTCCCGTCCAAGGAGGACGTGGTCTTCGCCGAGATCGACGAACGCCTGACCGAGGTACGCGAGGGCATCGACCGCCGCCCCGCCGACGAGACCCCCCTGGAGTCCATGCGCCGCATCGTGCTGGAGATGATCGAGGCCATCGCCGCGGAGCACGGCGAGTACGGCGCGATCCAGGTGCGGCTCGTCCTCGAACGCCCGTCGCTGCAGGCACGCGCCCTCAAACGGATGAACGACACCGAGCAGTACGTCGTCGAACGGCTCACCGAACTCTGCCCGGGCATCGACGAGATCGACGCCGTCGTGATCGCCGGCGCGCTGGTGGGCGGCATGAAGGCCGTCATCACCCACTGCCGCGCCCACGGATACGCCCCGGAGGCCACCCGCCGGGCGGTCGACCGCGCCCTGGCCATCGTCGAACACGGCCTCGGCTCCGTCCCCGCCCTCACCCACCGCGCGACCGAATAGGCGACCGCCCATACCGCAGGCCGTCATTTCTCGACCGGCGTTTCAGCCGTTAGAGCGTCGTCTAAAGCCTTGCTCCTCTTGAGCCGTTAAGGCACCGTCATCGCTGCACGTACAAGATCGATCCGGGTGCTCTGGTCAAATGACTTTTGCAGCGTCCCGATCGGCATTGCGCCACAGAAGGGGCGTTGATGAAGACGCAACGGCTACTGCTAACGACCATCGCGGCGGCGGGACTCGTCACCGCGTTCGCCCTTCCCGCCGACGCGGCCACGTCAGCGAGATCGGCTCCTCACGCCGTCAAGGCCGCTTCCGGGGGATGCTCGCTCGGCCACTTCGCCAAGTACCGGAAGTACCTCAAGACCGAGAAGAGATGGCCGAACGACGCAAAGCACCGCGTGTCGGGTTGGGGACCGCATGCCACGCTTCGGCTGGACAAGCAGGTCTCCGTGGCGAACAAGGTCAGTGGGACGTTCGGCGCCTCGTACGGATCAGTCAGCGCCACGGTCGGGTTCGACGTGACCAAGACCTGGACGACCACCATCTCCTACAGCGCCGAGTTGAAGAAGAAGGCGCACTACACGCTCCGGGCCGGTGAGGTCTACAAGGTCTACGCGTTCAACGTGTACGACCGCCGGGGCGAGCTTCACTCCACCGGGCCCGGCAATTTCTACTGCGCTCCGACGGGGAAGAGCACCTGGGTCGGCACCGGCAAGGCCAAGAAGTTCTGGACTTTCGACTTCAAGCTCACCAAGGCCTGACCGGTCTCGCGGTCGGCGTAGCGGCACTCGAAGCCCTCATCGACACCTCGGTGTCGATGAGGGCTTCGATCAGCACGAACGATATCGAACAGACTCGAACAGCCACGGTCTTGCCCACGCGGCCCGCCGCTCCTTGAATTTACGTCGGAGCGCCGACTGCCGACGAGGCCGAATCGACCGGAGGGCTGTAATGCTGCGGATGCATTTCGATTCCGAGGATCTCGCCCGCACCACCGTCGCTCCGTCGGCGGACGTGCTCTGGGAGATCCTCCTGGGTCTGCACGCGCTCCAGGAACGTAATGAGGAGGTCGCCCTCGACGGCTGGCGGCGACGCACTCGCCCGATCATCCCGGCGTCGCTCCGCCCGCTCCTGGAGATCGCGCCGCCGCGCGGTTATTCGGCCGACTTCCTCACCCCGACCCGCGGCACGGCCGATCTCGGCACGGCGGTCGACAGGCTCCTGTCCACCACGCGGAATGAACTCACGCGCGACTTCACCGAGTTCGCGCGCCAGGGCAGGACACCGTTCATCGCCCGGTCGCTCGACGCGCGCGAGGCCGTCCGCCGAGTGGCGCGTGACGTGGACGAGTTCTACAAGATCGCCCTGGCGCCCTACTGGAAGCAGATCTCCCGGGACATCGAGGTGGAGCGCTCGCAGCTCGTGCAGATACTCGCCGAGCACGGCGTCGAACGCCTCCTGGGGACGCTCCACCCGTACGCGCGCTGGGAGCATCCCGTCCTGCACGTCGATCACTACGTCGACCAGGACGTCCAACTCGGCGGGCGCGGCCTGGTGCTCGTGCCGTCGTTCTTCTGCCGGCACCATCCGATCACGCTACGGGCACCCGAACTGCCACCCTCGCTGGTCTTCCCCATCGCCCGGCGCACCTGGCTGGCGAAGCCGCAGACCGACGAGCCCGGCGGGAACCAACCGCTGGAAGGGCTGCTCGGCCGGACGCGTACGACGGTCCTCAAGACGGCCATGACCGGCTGCAGCACCACGGACATCGCCCGCGCCGCCGGTATCTCCCCGGCCTCGGTGAGCCACCACACCAAGGTTCTCCGCGAGGCCGGCCTCATCACCACCCGGCGCGACGGGTACTCCGTCTGCCACGAGATCACCGACCTGGGCCTCAGCCTGCTCACCTCGACGGTCAATACGCCGATCAGGCAACTGCACTCACCCGGTCCGAGACCGAAGGATCCGCAGGCGATCTAAGATCCGGCGGACGATGCACGAAGTGCGGCGATAGCCGCGAATCCCGGATGTTGCCAATTCCTGAGGGCACGGGACCAAAAGCCGGGTGGCCCGGAGACGATCTGTGCGACTCCGAGCCACCCGTTCGCCTGCGCTCTACTTACCGGGTCACCGCCACGTGCACGTGGTCCCGGTGGCATACCGTGACACCGGCCCTGGAGGTGCAGTTCTTGTCCTTGTGGCCACGCCAGTTTCCATTGGGCGAGTAGATGACGCCCTGCCAGATGACGTGGTCGATGGAGTACTTCTTGTGGTGCGCCACCAGCCACTTCACCATCTTCGTGCCGTCGGACTTGTTGTCGCCCGTCGCCTTTTTACCGATCTTTCCGTAGACGAGGTCGCAGGCACGTCCCTCGGGGTGATAGGGCAGTGGGTCCTTGCGGAGGCACCCCACGGAGTCCCAGTGGTAGCCGCCCTTGCTGGCCGCCGGACCGGCCTTCTTGTACAGGGTGCACATCTTCTTCGTGACCTTGCCCGCCTTGCCGCACTTCACGAGTTTGGAAGCCGTGGCGGCGTCAGCCATCGAGGCCGTGGCGATCATTCCCGTCGATGCGATCGAAATCGCACCGAGCAGTCCCACGATCTGCTTGCGCATTAACTTCTCCTCCGGATGCCGTCGGCGCAGGCGCCACCAAGACTCGATTCGGCCGGGATTCATCCCCGCCTCCCTGAAGACTTGGTCGCACCGTGACTCTGTGTGCCACAGACTCTGGCAAGCCACGGCAACCGCAGCAAGGGATTAGATCACCACTGAAAGGCCCTCACGGCGAGACGATTTCGCATCGAAAGCATGACGGATTGCGCGGGCTGAAAAGACCTGGGGCCGAGCGACGGATTCCGTACGCTTTGAATTCCGAAACGACTTTTTCGGAGACTTCCTGCGCCCGGCCCTCGACGGAACGCGGGATCGGCTCAGTCGGCGATTCTTATGCGGACGCGGCGGAAGCCGCGGCCCTTGTTCTCGATCTTGGCGACCTGAAGCCGGCCGATCTGGCGGGTGGAGGCCACGTGGGTGCCGCCGTCGGCCTGGGTGTCGAGCCCGACGATGTCGACGATACGGACCTCCTCCACCTCCGGCGGCACCAGGTTCGTCGCCGTCCGGATGATGTCGGGGATCGCGAACGCCTCCGTGCGGGGCAGGGTCCTGACGTCGATGCGCCGGTCCGCGTCGATCTCCGCGTTGCAGGCGGCCTCCACGGCCTCCTTGAAGCCGGGCGGGACCTCGGGGAGGTTGAAGTCCATCCGGGCGACGCCGGGCTCCATGTTGCCGCCCGTGACGAGGCAGCCGTAGTCGCGGAAGACGACGCCGCACAGGACGTGCAGGCCGGAGTGGGTCCGCATGAGGCTCGTACGCCGCTCGTCCTCGACGGCGCCGCGCACGGCCGTACCCACCGGTGGCAGCGGGTCGTTCTCATCCGGGATCAGGTAGAGCTCGTCGCCCTTGCGTGCGCCGACGATCCGCGTCTGCACGCCCTGCCACAACAGAACTCCGTGATCCGGCGGTTGTCCGCCTCCACCCGGATAAAATGCCGATCGGTCGAGGACGATCCCCCCGGGTTCCGAGTCGAGCACGATCGCTTCCCATTCGCGCAGCGTCTGGTCGGTCAGCTCAAGCCGCCGCGTCCGGTGTGTCGTCATACAGTGCAGCCTAGTTTTAGGAGCGGGATGAGACGACGCGCCCTTCGTTGCCTCGCGGCCGCCGTCGTCCTGCTCGCGTTGACGGGCTGTGGCAGTACGGAGCGCAGGGCACGGGCCGACAGCTCGGCCCGCACGCCGAAGCGGCAGGCGGCACACGCCCCGGTCGTCATGTTCCTCGGTGACAGCTACACGACGGGCAAGCTCGGGCAGGAGCCGGAGCAGACGTACGCCGCCGAGACCGCGCGGCTCCTGGGCTGGCAGGTCATCCTCGGCGGTTACCGGCGCACCGGCTTCATCGCCAAGGGGCAGGTCGGCAAGGACTTCGCGCGGTTGTTCGCCGACCAGCTCTCCTGGCGGCCCGCCCCCGACCTGGTCATCGTCTCGGGCGGCCACAACGACCGGCGGTATCCCGCCCAGGACGTCGGCGAGGCGGCCCGGCGGCTGCTGGACACCGTCCGGCAGCGCTGGGGCTCCACGCGGCTCCTGCTCATCGGGCCGATGTGGGGCGGAGGTGACCCGCCTGAGGAGGTCATGGCCATCCGCGACTCCATGGCGCAGGCCGCCGCGGAGATGAAGGTGCCGTTCATCGACCCGCTGCAGGAACAGTGGATCACCGGGGACCGCAAGAAGGGCACCGGCAACGCACCGGAGTACATCCTCTCCGACGGCACCCACCCGACGGCGGCGGGCGCCCGTCACATCGCCGAGCGCCTCGCCGCCGACCTGCGGAAGCTCAAGCTCACCAAGCCGTGACGGCCCGGCCCCCGGCGCTCACCAGGGGCCGTACGGTCCGGACGAGGAGGAGCCGCCCCGGCGGCCGTACGGGCGCACGGCGGGCCGGACGTCGGCGAGGTACACCGCCGCGGCGATGAAGCCGATCACCGGCAGCATCTGGATGATCGAGACGAAGCGCACCGCGCCGGCCAGGCCGAACAGCAGCGCGACACCGAGGATGATCAACCACAGCTGTTTGGTGAGCTTGCCGGCCGCCGCGTAGGCCCCCGCCGGCCGCATCACTGCGTCGGCGAACGCCCAGATCTCGACGATGAAAGCGGCGATGGCCACCACCCAGAACACGATTCCGACGAAACTCTGGGCTGGTTCGAGCACGATCGACCCCCTGGACCGGGGCGGCGTCGTACGAGCGCCGCGTCAGTTCTCATCACGTACGGCCTCAGCGTATGTGCTCGGCCCGGGTCCTGCCGATGCCGCGCACGGAAAGGGCGGAAGCCCGGGCGGATCGTCCGCCCGGGCTCCTCGGTGCGTCGCGGACGCGGCGCGACATCATCTGCCGCGCCCGCCACCGCGCCCGCCGGAGGTCGGTCAGTCGCCGACCTTCTTGGCGGTGTCGGTCGCGGCCTTGCCGGCCGTCTTCGCGGTCTCCCGCGCGGAGGCGGCGGTGTCCCTGGCGGTGCCGGTGGTCGAGCGGGCCCGGCGCGTGGTGGCCTTGGCGCGCTCCTCCAGCTCCTGCGTGGACTTCTGCCGCTCGACACGGCCGACGATCTTCTTGCCGCGCTCGGCCAGCTCGTCCATGACCTCGGCGGCGCGGCCGCCGACCTGGGTCACGTAGGACAGGGCGACGCCGCCCAGGTCCTTGTCGATCTTCTTCGGCATCTCGCGGAGCTTCTCGACCGCGAGGTCGCCGGCGCCGGCCGCGACGTAGAACGCCTTCGAGTCGCGCAGCTTCTCGGTGATGGTCGCCATGGTCAGATTCACCCTTCAGTCGGTGGGGTCGCTTCGGTGGCGGCTTCTCCGCCGGGCTCCCCTTCCCGGCGGAACGACTCGTAGATGTCGAGCAAGACCTGCTTCTGACGCTCCGACAGGGTCACGTCCGCCCGGATGGCGGCCTGGACGTCCGTGTCGGTCTCTCGCTCGTCGAGGATGCCTGCCTGTACGTACAGGGCTTCGGCGGAGATGCGCAGGCCCTTGGCGATCTGCTGCAGGATCTCCGCGCTCGGCTTGCGCAGCCCACGCTCGATCTGGCTGAGGTACGGGTTCGAAACGCCCGTGGCCTCGGCCAGCTGGCGCAGCGAGACCTTGGCCCGCTTGCGCTGCTCTCGGATGTACTCCCCAATGGAGCCGACTTTGGAAGTCGCCATGTCTCCACTGTGCGGTGCTCTGCTTGCTATTGCAAGCAGACTTGCAAGCACTTCGCGGTGAAACGAGTCACATCTCGATGCCGAACGTCCACGGCCGCCGGGCCCCGAGGGGCCCGGCGGCCGTGGACGTTCGGCGTGCGGGGAGCCTCAGTTCACCGACGAGGGCGAGGCCGCCCAGGTGTTGCAGGCCGACGTCGTGCCGTGGGTGTAACCGAGCTGTACCCAACCCCGGTAGTGCGCGTCCGTCCCGTGATCCCGCTGCGAGGCGGGACGCCCGTCGTCACCGCGCTCGTACGAGTCGCGGAGCGCGACCGCCCACTGCTCGGGCGTCACGGGGAAGGTCCCCTTCACCGAGCCCATGAACACGCCGGACAGGCACTGGGCCTGCAGCTCACTCCGCTTGGTCACGGCGTTGCGGGCCAGGATGCCCGTCGCCTCCGACCGCGCCCGCTGGCTGTACTCCAGGATCCCGGTCTGGTCCTGGATCGCGTGGCCGTACTCGTGGGCGACCTCCCGGGCGTACGCCACGTTGTAGCGCACGGGCATCCCACCGGCGGCCTTCTGCGCGTCGGTGACGCCGATGTAGATCGAGGCGTTGCTCGGGCAGTAGAACGCGGCGACGCCCGGTGACGGGTACGTCCCGCAGGGGCTCGACCCCGCCGTGGACCAGAAGACCCGGGTCGGTGCGGCGAACTTCAGGCCCGCCTGGGCGAAGCCCTGCCCCCACGCCTTGTCCAGGCAGTCGGTGGTCGCGTCGAGGAACGCCCGGAACGACGCGGGGTCGCCCTGGGTGATCTGCCGGCCCTGGCAGCCGTTCGACGGCAGCCGGCCGACCTTGTACAGCGGGCTGTCGGCGGCGGTCTGGGCCTGGGACGGGGCGGTCGGCGCGCTGATCGGCGGCCGGGGCGGCGTATACGCCGGCCTGCTGGTCAGCTTCAGTGCCATCGCGCCGCCGACGCCGACGATCGCGAGCAGGCCGAGTACGCCGATGGCGCGCACGCCTCCGCCGCCTCGCCGCCGGGGCGGCGGCGCGTACCCGTAGCCGGGCGCGGCGTACTGCGGCCGTCCGTACCCGGGACCGTACGGTGGCCGGGGCGGGCCGGGAGGCGGGCCCGGCGGGCCGTACCCGGAACCGTGGCCCGGCGGCCGCCCGTAACCCTGCGGGTTGCCGTAGCCCTGGGGACCTCCGTAGCCCTGGGGGTTGCCGTAGCCCTGCGGAGCGCCGTGGCCGTGCGGGGCGCCGTGGCCCTGGCCTGCTCCGTAGCCCTGGCCCGCGCCGTGGCCTTGGCCGTGACCCCGGGGCGGGGGTCCCCATGAGCCGGGTCCAGCCATCACTCTCCTCCTGTCACCAAACGTCCGAAGGGGCAGCCGTCCACGTGTTGCAAGCCGACAGGACGCGCTGCGTGTAGCCGCGGGCCACCCAGTCCGCGTAGTGCGTCCCGGAGCCGTGGTCGCGCTCGTCGGCGGGCTCGTCCTCGTCACCCCGCGCCCGCGCGTCGTCCAGGACCGCGTCGTACTGCTCGGAGGTCATCGGGATGCTGTCGCGCTGCGCCGACAGGAACGCGCCGGCGAGGCACTGCGCCTGCAGTTCGATCCGGCGGCTGACCTCGTGGCTCGCGGCGGCGGCCGCGGCGGCCGTCATCAACCCGTGGCCGTACTCGAGGATCCCGGCGTCCTCCTGGACGTGGTGGCCGTACTCGTGTGCGATGACCCGGGCGTACACGCCGTAGTGCGAGACCGGTTCGCCGCCCGCCGTCTCCACGATGTCGTCGAGGCCGACGTACAGCGTGTCGTTCGCCGGGCAGTAGAACGCCGCGGCGCCGGGGGCCGGGTAGGACCCGCAGGGGCTGCTGCCCGACACACTCCAGAACACCCGGTGCGGCGCGGTGAACGACGGCAGGGCCGCCTTGGCGAACTGCCGCCGCCACGCCTCGTCCAGGCAGTCCGCCAGCCGGTCGAGGAAGACCCGCATCGAGTCCTCGTCGTGCTCCCGGATCTTCGAGAGTTCACAGCCGACCGGGTCGAGCGCCCCGCTGCGGTACAGCGGTCCGGCGAAGGCGGCCTGCCGG
Organism: Actinoallomurus spadix; assembly: GCF_024055725.1. Taxonomy (GTDB): domain Bacteria; phylum Actinomycetota; class Actinomycetes; order Streptosporangiales; family Streptosporangiaceae; genus Actinoallomurus; species Actinoallomurus spadix. Next base: position 269,973 of record NZ_JAMXMX010000002.1, on the reverse strand, counting down.
CTCCCGGGGCGGGGGAATTCGCCGGGAGCGCCGGTTCCCGGCGCCGGCCGCTTCGGGCCGGCGAGCGAGTAGCCGACGATCGCGACCGCGCACAGACCGGCGACGCCGCCGAGCACGCCGACGACCGTGCCGGCCGCGCTGCGCCGCCGTGGCGGGCGGCGCGGTGGCAGGTACCCGAGGTCCCGTGCCGGCCGGCGCCACAACCGGGACGGCGGGCCCTGCGGCTCCGGGCCGTCCGGCGGGCGCCGCCGATAGGGACCTACCACTGCTGTCCGTTCCTCCCCCGTGAGACCGGCACGCCGGGCTCCGTGCGGGAGGGGCGACCGCGACGAGAATCATCCCATATCACCGAAAAGGTCGATCGTTTTCGCGGCAGCGGATTCCGGCCTTCCTCACAAGACCGTCAGTGCCGCAGGTCACGCAGACGCCGCCGCTTCACCGGTACGCTGTGCGGCCATGCAGGTTCGCACGCGGCCTCTGATCGCCCCCCTCGTCGCCGCCCCCCTCATCGCCGCCGGGCTCCTCAGCGGTGCGACCCCCGCGTGGGCGGCCTCCGGGCGGATCGACAAGGACACCGTCGCGATCACGGTCACGCCGGACGGGACGCTCCAGGTCAAGGAGACGGTCACCTACGAGGGGGCCGCGCCCGCGCGCACCCTCATCCGCCGCAAGCACCTCGACGACCGGCAGGACCGCCGGTACGACGTCGGCGACCTCAAGGGCGGCACCCTCAAGAACGAGGGCGACCACGTGGTCCTCCGCGTCTCCGGAAGCGGTGGCGCGGGCCGGCGGACCGCCCAGCTCTCCTACGCGGTCAAGGGCGCGATGACGACCTCGCGCACCGGCGAGCAACTGAACTGGGTGGCCGCGGGCGGATGGCACGTCCCGGTCGCGCAGACCCGGGTGACCGTCGACTCGAGCGCGGTCGTGCAGAACCTCAACTGCTTCGCCGGCGACCTGGCGAGCACGATCGGCTGCACCCAGTTCTTCACCAACCACACGCACACCCAGGCGGACTTCCGACAGGAGGACCTGCAGCCCGGCGAGTACGTCACGGTGATGGTCGGGTACCCGCCCGGCACCGCCAAAGGGAACCCGATCATCGAGCAGCGGCACACCGTGGCCACCGCCTTCACGGTCAACGGCCTCACCGGCGGCACGCTCCTCGGCCTGCTCGCCCTCCTGCTCGGCGGGGTCGGCCTCCTCTACGTCACCCGGGGCCGGGACGCGCGCATCGTCAACAAGAAGGCCGCCGAGGGAGACCACGCGCCTCTCGACTCGACCGGGTTCGCCCCGCCGGACGGCGTGCGGCCGGGCCAGATCGGCACGCTCATCGACGAGCAGGCCGACGTCGTCGACGTGACCGCGACCATCATCGACCTCGCGGTCCGCGGCTACATCCTGATCGAGGAGCTGCCCCGCGAGACGTACGGCCGCATCGACTGGCAGCTGCGCCGCCTGCGGCGCCCGGCGGACGACCTGCTGCCGTACGAGCGGCTCCTGTACGACGCCCTGTTCGACGGCCGCGACGTGGTGGCCCTGTCCGAACTCGGCGGGACGTTCGCCGACCAGCTCGCGGCGGTGCGGAAGGCCCTGTACGAGGACGTCGTCCGGCAGGGCTGGTTCGCCCGGCGACCGGACTCCGAGCGCACCCGCTGGACGACCATCGGCATGATCCTGGCCGGCCTCGGCGTGGTCGGCACGATCGCGCTGGCCGTCTACAGCAACCTCGCGCTGATCGGCCTGGCCGTGATCATCGCGGGCGCCGCGCTGGCCGTCGGCGGGCAGTACATGCCGGCCAAGACCACGCGCGGCGCGACCGTGCTGGCGCACACGCTCGGGTTCCGGGCGCACCTGTTCCGCGGCGAGGTCCCGGACGCGCCCGCGGGTCACCGGGTGGCCCTCTTCTCGCACTACCTGCCGTACGCGGTGGTGTTCGACGTCGTGCAGCGCTGGGCGCAGACGGTGGCCGACGTCGGCGCGGGCAACAGCGGGCCCTCCGACAACCTCTACTGGTACGAGGGCCCGGCCGAGTGGGACCTGTCGAACTTCGCCGAGTCGATCCGCAGTTTCACGCTCGCCACCTCCGGGGCGATCTCCGCCTCCCGGCAGTTCCGCAGCCTGGCCTGACCGCCGATCGTCGGGGGCTGTCGCAAAGCCCCCGCTCGGCGACGGACCCTAGATCCCGACGGCGCGAATCTCGCCGACGATCTCGTCGCCACCGTGCAGGGGGACGGTGGCGAGCTCGTCGGGGACCTCGACGCCGAGGGCGCGCAGCGTCGCCACGGTCACCGGCGTACGGGCCCGCATCGACCCATCGTCGATCTTGATGGCGCCGGCGCGACCGTCCGCGAGCGCGAACGCGTCGACGCCCTCGGCCCCGCACTTGACCAGCAGACCCGGCACGGCGGCCATGAGCCGGCACTCGTCGCGCCGCGTGCCCGACGTCCACTCCGGGTGGGCGCGCATCGCGTCCGCCAGACGCCGCTCCGGCGTGCCCGGCTCCGCGGTCACGATCGCGCGCAGCGCCCGCGCCACGCCCATCAGCGAGACGGCGAACAGCGGTGCCCCGCACCCGTCCACGCCGGTCGCCGCCACCCGCTCCCCAGTGAGCTCCTCGACCGTCCCCCGGATCATCAGCTGCAGCGGATGGTCGACGTGGAGGTACGACTCCGCCGGCCAGCCGTTGACGACGCAGGTGGCGAGCATGGCGGCGTGCTTGCCGGAGCAGTTCATCCGCAGCCGCGATCGCTCGGCCCGGACGGCGACCTCCGGGTCGAGCGGCCACTGCGGCGGGCACTGAAGGGCGTCCGGGGTGAGCCCCGCCCCGGCGAGGATCTCGCGGACGCCCGCGACGTGGAAGTCCTCCCCGGAGTGGCTGGCCGACGACAGCGCGAGCAACTCCCCTTCGAGGGCGAGGCCGCTGCGGGCCATCGCCACCGCCTGCATCGGCTTGTTGGCCGAGCGGGGGAAGATCGGGTCGTCCGGGGAACCGATGCGGACCACGGGCGAGCCGTCGACGGCGAGCGCGGCCACCGATCCCCGGTGCCGGGACTCCACGAAACCGGAACGTTCCACTTCGACGAGGACGGGATGCATGCTCTCTCTTCGGGGGGTCGGCGGTCTACTGGGGTTCGTTCCGCAGCGTACGCAGGCGTTATCCCGCAGCACCGTCCGGGGTCCCGGAGCACCCGACGGGGTCGCGGATGGGCCGAGCGGGATCCCGGACGGGGCGGACAGGGTCCCGGATGGGGCCGGCGAGGTCCGAGCTGATCGGCGGGGCTACGGCCGGCCAGGGCGTGGCCGTACGCCCAGGAACGACCGCGCCTCGTCGGCCGGCATCGGGTCGCGCTGGGCGATCCGCGCGAGGGTCGCCGCCCGCTCCACGAGCTCGGCGTTGGCCGTCACCGGCCGCCCCTTCGCGTACGTCAGCGTGTCCTCCATGCCCACACGCAGGTGGCCCCCAGCCGACAGCGCCGCGTACATCACCGGCAGGGTCGTCCGGCCGATGCCCGTCGCCGACCACGTGGCCCCTGCGGGCAGCGCTTCGACGGCCGCGACCAGGGTCCGGGCGTCCCCCGGCATCCCGCCCGGCACCCCCATCACCAGGTCACAGTGCACGTGCCCCCCGTACGGCGGGCCGTACTTGTCCAGCAGCCGGTGCAGCGCCGCGATGTGACCGAGGTCGAACAGCTCGAACTCCGGCACGACCTGACGCTCCTGCGTCCGCCGGTACAGCTCGACCATGAACGACCACGGGTTCATGAACACGTCGTCGCCGAAGTTCACGGTGCCGCAGGTCAGCGAGCAGGCGTCCGGCTCGGCGTCGAGGACTTGGAGCCGGTGCTCGTACGGGTCGGTGACCGCGCCGCCGGTGGACAGCTGAACGATGAGGTTCGTGCTCGCGCGCAGGGCGGCGACCGTATCCTTCAGCCGCCCGAGGTCGAGCGTGGGCCGGGCCTCGGCGTCGCGGATGTGCACGTGGATGACGGCGGCGCCCGCGGCCTCGCACTCCTTGGCGGTCTGCACGAGCTCGTCGAGCGTGACGGGCAGCGCCGGGGCGTCGGCCTTGTCAGTCTCGGCCCCGGTCGGCGCAACTGTTATCAGCGTTCTGGTCATGGACAGCATGATTTCAAGAGCAGAGCCTATTTGGCGAGAGAATCTTCAGCAAAGCCGCCTCGCGAGTGTCGGCCGGAGCACGTACGGCAGAATGCGGGGCGTGCGAGCGGTCGTTCAGCGGGTGAGCCGGGCCGACGTGACCGTCGAGGGTCGCGTCGTGGGCGCCATCGACGGGCCGGGCCTGCTGGCCCTCGTGGGCGTGACCCACGACGACACCCCCGAGCAGGCACGCAGGCTCGCGGCCAAACTGTGGGGCCTGCGGGTGTTCGACGGCGCCACGGAGGACGCGCCCGAGGCGTCCTGTTCCGACCTCGGCGCGCCACTGCTCGTGATCAGCCAGTTCACCCTCTACGGTGACACGCGCAAGGGCCGCCGGCCGTCCTGGATCGCCGCCGCCCCCGGCCCCGTGGCCGAGCCCCTCGTCGACGAGGTCGTCACCGAGCTACGCCGCCTCGGCGCCCACGTCGAGACCGGCGTCTTCGGCGCCGACATGAAGGTCTCCCTGGTGAACGACGGCCCCATCACCCTCATCCTCGAAGTCTGATGTTCCCTCGGCCTTTCAGCAGACGGGTGGCCGGCCCGCTCGGGTGAGCCGGACCACCGTTGACCAGCTCATCGGCGATCGGGCGCCGTGGCCTCCGCGTATGCCCTCTATGAGTCCGGCCAGGGAGACGCGTAGTGCCGAGAGGCGCCGGGTGCGCCAGAGCGTCAGGAGCGTCCAGACGGCGAGGTTGAAGGGGATCAGTGCGGCGGGCAGGTTGCGGCGGGCAAGCCAGACCCGGTTGCGGGCGTTGAGCCGGTAGAACAGCTCGTGCCGGGTCGGTTGGGTTGCCGGGTGGTAGACGATGATCTCGGGCGCGTAGTGGCCTGTGCAGCCGTGGTTCCAGAGGCGCCAGGCCAGGTCGATTCCCTCGTGGAAGAGGAAGAAGTGGCCGGGCCACCCACCGACGGCCTCGAACGCGTCGCGGCGAATCATGACGACGCCTTCGGCCATCACGGTCACAATGCCGCCTCGGTCCGGGTCGGAGGTACGAAGGCGGGGGACCCAGCGTCGCATGGTGACGCCGGTCTGGGGATCGGCGATGCGGGGCTGAACGTAGGCGCGGCGTGGGTCGCGGGCGAACTCGGCCGCGAGCCGGGCGAGGATATCGCGGCTCGGGAGTACGGCGTCGTTGTCGAAGAAGAAGATCAGGTCGCCTTTGACATTGGCGGCACCGACATTGCGGCCCTCAGGTATTCCGACGTTCGTGGGCAGTTCGACGGTGCGCACGCCGTCGGGCACCTGTGCTGGATCACAGCCGTTTCCGACAACGACAACGTCCAGGTCGATGTTCTCCTGAGACAGCAGAGAGTCCATGGCGGCCGGGAACTCATCGGGCCGGTCGTTCATGGTCAGGACCACTGCGCCGATCATGGGCCGTGGGGTGCCAGTGCTCACCGGGATGTGTTCCTTTGCTGCATCAGGCGCTGTTGGCGACGAGATGATGGATCTGTGAGATTCGTCTGCTGCTCACCGCGTCGTCATGCTGCTGGCGGTCTACCTTAATGGGCGGTCGCTAGGAGCGGGGCCGGATCGGGCCGCAGGTCGCTTCGAGCCTTGGAACCGGCTCCTGCCGCGGTCAGCACTTCCACAGAGAGCGCATAGCGGTGACGACCTGGACCACTTGGTCTTCGGTCATGGCGGGATAACAGGGCAGAGACAGTTGCTGGGCGCCTGCCTTCTCGGTGACCGGCAGGGAGCGGGTAGCAGTTCCGGAGTAGACCTGCAGGGTGTGGGCTGGACGGAAGTGCTGACTGGTGGCGATCTTGTACTCAGTGCGCAGGCGTTCGGCGGTCTGATCACGGGTGAGCGGGCTGCGATCAGGATCGATGAAGATCGAGTAGAGGAACCAGCCGTGATCGGTCCTGGGCAGGACGGTCGGCGTGGCCAAGCCGGGCAGATCGCCCAGCGCACGGGTGTATGTGACGGCGATCTCGGCTCGACGTGCTGTGAAGGCCGGCAGCTTGCGCCATTGCTGGAGTCCGACCGCGGCAACCAGATCCGACATCACGTACTTCAGGCCTGGCACAGTCACGTCGTAGTCGGCGGTGCGGCGGCTACCGTGGCGCTGCCATACCGAGGCGTCGATGCCGTGCCGACCCAGCAGCCGAGCTTTGTGGACCAGGTCATGGCGGCCGACCAGCATGCCGCCTTCCCCGGTGGTGATGACTTTGTTGGCGTAGAAGCTGAAGGCGGCCAGATCACCGACAGACCCGGCGCGGAGCCCGTCACGGTGGGCCTGCAGGGCGTGGGCCGCGTCCTCGATCAGCAGCAAGCCGTGCTGGTCGGCCAGGTCACGGAAGGCGCGTAGGTCGCAAGGGTGGCCGCCGTAATGCATAACGATGACGGCCTTGGTGTCGGCGGTGATCGCTGTCTCGGCCTCGCGCGGACAGATGTTGTAGGTGACGGGGTCGACGTCGACGAAGACCGGGCGTGCTCCCACTTGACGCAGTACGTTCGGGACGGAGCAGAAGGTCAGGCTCGGAGTGAGCACTTCGTCGCCGCTACCAACGCCGGCAGCCAACAGCCCCAGGTGAACGGCTGCGGTGCAGGAGGACACGGCGAAGGCGTCCTGTACGCCGAGCGCATCACGGACCGCGCCTTCGAAGGCGGTCGCTTTGGGGCCGTGGGTGAGCCAGCCCGAGCGCAAGGTGTCGACGACCTCGGCGACCTCCTCGTCCCCGATGGACGGCCGGTTCCACGGAATCTCCGGCAGGCTCTGGAGGTCAGTGTTCACCGGCGTTACGCCCCCGCATGCGCGGTGTACTCCTGGAACAGGGGGTCGCATTCGCTGGAGCGGAGTGGTTGGAGACGACCGGTGGCGCGGCAGGCCAACAGGCCGTGGAGGTTGTCGTACTCGGGGAGGTCAGGGTCGGTGATCTGTCGGTCGGTCATCGCCTCAGCGATCTGGCGGACGCCGTCGATCAACGGGGTCGGGCAGGCGCCGGGGAACACGTCGGCAAGGCGGCGGAAGCTGGTGCGGTAGTCGCGAGCATCCGCCTCGTCGCGTTCCGGGCCACGATCGATGCGCGCGCCGGGCACCGCCCGTGCGACGGTCGCGGCAATCTGGGCGATTGTGTAGTTCTCTCGGTCGGCGCCTACGTTAAAGACGCGGTACCCGTGAGGATGAGTGAGTACAGCGGACAGGACCTCGGCGACGTCGGTGACGTGAACCAGCGGGCGGCGCTGCGCGCCACCGTTAAGCGGGATGCAGCCGGTCGCGATCGCTTGGGCAGTCATGCGGTTGACGACCGAATCCAGGCGTTGACGCGGAGAACGGCCGTGGACGGTCGCCAGCCGGAGTACCGTCACGGTCGCGTGACCGGCCAGCGCTTGGCGCACGTACTGTTCGGCCAGCACCTTGGTACGGGCGTAGATGCCGAGCGGGTTGGGCTCGGTGTCCTCGTCGACGGTTCCCTCGTGCTGTCCGTAGACGCTGCAGGAGGAGAACAGCACATAGTGCGACACGCCGAGGTCGCGGGCTGCGGCCGCGGCCAGGGCGGGCGAGGCGAAGTTGAGCTCGGCGGCCAGGCGCTCGTCAACAGCACAGGCGGGCTCGCCGACCAGGCCCCCCATGTGCACGACCGCATCGGCGCCGGCGAGCGCACGGTGCAGCGCTGCGCTGTCCCGCAGATCGGCGTGAACGAAGGCGCTCACGGTGGGTAGCAGCCGTTGCGGATCGTCGTCGCGCTGGTAGATCAGGCCGTCGACCACGGTGACGTGGTGGCCCAGAGCGGTCAGATGACGGGTGGCGACGGTGCCGATGTACCCGGCGCCGCCGAGCAGCACAACACGCATGGAACAGGTCCTTTCAGCAGTTGTTCGGGGCGGAAGGAGGGATGGATGAAGGCGCGGCAGTGACAGCGAAGCGTGCCCGCCCCAGCGCGGTTTCGCGCAGATCTGCCAGCCGAGGCACGAAGGTGAGCGTGAGCTCGCCGGTCGGGTGGAGCAGTCCTTGCTGACACGCCTCGGCTACCCAAGCGCGTGCGCCCGTGGGCCACGCCAGGTTCAGGCCGATCTCCCCCTTGGGCGTCACGCCGTTGAACGGTGTCGGGATGCCGTGGGTGTTCCAGTAGGCGGACGCGGCGGTCGCCTTGGCCTGCTCGAAGATCGGGAACAGCTGCGGGTAGCGAAGGCTCGTGCGCAGTTGCCGGAAGACCATCTGCCCCAGCAGCCCGGGTGCGGTCTGCGCGAGAGCGTCGAAGGTGGCGTCGCGGAAGGAAACGGAGGCCGCGTCCTGGGATGGGGCCAGCGCTACGCAGGCGAACAGGTGCGACAGTCGCCGTCGGATGTAGTCGGCCGCACCCGCGACCAAGCCAGTTTCGATCTGCCAGATCAGGTCACGGAGACGGTCATGAGCGGGGCGGAACAGTGCCAGGTCGAACAGATGCCCCATGGTGTCCACAGCCGCGAACGCCAACTGCTTGTACAAACGGTTGTTCATCTCTCCGACCTGGGCATATGCCTTGGTCTGTGGGGAGATCGAGTGGAGCATCAGATACTCCGCCACCACTTCGAAGTACAAGTAGCCCAGAAACGGCACGATCGGTACAGCGGCAGCGAGCTGGTCGAGGAACTGCGCCTCCGGCGTGTAGGTTCCACAAGCACCTGCGAGCAGGACGTCGAGGAAGCCGGCCGCTCGCCGCACCCGTTCCACGGCCGCCCGGCAGAGCTGATCATCTTCAGCAGCGGTGAGGAAGGCGCGGTGGTCCATATAGGTGCGCAGGTGCACACCGCCCAGCCGTAGGTAGTCGATCCCCTTCGCAGGGACCGGGCGGCCGGGAGTGACTTCGAACACGATCGTGCGCGCGCGGGGCTTGGTTTCCAACAGCCAGGAGCCGAGGTTGTGCGGGCGCAAACCGGTGGGTTCGCGGGTGAGCGGCGCACAGTACAGGGCTCCGACCAGGCACCCGGCGGCTTGGTAAAGCTGGCCGCTGGCCCGGATGGCCTCTAGGTAGGTGGTGGTGTGCATCAGATAGATCGGCTGGCCGCTGACCAGCGTCTCCAGCAGGCAGCCCGCGTGGAGGAGCCATCCGTTAGGGGTCTCTTGTAGGTGGGAGCACCACTCGATGTCGCTGACGGCCAATCCACTGGGGGCGGCGCGCAGACGGCGGTGAGGGCCGTAGTCGGTGTGGGCGTCCTCCCACACCGAATCTGGGTCAGGGGCCAAGGCGCGTCTCCTTGTGCGGATGGAAGACGATCCCCCGGGCGTGAGTGAGGGCGTCAAGGTCTGAGGCGCCATCGAGGCGGGCTTGCTCGCTGTGCAACATCAGGTCGAACGCGACCCTGGACATCCAGTCCGGCACCTGCACGCGCAACAGCGATGTATCGGGCCACCACCTGGTTACCGGTAGTCGGTAGCGGTCCAAGCAATCAGCGGCCTTCAGCAGGTCCGTCAGACATGCAGCACGCCGGTAGGCGTCGCGCTGGGTGCGAGAGAAAGCCGGATAGGCAACATCGTGAAGGCTGATCGCCGTACTCGCCGCCGCGACCATCCTCGGACTCAGATTCAGGCCGAACGCGGCAGTGATGGCCTGGCGATGGTGCGACAGCCATACGGCGGCCCGCTGCCCGTGTCCAGGATCGGTCCGATCATTGCGACGGCGGCAGTCGTGGACGGCAGCCGCGAGCCGCAGAGCCAGGGTCTGGTCGGGATCCAGCTCGTGATGGGCGGCGAGCAGATCGGCTAGTAGGCAGACACGGGCGTTATGCCGTATCCCGTGGATCGAGTCGGCCTGCTGGGCTGCGAACCATGTGGCGTCGGGCACCAATATGACCGGCTGATCCGCGATGAAAGTTGTACCGGCCACGGCAGTGGGACGATGCTCGGCGATCCACGTTAAGGTCGGCTGATCCATGACCTGACGGAGCGGTAGGCAACGGGCACGGGCCAACTCCCAAAGCGGGATCGGCTGCGGCGGTTGCGAAGGCATTCGGGCTCCTCGAGAGCGAAGGGATGTTGTCAGGGGTGGATGGCGGCGGGCTGGCGCAGCCAGTCGGGAATGGCCGAGGGCGTCTCGTTCAGCCACGTCGCGTACCGGGCGATGCCCTCGACGATCGTGACGTCGGGCCGCCATCCCAAAACCTCCGCCATGTGCCGAGTCGAGGCGTAACCCCCGAGGGGGTCGCCGGGCGGCAGTGGTGCGTCCACCAAGGTGACGTTCGGGTAGTGGACACGGATCAGCTCGGCGACCTGCCGGATTGTCGTTCCGATCCCGGTGCCAATGTTGACGGTCTGGTTGTGCGCCCCGGGGGCGATTAGAGCTCGCAGCGTTCCGGCGGCGATGTCATCGACATGCACCAGGTCGCGTACCTGACTGCCGCCGCCGTTCAGGTACAGGGGCAGCCCGAGCGCAGCGCGCATGCAGAACCAGGCCACCACCCAGGAGTGGCTGTTCTCCTTGATGACTTGCGGTTCTCCGTAGACAGAGAAGTACCTAACGATCGCATAGGAGACCCCGGCTTCTCCCAGAATCGCTGCGGTTTGGAACTCCCCCCACGCCTTACTGCTGCCGTACACCGACACGGGGTGAAGCGGTGAGTCCTCGGCGAATGCGCCGGACTGGGCCGTCGTGTTGCCATAGACGCTGGCCGAGGAGACGAATACGACACGCCGCACGTGCGGAGCCGCTTTAGCGGCCTCCAGCACCCGTTGTGTGCCGACGATGTTCGCCTCGATGGCCTTCAACGGCCGGCGGGTGCAGGCCGCTACGTCGGCCAGGGCCGCGGCGTGGATGACGTAATCGCAGCCGTCGATCAGCGCAGGGATTAGATCAGGCTTAGCGATGTCTCCAACATGGAAGTCGAGGTCGTTGAGGCTGATGCCGAAGTGGTCGTGGTAGACCTGGCGAGGATAGGCGTCGATCTTGCAGACCGATACCGGCCGAGCGCCGATCCGCCGGAGGTGGGCCGTCAGACGGCTGCCGATCAGACCGCCGGCTCCGGTGACCAGCACCGTCGTACCTGCGAGCTGCTCTAGGTCGGTGACCCGCACTGTTTTCCTCCTGCTGGTCTGGCGCCCGACGAGCGCGCGTTCGCCTTCAGTAAGAAAGGCGGATGGAACAGGGCCGCCACTCCGCGGCCGGGGCCATCTGCCTGAGAGATGGGCGGACTACGGCGCGCACGCGGGTAGGCGAGCTCATTGAGGATGCCGACTCGTCGAACTCGATTAGTGGACGCCGAATTCTCGTCACCGCAGCTCACCGCACTGGCGAGGACGGCGAATATCGACGGTCGGCCAGGGACCGGCCGGGATGCGTCCAGTGGTGGCTGCTGCCATCGGGCGTTGGCGGCCCAGGGACATGGCGAGTGGGCAAAGACGGTGATCCTGGATCCGGTTCCAGCCGGGGTGGGCCCTGCTGGATGTTGGTCAGCGGGGTGAAGCCGGAGAGCTCGGCCGGGATGTCGAGCTCTGCCCAGACCACCTTGCCGCCGACTGCCGCGTCGGAGTCGTAGTAGTCCCATGCTTTGGCCAAGGCGGTGACCAGAACGAGTCCTCGCCCGTTCTCCTCCAGCTCCCCGCCATTGGCGAGGACAGGTGGGCAGGGGTTCGCGTCCCAGACCTCCACGAACAGGCTGCGGCGGATCAACCGCATCCGAAGAACGATCACGCCTGGCTTGACCGTCGATGACCTTTTGGCAGGCGCACGCGGCACGCCCGTGGCTTTGAGGCTGTTGGTGACGAGCTCGCTGGTGATCAGCTCGGCGGTGCCGGGCAGGTCGTATCCGGTCGGTTCGTTCAGCCGCCAGCGGTTCAGCTGGTCACGGACGAAGGCACGGGCGGCACCAACAGCGGTGGGCTGCGCGAGGAGCCGCAGGTCTTCGGAGACGCGTTCGGGCCGGGGTCGAAACGGTGAGTGCATGTTGGTAGGCGCTTCGGTTGGGAGCGCGGACATGGCTGCCCCTAAAGATTGGTCAGGCCGGGGTTAGGAACCGGCTCGGTGACAGCGGGATGGTGGAACGCCGTACCGTCGGCGACCTCGATGTCCGGCCGCGACGACACGACCGGCTGATCCACAGCGCGGGTGGCGTTGAGATGGCTTGAGATGCACCGCACTCCCTTCCAGATGAGCCGGGTGGAAAGCGGTTGGGTCTTGAGTTAACGCCGTCGAGTCAATGCTCGTCACCGTGGGCGACGACATCCTTCTTATGCATCCCGACAGGGCCCTGACCTGCGCATTCACATCGAATACGCGAAGTCTCATGTTGCAGCGACCGACGGTGTCCGGTTTGTGTGGTTGCCGAGGCGGGGCGCCGCGATGAATTCTGTCGTGCAGAGCCTCACGCCAAGGGAGGCCCTATATGGGCAAGTGGAGCAAACGGGACGTCAACCGTCTCCGCGCGCAGATGAAAGATCAGGGCCGCAGTATTGAAGAGACCGCCGAGGAGATCCGCCACTTGACGGGGTGTTCACGGCTGGCCGCCTTCCGGATGGCGCATGGGCTGAGTCAGCCGGAGGTGGTGGAGCGGTATGCCCAGGTCGCTCCTACGTCGGTGATGGATCAGCCCTTGTTGTCGCGCATGGAGATGTTCCCGGCCTCCGGCGCCCGAACGCCGCAGGCCACGCAGATCATCACGTTGGCGACGATCTATGACACGACCCCATTACGGCTACTGACCCCCGAGGCGTTGGACCGACTCGACCCGCACGAGCGGGCCGTGCTGCTCCGCTGCAATACCGCCTTCACCGCGTTGCCCCGCCCGACCACGGGCGATGAGGCCGGACTCATTCCTCTCACCGCAACACGGCCGCGAATCCTTCCTGAGGTCGATCGTCTGGAAAGGCAGGTTGAAATGGCTGCTCGTAAAGCACTGCGCTTCGCCGTTACCGTCGAGGGAACCAACGTAGGCGCTGAAACCCTCGATCAGCTCCGGGACGAGGTGGCCCGCCTGGCGCTCGCATATCCGCAACAACCCCTGCCGGTGCTGCTGACCGATCTGATCGACCTGCAGGACGTCGGGTTCCGGCTGCTCGAGGGCCGGCAGCGACCTGCCGAGACCCGGGATCTGTACCTACTCACCGGCGTGATCTGCGGCATGCTCGCCAAGGCCAGCCACGATCTGGGCGATCCGCACTCGGCGATGACCCAGGCCCGTACCGCATTCGTGTGCGCTGACAACGCCGGCCACGACGGGCTGCGAACCTGGACCCGTAGCCTCCAGTCAATGATCGGTTATTGGGCCGGATGGCCGAACGACGCCGTCCGCTATGCCGAAGCCGGCGCCGAGGCTGCCGGACGCACCACCGGGACCGCCTCGGTGTGGTTGCCTGCTCAAGAGGCACGCGCCTGGGCGATCCTTGGCGATGCCGAACGAGCCGAAGCCGCGATCGCTCGCGCTCACACCGCACGTGACCAGGCCCAAGCAGATGACCTGGACGGCTTTGGCGGGATCATGACCTTCACCCGGCCCCGCCAGCTCTACTACGCCGCCGACACACGCGTGTGGCTCCCCGGGGCGGACGAACAAGCCGAACATGTCGCCGCCGAGGCCCTCGACGCCTACGAGAGCGCCGATGCGGGCGAACGGTCCTTCAGCGACGAGGCCGGTGCCCGCGCCGATCAGGCACTGGCGCGAGTCAACCGAGGCGACCTGGACGGCGCGGCCGAATCGCTGCGTCCGGTCCTGGATCTGGCGCCGGACCAGCGGATCGGCGGCATCCTGGCGAGCGTCATGCGCGTGCATGAGGCATTGCGGACTACGGCATACCGGACCGCCCCTATTACCCGTGATTTGCAACTGCAGATCGAGTCCTACTGCCAGGTGCCCGCATCGGCAGCTCTGCCGCGCGGACGTTAGGCTCCCAACTCGTGTATCCGGTCACGGTGAAAGGCGACCGCGTCAGCCTGCGGGAGTTCACTCCCGAAGATGTCGACGCGGTTCTGGCGATCTATGGCGACCCGGTCGCCACCCGGCACCTTAGTTTCGAACCACGGACCCGCGAGCAGGTCCAGGCCACCATCACCGCCGTGACCAACGCCGCCCGCGCAGAACCGCGGACCGAGTACTCCCTCGCCGCGGCTCTGCCCTCCACCGATGAAGTGATCGGGTTCGCCCGCCTGGCCATCGACACCCAGCACAGCGGGCAGAACAGCGCCCAGATCGGCTTCGCACTCCGCCCAGATACCTGGGGCCAGGGATTGGGAACCCAGACCGTCGAGTTGTTGCTCACGCTCGGGTTCGATCACCTCGGCCTGCACCGGATCTGGGGTGCCCGCTCCCCCAACAACACGGCCTCCGACCATCTCATGCGCAAACTCGGCATGATCGTTGAAGGCCGTATCCGCCACCACCTTCTCATCCGCGGAGCATGGCGGGACTCCATCGTCCACTCGATCCTCGAAGACGAATGGCAGGCCACCGCTCAGTCCTGAGCGGCACCGCCGGATCGATCAGCCACTGTGACGCCGGTCGTGACGTGACAGGTCCGGCAAACCGGTCATCCATCCGTCACCGTCGACGGCAGTCAGACCACAACGGCGGCAACGTGACAACGGGAGCGACAAAGTCACCGTGGAGCCGGACGCGACCGGCTGGGCATCTCTCATGGCACAGGCAGGGCGGTCGGCCCCGCGGCCGGCAAGCCCTAAGCGCTCAGGCCGGCCACGGCGAGGACGAGGGCGACGATCGTGCCGACCGCGGCGAGGGCGAGGAGGTTACGGTCGTTCTCGGCCAGCTTGGCGCGGACGCTCGGGGAGTAGACGACGACGCCCGTGTCGCGGTTCGGGTCGGGAACGCTCTCCCGCTTAAAAGGGTTCGGCAGCCGGACCGTGGCCCACAGGGCGTCGTTCTTCACCTGCTGGTGCGCGGCGGAGCACGCGAACAGGCGCCCGCGGATCGGCTCGTGACAGGCGAACCCCTGCCGGGTCATCACCCGGCAGGCCGTCGGCACCAGCGAGAACTCATACAGGCACCAGCACAGCAGCGCGATGAGCGCCAGCCGCCACGACGTCAGCAGCACGGCGGCCACCAGCAGCACACCGATCCCTGCCCACCAGACGTAGCCGGGTTCGCGCACCCGCCGCCGCCGTCGCCCCATGTGCTCTTTCCTCGTCGAGGTCGAGGTCTCGTCCGACGGAGAAAACCCTGCCATGTGCGCCGCCCATCATGATCCGGTTCTCGGCGATTTACGGATTTATCGGCGTCGAAGATCGATCTTGGCGTTGGCTCCGGTGTCCGGCGGGACGACGACCTCCTGCGCGGCCGCGACCCCACCGGCCAGCAGCGGCTCGTCGACCGGGACGTTCCGCTTGATCAGGCCGAGGGCGATCGGCCCGAGCTCGTAGTGGCGGGCCGCGGAACCGACGAACCCGACCGTACGGCCACCGGCCTCGATCGGCTCACCGTGCGCCGGCAGCCGGTCGACGCTCCCGTCGAGATGCAGGAAGACCAGCCGCCGGGGCGGGCGGCCGAGGTTGTGCACCCGGGCGACCGTCTCCTGGCCGCGGTAGCAGCCCTTGTCCAGGTGGACCGCCACGCCGATCCAGCCGACCTCGTGCGGGATCGTCCGGTGGTCGGTGTCCAGCCCGAACCGGGGCCGGTGCGCGGCGATCCGGAGCGCTTCGTACGCCCACAGGCCCGCCGGGCGCGCCTGCCAGTCGCGCTCCAGCTCCTTGCGGGGCACGATCAGGCCGTCCGTCGTCACCAGGGCGCCGGCGGGCGGCTCCACGCCGGTCAGCGTCACGACGGCGTACGCGTCGGACTCGTCGGTGACCTCGACGCGCATCATGAACCGCATCTTGTCGAGGAAGCTCGCGAGCTCCGCCGCCGTGCCCGGCTCGACGTGCGCCCAGACGGCCTCGCCGTCATCGACCAGGACGAGATGGTGCTCCACGTGGCCGTGCGGGCTGAGCAGCAGGGCCTCGGTCGGCGTGTGCGGCGGCAGCGACTCCAGGTGCTGACTGGTGAGGCTGTGCAGGAAGCGCAGGCGGTCCGCGCCCGCGATCCGTACGACGCCGCGGTCGCTCCGGTCGACGATCGCCGCACCCGACTCCAGGGCGCGCTGCTCGGCGAACGGCTCGCCGTAGTGCGCGGCGACCCCCTCGTCCGGCGAATCGGCCGGTACGGCTCCGGGCGTGCTCAGCAGCGGGCTGTCCATGACCGCAAGACTACGTCGTCCGGCAGTCACGGCAACGGCCGTAGACCGTGAGGTGCTGGACGTCGGTCTCGAAGCCGTACTCCTGCTCCAGGACGTCGACCAGACCCTTCGCGACGGCCGGCGTGACGTCGTAGACCTCGCCGCAGCCCCGGCACACCAGGTGGACGTGGTCCGCCTCGGTCGCCAGGTGGTAGGTCGGCGGCTTGTGCCCCAGATGGGTGTGCTTGACCAGCCCGAGCTGTTCGAGCAGCTCCAGGGTCCGGTAGATCGTGGAGATGTTGACGCCGCGCGCGGTCCGCTGCACCTCGGTGCAGATCTCCTCGGGAGTGCCGTGCCGCAACGCGGTGACCGCCTCCAGCACGAGCTGGCGCTGCGGGGTCACGCGATAGCCCCGCGCCCTGAGCTCCTCGTGCCATGGTTCCGCCACGACGCCGAGTTTATGTCCCCGGCCGCCTTCCCGCCGGGCCTCGCGTGCGACAGGTGGGGCGAAAACCTCCGGAAAATCCACTTGCCTTCGGCTCGGCGGCGACCTAATCTGCGGGCTAAGCGGGAAAGGAGGTGGTCCGAAAGTATGCATAGTACGAGGACTCGTGAGGTGGCTGTCCGTTAGCCGCTGTCCCGCCTCAGCCCCGCCCCAAAGCGGGTGAGGCCACCGGCCGAGGACGCGGCCGGCGAGTACCAGACAGACACCCGACCCCCGGGCCGGTCGACCCAGTCCTGTCGACCCCTGCGCCAGCAGGAGCAGCCCGGGGGTTGTCCTTTTCTCCGGATGACCGCACCACTCTCCGGACGGCCGGGCGGACCGCCCGCGTCGGCCCGGCACGCGCCGGTGCTCAGGCGGTGCGGAGGGCGTCGGTGCCGTACTCCCACAGCCGGTCCGCCGCCTCCGGGTCGAGTGCGTGGGCGGCCACGCGACCGGGTTCACCCTCGTACTCCCAGGTGATCCGTGCCTCCTGGTTGTCCTCGAAGTAACGGCCGGTGACGCCCTCCAGCAGAGGCGAGGCGGCCAGCAGTACGGACGTGGCGGCACCTTGCTCGGGAGTCTTGTAGTACGGCAGCGGCTTCACGTCGCCCTCGTCGTCCATCACGCCGAACGCACGCATGGTGTCGTCGTCGAGGTGCCGCTGCAGGCCGGTCAGAATGTATCCCGGGTTGAGCGCGTTGGCCGTGATCCCGTCGGCCGCCCAGCGGCGGGCGCCCACTGCGAGCAGGATGTCTGCGGACTTGGACTGTCCGTAGGCCGCCCAGGGGTCGTACGGCCGCCGCTCGAAGTGAGGATCCTCGAAGTCGAAGGGTGCGCCCTGGTGGGCGCCGGAACTGACGACCACGACGCGGGCCGAGCCGGCGTCCCGCAGCGCCGTGTGGAGGCCGGTGACCAGCGCGAAGTGACCGAGGTAGTTGGTGGCGAGCTGCATCTCCCAGCCGAACGGGGTGAGGGTGCGGGTGGGAAGGGCCATGATCCCGGCGTTCGCGACGAGGATGTCGAGAGGCCCGCGCCAGGCCCGCACGAAGGCGGCGACCGAGGTCAGATCGGATAGGTCGAGGGCCTCTGCGTGGACCGTGCCCGCTCCGCCGACGGCGGCCGGCTTCCGGACGAGCGGTTCGGCGACATCCGGGCGGCGGGTGGCGATCGTGACCTCCGCCCCGGCGGCGGCCAGGGCCCGGACGGTCTCGGCGCCGAGGCCCGAGGCACCGCCGGTGACCACGGCACGTCGACCGATGAGATCCACGCCGGCGATGACCTCGTCCGCGCGAGCACGGGAGGAGAAGGGAGTGGTCAGGAGGGCGGGGTCGGTCCGCGAATGCCCGTCGGCCTGGGAGTTTGTTGTCATAGGTCCACGCTACGGCGAGCCGGCTGGATGGAATATCATCCAGGATCCCTGGTTCTTTAGCGATCGTCCAGACCGAGGTGGTCATGGATCCTCTTGAGGATGTGCTGACCCTGTTGGAGACCCGCAGCTACCTGTCCGTGAGCCTGGCGGCGGGAGGTCACTGGGCCCTGCGGTTCGATCCCCCGCCGGCGGTGAAGTTCAACGCCGTCCGGCGCGGCTCCTGCCTGCTGGAGGTCGATGGGGTCGACGAGCCGATCGAACTGGCGGAGGGGGACTGCTACCTCCTCACCCGCCGGCGACCCTTCACGCTGCGCAGCGATCCGGAGGCCGTCCCCGTGGAAGCCGCCCCCGTGTTCGCCGGGGCGGACGGCGGCATCGCCAGGGTGGGTCAGGGCGACGATGTGTTCCTCATCGGCGGCGGTTTCTTCTTCGGGAGCCGCGCCCAGGAACTGCTGCTCGACCGGCTGCCCCCCGTCGTCCACCTGCCGGCCGGCACCCGGCACGCGGAAACGGTGCAGTGGGCGCTGACCTCGATCGACCGGGAGCTGACGCACCCGTCGATGGCCTCCACCCTGGTGGCGGAACATCTCGCCGTCGTCATGCTCGTCCACGTACTGCGTCTGCATCTCGAACGGGAACCGCACGCGGTGTCCGGGTGGTTGGCGGGCCTCGGAGATCGCGTGGTCGCGACGGCGCTGAGCGCCCTGCACCGCGATCCGGCACGCTCGTGGACCGTGGCCGAACTGGCGAGCACCGCCGCGGTATCCCGGTCCACCCTGGCCGCCCGCTTCAAGGCCACGGTCGGCCAGGGTCCTCTGGAGTACCTCACGCGGTGGCGCATCGAACTCGCGGCCCGGCAGTTGCGGGAAGGCAGTGGGACACTCGCCTCCATCGCCCATTCCGTGGGGTACGGATCGGAGAGCGCCCTCAGCGTCGCCTTCAAGAGGGTCCTGGGAGTGCCTCCCGGCGACTACCGCAAGCACCAGACGACGTCGTGACGCCGTCGGAGGAGGAGCCCCCGGCTCCCGTGACGCTCAGGACACGCGCTTGAGCTGGGCCGACAGGTGCGACTGCAGGCCCTGTCCCTCCGCCGCCATGTCGTACGCGTAGCCGAGGTCCTCACCGATCAGCCCGTACAGCCGCTTGCCCGCGGTGTAGTCCTTCGCGGTCTCGGTACGCGCCACCACGTCGGTGATCAGCTCGACCCGGTTGAACGCCGCCTGGCCCACGTAGATCTCGGCGATGCCCGTCGGATGCGCCAGGACCAGCTCGACCTTCCCGCCTGGATGCGCGCGCCAGTAACCGGTCTCGCGGGCGAGGGGATCCGCGAGGTTGCCTTCCTCGTCCAACCGCCAGGTACGGCTCGTGTAGATCAGGTACGGCTTGCCGATGTGGCTGAAGGAGATCTCCTGTCCGAAGCGGAAGCTCTCGATCGTCGGATAGCCGCCGACCCCGGCGCCCTCCCAGTCGCCGAGGAGGAACGCCAACGGTTCGAGGTCGGGATGCAGCTCAGGTTCCATGTTCGGCCAGCGTAGTGGCCCCGGCCCGACCGGCGACACCGCGCCGGCGGCACGACGACGCCCCGACCGGCCCCCGGAGGTACCCGCGTGATCATTTCGTTGATGTTCCTCGTCATCGGCCTGCCGCCCGTCGTACGGGCGTACCTCCGGCAGCGGAGGCACCGGGCGATGCGCGCGACGCCGACGCGTACCTGCGCCGACATCGCCGAGTACGACGAACCCGTCACCTGCGAGGTCAAGGGAACGGCCGTGCCCGGTCCCGGCGGGCCGGCCCGGGCCCCGTTCTCCGGACGGCCGTGCGTGTGGCATCGGACCAAGGTGACGGTCCGGTACGAGCACACCGAATACCGCGACGGCAAGAGCGAGACGACGACGCGCGAGCGGACGGTGCACGACGAGGTCCACGCGACGCCCTTCGCCGTCCGCGACCACACCGGTGAGATCACCATCGTCCACGACGGGGAGCCGGTCGACGAGCCCTCGCGCTCCCTGTCCCACTTCGAGCGTGCCGGCCGGGACGTCAACCTCTTCGGCCTGCGGTTCCGCGTCAACTTCAGCGACATCCAGGGGCACCGCTACGAAGAGTGGATCATTCCGGTGGATCAGCCGCTGTACGTCCTCGGCGCGGCGGCCGCCGGGGACACGGGACCGGTGATGCGGCGGCCGGAGAAGGGCCCGTTCATCATCTCGACCCGGTCGGAGGAGGAACTGTCGTCGTCCCTGCGGTTCGGCTCGTACCTCGGTTACATCGGGGGCGGCCTGTCCCTCGCCGCGAGCCTGGTCTGGCTGGTGCTCGAACTCGTCCACGTTGAACCGACCGCGCACCTGCTGCGTCTGATCGGCCCGGAGTGAAGGAGGACGGGTGTACGCCCTGATGACACTGATCTCGGCCGGAGTCGAGGCGGGCGCCGGCGCGATGGCCAGGACGATCGGCAGGGCGCGCCGCCGGCGGGCCCTGGGCGCCGCCGAGCCCCTCACCGGCAACACGCCTGGGTCGCCCCGCGAGGTCACCGGGCAGGCGGTGGCCGGCCCGGCCGGGCTCGTCACGGCGCCGCTGACGGGGCGGCCCTGCGTCTGGTACTCCGTGACCGTCGTCGAGCGGTACCGGGCATGGCGGCCTGGCCCCTTCGGCCCGACCAGGGTCGTCCGCGAGCTGACGGCGGCGGAGCGGACGAGCGGGCCGCTGTACGTCACCGGGGACACCGCCGCCGTACGCGTCGACCCGCGCGGCGCCGAACTGGAGCTCGGCGAGCCGTCGTTCACCGAGTTCGAGGACTCGCCGTACGGGCCGCTGGCCGCGCGGCTCGCGACGCTCCTGGGCGCCCCTCCGCGCCCCCGCCACCGGGATCGGACGATCGGCTTCCTCGTGGAGGAACGCGTGGTCGCGGCCGGTGAGCCGCTCCGGATCGTGGGGGCCGCTCGTACCGAATTGGGGGACCTGGTCCTCGGCAAGAGCACACTGCTGCCGCTGATCATCTCGCGCCACGTGCCGGTTTCCAGCCCGGGCGACTAGTGTGCCGGATATGGCACGATCACTCGTCATCAAGGTGACGGCGGGCGCCGACGCGCCCGAGCGCTGCAACCAGGCGTTCACGGTGGCCGCGGCCGCCGTCGCCAGCGGTGTTCCCGTCTCCCTCTGGCTGACCGGCGAATCATCCTGGTTCGCGCTGCCGGGCCGGGCCAAGGAGTTCGAGCTGCCACACGCGACCCCACTGGACGACCTGCTCGCGATCGTCCTGTCCGCCGGCCGGGTCACGGTCTGCACGCAGTGCGCGGCGCGCCGGGACATCACCGACGACGAGGTGCTGCCCGGAATCCGCATCGCGGGCGCGCCGACCTTCGTCGAAGAGGTCACGGCCGACGGCGCCCAGGCCCTCGTCTACTGAGCGCGGCAGCGGGTTCGCGGCGAGCGCGGGCTCACTGCCGCGCCGTGCGCCGGATCGGCGTCCCGTACCGTTCGGCGACGGGCGACCCGGGCGTGCGCGCGTCAGCGGGCCGCGCGCAGGCCGGACAGGTCGCGGGCGGTCACGCTGTTGCGGTCCGCGACCGACGGGCCGAACGAGAACTGCGGCCACAGCCCGCTGATCTCCTGCCGGCTGCGCTCGCTCCACTCCCTGGCCAGGTCGTCCCGGGTCTTGTAGAAGTTCAGCGCGTAGCCGCCGCTGTGCACGCGGAGGAGGTTGAACCCGCCGGGATACTCCTTCGTCGCCCCGACCTCCTGCTGGGTCACGTGCCGGCTGCCGGGCAGCACCGTGCGCTTGTTCCGGTGCGTGTGCCCCGCGTGGTGCAGGAACACTCCTGGCGTCCGTTCGTACGCCGCCATGATCGCGACCGTCTGCCCGGGGTTCAGCGAGGTGCCGCCGGCCGCCGCGAGCGGGTCGTCGAGGGACAGCAGAGGATGGTGGCCGAACACGATCGTGGGCTGGTCCCGATGCGCCTTCAGCTCGGCCTCGAACCAGGCGAACTGCTCCGCGGACAGCCCACCCGCGTCTCCTCCGTTGCCCGGCTTGTCGTAGGTGTCCAGCCCGATGACGTGCAGGCCGCCCAGGTCGTGGCCGAAGTACGTCGGCCCGTCGGAGAACACGTCGCGGAAGCAGTCACGGCCCTGCCATCGGCCGACCCGGCAGGCGGCGTACGCGTCGCCGTCGTGCGCGCGGTCGTGGTTGCCGCGCGCGACGAGGTAGTCGCGGCGGTAGGTGCCGAAGCCGTCGAGGATCCGCTTGGCCTCGTCCAGGTCGCCGGGCACCGCCTCGGAGGACACGTCCCCGGCCGCGAGGAGGTAGGTCGCGCCGCGTCGCCGCGCGTCCCGCACCATCGCCTCCGCCATGATCTTCGGGTACGGCGGCCGTCCCGGAGCCTGCGAGATGCCCTTGAACGGCAGCCCGCCGATCAGCCCAGCGACGGTCTCGCCCAGGTGCAGGTCGTTGCAGAGCGCGATGGAGAACAGGAAGCGCCCGGGCGGTGGCTGCGGCGTCGTGAACGAGAAGGCGCCGTCGCCCAGGGGGGTGCCGGCGGCGCCCGCCACCGAGGTCTGCGACGCCGCCCGCCCGTGCGAGCGCGCCTGGTAGTAGTACGTCCGGCCGGGCTCCAGCCCCGTCACCTCGACGTAGTGGTACGGCGTGCGGGCGGTCTCGCCGACGACGCGGGTCAGCCGCCCCGGCCGGGTGCCGATCACGATCTGGCCGTCGGCCGCGGCGGGCCGCATCCGCCCGAGCCCGTCGTCCGTCCCGGCGACACCGGTGTACCACGTGAAGACCGCGGTGGTCTCGGTGAGCGTGACGAGTTCGAGGTTGACCGGCCGTACGTCGGACGCCTGCGCCCGCGCCTCCCCGATCTCCGGCATGAGGGAGAACCCGGAGAGGAGCGCGCTCAGGCGCAGCAGGTCCCGGCGGCCGGGCCGACAGCAGAACATGGGCCGGACGCTAGGCCGCCGCCGATCTCAGGTCCATAGCGGCACAGGGACAACACCACCGTCAGACCACACTTGGCCATCACGGTCGTACCGTCGTGGCCCTGGGGCCCGCGAGCGATCATCTCTCGTGGGACCCCAGGGTTTTCCACACGCTGTGGACGATGAACGCCGAATCTGGCCCTACCGGGCTGGGTCCTCCCCGCTCGGAGTGACCCACTCGACGAGCTGCACGATCACCCCGTTCGGATCGGTGACCTGGAACAGCCGCTCTCCCCACGGCTCTTCGCGCAGGGGCATCGTGATCGTGACCCCCTCCGCGCGCAGGCGGGCCTCTTCGGCGGCGAGGTCGGTGACCACGAGCGCGATGATGAGGCCGGCCACATGCTGGTCCCGGAAACCCTCGGGAAGCACCTCGATCCCCCGCCGCAGGAAGACCACGTCCAGCGCGTCGTCGTCGCGGTGCAGCGAGACGAACCCCTCGGCGGACATCACCTCCTCGTATCCGAAGTGAGTGGTCAGAAAGGCGGCGGACGCCGCGACGTCCTCGACGGTCAGCGAGACGGCTGACGCGGTGACCTGCAATGGACTCCCTTTCACCATTACTCCGTACATCATACGACGTACAGCGTACTGGATTGAGTCGCCCGATCACCGCGATCCATGACAGGCACCCCAGAGGCCGACGCGGGTACGGCGTGCCGCCGCCTGCGCCGCACGCAGCACCGGGGCGTAGCGGGTGTTGGGCGGAATGACCAGCGTGCGGGAGAATCCGGTTCGCACCAGGTCCGCGGCGACGAGACGGCCGTCGCCCGTCCACAGGTGGAGGAGGCGGCGGCCGAACCGGTCGTAGGGCTCCCGATCGGCCGCGACACGCACCTCGGCGCCGGCCGGGGTCAGCCGGCGGAGGGCGCGGGCCGCCTCGGCGCCGAAGCACTCGTGGCGACTCCAGGTCTCCGGCGCGTCCACGCCGATGAGCCGGACGCGCAGGCCCCGGCCACCGACCCGCAGGATCAGCGTGTCCCCGTCGACGACGCGCACCACGCGCGCGGTCCACGCCCCGGGCGGCGGCCCCGGCCCGGCTCCGCCGTTCACCCGCCCGCCGTTCGCCCGCCCGCCGCCCTCGCGCCCGATTCCCTCAGGCTCGATGCGCTTGCGCCCGGCCCCCTCGCCTACGCCCTCTCCGGAGGCGGCCTCCGGCGGCCGCCGCAGGCCGCCCCGATGCGCCCCCGGCCCACCGACCGGGCCGACGGCGCAGACCGCCGCGAGCAGCCCCGCTCCGACGAGAGCCCATCTCCACATGACCGAAAGTATCCGAGGACGCACCGACAGTCGCCGGCCGACTTCGTGATCGAGGTGTGTCCTATGGCCGCCCATAAGTAACCGCCAGTAGGCACAATCTCGTACGGGAAGGGGAGAAGTGGATGAAGTGTCCGGCCTGCGATAGCCACACGCCTTCAGGGCGTTCGACGTGTACCCGCTGCGGGGCGTCCCTCCCCGCGGTCGATCCGTATCGGGAACCGGAGGCCCCACCGCACGGCCGGGCCCCGTCGCCGGGCCGGGAGACTCCGCCGCCCGAGCGGGGTCCCTTCCAGCCGAAGGACGGTGCGACCGCCGAGTCCGCTCCGGTCGAGGCCACACCGACCGGCACCGGGCCGGCCGAGGTCAGGGCCGCCGAGGCCGCACCTGCCGAGACCGCACCTGCCGAGACCGCACCTGCCGAGACCGGGGCGGCCGGGAACAGGCCGGCCGAGGAGGGGGAGGCCGAGACCCGGCGGATCGAGGAGGAGCGGGCCGAGACCCGGCGGATCGAGGCGCCGCTCGACGCATTAACGGCGCCGATCGAGGGCGGTCTCGCCGGGGAGCGTACGGCGTCACCGCCGGACCTGCCCGCCGAGGAGGGCGACGGGCCGGGCTCTCCCCTGGGCACCTCCTGGGTCGACGAGCACGGCCTCCGGCATTGGGGGGCTCCGCCGACCGCGTGGGACGCGGCCGCCCAGCGGGCGCGGCACGGGCATCGCAAGGCCCCGGACGGCAGGCGGAGACGGTGGGCGGCTCTCGCGGTGACCGCCGGGCTCGTCGCCGTCACCTCCTTCGGTGTGGTGCTCGCGCTCGGCCTGTCCGAAGGCTCGCATCCGGCGGCAGGGCACCGTACGGGTTCGGAGTCCAGCGCGGCGCCGCCGACCGAGGAGCCGAGCGGCACGCCGGAGGCCGGTGAGTCACCCTCGGACACCACGGGTCAGGCCACCGCGGTCAACGCGATCCTGAGCGCGGGCAGGGACACCCACGGCAAGCTTTCCGTCAGCCTCGAGACCTGTAACGACCTCGTCGCGGCGATCCCAACGTTCCAAGAGGTCGTCCAGGACCGGCAGGGCGAGCTCGAGCAGGCCCGGCAGGTGTCGACGGACCGCCTGCCCGGGGGTGCCGACCTCAAGCAGGCGATGATCGACGCCTACTCGGCATCCCTGGACGCCGACCAGGCGTACCTCGCCTGGGCCCAGGAGGCGGAGGCCCAAGGATGCGACGGGGACGCTCTCCCGCAGTCCGCGAACCAGGACGCGGTCACGGCCGCGAACGACAGGGCGGGACCCGCCAAGCGCCGGGTCGTCGCGCTGTGGAACCCGATCGCGCAGAGCCAGGGGCTGCCGGCCTACCAGTGGAAGGAGCTGTAGGCCGTCGTCAGGGCAGGTGCACGCCGAGCTTGGCGGCGACCTCCTTCACGGCGGCGGCCAGCGCGCCGATCGCCGCGACGCGTTCGGACAGCCGCGTGAGGGTGTCGGTGAGGCGGCGCTTGTCGGGCTTGTCCTTGCCGGCCTGGTCGCGTACGTCCTCGAGGTCGGCGCGGGCCTCCTCGCCCTCCTCCAGCCGCGGCGCGTGCTCGTCGAGCAGCCGTTCCAGGCGCGTCAGGGCGTCTTCGGCGGCGGTGGATCCGACGGCGCCGATGGTCATGTTGCGGTTGTCCTGCGTACCGGAGCCTGTGTTGATCGGCCCCTGGTTGCCGCCGCTGATGTTGAGATCGCCCATGCTCTCCTCTTCTAGGTGATCGTCATGCCCCGGTTGTCCTGTCTGCCGGAGCCGGTGTTGATCGGGCCGTAGTTGCCGCCGTTGATCATCACGCTCTGCTCGATGATCTGGTTGGCCTGCATGCGGTACGCCGACACGTCGATGTCGTGGCTCTGCAGATGGTCGAGCACGGCCTCGTGCAGGCGCCGCTCGATGAGCCGGGAGTACTTGTGCGCGTCCAGGACCTGGAGGTAGGTCGGCAGCGTCTCCTCGGCGCCCAGTTCCCGTACGCTCAGCCGGGCGCCGTAGTCGTACGCCGTGAAACGCTGGGGCTGCTGGTCGGCCCGGAGCCTGGCGATCGCCATCTGGGCGAGTGTGCGGATCGCCCGGAACGGCGCGAAGACGCCGTCGCTCAGCGCGGCGAGCCAGCGGTGCCGTACCGCCAGCCCGATGAGCGCCGCGTCGGTGCACGAGGCCAGGTGGTCGACCAGGTGATACTCGCTGCGGATGGGCGGCAGCACGTCGGCCACGAACTGCGCGTAGAGCATGTGCCCCTCCACCGCGAGGTAGATGAACACCGAGACGACGATGTCCTGGTCCTCGGCGGGCGCGATGACCCGGCCGGCGGCGTCGCGGACCGTCTGGCCCTCCGCCCCGACGGTGACGCGCTGGTAACAGCGGACGCCGCCTTGCGGGTGCCGGATGATCGCTTCCTGTGCCGCCTCGGTGGTCTTGGAGAACGGCACGCCCGCCGTCACGTCGATCAGGGGGTGACCGGCGTAGTCCGGCCGGTCGCCGCCCGGCTCGGAGGGCCGCGGGTACTGCGTGCAGTCGCCGCGTGCCACGACGTGGTAGTCGATGTTGAGCCCGGCGATCCGTTCGTTGGCCGGGAGCCGCAGGCGCGGGTCGGACCGGTCCGGCCGGTCGTCCTCGGCGGTCGGCCATTCCTCGCTCATCGCCATGAGCCGGCGGCGTACGTGCTCGTGCAGCGCCACCGGGTCGATGGTCTGCGGCGTCCCGTCCGGCGTGGCGGGACGGTCGAGTTCCACCACGATCGACCAGGCCCTGGCCCATGGGGAGTCGGGCGCCCCGGAGCCGAGGAAGGGGTTGCCGCCGGAGTACAGGGTGACGTTACCGACCTGGGCGTCGACCAGCCGCTGGGCGTGGTGCCGTACGCGCTCGGTGAGGACGTCCAGCGGCGGCGTCGGAGTCCCCGGGGCGAGGTCCGTGCGCATCATCCGGAAGACCAGCACCTGCCAGCCGAAGGGGATGACGAGCATCGCGAACCCGAGCAGGAAGGTGCACGTGGCCCACAGCCCCAGGTTCCCCCAGAACGCGGTGGGGGTGGGCGGCGACTCCCCCGGCGACCCGATTCCGGAGAACAGCCACGTGATCCCGCGCGCCCAGATGAACACCACTAACCCGCTGACCAGTGAGAACAGGAGGTAGAGCACCGCCAGAGCCCAGGCGATCTTGAAGCGCCGGCCCCACCCGAAGCGCCGCCAGGGTACGAGCCGGGCCAGGGCGAACGGCACCGCCAGCGAGTAGTAGGTCGACACCGAGCCGGGGCTGATCGACAGGCAGCCGAGCAGGAGCGCCCAGATCGTGACGTCGCGGATGAGCTGCAGCCGGCGGGCGCGAAGGGAGTGCGAGATCACCGGTCCGACGTCGAAGCCGTACGACGGGACGACGGCGCGGTGCTCGGCGTCGACGAGTTCGTCGATGACCTTCCGGCAGAAGCGCTCGTCGAGGTAGGCGGCGGCGCAGAGGTACCGGGTCGCGTCGCTCATGCGACGCGGGATCCCGCCCCGCCGCGCGTGCTGGAAATGACCCTCGATCCGCACTGACTCCGCCACCATGCGGGGATGGTAAGCACCCCACGACGCGGGATCCCGGGCGAAGCGCACAGATGATCCCCGATCGTGACATCGGGGGTCAGCCGGAGAAAGGCGGGGGGCCGTCCGCGTCGGCGAGGCCCGCGATGAGGCGGTCCGGCCACGACAGGACGTGGGGCAGCCAGGCGGCCCGCAGCGTCTCCGCGACGTGCCGGAGGCGCTCGTCGGCGTCCACGCCGATCGCGACGACCGCGAGGTCGCGGTCGAACTCCGCGTGGTCGTCGCCGCCGAGGATCGCCGTCCGGGCGATCGGCCGGTTCGCGTCCAGCCCCATCGACAGGGGGTGCCGGCGCAGTGCGCGGACCCGGTGGCCGAACAGCGGCTCCGCGGGCTCCCGCAGTCCCGGCAGTTCGTACTCCAGCGGCGGCGCGGGCGCGTACTTGTCCGGCACGCCCTGGCCGGCCGGGAACAGCCGGTCCATCTCGTGCAGCCAGCGCAACTGCGGGATCATCCACTCGGCGCCGGGCCGGACGCCCGCCAGGCCCGCCTCGCCGCCGAGCAGCCGGTCCGCGACGCCCGCGACGGTGGCGGTGAGCCGCTCCGGGGCGTACGCGGTGCGCAGCGCCTCCGAGCGGCGGCCGACGGCGCGGTCGAGGACCGTCGCGAGCGTGCACTCGCGCAGGCGCACGGGCCGCGCCGCCCATTCGACGCGGAGGTCGGCCGGGACGGCCGGTGCCGGGCGGTCGGCGACGTGCGCCAGGACGAGCGTGTCCGCCCAGACCCGCAGCCACCCCCACGCGGTGGCCGAGGCGAGCAGGTCGGCCTCCCGCAACTCGTACAGCGAACACGCCCGGCCGTCGCGGCACACGCTGCCGCAGGCGGCGGACCGGCGGCTCGCGACCGGCGGGACGGGGCCGGGCAGCACGCGCTCCCGGTCCTGCCCGAGCGGCACGCGGATCCGTACGGGACGGTCCATGCCGTCCGCGAACGCGGCGGCCACGCCCGGCGGCAGCGACACGACCTCGCGGGACTGGTGCTCGTCGAGGTTCATGGCGGCGCCGACGAGACGGCGGTCGTCGTGGGCGGGCAGCCGGTGGACGACCTTCAGCGCGGTGTTCTTCACGACGTCGGGGACGAGCTTGGTGGGGATCTGCTCGGCCACGACGATGCCCTCGCCGTACGCGCGGATCTCGGCGAGCATCCCGGCGAACAGCTCGACGGCGTGCGCTCCGGCGCTGTTCTCGCCGCGGTTGCGCAGCAGGCGGTGCGCCTCCTCGATGACGATGACGTGGCCGAGGCCGCTCGGGGTGCGCCCGTCGCGGGCGCGCAGCCGCAGGTGCTCGACGATCCGGATGATCAGCGTGCCCATGAGGAACGCCTTGTCCTCGTCGTTCGCGACGTCCTCGATGGCGAGGACGACGTTGCGGCCCAGCAGCCCCGCGATGTCGGCGGGGTGGCCGCCCTGGAAGAACCGGCCCGCCGAGCCGATGCGCAGGGACCGCAGCCGTACGTCGACGAAACCCCGCACGTCGGCCATCAGCTCCTTGCCGTAGCCGACGTCGCCGATCACGTCGAGGGCGGCGTTCTGCAGCTGCTCCAGGGTCGGGACGGCGGGTTCGATCGGGGAGCCGGGGCGGCCCCGGCCGGTGACGACGTCCCAGCCGTTCGCCTCGTACACGCGCTGCAGCGCCTGCGACATGATCTGCGGGAACGGCTCCTCCGCGTCGAACGCCGCCTGGAACAGCGCCCGGACCATGTCGATGTGCGCCTGGACGGGGTACCCGGGCTCGGGCGCGAGCGGGTTCACCGAGAGGGGCACCGAGGCCGGGTCGGACGGGTTGATGACGGTGACCGGCGCGCCGACGCGGCCGGACATCGCGGCGTACTCGGACTTGGCCGGTTCGATGGCCAGCCAGGGGATGCCGGTGCGGGTGAGCTGTTCGAGCAGGTGCCGGACGGTCTGCGACTTGCCGGACCCGGTCGACCCGGTGACGAAGACGTGGCGGTTGAGGGTCTGCAGCGGCACCGTGAAGGTCCCGACCCGGCGGTCCTGGCCGTCGAGGATCGCGCCGAGACCGACCCCGGGCCCGTCGGCGGCCGTCTCCGCGCCGACCTCGGAGGTCACGTCGAAGTAGCCGGCGTCGAGGACCCGCAGGCCCGGCACCTCGCGGCGGGGCAGGCCGGCCAGCGCGGCCAGGGCGCCCGCGGTCGCGACGAACGGCGACCGCAGGTCCTGGTCCTGGGTGTCGACGTGCATCGCCTCGTGGAAGCGCACGGGCCGGCCGCCGGAGCGGAGGCGGTACGGGTGGTGGCTCATCTCCACCGAGCCGACGAGCACCGGGGCGATCTGGTCGAGCGCCTGCGCCGACGCGGCGCCCGCGAGGACCCGGACGTTCCACAGGCCGGCCTCCTGGAAGGCGTCCAGCTCGGCCAGGCGGCGTTCGAGGCGTTCGACGGCGAGCTCGTCGTCGCCCCGGCGGCGCATCTGCAGTTCGTACTGCAGGTCGGTGACCGCGTCGCGCAGCACCTGCTCACCGCACTGCTCGGCGATGACGAGCCACCCGAACGGCCGGTCCATGAGCGTCACGAGCGTCGACTCGAACAGGCTCGGGCCGGTGCCCGGGCGCGACGACGCCAGTGGCGGCGCCAGCCGCGCGGGGCAGCGGCTCCACGTCATCGCGGCGGCGTCGTCGAGCCACTCGTCACCGATCGGGACGCCGCGGGCGCCGTGGGGGAACAGCAGGCCCTGCTGCCGGTCGTGCGTGAGGTGCAGCGGCCCGGCGTTGGTGATCAGTTGCAGCGGCGCGCCGCCGCCCCGCGACATCCAGCCCACGACGAACGGCCGCCCGCCCTGCGCCGCGGACAGCACGGCCGGCAGCACGCTCACGAAGTCCCACTCCGCCGACGCGCCGTGCGCCGGCGACAGGATCGCCTGTATGCGATACCACGGCCCCTGCAGTCCCCCGGTCACACCTGCCACACCGGAAGGATTACAGGGCCGCGCCCGCCATGCCAGCCGTCGTGAAGTACCGCCGTGGATTGTCGGCGAGCATCTGGTCGAGCTGCGCCTCGGAGACGCCGCACTCGCGCAGCGCGGGCAGCACGTCGTCGGGGATGTGGTTGTAGTTCCAGTTCGGCATCGCCGTGGTCATCACCTGGTCGTGGGCGCCGCCGAAGTAGTCGATGAAGCAGCTCGCGTCGTGGCTGAGCACCATGCGGTCGGCGTAGCCGCGCTCGCAGAGGGTGGCGATCGTACGGACCCGTTCCGACGTCGGGTTGTAGACGTCGAGGCCGAAACGGTCCATGCCGAGGATCGCGCCGGTGTCGGCCAGCTCCATCAGGTAGTCGAGGTCGTTGCTGTCACCGGCGTGCCCGATGACCACCTTGGACAGGTCCACGCCCTCCTGGCGGAACAGGTCGACGGCGAGGCGCCCGGCCTGGATCGCGCTGGAGGTGTGCACGGTGATCGGCGCGCCCGTCTCACGGTGGGTACGCGCGACGGCGCGGGCGATGCGCTCGACGCCCGGGGTCAGGCCCTTCGCCTCGATCACGCACTTGAGGAACGCCGCCTTGACGTTCGTGCCCGCGATGCCCTCGACGATGTCCCGCGTGAAGTCCTCGACCATCGGCTCGGGCATGTCCATGAGCAGGCCCGGTCCGCGGTGCTCGTACTGGTGGGGCACGTCGTCGAAGGAGTACAGGCCGGTGGCGACGATGATGTTCAGCTCGGGCACCTGCTCGGCGACCCGCTGGACGCGCGGGATGTAGCGGCCGAGCCCCCACACCGTCGGGTCGACGATGGTGGTGATGCCCTTCGCCGCCAGGGTCCGGAGCTTGGCGACGGCGTCCTGGACGCGCTCCTCTTCGTTCCACCATGCGCCCGCGCCGTAGTTGTCGACGTGCTCGGTCGACAGGACGAAGACATGTTCGTGCATCAGCGTCCGGCCGAGCTCGGAGACGTCGACAGGACCGCGAACGGTCTGCACAGCGGGCATGAATGGGCCTCCCTTGGCACATACCGACCAGTCGGTATCGATCAACGTAACCGGGTGTCCGAATCCACGTCAAAGCGATCGGGAGGCGGCGCCTGGGTCGTCGGGCGCGAGGGCGGGGACCGGGCGCCGCGGAGGGCGGCCGTGGCGGGCGGGCCGCAGCCCGGAGGAGACCGGCCATGCCTCCGCCGGAATGGTTCAGACGTTCACCATGCCGGAACGGTTCCATGCACTCACCTCTCACTTATGACACAGCCGCGACACCCTTAAAGGGCGCATTCCTCAAGTGAGGTTTTCGCAGGTCAGATGGCCTTAGCGCGAACACCCGAGGCAGGTAACGCTTACATAACGATCAATGCCCGCTGCGACGGGTACTTGACTTTTCCAAATCACCTGGACATCGAGTGCCGGCCAGTCGTATTCTGGTGATCGTTTGTAGGACGGGGTGTGCTCCGACGACCTTCGCCACCACAGGCAGGACGAGGAGTTGGTGACGGGGCGACTACACACCGTAAGTCGAGCTCGCGGAGGTAACGAGTCGATGGCCGCTGCAGCGGGAAGCGCAAGCGTTGGTCGCGAACACATGGCCACAGCACGGGCGAAGGTCGATGAGACGGTGCGAGAGTTCCGTGCCATCATGAGCGCCTTCGCCAGCTCCAGCAACGAGCTGATGGCGCACTGGAAGGGCCCGTCCGCGGACGTCTTCGCCAGGGCGTGCAAGGTGTACGAGGACGAGTTCCTCACCATGTTCCAGGCTCTGGACACTGTGGGCGAGCGGCTCGGCATCTCCAAGAACAAGTACGACGCCTTCGAGGAGAGCCAGTCCGACCAGGCCAACAAGATCATGTCGCTCCTCAACAACCGCAAGTAAGACAGCACTCGGCTCGGAAGGAGACGCACATGAGCAACGAGGCAGCAGACCTCACCTACGTCAATTTCGGTGGCCTGGCGGCCGGCGAGGAGAACCTTCAGAAGCTCCACGACCGCCTCGTCGCGTCGCTACGGGACCTCGAGACGACGCTGCACCGCGAGTTGGCGGAGTGGTCCGGCGGCGCCGAGGCGGCCTACGGCGACCAGAAGCGCATCTGGGACAAGTCGGCTGCGGACATGCAGAACATCCTGAACGCCCTGCGGCAGGGCGTCGGGACGGCCAACGAGGCGTTCCAGCAGGCCGAGCGGGACAACGTCAGGCTCTGGTCCAACCACGGCTGACGACCCCGGTACCGGCACCACCAGGTGGACGGTGATGCGCGGCGACGGGGCTCGCCGTAACTCATGATGACCTCGGCCGCGCACGCGCCGAGGTCATCGTCTTTTCACGTCAAGGAACCGAGCCGGTCACCAGGGCGTCTCATCGCCAGGCCATGCCATGATCCGGTCGACCATCTGATACTTGCTGAGGGTGCACAATGGGCGACGACAAGCAAATCACTCAATTCGGCGGTAAGGCCCTGCCGACCTACGACTACAAGGGCCGGAAGCTCATCTGGTATCAGGACGATAACCAGACGACCCGGGCGCCCGTCCCCGATCCAACCCATGATCCCAGCAAGCCCGGCACGTCGGCCGGCTCATCGACCTCGAACGATGAGCATGCCTATCTGTACTACGTCTACGCCGATCCCAAGACCGACGACGAACGAAAGTACAACGCCACTCAGTGGAAGTCCTTCCAGGAGGAGGACGCCGCCGACCATAGCGATGCCACTGCGGCCGACGATAAGTCGATCAAGAATGCGTACTATCCGACGCCGCCTCCCATCGACAAGAACTGGCCTGGGATAGGCCGGAAAAAGGGCATCAAGCACGACAGCCACGCGATCCAGAGCATCCAGGACACCCTCGGTAAGGATTTCAAGACCTACGAGGCCGACTGGAAGCAGGGCGATGGAAGCATCGACGACATCGAATACGGGGCCGCCCTCCAGCACAAGGAGATCGGGGACTGGGATGTCGCGAAGCAGTTCCATACGACGATCGAGCAATTGCGGGGCACCATCAAGAACTTCTACGGTGGCTTCCTGTCCCAGCAGGGCGCCGCGATAGCCGCTCTGGGCACCACCCGGGCGAACGTCGCCGGCGCCAACGCCAAAGCCGCCGCGGCGACGCCGAAGATAACCCAGCAGCAGCCCACCCAGCAGAACACTGGGGAGTACTGACGGCCATGACCAGTGGATTCCAAGCGGTAACGATCAAGGACAAGCCGCTCGACGAGGGTAAGGACGCCTACGGCGACACCAGTCTGGAGAAGGTCGACGCCTGGCTGGACGAGACGAATCCCACCCGGATCGCGCAGGCGGCCAACACCTACCTCGCAGCCGCGAAACGTGTCGCCGCGACCAGGGACCTGATCAAGAAAAAGGCGCAGGATCTCGCCGACGCGTGGGACGACGAGGGCGCCGAAGAGGCCCAGAAGGCGCTCTACAAGCTCTGGTACTCGGCCGACCAGGTGGCCACGTCGTGCCAGACCGCCGGTGACTCCCTGAAACTCCTCGCCGAGCAGCTCAGCTGGTACAAGGCGAAGGACAACCGGCCCGGCTACGGAGCACACACGTGGGATGAGGCCTTCAAGTCGAAGGACGCGCACTGGCACGCGCGGAACTACCTGCAGCGGCTCAATAAGCGGATCATGGAAGCCCACGCGAAGATCCCCGCAGTCGTCACCCAGGATCTGCCCGGCCTGACCCCCGGCGACAACATCGACGGTAGGGATCCGTTCAAAACGAACAGTGCTTACGACCCCAGATTCCCCGGTGGCGTGGACCCCAGCGCCTACAACAGCAAGAACCCGTACGGGAACGACCCCAAGGACCCGTTCGGCAACGGGAAGAACCCGTACGGGGATGGCCAGGACCCGTACGGCAACGGCACGGACCCCTACGGCAACGGCACGGACCCCTACGGCAACGGCACGGACCCCTACGGCAACGGCACGGACCCCTACGGCAACGGCACGGACCCCTACGGGAACGGGGGAACCGATCCGTACGGCAACGGCAGCTCCATTCCCAAGACCGACCTCGCCGGTTACGACCCCAACGGCGGCAAACTGTCCGACTTCGGGTCGGGGCCGTCGACCAACCTGGGCAACGGTCACTTCCCTTCCGGTTCCGGCGTCGGACCGGGCGCGGGGACGGGGCCGGGGGCGGGCGGGTTGCCCCCCGGACGCCTGGCGAACGCGCCTGGTGGCCCCGGGGCCGCAGGAGTGAACGCGGCCGAGGCCGCCGCGATGCGCAACGGCATGCCGTACATGCCGATGATGCCTGGTCACGGCCAACCGAACCAGAACCAGGAACAGCAGAGTTCGACCTTCCTGGTCGACGACAGCGACGCCTTCGTCGACGATCACCCGGTCTCCCCCGCTCTGCTCGGGCACACGCCCCCGCCGCCGAAGGACGGCCGGCGCTACCGACAGACCTGACGAGAACGAGGAAAGGCGGTTATACGTGACGGGATGGGCCCGCCGCGTGTCCGCGCTGTGCGCGGCTCTCGCGATCGTCGGAACGACGGCCGCACCCGCGGGGGCCCTCCCGCGACCGCGCGATGAGGAGTGGTGGTTCTCCGCCTGGGCCATCACCGGCAAGGTCTGGTCACTGAGCCAGGGCGACGGTGTGACCGTCGCCCTCCTGGACACCGGGGTCAACGCCGGCCTCCCGGAACTCGACGGCGCCGTCGTACCGGGGACGGACACGACCGGCCGGGGCGGTGACGGCCGTACGGACATCGACGTCGAGTCGCAGGGTCACGGCACGTCCATGGCGGCGCTCATCGCCGGCCAGGGCGGCCGGACCGGCATGGTCGGCGTGGCCCCGCACGCGCGGATCCTTCCGGTCGTCGTCACCAACGGCCGGGAAGGCGACCTGGCGAACTCGCTGCCGCCCGCCATCCGGTACGCCGCGGACCACGGCGCCAAGGTCATCAACATGTCCCAGGCGAACCCGGCCTCCATGTATCCCGGCCACTGCCCCTCCGGGCTCCGAGAGGCGATCGCCTACGCGCTGCGCCGGGACGTCGTGGTGGTGGCCGGCGCGGGCAACACCGGAAGTGCCGACAACGCGCCGCAACTGCCCGCCGCCTGCCCCGGTGTCCTGGCCGTCGGCGCGCTGGACAACGCGAAAGGGGTCTGGGACAAGACGCAGCGGCAGGACTACGTGTCGGTCGCCGCACCCGGTGTTCACGTCGGGGTCCTCCTGGCGAACGGCACGTTCGACCCCGAGTACAGCGGGACCAGCCAGGCCGCGGCGCTGACCTCCGGCGCGGTCGCCCTGCTGCGCTCCCGGTATCCGGACATGCGGGCGCCCGAGGTCGTCCGGCAGATCGTGGGCACGGCGAAGGACGTCGGCGCGCCCGGCCCCGACACGGCCAGCGGCTACGGCGTCGTCATCCCCGGCGCGGCGCTCCAGCGCCAGGCACCGGCCGGCGCCGGCTACCCGGTGGTCCGGCAGATGGAACAGCTCGCGTCGTCCGGCGCGCCCGCGGACTCGGCCGGACCGTCGTCGCCGAAGGCTCCGGCGGGCCGACACAACGACGGCGGCGGCGGACTCCCCCCGCTGGTGCTCTTCGGAGTCGGCCTCTGCGCCCTGATCATCGTCGTCGCGGTCGTCGCCGCCGCCCGCCGGCGATCCGGCGGGACGCCGCCTCCGGACGATGCGCCGCCCGCACCAGGCTCACCGAGCCGGTTCGTCGCACCGCCGCACGCGGGCGCGGAGCCGGACCGTACGCCGCCACCGGACGTCGCCCCACCGGGTGGCACTCCGACGTTCCTGCCGCCCGTGGATCCACCCGGAGAAGGGCGCCACTGAGCCTGTCCCCCCCAGCCCCGCCGACCCATCACGCCAGGAACTCCGAGACCGGCTCAGCGCTTCTTGCGGAAGTCCAGCCGCTCCGGAGGCGGCCCGAGATTCGGCGGGGGCCGGGAGGGGTCCCGGGGCAGCGCCTCGGGCCGCGCGTGCCGGGCCCGCAGCGGGTCGATCGCCTCCTCGTACTCCTGGATGTTCGCGGTGGGCAGGGTCATGATCCCGGGATTGGCGTCGATGAGGAGGACCCGCCTGCCGGACCTCTCGGTCGCCGTGAAGATCATCGCTGTGGGCGGCAGCTGCTGCAGTTCGTACGGCTTGACGGCGAGTTCGCGCGCGCCCTTGCCCGCGTCGGCGGCCTCGGCGGCGCTGCGGCCCCAGGAGGTCGCCCGGCCGATGCCCTCGGGCAAGGTGACGTCCGAAGGACCCGTCCCCTCGAAGACCCGCACCGGCGCGTACGACCCGACCGTACTCGCGTAGGAGCCGTCCTTCGGGTCGCTCACCGCCGACGCGGCCTTGTCCGTGAGCCCCGCGACCTTCAGCGTGTGCTCCTCGCCGATCTGCTGCGCCGCGATCCGCGCGTCCTCGGCGTTGCCCAGGCGCATGAAACCGACGACGGCGTGCCCCCGCCCCAGCCGCTCCTCGACGTGCGGCGCGATCGAGCGGTACATCAGGACCAGACCGGTCGACGTCGCCTCACAGGAGTCGATGAGACGGTCCAGGACATCACCACGGAGCTTCTCGGCGCCGCAGACGATCAAAGTGTGCTCCCATGCCGCCCCGAGCCGCGACGACCGCAGGACGTGCGTCAGAGCGGCCGTGACGTACGTGCCGAGGACCCGGTTGGTGAGCACACCGGCCCGCCGGTCGGTGGCGAGGACGCGCAGCCGGCTCGGCGGCGGGAGCGACGGGCTGGAGCCGAGGTCCTCCAGCTTGCGCAGCTGGGACTCCAGCGCCCAGGCGCGCTCGATGACGACCCGGTCGGCGGCGCCCCGGCCGAACATCGTGGTGATCTGCGCGAGCTCGTCATCGCTGATGAGACCGCGCCGCAGGTCATCGCGCGGATCACCGATCTGGGCCAGCGCCCGCAACGCCGCCGCGAGCTGAGGGATGGACGCGTGCCCGCCGAACACGCCCAGGACGCGTTCGAGGATGGCGTTGTCCACCGACAGGTCGCGGCTGCCGTTGTGTTCGTCGCTCACGCTGACCACGAGGGACAGCACGTCGGCGATCTCCTCCGGGCCGAGCCCGTGGGTGAGGTCGAGGTGCGGCAGGTCACCGGGCAGGACCCACACCGACGGGCGCTCGCCCTGGTCGCCCGCGACCTCGACGAGGTCCCCGGCGACCGCCCCCTCCGACAGGTCCAGGACGGTGACCCGGGACCCGGAGGCGAGGCGCGCGGCGCCGATCATGGTGACCATGGCCGACCAGCCCACGAGCGTGCCGCCGACGACGTCGACACGGTCCGTGCCGGGCGGGAGCGTGACGGCGTACCACTCGTGCTGTGATTCGAAGGCGTCCCGGCGCCGCCGCCACTCCTGGTAGGCGCGGGCGTGTTCGGCGTGGGCGGCCTCCAGCCGGCGGCGGCGGTCCTCCTGGAGCCGCTCGAAGCGGTCCCTCTCCTTGTCCATCCGGACCCGCAGCGCCTTCTCGTCCTGCCAGATGGAGCGGCCCGTGATGAGCGCCACGAAACCGCACGCCACCAGACCCGCGATGGCGAAGGCCCACGGCAGAGTGCCGGTGATGCCCGCGGAGACGAACAACACCACCCCGACCACGGTCGCGCCCGCGACTATCCTGAGCGGCCGGTTATAGAACCTCGCCTCTTTGCGCTTCCGCTCGATCCACTCCGGGTCGAGCTGCTCGGCCTCCGGCGGCGTAGGGCGCTTGGGCGGTGGCCCAGGATCAGGGTGGCTCTGGACATATCGCCAACCGACGTAGACACGGCCGGGCTGGAGAAGCCGCGCTTCGCGGGCTGTCACATCGACCACGTCCCGTACATGTCAGATCCTCGTCATGGCACAGCGTAGAAAGCTTCGCCCGCATACCGGTGCCGTTTCAACCTGGTGGCGGGTCGCGACCGGCCCCGGCCAGACGAACCGACGGAGAACACGCGTCCAGCACCACCGCGACGCCCCGCCATCACCCCGGCGCCGACGAGGCGCCCGCCTGCCCGGGGATGCCGGTGGTCTTCTGCCCGGCGTCGCCGCCGGACTGTTGCCCGGGGTTGCTCACCGGCTTCGTGGCCTGGGCGGGGTCCAGCGTCGGGCCCTGCGGAATGAGGTGGAGCAGATTGCCGGGGATCGGGGCGACCAGCTTGGTGTCGAGCCCGAGCTTGCTCGCCACGTCCGCCGACGGTACGGGGAACCGCAGGCCCTGGTCGGTGAGGAGCGCGTACCCGGTCACCGGCTGGTTCGCGGCCGGCAACAGCCCCAGGAGCGCGCCATGCCCCGGCGGGATGACCACCTGGTCGACGACGTTCGCCTGCGCGGCGGCACCGTTCGCCGCTCCGCTCGCCGCTCCGTTGGCCGCGTCGGTCACCGCCGGGATGCTGCCGCCCACCGCCACCCGAGCGTCCAGCGACCCCTTCTCCGTGTCGCTGTACACGACGCACAGCAGTGTCGTGCCGTCCCGGGTGATGATCTTCGGCATCACCGGCGGCAGCCCGTCGGCCGACGGCTTCATGCTCGACCGCTGCGCGGAGTTCGCGGTGGCCGCGTCGATGCTCACCGGCTGCACGGGGCCGTTCTTGTACGCCAGTTTGCTGTTCGGGTCGTTCTGCAGCAGGACGCCCTCGGTCTGGGTGATGGGCGCCAGGCCGTCGCTCAACAGGACGTACCACCGCTCGTCACCGCCGACCGTGCTCACCCGGTAGAAGGTGCCCACGGCCGCTCTGCCGCCCCCGGGCGCGGTGACCGTCTTGCCGCGGTCCGGCACGGGCGGAGACCTGAACTCGGGCCCGGCGGGAACGGCGTTCAACCAGGTCGTCGACACTTCCGGAGGATCGTCGGTCCCGCTGATGGGCCGCACCTCCTCCGCCGGGAGCTTCATGCGCTGGTTGTGCCAGATCACCCATGACTGACCACCGGCGCTCACGACGACGGCCTCACGGTCGCTCAGCGACCGGCCGCCGGTGGCCCGCCCCACCACCAGAGAGGAGTACGAACGAGTGCCGCCGGTGCCGAGTTCACCGTTGCGCACGCACATCGAGAACGGCCCGCGGACCTGATGCCCGGCGTCCGGCAGGGAGTCCGGAGCGCCCAGGATGCCCACCGGCTTCCCCCGGTCGAACTTGCCGAGCGAGGCACGCGACACCGACCTGAGGTGCGGGTTCGCGGTGTTGAGGATCAACCGCGCGGACGTGTAGTTCGCCACCGGGTACAGCTTGCCGTCCTGCTGGCTGTAGACGAACTTGGTGCCGGTCTCCTTCTCGATGATGAGAGTGCCGCTCGCCTGCAGCCCGGTCGCCCCTCCCGGTTTCAGGAGCCCCACGATGCCGAAGCCGGCGAGCACCAGCACGCCGACCATCGCACCGGCGAACACCGACACCGTCAACCTGCGCGTCGGCGGATCCGGCAGGTCGGGCTCACCGGCGAGCAGCGCCATGCCGATCCGCTGCATCGACAGCCGATGTGCTTGATACAGGTCACGACGGTTGAGCATCGGACCTCCTGTATCGAGACATTGCGGAACCCCTGGGTCAGCACCGTAATCTAATGGGATCTTCGAACAACCTGGAATACCGGCACACCTTCCGCGGGGGACCAATGGCCGCGCAGCAGAGCCGCATCGCGTCTCTTCTCAATGCGAGTCCGACGAACGGCACGGTCCGTGACGCCTCCCCGGCCGCGGCGTCGACGAGCACCTCGTCCGGAGGCTCGCCACAGCCCACCTACCACGTGCAGGCCGGTCAGGGCGCGACCGACCGCCAGCTGGGTCTCGACTCCAGCCCCGGCGCGGTCATCAGCGTCGACGGCCACACGGTCGCCCAGGGCGACGACGGGCTGAGCCTCGCCGTCGACCAGAAGGGCGCGACCGACGTGTGGTACTCCCCTCCGTCGGACGGCACGGCGCCGGCCAACGGACAGACGCCGGCGACCGGCCAGACGTCCCCGGCCGTCACCCAGACCGCGAGCCAGTACACCGATCCCACGCAGTCCGGCGCTCAACCGGCCGTCGCCCCCTTCGGATCCCAGACCCCGCGGGGCACCTCGCAGGACGGGCAGAGCGGCCTCTCGGACTACACGCAGGTCTCCGCACACGCGTCCCCGTGGACCGGGACCGGGACCGGCGACCATGCGGGCCTCCAGGACTCCACCCAGACTTCCGGCGGCGGATCCCAGACCACCGCGCCCGGGAACGGGCCGACCGGCACGGACACGGGCGCGGCGACGTACACCGACACGGGCACCGCGGGCACGGGCACCGCGGGTCAGGACGGGCAGACGCAGATCCAGCATCTGAGCGCGGGTGACGGAAACGACGCCGCAAAGGTCGACCTGGCGATCCACGGGGCGACGGGCGGCGACACGGCACCTCAGATGGTCCTGCACGACGACGGCTCCTACACGCTCGACTATGCGAACGGCTACGGCAACGGCCACGACATGCACGTCCTCGTCAAGCCGGACGCCAAGGGCGGCCTCGACATCGAGATCCCCAAGGGACCGGACAACCCGCACGAGATCAAGCTCCACGTCAAACCCGATTCGCATCTCGACGTGAACCTCACCCGGGACGCCGACGGGAACTTCCGCATCGCCACTCACGACCACAAGCAGGATCAGGACGGCGACTGGTCGGGCTTGAAGCACCCGGTGGGCAAGGACGGCAAGCCGGTCACCGACGACGGCCAGCACGGCACCGACGCCGGTGACGGCCAGCACGGCACCGGGACGGGCACCGGGACGGGCACCGGCCTCGGTGACGGGCAACTCCCCACGGGAACCGGGAACACCGCCGTTCCCCCCGCCGACAGCACCGGGACCGGGACTGGGGCTGGGGCCGGCCCTGGGCTTGGGAATGGCATTCCCATCGCCGCCAACCCCGGCACCGGGGGCGGTGGGACCGGCGGAGGTGGGGGTCTCGGGGGGAACCAGTCCCAGGGCAGGACCGGCTCCCAGGGCGACAACACGTCAGAGGGCTCGGGAAGCTCCAAGAAAACCGGACAGGCCGCATACGACCCGGCCGCCTTCGGTGAGGTGCACAACTACCTGAAGAGCAAGCCGGTGCCGAAGCTCATGGACATGACCACCGCGGCGGGCGACCTGAAATCCGAGGACGGACTCAGCTACGCGGCGAACCATATGGGCCTCGGCTCAACGTGCAGGGACCTCCACGACGCGATCAAGGAACAGCTCGATACCGGCCGAAAGCATCTCTCCGTCTGGTGGACCACGAACCTCAACGCGCAGCAGACGAATAACGAGACTGCGAACGCGACCTCGATCGAGAATACGGTTAACAGCGTCGAAACCTGAGCGTTTCGGAAGCAGGAGCGAGAAGAGACGACGATGACCGCGATCGCAAGTCCCGCAAGCATCACGGGGGCGAGCCTCACCACGGCCGCCGCCGCGATGACGGCCGTCCCCTCACCGCCATTCGCCATCTTCGCCGCATTGGCCGGTGGCGCGCAGTGGTTCATGATCAATAATGACGAGACCGTCATGAAGACCGCTACGGACTACTTCAATCTTCACAAAGAGGCCACCGCGCTCAAGCAGGATATGCAGGCGCAGATTCCACGCCTCCTGCCGGACGATAAAGTCACGGACGCGTCGAAACCATTGCTCGTCCAGCACAACGACACTTTCCTGTCCAGCATGGACGAGATGGAGAGCATGCTGAGAGGCGCCGGTGACGCCTTCACGAACATCAGCGGCACGCTGGCGAAGATCACTGACTTCTCGCTGGCCGCGGGCGGATTCTTCCTGGCCGTCGCCTCATACCTGACGCTCACCTGGTGGAACCCGGGAAGTCAGGCGCAGGGCGCGGCCCAGGGAGGGCAGCGTCAGAGCGTCGTCGTCAGGGTGCTCATGAGGCTCAAGAGCCTGTGCACGAAGATACAGAAGTTCCTCAACATGCTGAAGAGCCGGTTCGCAAGCCTGATGAAGGGAAAGCTGCCGACTCAGGGCAACAAGGCCGCCACCCAGGTCGCCAGGACCGCCCGGGCCCGCAAGATCGCCAGAGCGACCAGAATGGCCCGGGGCGGCTCGAACAACCCCACGACGACGGCGGCCACGAACGGCGGCAGGCTCGGCAGGTTCCGAAAGCTCGGCAAGCTCGCCCTGCCGGCGACCGGCGGGTTCTACGGCTACAGCTACGTCTCCGGGGAGATGAACGGGCAGGCGGCCGGCGTGTCGCAGGTGGCCCAGACCCAGATTCAGTGGCCCGGCGAGGTCGAGGGCGACAAGTCCCCCGCCGACGGCAAGAAGAGCACCGACCCGGGCAAGACACCCACCGGCGCATAGCCGCTAGAGACCGAGACGCTTCTGGATGCGCTCCAGCTCCCCGGCCGTGTCGTCGACCGCACGCTCGAAGGCGGCCGCCGCGTTGTCCATCGCATGACCGGCGGCCTCCACCCTTCGCTGCAGCGCGTCCGGGGAGTTCTCCTCGCCGAACAGCTCCGCCATCAGCTCGTTCGTGCGGGCCTGCAGGTCCTCACCGGCCTCACGGATCAGCTCTTTGATCACCTCGGCGAGCTCGGCGGCCGGCAGCCGCATCGCCCGCGGTGTTATCTCGAGGTCGGAGACGCCGCCGTTGACCGTGCAGGTGACCTTGACCATGCCTCGCTCGGATTCCGCGTAG
This sequence comes from Actinoallomurus spadix, assembly GCF_024055725.1. Classification (GTDB taxonomy): domain Bacteria; phylum Actinomycetota; class Actinomycetes; order Streptosporangiales; family Streptosporangiaceae; genus Actinoallomurus; species Actinoallomurus spadix. The sequence goes on along the minus strand of NZ_JAMXMX010000002.1, from coordinate 226,523 downwards.
CCTTCGAGCGAGGCCATGCGCTCCTGAAGCTCCTGACTCCGGGCTTCGTACTCCTGCGAGAGCCGGATCAGTTTGTCGATGTCCAGGTCGCCCGGCGGGTTGAACCCCTCCACCACTGCCCTCCGCTCGTGGACGTCCAGGGAGCCCTACATTGTGAGGACAGTATGCCGCAGCGGTCCGGACACGTCACCACCAGCGGATACCCACGGCCGTCAGGGGATCGCCGCCTACGGCGCACACCCCCGGAGAACGAAGATATATTCATTCTTCTCGACCGCCACAGATTTCCAATGGCCATACCATTGTAGACGCCATTGTGGAAAGTTCACCCAGGTTAACCAAGCGTGAATCGTGAATTAAATCAGCGGATCTGTGACCTGGGCGGCTTGGTGCTGCTTCCGGGACTGCGCTAGCGTTCCGAGCGCCGGACTCGAAACCTGACAGTCACGACTGGAGGCCATGGACGACCGCCCCTCCGATGACCTGTTTCCGGGACTTTCATCCGCAGGGAAGTTATGAGCATGTCAGGTTACGACGGTGAGTGACACGTGGGCGCCGGAGCCCTCGGCGACCGGTTCAGCCACTCCTGAAGGCCCGGGAACCACGCCGTCCTCTACCGCGTCGCCCACCGACGGTGCCTCCCCTCCGGCCACCTCACCACCGCCGAGCACGTCACCGTCACCGACGTCGCCACCGTCCGCGTCACCGTCACCGACGTCGCCACCGTCCGCGTCGCCTTCGCCCAGCGCAACGCTCACCACCGAGCCCCCGGCTTCCCCGACGACCGGTACGCCGCCGTCCACGTCACACTCTCCGACCGGTTCCCCTCGGACGCAGCCCACGCCGGAGTCTCCCCCGCCATCCGCCTCGGAAGGTCGGCAACCGACTCCATCGCGTTCGCCGTCCGGTCACGGGAAACCCGGAGCGCACGGCGGGCTCGGCGCCGATCCGGACGACTGGAAGACCTCCGCTCGTGGCTTCACCGCGGCCGCGGACGTGCTGGCCCATGGAGTGGACGACTTCTACCGGGCGATGGCGGCGTACCCGTGGGGCACCGACGACCTGGGCCGCTCGATGTTCGAGGGCGACAAGGAGGCGGGCAGACCCGGCTTCGCGCAACGCCGCGACGGGCTGGTCAAGGACCTGACGTGGACGGTGAACCACCTGTACCGGATGGGGGCCGGCCTGGAGGTGTCGGGCGGGACCTACAAGGAGGCCGACGGGACGATCGTCGACATGCTGGGTGGCCGGCCGCACGTGCCGGCCTCCGGGCGCGCCGCCGTGCCCGAGCACTACACGCCCCCGCACGTCGCGGGCGGAATGCGGTCGTCATCGCCGCCGCCGGACGGGTGGGTCTGGCTCGAGAAAGTGCTGGGATATCTCGGTGTCCCCTGCCAGTGGCCCGAGGCCGACCTCGACGGCCTGGCCGGGTTGCGGGACGCCGCACGGACGATGAAGACCGTGGTGAAGGACGTCCACGGGTTCGTCGCCGCCAACTCGAGCCTGGTGACGAAGAACGGGTTCGGGGCGGCGACGGACGCGTTCGACGCCAAGGCGAAGCGGTTGCACGGCGACGGCATGCTGCTGGAGTCGTTGGCGGCCCGGTGCGACGAGCTGGCCGGCTACTGCGAGGGCGCCCGGAGCGGCGTCGTCAAGGCCCGCGAGCAGTGTGCGGTCACCCTGGCGTTCGTGATCGGTTTGATGATCTTCGCGGGGCCTCTGGGGGGCGCCGTCGAGGCGTGGGCCGAGCGCCGGATCCTGCTTCAGGGCCTGGGGCAGAAGCTCGTCCTGAACGTCATCCGTGAGGCCGTGCTGGGCATGGCCTTCATGGACGGCACGTATCTCATCGACGAGGCGTTCAACTGGGACGGCCTCGACCTGAGCGACCTGACCGGGCTGGTCGGCCATACGGTGAACGGCGCGGTCGCCGGCGGGCTGATGGGGCTCGGCCGCACCGGGCTGGCGAGTCTGAGCGGTAAGTCGGACGCCTTGGACAAGTTCATCGCGTTGAGCGAGTCCTCCGGCAAGGGTGGGATCGCGACCCGGTACGCGCTGAACGGCACCATCGGCACCACCGCGATGTACGTCGCCGGCGGCGTCAGCGGCTACGGCTGGGGCCTGGACAGTCTCGGCGAGTCCGCCGGGATGGGCTTCGGCATGGCGCTCACCGGAACCGGGGCCGAGTTCGTCAACATGCTCCGCCACCGGCGGCAGGGCGGCGCCGATCCGGCGCAGATCTCCGGCGGATCCGGCGACGGCTCCGGGCACGGCTCGGGCGGCGGGGCGCCCCTGAGCGCACCCGACGCCGGCGCACCTCGCCGGGAGGGCACGACCGCCGCCGCCCTCCCGGCAGGCGCCACCGGAGACCTCAACCGGACAGCGCTCGCCGGTCACCCTCCCGCGGACCCGGCGGCGAACGACGTTGGAGCGATCCACACCGACACGCGTGGCGAGGCCGCGACGCCGCGCCGTACCACCTCCGAGGCGGGCACCACCGGTCAGGACGGCGGCAACCGCATCGCAGAGATCATCAACACTGGCCGCTCCGCTGAGAGCACCGGGAAGGCCGCGTCCGCCGAGGCGCCCGGGAGCGCGGCGCACGGGTCCGACGCACGGAGCACCCGCCCTGCCGGATCGGCCGAGCGGCCGGACGCTCCGGCCGCCCACGAGGCGACGCCTGCCCGAAACGCCGCTCCGGCGGGCGGTACCGGCCGTGATGGGGAGCCGCTCGCCGCCTCGACGCACGAGGCGGCATCCGCCCGGAACGCAGTGCCCGAGAGCGGTACCGGCCGTGGCGGAGAGACCCCCGCCGCCTCGACGCACGAGGCGGCGCCTGTTCGAAACGCAGTGCCCGCGAGCGAGACCGGCCACGGCGGTGAGCAACCCGCCGCTTCGGCGGAGGTACGGACCGGGTCCCGGCACCCGGTACCCGAAGAGGGCACGCCGCCGTCCGGCCGGGCCGATTCCGCCGTCGGCGAGACACCCGGCGGGCCACGGGCGGAGAACGGCCCCTCCACAGACCTCTCCGCCGGGCCCGTACCCGCGGGCGAGGGCCCGGTGGCCGCGCCGGCCGGCCACGCTCCGGCGGAGACACGCTCGACGCCCCGGTCCGCCGAGCCGCCGCACCATGCCTCGGCGTCCGGTGTCGCCGAGGGTCTGGCCGCCGGGGCCGTACCCGCGGCCAGGAGCGGCGACCTCGTGGTCGCGCCGGAGCACGCGGCCGCGACCACGCATCCGGGCTCGGAGGCCGCCGTCGCGGAGCCGAAGCGGGAGATCCGGCCGCCGCGCCACGCCGACGGATCGGTCCGGGCGGTGGCGGAGCCGAAGGACGTGAAGGAGGTCGTACGGCGCTGGGCCGACGAGGCTTTCCCCGACCACCTTCCGCGCCGGGTCCGGGCGGAGATCGAGCGACGCGCGACCGAGGCGCTGACGGGCCTGGACCGGGAGGCGGCGACCGACCTCATCTACAAGGGCACCGTGTTCGCCGCGAACGGGCATGTCGTCCGGCTCAGGCTCCGCCCCGCCGACTACGTGAACATGGAGACCCCGGAGGGCGCCCGTATCTACCACGTGGACTTCGGTGGCTCCGGAGCAGGCATGAAGCGTAGTGAGAAGTCCCATACCGACCTGGTCGCCGGTGACGTCGAAATCATGGAGACCTCCGACTCGATGGAGGCGATCGGCACCCCGCTCATGAACATCGAGAGGTCGGCGAGCCGGATCCACGACGAGTCCGTGGAGGTCATGGCCGGTCACAAGTCGGTGGCCTACGCGCACGACTCCTTCATCACGGGCAAGGTGGACCTCGTCGTCGAGGTCGACGGGGCGGAGCTCGCCGGCAGCCGCTCCATCTCGGGCCTCTCGATGGTCGTCGACTTCCCGGCGGAGCTCCACCGGGAGGGCCCTGCGGTCCCCGGTGACGACCGGCCGCCGGCGCCACGGCATCGTGTCCCCGCCGACCGCGCCGGCCTCGTCCGGCAGCACGACGTCCGGTTCCTCGCGCTCGACTGCGAACCGCTGGTCCCGGAGCTCACCCGGCGCGCGCTGCAGGCCGGCGTGTCGCCGCGGAAGGTCGTGCGGCTGATCGAACGGGCGCTCGCGAATGCGATCGACCCGAAGACCCTGCTCAACCAGGCGCGCAATCTTCGCGACGGTCCCGTGACGACGAACGACGTCACCATCGAGTCCCGCGTCATCCGGCTGGAACGGATGTCCGACAGCGACTTGCCGAACCGCCTGGTGGTCCTGCGGGACGACCAGGGGCTGGTAAAGGTCACGACCGAGGCCGAGCACTTCGGCGCCACGTGGAAGCCGTTCTTCGGGTTCAAGGTCGGTGGCGGGGCGAATGACGCGGAGCTCTTCCTCAGGGCCGGCGTCGGGATCCAGGTCGGCACCGACTACGCCCGCAGCCTCGTGCTGAGCAATACCAAACACACCGTCTTCGTGCGGAAGGTCGACGTCGCCGGCTATCACGGAACCGTCCGCATGCAGGTCAAGACGGAGTTCGGGACCTTCCCCGTCGACGTGGCCGCGTTCATGACCGTGCCCGAGGCCGAGTCCGCCGCGTTCTTCGAGGCCGTGACGGGCAAGCCGGCGGCCGAGGACGTCCCCGCGGGGCACCCCGGCTCGACGGCTCCCGAGGGTCCTTCCGGCTCGACGGCCTCTGGTGACCCCTCCGGTTCGACGGCCGGGCACGCTCATTCCCCGGCCGTACCGGACGCGTCGGAGGCGCCGCCGGTGGTGAACGCTTCGCGCGGGCCGGTGGCGGCCGCGGAGCCGCCGCAGCTGGCGGCGGGCAGGGGAGCGGGCATGGGCTCGCTGAGAGAGGTGAACGGAACCGAGCACCTCGTCCCGGAGGTCATCGACACGGCCTTCGCCGACCTTCCGGAGAAGACCAGGGACCAGCTGCGACGGGAGCTGGAGGCGCAGTTCGGCCCTGCCGCCCTCACGGGGCAGAACGTCTCCGACCTCGCGCACGGCAACATCTACGAGTTCGAGGCCGGCGGGCGCCACGTCAAGGTCACCCTCGACGCCGAGGTGGGAGCGACCCGCGGCACCCGCGAGTACGACATGACGGTGAACGAGCGGAAGGCCGCCGGATCGACCGTCGCCGGGGCGGTGAACACCGGTGTCGGAGCCGGAGCCCAGGTCGCGGCGAACGTACGCGGTTCACTGCCGACCACGAAGCTGGGAAGGTTCGCCGTCCGCTTCGGCGCCGATGTCATCAAGGTCCTCGGGCACCTCGGTTTCAACCGGTGGAAGGGCCTGGACTTCTTCTCGAACTGGTCGGAGTACTCCCGATTCGAGACCGAAGGCCCGGTGACCGAGTTCACCAAGGACCTGCGCGTGAACGTGCGTGTGCAGGTCAGCGAGCGCGGCACGCAGACCCTCGACCGGTCCTGGGTGGTAGAGGGGACGGACGTCACGGCGCAGGTCGTCGTCCCCCACCAGTTCGCCCCCCAGTGGAAGATGACGCCGGAGGAGACCGCCGGCCTCGGCCGGGTGGAAGAGGTCGAGGAACTTCCCAAGGACCTGATCGGTTTCGACGGTCAGACGACCGGCGTCTTCTTCTCCTCCGCCGGTTCCAAGGAGCTCACGCTGGGAGCCGCCCGGATCGTGGCGGAGGCGCACGGCGAGCCGGCGCCGGCCCATCTCTCGCAGCTCAGCAAGGATCAGCTCCTCCTGCCGTCGGACATCGACGCGCACCTCGCCGAACTCACGTCGCCGACCGGCTGGAAACGCGTGTACACCGCTCCCGACGGCACCCGGCGCACGGTGATCCTCAAGCTCGACGTCGGCGCTCCGAAGCACATCACGATCGGCACGGGCGTCGAGAGCGAGCACTATCGGGCCGCCGGAACCTGGGTGCGGACGTCGACGAACACCGGCATCGGCGCGGAGGCCGCCGCGGGCGCCGGCGGCCGGGTCAAGGTGGAGGCCGGCCACGTCTCCGGCAAGGCGGTCGCCGCCGTCGAAGGAGGGCTCGACCGGCACTGGCGGTACGGAGGCAGTGAGACCCTCGGCGGCAGCGATGTCGTCCGGGGCACTTACAGCAGCGACGGGCTGAACCACCGGTTCAGCGAGTCGGACCTGTACCTGTCCGTCACCCCGGTGACGCCGGAGGGCGCGGCGCCGACCCGCCACCTGCTCGCCCATGCGGCCGGTGACTTCATGGTGCCGGACCGGATCGCCCATGACCTCGGCCTGGCCCTGACACCGGACATCCCTCCGCCGGCCGAGCCCCGCACGTTCGATCCCAACGAGGCCATGACCTCCGCGCTGGTCGAGCGGTTCCACGCCCGTGAGGTGCTGCCCGCGATCGAGAAGCTCGTGCGCGGTCAGGGCATCGACCCCAAGACGATCGAACGTGAGCTGGAGGCGGCCTTCAGCGAACCGGCGCTGGCGGCGAAGATCGCCTCGCTGGAGGACGGCGTCTCCGTGATGCTCCCGGTGAAGTCCGGTGCGGCGTACGGCCTGAGCGAGAACCTGGGCATCCGTGTGCGCTTGAAACTCCCGGAGGGAGATCACACGGCCGAGCGCTCGGAACTCACCCACATGGCTCGCAATCAGGGACGCAGCTCCTCCGACGCCAACCGGGAGAAGGGTTCGGGGTGGACCGGGAAGGCGCACGCGCGGGCCACCGCGCACGTCTCCGAGAAGGGCACCGGCGGAGGCGAGGTCGGCGGTACGCGGTCGTCGCAGTCCCACACCGGGAGCAGGGACGGCGTCATGGAGCGGGACATCAACCGGCGGCAGACGCAGGGCGGGTCCCACGAGTTCACCTTCAAGGACGTCGAGTTCGAGATCGAGGTCGCCAAGAGCTCCGGTCGGCTGCCCGGGCTCGACCAGGCCGCGCGGGCGGCCAGGGCCGGACTGGGCGCCATCGCCCGGCTGATCGCCGACGACGCCGCCCTCCGATGGTGGGACCGGGTCGACCCCGTCTCGATCGGCAGGGCCACCGTGCACGGAAACGAACTCCGCCTGGTCGTGCCCGACCACCTCACCCGGCCGGCCGCCGAGGGCGAGCGCGTTCCGGGTACGACCCGGGTCCGGGCCGAGAACGCCCGATGGGCGGATGCCGCAGACCCCCTCGCTTCCAACACGACCGTCGCGGAGCGGTTCCGGCCGACGGCGTTGCCGGGTGCCAAACCCCTGCTCGATCAGGTGCTGACCGCGCTGCTGCCGCCTGAGCTGCGCGGGCCGACCCCCGGCGAGTCCGGGCATGCCTCGGGGTACGAGCTGGGCCGGATCGACGGGCAGGAACTCATCCAGGCCGTCGACCGCCAGACGCTCATGACGCTGCCTCAGATGAGGAGGCTGCTCAGCGGGGACGGGGTGTCGCTTCCCGGGGGGCTCGCCCTCAGGATGGACGTGCCGGACCTGACGATCAGGCAAGTGATCTCGGCCAAGATGCGCGAGTACACGCAGAAGCCGAGGACGCACCGGGACGAGTACGGACACGCGTCGAATTCCGGCTATAAGGTCGGCCTCTCCGGCGGGCCCGAGGGTGATCGGGTCGGCCTCGGATCCCTCGGCAGCGGGCGGGGAACATCCGTCGGCCACGAGACCAACAGCACCAACATCGAAGAGAGGAACGTCGAGGAGAAGGCCAGCAGGTACGTCGTCGATGGGACCGTCCACTTCGAGATCAGGCTGCCGGGAGCGAAGGTCCTCGCGTTCGAGGTCACGGACGGGGTGCAGGGCCTGCTCGCCGAGCGGGACGTCGCGGAGTTCCAGCGTCTCCACCCGGGGCTGATCAAGGACCCCGACGGCCTCCTCCAGAAAGCGGAGCAGACCGCGGAGCAGCCCCCGCGGACCGCTGTGGAGGCTCCAGATGTGGCCGGCGCGCTCACCGGGGACACCGGCGAGGCGGACCCGACGTCAGGCGACCCCGACGCCGACTCTTCAGGAACAGGCTGAGCCGGCCGTCCTGGGCCGGCACCGAGCTCAGCCGGTCACCTCGTGTGGCGCCTGCGAACGTCCGCCGGCCGGCGTCGTCCGTCCCGAGCCGCCGGCGCGGAAGTGGCCACCGCGGCGGCAAGGTGGCCGCTGCGGCGGCGGCCGGGAGCGGGCTCAGCCGCCGAGGCCGCGGATCGCCGAGTAGACGTGGAGGACGGCGAGCGCCAGCGGGATCAGGGCGACGACCGCGATCATGTCGATGATGTCGCCGGCGCGGCCCCAGAACGGCGTCGGCTTGTGGTCGGGGAGCCACAGGCCCATGGTCAGCGCGATCGCCGCGACCGCGAGGACGGCCGGCAGGACGAGAGCGAGGCCCGTGGCCGGGGAGCCGCGGAAGGCCATCGCCGCGGCGAGCAGGCCGAGGCCGCCCATGCCGACGACGAGCATCCAGCCCCGCTGCGACCGGCCGCTGTAGATACGCGACCGTAGCAGCAGCGTCATCGACACCACCGCGGCCATGACCGGGCCCGGCCAGCCCGGCGCGAAGACGAGGAAGATCAGTGCGGCCGCCGCGATGAGCGCGATGCCCGCGACGAGCCCGGTCGCGAACCTGTCCGCGACCACCGTGCGCCGCAGCAGCGCCTTGCCGTCGACGACCGTGGTGTCGCTGCGCAGTTCTTCGGCGCTGGAGGGCAGCGGCGGCAACGGCACCCGGGCGAGGCGGAACGACAGCGTCGGGATCAGGGCACTCAGGGCCACCGCGATCGCGACCGCGGCGGCGGCGATCCCGGCGCCGTTGACGCCGGAGAAGGCCAGGACGACGCCCGCGGCGATCGTACCGATGAGAGAGGCGAACGCGATCCCGATGAACCACGGCAGTCCGTCGGCGACGCCGAACCCGGCGAGGACGGCGACCACCGTCGTCGCGGCGAACGCGGTCAGCAGGTGCGGCCCGCCGAGATGCGTCAGGGGCAGATCGCCCCGCGCGGGCGCCAGCAGGCCGCTCACGAAGGCGTACGGCAGCGAGGCGTACCCGAGGACGGCCCCGCCGGTGGAGTCTCCGACCGCGCGTGACAGGGCCGCCGCCAGCAGGACCAGGATCAGCGCGACCATCCCGCCCACGATGGCGGGGAGCCGCCACGGCGGCCCGTACGTCAGGAGCGGGACCGCTCCGACGGCGAACCCGGCGGCCGCGACGCCCAGCCCGAATCGGCGGGTGGTGTCCGGCCGCCAGCGGTCGGAGCGTTCCTTCTTCCCGGTGGCGACGACGTCGGCGACGTCGTCGAAGGCCATCTCCGGGATCAGCGACAGGCGCGGGCGGAAGTGCAGGACCTCACCGTCCCGTACGCCCAGCTGCGTCAGGGTCCGGCCGATGTCGAGCGGAGGGCCGTCGATCCGTTGCAGCACCCAGCCCGAGTGGGCCAGGCCCTGATTGGCGAGGTCGTCGCCGGAGACGCGGAGGAGCGTCGGCAGCAACTGGCCTAGCGGAACCTCGGCCGGCAACGACAGGTCGATCCGCCGGCGCGGTGCGACGACGGTGACCCGGCAGAGGTCGGTTCCGGTTGACGGGCTCACTGGCTCTCCCCGCACGACAGATCTTGACCTAGCACGATGAATCGGCTTAATAGGATGGCGCTAACTTCTTCTCAATGCCAGCGGCCTCGGGAGGCACTCCGTTGGGCACGGTGATCGTCCGTAGGCAGAAAAGGCGTCCGCCTCCCGAGATGCCCCGTGGGGAGATCCTGCTCGAATCGCCGCCGGAGGTCCCCGAGACGACCTCCGCCGGCTTCCAGCAGATCCTGACCTTCCTGCCGATGCTGGCCGGTTCGGGCGCGATGGTGTTCATGGTCGTCACCCCGGGTGCGAGCACCATCTCGTACGTCTCCAGCGGAATGTTCTCGCTGTCGATGTTCGGCATGATGTTCAGCCAGCTCGGACGCACCAGCGGCGAGCGCAAGCAACGGCTCAACGGCGCGCGCCGTGACTACTTCCGTTACCTCGGCCAGGTCCGCCGGAGGGTGCGCAAGGCCGCCGGCCAGCAGCGCGAGGCGCTGGAGTGGAACAATCCCGACCCCACCTCGCTGTGGTCGCTGGTCATGAGCGCCAGGCTCTGGGAGCGCGGAGCCTCCGACGGCGACTTCGGGAACATCCGGATCGGCAGCGGCCCCCAGCGTCTGGCCGTCCAGCTGATTCCGCCGGAGACCAAGCCGATCGAGGACCTGGAGCCCATGACCGCGGGTGCGCTGCGGCGATTCGTACGGGCGCACTCCACGGTCCCGGACCTGCCGATCGCGGTGTCCCTCGCCTCCTTCTCCCGGATCGTGCCGACGGGTGACCCGGAGGCCGTACGCGGCATGGTCCGGTCCCTGCTGGCCCAGGCCGCCGCCTTCCACTCGCCCGACGACCTGCGGATCTCGGTGTGCGCCGCACCCGAGCGCATGCCGGTGTGGGACTGGGTGAAATGGCTGCCGCACTGCATGCACCCGGAGGAGTCCGACGCCGCGGGGCCCGTACGGCTGATGGCCAAGTCGATGACGGTCCTCGAGACGCGGCTCGGCGCCGAGCTGAAGAACCGGCCGCGTTTCTCGCCCGGCCTCACCGCGGACGACCTGCCGTACCACATCATCGTCGTCGACGGCGGCGCGATCAGCGTCGACAGCCAGATCAGCGCGGACGGCATCGACGGCGTCACGGTCATCGACGTCAGCGGCAGCGTGGCGCCGACCTCCGAGGAGCTCATGCTCCGGCTGCACGTCACGGCCGGGGCGATGAGCATGGTCAAGCGGGACCGGACCGGCAAGGAACAGCTGACGGGTCTCGGAAAGCCGGACACGCTGAGCGTCGCCGCCGCGGAGAGCCTGGCGCGGCAGCTCAGCCCGCTGCGCACCAGCGGTCCCAGCGAGCCGGAGCAGAACGTCCTGGCGGTCAACCTCACCCTCACCTCGCTGCTCGGCATCCAGGACCCCACCCGGGTCGACGTGGCGACGCTGTGGCGGCCACGGCCTCCCCGTAACCGCCTCCGGGTGCCGATCGGCGTGGACGCCGAGGGCCGCCCGGTCGAGATGGACATCAAGGAGTCGGCCCAGGGCGGCATGGGCCCGCACGGCCTGGTCATCGGCGCGACGGGCTCCGGAAAGTCGGAGTTGCTGCGCACCCTCGTCCTGGGGCTGGCGGCGACGCACTCCTCGGAGATCCTCAACTTCGTCCTCGTCGACTTCAAGGGCGGTGCGACGTTCCTCGGCATGGAGTCGCTCCAGCACGTCTCCGCCATCATCACCAACCTCGAAGACGAGCTGCCGCTGGTCGACCGCATGTACGAGGCGCTGGAAGGCGAGATGATCCGGCGTCAGGAGTTCCTGCGCGCCGCCGGGAACTACGCCTCGCTGCGCGACTATGAGGCGGCCCGTGAACGCGGGGCGCCGCTCACCCCGATGCCGACGCTGTTCGTCGTCCTGGACGAGTTCTCCGAACTGCTGTCGGCGAAGCCGGAGTTCGCCGAGCTGTTCGTCATGATCGGCCGGCTCGGCCGGTCTCTCGGCGTCCATCTGCTGCTGGCCTCCCAGCGCCTGGAGGAAGGCCGGCTCCGAGGCCTCGACACCCACCTGTCCTACCGCGTCGGCCTGCGCACCTTCTCCGCCATGGAGAGCCGTGTCGTCCTCGGCGTCCCGGACGCCTACGAACTGCCATCGCAGCCGGGCAACGGCTACCTGAAGTTCGACACGACGGGGATGACGAGGTTCAAGGCCGCGTACGTCTCCGGCGCGTACCAGCCCGACGAGGCCGAGAAGGAGTCCGGGTCGCGGATCGTGCAGCAGATCGTGCCGTTCGTGCCGGACTACCTCGCGCCCAAGGTCGTCGACGTGCCGGAGGAACGGGAGAAGACGCAGCACACCGGCGAGGGCACGGGTGAGGAGAGCCTGTTCGACATCCTGGTGCGGCAGCTCGCGGGGCAGGGGCCTCCGGCTCACCAGATCTGGCTTCCGCCGCTCGACGACCCGTCTTCGCTCGATCACCTGTTGCCGCCGCTGGCCGTCGTGCCCGGTCAGGGATACACGACGGTGGGCTGGGACGGGCGCGGCCGGCTGTGCGCTCCGGTCGGCATCGTCGACCGGCCGCGTGATCAGCGCCGCGATCCGATGTGGCTGGACCTCAGCGGCGCGGGCGGTCACGTCGCGGTGGTCGGCGGGCCGCAGAGCGGCAAGTCGACGATGCTGCGCACCCTGATCACCTCTCTGGCGCTGCTGCACACGCCGCGGGAGGTGCAGTTCTACTGCCTGGACTTCGGCGGTGGAACGCTGACGGCGCTCGCGGGCCTGCCGCACGTCGGCGGCGTCGCGTCACGTCTCGACGGGGACCGGGTCCGCCGTACGGTCGCCGAGATGACGACGCTGCTGACCCAGCGCGAGCGGGAGTTCACCGAACGCGGCATCGACTCGATCGCGACGTACCGGCGGCTCCGCGCCCAGGGCGCGGTCCCGGGCGACGGCTTCGGCGACGTGTTCCTGGTCGTCGACAACTGGCTTCTCCTCCGGCAGGAGTTCGAGCACCTGGAGGGCGCCATCACCGACCTCGCCGCGCGCGGCCTGGGATTCGGGATCCACGTCGTCGCCGCGACGAACAAGTGGTCCGAATACCGCATGAACATCCGCGACCTCTTCGGAACCCGGGTGGAGCTGCGGCTCGGTGACCCGTTCGAGTCGGAGGTCAACCGCAGGCTGGCCGACAACGTTCCGCACAACGCCCCCGGCCGTGGTCTCACCCCGGATGGTCTGCACTTCCTCAGCGCGCTGCCGAGGATCGACGGACGACAGACGGCGGACGACCTGTCCGATGCGGTCCGCTCGCTCATCGACACCGTCTCGGTCGGCTGGGACGGGCCCAAGGCCCCGAAGGTACGGCTGCTTCCCGCTCTGCTGCCTCCCACCGCCCTTCCGACGACGGCGGAGGCCGGCCGGCGAATCCCGATCGGCATCGATGAGGACACCCTCTCGCCCGTCCTGCTCGACCTCGACGCCGGTTCGCACTTCGTCGTCGTCGGCGACGGGGAGTCGGGCAAGTCGAACATCCTGCGGCTCATCGCGGAGGGGATCGTGGAGCGCCACGCCCCCACCGACGCGCGCCTCATCTTCCTCGACTACCGCCGCTCGCTGCTCGACACGGCCGACACGGAGCACCGGATCGGCTACGCGGCGTCGAGCACGGCCGCGGGCCCCCTGATGAACGACGTGCGTGAGGCCCTGGTCAGCCGCCTGCCGACCCCTGACCTGACCCCGGAACAACTGCGCAGCCGCTCGTGGTGGGAGGGCGCGGACCTCTATCTCGTGGTCGACGACTACGACCTGGTCGCCACCTCGAACAACCCGCTCGCCCCGATCGTGGACCTCCTGCCCCAGGCGCGTGACATCGGCCTGCACGTGATCATCGCCCGGGCGATGGGCGGCGCCGGCCGGGCGATGTACGACCCGGTGATCCAGCGGATCAGGGAGATGGCCAGCCCGGCGCTCGTCCTGTCTGGCAGCAGGGACGAAGGACCGCTCTTCGGCGACATCCGGCCCCGTGCCCTGCCGCCCGGGCGTGGTCAGTTCGTCGAACGGCGAAGTGGCACCCGCCTCATCCAGACGGCGTTCCTCGAGGCGGAGCAGGCGGGCTGACGCGCGGGCCGGGCATGTCCAGAACGGAATCGATCGCGGGAGAATCGCGTTACGAGCTGATCGGACTCCCCCGTTACGGTTGTGACCGTAACGACGACGCTGAAAGGAGATCACGTGACCGATCCCGGCACGCCGTCTCCCCCGGCCGCCACCGCGTCAGCCACCCCCACGGGCACCCCGTCGGCGACACCCTCCCCGACCGCGAGTCCGTCTCCCACCACCTCCCCGTCGGGGAGTCCCTCGCCCGCGGGAGGCCCCACCGGCAGCCCCTCGCCCACGGGGAGCCCCTCGGGGAGTCCCTCGCCCGCGGGAGGCCCCACGGGGAGCCCCTCGGGGAGTCCCTCGCCCACGGGAGGCCCCACGGGGAGCCCCTCTCCGACCGGGAGTCCCTCTCCGACGGGCGATCCGTCTCCCACGGTCTCCCCGTCGCCGACCACGTCCGCCCCGCCGTCGAGCGTTCCGAGCCTCCCATCCGGGACGCCCTACACGCCGCCGACACACAAGCCCTCACCCCGCCCGGCGCCTTCTCATCCGGGCCGCGGCGACGACGATGTGGTGGAGAGGCATTACACGGGCCTGGCGAAGGCCGAGAAGGGCTTCGGCGACGAGGCCATCGACCTCTCCCGCGACATCAAGAAGCTGATGGACACCATCGACGGTCTCAACTTCGTGGGCAACGACGACACCGCGAAGAAGTTCAAAGAGGGATACCAGAAGGCTCATGACAACCTGCGCACGTACGTCAATGAGCTGATCACCGCATACGGGAAGATCTCCACACGCGTCGGCAGGATGAGCGACAACACCACTCTCGCCGAATGGATGGCCGACATCTCGGCGGGACTGCCGAAGGTTCCGGACGGCCCCACGGACAAGCTCTCCGAGGACGGAAAGCAACTGACCGTCGAGCCGTGAACCGGTCCCCACGTCTTTCGCTGCTGCAGATCTGGAGACTTCTGTGACCACCTCCCCCGACCCCGGCACGAACCTGCCGCCCGCGATGGCCGCGGAGATGAACCGGCTGCTCGGAGAGTTTCAGTCGGAGATCGAGCCCCTCATGGAGGTGCGGCGCGAACTCTCCTCCGTCCGTGGGACGGGAGAGGCCGCGGACGGGCTGGTGACCATCGAGGCGCTGCCGACCGGTGCGCTCTCCAGCGTGAAGATCGACCCCCGGGCGCTCCGCCTCGGTGCCGACGCGCTGGGAGAGGCGATCCTCCAGGCCGCACAGCGGGCGGCTGAGGAGGCCAACGCTCAGCTCAACGAGCGGATGAACGAGGCGATGTCCCCGTATGTCGGGGACATCGAGCGCCTCCTCGGCGACACCACCTGAGCAGGGCGTTCGATCCGCTGCTCCTGACTTCGGCTACGGTGCCGGCGGCACCGGAACGTTGTTGCCCCAGAGCTTCGGGCCTCCGCCCGAGGCGGGCTCCTGCGCGAAAGGCATGATGAGCTTCCTCAGCTGGACCAGCGGGTCGAGCGACGGGTCGAAGAAGTGCAGCGGGTTCTCCTTGAGCTTGTCGGGGTTGGAAAGGGACCCCGCGGTGTCGGAGAACAGGTTGGAGCCGGCCCAGTACCACGCGACCCGCTTCCAGATCTTGTCGTAGGCACGGTCGCCCATACCGAAGTTGGCGGGATCGATGTGGTAGAAGACGAGCGCGCCGATCAGGTTGAACGTGGCGTCCTTTCCGATGTCATAGGGCGTGCCCAGATCATCTCCCGCGATCCCGCGGACGCTCGCCTTGATCGCCTGGTCGAGGACCATGTACCACGAACTCTCGATGAAGTACTTCAGGAGCCTGATCATGTAGCCGCCGGCCGCGGCCCTGAGCCGCTTGTTCAGGAAATACGCCCCGACCCTGACTTCAGGCCAGAGAGCGAACATCGCGTCTTCCAGAAGTTGAATGGCGAGCATGACCCGCAAGGCGTGCTGAATGCGTTCTAGCAGATCTGCATAGTCATCGCACACCTTGGCCACATTCCGAGCATAGGCCGCGACATCAATGGGATATGGCGCCATGTCCTCCGAGAAAAAGGTCTCGAAGGCACTGATTCCCTTGCCTTTGTTGTGCTTCCCGAGCACGGCGGCCACGTGAGCCATGTCCCGACCGCTCTTATCGACTCGATCGGCGATGTCGCGGAAGTAGCCGGCCGCCTCACGGGCCCCCGCAGGGTCACCCTCCGGCCAATCAAGATGGAAGGCGCTCAGGTCGACGAACAGCAGACCGGCACCGCCCGCACGGAACATGGCCTTCCGGTCGAGCGTCAGCGCCCTCAGCGCGGCAAGGTTCACCCGGTCCCCCCGTTACCCATCCAAGATCGAACCCCAGTATAACCCACTATTCGGGTAGGAAATTCGCCGTGCGCGGCAAGGTGGCGCACCGCACATGGGCATCCGTTCTCTACGCATTATCATCTTATTAACCGAAATATCGGACGACCGTAATTGTTTCGAGCGTGTGAACTGTCCGCAGGAGGTCGCATGGCGCCCACCGATCCGCCGGCACCTACGGCCGCACCGTCGCTCAGTGAGTCACCCTCACCGACGGTGAGCCCTTCGCCCACCACCCCCTCACCATCGACGATCGTTTCTCCCTCACCTACCGGGTCCCCGACCGGATCCCCCTCTCCGACCGTCCTCCCGACCCCCACCGGCCTGCCCACGCCGAGTGGATCCCCCACCGCGTCACCGTCCCCCACCTGGTCTCCACCGGTTCCGGTGCCGAGTCCCACGACGTCTGCGACCTCGCCGTACTTTCCCTCCACGCGGCCGTCGCCGCGCCCGCCCTCGCCTCGCGGCGCGTCGGGCATGAGCCGTGCCGACCTGCTCACGTGCGCGAAGGCCTTCCGCGACGAGTCGACCGGCCTCATCGGCGACGTGGGGAGACAACTCGAGAAGCTCGCCTCCCTCGGCGCCTTCATGGGCGATGACGACGCCGGCAAGGACTTCAAAAAGGGCTACGAGAGCTCCATGATCAAGACCGTCAACGCGCTGAACGCGCTCGCCAACGTCTTCAGCACTCTCGCCCATGAGGGTGGCGGCCTGCTCGTCCCTCCCGTCGAGGAGCCGGGGGCGCCACCGAAGCCGCCGGGCCGGGACATGCTCGGCATCGCCGAGCGCATCGAGGGAATGGTCAAGAACAACAAGGCCGCGGACTGGGGCTCCAGCCTCCTGCCGACGGGCGTCTCGACCCCGGAGAAGGGATCGGACCCACCGCGTTGACCGAGGCGTCGGGCCGGTGCCGCCGAGGCGTCATCGGCCCGCCCCCGGGAGTCATCCGGCCGGTGCAGGGCGGCGGCTCGCCGGATAGACGCCGATCCGTGTTCCGTGGATCAGGGTCTTCTGGAACATCATCTGCCAGAGCTTGTCCGGGTCCGTGAAGTTGCTCCAGTCGCCGGTCTGGGCGTCGTTCGTGGCGCTGTAGGCGAGGGATCCGCTCATGCGGCCCGCGAAACCGGCGAGCGCCGGCTTCCACTTGGGCGCGTTCCTCCAGTACTCGGATCCTCGGTCGAAGTACCGGCCGGCCTTGGAACGGCCCAGCCCCTCCATGGTGAGGTCGAAGGCCACGTTGGCGACGAACTCCCGCTTGACCTGATCGATGTTCGTCTTCCAGTCGAGCACGTCGTAACCGGCGACCTCGTTCATGGTCTTGCGGTCGACGTAACCCGTCGTGTCGGCGAGCTCGTAGATTCCAATCTGGACCGCCTGCTGCGCGACCGCCCATTGGATCGAGTCGAGCACCACGAAGTACGCCATGCGTTCGAGGAGCCGATGGGTGAACGCCAGCACGAACGCTTCCCAGAGTTTGGCCTGGCCCCTCGCCTGGAGCACCAGACGCCAGATCATGGCTCTTTCGGCCGCCATACCGGCGAAGCCCGCCATGTAGCCGTACGAAACGCAGAAGATGATGTTGGCCACCATCTGAATCTCGAGCACTTTGAGCGCGCGTTCATGCTGCTCGAGTTGGTGTCCGAACTCGTCACACGAGTCGGCGAGATGATTGATTCCCTCGTGCAGGCTCGAGAGAAGGTGTGTCAGCCTCTTGGTGTGGAAGTCGTCGAACTCATCGATGGCGAGGCCCATATTGTGGGCGTCTTTCACCACAGCGCCATGAAGGGTGTTCGCCGTGCGCTGGGCCGACGCGACCCGATCGGCGATGTTCCGCAGGTAGGCGGCCGCCTGACGGCAGTCCTCGGGGTCGCCTTCGGGCATCTTGACGGTGGCGAGCTGAAAAAGGACCTCGCCCGTTCCGGCAAGGCCCAGGAGGCCGCTCAGGAAACCCGGTCCGGTCACTCTAGGAGCCATCAGAAACCCGCCGCATGATTGACCGTGGCCGACGCGGACCGATACATGTCATCCCCCCGACAGCAGGCAGCCCAGAGTGAAGATCTTATCCAGGCATCCCCATTGACGCCGGACCGGAAATCAGGAATTAACGCCACCGAAACAGGACGCGGTGCGGCACCGCCGATGAGCGGGCCCCATCAGCGAGGCGCCGCGCGCGTGATCATTAGAGGCCCATCTTCTTGCGGGTCTCCTTCAGCGCGGCCAGCACTTCGTCGACGTCCGCTCCGCCGAACGCGGAGTCCAGGGCGGCGTCACCTCCCGGGCGGGAGTCACGCATCAACTCGGCGATCAGGGGGCGCATCTCCTCCTCGGAGCGCTCGCTGATGTCCTCGGCGGCCTCGCGCGCGGCTTCGAGGATCTCCTCCGCGAGCTGTTCCGAGCCCATCCGCATCGCCCGTGGATTGATCGTCAGCCCTACGAGGGCCCCGTTGTGACCGACCTCGACCCTGATGTTGCCGTCCGCGGCCTCCCCGACGCCGCGCAGCTCGGCCATCGTGCGCTGCATCTCCAGCAGCTTCTCGTTCTGCTCCGTGATGCTGGCGATCAGGCTCTCGATCGACTCATGGGGGCTGCCGGAGGGCGACGTCATCCATACTCCCGAACGAGGTTCATCCGTCGTTCCCACTATGGACCATGATCGCCGTTTGTCGCTAGGCGTCCGATTTGGTGGACGCCTCCGCCCGGCTGCCCGGCTGCCAGTTCCGCCGCCGGCCCATCGGGATGAGCACCCCGCCCGCGACGACCACGGCGGCCCCCGCCAGGGCCACTCCCGCGATCGTCAGCGCGACGGACCTGGTCCGCCGGTCGGGAGGCCGGCGATAGGCGACCTGGACCGGGCGAGCGGGCACGGCGGGCGCCGGCGAGACGGAGTGGTGCTGCTCACCGGGGAGCAGTGCCGACACGGCCAGCATCGGGTTGATCATGCCGGCACCCGAACCGGTGCCGACAGAACCGTCGGCGGTGGCCTCAATACGCTGTTTGACCTGCTGATGGTCGAGGTCCGGATGGTAGGCGCGGACGAGGGCGACAGTGCCGGAGACGAACGCGGAGGCGAAACTCGTGCCCTCCTCGGCGGGCGCGTACCCGCCCGGCCAGGTCGTGGCCAGATTCTTGCCCGGCGCGGCGACGCTGACCCTCGTCGTGACGTTCGACGAATCGGCGACCGTGCCGTCCTCGTTCAGCGAACCGACACTGATGACGCCCGGATACTCCGCCGGATAAGCGGCGCCGGCCGCCGCTCCGCCGTTGCCCTGTACATTGCCGGCGGCCGCCACGATGACCGCGTCGCGCGCCTGGGCGTACTTGACCGCCGCGCGCAGGGCCGGGCTGTCCGGGGCCTGGACGGAGACGTTGATGACCTTCGCCTTGAGATCCGCGGCCTCCCGGATCGCCTTCGCCAGGTGAGGATCGGTACCCGTCGTGGTCATCTGGTTGGTGAACTTCACCGAGATGAGGTTCGCCTCGGGTGCGACACCCACGAAGGGCATGTTGCGGTCCCGCATGTCTCGGGCGCCGATGATGCCGGCGACGGCCGTCCCGTGGCCGAGGCAGTCGCGCTTGATGGTGTTGGAGACGTCGACGAGGGCGACGCGGCCGGAGAGCTGCCGCTGTGTCGCGTCGACACCGCTGTCGACCACCGCGACGGTGACGCCTTTCCCGCGCGTCAGCTTCCACGCCCGCGTGAAGTCGAGCCGCTTCTGTGCCCAGGGCTCGGCGTTGAGAGAAGGAACGCCGAGATCCGGGTTGCAGGTCACCGACGGTCGCGGAGCGGGCGTCGGTGACGTGCGCGTGGCCTTCGGCGTGGGAGTGACGGTGACCGATTTGGTGACCGACTTGGTGACCGTCGGCCGGGGAGAACTCTTCGACGTGGGACCGGCGGTCGGCTTGCCGAGGGCCAGTGCGGTCTGCACGCTGGTGAGCGAGGCGATGGTCAGGGCCCCGGCGACGGCGAACGCGGCCGGTTTCACTCTGCTCATATGAACCCCATCCACGTGTTCAGCGCGAAAACCTACCTGAACCGCAGTGCGGCCGCGACCGTCCCAGAAGAGTCCCGGAACCACGCGTAGACGTCAGGAAGCTCGCCGGTCACCAACGATGAAAGCGCCCGAACGTTACGATCTGCCCATGTCAGCCTCACCGCCACCGGGTGATCGATCAGGTCCGAGGCTCCGCGTCACCGCGGTGACGCTGGGAGCGGTCGGACTGTTGATCGCGGTGACCGCTGCGTTCGGCGGGCTGCGGGGCCGGTCGCACGCGCCCGCCAAGGGCGGCGCGGGCAGGAGCTTCGACCAGGGGCTGTTCACGGTCGAGGTCATCGACGCGCGCACCGGGCACGAGAAGACCGGTCTGGCAGGCGGGCGTACCAAGGTCCTCGCCGTGCGGATGCGCGTCACGCTGAAGGACGACAGGTCCCACGCGGTCTCGGAGTTCCTCGAGGGCGTGATGGCCGAACCGAAGCCCGGGTCGTACGTCGCGGCGGACAACGAGCTCACCACCGGCCTGATCGGCGGGCAGAAGACGTCCGAGCTCCACCCCCGGCTGCCCGCCGAGGTACGCGCCGTGTGGAAGATCCCGGAGACCGCGACGCCGAGCACGGTCACCGTCGCCCTGCGGCAGTGGGAGCACAAGCAGGGCTTCATCAACGCGGAGTACTACTGGTACGCCGGCAAGGGCTCCCGGTACTCCGCGAAGATCGGGACCTCCGTGCGCGCGGAGGGGTCATGACGCTCCTGAGACGGGTCGGCGCCGGCGTGGTCGCCGCCGCGCTGCTGGGCGTCTCCATGTGGCTCACCTACGTAACGCCGCACCTCGACGTCCGGCTGCTCGACCCGATCCCGAACCATGGCCACGCCGGGAAGGTCGTGTCCAACCGGGTGTTCAGCGTCCGGGTCGACCGGGTCGACGTCGCCCGTTCCATCGTGACGCGCACCGACGCCCTCGACCCGCGGAAGAACCGCCGGATCACGACCTCCGGGATCTTCGTCATCGTGTATCTCGGCGTCCGGAGCAACCAGAAGCCGGTCGGCCTCGGACGCGTACGCCTGACGACGCGTGCCGGGCTGCACTACGCCGAGAGCGGTCGCGACGGCCTCGTGACGAAGAACTCCGGCATCTTCGAACCGATGCTCTGGGGCAACGCCTCCTACGTCTTCGAGATCCCGAGGGACCAGCTGAAGGGCGCCCACCTGATCGTCGGCCAGTCGGATCCGCTGAACCAGCTCTCCGCCGAGGCCGACGTCGACCTCGGGATCGGCGCCGCGCCGGCCGGCCGGCTACTCGCCCATCCCCCGGACGACTACAAGCTCAGGGACGCCTGATGCCGGACCACCGATACCCGCCGGACGGCCGGCCGCCCGGCGCCCCGGACCCCCACGACCGGCCGTTCCCGTACGGGCCGCCGTCCGGAGGCAGCAACCCGTACGACCCGCCGACCGGCGCCACGAACCCGTACGGGCCGCCGTCCGAGGGCACCGGCTCGTACGGGCCGCCCGTTTCCCCGGATGGACCGCCGGTCCCGGGGACGGTGCCGTACCGGCCGTACGGACCCGGTGAGGGGGCACCGGGCCCGTACGGGCCGGGTGCGGCGCCCGACCCGCTGGAGGAGACACACCGCGACCGGCCCCGGCGCGGACGAAGGCGACGGCTCGGCCCGCGTGCCCGGCGGACGGCCGAGACCGTCGCGCTGGCGATCCTGCTGCCGGCCCTCGTCATCACGCAGTGGGTGGACGACAGCGGGCAGAACGCGACGCGCGAACGGATCAGGACCGTGCCGCGCGGAGCGACGGTGACCATCGGGCACGTGCGGTGGCGCATGCTGGGCCGCGTCCCTTCCACCGGCCGGCCCTCCGCCTCCGGCGCCGTCTCCCTGATGTTGCTGCTGGAGGTCCGGCCGCTGGACGCGCAAGGGGTGAAGCAGGCGCAGCCGTACGGCCTCACGTTCCGCGTCCGCGACGGCGAGGGTCGCGAGTGGAGCGCCGGAGCGGACGCTTCGGGAGCGGCCGAGCCCGCCGTGGGCCGGACCGCCCAGGTCAAGGTCACCGCGGTGGTTCCGCAGCAGGTGGCCACGGCGGTCGTACTGGAGCTGCGGGCGACCCCGGCGCCGCGGCCCGGGCCGGGTGACTGGGTGCGGTTCGCGCATTGACCCGCGCCACGACGAGTTCGAAGGCCGCGGCCAGGAGGCAGACCCGCACCATCTCCTGAGCCAGGCCGACGCCGAGGTCGATCGGGGTCAGGCGGACGTTCCACCAGGGCACCGGGTGCGGGCCGAGCAGCCGGTACACACCGCGCTTCGCCAGGTCCCCGAGCGGGTCGAGGGCGGTGTACAGCACGCAGAAGACGGCGAACGACAGGCCGCCGGCGCGGAACACCAGCCGGAACCCGTAGATGGCCGGGAGCCACTTCTCGCGGAGTTCGCGGGTCAGCACCTCCCGGGGCGTGTGCGGCTGGTAGATGCCGCTCGCGCGGGCCATCCCGCGCATCACCCGATGCGCGCCGAGGATCTTTTCCTCGTCCTCGGCGTCGACGCCGAGGATCAGCCCGGCGATGACCAGCCAGATCAGGCTCGCGAGGACGCCGTCCTTGAAGTACGGCCAGAGCGCGAAGACGTCGCCGAGCACCGAGCCGAGCCAGCCCCACGCCTGCCGGTCGGTGATCCAGCCGACGGCACCGCCGCGGAGTTGTTCGACGGTGAAGAGCCCGAACAGGGTCCAGTTGACCTCGCAGAAGGCGATCAGGAGGCCGCCGACGCTCGGCAGGCGCGGGAACAGGAAGCGCTCGGAGAGGTCCTTCAGGATGAAGAAGAGGACCGTCGCCGCGATGGCGATGTAGAGGTGGTCCTGCAGGAGCAGCAGCATCTTCATGCCGTCGAGCTGGCTGCCCAGGCCGTTCTGCGCGTATCCCCGGCCCGCCGCGGACTGCGCGAACGCCTGGGCGTCCTTGCCGAACCATCCCCACGCCAGGTAGAAGATCATGAAGGGGAAGACCGCGCGTCCCACGGCGCGCGCGATCCCCTCGTCCTCGTCCGCCGCCCAGGAGGCGAGGGACTCGTCGAGGTCCCGCTTCTTGATCGTGGGCAGGCCGTCCTTGACGCAGTGCACCATCGCGACCGTCGTCGCGACGGTCACGACCACGACGAGACCCAGCACGATGATCGGCACGACCGCGTTGTGGACGAACCGGTACCCGACGTAGAAGAGGGCGTACCGCAGCGTCTGCCCCACGGTGTACCACAGCGCCAGCGGCACGGCGAAGCGCCCGATCAGCCTGATCATTCGCCACGGCAGCGTCAGCGGGGAGTACGACACGAGGCCCGATGCTAGTGCCGTATAAAGCGACCTTGTCGACTCGAAGCCACAGACCGGACGTCAGATGTCGTGTCTGCGCCGCATCTCCCGGAGTTGCGCCATGGCCTGCTTCAGCTGCGGATCGTCGGCGCCGGCTCCCGATTCCAAATCCACGCTGGACCCTATCGACTGCAGCATCTCGCCGACGTCGACCTGGCTACCGGTCGCCGAACCCACGATCTCGTTGAGCCGGTCGCCGACCTCCTCGACCGCCTTCCCCACGGCCTCGAGGATCGCCTCGGCAAGGGCCTCCGACCCGAGACGCATCGCCCGCGGATCGATAGTGAGCGCGGTCAGGACCCCACCGGCCGACACCTCGACCTCGACCTGCCCGTCGGCGGCCGTCGCGCTCCCCGTCACCGAGGAGATCTCCGCGCGCGCCCGGTCCAAGCGCTCGATCTGCTCGCCGATCCGCGCGAGGCCGAGATCGTAGCTCTCGTTGCCCGTGGGATCGAAGGAGTCCGCACCCGACGCCATGTGTCCTCCGAAGGGAATCTCATTGAAGGGCCGGCGGATTCACCCTAACGCCACGTATCGCGCTGGAGAGATGGAGGAACCGTGCGCCTCCCGGTCGCGTCAGATCCTTCGTCTACGCGGCGTGAACCGTTGTGTCAGTGCGGACGACAGAAGGGCGGTCGACAGCATGTCCGAAAAGCCCACATATCGGGCATCGGTGTTAGGGTCTCCCGAAAGCGTGACATTGCACGTTGAAGGGGAGAGGGGTCCCTACCCGGAGCCGCGCAGGGCCAGAGCCGCCTGCGGTCCACCGAGCAACGGGTGTCGGCCACAGGAGTGATAGATGGGCTCGCCGGGCTATGTCGCACATCCGGAGAGTTGGAAACGATCGGGGCGAGGGGTGGCCGCCGCCGCCACGCGGCTGGCGACCGGGGTCGACGACCTCTGCGAGGAGCTGAGCGCCGCAGGCGCGTGCTGGGGCAGCGACGACATCGGACGCGCGTTCTTCAACGGCGACGAGTCGACGGCCGGTTTCGGTGCGGCGCGTGACGTGGTTCTGGCCCAGTTGGCCGACATGGTGAACCTGCTGCGCGCCACCGGTGGCCTCCTGGCGGTGTCGGGCCATACCTACCGGCTGGCCGAGGAGGCCGCCACCGTCGGATCCGCGATACCCGCGGGAGCCGACCAGAACGCGCTGGCGCAAAGCGATCCCTACCGGCTGCCCCCGGTCACGAGCACGCTGGTACGGTCCGATCCCCCGCCGGCCGCCTATATCCAGATCCTGAACTTCCTGGAGACCCTCGTCGGCGGCTGCCCGTGGCCGGACGGGGACACGGCCTCGCTCACGGCCATGCGGGACGCCTTCACCGCGATGGCCGGTGTCATCGACGCCGTGGCCGAGGAGGTCGACGGTCACGCCCAGCACGTGACGACGAACAACGCCGGAGAGAACACCGACAAGTTCGCGTCCTTCGCCGCCGCCCTGCAGGGGGGCGGTGAAGAAGGCGGCCTGCGCTGGCTCTCCTCGGCGTGCCGTGGGCTGGCCGGCGCGGTCGATCACCTGATCCGGCAGAAGAACGCCGCGCGGGAACAGTTCATCCTGACGCTGATCTTCCTGGCCGCCACGTGGGCGATCGCCTGGGCGGCGTCGGGCATCACGTTCGGCGGGTCGGTGGCCACCGCGACCGTCACCACCGAGGTCGAGGGCTTCGCGCTCAAGGCGTTCCTGCAGACGATCGCCAAGTCGGTGCTCGCCGGCATGTGGTACGGCGCGGGCATGGACGCGGCCGGTCAGGTGGCCCGGATCGACCAGGGCCTGCAGAAGGGATTCAACACCGGGGAACTGCTCAAGGCCGCGGGCCAGGGCGGACTCGCCGGTGGGGTGATGGGTGCGGCCGGTGGTCTCGTCGCCGTCCGCAGCACCAAGCTCACCACCGCCTTGTCCAACTGGATGGGCTCATCCGGATTCAAGGGCGCCGCCTCGCGGTTCGCCTTCGCCGGCACCACCGGCACCGCCGGCAACGTCGCCGCCCAGCTCGCCTTCGACCACCATGTCAACCTCGGCGAAGCCGCCGCGTTCGGTTTCGGCATGGCCGGCATGAGTGCGGCCGGGGAAGCCGGCAAACACTTCATCGGTCACGGCGCCGGCGCACCCTCTGGATCGGGACCTCGCATCGAAGAGGTGGCGACCGGGGCCGACACCCCTCGCTCGCACGACGACCCGCCTCCGCCCGGCCCGCACGACGACCCGCCTCCGCCCGACGATTCCCTCCGGCGCGGCGACGGCTCCGTTCCCAGCGCCTCCGACCTGCCCGAACGCCCCGGCAACCGTGACGACACCGGTGGTGGCACCGACGGCGGTGGCGGAGGCCGCCATCCGGCCGGTGGTGGTACCCGCGACGTCACCGCCATGGCCTCCGCCCACCCCGAGCGGGCCTCGTCCGACCACGGTACGGCTCCCCACGACGCGACGGACGGCCCGGCGCAGAACCGCATCAACGACATCATCAACGGCGGTGGTCGCCGTCAGGACGCCCCCACCGTTCTGCCGCCCGCCGAGATGCCCGGGGAACGTCCCCCGGGGGTGGGCGACGGCCGTACCGGCGGGGCCGGCACCGAGCCTGGACCACGCTCGGCCGGGAACGGGCCAGGGCCCGCGGAACCGCCGCCCACGGCCTCCGGCACCCGCCCCGAGGCGACCCGGCCGACAGCCCCCGGCACCCGCCCCGAGGCGCCTCAGCCGACGCCTCCCGGCACCCGCCCGGACAACGCCCGGCCTCCGGCGACCGGTAGCGTCCATCAGGAGAGCGCCCCGCCCGGCGCGGCCCCCGACCGTACGGCGACACCACCGGGCGGAGGTAACACCGGCCGTGACCAGGCGCCCGTCTCCCCGTCCGCCGGGGACGGCGGCAACGGTCCCGCCTCCGGGCGGCCCACGGCCGAGTCCCCCCGTGACGGGGGCACCGGCGGCTCCCACCCCTCCGGCGTCCTGGCCTCGCCGCCCGTGGACCACGGCCCCGGCCGGACCGAGCCGCATACCGACGGCCTGCCCCCGGCCGACGTGCCGGGTGACCGCGTCCCGCGGAGCACCGCGGATCATTCGCCGCTGACGCCCGAGTCGCTCGAGAGAAGTCAGCGATCGGGCGTGATCGAGGAAAGGAGACTCCCCGGCGGGAACGTGGCGGAGTCCGTCAGCCTCGTCACGTTCGGCGACGGCCGCGTCATCGTCGAGAAGGCCGTCCGGACGCCGGAGGAGGCGCACGCCGAGTACCTCACCTCGCGGCTCGGGCAGGCGATCGGCGCACCCGTCCCCCGCGCCGTCCTCGACGGCCACACGGTCCGCATGGAGTACGCCGAGGGATCGACCGCTCGCGAAGTCCACCGGGACTACGAGAACCGTCCGGACCTTCCCTACTGGAACAGCCCGGAGGGCCGGCGGCTGGGACTGCTCGACGTTCTCGCGGGGAACGGCGACCGCAGCGGGAACAACTGGATGATCGGGCCCGGCGGCGAGATAGCGGGCGTGGATCACGCGCAGGCCTTCGACCGCCTCGGCGTGAATCCGCTGGAGAATCCCTTCGTCAAGGACCTCGTCGAGCCGCACGGCCTGGGCAGCTACCGGATCATCGACAACCCGCTCAGCCATTCCGACGTCGCGCACATACGCCGGTCGGTCGAGGGTCTGCGGCCGGAGTTCGAACGGCTCGGACGCCAGGACTGGTACGACGACGTCATGCGCCGGGTCCGGGAGCTCGACGAGCACGCCCAGGGCACCCGTCCGCTCTACGGCGGCGCACCTCACGCGCCGGCCCACCAGGGCGCGGAACGGCCTCAGCACCCACCGCAGCCGGACCCCGCGCCGCAGCACCATGGCGGCTCGCCCGCGCCCCACCACGCCGGCGAGCCGCAGCCGGCCCCGCTCGGCGGAGACCGTACGCGCCCGCTGGCCGAGAGCGTCACAACGGGCGTTCGCCACGAGGAGCCGCTGATCCCCGGCAGACCGGGCTACGTGGACCGGGTGACGTTCAACGACGGGACCACCGCGATCCGCAAGCAGTTCCGGTATCCGCGCGAGGCGGACGCCGAGGCCCTCGCCTCGCGCGTCGGTGAGGCTTTGGGTGTCCGCGTACCGCGCGTGCACCAGGACGGGCCGACCGTCTACATGGATGAGGTCGGCGGCCGGAACTCCTACCAGGTCGTGGGCAACGAAGGCCTGACGGAGTGGGCGAACAGCCCTGAGGGCCGGAGACTCGGTCTCTTCGACGTCCTGATTCAGAACCCGGACCGCACCGGCAGCAACTGGCATGTCGACGCGAACGACCACATCTACGCCATCGACCACAGCGACTCGTTCGCCGGGGTGCTGCCGAGCCCACGCCTCAACCGCTTCTCCGCGCACTACCTGAACGAGGACCGTCCGGTGCGCCCGGAGTTCGCCGAAGAGAATCCTCTCTCCGCGCGCGACATCGAGGACGTACGGCAACGGCTGCAGACCGTCCAGCCCGAGTTCGAACGCCGGGGCCGCGACGACTGGTACGACGCCATGATGGGCCGGCTCGACGAGCTCGGCCGGCACGCCACCGGCACCGAGCCCTATCTCGAGGCGGGCTCCGAGCCGCGGGCACCCCTGCCGCGGCGCGCCACCGAGCCGCCGTCCGCCGAGACCCGGCCGGCACCCGCGACTCCGAGCGCATCCTCCGAGGTGCCGCGTGAGAGCGGGCAGCCGTCCCGCATCGAGCGGCTCCTCCGGGGCGAGGACGTCCCTCCCGTGGAGACCCCGCCGCGCTCCGGCCCGTACGGCGCCGGCCACGACGAGCACGTGGCCGGTGGGCCCGAGCCCGCCGGTCACGAGCGACCGGCGGGCCAGGGCGAGCGCCGGTCCGCCGATGACGAGCCGCCGGCCGCCGGCGCCGAGGACGGACCTCGCCCGCCCGACGGGTCCGAGCATCGGCGGTCGACGCCTCCGGAACATCCGGACGACCGGACGGGCACCGGCGAGGAGCCCATCGACGAGTTCGGCGACGACTGGGACGATCTGGACGCCGACATCGACTTCCTTTCGGATCTGCCGCCGCATGAGAAGGACGCCGTCGAGCGGCTCTTGGCCGACGACGGCATCCACCGCCTGAACGAGGCCCTTGCGAGCGATGATCCGCAGGTGCGGGCCGAGGCCCGGGCGTGGGCCGACGACGCGGGGAACGGGCTGCGGGCCCTTCCCCCGGCCTCGCGGGAGACGGTGTACCACTACACGTCGCTTCCGGCCGACCGGCTCGCGGAGCTGGTGCCCGGAGCCGACGTCACGATGCACGGCGTGCTCGACACGACGATGGTCCACACTCCGGCGCACGGGCACCCGGTCGAGTTGATCATCCACTCGCGCAACGGAGCCGACGTCTCGATCCTCACCGGACGGGACCAGGTCGTCTTCAGGCCGGAGACGCGCTTCCGTGTCCTCGCCGAAGAGCACATCGAGCTTCCGATGTACACCGAGCACGAGGACGTCCGGCCGATCCACCGCGTCTTCCTCGCCGAACTGCCGGCCGACGGCACTCCCCTCCCGGGGACCGTACCGGACGCCGCGAGCGTGCCCCGCCCGCTGGACGAGCGGCTGCAAGGAGTCCATGACGAGGCTCGGGAGCCGACGCGGGCAGGTGTCGCCTATTTCGACCCGCGTGACCCGTCCACGCCGGCGATGCTGGATTCGGCGAGGAGTGCGCGGCCCATCGAC
Source organism: Actinoallomurus spadix (assembly GCF_024055725.1). Lineage (GTDB taxonomy): Bacteria > Actinomycetota > Actinomycetes > Streptosporangiales > Streptosporangiaceae > Actinoallomurus > Actinoallomurus spadix. The sequence continues at coordinate 197,603 of NZ_JAMXMX010000002.1, read as the reverse complement.
GGGGTGTTCAGCTTCGACCTGCACGCCAATCCGTCGAACGCGAGAGTCGGCGGCGAGCGCCTGACCGGTGGGGACGTCGCGGCCCTGCTGAGCCATGAACCCGAACTCACCCGGCCGTCCGGCCATCCGGAGGGTGATGGCCCACCGCGGATCCTGCGATCCCTGGGGTGCGACAGCGGGCGCGGCCGGAACCCGATCGCCCAGGAGATCGCCAACGAGACCGGCCGCATCGTCATCGCCCCGGACAACCAGGTCTGGATCGATGCGAACGGTGACGCCCAGGTCAGCGCTCCGAAGGTCGGCCCCGACGGTCGTCCCCGGCCCATGCGGTTCCCGCCCGAGGGCGCATGGCGGATCTTCGTTCCCGAGGGAGCGCATTCGCTCCCGCCCGCCCACGACGCGCCGCTGAGCGGACAGGACGCCGCGGCACACGAGCACGGGCCGACGAAGGACTCGCCCCGCGAGCCGGGTGCGGCCCGCCCGCACGACCCGGCACCGACCACGCACGATCCGCACGATCCGCCGCCGGAGCCGCACGACCTACGGCGCTCCGCACCCGACGACGGCCCGCCCGCGGACCATGGTGCTCACACCGGCCACTCGGAGTCGTACGCCCAACGCCGTCAGACGCTCGCCGACGACGTCGCCTCCGGTATCGATCCCGAGCACACCGTGCTGCTGGGCCGCGCCGACACCTCCCCGAGCCATCGCACGGTGGCCGAACGGGTCGAGCTCGTCACCTTCGAGAACGGCGCGGAGGCCGTCCGCAAGGAGATGAAGGTCGGCAAGGAGGATCAGACGGACCGCGAGGAGCTCGGCGCGCTGGTGGGGCATGCCGTCGAGGCGCCGGTGCCGGTGGTGCACCGCGACAGCGACCTCGTCGTCTACATGGAGTACATCGAGGGAGACACGCTGGTCGCCCTGTATCCCGAGGCATGGGAGCCGGCGGAGCTGGATCACCTCGGATACCAGGACACTCCGGCCGCGCGGCGCCTCGGCCTCCTCGACGTCCTCATCGAGAACAACGACCGGCACAACGGCAATCTGATCATCGGAGACGACGGCGAGCTCCACGGCATCGACCACAACAACGCGTTCGGTGAGAGGATCGTCGACCCCGAGGCGAACTCGTTCACCGGGGACTACGTCTCGCATCTCCGCAGGGTCGGCAGCGAGTGGGAGTACGTGTGGAAGCCCAACAGCCTGACCCATGAGGACGTGGAGCTCCTGCGGAGCCGGCTGGAGGCGCTGCGCCCGGAGTTCGAACGGCGCGGGCGTCAGGACTGGTACGAGCGCATGATGGGCTACTTCGAGCACATCGAGGACAACGCCTCCGGGACCTCCTCACTCCTCGCGTCGGCCCACGACACGGATCCGGTCGTGCACCCATCGCCCGAGGTGCCCGAAGCGCCCGTGGACGGCGCCGATCGGCCCACCCCCGCCGCGGAGACCGCCCGATTCGCCGAATGGGGAGATCGCGCCGAGGCGATCCGGCGGGCGCTGCCGCCGGACGGACTCCCCCATGACGGGAATCTGCGGGACATCATCCTGTCGACCCCCAATGAGAGCGCCGTTCACCCCGACGTCCAGCAATGGATCAAGACGGCTCTCGACTTCGATCACCCGGCGACCGGCCTGCGCTTCACCATCAGCGAGGAGATCGGGGTCCTGGATGGGGAAGCGGTCATCTCTGGTGAGTTCGTCGACTCCGACGGCGCGAATCAGGGCATGGTGATCCTGGAGTTCCACGCCGACGAGGGCGGAGAGCCGTACCTGAACATCGGCCTGGTCGAGCTGGAGGTGCAGGGCCGGGGCATCGCGGTGGACCTGTTGGAGCGGGTCGAGAACTGGGCCATCGGCCAAGGGGTCCACGACCTCAGGCTGTGGGCCAACATCGACGTCGGCGGCTACGCCTGGGCGATGCACGGCTTCGACTTCGACGCCAGATTCCCCTATGAGGAGAGCGGCCTGCCCGAGCTCGTCGAGCTGGTGAACGATCGGATCAACTCGGGTGAGATGTCGCCGGAGGGAGTACGGCAGTGGGAGGCGATGGCCGATCGCGCCGGCCCCGAAGCATGGGGTACACCTGGGCGGGTGACCGCCTACGAGCTCAGCCGCCTGGGCTGGGAGGCCCGGCGACCTGACAGCGACGGCCGTATGACCTGGGACGGCAAGCAGATCCTGCGTGCGGGTGCGTGGCAGGGTGTTCGCTTCATCGAACCGCCCGGCGAATGAGACAGGAGAGGAGGGCGCGCACCATGATCACGGCGGAGGAGCTCGAACGCGAGCGACGTCGTGCGCTGAGCCGGCTCGCGGACCTGCATCGGGAGTGGGCCCGCCGGCACGCCGGCACCGTGCCGTACAACGTCGGCCATGCCCGTCCGGGGCCCCGCGGCACGGACTACGCGGTGCACCACATCGACGTGTCGGCGACAGCGGAGCAGGAGGAGGAGTTCCAGCGGCTCGCCGCCGAGGTGATGCGGCCGTTCCAGGCGATGGCCGAGGAGTACGCCCGTCAGCAACGTGAAGGCGGCGCCACGGCTGCCGAGTCCGACGACCGTGAACAGGGCACCGATCGGGGTGATACTTGAGCCATGGCAGCGCCGAGAGTCCTCGTGGTCTACAACGTGCGCGACGGCCGGCAGATCGGGACGATCGAGCTGACGCCCGGTGGCGAGCTGATCATCGCCCCCCGAGGCGTCCGCGGCATGGTCGAGCGCATGGCAGAGGCCCGCGGCTGGGCCCCGCGGCAGATCCTCGACGAACTCCGCGGATGGAGCAACGGCTACCTGGAGATCGTCGCGACGGCGCCGACCGCGCGCGTGTTCGACGGGGTCGACTCCGAGACCGACGAGCCGTATTTCGCTCCCGATCATCCGGCCGTCGAGGATGAGGGCGAGCGCCGGAGACTCGCGGACTATCTGAAGGCGGGGCGGCCGATCCTGACGACCACCGCGCTCGAGATCGACCGGGTCGACCGCTCCCGTGGCGAGGTCGTCCCGCTGAGCTTCCGGACGGACGGGTACTGGATCTGGACGGACACGGTCGTCTATTACCTGGAGACCCACGGGCTGGCGCCGGACCTCGAGTTGTCCCGTCACATCGCCGCTTCGGGATACGCGTGCCCGGAGGTCGACGACGCCTCGGCGGAGCGCGCGCTGAAGAGCCTCTACCGGGCTCCCGCCCGGGAGCGGCGGTCGTCGCAGGCCGCCGACGCCGGCCTGCCGTCGTTCTCCGTCTCCGACGGACCCACGCCGCAGCCGATCACACTCGAGGGCGCCGGCGGGACGCTGAACGTCGCGCCGGACCTCACTCCCGAGGAGTTCGCGATCCTGGAACGCATGCGGCGGGGGCTCGGCGCCCGGCCCGGAGAAGGAGACCCTCCTTCTCCGGCCTGAATCCGGAATGCCCACCGCGTCGGCGCCCCGCCGCACGTGGCCGTCCGGGCGGGTCAGTCCACGCCGATGATCTCGATGTAGCCGTTGCTCCACCCGGCGCTCAGCTTGTCGAACGCCTCCTGCGGCGTCCAGCGGCGGACGGCGGCCATCTGCTCGATGTCCTTCTGCACGCCCGGCGAATCGGCCTGGAGCCTGCCGTCTTCGGTGAGCTCGACCACTCCCAGGACGTTGCCGGACCGTACGCTCTTCACTTCAAGATGCGCCATGGGCCAAGTATGGGCCCGCGAGACGCCCGTATGAGAAGTGGCGCCGCCACCTTTCGGTGACGACGGCACTGTCGGACGAGTCGTCAGATCGCGACCTCGAGGGCGGCGATCTCGCCGACCTGGGCGGTCACCTGCGAGTCGATGCTGACGCCGCCCGGGGCGAGCACGCGGATCGTCCAGTCGCCGGGCGCGGCGAAGAACCGGAAGATCCCCTCGTCGCTGGTGACGACCTCACCGGTGAACTCACCGGTCGCGTCGAGCAGGCGCGCGTACGCGCCGGACACCGGGGCGCCCTCGCGCACGACCGTGCCCTGGATGACCGCTTCGTTCGCGAGATCGACCGTGGCCGGCAGGCTCGCCGTCTGGGCCGGAGCTCCGCAACCGTCGCTCATTGTTCCTCCTTGCTGTGATGCGCGTCTTCAGCCGGCGAGGACTACTTGGCGTCGCCGAGCTCGATCGGCACGCCGATGAGCGAGCCGTACTCGGTCCAGGAGCCGTCGTAGTTCTTCACGTCCGACAGGCCCAGCAGCTCGTGCAGGGCGAACCACGTGTGCGAGGAACGCTCGCCGATGCGGCAGTAGGCGATGGTCGGCTTCGACAGGTCGACGCCGGCCTCCTCGTAGAGCTTCTTCAGCTCGTCGTCGGACTTGAAGGTGCCGTCGTCGTTGGCCGCCTTCGACCACGGGATGTTGCGCGCGGTCGGGACGTGCCCGGCCTTCTGCGCCTGCTCCTGCGGCAGGTGCGCCGGGGCGAGGAGCTTGCCGGAGAACTCGTCGGGCGAGCGGACGTCCACGAGGTTCTTGGCGCCGATGGCGTCGACGACCTCGTCGCGGAAGGCGCGGATCGCGTGGTCCTGCTCCTGGGCGACGTAGTTCGTCTTCGGGCGCGACGGGACCGCCTCGACGAGCTCGCGGGACTCGAGCTCCCACTTCTTGCGGCCGCCGTCGAGCAGCTTGACGTTCTGGTGGCCGTAGAGCTTGAAGTACCAGTAGGCGTACGCGGCGAACCAGTTGTTGTTGCCGCCGTACAGGATGACGAGGTCGTCGTTGGCGATGCCCTTCTCGGAGAGAAGGTTCTCGAACCCGGTCTTGTCCACGAAGTCGCGGCGTACCGGGTCCTGCAGTTCGGTCTTCCAGTCGATACGGACGGCGCCACGGATGTGGCCCTTCTCGTAGGCGCTGGTGTCCTCATCGACCTCGACGAGGACGACACCGGGGTCGTCGAGGTGAGCCTGCACCCAGTCGGAATCGACCAGGACGTCGGAGCGGCTCATGCGTTTGTCCTCCTTGTGGAGTCGGCGGATCTTCTTCGGGTGTGGGTGGCATGGCCGTGGTCTCAGGCGAACCCGGCCTACGACGCGGCCCGCCGTGGGGCGAGCCGCCGGATCAGCAGATAAGCCTCGCATCCCAGGCAGAATCCGAAGGCGGCGTTCAGGAAGGCCGCGACCAGCGCGAACGCCGTCGCGGTCATCCCCACCGCAGGGACCTTCAGGACGTATCCGAGCACCCCGGTGAGGGCGAACGCCGCACCCACTCCCTGCGCGAAGCGGGGCGGCGCCTCCGGCTCGAGCTCGCGCGGAGCACCGAGCCGGGGGCGGATGAGAGCCTGGTAGATCAGGCCGTACGGGGCGTTGCGGAGCCCGAAGACGACTCCGACGACGAACACGACGGCCTGGGCCGCCAGTAGCAACCAACTGCCGGTCACGAGAACGACGACCAAGACGAAGGATGTGAGGGTCGCGCCGAAACGCTGACCCCGTGGGTCGACCTGCATCGGCTGATGCTCCCGGTGACTGCGGTGGTGCGACGGGCTGGACGGGCTCGAATGCCTCAGGCCGTCGGACAGAGCGCGGTGGCGACGCGGCAGAAGTCGACCGCCCGTCGCTTCGTCAGCAACTCCGTCCAGGTACGCACGGACACGATGGTAAGCGCCGTCTCGCTCATCGTAAAACCCCGTCTCGGCCATCGAGACGTGAACCCTTCCCCACGAGCGCCGCCGACCTGCTCGAACACCCGCGAAAAGGATCTTGAACGCGTGGGCGCGCCGAGGTCATTCCGCCGGCTGGACGCGGTGACGGAGGGCACGTCAGGCGACCGCTTCACCGACGGCGGCGATGATGTCGGCCTTGCGGGGCAGGCCCGCGCCGCGGCGTACGATCCGGCCGGACGCGTCGAGCACCAGCACGGTCGGCGTGCGCAGGACGTTCAGCCGGCGTACGAGATCGAGATTGGCCTCCGCGTCGAGTTCGACGTGGACCACGCCCTCGACCATGCCGGCCACCTCGCCCAGGACTCGCCGGGTCGCGCGGCACGGCGCGCAGAACGCCGAGGAGAACTGCACCAGGGTGGCCCGGTCCCCGAGGCCGGTCCCGAGCTCGGCGGCGTCGAGACGTTCCACGTCATCATCCTTCCGCACGCGCAATACGCCATTACGGCGCCGCCAGATCAGGCCGAACACCGTGGCCAGGAGAAGCGCCGCCACCGCGACGTAGATTCCGGTCATCACCGCTTCTCAAGGCGCGCGCCGCGCCGGGCATTCCCGCCGGCCGGCCCGAAGTCCGATCACGGCTCAGGCCGCGACCCGCGGGCCCCACGACCGGCGTCCGCCCCGCGGCCCGCGGGCGGACGACCACCGCGCCCGTCTCCGCCTGGCCTCAGACCCGGACGCTGAGCAGCCGCCGGCCGTCGACGGTACGCACCTCGACCGCCGTGATGCGGTCCTTGGGGATCATCGATGATCCGGCGAACTCGGCGGAGCGCTCGTACTTCACCGCCCAGCCGCCCGCGATGTCGCGCCGCCCGTCCCGGGCCACGGCGACCAAGTGGCAGAGGGTCTCCGACGGCGCGCCGGTGAGACGGACGGTGAACGCGGTCCCCCATTCCTCGGCGCGCATGGTGATGCGGGCGCTGATGCCCGTCGCGGCGTCCGTGGCCTGGACGGTCGTGGCGGCGCCCACCGCGGGGCCCGGTGTGGTCAGGCCCGGCGTGGTCGGGCCCGGTGAGGGCGTCGCCGCGGGCCCGGCGACCGTACGGTCCGCGCCGAGGCTGAACCCTCCCGCGACCCCCGCCCCTCCCGTGACCAGTGCGACGGCCGCGGCCACCACCAGCCACCGGCGGTTCCCACGGCTCCGCGCGCGGTGCTCGGCGGCGGCGCGGGCCAGCACCGGCTCCAGCAGCTCCGGCGGTGGCGCGCCGACCTGCGTGATCTGCTCCTCGGTGACCCGGCCCAGCAGCGCGGGCAGGCCCGCGAGACCGGCCAGTTCGTCGCGGCAGCGGCGGCAGCGGGCCAGGTGCTCGTCGACCTGGGAACGCTCCGCGGGATCGATCGCGCCGAGGACGTACACCCCGAGCAGCGCCCGGAGATCGGCGCATCGGGCATGCGTCGTCATGGCGCCAACCCCCGCTCTTCCAATGCCAGTTTCAGCGCGCGCAGCGCGTAGTAGGTGCGCGACTTGACCGTCCCCGCCGGTATGCCCAGCACCGCCGCCGCCTCCGCCACCGAACGTCCCCGGTAGTAGGTCTCGATCAGCACGGCGCGGTGCTCGGCGCTCAGATCGGCGAGGGCCTCGGCGACGGTCCACGACTCGAGGGCCCGGTCGATGTCGTCGCCCGCGGGCAGTGCGGCGAGCGCCGCCTCCCCGGTCTCCGGCGGCCGTGACCGCCGCGACCGGTGGGCGTCGACGGCCAGGTTACGGGCGACCGTGAACAGCCAGGGCCGTACGGGGCGGCCGACCAGCGCGCCGGGATGACGCCAGGCGCGCAGCAGCGTCTCCTGGACGATGTCCTCGGCCTGCTGACGGTCACCGTCCGTCAACCGCAGGACGTACCCCAGGAGCGGTCCGCCGTGCTCGGCGTACAGCGCGCGGAGCAGCCGCTCGTCCGCAGTGGGTGCCACACCCTCGACACGTACCGGGACCCCGGATGGTTCATCGTCGCCCGGTGCCACCGGAATCAGTGGACGACGTTGAGGCTGTCCAGCTTGACGTTCTGCGCGGTGGTCGACACGCGCAGGCCCTGCGGCTGGACCTTCACGCCGGTGATGCGCGTGTTCAGCGGAAGGCCCTTGACGGACATCGTGAAGGTGAACGCCTGCCGGACCAGGCTCAGCGGCACCGTCGTCCCGCCCGTCTTCACCGACTGCGGCACGACACGGACGCTGCGCCCGGAGGGCTGCACGGACACCGTCGCCGTCACGGTCCGCGTGATGCCCAGGCCCGGAACGGTGTACGGGCCGCGCACCTGCAGGTTCGAGCCCGCCGCCGAGACCTTCATGTTGTTCGGCGCGGACTTGTTCACGTCGTCGTAGCCGATGGTGGCCGTGGACGTCGCGCTGTCCGCGACCATCTTGGAGGAGTCGCCGTTCATCGCGTCTGACATCGGCGCGGTGACGCCCTTGAGCGCGACCTTGGTGTCGGTCAGCCGGATCCCCTGCTGGGTGAGGTCCCCGACGTTGATGTCGATCTCGCCGTACCGCCCGTCGAGCGCCTGGGTGAGGAAGGGGAAGCCCTTGATGGACACGTCGGGGGTGTGGTCGAGGTCATACTGCGAGGCGACGTTCTTGGCGATCTCGTTCTGCGCCACCCTGCGGCCGATGATGTCACCGGCGATGGCGATTCCGCCGAAGACGATCAGCAGAACCAGGCAGATAACGAACGCTTTGCGCATGTCTCCCCCGATCGCGGTAGGCGATCACCATACCGATGGCGCCACCCCGCCGGAGTCACACCGCGTGATGAGATCGGCCGAGGCCCGGTCGCCCGGCAGGACCACGGGCCGCGACGCCCCCGCGCCCGCCCGCGAACGGCGGCCCCCACCCGCCCGGGAACGGAGGCAGCACCCACCCGGGAACGAAGGCTTCACCCGCCCGCGAACGGCGGCAGCACCTCGACCGTGCCGCCGTCGGGCAACGTGACCGACGCGGGGTCCCGCGTGCCGACCGGGGCGCCGTCCACGAGGTACGAGCTCCGGGCGAGGACGCGGCCGAACTCCGCACCCCGGCCGGCCGCGGCGGCCGCCAGGGCCTCCGCCAGCGTCGTCGCGTCGAAGGGCTCCTCCGTGGTTCCGGCCGCCGCGCGGGCGGCGGCCCAGTACCTGATCAGGCCCTTGGCCATGGTCCCCCTTCCGTGGTCTACACCACTCGGGTAGTGAGCTCTTTCCGCTCATTCGATATCCTCGCCTATTAGGGATCCGGGCAGCGTCGCCCTCGGGTCCTCGACGTCTTTCTGGGCCCCAAACGAGGAGGCCGTATGAGTAGCCTGCTGTTGCTGACCAACGTGCTCGAACCCTCGGACGAGGTCCTGCCCGCCCTGGGCCTGCTGCTCCACTCCGTTCGCGTCGCGCCGGCGGAGGGGTCCGCCCTCCTCGACGCGCCACCGTCCGACCTGGTGCTCGTCGACGCGCGCCGGGACCTCGCCCACGCCAAGAGCCTCTGCCGGCTCCTGCGCACCACGGGCCTCGACGCCCCGCTCATCGCGATCGTCACCGAGGGCGGCCTGGCCGCGCTCACCCCGGAATGGGGCCTCGACGACGTCTTCCTGCAGACCGCCGGTCCGGCCGAGGTCGAGACGCGGATCCGGCTGGCGCTCGGCCGGGTGGCCGCCGCCCAGCCCGACGACGTCCCGGGCGAGATCCGCAGCGGTGAGCTGACGATCGACGAGGCGACCTACACGGCACGGCTGCGCGGACGGGTGCTCGACCTCACGTTCAAGGAGTTCGAGCTGCTGAAGTACCTCGCCCAGCACCCCGGCCGGGTCTTCACACGCGCGCAATTGCTGCAGGAGGTGTGGGGGTACGACTACTTCGGCGGCACCCGCACGGTCGACGTGCACGTACGGCGACTCCGCGCCAAGCTCGGCGCGGAATACGAGTCCCTGATCGGAACGGTCCGAAACGTCGGTTACCGCTTCGTCGCCGATACCCGGCCCACCGAGGAAGGAGCCCCCGCCCACCGCTGAGCGGGGGCTCGCACATTACACAGGTCAGCCCGGCGACGCACACACCCCGGGCCCGAGGGTGGCCCTTCGGAGCGGCCATCGGCCTGCCCATCGGAGGCTCACGGCCGCCTCTTCGCCGCCGCCGTGGCCACTTTGCCGCCGCGGCGGCCACCTCGCCGCCGCCGTGGCCACCTCGCCGCCGCGGCGAACCAAGTTCGTCCTGCTTGCCCCTTCCGTCCCGGCAACACCGGCGGCGAAGGGCCTGCCGCCAGGAGGAGCCGGCATCCGGCATCCGCAGTCCGTTCGTCTGGGCCACCGATCGGCGGGGCGGACTTGTCCACGCCGTCCTCGCACTGCGCCCCTGGCGCGTGCGAACGGAGCGCCGAGGATGTTCATCGTGCCGACGACCAGAACACCCGGCGCTCCGCTGCTCGCGACCAGATCGAGGTCCTGCTGCTCGCGCCGATGCTGATCACCCGGGCGTTCCTGCGGCCGATGCGCGAGCAGGGCGGCGGCCGGATCAATCAGATCTCCAGCATGGGCGGCCAGATCGGCATCCCCACGCACAGCGCCTACCACGCGGGCAAAGTGGGGGCTCGAAGGGTTCACCGAGAGCGTCGGCCGCGAGGTCACCGGCTTCGGCGTTCACCTCACCCTGGTCGAGCTCGGCGGCACCCGCACGGGCTTCGCCTCGGCCCTGCGCTACACCACCGAGACGGCCCCCTACCGGGACAACGCGGTCGGCCGGATCCGGCGGCGGTTGGAGGCGACGGACGCCGACGCCCTTCCCGGCGACCCGGCCAAGGTCGCCGCCGCGATCTACGACACCACCCGGGATCCGAACCCGCCCCTGCGCCTCACCCTCGGCTCCGACACCTATGACGCCGTCCACAGCGCGGTCACCGAGCGTCTCGCCACGCTCGAGAGCCAGAAGGACCTCGCGGCGTCCGTCGCGTTCACCGGCTGAGCCGGCCTGCCGACGCGTCCTCGCGACCGGTCGGGGGCCGGCGTTCGAGAGGTCAGCGCGGCTCGGCCCAGTCCGGGCCCTGCGGCGGCTCGCCCTGCGGGTGCGGACCGCCCGGTGCGACGGGGCCGCCGTCCGGCGGGGGCGGGACCTGGCCGCCCGGGAAGTACGGAGCACCGGACGCGCCGTCCGGCGGGGGCGGGACCTGGCCGCCCGGGGCGTGGGGGGTTCCGGGACCGTTCGGGGGCGGTCCGTACGGGCCCTGGGGCGCCGGCGGGTACGGCTGCTGCTGTGGTCCGGGACCGTACGGGCCGCCCGGCGCGTACGGGGGCGGTCCGTGCCACCCGTGAGGCGCCTGCGGGTGTCCCGGACCCGGACCGTACGGTCCCGGGCGCTGGGCGCGTCGCCTGCCCGCCACGATGGCGATGGGCACGACCACGGCGGCCACGACGATCAGCAGGATGATCAAAGCTGCCACAGGGGTGAGCACGTTCAGGTATCCACTCGTCGTCTCTCGGCGGCCGTCGCCTCGGCGGGAGCCGTACGGACCATGGTGCGGTCAGCGCGGGGGCGCGGACCATCCCGGGCCCTGCGGCGGCGGACCGCCCTGCGGATGAGGCGCCTGGGGGTGGGGACCGTAGGCGCCGTCCGGCGGCGGGAGGTGGCCGCCCGGAGCGTAGGGACCTCCGGGGCCGTTCGGCGGCGGGCCGTAGGTCCCGTGGGGCGGCTGCGGGAACGGCTGGTGGGGACCGGGACCGTAGGGGGCGGCGCTCCGCCGGCCGCGTCGTGCGCCCGCCACGATGGCGATGGAGACGACCGCGAGGACCACGACGAACAGCAGGAAGATCAGCAATACCAGGAAGCCCATGGTGCCTTGGTCTCCGCTCGGTTCTCTCGTGCCGCCGTCGCCTCAGCGGGCGTCGTACGGGCCGTAGGGGAAGCGCCGCCCATCCTCCCAGGAGTCGGGACGCGCCGGCGGTTCGGGGCGGTCCGTCCTGGGAGGCATCGGGCTCCTTCCGCACGCCGCGGGTGACCCGTGGGAGGAGTGCACGCCCGCGCCGTACGGATCACCGTGGGGCGGCGCGTAGAGGTCGCGGGGCGCCGCCGCGTACGAGTCCGTGACCGCGGGGAACCGGGAGGACGGCTCCGGGGATCGTCGCGGGGCCGGGACGTACGGCTCCCAGTCGGAGAGCTCGGACGGCCGGGGCGGCGCGTAGGGCTCCCGTGCGGGCCTCTCGTAGGGCTCGCGAGGCGGAGGAGCCGCGTACGGCCTGCGGCCGGGCCCATGGGACTCGTGGGCCGCGGGGACGGAACCGTACCCCGGAGCGGGGCCGTACGCGTCGTACGCTCCCGGAGAGGCGGCGCGCGGCGGCTCCAGGGCCGGCCGGTACGGCGTGGGGTCGAGTGCGTCGTCCTCGTACCTCGCCTCGTCGTCCTCGACGGCGGCGTCCGGGCCGGTCAGGACCCAGCGGCGGCCCATGAGCGCGAACACGAGAACGAGGAGCAGCACAGTGACGGGCACGGCCAGCGCACCGGCCATGATCGGGAGTCCCGGATCGCCCACGACGACCGCCTTCCGCGCAGGTGAGTGCCTGATCGTATGGCAACGTTCGCCCCGTACGGAAGGGTTCCAGACCGATCTCTGACTTCGATGGTCAAAGGCGCTGATATTACGCTCGCGCCATGGACGTGATAACGCGGGAGCGGTTGACGGACGACGAGGTCGGGGACGCGCTGGCGGTCGCGGAGGCGGCCGCGGAGGTCGACGGCGTACGGCCGCTGGGCGAGAGCACGCTGCTGCGGCTGCGCGACGGCGGCGGGGCGTTCCTCACGCGCGACGGCGGGACGCTCGCGGGCGTCGGCGTCCTCGACGGTGACGCGGCCGAGTTCGTGGTCCATCCGGGGTTCCGGCGGCGGGGGCACGGCCGTGCCCTGGCGACCGCGCTGCTCGGGGCGGCCGGTTCGCTCCGGGTGTGGGCGCACGGCGAGCTGCCGGGTGCCGTGGCGCTGGCCGGTTCGCTGGGCTTCGAGCGGTTCCGGGCGCTGTGGAAGATGCGCCGTCCGCTCGACGCGTCGCTGCCGGAGGTGGCGTGGCCGGCGGGCGTGCGGCTGCGGACGTTCCAGGTGGGGGTGGACGAGGACGCGTGGGTGCGGGTGAACGCCCGGGCGTTCGCGGACCACCCGGAGCAGGGCGCCTGGACCCGCGCGGACCTCGAACGGCGGGAGCGCGAGCCGTGGTTCTCCGCGGCGGGGTTCTTCCTCGCGGAGCGGGACGGCGAGCCGATCGGTTTCCACTGGACGAAGGTGGAGGACGGCGTCGGCGAGGTGTACGTCGTGGGCGTCGACCCGTCCGCGCAGGGGCTCGGGCTGGGCCGGGCGCTGACCCTGACCGGGCTGCACCACCTGAGGTCGCTCGGCCTGCCGACGGTAATCCTGTACGCCGACGAGTCGAACACGCCCGCGACCGGCATGTACGCGCGGCTCGGCTTCGAGCACTTCGCGACCGACGCGATGTACCGCGCCCCGGCTCGCTGACCGTCCCGGGCACCGGTTCTGACACCTGTATCCAGGGGTGTTAACCGTACGGACGCCCTACGGAAGGGCTTATTTTCCGACAAGTCACGATCACGTTCATCTTCCGTTCACCTGGATCGGAGTGGCTGGACACCTCTCCTGCTTAGCGTCGGGACTCGACGGTGCCCCCCGGCCGTGCGAACGCCCGGGGCCCCGCCCGACACATGACTCGAGGAGAGACTTCGGTGATCAACAGCACTCGGCTGGCCGCTCTTGGCGGCGTAGCCCTTGCGGGTGCGCTCGCGCTGACCGCGTGCGGTACGGACGACAACGGCAGCAAGGGCGCCGGCAGCGGCGGCACCGCCGCGAGCGGCGACTGCGTGAAGACGGCGGTGAACGCCGCCGGTTCCACGGCCCAGGCCAACGCGATCAGCGAGTGGACCAAGGGCTACCAGCAGAACTGCGCCGGAGCGAACCTCAACTACAACGGCAACGGTTCGGGCGCGGGCATCCAGGCGTTCACGCAGGGCCAGGTGGCGTTCGCCGGCTCCGACTCCGCGCTCAGGCCGGAGGAGCACGGCCCGGCCGACCAGCGCTGCAAGGACGGCAAGGCCCTCGACCTGCCGATGGTCATCGGCCCGATCGCGGTCGTCTACAACCTGAAGGGCGTCGACGGCCTGCAGCTGTCGCCGACCACCCTGGCGAGCATCTTCGCCGGCAAGACCAAGACCTGGGACGACGCGGCGATCAAGAAGGACAACCCGCAGGCGAAGCTCCCGAGCACCCCGATCAAGACGGTGCACCGCGCCGACGACTCGGGCACGACGGACAACTTCACCAAGTTCCTCGCGGACACCGCCCCGGACATCTGGAAGTTCGAGGGCGGCAAGAAGTGGACCGCCCCCGGCGGCCAGGGCGCGACCAAGTCCGACGGCGTCTCCACGGTCGTGAAGCAGACCGACGGCGCGATCGCCTACGCCGAGCTGTCCTACGCGACCAACGGCAAGCTGCAGACCGCGAAGATCGGCAACGGCGCGAACCAGTTCGTCGAGCCCTCCGCCGAGACCGCCTCGCAGGGCGCGGCCGGCGCGCAGATCACCGGCACCGGCAACGACCTGGCCCTCAAGGTCGACTACAAGACCAAGCAGGGCTACCCGATCATCCTGTTCACGTACGAGATCGTCTGCGAGAAGGGCCTTCCGGACCAGCAGGCGAAGTTCGTCAAGTCCTACCTGACCTACACCTCCAGCCAGCAGGGCCAGTCGGTGCTCAGCGGCCTCGGCTACGCGCCGCTGCCCGACTCGATCCTGACCAAGGTCCAGGCCGCCGTGAAGGGCCTGTCCTGACCCGAAGTGAGTACCGAGCCGGTGCGGGTGCCCCGTACCGGCTCGGTCGCGTGCAGTGAAGAGATTCCTATGAACGACAGGGTGAGTCGGTGGGCATGGGAGGCAGGATGACCAGCGAGACCCTCGAACAGGGCGCGACCCGCGCTCTGGACGGCAGAACCCGCAAGATGAGTACCGGGCGCCTCGGGGACCGGCTGTTCGGACTGTCCGCGAAGGGCTCCGGCATCCTCCTCCTCGTGATCATGGCGGCGATCGCGGTGTTCCTCATCGTGAAGGCGGTGCCGGCGCTGCGGGCCGACAAGGCGAACTTCCTCACCTCGCAGGAGTGGAACCCCGACGCCGCCCAGTCGCGGTTCGGGATCGCCCAGCTCACCTTCGGCACCGTCCTGTCGTCGGTGCTGGCGCTGATCCTGGCGACACCCGTCGCGGTCGGGATCGCGCTGTTCATCGCGTTCTACGCGCCGAGGCGGCTCGCCGACGGGCTCGGATACGTCGTCGACCTGCTCGCCGCGGTGCCCAGCATCGTGTACGGCCTGTGGGGCCTGCAGTTCTTCGTGCCGAAGATGAACGGCGTCGCGACCTTCCTGCACGACGACTTCGGCTGGATCCCGCTGTTCGGCGGGGACACGGTCGGCGGGCAGTGCATCCTGACCGCCTCGATCGTGCTGGCGATCATGATCCTGCCGATCATCTCGTCGATCACCCGCGAGATCTTCCTGCAGGTGCCGCGGGCCAACATCGAGGCCGCCCTCGCCCTCGGCGCGACGCGCTGGGAGGTCATCCGGATGGCCGTCCTGCCGTTCGGTCGCTCCGGCATGATCAGCGCCTCGATGCTCGGCCTCGGCCGGGCCCTGGGCGAGACGATCGCGGTCGCGCTGGTGCTGGGCACGGCCTCCGGCATCAGCCTGCACCTGCTCAAGCCGGGCGGTAACACCTTCGCCGCCAACATCGCCAACACGTTCGCGATGGCCGGGAAGATCGGGCAGAGCGCGCTCATCGCCTCCGGCCTGGTGCTCTTCGTCATCACCCTTCTCGTGAACATGGCCGCCCGCGCGGTCATCTCCCGCCGCAAGGAGTTCGTGTGAGCACCGTGAACCTCACCGGCCCGTCCGGGATCCGCAAGTTCAAGGACAAGCTCGCCTTCGTCGCGGTCTGCGCGGCCTTCGCGCTGGCCGTCATCCCGCTGGTGACGCTGCTGTACACGGTCATCAAGAACGGCGCCAAGCGGTTCGACATGGAGTTCTTCACCCACTCCATGAACGCCATCGGCGGCCGCGACGCGGGCGGCGGCGCGTACCACGCGATCATCGGCACGATCGAGCAGGTCGGCCTGGCCAGCGTGATCTCGATCCCCATCGGCGTGCTCACCGCGGTGTACCTCGTCGAGTACGGCGGCGGCCGGCGGCTCGCGCGGATCGTGACGTTCTTCGTCGACGTCATGACGGGCGTGCCCTCGATCGTGTCGGGCCTGTTCGTGTTCGCGTTCTGGATCGCGCTGCTCGGCTTCGAGTACATGGGCTTCGCCGGCTCGCTGGCCCTGGCGGTGCTGATGCTGCCGACGGTCGTCCGGGCCACCGAGGAGATGCTCAAGCTCGTCCCGAACGACCTGCGCGAGGCGTCGTACGCGCTGGGCGTGCCGCGCTGGCGGACGATCTGCTTCGTCATCCTGCCGACCGCGTTCACCGGCATCATCACCGGCGTCATGCTGGCCATCGCCCGCGTCATGGGCGAGACCGCGCCGCTGCTGATGACGGTGTTCGTCACCACCGCGATCAACAACAGCCCGTTCAAGGGCCCGCAGATGGCGCTGCCGCTGTTCGTCTGGGACCAGGCGCAGCTGCCGCAGCAGGTCGCCATCGACCGGGCGTGGGCCGGCGCGCTCACGCTGATCCTCTTCGTCATGCTGCTCAACCTCGCGGCGCGCCTGATCGCCCGCCTGCGCAAGCCCGTATCCCGATAGGAGTACTCCCCCCATGGCCAAGCGGATCGAGGTCTCCGGGCTGAACGCCTACTACGGCAAGACCCGGGCCATCGAGGACATCTCGATGACGATCGAACCGCGCTCGGTGACCGCGTTCATCGGCCCCTCCGGGTGCGGCAAGTCGACGTTCCTGCGGACCCTCAACCGGATGCACGAGGTGATCCCGGGCGCGCGGGTCGAGGGCAAGGTGCTGCTCGACGACCTGGACCTTTACGGACCGGACGTCGACCCCGTCGCCGTCCGGCGGGTGATCGGCATGGTCTTCCAGCGGCCGAACCCGTTCCCCACGATGTCGATCTACGAGAACGTCGTCGCGGGCCTGAAGCTGAACGGCGTTCGCCGCAAGGCGCAGCTCGACGAGATCGTGGAGAAGTCCCTGCGCGGGGCGAACCTGTGGAACGAGGTCAAGGACCGGTTGGGCCGC
This sequence comes from Actinoallomurus spadix, assembly GCF_024055725.1. Taxonomy (GTDB): domain Bacteria; phylum Actinomycetota; class Actinomycetes; order Streptosporangiales; family Streptosporangiaceae; genus Actinoallomurus; species Actinoallomurus spadix. Next base: position 180,778 of record NZ_JAMXMX010000002.1, on the reverse strand, counting down.
CCGGGGGCCGGCCTGTCCGGTGGTCAGCAGCAGCGGCTGTGCATCGCCCGCGCCATCGCGGTCGAGCCGCAGGTGCTGCTGATGGACGAGCCCTGCTCGGCGCTGGACCCGATCTCCACGCTGGCGATCGAGGACCTGATCGCGAGCCTGAAGGACCAGTACACGATCGTCATCGTCACCCACAACATGCAGCAGGCGGCGCGGGTGAGCGACCGTACGGCCTTCTTCAACCTCGCCGGGCCGGGCAAGCCGGGCCGGATGGTGGAGATCGACGAGACCAACAAGATCTTCACGAACCCGGGCGAGAAGGCCACGGAGGACTACATCACGGGCCGCTTCGGCTGATGCGGGAACGGCGCGGGGCGGGGAGACCGGTCGGCCTTCCCGCCCCGCCACTCATTGGCCCGTTCCACGAACGGGCCGCGCGAACCTCACGCGAACAGGTGCATGATCCAGTACGCGATCGCGGCGACGATGCCCGCCGCCGGGATGGTGAAGATCCACGCCAAGATGATGTTGCCCGCGACGCCCCAGCGGACCGCCGAGAGCCGCTTGGTCGACCCGACGCCCATGATGGCCGCGGTGATCGTGTGAGTCGTGGACACCGGCGCCTCCCAGATGAACGCCGTCGCGTACAGGACGCTGGCCGCGGTGGCCTCGGCGGCGAAACCCTTCGGCGGGTCGAGCTCGATGACCCTGCGGCCGAGCGTCCGCATGATCCGCCAGCCGCCGGCGTACGTCCCGTAGGACAGCACCGCCGCGCACACGAGGATCACCCAGACCGGGACGTGAGAGTCGGCGGCCGACTGGTACCCGGTCGTGACCAGCGCGAGCACGATGATGCCCATCGTCTTCTGGGCGTCCTGCAGGCCGTGACCGAGGGCCATCGCCGCCGCCGACAGCGACTGCGCGATGCGGAACCGGCGCCCGACCTTGCTGGGATTGGACTTACGGAAGATCCACAGCATGGCGACCATGACCAGGTAGCCGAAGACCAGCCCGATCAGCGGCGACACCACCATCCACAGGACGACCTTGTAGATCACCCCGTGCCACAGCACCGTGCTGGACGCCGCGAGCGCCGCCCCGACCAACCCGCCGACCAGTCCGTGGGTGGACGAGGAGGGCAGGCCGAAGTACCAGGTGATGAGGTTCCACACGATCGCGCCGATCAACGCGGCGGCGACGATCGACAGGCCGTGCATGTCCTTCGGCGGATCGATGATGCCGCTGCCCACCGTCTTGGCGACGCCGGTGCCGAGGAAGGCCCCGACCAGGTTCATCACGGCGGCCATCGCCAGGGCGGCCCGTGGGGTGAGCGCCCTGGTGGACACCGAGGTGGCGATCGCGTTCGCGGCGTCGTGGAAGCCGTTGGTGTAGTTGAAGAACAGCGCGATGCCCACGACGACGATGAGGGCCGTCAGCTCCACGGCGGCGTTCCCTTCCCCGCGACGAACCGCGGACATCGGCTCGCGGACATGGCGAACACACGCGTCGGCGACACGGGGATCACGATTCCTTGACCGCGATCGTCTCGACGGTGTTGGCGACGTGCTCGAACGCGTCCGCGGCGGCCTCGAGCTGGTCGATGACCTCCTTGAGCTTCAGGACGGTCAGCGCGTCGTAGTCGCCACCGAACAGCTCCGCCAGCAGGCGCCGGTAGATCTGGTCGCCCTGATTCTCGAGCCGGTTGATCTCGATCCAGTACTCGCTGAGATCCCGCAGCCCGCGCAGGCGCGGCATGGCCTCCGCGGTCAGCTCGGCCGCGCGTTCCAGGACCTCGACCTGGGCGACGATGTCCCGGGGCAACTCGTCGAGCTTGTACAGCAGGACAAGGTCCGCCGCCGCCTCCATGAAGTCCATGACGTCGTCGAGCGTCGACGCCAGCCGATAGATGTCCTCTCGATCGAAGGGCGTGATGAAGCTCTCGTTGAGCCTCCGCATGATCGCGTGAGTGAACTCGTCACCTGCGTGCTCGCAGGCGCGCATCTTCTCCGCGATCCCCTCACGGTCGGCCCCGTCGCCAATCAGCTCCACGAGCAGCCTGGCACCCGTCACCAAGTTGTTCGCGGAGTCCGCGAACATGTCGTAGTAGCTGTCCTCACGCGGGGTGAGTCGGAATCGCACGTCCTTCTCCTGAAGTGCGGGAACAGTCCGCTGAGGATGGTACGGCTTACCAGGAGGAAAGCGAACCTTCGCCCCCCTGTTACCGACCGCCCTGGGCTTCGCTCGGGCCGGCTCCGGTGGCCCGACTCGGGTGCAGGTCGCTTCGTGCCCTGCCCCCGAGCGGTCCCCCTAAACGATCACTTGGGGGTCTACCCCTAGGGGGTATACAGTGGCCGGTATGCACGGGTACGCCAAGGACAAAGACGCCTACCTCGTCCGGCTGCGCCGCATCGAGGGCCAGGTACGAGGCCTGCAGCGGATGGTAGCCGAGGACCAGTACTGCATCGACGTCCTCACCCAGGTCTCGGCGGTCACCAGTGCCCTGCAGTCCGTCGCACTCGGGCTGCTGGAGGACCATCTCGGCCACTGCGTCGCCCAGGCCGTGAGCGAGGGCGGACCCGCGGCCGAGGAGAAGGTCAAGGAGGCCTCGGCGGCCATCGCGCGCCTCGTCAAATCCTGACCGTCACCGGGGAGCGAGCCGGCCGGCGACCGGATGACTCGAAGCTGATCGATCGACTTGGGGGAAACGGCCGGCGCATCCCCGCGTGCGCCGACCTCACGTCGTTACGACCGTGGCGTGTGGCCGATCCCGAGCACCATGTCGATCTCATCGGTCGTCAACGGCCGATCCGCCGTCGCGACGGCGCTGAGCATCTCCGAGTACAGCTCGATCTCATCCAACGCGACCCGGTCGTGGACGCGCATATCGAGGTTCGACTGGCGCACCGCGTCCACCTCCGTTCGTCCCCACACCTGTGGAAAAGGCTACGCGCCGGATCCGCCGGCGCACATGACCCAAGAGGGCCATTCGGCGGCCACCCGCCCAGGTAGGCCCAGGGGCCACCTCGGACTACCGCCCGGTACGGTCCTCGTGGAGACTCTGCAGCAGCCGCTCCGCGGGAGACTCCGGCAGGTCACGCACGGTCAGACGGGCCACGGTCGCCGCGTCGACCCGCGCTCCCGCCAGCCGCGCCGCCTGCCGCGCGACGATCGCGTCGAACAGCCGGCGCACCGTCTCGGCGAACGCGAACCGCCGCGACGCGCGCATCTCGCCGAACCTCCCCAGCAGCTCGACGCGCAGCTCCTCGTCCAGCAGATAGAGCTCACGCTCGGCGAACCGGGAGAACAACTGCACGAGCTGCCGGTCGGTCGGCTCCCGGAACTCCACGACCGCTCCGAACTCCGCCCGGAACTCCGGATTCGCGAGCAGGAACCCGTCCATCTCGTCCGGCTCGGCCGAACAGATCATCAGGAACTCGTCACGGCGGTCGCCCATCTGCCGGAGCAGCGCCGTCACCGCTCCGGACATCCGGTCGAGCAGCGAGGCGTTCTCGATCAGCAGCACACCGCCGACCGCCCGGTCCACCTGTGCCGCCACCTTGGCCGCCACGTCGTCGCCGGCGAGGTCGCGCGCGTCGCACACCACGACCTGACCTGAGTCGAGAAGGCCCAACGCGGCGTACGCGCCGCCGAGCAGCCCCGCGACCGTACGCCTCCCGGTGCCCGGACGGCCCAGGAAGATCAGATGGCGGCTCGGGTCACCGGACGGCGCCCGCTTCGCCGCGCGTTCGACGGCGAGCCGTGCCTCGTCGATCAGGCCGCCGATGGCCTGTTTCACCTCGTCGAGACCGATCATCCCGTCGAGCGCCCGCAGGAAGCCGTCGACATCCCCTGGAGCCCGCAGGGCGGGCTCGATCTCCTCGGCCACGCCACTGAAGTCCTCCGGCGTGAGGACCAGACGATCGCGGGACGCCCCGAACCGGTCGGTGTGCCGCGCGACCGCGCGGTCGAGATACGCCTCGACGAGACGCGCGTTCACCAGGTCGCCGTATCCGGTCAGCCTCGGCAGATCGGCCTTGACGGCCTGCAGGGCGGGCGCGTTGACCGTCACACGGCGCTCGTCCGCCAGCACGTGGACGAGCGCGAGCCGGGTCTCCGCGTCGGTCAGGTCCGGCAGCCGGAACACCCGGAAAACCCCGGCCAGCTCCGGGAGGTCGGCCTTCATCCGGTCGTACGCCGCTGGTTCGCACGTCGCGATGAGCGCGGCGCCTCCGGCCGCGTCCTCGCGGGAACGGATCACGGCCGCCGCGACCGCCGCCGGCTCACCCGCCCGCCGCAGCACCGCGTCGATCCACTCCAGCAGCAGCGGCGCGCCGCCCGCCAGCGCCGTGGCGAGGGCCTCACCCGGGTCGCCGAGCTCCGTACCGTCGAGCGTACGGACGGCGCCGTCGCCCGTCCCCGCATCGGCGAGCGTACGGGCGAGGAGGCGGGCGAACCGGCGCTGTCCGCCGTGCGGGGCGCCGACGACGAGGACGGCGGGAGCCCTGTCCTCGCCGGAGGAAGCGCGGCGATGCACGTCGTCGAGGAGCCCCACGAGATCGTCCGCGCCGGAGACGAACCGGATCCCGAACCGCTCGATGACCTCCGGCAGGACCGACCCGGCGGGCGGCGGCTCGATCTCGCCGACCGGGCGGCCGGGCATGGGCGCGCCCATGAGGTCGCCCATCATCGTCTGCGACATGATCCGGGTGCCCGGCCGCTCCGGCGGATCCCCCAGGACGCGGGTCCCCGGCGCATCGCCGAGGATCCGGGTGCGCGGCGGCCCGGGCACCCGGGTGGGCGGTACGGGTGCGGGAGGCACCGGCGGCCCGGCCGGCGAGGGCGGCGCAGGAGGCACGGGAGGCGCGGGCAACGCGGATGCCCCGGAATGACCGGGCTGCCCGGATGACCCCGGGAGTCCGGGCCGCGCGGACGGCCCCGGATGACCGGACTGCCCGGATGCCCCTGGAAGTCCGGGCCGCGCGGACGGCCCTGGCGGTACGGGAGGGCCGCCCCGCGAAACCGGCGCGGCCTGCGCCGGGGGACCGGGCGGTGAGGCCGGCGCGGAAGCACCCGGCTGCGGGCTCGGAACCGGCGTCCAGCCGTCCGCTCGGGTACCGTCCGCCAACGGGTCGACGTACGTGGCGTCGGCCGGCGCCATCGGCGGTGGGTCCAGCATCGTGACCTCGTCCGCCTGGGGCTCCTCCCCTCCCCCATGCGCGGGCATCGGCTCGGCGGATGGGTACCAGGCTCGCGTGGCGGGCGCCGCCTCGCCCCACGCCGGACCCGGCGCCGCGTTCACGGGGACGTCCCGCGCGGCGCCCTGGGCGCCGTCCGACGCGGCAATCGCCGGTGCGGGCCGCGAGGCGTCCGACGGGGCGCTCGGCGCGGCGTCCCGCCAGGCGGCCGATGCGGCATTCGCCAGGGCGTCCCACATGACGTCCCGCGAAGCGCCCGACGGAGCGTTCGCCGAGTCCTCTGACGCAGCGTCCCGCGGGCCATCCGACGCAGCGACCGACGCCGCGTCCGATGAGGCGTCCGGCGCAGCGTCCCGCGAGCCGTCCGATGCGGAGTCCGGCGAGGCCTCCGATGCCGCGTCCCGCGGGCCATCCGACGCAGCGACCGACGCCGCGTCCGCCGGGGCGTCCGGCGCATCGCGCTCGATCCGCGTCACGGAGGGGTCATCGGGCTCTGGGCTGCCGTCCGCTCCCGTCCCGGCGCTCACGGCCGGGGGCCCGTCACCCGACGACGGGCCCGGCGCGGCGGCCGGCGGGACGTCCGGCGCGGCGTCGCGGAGAACGTTCGGCGTATCGGGCTCGATGCGCGTCGCGAAGAGGTCGTCGGGCGCCGGAGCGCCGTCCGCCCCGGCCTCGGCGCTCACGGCGGGAGCGGGCGCCGGCTCACCGGGCCCGGCCGCTCGCGGGGCGCCGGCGGCCGAGGTGGGGGGAACGGCCTGCGGTGGGGCGGTCCCCATCGCCGGGGCGCTCCCGGACCGGCCGGTGTCCGCGGCCTGGCCGGCCGCGGCGGGAGGCGCCGCCCAGGCCGGGGCCTGGCCGGGCGGGCCGGTGGGCGGCTGATGGGCGACGGGGGGTACCTGCGGCGACCCGGGAGCGGGAACCGGTGGGTACTGCCGGGCGACCGGGGCCAGATCGGGCGTTACCGGGTCGGCGGGCGCCGCCGACCTGGCGCGGTCGGCGCCGACGATCTCGGCCATGATCGCGACCGGCACGGGAAACCCGCGGGGACGGGCCGGGATGCCGCCGCCCAGCCGGCACCAGGCGAGGTCCACGGCGTACATCGTGGCGAGGAGCGCGCCGCGCGCGGCCGGACGGAGGGCCTCGACGCGCCGCCGGAGGGGAGGCGGCAGCCGGCCGTCCTGCGGCCAGAAGCGCCGCAGCGGGTGGCCGGGGCCCGTGAGGATGGCCTGGGCCGCGCGGCGGGTCTCCGGGTCGAGCCAGCCGATCACCTGCTCGGTGACCTCGCGCCGGACGACCGCCAGGTCGGCGGCGAGCAGCGCCGTCGCGATGAGGCGGGGCTCGACGTATCCGTGTTCGGCCGGGTCACCGGCGATCGAGGCGAGGCAGACGGCCAGGTCGTAGAACGCGTTGCGGAAGTGCTCCCCCGCCGACGCCTCGATGCGCAGCGCCGGCGCCAGGGTGGGCGGGCATCGGGTGAGCCACTGCTGGACCAGCGCCTGGTCGCCGTACGGGAGGGCGGCGTAGTCGACCGTGGGGTTGTGCAGGGTGGCGTCGAGGATGGCGAGGAGGGCGTCCGCGCGGACGCGGAATCGGGAGTCCTCGCGCAGGGCGCTCGCCATCGCCCACATCGTCCGCAGGATGACGACGGCCGCGTCGACCCGGCGGGCGCGCAGCCGCTCGGCGTACAGGCCGACCAGCGACTCCAGCGGCGGCGGGGTGAGCCAGCGCGGCCCGTCGGCCGCGGGGAGCGGCCGGGCACGGTACGGCGACCAGAGGCCGAGCAGCTGGGTGTCGAGGGCGGAGTCGAACACCGGGGCCGCGGCGGACCAGAGCATCACGCCCCAGCCGACGGCCACCGTGCTCGGCGCGGACGAGGAGAAGGCGTTCCACCAGTGCGGGTAGTCGTGCGAGGGGAGCGCCGCGGCGGACTCGACCGTCGCGCGTACGCGGGAGGTCACCTCGGGCCGTACGTCGACGTCGACGAAGGGCAGCGACTGCGGTGGTTCGACGGCGAAGTCGGGGCCGGAGGGCACCAGGTGGGGAGGGATGCGCGGCACCGGCATTCCCTGGCCGAGGGGCCGCGCGGACGTCCGCGTCATGGGCAGCCGGGGCGGCGGGCACAGGTGCCACTGGCCGTCGGCGGGCAGCCAGCGGTACCAGCGGGCCCAGGCGCCGAACAGCCACCAGGTGCCGTCGGGCAGGACGAGCATCCGGGCGGCGACGAGGTTCTGCCGCTGGAGGGGCGGTGTGGCCGGCCACCAGCCGGCCGTCACCATGGCACGCGTGTCCCGCTCGACCACCGCGAACGGATCCTGGGCGGCGGCCGAGGGCACCTCGCCGTACGCCTGCCCCCAGACCACCATGCAATGGTAAACGGCACCCCAAGACCCTCGGATGCCCGGCGATCACGGATCGAGACCGCCCGACCGCCGTGGGTGACATTCCGTACGGATCGCCGCCACCGGGACGGGCCCCATAACGGGATTTCTCGGATCGGACCAGAAGATCGCCGATCGGAGCGAAAGCGATCGGGCGGAGGCGCGGAGAACCGGTGTCCGCCCAACACCTCGCCCGGGAGGCGCCCATGACGGAGATCAAGACGTGACCGGCCTGGCCGACACGCGGACGGCCGGGAGGGTGAGCGACGCCGACCTCGCCCGGGAGTACCGCAGTGACCCTGAGCGGTTCACCGCCGTCTATGACCGGTACTTCGGCGACGTTCACCGGTACGTCGCGGGACGACTCGACAGCCAGGCGGCCGACGACATCGCGGCCGAGACGTTCCTCGTGGCGTTCCGCAAGCGGGAGCGGTTCGATCCCGCGCGCGGGGCGCTGCGGCCGTGGCTGTTCGGCATCGCCACGAAGCTCGTCGCCCAGCACCGGCGCGTCGAGTCGCGGCATTACGAGACGCTCGCCCGCGTTCGGGCGGCTCCTGACGACCACGGCCACGAGAACCAGGTCGTGACGGCGGTCGCCGCGGCCGGTCTGCAGCCGCAGCTGGCCCGGGCCCTCGCCGCGCTGACCCGCAAGGAACGGGACGTCCTGCTGCTCGTGGCGCTCGCCGACCTCAGTCACGAGGAGGTCGCCCAGGCCCTGCGCATCCCATACGGAACCGTCGGCTCGCGTCTCAACCGGGCCCGGAAGAAGCTTCGCACCGCACTCGAGAAGGAGATCGACGTCAATGGATGAGCTGCGCATGGTGCGCACGATGCTGGACCGGCCCGCTCCCGACGACGCGGTCGTCGCGAAGGGACGCGAACGGCTCCGTACCGCGACCCGCGGCCGCCGCCGTACGATGCCGGCCCGCCGGACCCTGTGGGTGACGGGCGGCCTCGGCCTCACCGCCGCGACGGCCGCGGCGGCGGTCGCGATCTCCACGACCGGAACCACCGGTACGGGCGGCGGCGGCGGCGGGGCGGGCGGGCCACAGGCGGGCCGCTCGACCACGAGGACACTCGACGCCCGGTCGATCCTGCTGGCCGCCGCGACCGAGGCGGACGGGCAGGCGGACGGCACCGGTGGGTACTGGCACACCACGATCGTCGACCGAGACACCTACCGGGTCGCCGACGGCGGCTACACCGTCGTCCAGCAGGATCAGCGCGAGCAGTGGACACCGAGCCTGCCGGGGCGCCCGCAGTGGAGCAGCAACCGGTCACTCGGCGCCCGGCCGGCGACCGCCGCGGACACGGCGGCCTGGCAGCGCGCGGGCTCCCCCGCCACCTTCAAGGTCAAGGTCCCCGGCAAGGGCCTCAAGCCGATGACCCTGTCCACGAAGCCGGGGCCGACGAGGGTCGACCGTGCCCCGCTCGACGACGGCGGCCACGTCTTCTGGCTCGGCCGCAACGTCACCATGAAGGACCTCCGGGCGCTGCCGGCCGACCCGAAGCGGCTGAAGGCCTCCCTGCAGCGCTGGTACCAGGGGCACGGGACCGAGTCCTCGAGCGAGCCGATGTCCTCGGACCTGTGGCTGTACACCGTCGCCAAGGGCCTCATCACGGAGATGCCGGCGACCCCGAAGGTGCGGGGAGCGGCGTTCCGGATGCTCGCGGACCTGCGGGCGGTCCGGGCGATCGGCCAGGTGAAGGACGCCCGGGGCCGGTCGGGCGCGGCGATCGCCGTGACCGAGCGGACGGCGCGCGCCGGCACCCTCGAACATCGCCTCATCATCGACACCGCCGCCGGACGCGCGCTGGGCGAGGACATCGTTCTCGTGAAGCCGGGCGGTTTCACGACCGGGTTCGCCCCGGGCTCGGTGTGGACCTCCTCGACGGTGGTCACTCAGGGCTGGACCGCCTCGGCGCCCACCAAGGCCACCGGATCGCAGGGCGGCAGCGGCCGCTGACCCCTGAAGGACCGCTGATCGCGGGCCCGCTGAAGCGTCAGCTCCAGCGGGCCTCGCGGTGCAGGGCGGCCTTCCGTACGTACGTCTCGGGGGTGTAGGCGAGCACCGCGCGGTCGTCGTCGTTCAGCTCCCGGACGACCTTTCCCGGGACGCCCGCGACGAGGACCCCAGAGGGGATCTTCTTGCCGGGGCCGACGAGGGCGCCCGCCGCGACGAGCGTGCCGGCGCCGATCCGCGCGCCGTTCAGGACGATGGCGCCGATGCCGATGAGCGAGCCCGTTTCGACGTACGCGCCGTGGACCATGGCCTTGTGCCCCAGGCTGACCCGGTCCTCCAGCACCGCGGGCATGCCCGGGTCCGCGTGCAGGCAGGACAGGTCCTGGATGTTGCACTCCTCGCCGACGATGATCTCCTCGTCGTCGCCGCGCAGCACCGAGCCGTACCAGACGTTGGCCGCCCGGCCGAGCCGCACGCGGCCGACGACGACGGCTCCGGGCGCGACCCACGCCTCCGGGTGGATGTCGGGGCTGTGCTCGCCGAGCGTGCCGTGGAAGAAGTCAGTCACGGTCGCCCAGTCTACGAGCGGCGGCGGCGCCGTCTCCGTTCGGCTGGCGCACGGTTGGCGCACGGTTGGCGCGCCACATTTCCCAAATACCGTAATTTGCGGTATTTAAGCTGGGAAGACTCTCGTGTCGCCGCGCCGGCGGGCCCGGAATTCCTGCCAGTACTCCCATTCCCCTTGCGCGAAAAGGGGGGAACCATCGAGAGTCGACACAGACGTTCCTTCCACCCCCGAGGGCCATGAGCAACGAAGCCGAGATCCTGCCGAACCTCTTCCGCGAGGAGCCCCTCCGCGAGGAGACGTTCGAGATCGTCATGCGCGGCTACAACCGCCGTCAGGTCGACGAATACATCGCCCGTACCCGCAACCAGATCCGCGAGCTCGAGGCTCGGTTGTCCCGGGCCCTCGACGAGGTCGAACGCACCCGCCGCGAGATGTCGGAGGTCCGCGAGGCCCGGCGTCCGACCGGCGACGACCTCAGCGAGCGGCTCCGCCAGATCATCAACCTCGCCGAGGAAGAGGCCCAGGCGAAGCTGAACGAGGCCGAGCGCAAGGGCACCCAGATCCAGCAGGACGCCGAGCGCGAGGCCAAGCGCATCCTCGACGAGGCCCAGGGCAACTCCGAGCGGACGCTCGCCCAGGCGCAGGAGAACGCCGGTCACATGCTCTCGGCGGCCCAGCGGGAGTCCGAGCAGATCATGGCCACGGCCAAGAGCGAAGCGGACACGCTGGTCACCGACGCCCGCACCGAGGCCGAGCGCACCCTCACCACCGCCGAGCGCCGCTCGTCGGTCATCAACGAGGACGCCTCCCAGCGCCTCACCCAGCTCACGAAGCGGCACACGCAGGCCCTCGGCCGCCTCAGCGAGATCACCGAGACGCTCGTGACGCTGCTGGAGCAGGAGGAGAAGGCCGGCCCGCTGGAGGAGATGGTCGCCGACACCGTCGCCCAGAGCGAGCCGGAGCGGCCCGCGGCCCGTCCCGAGCAGCACCCCCAGGCGCCGCAGCAGCAGCAATCGCAGCCACAGCAGCCACAGCAGCCGCACCCGGCGAGCGGCCGCCACCACCAGCCGCCCATGCCGGCCCAGCCCCCGGCGCAACCCCAGCCGCAGCAGCAGCAGCCGGTGCAGCAGCCCCAGGAGCGCAATGTCCAGGTGTTCCCGGCGAACGGCGAGCCCGCGGAGTGACGAGCCGGGCCGGTGACCGTTGGCCGGTCACCGGCCCGATCATCTAGAGTCCTGGGCTGTGAGACGACGACGCGGCGGCACGGGCACCGTACGCCCGATCCGTTACATGGGCGACCCCGGGCTGCGCACCGAGTGCGACCCGGTGCGTTCCTTCGACGACGACCTCCGGCGCCTGATCGACGACATGTTCGCGTCGATGTACGCCAACGACGGCGCCGGACTCGCCGCCAACCAGATCGGCGTCTCCCTGCAGATCTTCGTCTACGACTGTGACGACGACGCGGGCCGCAACCATGTCGGCCACGTCGTCAACCCGGTCCTGGTGACCGCCGACGGCGAGACCGTCTCGGACGACGAAGGCTGCCTGTCGCTGCCCGGCCTGCGCTTCCCGACGCCGAGGTACGGCCACGCGGTCGTCGAGGGCGTCGACATGACGGGCGCGCCGCTGCGCGTCGAGGGCACCGGCTACTTCGCCCGCTGCCTCCAGCACGAGACGGGCCACCTCAAGGGCCGGCTGTACGTCGACACACTCCAGGGCGACGCCCGCAAGGCCGCGCTCCGCGCCGTCCGCGCCGCCGACTGGAGCTGACGACCCGAGGACGGGTCCCATGACCGACGATGAGCTCACCGCGATCCGCGGCCGGATCGACGAACTCGACCGCCGGATCATCGCACTGCTGGCCGAACGCGAAACCTTCGTACGCCGGGCCGGCCGGTTGAAGACCGACGCCGGAGCCGTACGAGCCCCCGACCGCGTCGCCCAGCTCGTCCGGCGCGCCCGGTCCACCGCCACCGAACTCGGCGCGTCCCCCGACGTCGTCGAACGCACCTACCGGGCGATGATCGGCGCCTTCATCGACCTGGAACTGGCCGCCGTCGGTATGACGGGTGCTCCGCCGATCGAACCCGTACGACCCGGCGACGCAGGGGAACTGCTGACACTGCAGCGCGCCGCGTACGCCACCGAGGCGCGGATCTACGGCGACCCCGGGCTCCCGCCGCTGGTCCAGACCCTCGATGAACTCACCGAGGAGCTGGAGCGCGGCCTCGCGTTCAAGGTCACCCACGGCCACCGGATCGTCGGCGCCGTACGCGGCCGCGTCGAGGACGACCTGCTGCGCATCGGCCGGCTGACCGTCGCACCCGACTTCCAGGGCCGGGGGCTCGGCACCGCCCTGCTCGCGGCCATCGAGGAGTCGGTCACCCCTGCGGTCCGGCACGCGACCCTCTTCACCGGCCATCTCAGCGCGGCCAACCTCCGCCTGTACGAGCGCCTCGGCTACGCCGAAGAGCGCCGGGAGCCGCTTCGTCCGGGCGTCGAACTCGTGCACCTGACCAAGCGGCTCGCCTGACCCGCGCGGCCGGCGAGGGCCTCGCCGGCCGGCCCGGTCAGACCGTTCAGACCCGCCAGACCGGTCAGACCGTCTTGATCGAACCGCCGTCGATCACCAGGTCCGCGCCGTTGACGCTGGCCGCGAGCGGCGAGGCGAGATAGGTCACCAGTGCGGCCACCTCGGCCGGCTCGATCAGCCGGCCCGTCGTCATGCCCAGCTGTCCGGGCAGCGCCGCCAGGAACTGCTCCTGGGACACGCCGAACGCCTTCGCCAGCCCGGCACCATAGCCGTCGGGCGCCTCCCACATCGCGGTTCGCACCGCCCCCGGTGAGATCGTGTTCACCCGGACGCCCTGGGGCCCGAACTCCTCCGCGAGCGCCTTCCCGAACGCGGTCAGCGCCGCCTTGGCCGTCGTGTACGGGACCGGCCCGGCGTGCGGCATGCGCGCGCCGCTCGAGGAGATGTTGACGATCCCACCCCGGGCCCGGAGCAGGCTGGGCAGAGCGGCGCGCGTCGTACGGACGGCGGCGAAGAAGTTCAGGTCGAACAAGGACCGCCAGTCGTCGTCCGCGAACCCCAGGAACCCCGGAGCCATCTCGGCCCCGCCGTCTCCCCCACCGGCGTTGTTGACCAGCAGGTCGAGGTCGCCACCGAGCTCGGCGAGGGCCTGGTCGACCAGGTGGGCGGGGCCGTGGGACGTCGCCAGGTCCGCGGAGATGGTGATCGCACCGGTCTCCTTCAACTCGGGCGTGACCGTCCGCGCCGCCGCGACGACACGAACGCCCTCCGCGGCGAGCGCGGTCACGATCGCCAACCCGATCCCGCGGCTGCCGCCGGTCACCAGGGCGGTACGCCCAGCGAGCCGAGTGTCCATCAGAACCTCCTATAGAAGACTTGCAACCGTTACGACGCGATCAAGCTAGTAGATGCAACATCAAAGTTGCAACTAATGATCCACTCGTATCGGTGAGGTAACATGTCGGGGTGGCGACAGCGAACCAGTCCCGGCAGCAGACGAGGCGCCCTCTCCGGGCCGACGCCGAGCGCACGGTGCGCACGATCCTGGAGGCGGCCGAGCGCGTCCTCGCCGTCAATCCGGCGGCGACCATGGAGCAGGTCGCCGAGGCGGCGGGAGTGGCCCGCACGACCGTGCATCGTCGCTTCGCGACCCGTGAGGCGCTTCTGGACGAGCTGACCGGCTGGGCCGCCCGCCAGTTCGCCGAGGCGGTCGACTCGGCGCGCCCCGACGCCACCCCGCCCCTCGTGGCGCTCTACCAGGTCACCGCCAACGTCCTGCGCGTCAAGACGAGTTGGTCGTTCGCGATGAACCGCACCTTCGAGGAGGCGCATCCGGAGGCCGCCCGCATCCATGCCGACATCCGCGTGCGGTGCGTCCAACTCCTCCGTCGCGCCCGCGATGCGGGCGTGCTCCGCCCCGACGCCGACCTCGACTGGACGCGCCGCGTCTACTACGCCCTGATCCACGAGGCCGCCGCGGAGATCGACGGTGGAGACGCCGACGCCCTCGCCACGAAGGTCGTCGACACCCTGCTTCGCGGCTTCGGCTCCCCCGCCGGCGCCACCGCGGTGCACACCTGAGACCGCCAGGCCAAGCACTGCGCCCCTGCGATCGTCAGGCCAAGCGACGAACCTCTGCGACCGCCAGGCCAAGCGACGCGATCGTCAGGCCGCCTCTGCGAACCGGCATCCCGCCCCGCAGGGGCGCGGCGTCCCGCTCCAGCCTCTTCTCCGGTAGACCTCCGCGATCTCCGCCGCGACCAGGCACGGCCGCTCGGTGACGTCGCCCCATCCGTAGCGGAGCGGCGCCGGCCCGGCGCGTACGGCGGCGTTGTCCCGGCGCAGATCGCGGTGCCGCTCGGCGAACGGATGCGCCACCCGCCCGTCGAGTTCGATGACGACGCCGTACGCATCGGCGCGCGCGTCCTCGTAGCCGACCCGTCCGCCGCGCAGCGACCGGACCTGCCTGGCAGTGGGCGGCAGCCCGTGCGCCCGCTCGACGTCACGGACGAACCGGATCTCCAGCAGCGTCGTCGCTCCCGCGTCGACCTCCGCCAGCGCCGCCGTCAGCTCGGCCCGCCACCGCACCCTCGTGCGTTTCTCCAACGCGCGCAGCAGCCGCTCCGGTGCACGCGAGCGCCTGCCACCGCGCGATCACCCCGTGCTGCCGGGCGAGGACTCGTTCGACCACGACATCAGCCTGACCTCCCGGCCGGTATGACGGATGGACGACGACGGCCCCGTGGCCTGGGGGCCACGGGGCCGGGACGGCGTGCGTGAGGAGGGTCAGTGCATCGGCATCGGGGGCTCCGCCGGGGCCCCGGTCGGCTTGCGGCGCGGCAGGAGCAGGGCGGGGATGAAGGCCAGCGCGAGCAGGCCCACCGCCCACCAGTAGGTGCTCTGGAAGGCGTCCGCCATGGGGCCGACGATCTTCTGCATGATCTGCGGCGGCACCTTCGCGGCCGCGGACAGCCCGCCGCCGCCCGCTGCGCCGCCGAGCTTGTCGGTGAGGGCGTTGGCCAGCAGGACGGACATCAGCGCGGTGCCGATGGAGGCGGAGACCTGCTGGATGATGTTCAGCATGGTGCTCGCCTTGGGCACCTCGTCGTGGGAGAGCGTCTGGATCGCGGCCGCCATGGTCGGCATCATCGTCATGCCCATGCCCAGACCCATCACGAACAGCACGGCGCCGAGCGTCCAGTACGAGGTGTCGGCCTGCAGCACCGAGGTGAAACCGGCGACGGACCCGACGACCACGACCAGGCCGATCAGGACGACCCGGCCGGGACCGATCCGGTCGGTGAGCTTGCCGCCGATCGGCATGGTGAACATCGCGCCGATGCCCTGCGGGGCGAGCAGCAGGCCGGAGGAGAAGGCGCTCTCCTGCCGCACCACCTGGTAGTAGAGCGGCAGCAGGAGCATCGCCCCCATGAACGCGCACATGAACAGGACCATCGTGCCCGCGGCCGCCGCGACCGAGCGCCGCTTGAGCAGGCGCAGGTCGATCAGCGGGACCTTGGCGGTGAGCGCGCGGATCGCGAACAGCACGACCAGCACCGCTCCGGCGAGGGTGGTGATGAGGACCTCGGGCTTGCCGAAGTCGCTGTCCTGGGCGCCCTTGGCCAGGCCGTAGATCAGCGAGGCGAGGCCGGGCGACAGCAGCACGAGACCGAGCACGTCGAGACGCTCACCCGGGCGCGGAGTGTCACGCTCGAGGATCCGCGCGGCGAGGAACAGCGCGACGACGCCGATCGGCAGGTTGATGAAGAAGATCCACCGCCAGGAGACGTCGTCGACCAGCCAGCCGCCGAGGATGGGGCCGCAGATCGGGCCGAGCAGCATCGGGATGCCGACGACGCTCATCACCTGGCCGACCCGGGACGGTCCGGCCTTCTGCGTGAGGATCGTCATGCCGGCGGGCATGATCATGCCGCCGCCGAGGCCCTGCAGGACGCGGAAGGCGATCAGCGACTCGGCTGACCAGGCCGTGCCGGCCAGCGCCGACCCGAGCACGAACAATGCGATCGAGATCATGTAGAGCCGTTTGGTGCCGAACCGCGCGGACGCCCAGCCGGTGACCGGGATCACCGTGGCGAGGGCGAGCGTGTAGCCGGTGGCGACCCACTGGATGGTGGAGAGCGGGGCGTGGAAGGCGCCGGACAGGTCGTTGATCGCGACGTTGACGACCGTGACGTCCAGAATCGACATGATCGCGCCGAGGACGACGACCATGGCGACCGCGAGCACTCCCCGATCAAGCCCTGCCGGCGGCTCGGATATCTGTGGTGGGTCGTCCGCAAGCTCAGGGGATGGGACGGTGCTCATCTGGGTCTTCCAATCGTCGATCACGCCCGATCGGGCGGCTGGCTGAGGTTTCAGCGACGGACCATCATGCCGGGTCTCATCGGCGGACCATCATGCCGGGGGGCACCGACAGTTCCGCAATCGAATTAGCGCGCGGACCGGACCTCGCCGCAGGCGTCTCGTCTTGGACTCAGGGATGGGCGGCGGTCAGATGTCGAAGCGGCCGGAGCGGCCCCGCTTCACCTCACCGCGGCGGCGCTTGTTCTCCAGGCGGCGTTCGTGGACACGGCGGCTGGGCTTGGTCGGGCGGCGCGGCTTAGGCGGAGGGGCCGTGGCCTCCGTGAGCAGCGCGGCCAGGCGTGCCTTGGCGGCGTCCCGGTTGCGCAGTTGCGACCGGTACTCCTCGGCGCGGATCGTGATGACCCCGCCGACCAGGCGTCCTGCGAGGCGCTGCAGCGCACGGTCCTTGTACGGCTGGGGGAGCGACACCGACCCGGCGAGGTCGAAGGACAGCTCGGCAGCGGTGTCGCTGGTGTTGACGTGCTGTCCTCCCGGGCCCGACGAGCGGGAGAAGCGCCAGCTGAGCTCGGCGTCGGGGATGACGACCGAGCCGCGGATGCGCACGGGATCGGACATAAGCCCGATTATCGCTGGCAGGCGCGCTCGATGTCGCCTCATTTACGGCGCGTCATGCCGGGATCTCCACGACCCGATCACGCCGGGCGTTCGCGTCCCGAGCACGCCGGCGCGTTCGCGGATCTGATCACGTCAGGCGTTCAGGAGCCGATCGTGCACGGCGTTCGTGACCCGGACGTGGCGGGGGCGGGGCCGGTCGGGCGCGCCCCCGGCACGAAGGTCACTCGCCGGACCAGTTCGGCGGTCGTTTCTCGGCGAAGGCCGCCGCGCCCTCCATCGCGTCCTTGGACCCGAACACGGGCATGATGATCTCGCCCTGCCGGGCGAACTGCTCGTCGCTCGGCCAGTCGCGGGACTCGACGATGACGCGCTTGGTGGCGGCCAGCGCCAGGGGGGCGTTCGCCGCGACCTTGGCGGCCAGGTCCTTGGCGGTCCGCAGGGCCTCGCCGGGCTCGGTGACCCGGTTGACCAGGCCGAGCTCGGCCAGCCGTGCGGCCGGGTAGTGGTCGCCGGTCAGCGCGATCTCCAGCGCGGCGTGGTAGGGGATGCGCTGCGGCAGCCGGAGCAGGCCGCCCGCTCCGGCGACCAGGCCGCGCTTGACCTCGGGGAGCCCGAACTTCGACTCCGAGGAGGCGACGATCATGTCGCAGGACAGCGCGAGCTCGAAGCCGCCCGCCAGGGCGTACCCCTCGATGGCGGCGATGATGGGCTTGGCCGGGGGCCGCTCGGTGATGCCGCCGAAGCCGCGCCCGCCCTTGCTCGGGTCGTCGCCGGTGAGGAACCCTTTGAGGTCCATGCCGGCGCAGAAGGTGCCGCCGGCGCCGGTGAGGACGTAGGCGGAGACGTCCTTGCGCGCGTCGAACTCGTCGATCGCGCTCGCGATGCCCTGGGCGACGGCGCCGTTGATGGCGTTCCTCGCCTCGGGCCGGTTGATCGTGATGACGGCGACGCCGCCGTCCACCTCGGTCAGGACCGCGTCCGACATCAGGACCTCACTTGGGCTGGAAGCGGATGCCGCCGTCGAAACGGATGACTTCGGCGTTGACGTAGTCGTTCTCGACGAGGGAGCGGACGAGGTGGGCGAACTCCGACGGGCGGCCCATACGCTTGGGGAAGACGACCGGCGCGACGAGCTTCTTCTTGAACTCTTCGGCCTGCTCGCCCTGGCCGTAGATCGGCGTGTCGATGATGCCGGGGCAGATGGTGTTGACGCGGACGCCGATGGCGGCCAGGTCGCGGGCGGCGGGCACGGTCATGCCGACGATGCCGCCCTTGGAGGAGGAGTAGGCGATCTGGCCGGTCTGCCCTTCGAGGGCGGCGACGGAGGCGGTGTTGATGACCACGCCGCGGGTGCCGAACTCGTCCACCGGCTCGGTCTTGGCGATCGCGGCGGCGCCGAGGCGGAGGCCGTTGAACGTGCCGATCAGGTTGACCTCGATGACCTTCTTGTACGAGGCGAGGTCGTGCGGGGAGCCGTCCCGGTTGACGGTCCGCGTCGCCCAGCCGATGCCGGCGCTGTTGACGACGACGCGGAGCGGCGCGCCGGTGGCGACGGCCGCGTCGACGGCGGCCTGCACCTGCTCCTCGTCGGAGACGTCGACCTTGACGAAGACGCCGCCGATCTCGTCGGCGATCGCCTTGCCCTTGTCCTCGTTGAGGTCGGCCACGACCACCTTGGCACCGTGCGCGGCAAGGTCCCGCGCGGTCGCCTCACCCAGTCCGCTCGCGCCGCCCGTGACGATGGCGGCAACTCCGTTTACGTCCATGAGCAGGAGGTTACCGGAGAAGGCCGAATCGAATTCTAGTGATGTTACTCACGCGTATCAAAAATTGTCCAAGCGGTCCGACCGCTATTGATTCTGCACCTGGACGGCGGGGGCGTGACCGTTCCAGGTGCAGAACAACGACGAGGTGTGCGCGCCCTGGGTGAAGTCGACCCGCAGCCAGCCCGGCGCGTGCCAGGTCCGCACCTCGTACCCGGCGGCCGGGGTCGCGGAGACCAGCCGGGCGGACGTCGCGGTCATCGAGAGCACGACCTGGCCGCCGGTGAGCGTGTAGCTCCGCGCGTCGGTGTGCGGCGACGACGTGGGCCGGGCACCCGGCGACCGGGACGGCGCGTGCCGTACGGTCCGCTTCGGCGTCGTCCGCGCGGTCGGGCTCTGCGGAGGCGGGGAGGACGGGTCGGCGGCCGGGGAGACGGACGGGCGGTCGACGACGGAACGAGCGGGCGGCGGGCCGAAGACCGCGCCCTGCAGGACCGGGCGCGCGCCGAACCAGACCAGCAGCACCGCCAGCGAGGTTGCGCCGCCCCAGGCGGCCACGTACGTCATCGCCCGTCGCACCGCCCCATGGTGCCGCAATGGCCGTGCTTTGTTGCCATTTCTACGGTTATGCGGCGCTCAGCCTCTAAGGTGCCGGGCATGGCGAATGTGCTCGTGGTGGAGGACGACCAGTTCGTACGGTCGGCACTGATCCGGGAGCTCACCGAGCGGGCGCACGCCGTCCGCAGCGCGGGCACGGCCCTCGACGCCCTCCGCGAGGTGACCCGCGCCGCGCCGGACGTCGTCATCCTGGACCTGGGGCTGCCCGACCTCGACGGCGCGGAGGCGCTGAAGATGCTGCGCGGTGTCTCCGACGTCCCCGTGATCGTGGCGACGGCGCGCGACGACGAGGCCGAGATCGTACGGCTGCTGAACGCCGGGGCCGACGACTACCTGATCAAGCCGTTCTCCGCCGAGCACCTGAGCGCCCGCCTCGGTGCCGTGCTCCGCCGCTCGCAGCAGGCGGCCCAGCCCCGGGCGTACCAGGTGGGCGGCCTGCGGGTCGACCCGGACCGGCGCGAGGCGTTCCTCGACGACCGGCCACTGGACCTGACGCGCCGGGAGTTCGACCTGCTGGCCCACCTGGCGTCCCGCCCCGGCCACGTCGTGTCCCGGCGGGAGCTGCTGGCCGAGGTCTGGCGGCAGCCGTACGGCGACGACCAGACGATCGACGTGCACCTGTCCTGGCTGCGCCGCAAGCTCGGCGAGACCGCCTCCCGCCCGCGCTACCTGCACACCGTGCGCGGCGTCGGCGTCAAGCTGATGGCGCCGTGAGACGGTCGCTCGCGCTCGTCTCGGCGGCCGTCACCTCGATGGTCGCGCTGGCGTTCCTCATCCCGCTGGCCCTCATGGTCAAGGAGATCGCCCGCGACCGGGCGCTGAACGACGCCGAACGCCAGGCGGGGTCGCTCGCCCCGGCCCTGGCCGTCACGACCGACCGCGCCGCGCTGCAGCGGGCCGTCGCCAGCACCCAGGCCGGAGCGGCCGGCCGGATGGCGGTCCACCTGCCCCCAAGTACGGGCGGCACGGTGGGGACCTCCCGGGCGCGGTTCGCCGACCTCGCCACCGCCACCACGCGCGGCCGGTCCTTCTCCGCCCCGGCGGCCGGCGGGTACGTGCTGCTGCAGCCGGTCGCGCTGGACCGGGACCGTACGGCGATCGTCGAGGTGTACCTGCCGCGCCAGGACCTGGCACGGGGCGTCCGGTCGGCCTGGATCACGCTCACGGCCGTGGCCGCCGTGCTCGTCGCCGGGTCCGTGGTCGTCGCGGACCGCCTCGGCGCCCGCGTCGTCGGCTCCGCGCGGACCCTGGCCCGTGCGGCGACCACCCTGGGCGGCGGCGACCTGCGCACCCGGATCGACCCGCAGGGGCCGCCGGAGCTGCGCGACGCCGGCCGCGCGTTCAACACGATGGCCGACCGCGTCGAGCAGCTCCTCGCCGCCGAACGCGAGCTGATCGCCGACCTTTCCCACCGGCTGCGGACCCCTCTCACCGCGATGCGCCTGAACGCGGCGGGCCTCGGTCCCGAACCCGCGGCGGAACAGACCCGGCTCGCCGTCGCGCGCCTGGAGGAGGAGGTCGACTCGATCATCCGCTCGGCGCGCAAGCCGAAGGAGACCGCCCGGTGCGACGCCGCCGAGGTGCTCCGCGACCGGATGGCGTTCTGGTCCGCGCTCGCCGAGGACCAGGAACGCGAGTGCGAGCTGATCGGCGCCGACGTGCCCGTCGCCGTCCCGGTGCCGCGCGGCGAGCTCAGCGCGGTGCTGGACTCGCTGCTCGGCAACGTGTTCCGGCACACCCCGGAGGGCACGGCGTTCGCGGTGACGCTGCACGCGGGCGCGGGCCTGGTCGGCATCCTCGTCGCCGACGCGGGCCCCGGGATCGACGATCCGGAGGCCGCGCTGCGCCGGGGCGCCAGCGGCGGCGGCTCCACCGGCCTCGGCCTGGACATCGCCCGCCGCATGGCGGAGACCGTGGGCGGCGACGTGCGGATCGACCGCTCCCCCGCGCTCGGCGGCGCGCAGGTGCAGATCTGGCTGCCCACCACCCCCAAGCGCCCCCGCACGAGACGGCGGTCTTAGGCGCCGGTCAGGCATTGCTTAAGCGCGCCTTAACGGCGGTCCACGGCGGGCCGCGCGGCCGTACGTTGGCACCACCCTGCAGGCGCAGACCCCGCATCCCCGTCCCCACTGGAGGTACACCCTCATGAACGCAGACCGCGCGCGCCGCCGCCGGCGGATGCCGCTGCTGGTCGGCCTCGCGGCCGTGGCCGGCGCCGGTGGCGTCGCCCTGGCGGCCGGCGGCGCGAGCACCGGCGGCCTGATGGCGGCGAGCGGCTCGGCCGACAGCGCCTCCGTACGGGCCGCCTACCGGACCGTCTCGTCCTGGGACACCGGCTACACGGGCCAGTACACGCTGACCAACGGCGGTACCGGCACCGTGCACGGCTGGGACCTGTCCTTCGACCTGCCGGCCGGCGCGAAGGTGACGAGCCTGTGGAACGGCGTGTCCCACCAGGACGGCACCCATGTCACGGTGAAGAACGAGTCCTGGAACGCCGATCTCGCGCCCGGCCAGGAGCGGCAGATCGGGTTCACCGTGGACGGCAAGGCCGCGGCCCCCGCCTCCTGCCAGGTGAACGGCGCCTCCTGCTCCGGCGGCGGTGACGCGCCGGCGCCGTCCCCGACGACGACCACCCCGACCCCGCCGTCGAGCCCGACCTCGGAGCCGACCTCCCCGCCGTCCTCGTCGAGCGGCGGCTTCGCGCCGTACGTCGACGTGGGCCTCTACCCGCCGTTCGACCTGACCGGCACGGCCTCGAAGACGGGCGTCAAGACGTTCAACCTGGCCTTCATCGTGGCCGGCGGCGGCTGCACGCCCAAGTGGGGCGGCTCACAGGCGCTCGCCGACAACGACGTCGCCAAGCAGATCGGCGCGCTGCGCACGGCCGGCGGTGACGTCCGCGTGTCGTTCGGCGGCGCCAACGGCACCGAACTCGCCCAGGCCTGCTCCGACACGGGGGCCCTCACGTCCGCGTACAAGCAGGTCATCGACGCGTTCAAGCTGAAGAAGGTCGACTTCGACGTCGAAGGCGCCGCGATCGCCGACCAGGCCGCCAACACCCGGCGCGCGCAGGCCATCGCCTCCCTACAGAAGCAGGTGCCGGGCCTGGACGTGTCGTTCACGCTGCCGGTCCTGCCGTCCGGGCTCACCCAGGACGGCGTGAACCTCCTGAAGAACGCGAAGCAGAACGGCGACTCGGTCTCGGCCGTCAACGTCATGGCGATGGACTACGGCGACGGTCAGGCCCCGAACCCGAGCGGCAAGATGGGCGACTACGCCATCCAGGCGGCGACCTCCACCGAGGCCCAGGTGCGTGACGCGCTCGGCCTGAGCAGCGCGTGGAGCAAGATCGCGGTCACCCCGATGATCGGGGTCAACGACACGAACACCGAGGTGTTCACCGTAGCCGACGCCAAGAAGCTCGCGGCCTTCGCGAAGCAGAAGAACCTCGCGTGGCTGTCGATGTGGTCCGCGACCCGCGACAAGGCGTGCCCCGGCGGCCCGCAGCAGTGGGCCAGCGCGACCTGCAGCAGCATCGCCCAGAACGACCTGGACTTCACCAGGGCGTTCACCGGCTGAACTCCTCCTCTCCCCGCTCCCTGGCGGGGCCGTGCAGCGCACGCACGGCCCCGCCAGGCCCCTGAACGGGAGGCGGAATGGATCACATGGCCGCCGTTCCCGCGCCCCGCTCCCGTGCTCATGGCTACCGTGGGAGGGCCGGTCTGAAGATCAGCCGGTTACGTCGACCGAGGTTGCCTCCCGTGAACAATGAGAACGTCTCCCGCCCGCCCCTCACCGCGGAGCCGCCGCTCCGCCTGATCGTCACCGGTGGAGGGACCGGCGGCCACACGTACCCGGCCCTGACCGCGGTGCGGGCGCTGCGGGCCCGGCTCCAGCGCTCGGGCCGGGCGCTGGAGGTGCTGTGGGTCGGCAAGGCCGACAGCCTCGAGTCGCGGGTCGCCGCCGGGGAGGGCATCCCCTTCGCCACGGTCGTCACCGGCAAGATCCGCCGCTCCAGCAACCCGATCAAGATGCTGTCCCCGGCCAACGTCAAGGACATGCTCCGGGTCCCGCTGGGCGTGCTCCAGGCCCGGAAGATCATCAAGAGGTTCCGCCCGGACGTGGTGCTGGCCACGGGCGGCTACGTCGCCGTCCCGGTGGGCATGGCCGCGGCCCGGC
The DNA here is from genome assembly GCF_024055725.1 of Actinoallomurus spadix. Classification (GTDB taxonomy): domain Bacteria; phylum Actinomycetota; class Actinomycetes; order Streptosporangiales; family Streptosporangiaceae; genus Actinoallomurus; species Actinoallomurus spadix. The sequence continues at coordinate 157,146 of NZ_JAMXMX010000002.1, read as the reverse complement.
TCTGCCACCGCCCCCTGGTCGTCCACGAGCAGACCGTCCGGCTCGGCCTGGCCAACCGGAGCCTCGCCGGCCGGGCCACGCGCGTCGCCGTGTCCTCGGAGTCGACCCTGCCGCTGCTGCCGGAGAAGACCCGCGCGAACGCCGTCGTCACCGGCAACCCGGTACGGCCGGAGGTGCTGCAGGGCCGGCCGGAGAAGGCCGTCCACGCGCTGAACCTCCACGGCTTCGACCCCCACCGGCCCACGGTGTACGTCACCGGCGGCGCGCAGGGGTCGCAGCAGATCAACACGCTCGTCGCCGGCATCCTGCCGTGGCTGCTGTCCCGCGCCAACGTCATCCACCAGTGCGGACCGGACAACCTCGACGGCCTCCGGCAGCACACCGCGACCCTGCACCCGGAGCTCGCGGCCCGCTACCTGCTCACCGGCTACGTCGGGCCGGAGCTGCCCGACGTCCTCGCGCTCGCCGACGTCGTCATCTCCCGGAGCGGCGCGGGCACGATCGCGGAGCTGACCGCCCTCGGCAAGGCCGCCGTCCTCGTCCCGCTCGCCACCTCCGCGGGCGACGAGCAGGCGCACAACGCGCGTCACCTCCAGGAGACCGGCGCCGCCGTCGCCCTGCTCGGCGAGCCGACGCCGCAGACCCTCGGCGCCGCGGTCGATCCGCTGCTCGCCGACCCGGCCCGGCGGCTCGCCATGGCGGAGCGGGCGCGCGCCGCCGGCCGCCCGGACGCCGCCGACCGGCTCGTCGATGTTCTATTGTCCGTGGTAGCCCACGAAGATCATTGAGCACGGTCTCCGGCGGGCCGCCAGACCACCTCCGAGAGCACGCTCTCAACCGGATCAGCGGAGGCCGGCCGGCTCATGGACGGATACACAGCCCACCCTGAGGAGATCGGCAACGCGGCCCGCGGCGTCGACGCATTGACGGCCCGCGTGCATGAGATCCACCGCACGAATGACGACGTGACGCATTCGCTGGCCGATGCGGAGTGGGGGCTGCTCCATCCTGTGCGGGACGAGTTCTTGTCGCTGGCGGCTGAGTTCAGACAGCATCTCGGCCACATGTCCAGTGCGATGGACGGCGCGAGCGAACGCCTTCACCGTACGGGCGCCGGCTACTCCGCGGCCGAGACCATGATCTTCAAGACATTGGCCCTCACGTGGAAGGATCACGGCGCGGCGCAAGAGATCCGTCAGCTGAACTGGGCCTCACGCTTCTATCAGGAGCATCACACCGCTTACGGGCTCCTCACCGCTGAGCCTTTTGGCCAGCTCGGATTGGCGGGTTTGGACCTGGTGCGATTGGTGAGCGACGCGCTCAGCGACGACAAGTTCAATATCAGCACGGATATCGCCAATCTCGCATCGGACGCCTCCTACGGAGTTCTTGGCGCGTACGCCAACTACAGACATCTCCTCGCCGATCCGCTGGGGTTTCTGGTCCGCCACGGTATCGGCTTCCTGCTGAGCGCCTTCTACTGGTCGAAGTCCATCGTGGACAGATTGACCGGCGACCCGATCGCCATCGGACAGGCCGCCTACAACTTCGACAGCATCGCCGAGAGTTGCCGCAGGCTCGCGGGGGACCTCGGGGACTCCCTGAGCCGTACCCTGAGCGGGCAGCACGGCACTGCGGCGGACACGGCGCGCGAACGCTTGACGGGTCTGCGCGACGGGATCGCGCAGACGGGGCACAGCGCGGACAGGATCGCCGCGCTGCTGCAGATCATCAGCGCGCTCATCGCGGACGTCGAGGGCGTCCTGCGGGGAATGATCAGCAACGTCATCGTCTGGGCCGTCTACTGCTGGCTGAGCGCCGGACTGCTGGCGGCCGGAACGGCCGGCCTGTCAGAGGTCGCCGCCGCTAGGGAGATTCTCAGGGCCTCGTCGGAAACGGCCGGCGAAACGGCGAGCGTGCTGGCAAAGCTCACGGGCTTCATCCGGCGCATCGGCGACCTCATGGCCCGCCTGCGCGTTGAGCTCCGCTACATCAAGGAGAAATCCTTCGCAAAGCTTCTCAACTCGTCTATCGGCACCAAATTGTGGGATTCCTCATACGGCGGAGCGGCTCAGCAGGTGAACCGCGTCAGCGAGGACATGGGAAGGGCGAAGGGCGATCCGCTCACCCGCATCACTCCTTCCCACATCTTCGTGAGTACGTCCAGGCAAGTTCTGCGGGCCACGGAGAACGGCGCTCTGAACAAATTCGGTTGGCACCGGTACAAGACCGATGAGAACGGAGATGACTATCCCGACGGCAAGCGACATCTGCGGCCGCTCTCGTACCAGCTGCCGGACGGCGAAGGCGGGATGCGGTCGCCGAAGAACCGCATCGGAATGATCAGCGCCCCGGTGGCGACCATGCTGCCGTTCGTCCGCGGTTACCAGTACTGGTCCAGATCCGGATACGTACCTTCGGACCAGGTCATCGACCAGAACCTCGATCTCTGGGGCACCAGGGCGAACACGAAGCCCGCGGAACCGGCCGAACCGGCCCCGTCACCCGGCCCGCCACCACTTCTTCAGTGACGCCACCGTCCGTTCCGGACGACACCGAGGATCCTGGTGGCGTCAGCCCTCGGGAGGTCGACCACATCGCTGCGGAAAACCGCCTCCTGGACAGCGCCGAGGATCGTGGTGGCGTCAGCAACCACAATCCACGGCGGTGACGGCGGCTGCCGCAGCGGAGCGCGCCAATCCGGACATTCGGCCGGCCATGCCGACGCCCGTCGGTAGCGCCCTGCCGTGCCCGCGCTCCCCGATCTACGGCAGGGTGCCGATGACGACCGTGGCGTCGGTCTCCTCACAGGTCGATACCTGGGCGGACAGCCCGGCGCGGGCGACGGCATCCAAGGCGGCCGGGACCTGGCGGTCGCTGGCCTCGAAGAGCAGGTGACCGCCCGGGGCCAGCCACGCCGACGCCTCCGCGGTCACGCGGCGGGCGACGTCCAGGCCGTCCGTACCGCCGTCGAGCGCGACCCTCGCTTCGTGGTCGCGAGCCTCGGCGGGCAGCAGGGCGACGTCGCCGCTGGGGACGTACGGAACGTTGGCCAGGAGGACGTCGACGCGGCCGCGCAGGGTCGCGGGCAGCGGTTCGTACAGGTCGCCCTCGTACACCCGGCCGCCGACGGCCGCCAGGTTGCGGCGGGCGCAGGCGACGGCCGCCGGGTCGATGTCGGCGGCGTGAACCTCGGCGCGGCGACGTCCCTCGGGCCCACCGTGGCCCTCGCGCTCGCCTACCGGTTCCGCCGCGTCGTCCGCGCTAGCCGAGCCGTCCGCCTCCGCGCCGGCGAGCAGGGTGGCGAGGGCCGCGCCGAGCGCGCCCGTGCCGCAGCACAGGTCGAGGAGCACCGCGCCCGGCCGGGCCAGGACGGCGGCCCGGCGGACGAGGAACTCGGTGCGCCGCCGGGGCACGAACACCCCTGGATCGACCGCGATGCGCAGGCCGCAGAACTCGGCCCAGCCGAGGACGTGCTCCAGCGGCAGGCCGGCGGCGCGGCGGTCCACCATCGCGGCGAGGTCGCCGGGCGTGCGCGCGGTGTCGAGCAGCAGCCGCGCCTCGTCCTCGGCGAACACGCAGCCGGCGGCCCGGAGCCGGGCGACGATCGCGGAAGGGGGAAGGGAAGAGGTCGTCATAGAGGACGGCAACCCTACTCGATGAGACGGCGGACCCTACCGGCGTCGTACCGCACCGCGCAGCTCGTCCGGACTCGGTGAGGGTCCTCTCACCGTGTGGCTTACCCCGGCTGACGTAGGCCGCTTGCGTCAGGCGGGGGAGGGTTTTTCCCGCCATCCGGCCGACGATCGATGGTGTCAATCGACCTCGGCAGGATCTCGTTCCCTCCGAGTCTCCCCTGCCTAACCGGGGGCACCACCATGCACGAGCCGGAATTCCTCCACGGCGCCGGCGCACGATCCGGCGCGCTCCTGCAGCATCTCGACGTCGCGCGTCACCGCGCGACCCGGCCGACCGTCACGGCCGTCATCCCCACCCTCAACGAAGCCGAGAACCTGCGATGGCTGCTGCCCCGTCTCTCCGGGGTGGACGAGGTCGTCGTCGTCGACGGCGAGTCCGCGGACGGCACCGCCGACGTCGCGCGGCGGCTGCGGCCGGACGCCGTCGTCATCAGCCGGCCGCCCACCGGGAAGGGCGCGGCGATGCGGGCCGGGTTCGAGGCCGCCACCAGTGACGTCATCGTCGCCATCGACGCCGACGGCAGCATGGACCCGAGGGAGATCGACGCGTTCGTCGCGTTGATCTGCTGCGGGTTCGACGTCGTGAAGGGGTCCCGCTACTGCGTCGGGGGCGGGTCCGACGACCTCACGTGGCTGCGGCGGGCCGGGAACCTCTTACTGACCAGGCTCGCCAACGTGCTGTACCGCGTGCGCTGGACCGACCTGTGCTACGGATACATCGCGCTACGTCGCTCCGTCGTGGACCGGCTGAACCTCGCCGCCGACGGGTTCGAGATCGAGACGGAGCTGTGCGTCAACGCGGTCACCACGGGGCTGCGCATCGCCGAGCTGCCCAGCCATGAGCTCGACCGCCGGTCGGGCGTCTCGAAGCTGAACGCCGGCCGGGACGGCCTGCGAGTGCTGCGAACGATGGTCCGGGGCCGGCGGGGACCCGTCGGCGGGGCACGGCCGCGGCTGCGGGCCACCCCCGCGCCGGAGCGCGCCGCCCGCGAACGCACGGCGTTGGAACAGGTCCTGGAGGAGGCCTCCGGGTGAGGTTCGACATCGTGCGCCCGGATGAGCTCGGGGAGCCGGAGCTGGCGCGCTGGCGCGCGCTCCAGGGCACCGGCCCGGTCCCCGGCAATCCATTCCTCGCGCCGGAGTTCACGTTGGCCGTGGGCCGGTTCCGGGCCGACGCCCGGGTGACCGTGCTGAGCGACGGCACCGGCATCGTGGGCTTCTTCCCGTACGAACGGCACGGGCTCGGGCTGGGCCGCCCGATCGGCGCCGGGCTGACCGACTGCCAGGGTCTCGTCGGCCCGCCGGACCTGGAGTTCGACGTGCGGGCGCTGCTGCGCGCCTGCCGCCTGTCGGTGTGGGAGTTCGACCATCTCCTGGCCGACCAGGCGGTGTTCGCGCCGTTCCACGCCGAGACGCGCGTCGAGCCGGTGATGGACCTGCGCGCGGGGTTCGCCGCGTACGCGGAGGAGGCCCGGAAGCGGTCACCGAAGACGCTGAAGACCGTCCGGTACAAGGAGCGCAAGCTCGGCCGTGAGGCCGGGGAGGTGACCTACACGTTCGACGAGCGGGACCCTGCGGAGCTGCGGCGGCTGATGGCGTGGAAGTCCGCGCAGTACCGCCGGACCGGCCGCACCGACCGGTTCGCCGTGCCCTGGATCGTGGCGCTCGTCGAGCACCTGCACGCGACGGGCGCCGGGGTGCTCAGCGTGCTGCGCGCCGGGGGTCGTCCGGTCTCCGCGCATCTGGGGCTGCGGGCGGGCCCGGTCATGGCGGGCTGGTTCCCCGCGTACGACATCGAGTTCGGGCGGTACTCCCCCGGCATGATCGGACACCTTCGGATGGCGGAGGCGGCGGCCGGCGCCGGGGTCGGCTGGATCGCCATGGGGCGGGGCGGCCGGGAGTACAAGGACTGGCTGAGGAACGCCGAGTTCGGGATCGCCGAGGGCCGGGTCGCCCGGGTGTCGGCCGCCGCCGGGCTGCACTGGGTCCGCGCGGCGCCGGTACGCCGGGCGCGCAGCGCCGTGCTGGCCCACCCGGCGCTGTACGCGGGCGCGGACCGGGTGCTGCGGACGTACGCCCGGCTGCGGGCGAAGGGCCGCGCGGCCGTGCCCGTCGCACCCGGACCCGTCGCACCCGGGTCCCTCGCATCCGGGCCCCTCGCATCCGGGTCCGTCGCACCCGGGTCCCTCGCGGGCGGGTCCGTCGCGGGCGGGTCCGTCGCGGGCGGGTCCGTCGCACCCGGGCAGAAGACGGCCGGGCACGCCCCGGACGGGAAGGGGAACGCGGCGTGAAGATCTCCGTGGTCATCTGCGCGTACACCGAGCGGCGCTGGGACGACGTCCTGGCCGCGGTCGCGTCCGTACGGGCACAGCGGCTCGCGCCGCACGAGATCATCCTCGTCGTCGACCACAACGAGGCGCTGCTGGAACGCCTGCGGGCCGCGCTGCCGGACGTCCGGGTGATGCCGAACACCGGGCCGCAGGGCCTGTCCGGCGGCAAGAACACCGGCGTAGCGGCGGCGCGCGGCGAGGTGGTCGCGTTCCTCGACGACGACGCGGTCGCCCACGCCGACTGGCTGTCCGTGCTGGCCGCCGGGTACGCCGACCCGGATGTCGCCGGCGTCGGCGGCCGTACACTGCCGCTCTGGCCGTCCGACGCGCCCCGCTGGTTCCCCGAGGAGTTCGCGTGGGTGGTCGGCTGCACGTACCTCGGGATGGCCGCCGGCCCGATCCGGAACCTCATGGGCGGCAACGCCTCGTTCCGGCGGGCGGCGTTCGAGGTAGCCGGGGGTTTCCGCAGCGGTATCGGGCGCGCCCCGGGCAAACGGCCGCTGGGCTGTGAGGAGACGGAGTTCTGCATCCGGCTGCGCCAAGCCGTGCCGGAGACGGTGCTGCTGTTCGACGACCGCGCCGTGATCTGGCACCGCGTGCCCGGTGAACGCGCGCGCTTCGCGTACTTCCGGACCCGCTGCTACGCCGAGGGGCTGTCGAAGGCGATGGTCACCCGGAGCGTGGGAGTCGGGGACGGGCTGGCCAGCGAACGCCGGCACGCGCTCGTCGAACTGCCGCGCGGCGTCGGGCGCGGGCTGCGCGCCGCGTGCACCGGCGACCCGGCGGGGCTGGGGCGCGCGGGGGCGATCCTGGCGGGGCTCGCCTTCACGATGTCCGGGTACGCCGCCGGTTCCCTACGGCTCCCCGGGTATCCCGCCGGCTCCCTCCGGAGGTCTCATGGGTGACGCCCCGACCGCTCCCGTCCCGATCCTGATGTACCACTCCATCGGCGGGCCAGACCGGCTCGCCGTCCGCCCGGAGGCGTTCGCCGAGCAGCTCGCCCTCCTGCGGGACTGCGGCTTCACGCCGATCACCTTCGGTGAGCTGGCGGCGGGCGACCCGGTGAAGGGCCGGCCGGTGGTGATCACGTTCGATGACGGGTACGCCGACTTCCATGAGCGGGCGCTGCCACTGCTGGACAGGTTCGGCTTCCGCGCGACGGTCTTCGTCACCACCGGGTGGATCCGCGACGCCGGGCCGTACGCCGCCGGGCGGCCGCTCGGGCCGACGCTCAGCTGGAGCCAGGTCGCGGAGATCGCGGCCTGCGGGATCGAGGTCGGCGGGCACGGCCACAGCCACGCCCAGCTCGACCAGCTCCGCGACGCGGTGCTGCGCACGGAGCTGCTGCGCAGCAGGCGGCTCCTGGAAGACCGGGTCGGCCGCCCCGTGACGACGATGGCCTACCCCTACGGGTACTCCAGCGCGCGGGTGCGCCGCGAGACGCGGGCGGCGGGGTACGACGCGGCGTGCGCGGTCGCGAACACCCTGGCGGCCGGGGACGGCGACCGGCTCGCCGTGCCCCGGGTGACCGTACGGGCGGGCACGTCGCTCGCCGCGTTCGAGCGGGCGCTGCGCGGCCGCGGCTTCCTCCTCGACCACGCGCTGACCAAGGGGTACGCGGTCGTGCGCCGGTCCCGGTACGCCGTACGACGCCTCCGAGGAACCGTGTGACGCGCTCCAGGGCACTTGCGCGAACGGAGGAAGGGGCGACACTGGAGCCCATGGCGGCCCTGCGGAGCGAGCTGTCCAACCCGCTGTTCCGCAACGCGTACGCCTTAATGATCAACGGCGGGCTCACCGGCGTGCTCGGGCTCGGCTACTGGCTCCTGGCCGCCCGGTTCTACCCGCCCGCCGAGGTCGGCCGGCAGTCCGCGCAGAACCAGGCCATGATGTTCCTCGGCGGGCTGACGGCGCTGAACTTCATCCTCATCCGGTTCGTCCCCGAGATGGGACGCGGCACGAGCCGGCTCGTGCTGCGAACCTACCTCGCGGGCATCACGGCCGCCGCCACCCTCGCCGCCGGGTTCCTGCTCACGCTCGGCTGGTGGGGGCCGTCGTTCGCGCACCTGTCCGGCCTCGGCGCCGGGGTCTTCTTCGTCGTCTCCGTCGTCTCGTGGAGCCTGTTCACCGCCCAGGACGGGGTGCTCACCGGGCTGCGGCACGCCACGGGCGTGCTCGGCAAGAACACCCTGTTCGCCGGCCTGAAGATCGTGCTGCTGGTGACCCTGGCGGGGGCCCTCCCGGAGGACGGGATCGCCATCTCCTGGGTGCTGGCGGCGCTGCTCCTCCTCATCCCGGTCGAGGGGATCGTCCACCAGCGGCTCATCCCCCGTCACGTCGCCGCCACCGCCGGCGACCGGCCCGTCCCGACCGGCGCGGAGATCGGCCGGTACGTCGTCGGCGACTACACCGGCACGCTCTTCTACTACGCCCTGTGCAACCTGGTGCCGGTCGTCGTCGCCGCCCGCCTGGACGCCCGCACGAACGCCTACTTCTACCTGGCGTGGGTGCTCGGCGCGACCGTCGACGTGCTGGCCGTCAACATGGCGACGTCGCTGACGGTCGAGGGCGCGTTCGACGCGCACGGCCTCGCCGCCGCCTGCCGTTCGGCGCTCGTCCGGATGACGCTCATCCTGCTGCCCACCACCGTCGCCCTCCTGCTCGGCGCGCGGCTCGGCCTGTCGGTCTTCGGCCCCGGGTACGCCCGGCACGGCGCGCCGCTGCTGCGGCTGCTCGCCCTCGCCGTCCTGCCCAAGGCGCTGATCGAGGTGTACATCGGCGTCCTGCGGGTGCGGCGGCGCACCCGGCTGGTGGCGCTGCTGCAGGGCACGCGGTTCGCCGGCGTGCTCGGGCTCGTGCTCCTGCTGCCCGGCGGCGCGCACGCGACCGGCCCCGGGTACGCCGTGCTCGCGGTCACCGCCGCGCTCGCCGTCGCCGTCCTCCCGTCCGTGCTCCGGGTGATCCGCCCGGCCACCTCGGTGGCCGCGCCCAAGACGGCACCCGACGCGGTGCCTGAGGCGGTGCCCGATGCGGCACCTGACGCTGCGCACGAGGCGGCGCCCGGCGTGGCGCGGGAGGACGTGGCGGGCGCCGGCTCCGTGCGGCGGGCCGTCGGGCGCCGGCCGCGCCGGCCGCGCGGGAAGGCGCGGGCCGCCTGGCCGCTGTGGGTATTGTTCGCCGCCGGGCTGGGCCTGTACTGGCTGCCGCTCCGGCACGTGCGCCTCGCCCGGATGAACGGGTACGGCCTGATCTCGGTGCTGCCGGTCGCCACCCTCGCGGGCGCCGGCCTGCTGGTCGCCGCGTTCTTCGGCACGCTGTGGCTGAGCCGGCAGCGCCGGGTGCTCCTGCTGCTGCAGCTCGTCGCCATCGTCGTCGCGCTGCACGGCCTGGCTCCGGCCCTGGAGCCGTACGCCCGGCCGGAGACGGCCTGGCAGCACTACGGGTTCGTGGAGTACATCCGGCGGACCGGGGCGGCGGACTACGCGCTGGACGCGAGGTTCAGCTGGCCGGGGTTCTTCGCGCTCGTCGCCTTCGTGACCCGGGTGGGTGGCCTGCGCGACCTGGAGCCCCTCCTGCACTGGGCGCCGGTCGCCGCGCAGCTGCTCTACCTGGGGCCGCTGTACCTCATCCTGCGGACCATGCGCGCGAACTGGCGCGCGTGCTGGCTGGCCGCGTGGCTGTTCGTGGTGGTGGACTGGGTCGGCCAGGACTACTTCAGCCCGCAGGGCTTCACCTATCTCCTCTACCTGCTGTTCGTCGGCGTGCTGCTGAACTGGTTCCGCCCGCCGGTGCGGCCCGCCGCGTGGCGTGCCGTGCCGGGCCGGGTGCGGGCGTTCGTCCGCGGGCCGCTGGCCGCCGGGGAGCGGCCGCCCGTCGACGTTCCGGCCGGCACCCGCGCGATCCTGGTCGTGCTGCTCGTGGTGGTCTTCGCGGTGACGACGGCGAGCCACCAGCTCACCCCGTTCCTGATCCTGTTCACCTGCACGGGGCTCGTGGTGGTCCGGCGCTGTACGGCGCGTGGCCTGCCGGTCCTGCTCGCGGTGATGGTCGCCGGCTGGATCGGCTTCATGGCGACGGGGTACTGGGCGGGTCACATCGGGGACCTGTTCTCCGGCGCGGGCGCGTTGCTGTCGAACCTGACCGGCGGGGTCGCGGGCCGGGTGAGCAACGGCAGCGAGAGCCTGGAGACGGTGCAGTCGGTGCGGATCCTCATCGCCGCGGTGACCGTGCTGCTGGCGGTGTACGGGGCGGTGCGGCGGCGGCTGCGGCGCCTGGACGACCGGGTCGCGCTCGTCCTGCTGGCCGCGCCGTTCCTCGCGGCGGGCCTGCAGAACTACGGGGGCGAGATCGCGCTGCGGGTGTACTTCTTCGTCCTTCCGGGCGCCTGTCTCCTCGCGGCGTACGCCTTCTTCCCGACCACGTTCCCCGCGCCGCGCCGTACTCTCGCGGTCGGTGGCGCGGCGCTGTGCGGGCTGCTGCTGGCGGGGGGCTTCCTGTTCGTCCGCTTCGGCAATGAGACGTTCGAGCAGGTGCGTCCCGGCGAGGTGAAGGCGTTCGAGGCGATGCTGCGCCAGACCCCGACCGGCGTGATCAACGTGGTGTGGCAGGCCGACCCGCAGGACGACGCGGGGTACTTCCCGATGATGCCGTGGGGTGCCCGGTCGATGGAGCGGTTCGACTACACCGCCGTCCGTGCCCCGGCGAATCCGGCCGACCTGTCCGGGATCGTCGCGGCGCTCCGGGAGCGGCCCGGCGGGTACTTCATCACCGGTCGCGCGAACGAGGCGTACAACCGTTTCAACTACGGCCTGCCCGCCTCGTACGCCGGACGGCTGCGGGCGGCGCTGGCCGCCGCGCCGCAGCTCCGCCCGGTCTTCACGGGCGGCGACGCCGTCGTCTACGCGCTGCGGGCCCCGGCGGCGGGGACGCCGCCTCCTCCGGCCCGCACGGCGCGCTTCACGTTCGGCTCGACCGCCTGGACGCCGGTGGGGCTGGCCGCGCTGCCGCTGCTGATCGTCCTTCTGCTCGCGCGGGAGGTCGTGCGGCTGTACGCGCCGTCCGGGGCGGGGTCGCGGTTGCGGCCGTTCACCTGGGGGGCCGCCGTGCTGCTCGTCGTTCTGGCGATCACCGTCGCCGAGCGCTTCGTGGCGTTGGGGTCCTGATGGCGGGGCGGCGGGTGCTCGTGGGTGCGGTCGGCGTCGTCCTCCTCGCGGGCCTGGTCACCCTGGCGCTCCTGCCCTCCGTGCCCGGCTTCACCCGGCCGGTGGCCGCGGCGCTGGCCCTCGGCACGCCGGCGTTCTGCCTGGCGGGGTTGCTCGCCCGCCTCGACCGGGCGGCCCGGCTCGTCGTCGCGGGCATCGGCGCGGTCGTCGTGAACGGTGCGGTCGCCGAGGTCATGCTGGTGTGCTCGGTCTGGTCGCCGCGGGGCGGGCTCATCGCCGTCGCCGCCGTTTGCGCGCTCATCGGCGCGCCGGCCCTCGGCCGGCACAGAAACGACAATTCGCCGGAATTGCGGTCGTTGGCGGAAACAGGGCTGGACGACGACGACGAGTCCTGGGCCTTCGACCGCTGAGCAGGACGGCCAGGGCGCACGCGCCGCGCGTCGAACCTAGTGCCGCGGGAGCCTCGCGCACGCGGTGACACACCGTCCGGGGCGGACTCCAGAACAAGATCGGAAACAGCTCAGAGGGTCGTCCCGCCCATTCCGCGAACAATGATGGGACAGATCGGAGAACGAGCCGAAAAGTCCGGTTTTAGAATTTCGCTCTTTATTGTCATCTTACCCTGTAGTTATCTTGCCGAGAAAGGGCGTGGGAATGTTACAAACAACGGCGTCCACCCGAAACAGGAGGGCAGCGCCGTTTCGTGAAGGCCATCGCGCCATTCCGAGATAAGGAGACCGACGTGCTGAAGAAGAAGTTCGCCATGGGTGGCCTGGTGATCGCCACCGCCGCGGGTGCGATCCTCACCGCTGCACCGGCCAATGCCCAGCCTGGTCCGGGCTGGGGCGGTGGCTACGGCGGCGGCTGGTTCTCGGGCCAGAACTTCCGCCACTTCTCGAACCACCGCAACCTGAACTTCAACGGTAACTCCGTGTGGAACTACATCCGGCTGCGCATCCGGAACCGCAACAACAACGTCGCCATCGCTCGCAACGACCAGGCGCAGGCCCAGCGTGAGAACCAGTGGCAGCTGGAGCGGCAGCGGCAGCGCGAGCGGCAGGACCTCGTCGACCAGGACCGCGACCGGCGCGACCGCCGGGGCGACGCCGAGGTCGGCGCTCCTGGCCAGTGAGTCCAGCGGAGTCTGACCCAGGGCGGTAGCAGCCGGCGAAGCCCGGCGACGGCTCGAAGAACCATGCGGTGACGGCCGCCGTGCCGTCCGGTCAGGAAAGGGTGCCGGAGAGGACCTCCCCGGCACCCTTATCCCCGACGACGAAAGGAGATCGGCGTGCTCACAATGAAATACGCCTCTCTCGGCTTGGTGGTATCGGCCGCCGCCGGCGTCTTGCTCACAAGCTCGCCGGTGAACGCCCAACCCGACCTCGCCGGTTACTGGCACAATCATCATCGCTTTCACTTCGTGCACAGACACCGGCATGTGAATTTCAACAGCAACCGTCCGCGCATCTTCATCCGGATCTTCATTTACAACCGGAACAACAACATCGCCATCGCGCGGAACGAGCAGGCGCAACGCGAACGCCAGCGGCAGTGGGAGCGCCAGCGGCAATGGCAGCAGGACCGGGCGGGAGACCCTGGTGGCGGCCTGACCCGCCGCTCCGACCTCGCGCCCGGGACCGCTCCGGTCGGAACGGCCTATCGACGGGTCCGTCCGCAGGCCGCCGGTGGATCCGGCGTCACACGTGATCCGGGTGTCTCCGGTGATTCGGGTGCCTCACGTGATTCCGGCACCGCACCGGCCCAGCAGCAGAGCGCGAGTGCCGAGCGCGGGGCCGGAAGCAGTGAGTGGCAGACACCCTGACCGCCTACACATCGTTCGATCGAGCACTGACAGGAGATTGAGATGTCGAAGAAGTCCTTCACCCTGGGGGGCCTCGTGATCGCCTGCGCCGCAGGCGCGATCCTCACCAGCTCCCCCGCGTCGGCCACCACGCCGCAGTTCGGCGGCGGCGGCGGCTTCGGCGGCTGGGGCAACGGCTGGGGTGGCGGTAACTGGGGCGGTGCCGGCTTCGCCGCCCTCGGCGGCCGCTGGAACGCCTTCACCGCGAACAACCACAGCACGTTCAACTACATCCGGCTCCGCATCCGGAACCGGAACAACAACGTCGCCATCGCGCGGAACGACCAGGCGCAGAGCGAGCGGCAGAACCAGTTCGAGCGGCAGCGGCAGAACGAGCGGCAGCGGCAGGACCTCACCGAGCCGCAGGAGCGGAACCGCTGATTCGCCGGCCATTTTCCTGAGACGACGTGAGATTAGCCGGTAAAGAGTCGCCGACGGAACATTCAGCCCCGGGGCGGGGAGTACGAAATCCCGCCCCGGGGCTGGTGTCGTCTTCGCCGCTTTTGTCGGCAAGTTACTCCAAGATTGCCGCTGCACGAGGGTGGCCGGGAAAGTACGGCTATGGCGCCCAAAACGGGCACTCATGGCCATCGGGCCATTTCCGGCAACAAGGAGATGAACGTGCTGAAGACGACAAGCGCTGCCGGCGGTCTGGTCATCGCCGCCGCTACAGCCGGCATCCTGCTCACCGGTTCGCCCGCGTCGGCCCAGGCTCCCACCTGGCACGGCCACCACCGCTGGGGCCACCGCTACGTCGCGAGTCACCGCGTGATCTCACGCAACCACAACCGCAACCGGAACATCAACGTGACCCGCGTCATCGTCCCGGTCCGCGTGATCAACCGCAACAACAACGTCGCGGTGGCCAGGAACAGGAACGCCGGATTCGGCCCCAACCGCTTCTGGGGCGGCGGCGGCTGCTGCAACCGGTTCGGTCGTGACGGCTTCCTCGGTAACGGCTTCCTCGGTGACGGCTTCCTCGGCCGCGGCCGGTTCCTCGACCGGGACGGCTTCGACGACGGCGTCACGGCCATCGTGGGCAGGCGCGGCACGTTCGCGCGCGCCGGCGACGCCACGGCGTTCGTCGACTGACCGGAAGGCCCGGCATCCCGCCGTAACGCCGATCCGAAATCCGGAAGAAGGAGTTCGATGTGCTGATCAAGAAGAGCGCCGTCATCGGCCTGCTCGGCGCCGCCACCGCGGCCGTGGTGTTCGCGGGAACTCCCGCGGGCGCGCAGACCGGCCTCGGCCGGGGCGCCCCTGCCCGCGTGGCGACCGCACCGGACCGCACGCTCCCTGAGGCACCGGCGCCCACCGGCGTCACCGAAGGCACGAGCGAGCCGGTCACCCTGGTGCAGGGCGACCATCACCGCCGCCGGCATTACCGTCACTACCGCCGTTACCACCATTACCGCCATTACCGGCCGGGGAGATATCGGCACTACCGCCATTACCGGCACTACCGGCCGTACCACTACCGCCACTACCGCCACTACCGGCACTACCGCCACTACCGGCCGTACCACTACCGGCATTTCCGGCACTTCCGGCGCTGAGCCGAGTGCCTGAACGACGATCGCCGGGCCGCTAACGATCCAGCCAGCGGATCTCGTACGGAGCGAAGGTGAGCCTCCGTCCGTCGATCCGGGTGCGGACCCGGCGATCGCTCACGTTGACGGCGACCACCCGGTGCGGCTGGGCGAGCACCCGCACCCGGCGGTCGGCCGACGACAGGCCGATCAGCGGCGTGCCGGCGGGGAACCATCGGGCGAAGTCCTGCACGAGGGTGAGCATGCCCCCCGGCGCGCCGCCGTTCGCCACGAGCGTGCTGATCCACAGACAGCCCTGACAGCGCGCGTCCTGGGCCTCGTTGTTCCAATAGAGGACCGTGGAGACGCCGGTCCTGGCCAGTTCGATGAGCGCCGCCGCGTTGACGGCGACGCGCTTGTCCTCGGTCCACGGAAGGCTCTGCGGCTCGACGTAGTACTCGTCCCACCAGATCGGCAGGTCCGTCTTCGACCGCAGCCAGGCATCGATCGCGCCCAGCTTGCCCAGGGCGGTCACCTCGTCCGGGTAGACGTCCCGGTCGTCGCTGGCCGTCGGACCGTCCACGGCGATGAAGTCGGCGCCGTGCTTGTGCGCCAGCCAGTAGTCGATGGCGTCGATCACCCGCTGGTCTACGCTCCCCCACGGCCCCCGGAGCGCCGACCGATGGCCGCCTCCCACGAAGCTGTACATGGGGATGTACGGCCCGCCGACCTGGATTCGCGGATTCACCGCCTTCACCGCGTCGTAGACCGTGTTGTAAAGGTCGGTGAAGTCCTCATACCGCCACCGGTCGGCCGTCTGGTCGAAGAAGCCCTTGAGCTCGTTCCACACCGCGAAGTGGCGAACGTCCGGATAGCGGCGGGCGACCGTGGCGGCCAGCGCGGCGAAGTCCCGGTAGTGGTCCCGCGCCGGGGCCACCTCCAGCCGGCTCCAGTCCGTCCGGCCCGCCCGGCCGCCCTTCATCCAGTCCGGCGCGCAGCACAGGGTGATGACGGGGACGCCGTGGGTCCGGCGGATGTACGCCATCCGCCGGTCGAGCGAACGGAAGTCGAAGGTCCCGGGAGCGGGCTCCGGATTGCCGGCGCCCCAGCCCATGATGTGCTGGTTCTGCAGCACGGCCCGGCGGGCGATGGCGGTCGCGGCGGTGCCGCCGGCCGGGCCCACGTCGGCGCTGTAGTCCGTGTGGGTGAAACCCCACACCGGCCAGTCGCCGACGCCGCGCGCCCCCACGACGCCGATCGTCCGCGGCGCCTCCCGGCCCTCCGAGGCGCGCTGGATCGCGAATCCGAGCGTCGCGACCAGCGCCACCAGCAGGGTGGCACAGATGATCAGCATCGGCAGGCGCTTGCGGATGGCCACGACCGGATCGCCTCAGATCTCGTACGGCAGACGCTTGATGCCATTGTCGAAGCCGGACAGCAGTAACTCCGGCGCACCGG
Organism: Actinoallomurus spadix; assembly: GCF_024055725.1. Taxonomy (GTDB): domain Bacteria; phylum Actinomycetota; class Actinomycetes; order Streptosporangiales; family Streptosporangiaceae; genus Actinoallomurus; species Actinoallomurus spadix. Next base: position 141,108 of record NZ_JAMXMX010000002.1, on the reverse strand, counting down.
TCGCCCGGATCCCCGGCGCCCGGGTGAACAGCTCCCGGTACATCGCGGCCAGTTCCCGCCGGGCCAGGTTGGCCCCGAGGCACAGGTGCGGCCCCGGGCCGCCGAACCCGACATGCGGGTTCGGGCTCCGGGTGATGTCGAAGACGTCCGGATCGGCGAACACCGTCTCGTCCCGGTTGGCGGATCCGTAGAAGAGCACGACCTTGTCGCCCTTGCGGAAGGACTGCCCGTTCAGCTCGTAGTCGCAGGTCAGGGTCCGCCGGAACTGCATGATCGGGGAGGAGTACCGCACGATCTCCTCGACCGCCCCGCCGATCCGGCCGTCGAAGTCGGCCAGCAGCAGCGCCCGCTGGTCCGGATGGTCGGTGAACAGCCGCAGGCCGTGCGCGAGCGCGTTCCGCGTCGTCTCGTTCCCGGCGACGAGCAGCAGGTCGAAGAACGCGCCCAGCTCGCGCACCGAGAGCCGCTCGCCGTCGATGTCCGCGTTGACCAGCGCCGACACCAGGTCGTCGGCCGGCCGGCGGCGGCGCTCGCGGCCGAGGCGCGCGACCAGGCGGTGCAGCACGACGATGGCCCGGAGGTTGCCCACCAGGAGGCGGAGCGCGCGGAGGCGTACGACGTCGCCGCGGACCCCGGAGTACTCCGTCATCGCGTCCACGCAGGCGGCGACCTTCGCGTGGTCCCGCTCCGGGATGCCCATCATCGCGCAGATCACCGCGATGGGCAGCCGGGCGGCGACGTCGGCGACGAAGTCGCCCGACCGGCGTTCCAGGAGGTCGTCGACGATCGTCCGGGCCGTCGCGGTGATGTGCTCGTCGATGCGGGCCAGGCGGCGCGGGGTGAACGCGCGGGAGACGATCCGCCGCAGCCGGGCGTGGCGGGGATCGTCCATGTTGACCATCGGCCGTCCGAACAGCAGGACGATCCACGGAGGCGGCTCGGGCGAGGTGGCCGCGGGTTCGCTGCTGAAGACCTTGGCGTTCCGGCCAGCGTGCACGACGTCGGCGTGGCGCACGAGCGCGTAGAAACCCCGCCCGTCCCGGACGAACGGCACCCGCCGCTCCTTGAAGAACACGGGCCGGTCGCGGGAGCGCAGCCGCGCGAAGGCGGCCAGCCGCTCCTCGGCGGGGCGCGCCCAGAACTCCAGCCCGGCGAGGTCGACGTCGTGCTCGTCGGCCCGGGTTCGCGCGCCCATGAGACCCCCATCGCGGTTCGCGTGCCACCTTCTTGGACGCTAACCCGTACGACCGCGGTTGGCGCGTTATCGGCCGGATCGCGCCATGCCCGTTAGGATGCGCGCGATTCCAGGTTCCGGTTGCTCGTGAAGGTGGTCGTGCGTGAACCAGATCCACCTGGCCGACCAGGTCGCCAGGGTGCGCCGGAGGGCCCGGCCATGGCGCTCGATCATCGCGGCGGTCCTGGCCGTCCTCGCGATGGCGGGGTCGATCCTCGCCCGCCAGCAGGCCCGGCTGCCCGGTCAGCGGCTGCCCTGGCAACTGGCCGCGGTCGGGAGCGCGGTGGCGTTCTGCCTGCTGGCGTTCGCCGCGACGCTGGGCCTGTCCGGCCGGGCGCGGGACCTCCTGCTGCCCCGCTTCGGCAACAGCCACGCCACGATGGTGCGGCTCGTCCTCGTGCTGATCGGCGGGCTCACGACCCTCGTGCTCACGCTGCAGCTGCTCGGCCTGCCCGTCGGACAGCTCGTACTCGGCGGCGCGCTGACCGGGGTGCTCGTCGGCATCGCGGCCCAGCAGACCCTCGCCAACCTCTTCGCGGGCATCATCCTGCTGATGTCCCGGCCGTTCACCGTCGGCGACGAGGTACGGCTGTCGTCCGGGCCGCTGGGCGGGGAGTTCCAGGGCACGGTGCTGGAGATCGGCCTGACGTACGTCCTGCTCCGGTCCGAGGACGGCGACTACCACCTCCCGAACGCGCAGGTCCTGTCGGCCGCCGTCGGCCCGCCGATCGCCCCCGACGCCGAGACGGCCGTCCCCGGTGCCGAGGCGACCACCCCGGGCACCCCGGACGGCGCGGTCGCGCCGGACGGCACGGGAGGACCGGGCGCACCGGGCACTACGGCCACCGTGACGGGCATCGCCGCGCAGACCGCCGCCGGGTCCGCCGAGGACCACGGCCGCGGTCCGGAGGGCGGGCCGGCCCCGCAGCGCTGAGCCGCCGGCTCCGGCCCCCCGTCAATGGTGCTTGCCGTGCCCGGGCTTCTTCTTGCGCTTCGGCGGTTGCGGGCGCGGTTTGGTCCGCTTCGGCGGGGTCCGTACCTTCTGCCGGTGGACGGGCGTCCGGTGCACGGTCGGCGACGGCCGGGAGACCGGGCGGGAGGAGGCGGGTGCCGAGGACGACGGCGTGGCGGCGGGACGGTGCGGGGAGGACGGGCGGGCGAACCAGCCCACGCCCCCCGCCAGCAGGGCGATCGCCAGCCCGCCGGCCGCCAGCGGAAGCGCCCGGCGACGCCCGGCCGGCTCGTCGGCGACCGGCGGCACGGCGAGCACCTGGGTCGCGCCGTTCGGCGGGTGGCCCGGCGGTACGCCGACCGGCGTGCGGCCCGGCGTCGCGGCGCCGACCGGGTACGCCGGCGGCATCGTGACCCCGTCGACCCGGGTGCCGGCGGCGACCGTCACACTCGGATCGGCGCGCAGCCAGGCGGCCCGATCGGCGACGAGCGCCGCGCCCGCGGGCCGCGCCGCCGGGTCCTTGGCGGTCAGCGCGCGGATCAGGTCACGGAGACCGGACGGCACGGACGCCGGAAGCTCGGGCAGCGGGGTGTCGCGGTGCGCGACGAGCACGGCGGTCGCGGGTCCCTCGTACGGGGGCCGCCCGGTGAGCATCTCGAACGCGATGACGCCCAGGGCGTACAGGTCGGCGGCGGCGGTCGCCTGTTTGCCCGTCGCCTGCTCCGGCGCGAGGTAGAGCGGGGTGCCCATCAGCATGCCGGTCCGCGTGAGCGGGATGGCGTCCACCGCGCGGGCGATCCCGAAGTCGGTGATCTTTATGGTGCCGTCGCGGCCCACGAGGAGGTTCCCGGGCTTGACGTCGCGGTGCACGAGACCCGCGCCGTGCGCCACCGCCAGAGCGGCCGCCGCCGACGCGACGACCTCGAGCACGCGGTCCGGCGGCATCGGCGCGTCCCGGGCGATCGTCGCCGCGAGGGACTCCCCCTCGACGTACTCCATGACGAGGTACGGCGGCTCGTCGCCGCGGCCCTCACTGTAGTCGAAGACCTGCGCGATGCCCGGATGCGACAGCGCGGCGGCGTTGCGCGCCTCGAGACGGAACCGCTGGCGGAACTCCGCGCTGTCGGCGTACTCGCCGCGCAGGAGCTTGAGCGCGACCGGGCGGCCGAGGGCGGTGTCCTCCGCCCGCCAGACCTCACCCTGGCCGCCGACGGCGATGCGCTCGGCCAGGCGATACCGGTCGCCGAGCACCGTGGTGGGGCCGAATGTGACAGTCATCGTTCGCGCCACGATACCGACACCGGCCGTCGCCGATCACCCGCCCGGAGGCCGCCGGCCGGCGCCGGGCGCGGTGCTCAGGCCGAGCGCGGCGGCCATCGCCCGGGCCTTGACCATCGTCTCCTCGAACTCCGCGGCCGGGTCGGACGCCGCCACGATCGCCCCGCCGACCCCGAACCCGACCGTCTCCGGCGTGATCACGATGGTCCGGATGACCATCCCGAGATCGGCGGCCCCGCTGAGGGAGAACCAGCCGAGCGCACCGGAGTAGACCCCGCGCGGGCCACCCTCCAGCCGGTCGATGATCTCCATGGTGCGCAGCTTCGGCGCGCCGGTCATCGAGCCGCCGGGGAACGCCGCCCGTACGCAATCGACGGCGGAGGCTCCGGCCCGCAGCACGCCGCGGACGGTCGACACGAGCTGGTGCACCGGAGCGTACGTCTCGACGGCGAACAGGCGCGGCACGTGCACCGAGCCCACCTCGCAGACGGCGCCGATGTCGTTGCGGACCAGGTCGACGATCATCAGGTTCTCGGCCCGGTCCTTGGCGCTGTCGCGCAGGTCGCGGCGGAGGGCGGCGTCCTCCGCCGGCGTCGTGCCGCGCGGCCGGGTGCCCTTGATCGGCTTGGACTCCACGACACGGTCGGCGCCGACGGACAGGAAGCGTTCGGGCGAGGCGCTGAGCACCGCGACGCCCGGGAGGTCCAGGAGCGCGCCGTACGGGACGGGGCTGACCCGGCGCAGGAACGCGTACGTGCGCAGCGGGTCGGCGGCCACGCGCGCGACGGCCAGGTTGGTCAGGCAGATCTCGTACGACTCGCCGTCGCGGATCTCCCGTGCGCACTCGGCGATCAGCTTGAGGTAGGCGTCCTCGTCGTGCCGCAGCTCGTACGGGACGGCGGGCGCGCGGTCCGGCGCGGGAGGGGGCCCGCCCTCGGCGGGCAGACGGAGCAGCCGCGCCCTGGTCTCGTCGAGCCACGCGGCGGCGTCCGGGTCGTCGTCGTCCGCGGCGAGGCACAGCAGGAAGCAGGCGCGCTCGCGGTGGTCGAACACCACGGCACGGTCGGCGAAGACGAGCGCCGCGTCGGGCGTCGGGGCGTCGTGCGCGGCCGTGCCGCCGGTCTCGGCCTTCAGCTCGTAGCCGAGGTAACCGACGTAGCCCAGGGCGAAGCCGAACGGCAGCCGCCCGTCCGGTGGCAGGGCGCGCTCGCGGAGACGTGCGTCGAGCCACGCGAAGAACGGCCCGGGGGCGAGCTCGGCGGGCCGCCCCGGCCGCTCCACCCGTACGGTCCGCTCGCGCACCCGGTAGGTGACGTACTCCGATCGCGGACCGGTCCCGTCACCCATGATCGAGAACCGGGATCCGACGGCGGCCCCGGCCGCGCCGTCCAGCCAGAAGCTCCGCGGCCGGCCGGCGAACAGCTCCCGGTAGGCCGCCTCCGGATCCGGCGCCCGGTCGATCCGCCGCACCTGCAGCCGGTACGGCGGCCGGGACGAGGGCCGGGTCCTGGGAACCGGCCGGGAGAGCGGCCGCGCCCGCTGTCCAGCGGTGTCGCGGGTGCCGGCGGTGTCGCGGGTGCCGGCGGCGTCACGGGTGCCGGCCGGGCCGCCGATGCCGGCGAGATCGCGGAAGTTGGCGAGGAGCTCCCGGCCGTACTCGGTGCCGATCGACTCCGGATGGAACTGCACGCCCCACAACGGGCGCTCCCGGTGCCGTACCCCCATGAGAACGCCGTCGGGCGTCCACGCGAGCGGCTCGAACTCCTCCGACAGCGCGGTCACGGCCAGCGAGTGGTAGCGGACGGCGGTGAACGGCGAGGGGATCCCCGCGAACAGGTCCCGCCCGCCGTGGTGGATCGGGGACGCGATGCCGTGCACGGGTTCGGGCGCGTACCCGACGGTGCCGCCGAACAGCTCGCACAGCCCCTGGTGGCCGAGGCAGACCCCGAGGACGGGCCGGTCCCAGTCGCGGATCGCGCGGGCGCTGACCCCGAAGTCCCGGTCCCGGCCGGGACGCCCCGGCCCGGGGGAGATCACCACGGCGTCGAAGTCGCCGGGGTCGAGGGAGGACCATTCGACGTCGTTACGGACGACCAGGGGCGGGCGTCCGTTCACCTCGGCCATCAGGTGGAAGAGGTTGTAAGTGAAGGAGTCGAAGTTATCGATCAGCAGGGTACGCATCTGCGCGGGGATCCCTCGCCGGTGTCCGCGGAGCTCACCTCGAAGACTATGCGCTCGCGTCGGGCCGCTCAGGTCTCGCGGAGGATCCGCTGGAGGATCTTGAGAGAGGCGCTCGGCGGCTCCGCCTCGATGACGACGCGGTTGAGAACGTGCCAGTAGTAGTCGACGTCGGCGGTCTTCGTGGCGTAGACGGCGTTCGTGAGCTGCTCGAGGTAGACGACGTCGGGAATGTCGTCCTCGGGGAAGCGCAGGAGCGTGATCGGGCCGCCCGCCGCGGCGTGGCCGCCGGCGCTGAACGGCATGACCTCGACGGTGACGTTCGGCAGCTCGGCGATCTCGAGGAGGTGGCGCAGCTGGGCGCGCATGGTGGCCGCGCCGCCGATCGGGCGGCGCAGCGCCGCCTCGTCGATGACGGCCCAGAGCTTGGGCGGGTTCGGCCGCTGCAGCAGGAGCCGCTGCCGCTTCATCCGGAGCCCGACGCGCCGGTCGATGACGGCCTCGGGCTGATCGCGATGGGCGAGGCGGATGACGGCGCGGGCGTAGTCCGGCGTCTGCAGCAGGCCGGGGACGAACTGCACCTCGTAGGTGCGGATGACGCTGGCGGCCTGCTCCAGCCCGAGGTAGTCCTCGAACCAGCGCGGGACCACGTCGGCGTACTCCCGCCACCACGGGGGCGCGGTGGCCAGCTCGGCGAGTTCGAGCAGGGTGGCGCGCTCGGCGCCGCCGTCCACGCCGTACAGCGTCAGCAGCTCCTCGAGGTCACGCTGTTTGAAACCGCGCCGCCCCAGCTCCAGACGGCTGATCTTGGAGTGCGACGCCTGGATGGCCGCGCCCGCGCTCTGGCAGGTGAGGCCGCTGGCCTCGCGCAACCTGCGGAGCTGTGCGCCGACGAGCATGCGCAGCACCGTCGGGCCGGCCTGCCGGTAGGCCAGCAGAGCGCTGTCGGCCACGCCACCAGCGAGGGGGCCAGTGACCATGCCGTCTCTCTCCGCTCCACAGTCGTCGACACTGATCGATTTCGAAGCCTCTCACGATAGCCTCGGCGGTGCGAACCGGATTGGATGGTTTGCCCCACGGCATCCCCCAGCGGCATCGACGAAGGGTCCTCCCTGTGACCGACGACGCGCACGCATTCGATCGGCAGCACTTCGGAACCGACCACCGAACCCCCGCTTCGCCCGCCGATAACACCGAAACCACCGAGGCCGCCGAGACCGCCGAGACCGACGCGACGGCACCGCCGGAGATCGACACGACCGTGCCGCACTCGGCGCGCATCTGGAACTACTGGCTCGGCGGAAAGGACAACTACCCCGTCGACCGCAAGGCCGGTGACGAGTTCACCGAGATCTTCCCGGGGATCGTCGACGCCGCCCGCGCCGTCCGGCACTTCCTCGCCCGTGCGGTGCACCATCTGGTGGAGGAGGCCGGGATCCGGCAGTTCCTCGACATCGGCACGGGCCTGCCGACCGTGGACAACACCCATGAGATCGCCCAGCGCGCCGCCCCCGAGGCGCGGATCGTCTACGTCGACAACGACCCGCTCGTGCTGGCGCACGCCCGCGCCCTCCTCACCAGCACCCCCGAAGGGGCCACCGACTACATCGACGCGGACGTACGCGACCCCGGCCGCATCCTCGAGGCGGCCGCCGCCACCCTCGACTTCGGCCGCCCGGTCGGGCTGATGCTGATGGGCGTCATGGGCCACATCGACGACCGGGACGACCCGCACGCGATCGTGCGCCGGCTGCTGGACGCCCTGCCGTCCGGCAGCCACCTGGTGCTGAGCGACGGCACCGACACCGATCCCGGCCGCCGGGAGGCGCACCAGCGGTACAACCGCGGCGGCGCCGTGCCGTACCACCTGCGCTCTCCGGAGGAGATCACCCGTTTCTTCGACGGCCTGGAGCTCCTGGAGCCGGGCGTGGTGCCGGTCTCCCAGTGGCGCCCGGAGCACAGCCCCTTCGGCCTCCCGCCCAGGGTCGAGACCCTGGGCGGCATGGCCCGCAAACCCTGACCCTCCGGCCAGGCGGCCGAGAGTCTTGACGGACGGCGCCGGGCTCGTCAGGGTTTGCGGCCGATGCCGCCGTACAGGGGGACCTCCCCGGCGGGGGTGAGCGGCGAGACCTCGGGCCGCCAGTGCGGGCACGACACGACGCCGGGTTCGACGGGTTCGAGGCCGTCGAGGAAACCGGCGATCTGCTCCGGGCTGCGCAGGTGGTACGGGACCGCGCCGGTCGCGTTGTACCGGCGGAGGGCCTCCCGGTAGGCCGGGTCGGTGTCCGTACCGTCCCGGACCGCCAGGTAACTCCCTGACGGCAGCGGGGCGAGCAGCCGCCGTACGATCGACCGCGCCTCGTCGTAGTCCGCCACGTGGGCCAGGATTCCCATGAGGATCACCGCGACGGGCCGGTCGAAGTCCAGGGTCCGGGCCGCCTCCGCGAGGATCTTCTCCGGTTCGCGCACGTCGGCGTGGACGTACTCGGTCGCCCCGTCGGGCAGTCCGGTGAGCAGCGCCTCGGCGTGTGCGAGGACGAGCGGGTCGTTGTCGACGTAGACGACGCGGGTCTCGGGCGCGACCCGCTGCGCGACCTCGTGGGTGTTGTCGACGGTCGGCAGGCCGGTGCCGATGTCGAGGAACTGCCGGACGCCGGCCTCCTCGGCGAGGTACCGGACGGCGCGGCCGAGGAAGTGGCGGCCGATCCGCGCGAGGTCGACGATCTGGGGGAACAGCTCCTTGACGCGATCCCCGGCCTCCCGGTCCACCGGGTAGTTGTCCTTGCCGCCCAGCCAGTACCCGAAGATCCTGGCCGAGTGCGGGACCGAGGTGTCGATCTCGGAACGCTCGGTCGACGGGGACAGTTCATCAGACATCGGCTCACCTCCGGTCAATACGGTTAATCTCACGTCGCGAACGTAACCCACGTCCCGCGTCTCACTCACCGACCGGCGCGGCACGACCACAGGTGGCCGTCCAACCTGCGGCTTTTTTCCGGTTTCTGACCTATGGGTGGTTCGTCCACTTACCGCACGGCGTCCGTTCGCGACGCCTCACCCCTCCTCCCGCCCCACCGGAGACGTCCACGGCGGCACCGCACCCGGCCGACCTGCGGCTGAGCGCGGCGCCGGATCGAAGGCGGTGGGGCGCGGAGGCCCGTCACCGGAACCGAGCAGGGATTCCGGAAGGTCAGAACATCATGACAGAATCGACCGCATAAAGCGCTGCGCGCGCATTTTCGTCCCGGCTTTCACGGCATCATCCGCCGTCGGCCAGACGAAGGTGAATCAGTTTTACCGGCATCCTCAACGGCACGGAATCGCCATCGCTCCGGCGCGGCGTCGCCCTCGTCACCCCGATCTCACACAGAGATCATTTGTTCGCCACGGACGATACCCGGCGCGTACACCCGACCCTGGGACTCCCTGCGCGACGGCGCAGCGACCAGCACCGATCGCCAGACCGCGCGGCCGCCCGGTGCCGGAATCGGGCCCGGTGCACGGCTTCCATGAAGGCGATTTTCAGGCCGCCCCTTATTCAACCCCCCTTCCAATAAAAAACACGAAACGCACTTCATGCTTCCGCTTTCAGGTTTCGATGCCGTTACAGGTGGATCGCCGGTGTTGTGGTTGTACTTGAGGGTTTGATATTTATTCGGAGTCTAAAGAGATTGACGTGACTTCCGGGGCAATGGCGCCCAGTCACGTGGGGGAGCTGCCGCTCTCAAGCTGATCTTGGGGTTGGCGCCGGTCACGGCGCCGGGGGAAGGATCACCTTGTCGTCTATCACTGCATGGTTCAGCCATGCCTGGACCTGGATCGCGGCGGCGACGGCCGGAGGCGGCTGGAAGACGTTCGTCCCGCTGGGCCTCGCCGGCCTGCTGGTCTGGTCGCTCTGGCTCTACCGCGTGGTCCTGTCGCGGCTGTACAAGCCCGTCGTCAACGGCTTTCGCACCACCGTCTCGGTGGTCGTCCCGTCCTACCGGGAGGACCCGGACATCCTGCTGCGCTGCCTGAGCAGCTGGCTCGACCAGGACCCGGACGAGGTCATCATCGTGATCGACGTCGCGGACCGCGAGGCCCAGCGCCGGCTCGCCCAGGTCACCGACCCCCGGCTCAACGTGCTGGTCTACGAGCACGCCGGCAAGCGCTCGGCGCTCGGCGTGGGCATCCGGGCGGCGAAGTACGACGTCGTCGTGTTCGCGGACTCCGACACCTGGTGGGAGCCGGGTCTGCTGGCGGCCGTGCAGATGCCGTTCGAGGACCCCGAGGTCGGCGGCGTCGGCACCCAGCAGAACGTCTACCAGCGCACCACCAGCGTCTGGCGGCGCATCGCGGACTGGCTCGTCAACCTCCGCTACTACGACTACGTGCCGGCCATGGGCAGCAAGGGCGGCGTCGCCTGCCTGTCCGGCCGCACCGCGGCCTACCGCCGGTCCGTCGTCCTGCCCGTGGTGGAGCACCTGGAGAACGAGTTCTTCCTGGGCCGCCGCTGCATCGCCGGTGACGACGGCCGCCTGACCTGGCTGACGCTCTCCCAGGGCTACAAGACCGTCCACCAGTCCTCGGCCCGCGCGGTGTCGATGTTCCCGGCGAGCTTCCGCGCCTTCGTCAAGCAGCGCGTCCGCTGGAGCCGCAACTCCTACCGCTGCTACCTCACCGCCCTGTGGAAGGGCTGGCTGTGGAAGACGCCCTTCGTCACCAAGGTCACCGTGCTGCAGATCCTGCTGACGCCGGTCACGATGGGCGTCACGCTGGGGTACTTCGTCTTCAGCCGGATGCACCTCGGGCCGCTGGGCATCGGCCTGTCGGTGGGCTGGATGCTCGCCGGCCGTGGCATCCGCGGGTGGTCGCACCTCAAGCGGCATCCGCAGGAGATCCTGCTGCTGCCGCTGACCGCGGTCGTGGTCATGATGATCGCGCTGCCGATCAAGCTGTACGCCTTCGTCACCATGAACAAGCAGGGCTGGCTGACGCGCACCTCCGACCAGATCGGCGGGGCCGGGCAGTCCGCCGCCACGCTGCAGAAGCAGGCGGTCTGAGGTGACGGCCACGACGCCCGGTGGAAGACCGGGCCGCCACCGCGTTCCCCTGAGCGCCGGGGCGCGCGGGCTCCTGGTCGCGGCGCTCGCGCTCGGCGTGCCGCTGCTGCCCGCGGACGTCCACGCGGCCACGCCCTCCCCCGCCCCGCATCGCACCACGGCCCACCCGCGGACCCCCCGGGCGATCCACGTCTTCCCGACGCCGCAGACCTCCCGGACGAAGGCGCGGACGGCGCGGCCCGCCGCGTCCCGTACGCCCGCCGGCGCGGCGGGAGCGCCGGCCGCCATCCCGCCCGCGGCCGCCACCCCGCCGCAGGCCGGCGCCGCCGCGAGCCGGGACGACGGCGGGCGGGAGGCCGCCCTGGTCGACCAGGAGGACGAGCGGATCATCCAGATCCGGGCCGTCCTGTCGTCGCTGATGCAGGCGGGCGGCAAGGAGGCGCTGACGTGGAAGCAGCCGCAGATCTTCGGCTCGGCGCACGGCAAGACGCTCGTCCTGCCGCAGCGCACCGATGACTCGGCGTACACGCTGACGGACCTGGCGCGGTACGGCGGCCGGTACTTCCGGCGGCTGCGCGACGGCTCGTACCTGCTCAGCGCGCACGTCTTCGTGGCCGACGGCGCGAAGCTGACGCTGCAGAGCAACGGACGGCCGCTGACGATCCGGATGGGCAGCGTCCCGGGCTCGTTCAGCTCGATCGTCGGGTTCGGCGGGACCATCACCGTCACCGGCACCGCCCAGGCGCCGGTCCGCATCATGAGCTGGGACGCGCGTACGCGCCGGCCCGACACGCAGGTGAACGACGGGCGGGCGTACCTCCGCGCGATCGGCGGCGCGTTCCGCATGACGTACGCGCAAGTGTCCGACCTGGGGTTCTGGAGCGGCCGTACGGGCGGCATCGCGCTCACGGGCACCGAGCGGCCCGCCAACGCGGCCCGGCACCTGAACAAGGACCAGCGGCACGAGGCCAAGCGGCGGCGGCTGGCCGGCAAGAAGAACGAGACCGGCGCCGTCGGGCCCGGCGACGTCGAGGTCGCCCCGGCCGGCCCGGGCGGCACCGCGTCGCACGTGCCGGCCGCCGGCCTCGTCACCGGGGCGGTGAAGCACAGCCGGATCACGGGCGACGCGTACGGGATCTTCGTCTCCGGGTCGACGCAGACGCAGATCATCGACGACCGGGTCGAGAACAGCCTCGCCCACGGCGTCCTGCTGCACCGGTACACCAAGGACGCCAGCGTCCAGAACACCACGGTCAGCGGCAGCGGCGGGGACGGGTTCGTGCTGTCCCGCGCCACGGAGGGCGTCCGGATCACCGGCAGCACGTCCGAGCGCAACCACGGCAACGGGTTCACCCTCAACGGGCGGCCGCTCGCGGTCGGCCCGTCGGCGAGCGGGGAGTCCCCGCAGGCGTACGGCAACAGCTCGGTCAACGGCAGCACGGCCCGGGACAACGGCCACTACGGCATCGAGGTCCTGGGCGGCAACCGGCTGGCGGTGCAGACCAGCAAGGTCATCGGCAGCGACATGGGCATCGTCGTCCGGTCCGCGGCCACGGACGTGCAAATCTCTGGCAACCAGCTGAGCGGGCAGCGGCGTCAGGGCATCGCGCTGCGCGAGAAGGTCACCGGCGCGCAGGTCGCCGGGAACCTCGTGAACGGCGTGCAGGTCGGCATCTACCTGCGCGACTCGAGCGGCAAGCTGTCGGGCAACATCGTCCGGGGCGCGACCGAGCACGGCATCGTGCTGCGCGGCGGCACCGGCGGCACGCACGTGGTCAGCAACACCCTGCGCGGGTCCGGGCCGAGCGCGATCAGCAAGGCCGGTTCGCACGGCGCGCTGACCAGGGAGAACAATGACACCTCCGGCTGGGACGACACGTCCGGCCTGCTGACGAAGGCGATGCGGTACGCCAAGCCGATGAACGTCATCTGGGCCGCCGTGTTCCTCATCGTGGTCTTCATGATGGTCCGGTCGCGCGCCCTTCCCCGGCGGAACCGGCGCGGGATCGACCCGTACGCGGCGCAGCGGCGGCTCGCGGAGCGCCCGGCGCGCGCGCTGCGGGGCCTCACCGCGGGCGGAGACGGACGATGACCGGCACAGGGACGACGCGAAAGCGGGAGGTACGCGATGGCAGCGCCTGACTCCGGCGAGGCGGCGCCGCGCCGGCGCGGCCGGCGGCTGGTCACCACCGTCCTGGTGCTGGGACTGGCCGCCGGCGGCACGTACGCCTACGTGCAGTACACGAAGAAGGCCCCCGGCCTGCCGGCCGTCGACGACGTGTCGCCGAACGACGCGCGGCAGGAGGCGGCGCTGGTCGACCAGGAGAGCCAGCGCATCATGCAGACCAACGCCGTGCTGACCTCGACGCTGCGGCGGGGCGGCACGCGGGCGGCCGCGATGCGCCAGCCGAACATCTTCGGCTCCTCGATCGGCAAGACGCTGGTGCTGCCGCAGCGCAGCCGGCCGTACTACGTCGCCGACCTGCAGAAGTACGCCCAGCGGGACTTCCAGCGGCAGAATGACGGCTCGTACGTGCTGGGCGTGAACGTGTTCGTCGCGTCGGGCGCCAAGCTGGTGCTGCAGAGCTCGTCGGGGCCGCTGACGATCCGGATGAAGAGCGTGCCGGGGTCGTTCACCTCGATCGTCGGATTCGGCGCGAGCATCCGGATCAACGGTTCGGCGCAGAACCCGGTGCGGATCATGAGCTGGAACGAACAGGCCGGGGCCACGGATACGCGCCTCGGTGATGGGCGGGCCTACATCCGCGCGATCGGCGGCGAGTTCCAGATGAAGTACGCCCAGGTCTCGGACCTGGGCTTCTGGAGCGGACCCACCGGTGGGATCGCCATGACCGGCAGCGACCGGCCCGACGCCGCCGCCGAGCGCGTCGACCCCCGCGCCTCGGCGCCCAAGCGGGTGAGGCTGGCCGACGGCACCACCGACACGACGCGGGGCAGCGGGGACGAGGTCGAGGTCACGACGTCGAACGGGAGGACGAGCGTCGGCTTCCTGGTCCCGACCGCCAACCTCGTCACCGGGTCGGTCGACCACAGCACCATCCGCGGCGACGCGTACGGGATCTTCGTGTCCGCCTCCGACGCGACGCAGATCACGAACAACCGGATCGAGAACAGCCAGGTGAACGGCGTGCTGATGCACCGGTTCGCCCGGAACGCCAGCATCGAGAACACCACGGTCACCGGCAGCCGGGGCGACGGGTTCGTCCTGTCCCGGGGTACCGAGAACGTCCGCATCACCGGCTGCACCGCCGCGGACAACGGCGGCAACGGGTTCACCCTCAACGGCCAGCCGCTGGCCAACGGCCCGTCCGCGAGCGGCGAGTCCCCGCGCGCGTACGGGGACAGCTCCGTGACCAGCAGCACCGCGCGGGACAATCGGCGCTACGGCGTCGAACTGCTCGGCGGCACCCACCTGGCCGTGCAGACCAGCAAGGTCGTCGGCGGTGACATGGGCATCGTCGCGAGCGGTGACGCGACCGGCGTGCAGATCTCCGGCAACCAGCTGAGCGGGCAGGACCGCCAGGGCATCGTGCTGCGCGGCGGGGTCACCTCGGCGAACGTCGCCGGCAACATCGTCGACGACACCGAGACCGCCATCTACCTGCGCGACTCGACGGGCTCGGTGATCGGCAACACGGTGCAGTCGGCGTCGCGGCACGGCGTCTCGCTGGTCGGCCAGGTCGGCGGCGCCCGGATCACGGGCAACACGTTCGGCGGTGCCGGTACCAGCGCGCTGGACGTGTCCCGGGCGAAGGGCACGGCGGCGATCTCGAACAACGGCACGGCGGGCTGGCACGACACCGCGGGCTTCTGGACGGAGGTCCGGCGGGTCGCCAAGCCGATGAACATCATCTGGACCCTCGTCTTCCTGCTCGTCGTCGTCTCGGCGCTGCGCTCGCGCGGCAGCGGGCTGCGGATCGGCCGCCGCCACGTCCACCCGTACGAGGGTCAGCGCACGCTCGAGCAGCGGCCGGTGCTGGCGCTGCAGCGGGCGCGTAAGGTGCCCACGACCGAGACGAGCCCCGACCTGCTGGCGATCGCGCTTCCGTCGGGTGGCGCGGACGACCAGGTACGGGAGGCGCTGTGAGGATCGACGTGAAGTTCGTCGCCGGCCTGGTCGTCGGCGCGCTCCTCGTGGCCGGCGTGACCTGGCTGCTGGCCGGAGGCGGCGGGTCCTCGCCCGCGAAACGGCACGACACCGCCTCCCGGCTCCGGCCCGTGCCGGAGTCCTCGGCCCCCGGCGCCGCCACCGGCACCGGCGGCGATGACGGCGACGACGGTGATGACGGCGGCGCGCCGGCCGGCCCGGAGCCGGACCTGCCCGTCCCGGCCGGGGCGGGGAAGGTCACCTGCCCGGCCGCCACGCGCACCGTCGGCGACGCCGACGCGCTGCAGAGCGCGCTCGACCAGGCCAAGCCGGGTGACGTCATCAAGCTGTCGCCGGGCACGTTCCAGGGGAGGTTCGCGACCCGGGCGTCCGGCACGGCGGACCGGCCGATCAGCCTGTGCGGGGACTCCGCGGCGATCCTCGACGGCGGCGGCGTCAAGAAGGGCTACGCCTTCCACCTCGACCACGCGGCGTACTGGCACCTGATCGGTTTCAGCGTCCAGAACAGCCAGAAGGGCGTCATGGCGGACGGCAGCAACGGCTCGATCATCCAGGGCCTGACCGTCCACGACATCGGCGACGAGGCCATCCACCTGCGCGACTTCAGCACCGGCAACACGGTCCAGTACAACAAGATCTGGGACACCGGCCGGCGGCGCGCGAAGTTCGGCGAAGGCGTCTACCTCGGCACGGCCCAGTCGAACTGGGGCCAGGTCTCCGGCGGGAAGATGGACAAGAGCGACCACAACCTCGTACGCGGCAACGTCATCCAGGCCACCGCCGAGGCGGTCGACATCAAGGAGGGTACGACCGGCGGCCGTGTCGTCGGCAACGTCTTCGACGGGACGAACCTCGGCGGCGACAAGCACAACGACTCCTGGGTCGACGTCAAGGGCAACGACTACGTGATCCAGGACAACACCGGCACGAAGACCCCCGCGGACGGTTTCCAGACCCACCAGATCGTCAAGGGCTGGGGCAGTGGCAACCTGTTCCGCGGCAACAAGATCGACCTGGCCGGCGGTGGCGGTGTCGGCATCAACGACACGGCCGGCGGCAACACGATCCTCTGCGACAACAAGGTGAGCGGCGGTCGGCTCACCAAGAACGGCAAGTGCGTCAACAAGTGAATGAGGGAGACAAGGCGATGAACCCGAAGCCGACCGAGCTGCCCCGGCTCACCGTCATCGGCACCGGTTACCTGGGCGCCACCCACGCGGTCTGCATGGCGGCCCTGGGGTACGAGGTCCTCGGCGTGGACGTCGACGAAAAGAAGATCGCCAAGCTGGCCGCTGGCGAGGTGCCGTTCTTCGAGCCCGGCCTGCCCGAGCTCCTCACGAAGGCGCTCGACTCCGGGCGGCTGCGGTTCACCACGTCGTTCGAGGAGGCGGGCGCGTTCGGCGACGTCCACTTCATCTGCGTCGGCACCCCGCAGCAGCCGGGCTCGGACGCCGCCGACCTGACCTACGTCCACGCGGCGGTGCGCGCGCTCGCCCCGCACCTGGAGCGCCGCGCCCTCGTGGTCGGCAAGTCGACCGTGCCGGTCGGCACCGCCTACGTCCTCACCGACGTGCTCCAGGAACTCGCGCCCGCCGGCACGCAGATCGAGCTGGCGTGGAACCCCGAGTTCCTGCGCGAGGGCTTCGCCGTCGACGACACGATGCGCCCCGACCGTCTCGTCTTCGGTGTGGCCTCCGACTGGGCGAACGAGCGGCTCCGCGCGGCGTTCGCCCCGATCCTGGAGCTGGGCACGCCCGTCGTACGGACCGACCTGGCCACCGCCGAGCTCGTCAAGGTCGCGGCGAACTCCTTCCTCGCCACGAAGATCTCCTACATCAACGCGATGGCGGAGGTCTGCGAGGCGGTCGGCGCCGACATCAAGGACCTGGCCGACTCGCTCGCCCTCGACGACCGCATCGGCGGCAAGTTCCTGCGGCCCGGCCTCGGCTTCGGCGGCGGCTGCCTGCCCAAGGACATCCGCGCGTTCGCGCACCGGGCCGAGGAGATCGGCGTCGGCCAGGCCGTGTCGTTCCTCCGCGAGGTCGACGCCATCAACCGGCGCCGCCGCGCCCGTACGGTCGACCTGGTACGCGAGCTGCTCGGCGGGCAGCTCGCCGGGGCGAGGATCGCGGCGTGGGGTGCGGCGTTCAAGCCGAACTCCGACGACATCCGTGACGCGCCGGCCCTCGACGTGGCCCGCACGATGCACGGGCTGGGCGGCCACGTCCGGGTGTTCGACCCGGCCGCGCTGGACAACGCCCGCCGCGCCTACCCGGAGCTCCGCTACGGCGACAGCGCCCTCGACGTCGCGCGCGACGCCGACGTCGTGGTCCTGCTGACCGAGTGGGCGGAGTTCCGTGAGGTCGACCCGGCCGCGCTCGGCGAGGTCGTCCGGCACCGGCGGATCGTCGACGGCCGGCACGCCCTGGACGCCGAGGCCTGGCGTGCCGCCGGCTGGGAGTACCGCGCTCTCGGCCGCAACTAGACGCCGCGCGGCGTGGCCGGGTCGCCCATCCGAGGGGGCACCCGGCCACGCCGGGCGGTCATGGGGTGGTCATGACCACCGCGTCCTGGAGCCGTCCCGCCACGTGGAAGCCCTCCCCCGCGTGGCGGGACGGCTTTTTTCACGCCCGTTCCCGCAGCCGGTGACGCGTGTCGCGAATCGGCTCGTAGTGCGCAGGCATCAGGGCGCCTGAGTGCCTGGTCCGAGCACACCAGGGCAGGACGGTGGCGCAGGACGATGCCCGGCCGGGGCGCCGCAGGGAAGTGTTGGAACCGCGCGGATCTCGCGCATTCCCCTTCCCTAGCGGCGTCTGGAGTGATCAACGAGTGATGAACGGGACGTCCACGTCCGAAGCCGTGGCCTCCCCGGTCCGCATGGGGAGGCCGGCGATCGCCGTCCTCGGCATCCTGGCACTCGCCCTCGGCACCCTGCAGTCAGTGGTGGATCCCGCGCTCCCGCTGCTGCAACGTGAGCTGGGGGTCAGCCCCGCCGAAGGGGCACTGGTCGGCAACGCACTCCTCGTCACCGGCGCGGTCGTCGCACCCGTCGCGGGCAAACTCGGCGACCGGTACGGCGGGAAGCGGGTGCTGCTCCGGCTGATGGCCGTGGTCTCGGCCGGTGGTCTGCTGGCGAGCCTTGCCCCGAATCTGCCGGTGCTACTGCTCGGTCAGGTATTGCAGGGCGTCATGGTGGGTGCGCTGCCCCTCTCCTTCATCCTGGTGCGCAAGCACCTCCCCACAGGGGGGTCGCAGGCGGCGATCGGCGTGGTCACCGCGCTGTTCACGGGCGGCGGCATCGTGGGAACGTCGATCGCCGGGCCGATCGCGGAGAACCTGTCCTGGCACTGGATGTTCGCGCTGCCGACGATCGCGATCATCGTGGCGACGCCGGCCGTGACCCGGCTGATGCCGCATGATCCGCCGATCCGATCGGACAGCGGGATCGACTGGCCCGGCGTGGCCCTGCTGAGCGGCACGTTGCTCGCGCTCATGGTCGGGCTCGTGACGGTGACGAGCGCCGGCCTGCCGCCGTTCGCGGTCGGTGCCATCGCGGTGCTCGTCGCCGTCCTCGCGATGGGATGGGTCGCCGTGGAGCGCGCCGTCGTCACCGCGGTCACGATGATCGCCCTGGCGTCGCTGCACACCGCGGCGTGGCAGCTCCTCGTCGCGAAGGCGCTGACCGCGGTCGCCGCGGGCGTCGGTACCACGGCGTTGCTCGCCGGCACCGCCACCGCCGTCGAGGCCAAGGACACCGGCATCGCCACCAGCCTGCTCGTGGTGACACGCGTCATCAGCATCGCCCTGGGCGCCCAGCTCGGCGGCGCGATCCTCTCCGCCGGTGCCGCCCCGGGGACGGGCCGGCCGGCCGAGTCGGCCTTCGTCACCGGTTTCGTCATCGCCGGCCTCGTCGCCGCGCTGTCGCTGGTCGTCGTCCGTTTCACGAGAGAAGGAACTCAGGCATGACATCTACCGGTCCATCGACGCCGAAGCGCAGAGTCCTGATCTCCGGGGCCGGCATCGCCGGACCCACGCTGGCGTACTGGCTGCACCGGTCCGGATTCGCGGTCACGGTGGTGGAGAAGGCGGGGTCACTGCGCGCCGGTGGCTATCCGATCGACATCCGTGGCACCGCGATCGAGGTGGTCCGCCGGATGGGGATACTGCCGCAGCTGCGGGACGCGCACATCGACATGCGCCGCTGCACCTTCCTCGATGCCGATGGCGGTGAAGTGGCCGTGGTCGACGCGCGCGCCGTCGCCGGCAGTGTCGAAGGTCAGGACCTCGAGGTACGCCGGGGTGATCTGATCGCGACCCTCTACGCGGCGGTCCGCGACGACGTGGAATTCCTGTTCGGCGACTTCATCGACACCCTCGACCGGTCCGGAAACGGGGTCGACGTCACCTTCCACAGTGGGCGACGGCGCACGTTCGACCTGGTGGTCGGCGCCGACGGCATGCACTCACAGACCCGGGAGTCGCTGTTCGGCTCCGAGGAACGGTTCCACCGCTACCTCGGCCACTGCTTCGCGATCTTCACCATGCCGAACACCTTCGGGCTCTCGCGCGAGCTCGTGCTGTGGAACACCCCGGGGAAGGCCGCGGCCCTCTACGCCGTCGGCGACGACGACGAGCTGCACGCCTTCCTGAACTTCCACCGGCCGGAACCGCCGGTCGACGCCCTCCGGGATCCCGGCGCTGAGCGGGACCTGGTCGCCAGGACCTTCGCGGACGCGGGATGGGAGGTCCCCCGCATGGTCGAGGCCATGCGCGACGCGGACGACCTGTTCTTCGACACAGCCGGTCAGATCCGCATGCGCCGCTGGTCCAGCGGCCGCGTCGCACTCGTCGGTGACGCCGCGTACGCCCCCTCGTTCCTCACCGGGCAGGGCACGAGCCTCGCGCTGGCCGGCGCCTACATGCTCGCCCACGCCCTGGCCACGCACCGGGACCACACGGCGGCCTTCGCCGCCTACGAACGCGACGCCCGCGCGTTCGTGGCCATGAACCAGGCACTGGTCGACAATGGCGCGGCCACGCTCTTCCCCACCACGGCGCAGGCCCTGGAGCAGCGCAACACCATGCTGCGCGACCTCGTCACCATGCCCTCCGCGACCCCACGACCGGCCTACTCGGCCCTGACGCTGCCGGAATTCGCCCCGACACCGTGACCCGTCACGGTCCCGACGACCCGTGCGTACGCCTTCGAGTACGCCCGGGTCGTCAGGACCGCTGGACGTCGAGGAGGGTGCGCCGGCCGTCCGGCGCGATCTGAAGCACCGGGATGAGGCGGTGCGCCGGGTCGCCGTCCGGGCCGAGGTCGATGTCGCCGGACGCGCCGAGCACGCGGTTCGCGGCGTGCATGGCGTAGAGCATGTTCCGAACGTTGTCCGGGGCGGGCTCGTCCTTCGCGGCGGGTCCGGTCGTACGGCGGATCGCCTGCGCCGCCGTGAGCATCGCGTCGTGCGCCATGATCGCCCATCCGCTGCGCAGGTCCGCGACGTCGAAGGTGCGGCGGAACTGCTCCAGGAAGCCGAGGTACGTGGCGCGGGACGGGTTGCGGTCGCCGGCCAGCACGTCCGGGTCGGCCAGCGCCGCATAGATGATCGATCCGGGCCCGGGGTAGGTCGTCATCGCCGAGGCGTCGGAGCCGGTGACCAGGGTGATCGGCCGGCGGCAGCGCTGGGCAAGGTAGCCGATCAGCGCCTTGATGAACTTCTGCCGGCCCGCGTAGAACACCATGTCCGGCTGGTTCGAGCCGCAGATGTTGCTGGCGATCACGGAGAACTGGTTCGGCAGCCCCGGCTCGTCCGGCCGGTCCGCGGTGAAGGTCTCCTCCAGGGCGTGCCGCCGCTGGAGGTAGGAGGCGAGCACGGGGTTCTTCGTGAAGTCGTCCCGCAGCGACTTGGCGTACAGGTCGGTGGCCCGCTGGTCGGTCACCAGGGTCGCCGTGCGCAGGTCGTGCCGCTTGGCCAGCACCCGGCCGACCGCGGCGAGCTCGTCGCCGACCTCCGGGTTCACGCGGGTGAGGCCGGGGATCCGGCCGCCGCCGAGGCCGACCGCGGCGCGTACGGCGCCGGTGCTGTCGAAGCCGTCGGCCGTGACGACGTCCCCGACGACGGGGATCCCGGCCTTGGACAGTTCGAGGGCCGCCTGGACGGTGGCCTTGGTGCTGAGCGCGAGCCCGGCCACGGCGACGAGGTGATCGGGCGCCCCGGTCATGTCCTTGAGCCGGTCGACCACGCGCCTCCACTGGCCCTGGTCGCCGCCCTCGTTGGCCAGGACGAGCCGGATCTGCGGGTGGTCGCCGCCGCCTTCGCCGCGGTTGGCGCGGAGCTGGCCGATGTAGGCGCCTTCGAGTTCGGGGATGGTCCGGCCGGTCGTCAGGTCCCGGTCCGGGGTGAACGAGAACGGTCCGAGGTAGGCCACCGTGACGTACTTCTTGCCGCTGTGGCGCACGCGCTCGTTCTCGGCCCAGATGGCCCTGAGGAGCGGCTTCCAGGCCTTCTCCTGCCCGTGGGTGGCGAACCACGGGTGCTCGCGGTCGCGCCCGTCGGACACCCCGATGCACTCCCCGTGGACCTTCGGCACGCCCGCGGCGCACCGGCCGAGCCGGTCGACGACCCGCCACCCGAGGACGACGGCCAGGAGCACGGCCACCACGGCCACGGCGAACGGCCACCGGCGGCGGCGCCTTGGCATCGGGAAGCCGGGCTCGTCGTCCTCGTGGTGCCTGCTCCAGGTGACTCTCAGTCCCATCGCCGCGCCTCGCTCGAGTGATCCTGGGCCCGCAGCCACAGCGCCTGGCGCCGGCAGAACGGCGCGGCCGCGTTGTAGCCGATGGCGATGGCATGGTGCAGGTCCCGGCGCCGTACGCCGATGAGCGGGTCCGTCACCAGCCACAGGGCCGTGAGCAGCGGTGCCACGACCTGGACGGCCTGCGCCTCGTCCCCGGTCTCGTTCGCGGCCCAGGCGGCCAGTCTCTGCGCCTCGTCGAGGGGCGCGCCACCGCCGGTCGTGCGGCGCGGGGCGGTGACGACCGTGTCGAGCAGGGCCAGCCACGCCTCGCCGTCGAGTTCGGCCAGCAGCGCGGCGAGCCGCCGGGTCACCTTTCGGACGTCGCCCAGGGCCAGCCCGTAGTACAGGTCACCGACCTCGTCCTCCTTCTGCACCAGGACCCGGAGCCGCTGGTGCACGGTGGGCCAGTCGCCGTCCCCGTCGACGGTGGCCAGGCGGCGGAGCAGGAGCCGCCGCATGACCGGCTCCAGCACGGCGGGTTCGCTCGGGTCGCCGCCGCCCCACAGGTCCGGCGCCTGGACGAGATCCGCGTGCGCGCCGAGCAATCCGCCCGGGACCGCCAGGCGGGCGGCGTCGTCCTGGTGCCGGGCGGCCGCGGCGACGAGGAGGTTCTTCCACTCCTCTTCGCTGCGGCGGCCCAGCAGGTCGTTCAGGATCCGCTCGCCGAGCGTGTCCCCGCCCGACGGATCCGGCCCGTCGAGCAGGCCGCGCACGTCGTACGGTCCCTCCGAACGGTCGGCGATGGCCCAGATGAGGCGGCTGGTGCTGCCGGGGTGGCCGCCGGTGAACCGGTAGATCATCTCGGCGATGCGGCGGTCCTTGACGGCGTGCAGGCCCAGCGCGGTCACCATCGTGGTGACCTGGCTCCGGTCGAGATTCGGCAGGACGATCGGGTACCACCAGCGCGCGGTCGCGCCGCGCCGGCGGCGGTCGGCGCGGCCGGCGTCGTCGAGGCGGGCGTAGGGCCGGAGGTCCTGGGCGACGCGGGTGGTGAGTTCGCCCCGGCTGGTGGCCACGAACGTCAGCGGGATGGCGGCCCGGCCGTCCGCCTCGCGGGCGCGCCGGCTCTGTGTGAGGTCGAGGAGGAACTGCCGGCCCTCCTCGGTGTCGACGTTGTCCAGCAGCACCGCGGCGGTGTAGGGCTGTCGCGCCGCCCGGCGGTGCTCGAAGTCGTCCCGCAGGTCCGCCAGGAACGCCGACATCAGCAGCCCGTCGACCGCCTCCCGGTCGCCGCGCGCGTGGAGGGAGTTCAGCTTGACCAGTTCGTCGATGGGGTCATGGCCCAGGCCGAGGTCCTGGTCGCCGTACCAGTCCTGACCCGCGCCGAGCAGGAGTCGCCGGCCGCGCCGTCCGCTCGCCAGCAGGCCGTTGAGGAGCAGCCCGGCGAAGTCCGGGACCGGGATCTGCTGCGGTATCCCGAGGATGGGCTGCAGGGGTGGTGCGATCATCTGGATGAGCCCGCGCAGGGCCGCGATGTTGCGTGCCTGTTCGAGGCGCGCCTTGACCTGGCGGTACGCCTGTCCGCGGTCCTTGTCGTCGAGTTTCTCCTCCATGATCACGCGCCCGACGATGAAACGGGGAAAACCGAGCCGCCCGTAATCTCCGCCTTGCCGGTTGAGTTCGAAGGCCAGCGCCGCCAGCACTTCGTATCCGGCGGCCTCTCCCATGTCCTCGAAATCGACGCGGGCGTACGGCACTTTGCCGTCGAGCGACCGCGCGAGGAGGTCGAGCAGCGCGGTCTTTCCGCTGCCGCGCGGGCCCTCGAACAGCAGGATCGGCGCCTCGCGCGTGGTCCGCCGCCGTCCCCGCTCGGGCCGTTCCATGAACTCGCGTACGACGTGAACGGCCCGGTCGCGCCCGTACAGCCGGGCCGCCCTACCCGGCACCGACTCCCCCGGACGGCACGGCCGCGCACCGCAGCATCGTCAACCCCGTGTCCTCCTCTTTCCGCACATCCCCGTAGAGTGGTGACACCCTAACCGTCGCCGTTGTTGCACATCAATAAGACGGCGGTGAATACCGATTGTTCGCCCGGCGCGAAGAATGCACTCGGTGGCATTTCGGTTGAACTTTAATCACTCGACGGATCGTCCGAATGGGCACCGATAGTGAATAATGCGGTCCATCGGCGGCGTACGGGAGAGGCATGGACAAGCTGGCGGAGTTCACGGAGAACCGGCCGCGCCTGTTCGGCCTGGCGTACCGGCTGCTCGGCGAGGCCACCGAGGCCGAGGACGTGCTGCAGGACGCCTACCTGCGCTGGGAGGCGAGCGGACCGGTCGAGGTCCCGGCGGCCTGGCTCACCAAGGTGGTGACGAACCTGTGCCTGAGCCGGCTCGGCTCGGCCCGCGCCCGCCGAGAGAAATACGTCGGTCCGTGGCTGCCCGAACCCGTGCTCACCGAGGACGGCCGGCTGGGCCCCCTGGAGACGGCCGAGCAGCGCGAGTCGGTCTCGCTCGGCGTCCTGCTGCTGCTGGAGCGCCTGACCCCGCCCGAGCGTGCCGCGTTCGTGCTCCGGGAGGCGTTCGGCTACCGGCACGCGGAGATCGCCGAGGTGCTGGACGTCGGCGAGGCCCACGCCCGGCAGCTGTACCGGCGGGCCCGCGCGCACGTGAGCGAGCCCCGGCGGCGGTTCACCGCGAGCACCGCCCACCGCGAGGAGATCGTGCTGCGCTTCCTCGCCGCGGCGGCGGAGGGCGACCTCGCCGGCCTGGAGAGGCTGCTCGCCGAGGACGTCGTCGTCTGGTCCGACGGCGGCGGGAAGGTCACGGCCGCCCGGCGCCCGGTCCTCGGGCCGTCCCGCGTGGCGCGTTTCGTCGCCGCCCTGGCCGCCGACCCGCGCGCGGCCGGCCTGGACGTCACGATCCGCACGGTCAACGGCGAGCCGGCCGTCGTCTTCCACGAGGCGGGCTCGCTCTACATGGTCCTGTCGTTCGACCTCGACGGAGACCGGGTGGCCGCCCTGCACGCCGTGCTCAACCCGGACAAGCTCGCCTACGCGGCGGCGCAGGCCCTGTGACCACGATCACCCCGGTGGTTGTCACGAACCGGCGGGGCCGCCGAGTCACCCCTCCGACGGCACATCGTCGGCAAAAGGGACGAGTGAGATGGCGGCACGCATTCTGGTCCTCGGCGCGGGTTACTCGGGGCTGGTCGCGGCTCGGCTGACCGCCCGGCACCGCGACGCGCGGGTGACGCTGGTCAACGCCTCCGACCGGTTCGTGGAGCGCGTACGCCTGCACCAGGTCGCGACGGGGCAGGACGTACGGACCCGGCCCATCGCGGAGCTGCTCGGCGGAGCGCCCGTGGAGTTCGTCGTGGGCCGGGTCACCGCGATCGACGCCGAGCGGCGCGAGGCCGAGCTGGCCGACGGGCGGCGGCTCGGCTACGACACCCTCGTGTACGCGCTCGGCAGCCGGTCCGACGTCGAGAGCGTGCCCGGCGCGGCCGAGCACGCCTTCCCGCTGGCCACCGCGGACGACGCCGTACGGCTGCGGGAGCGGCTCGCCGACAATGACGCCGTCACGGTGGTCGGCGGCGGGCTGACGGGCATCGAGTCGGCGACCGAGCTCGCGGAGACCCGGCCGGACCTGGCCGTACGGCTGCTGACCGACGGCCGCCTCGGCGCGGCGCTGTCCGACCGCGGCCGCCGCCACCTGCGGCGCGTCTTCGACCGGCTCGGCGTGGAGGTCCTGGAGGACGCGCGGGTCGCCGAGGTCCGCGCGGACGGCGTGCTCCTCACCGGCGGCGAGCACGTGCCCGCCGGCACGGTCGTGTGGACCGCCGGGTTCCGGGTGCCGGACCTGGCCCGGCAGGCGGGGTTCGCGGTGGACGAGCGCGGCCGGATGCTCGTGGACGCGGCGCTGCGCTCGGTGTCGCATCCGGAGGTGTACGCGATCGGCGACGCGGCGGTGATGCGCCGGCAGGGCGGGCAGGAGCTGCGCATGGCGTGCGCGACCGGCCTGCCCGCCGCCCGCCACGTGGCCCGCGCGATCCGGCAGGGCCTGGGCCGGCGCGCGCCCGGCCCGTTCCGGTTCCGGTACGTCAACCAGTGCGTCAGCCTGGGCCGCCGCGACGCCCTCGTCCAGTACGTACGGGCGGACGACAGCCCCGTGGAGTTCGTCCTCACCGGCCGGCTCGCCGCCCTCTACAAGGAGGCCATCGTCCGCAGCGCCCTCGCCGCCCAGCGCCACCCCGGCCTCGTCGCCCTCACCCCCGGCGGCGGCCCCTCCCGCGCCCGCGTCGACCTCCCCGGGTGAGATCGAACCGGCCGCACCAGGGGACCGCCAGGGGCGGGGCCGGTCTCGTGCGATGACGGCGCGGGGCAAGGCGGTCACCCGTGTCACTCGTCGCGACTAGAGTCACTCTTCGTGAGTGACGAATCGGACTCCGGGCGTGTCGCCGCCGCGGCCCTGCTCGACGACGGTCTCGTCCGGCGGCTCAAGGCGCTCGCGTGCACCGGGCCTCTCCACGATCTGGACACCCGCAAGACGCGGCTGGACTTCGCGGACGCGTCGGTGTACGCGATGGCGGAGATCGCGTTCCAGATCATCGACCAGGTGACCATCACCATGGACTTCGACCGGGGCGCGAACCACGACGCCGTGATCAGGCGGGTGCTGCCGTTCATCGCCGCCCAGGCGCCGGACCGGTCGCCGCAGGAGCACGAGAAGGTCGCCCGCTGGGTGCTGGAGAACCTCATCAACGTCGGCAGCGTCGACCGGGGCTTCCGCGTCTTCTACGGGACGTTCGCCGCGGACGGGGCGTACCAGCGGCTCGCGTTCGACTTCAAGCTGCTCACCGAGCTCGCGGACGCCGACGGCGAGGTGTACCTCCGGGCCTCGGACGAGGCGATCAACGTGCTCATCGGCGCGCTCGACACCGACGTGGAGTCCGCGCAGATCGCCGCGGAGATCAAGCTCGGCAACCTGATCGAGCGCGGGAAGCTCTCGGACGCCCAGGCCGCCGCGCAGCAGGCGAGGTACGCCACCGTCCAGTACGCCGAGCGGCTGCGCCGCAAGCTGGAGGCGACCCGCCGTGACGTGCGCTCGGTCGACTGGGAGGAGGAGATCCCCGAGCTGATCGACGCGGCCCTCACCCACGTCACCGCGCGGTACCGCGCCGAGACCGCGATCCTGGCGAACATCCGCAACGCCCGCGACGAGGCGACCGATCCGGAGCGCAAGCGGCGGGCGGCGATCCTGGTGGACATCGTCGCCGACTGCGTGAAGCGGCACACCCAGCTGCAGGCCCGGCTGATCGAGGCGAACGCGATCTTCCGCGCGGAGCAGGACCGCCAGCAGTTCTCCGGGCCGCCGCAGCGCGCGACGGTCGACCTGTTCGGGCAGCTGCTCGGCCCCACGCTGCAGTTGAGCGTGGCCGACGCCGCCGGGCCGGCCGGCGCGTTCTTCCACGGGGCCGCCGGCCTCGCGACGCCGACGGTGGTCCGGCTCCGCGACGTGGTGCGCATGCTGATCGCCCCCGGCACCGAGCGCGACGACCTGGCCGGGGCACTGCCCGAGCCGGACCTGATGCCCCCGCCGGACCCGGACGTCTTCGGCGACGAGCAGTGGACGCGCGCCGACGACCTGCTCGACCTCACCGGCGCCCCGCGCCGGCTGTCCGCGCTGCTCGCCGAGGCGCGCGCCGAGGACCCGGCGCTGCCGCACCTGGTCCTCCTGCGGGTGCTGCACGCGGTGTCCCCCGAGATCGGGGTCGCGGTCCGGCAGGGCGACGACCGGGTCCTGATGGCGATCGACGACGGCACGCGGCTGGCGGACCCGGAGTTCGGCGGCGCGGACCTGCTGGTCGGCCTCGCCCGCGTGTCGGACGAGTTTGAGCGAGGAGCGGTCGCGTGAGCGTGAACGTCCCCATCACGGATGCCGCCGAGGCCGCGAAGTTCATCACCCTCGGCATGCGGCCCCGGCTGCTGCCGGCCCGCGACCTCGCGTACGGCGACTACGTCCGCCGCTACCGGGAGGACGAGACCTTCGCCGAGCTGACCAACGCCGTCGCGAACGGCCTCGGCCTCGCCGTCCTGGCCTGCTCCCAGCAGACCGGTCTCGTGCTCGCCGCGACCGACGGGTCGCTGTTCGAGATCAAGATGGAGGACTACTCCCGCCGCGCCGCCGCCCGGGACCGCCGGGAGAAGATGCTGCACGGGCTGGTGCACCTGGCGGTGGCCGCGGTCGCCTACCCACGCCCGGCCGACCTGGCGAACGACTCCTACATCGGCCGGGTCAGCGTCGAGCAGGTCGACGCGGTCGTCCGCGAGGCGTGCCGGGTCCTGGACGAGAAGGCCGCCGCGGCGGAGGAGAGCCTGGACCCGCTGGAGGAGGCCCCCGACCTGGAGAAGACCTGGCGGGTGTACGCGCGCCGCCCGTCCGCGGCGGCGACCAAGGACGGCCGGCTCGCCCCGGACGCCACCCGGTCGATGGTCACGAAGGCGCTGAAGTTCCTCACCGAGCAGGGGTTCCTGTCGCAGGTGGGCGGCGAGGGCGGCGGCACGTACCGCACCACGCCCCGCTACCAGGTCCAGGTGCGCGAGCTCGCCGCCGACCGCGCGTTCGCGGAACTGCTCGACCTGGGCGTCGTCACGGTCACCGACGGACACGGCACGCTGCGCGCCGTCTCCTCCGACACTCTCTGAACGGAGTCCTGGTGTACGAGCTCGCACGGGTCCGGCTGTTCTCGGTCGGCCCGAAAGGCGCCCGGTACCAGAACGTCACGCTCGACCTGCGGGACGTCGGCGCGCCCGTCGCCCGGCCGGAGCGGGAGGCGCTGTTCGACCTGATGGCGGAGGAGCCGGGCCGTGCTCTCCCGCGCCGGCCGAGCCCGGCGACGGTGCTGTTCCTGGAGAACGGCGGCGGCAAGTCCGTCCTCATCAAGCTGATCTTCTCGGTGATGCTGCCGGGGCGGCGGCAGGTCGTCGGGGCGCGCGGCACGCGCGTGCTGGACAAGTTCGTGCTGGCCCAGGACGTCGCGCACGTCGCCCTGGAGTGGCAGCACGTGCGGACCGGGCGCCGGGTGGTCGTCGGAAAGGTGTCGGCGTGGCGCGACCACGTCGTGTCGACCGACCCGAACCGCCTGAACGAGGCCTGGTACTCCTTCAGCCCGACCGCGTCGTTCGGTCTCGACGCCCTGCCGTTCACGCAGGACGGCCGGGTCGTGTCGATGAGCGGGTTCCGCGACCGGCTGGGCGAGGCGGGCAAGGCCGAGCCGCACCTGCAGGTGGTCTGGGAGACCAACCACGGTGAGTGGCGGATGCGGCTGACGAACCTCGGGCTGGACCCGGAGCTGTTCGACTACCAGCGCAAGATGAACGCCGGGGAGGGCGAGGCCGCCGACGCGT
The DNA here is from genome assembly GCF_024055725.1 of Actinoallomurus spadix. Taxonomy (GTDB): domain Bacteria; phylum Actinomycetota; class Actinomycetes; order Streptosporangiales; family Streptosporangiaceae; genus Actinoallomurus; species Actinoallomurus spadix. Next base: position 112,146 of record NZ_JAMXMX010000002.1, on the reverse strand, counting down.
TCGCGTTCAAGAACGACGAGGCGTTCGTCGACTGGCTGCTGACGGCCGTGTTCGACGAGGACGACCTGCGCAGCCTCGGTGACGTCGTCGAGCAGTACGCCGCCGGCCTCGCCCGCCGGGACGGCCTGATGGCCGAGCGCGACTTCGTGCAGGGCGCGCTGGACCGCCTCGAACCGCTGACCGAGGCCGCCCGCGCGCTGCGGGACGCCGAGACCGCGCGGGAGCGGGCGCGCGGCGCGGCGGAGACGTTCGGCGCGGCGATCACCGTACGCCACCGGCAGGAGACCGCCCGGCTCACCGAGCTGAGTGAGCGCGAGCGCACGGCCGTGGAGCGCGAGCAGCACGCCGGCCGCCTGGCCGGGCGGCTGGGCCGCGTCCACGGCGAGCTGCGCCGCGAGCTCGCGGGCCTGCGCCTGACCGCGGCGACCGCCGAGCTGGAGCGGTTGCGGACCCGGCGCGACGAGGCCCGCGAGACCCTCACCGCGTGGCGGGCCGCCGAGACGATCCTCGCCTACCGCCGCGCGTACGACGACGCCGAGCGCGTACGCCGCCTGGTCGCCGAGGGCGAATCGAAGGCCGCTCCACTGCTGGCCGAGCGGGACGAGGCCGCCCGGCGGCTCGCGCGCGGCCTGTCCGCGCTCGCCGCCGCCGCGGAGGAGGAGGCCGGCCGCCTCGACCGGGCCGCCGCCGAACACGCCGGGCAGGCCCGCCACGAGGACGCCGCACTGGAGGACGCCATCACCCAGGCGACCCGCGAACGCGGCCGGGCCGCCGAGGCCGAGGAGCGGATCACGACCGCGCTCGCCGCGGTTCGTACCTCCGCCGAGGAGGGGCTGCTGCCCGGCGCGGACGCCGACGTGCGCGCCGCCGCAGAGGAGGCCCGCGAGCGCGCGGCCGAGACCGCCGAGCGGGTCGCCGCCGCCCTGCGGGACCTGTCCGAGATGGCCGCCGACCGCAAACGCCTGGGCGGGGAGGTCCGCGCCGCCGAGCAGGACCGCCGGAAACGGCAGAGCGCGGCGCAGACCGCCGCCGACGCCCTCGACCGCGCCGAGACGGCCGCGCGGGCCCTGTCCGGCGACCGGCGGGCCGCCGAACTGCTGGGCGCCGACACGATCGACCCCGAGACCGACGCGCCCGTCCTGCTGCAGCTGCTCGACGACGCGATCACGCAGGCCGAGCGGGAACAGGCCGACCTGCGCATGGAGGCGGCGGCCGACGACCGCGTCCTCGACGCGCTCGGCACCGGCGGCCTGCTACCGCCCGCCGCCCACGTGACCCGGGCCCTCACCGTCCTCGAACAGGAGAAGATCACCGCCTGGTCCGGCTGGCGGTACCTCTCCACGCTCCCGCCGCAGGACCGCGAGGGGGTGCTCGCCGCCCACCCGCACCTGATCGACGGCATCGTCCTCAACAACCCCGCTCACCTCGAACGCGCCGAGGAGGTCCTCACCGCCGCGCGGATCCTGCCCTGCGGGATCGTCGCCGTCGGCACCACCGCGGACCTCGGCGACCCCGACGCGCCCCCGGCCGCCGGCGTCGGGTTCCTCGTCCCCCCGAACCCCGCCATGTACGACGAGGAACGCGCCGAGGAGGAGCGCGCGGCCATCATGGAGCGCCGGCGCGAACGCACGGACCGCCTCGCCGCGCTCACCGACCGCCTGCGCGCCGACCGCGACCTGCACGACCGGCTGCGCCAGTGGCAGCGCGACCACCCGCCCGGCACCCTGGAGCGGCTGCGTACGGACAAGGCCGGGGCCGACGAGGCCCTCGCCGCCGCCGAGACGCGACTGGCGGACCTGGAGACGCGCATCGCCGCGATCGAACAGGCCGAGGACGAGATCCAGCGCGGCCTCCCCGCCTGGCGCGAGGACGAGGCGCGGGCCGGCGACGCCGCCGGGCGGCTCGCGCGGCTCGCCGAGACCACCGCCCGCCTGCCGGAGTGGCGCGAGACCGGCCGGCGCGCCCGCGCGGCGGCGGACGCCCACGACCAGGCCGCCGAGGAGCACCGGCGCACCGCCGGACGTCTGCGCTCCGCCGCCGACGAGGCCCGCCGCGAGGCCGACGACCAGCGGCGGACCCTCAACCACGCCCGCGACGAGCTGAGCCGCATCCCCGGCGCCGGCACCCTCGACCCGTCCGCCCCCGCACCCGAGCAGGCCGCGCAGCCCGTGCAGGTGCTGCGCGACGCGTACGAGTCCGCCGCGCGGGCGTACGAACGCGCCGGGATCGGCCACGACCTCCGCGAGGACCTCACCTACACCGAGGCCCGCGAACGCGAGACCCTCGCCGAGGTCGAGACCGTCGACCGGCGGATCCGCGACCTCGCCGAGCGCCTCCTCGCCGGCCCGGACGGCGCCGACGCCTCCGCCCGCGCCGCCGCCACCGGCCGCGCCGAACGCGCCATCACGGCCCGCGAGGAGGAACACGACGCGCAGGTGGACCTGCGCGCCCGCCTGCAGGAGGAGCACCGCCGGCTCCCGCCGCAGGAGGTCACGCTCGAAGCCCCGTACGAGCGCCCCACCACGATCGGCAAGGCCGAGAGGCTCGTCGCCCGCGCCGAGGCCGAATGGGACACCGCCCGCCGCACCCACGAGGAGCTGCGCTCCGGCCAGGAGCGCCTCGCCGGGCAGGTCGAGTCCGCGGGCCGGACGGTGGAGCGGCTCGCCGCGTACGCCTACCGGCTCGGCGAGCTCGTCCCGCAGGAGACCGGCGCCGACGTCGCGCCGTTCCGCGGCACGATGGACGAGGCCGAGGCACGGCTCGACGAGCTCATGGGGCGGGTTCGCGACACCGCGCAGGCGGCCGACGACGCCGCACGCGCCGTGCGCAAGGCCGCGGACGCGCTGGCCCACTACGCCGCCGACGACCGGTTCGCGCAGGTCGACAGCCCGGTCCGCCGCCAGATCGTCGGCGTCGACCGGGAGAGCCTCCCGCAGTACGCCGAGGAGTGGGAGCCGGCGCTGCGCCCCCGGCTGCGCAGCCTCACCGACGAGCTCGCCCAGATCGACCGCCACCGTTCCGCCATCGTCGACCGGCTGCGCGGCATGGTCGACCAGGCGCTCGCCATCCTGCGGACCTCCCGGCGGCTGTCCACGCTGCCCGACGGCCTCGGCGAGTGGTCCGGCCAGGAGTTCCTCCGGATCCGGTTCGACACCGCCGAGCCGCACCTGCTCGACGAGGCCCTCGGCGCCGTCATCGACGACGCCACCTCCGCCGACCCCGCCCGCGCGAAGGGCGCCGGCCGCCGCGACGGCCGCACGCTGCTGCTGCGCGGCGTCCGCGCGGCCATGCCGAAGGGCGTCCGCGTCGACATGCTCAAACCGGACGCCGTGCTGCGCACCGAACGCGTCCGCGTCGCCGAGATCGGCGACGTCTTCTCCGGCGGCCAGCTCCTCACCGCCGCGATCATCCTGTACTGCACGATGGCGGCCCTGCGCGCCAACGACCGCGGCCACACCCGCCGGCAGCACGCCGGCGTCCTGTTCCTCGACAACCCGATCGGCCGCGCGTCCGCCGGGTACCTCCTGGAGCTGCAGATCGCCGTCGCCGAGGCCCTCGGCGTGCAGCTCGTCTACACGACCGGGTTGTTCGACACGGGCGCGCTCAGCGTGTTCCCGCTCATCGTCCGGCTCCGCAACGACGCCGACCTGCGCGCCGGCCTGAAGTACCTGTCGGTCGACGAGACGATCCGCAGGTCCCTGGACGACCTCCCCGACCCGGACGAGACCGGCGAGGTCACCGCCACCCGCGCCTTCACCCGCCCACCCGCTCCCGGCCGAACCGGTGAGGCCGACGTTGACGAGGGTGGCGCCGGGGTGCCCGCCACCGCCGACGACGTGGAGGCATGATGACGACGACCGGCGCGGCGAACGGTACAGGTGAGCTAAGCCCCCGCTCGGAGCGCATGGCCGCGCTGCTGCGCGGCCGTAAGGGTCGTCGGGTCCACCTGCGCGACCTGTGGGCGATCCTCGACGAGGCCGACCCGGCCCTCGCCACGGACGCCCGCCGCCGGTCCGTCCTCGCCGAGGTCCTGGAGGAGCTGGACGGTGCCAGGCTGCTCACCCGGCCGCACGGGGACTCCTATGACCGTACGGAGCAGCCGCCGCTGCCCCGCTTCGTCACCCTGCCCGCGCGGCCCGCACCCGCGCCCGCGCACCACCAGGTGGTGTGGCACCACACGCTCAACTGGGTCCCCGAGACCCGGATCACGCCCGTCCAGCGGAACCGCCTCGAAGCGGTCGACCGGTGGCTCAAGACGGCCCGGCGCGACGCCACCCCGGCCCCACTGCGCGAACGCTCGCTGGAGATCTTCGGCGACGAGAAGGTCCTGGACCGGTTGCTGCCGACCGGTCTGTTCGGGCCGGGCCGGCTGACCCTTGACCTGCTCGTCACCTACCGCGCGGTCGTCCGCTTCACGAGCGAGACCGTGGGCCCCGGTGACCTGCTGCTCGTGGTGGAGAACGCCGACACGTTCGACTCGCTGGTCCACGTGCTCCGCGACCGCCCCGGCCATCGGGTCGGCGCGGTCGGCTGGGGCGCCGGCGCGGCGTTCGAGGCGTCCGTGCTGTCCGTCGCCCGGCTCCCCTTTCCCGTCGCCGAGGTCGCGTACTTCGCCGACCTGGACGAGAAGGGCCTGCGCATCCCGGCGAACGCCGCCGCGATCGCCGCCGCCGAGGGCCTGCCCGCCGTCCGGCCCGCCACCGGCCTGTACGGCGCGCTGCTGGAGCGGGCCCGCCCGCAGAGCGGCCGGCGCAAGCTCACCGCCACAGCCGCCGACGAGGTCACCGCCTGGCTGGACCCGGCCCACCGCGCCCCGGCCCGCGAACTCCTGATGGCGGGTCAGCGTGCCGCCCAGGAGGCGGTGGGCCGCGAGTACCTGACCACGACCGAGAGCTGGTGCGCCGACCTACGATCCCGCTGAGGCGTCGGGCGAAGCGCCTTTCCGTCGGCTGGTGCCTCTAAGCTCCCGACTCATGTCCATTCGCTTCGATCAGACCGGCTGGGAGCAGTTGCAGCCCGGCGCGTACCGCAACTCCGACGGCGACATCGCCGAGTTGCACGTCTTCGACATTCCTCCCAACCTGGCGGCACCGTTGGAGGACCTGGACGCGCTCCGGCGCGACACGGTGGCGCGCACGGCCGCCTCCGGCGGAGGCCTGATCGAGCTCGACCCGGTCACCCTGCACGGCCTCCCCGCCTTCCAGCAGATCGTCAAGCTGCCGCTGCCCGACCGGCCCGGGGTCGCGTACATCCCGTCCTTCACCCTGCCACGGGCCGACCGCAGCCTGGTCTTCAAGTTCCTGTGCGTCGAGCAGGGCGTGACCGGGATGCGGGACACGGTGGCGCTCGACCGCTTCATGGCGGAGCACGGCAAGGGCCGTCCCCCTGAGGAGATGATGCGCTACTGGGCCCAGCACCCGTACGCGCCCGAGGTGCAGGGCGGTCTCCCGCGCAACTGGTCCGAGGATCCGTGGTGGGACCAGCACTTCCCCGACCATCCGCTGTCCCGCGCCCGCCGGCTCCTCCACGGCCTGGCGCCGACGATCGAGGTTCACCCGGCGTTCCACTCGGCACCGCCCTGGCGCGGCTAGACGGAGGCATACGTGGAGGGGCGCGACCGCCCTCGCGGGGGCGGATCGCGTCCCGTGGGCGAGATCTCACCGAGAGAGACCGCGATCGTGTGATCTTCACCGGGGAGCGTTCCTAGGATCTCCGCATGACGGAGATCATCGACTACGGGCGGTTCGCGGAACGGCTCGCCCGGCGGCAGTCGCGCTGGGAGTTGCTGGACGAGGTGCAGCGCGAGTGGGGATATGAGGACCCCGGCGGCGAACCCCTCGTCACGCGGGAGGGCGAGGCGCCCGGGTACGAGCCCGACGAGTCCGATCCCATCCCGGCGGCGCTCCTGGAATGGTGGGACTCTCCCGTCAACTCCTTCGCCTTCCGGCCGCGGCTGTACTGGACGCACTCCCAGTGGCCGCCCTCCTCGTCCGACACGGTCGAGGATCCGCCGGACGACCGGATTCGGGTCATCATGGCCGAGTACGAGTACGTCAACGAGTGGGGTTACCTCGCCTCCGAGGCGCACCTTCCCGACCCGAAGGTCATGGTCAACACCCACGACGGCTGGGTGATGCAGAGCCGGTCCATCTCCGAGTTCTTCCTGCACCTGGCGCTGGAACGGCTCCCCGCGCACTTCGGCTGGACTCTGCCGGTCTCCCGCGCCGCCGTGGACGGTGACCCCGCGATCGTCCAGCGGCTGCAGGCGGCGTACCGGGAGCTGGGCCTGCCGCCCTGGCAGGAGATGGACGCCGACGCCCTGTCGTACGGGGCTCCGGACGCGCTCATCCGCCATGGCCGGGGCCCGGGCGCCGGCCACCCGATCGTGATCCACGGCCGGACCCGTGCGGCCGTCGTCCAGGTCGCGGAGACCTTGGGTCTCACCTGGACGGACGAGGACCTCAAGGCTCCGAGCGAGGTGCCGTCTCCCGTCGAGGACCTTCCCGCCGCGTCCTTCACCGAAGGCGGCACCGACGACCGGTTCCGCTGGACGGTCATCTCGACGGGGGGCACGCCGCCGGTTCCGTCCGTCCCCGGCGTTCCCGGGCTCCGCGAGCTGCCGGGCCGTACGGCGATGGCCGCCGACCAGGACGGGACGACGGTCGTCGCGGGAGACTCCACCGGCCGTGTCCACGTCTGGGCGGCCGACGGATCGCGGATCGCGGACCGGGCCCTGCATCGCGCGCCGGTCACGGCCGTCGCCTGCCACCGGCCCGACGGCGGCGGCCCCGTGGTCGTGAGCGGCGACTCTCATGGGGTGCTCCGGTACTGGGCGGCCGACCGGGCGCCGGCGCGGACGGCGTTCGACCGGCGGAGGGCGCCGGTGGCCGCTCTCACGTCCGCGCGCCTGGAGACCGGCCCGGCACTGGTCGCCGGCTGGGCGGACGGGCTGGCGCGGGTCTGGGACCTGCGCTCCATGGATGTCGCGGACCTGCCGATCGGGACCGGTGTCGAGGCCCTCACCCTGACCTCCGACGGTGTGCTGCAGGTGACCACCGGGCAGGGCACCGCGGCGCTCCGGCTCGACCGGGACCGGCTGTGGCCGACCCGCGGGTTGCGGCTGCGCCTCGGCGAGATCGACTGGGGTTCCCTCTGGGGGAACCGCGGCCCCGCCTACGAGGTCCCCGGTCTGATCGCCGAGGTGGCCTCCGATGACGAGGACACGGCGCAGGCCGCGGTCAAGAGGCTCTACGGGCTCCTGGTCTCCAAGCACACGCCGGTCAGCGCGGCCGCCGCCGCAGTGCCGTTCCTGGTCGAGCGGATGCTCATCCCCACGAACCGGGCGCGCAACACCCTGCTGCTCCTCATCGCGGACATCGCCGACGGCCCCGGTGAGGAGCGCGAGGCGGTCATCGCCGCGGTCCCCTCCCTGCTCCACCTGCGGGATGACGAGCATCCGTCCATCCGCTGGGCGGCGGGGGAACTCGTCCGCATCTGCGGCGTCCCGACCGCCTAGTCGGATCGGGTGCCCCGGTTCTCTGTGCCGCTGCGCCGGGCTATGAGTTCGTCCTCGATACGCCGGAGTGTGGCGTTGACGATCTCGATGGTGGCGGGGTCGTCGATGATGCCCTGGAGGGTCTGATCCCAGTTGTCGCGGAGGTACTGGAGATTCTGGTGGGCCTTCTCCGTGGGGTACAGACGCACGCCTCTGGGGTTGCGGTCGTCCACGATGCGATCCACAAGACCTCTTTTCTCCAAGCCACGAAGCACCCGGCTGAAGTTGCTCGACGGGAGCAGGGTCGCCTCCGACGCGGCCCGCGCCGAGGTGCCGGGGTTGCGGTTGATGAACCGCATGACGCTGATCTCGATCGGCGTGCACGGCTCGAAAGCGGGGTCGGCCGGGGGTCGCAACTGCCGCCCCACGGCGAAGATCAGGTCGGCCAGCTCGTGGAGGCCGGCGGCTTTGACATCGCTCATGCCGCGAGGATACCTTCCTATCGCATGATAGCTATCATCCGATAGCATCGAACACGCCACTCGGCTCCTGAAGGCCACGGCACTGCTCGCGGGTAATCACCCCCGATTCACGGAAGAAGGAACCTCCATGGACATCAACGGAGCCGTAGTGCTCGTGACCGGAGCGTCGTCGGGCATCGGAGCGGCCACGGCACGAGCCGCCTCCCGAGCCGGCGCGCGAGTCGTGCTCATCGCTCGCCGTGAGGAGCGCATTCGGCAACTCGCCAAGGAACTCGGCGAGTCCGTGGCCCTGGCCGTGCCGTGCGACGTCACGGACCGGACCCAGGTTGAGGCGGCTGTAGGAGCCGCGATCGAGGAGTTCGGGCGGATCGACATCCTGGTGAACAGCGCAGGGCAAGGACTCCAGGCCACCGTCGACGCCATCGACCCCGACGACTTCCGGGCCGTCCTCGAACTCAACCTCGTCGCACCCCTGGTCATGACGCAGGCAGTCCTCCCGCACATGCGGAAGCAGGCGACCGGGGCCATCGTGAACGTGGGCTCCGGCATCATCTGGTCGACGCTGCCCGGGTCCGGTGCGTACTCCGCTTCCAAGGCCGCTCTCCAGAAGCTCTCGGCCATCGCCCGCGCCGAGCTCGCCGACGAAGGCATCGCCGTGTCGATGATGTTCCCATCGATCACCGAGACCGAGTTCGTCGGAACGGTCCGCGGAAACGTCGAAGACGCGCTTCAGATGGAAGCCTCCAGCGGGCTGGTGCCCCAGTCGCCCGAGCGGGTCGCCGACACGATCCTCGACCTGATCAGGAGCGGCGCCGAGCAGGCCGACCTCCTCCCGGAGGAGTTCGGCGGCACGCTCAAGAGCTGATGCGCCGGGAGCCGGCATGTTCCAACGCACACCATGAGGCCCGGCCAGGACGCTGCGCATCCCCCGCTGAAGGAGCCGAGATGGCAAACGAGCTGAACCACTTCATCGTCCACTGCCGTAACCGGCGAGAGTCCGCTGCGTTCCTGGCCGACCTGATGGCCGCCCCCACCCCCATCGACTACGGCCGCTTCACCCAGGTGAACACATCGAACAACGTCGGCATCGACTTCGCCGACGATCTGGTCCCCCCTGGCCGCGTCAACGAAAGCCACGTCGCCTTCCTCGTGACCGACGACGAGTTCGACATGATCCTGGCGCGTCTGAAGAAGGACTCCGTCCCCTTCTGGCCGAACCCAGGCAAGTCCCGTGAAGGCGAGATCAACCACCTGTTCGGTGGTCGTGGACTCTACACACTCGACCCCGGCGGCACAGTCCTGGCCGAGTTCATCACCACGCCCTACAGCTACTAGCCGGGCCGGTGCGGTCGGCGCGGGACGAGCGTCACCCGAGTTCGAGCAGGAGCGACGCGAGCTCGGCCGGCATGGTGACCATGCAGTCGTGGCCGGTCGGCAGTTCCCAGACCTGTGCCGGGGATCCGTTGGGCTGTACGGCGGGGACGGGTCGCCGTTCATAGCCTTCCGGCACGTCGGCGACGCAGTGGATGTGCGTCCGCGGGATCAGGTTCACGGCCGGATTGTCCAGCCGGACCGGTTGCCGGAGGCAGCGCACCGACTGGTCCGACAGCATCGTGCGCAGCCAGGCGACATCCGCCGGGTCGGTGACGCCGAACAGGCCCGAGGACGGCGGCGGCTCGGGAGGCGGCACCCGCCAGCCACCGCCTGACCTCGCCGCGCGGTCGATCAGGACCTGCGTCACGGGCATGACGTCCGCGGCGCTCTCGCCGTCCTCCGGGACCATCGCGTCGAGGTAGACCAGGTGGGCGATCCGGTCCGGGACCTGGTTGGCCGCGGAGGAGATGACCAGCCCGGCGTAGCTGTGCCCGACGAGGATCACCTCGGTGAGCTCCTCCTCGGTGATCAGCCGGACGATGTCGTCGGCGTGCGTGTCGAGCCCTACCTCGGGGCCGAGCAGATGCGCCTTGTCTCCGTGGCCGGTCAGCGACGGGGTGAGCACCCGGTGTCCGGCCGGCGTCAGGAACGGGACCACCCGCTCCCAGCACCGTCCGCTGTGCCAGGCCCCGTGTACCAGAACGTACGTTGCCATGTCTCGCTCCTCGTCGTACTCGTCGGCGTCGATCGGTGGATCGCCGATCACGCTGCCGCCGAGGCTCCGGCCGAGCCAGGGCCCCCGCGCCCCTGGGGATGACAGGACCAGGCACGCACGGAGTACGCGAACTACGGTGGACGGATGACCGAGGCATCGAACCTGCTGGGCGACTACATTCGCGCCCGCCGCGAGCGTGTCACTCCCGAACAGGTCGGCATTCCCGTCTTCGGAGTACGGCGCGTGCCGGGCCTGCGCCGTGAGGAGGTCGCGATGCTCGCCGGCATCAGCGTCGACTACTACCTGCGACTGGAACAGGGCCGCGATCGCAACCCCTCCGCGCAGGTCCTGGAGTCCCTGGCCCGCGTGCTGCTGCTCAACGACGACGCGACGGCCTACCTGCTACGCCTCGGCGCGGGCGAACCCCGGAGGCGCCGGCGTCGCCCGCGCAAGGAGACCGTCGCCCCCGGCATCGCCAAGCTGGTGACGACACTCCCGCTGCCCGCCTTCGTCGAGAGCCGCTACCTCGACATCCTCGCCGCCAACGCCCTGGCGACGGCGCTGTCACCGCGCATCGCACCGGGGGCCAACCGCCTGCGGGACGTGTTCCTCGACCCGGCCGAGCAGGCCCTGCACCCGGACTGGGAGAAGGCGACCGCGGTCATGGTCGCCGGCTTCCGTAACTCCGTCGGCACCGACACGGACGATCTCCGGTTCATCGAACTCGTCGGCGAGCTCTCTCTCGCCAGTCCTCGTTTCAGCCGGCTCTGGGCCCGCCACGACGTACGCGTGTGCGAGGGCGCGCCCGTGCACATCGACCATCCTCAGGTCGGTGACCTCCGGCTGAACGTGGAGCGGCTGGGCGCCGGCGGCACGACGGGCCAGAAGCTCGTCATCTACCACCCGGACCCCGGCAGTGACAGCGCCGACAAGCTGGCGCTCCTCGCCTCCGCCGTGCGGACACCGGCCGCGCCTCGGCGCACGACCGAGGACGCGACCGATGCGGTCGTCGCCCACCCCGGGGTCGGTCTTCAGACGACCTTGGAGATCCGGCACTCGATACCGGCCGGGCCGAGCGGCGCCTGAGCCGGAGTGGTACCACCGAACTTCGTGGTGCCGCGGACCTCGAAAGTCCGCACCGCGAGCCGCTGCTTCGTCGCGGCGTCGAGCACCTCGACGGTCACCGTGAAGTGGGGCGCGTCCCCGCTGATGGTGCCGTCGATCGTGACCGTCCCGGAGTCTCCCGAGCTGTCCACCTGGCAACCGACCTTGGCGTTGTAGGTCCGGTGGCCGAGCTTCGGCCCGCCCTGCTCGCCCAGTCCGGGAGCGAACGGGCGCAGCACGACGAACAGCGCAATGGCGCCCACGATGACCAGGACGGCGATGAGTGCCTTTCTGCCCTTCCGCGGGCCGCCCATGCCGGGGCGGTCGTCGGCCAGCGTCCACTCATGCGTCGGCATGCAACCTCACTCGCCTCGTCCAGAACGGGCACATCCGCCCTGATCCGGACATGCAAGGCTGGAGTGTATAGGGGAAACACGCCCGAGAGTCGTGCCGTTCAGGCGGCGGGCGCGCCGAACCACCTCGCCATCGGGCCGAGCAGGTCCGCCTGGTCCTCGCCGGCCCAGGCCACGTGACCGTCGGGTCGCAGCAGTACGGCGGGCACGTCCAGTTCCTCGCTGCCGTCGACGACGTGATCGACCCGGTCGGCCCAGCCCGCGACCGAGAGCCGCCCGGTCTGGTCGAGCAGCAGCCCGCGGCCGCCGTGCATCAGCTCGTAGAGGCGGCCCCGCTTCAGGCCGAGGTCGCGCATCCGCCGGCCGAGCAGGTCGTGCCCGTCGCCGAGGTCGTACCGGACCCCGATGGCGGTGATCTTCTCGGTCAGGTACCGGTTCACCTCGTCGAAGTCCATCAGCTCCGTCATCAGCCGGCGCATCGCCTGGGCGCCCGGTTCGAGGGACATCAGCGCGGCCTGCGCGCGGGTGTTGTCCAGCACGTCGGCGGCCACCGGGTGCCGTTCGGCGTGGTAGCTGTCCAGCAGCCCCTCGGGCGCCCGGCCCTGGACCTCGGCGGCGAGCTTCCAGCCGAGGTTGAACGCGTCCTGGATGCCGAGGTTGAGCCCCTGCCCGCCCACGGGCGGGTGGACGTGCGCCGCGTCCCCGGCGAGCAGGACCCGCCCGACCCGGTAGCGTTCGGCCAGCCGGGTCGCGTCGCCGAACCGGGAGAGCCAGCGTGGTGAGTGCACGCCGAAGTCGGTGCCGGCGACCGCCCGCAGCCGCTGCCTGACCTCCTCGATGGTCGGCGGGACCGAGCGGTCCTCGGTCACCCCCGCGGCGGTCACGACGACGCGGAACGCCCCGTCGTCGCCGATGGGCCCGACGCCGAACCACTTGTTGGTCTCGCGGACCTTCGTGACGATCGCGGCGACCGTCGCCGGGTCCTCGGCCACCTCCATCTCGCCCAGCAGCGTCTGCATCCTGGTCGGCTCGCCGGGGAAGCCGACGCCGAGCAGTTTGCGCACCGTGCTGCGGCCGCCGTCGCAGCCGACGAGGTAGCGGGAGCGCAGCCGCGTGCCGTCCGCCAGCTCGGCGGTCACCGCCTGGTCGTCCTGGCTTAGCGCGACCACCTCACGGCCGCGCCGGATCTCGGCGCCGGCCTCGATGGCGTGCTCGGCCAGCAGACGCTCGGTGACGGGCTGCGGGATGCCGAGGACGTACGGGTGCGTGGAGTTCAGCCGGTCGGGCCACGGCTTGCTGATGGCGGCGAAGAAGCCGCCGACCTGGTATTGCTTACCGTGCGCGAGGAATCGCTCCAGCAGGCCTCGCTGGTCCATCACCTCGATGCTGCGCATGTGCAGCCCGAGCGCGCGGACGTACGGCGTCGGCTCCGCCTCCTTCTCCAGCACGAGCACGTGCACCCCGTGCAGGCGCAGCTCCCCGGCCAGCATCAGTCCGGTCGGCCCGCCGCCGACGATGATCACGTCGATCATGAGTACCCCCCGTTCGAGGAGGCTCGGCCCGCGGAATTCATATCCGCAGGTTCCGGCCCCGGCCGCCGATTCTGCGGTACGACCCGGGTCTTGCCGCAAGCCCCGGGGTGCGCTATAGATTGAAAATGGAGGGGAGTGCGAATCCCTCCTTTTTCGATGGCGGGCATCCCGCTCTTTCTCCCACCGGACTCGGCCGAACTCGGTTGAATGGTCCGCATGACCGTGACGACCACCGCCGGCCCGTCGGCGACCTCCACCGAACGCCGGGGGACGTGGATCGCCCGGGCCGTCACCGAGGTCTTCGCCCCCTGGGTCCTGATCATCGTGTTGTTCCTGGCGGTCGGCTGGCACTCGGCACACGTGCCGGGCCTGGCCTAGGGGCTGGCCGGCGCGGTCTGCGCGAGCCTGGCCCCGATGGCCGTGATCCTCACCGGCGTCATCCGGCGGCGGATCGGCGACCATCACCTGACCAGCCGCGAGCACCGTAAGGGACCGCTGCTCATCGCCCTGATCCTGGTCGCGGCGGGGATCGCCGGGCTGGTCGCCGCGGGCGCGCCCCGCGACGTCATCGCCGTCGAGGCGGCGATGCTGGCCGGCCTGCTGGTGATGATCCCGATCACGCGCTTCTGGAAGATCAGCTTCCACAGCGGTGTCGCCGCCGGGACGGTGGCGGTCCTGACCATCGTCCAGGGGCCGTGGTTCCTGCTCGGCCTGCCGGTCGTCGCGGTGATCGGCTGGTCGCGGGTCCGTCTCGCCCACCACACTCCCGCCCAGGTCATCGCGGGGGCGCCGGTGGGCGCGCTCGCCGTGGCCGCGACGTTCCTGCTCACGCGCTGAGACGGGCCGCTCAGCGCCGGCCGAGCGGACAGCGCGCCTCGATGTCGCGGTTGGGGCAGCAGATGACGGCGTAGTTCGCGACGTTGCCGCCGGTGAGCCACCAGGCCCAGACCACGTCGTTGCCGCGCCGGAGGGTGTCGAGGGCGATCGCGGCCATCGCCCGTACGGCCGGGGCGTGACGTCGCATTTCGGGGTGGGCGATCGACGGCTCGAGTTCGGCGTGCCGCCGTTCCAGCCAGGCGACGGCGTCGGCCGGGTCGTCCCAGGTGCCCTTGATGAATCGGGCGGGTTTGGCGAGCCAGGCGGAGGTCCGCTCGGGCGGGACGGGTGAGGTCTCGAACCCGGCCCCGCCCGGCGTCCGCGCGACGTCGTACGGCCGGACGGCCTCGCCGGGCCCCCGGTAGCCGTACGCGTGGAAGTGCACGGCGTCCCCTCTCGTGGGCGCGGCCCGGGGCGGGACCCGGGGCCGCCACCCGTCGCTCACGGCCGGTCCGTCTCGACGACGGCGACGAGCACGCATGCCTCGCCGTCCTCGCCCGTGTAGCCGCCGCACCGTGCCGCCTTGCGCCACGACACGCCACTGAGCTGGTATTCCATGGTTTCACCTCCCCTCGGCCGTCGCGGGGGACACCGGCTCCGGGCAGGGGCGGACGGCCGTCGCGGGCGGTTCCGCGGTGAAGACGGCGGTGACCGTACGGCCCTGGTCATCGCCGTGCCAGCCCCAGCCGTCGGCGAGGAACGCGATCGTGCGCAGGCCGCGCCCGCCTTCGGCGAGGTCGTCGGCGTCGGTGACCGCGGGTTCGGCCGGGCCGCCCTGGTCGGTCACGGAGATCTCCGTACGGCCGGCCGCGTGGTAGACGTCGACGGTGAACGAGCCGCCCTGCCCGGAGCGGGTGTGCCTTAAGGCGTTGGCGACGAGTTCGCCGACGGCCAGGATGATCTCGTCGAGCCGCGGCCGGCCGGGCAGCAGTGTGGCGACGAACGCCCGTACGGCGTGGGCCTGGTCGGGGGTGCCGGGGAACACCGCCCGCCAGTACATGGCGGGCGCGGCGGCGGCCGGGTCCGGTCGCGTGAGAAGCATGGTCACCTCGTGGGGGTGGAGGATCGGCGGCGTACCGCCGGAGTGCTTCTCAGCTCACACGAACCGCACGGCCCGTCACAGTGGGTAGGCGGACTCGGGTGGCCGGAACCGTGATTCGCACGCGCGGCCGTGGCACGCCGTCGTCCGGCATGCGCCGTGCCGGGGCGTCACCGCGGCGAACGTTCGCCGGTCAGAGGCGGACGACCACGAGGGCGACGTCGTCGGAGGCGCCGCGGCGGAGCCGGGCCAGGATGGCGTCGGCCAGGGCCTGCGGCGGCAGCGCGCGGTACTCGGAGACAGCGCCGGTGAGCCGGGCCAGGCCGGCGTCGATGTCCTCACCGCGGCGTTCGATGAGCCCGTCGGTGTAGAACACGAGGGTGTCCCCCGAGCGGTAGTGCAGGGTGGCCTGGGGCCGGGGAACGGGTTCGGGGCGGACGCCCAGCGGCGGGTCGGTCGCCTTGTCGAGCAGTTCGTGGCCACCGTCGGCGTGCGCGAGCACGGGCGGTGGATGACCGGCGCTGCTGTAGGCGATGAGGTGGCTGCGGGGGTGGATCACCGCCTTGACGGCGGTCGCGGCCAGCGCCCCGTCGACGGATCCGGCGTACTGGTCCAGTGACTGCAGTGCCTGCGCGGGGCTGTGGGTGTTCCGGACGGCGCCGCTGAGGACGAACCGCAGTGTCCCCATGACGGCGGCGGCCTCGAGCCCGTGGCCGACGACGTCACCGACGGCCATGGAGAAGACCCCGTCGCTCAGGTCCGCCACGTCGTACCAGTCGCCGCAGACGTGCAGCGACTCGGTCGCCGGCTCGTACCGCACCGCGATCTCCGGGTGCCGGGCCAGGTCCGGCGCCTGCAGCATGCGGGCCTGGATCGCGAGGGCGACCTCACGTTCCCGGGCGTAGGAGAGGCGGAGCTCGTCGTTCAGCCGCTGCAGCTCCCGCGCGCGGTAGAACAGCTCGGCCGCCATCGCCTGCTCCCGCCCGGTCAGGCTCTCGTTCGGCGGCCGGTCGCCGTAGCCGCTGAAGCCGACGAACGCGGTGACGTCCGCGAGCCGTACCAGCAGCCACGCGAGCGCGCCGTCCCGGCCGGTCACGGGCGTGACGGTCAGCGACCACCAGCGTTCTTCGAACGCCTCTGACCGCCCGGCTGCTCGAACGTCATAGCGGACGGGCGCGATCGTGTCGGGCTGCCGTGACAGCGCCGCCCAGCGCAGTGAGTCCTCCAGCCTGCGCCGCCCGGCGCCGTAGGAGTCCGCGGGGTTGGCCGGGAAGACGTCGAACACGCCGCTTCCGATCAGCTCCTCACGGGTCCTGCCCGTCACCGTGAGGTACGCGTGATTGACCTCCGTGATCACGAGGTCGGGGTCCAGCACCGCGTACGGGGTCGGAGCCGCCGCGAACAGCGCCCCATAGTCGATCTCCGAAGTGCTCACGGACGTCCCGCCCGTCCCCCGACAGACTGCACTTACGAGAAATGCTAATTCAGGCGAATCAGTAGTTCTTTGAGGCCCTGGGCATCGATCGGACCCGGACGTGGCGTCAGTGCAGGAACTTCAGCCCCACGACCCCGCCGATGATCAGTGCCAGGCAGACCAGGCGGGCGGCGGTGGCCGGCTCCCCGAGGACGGCCATCCCGTACACGGCCGTGCCGACGGCCCCGATCCCCACCCACACCGCGTACCCGGTGCCGATCGGGATGCCGCGCAGCGCGTACGACAGGCCGGCCATGCTGGCGATCAGCGCGGCGAAGAACAGGGCGCTCGGCCGCAGGCGGGTGAGGCCGTGCGAGGACGACAGGGCGGCGGCCCAGACGGTCTCCATGAGACCCGAGACGATGAGGACGATCCACGCCACGACGACGTACCTCCGCGGAGAAGACGGGCTTGTGCCTACGTCGTCTTGTCCTGACCGGGTACGACGTGCTCGTCCGGGGCCGGCCCCGGGCAGGTCACGAGGCGGCCGATCCCGAGGTTAGCAAGCGCGGACGCGGGCCGGGCCACCGCCGGCCGCCCCGCTCGGGCGGCGGGCTCGGAGGACTCACAGGGCTGCGCCGCGATGCGAGCGCTGGCGACCCCGACTGCGGCGGCATAGGGTGCTGGCGATCACGCTTGCCCGTGCGCGGGAGGACTCGTGACCGTTGCCGCCCTGAACGATCCGGCGAAGCCCGCCGCCCACGAGCAGAGGATCTACGAGGAGGAGCTGGCCACCGCACTGCGGTCGGCCGAGATCCGGCCGTGGCTCGACGAGGGACTGATCGACGAGGGGACGCTCCGCGCGGCGGCGATCGAGCCGAACGCGGTGCGCGAGGCGTTCGCCACCGTGGCGGACGAGTACGCGCGGCTCCAGCGGCTCTCCGACCGCATCTCCGAACTGCACGCCGAACTGTCCCGGTACCGCCGGCGCATTCCCGACTGGGTCGTCGGGGTCACCGCGGCCGTGGCCGTCCTCGGTATTCCGGTGACGGTCATCTGGGCGGGCCAGGTGACCAGGCTCCTCTACATGATCGTGGTCGTGGCCGTCCTCTCACTCGCGGCCTCACAGCTCACCGGATTCGTCGGCACCCGCGAACATCCCACCCTGGACGAGATGATCCGCGCGAACGAGCTGACCGAGGTGAAGCGGCAGCTGATCGCGAAGGAGAAGGCGCTGCGGCGGCAGCTGCGGGCGACGATGGACGAGCGGGCCGCGGCCGAGTCAGAGTGGCGTTCGGCGCTGCGGGAACGGGCGATCGTCCCGCTGCTCCGGCTCGCGGTCAACGAGACGCTCGACGGCGGCTCGTCCACGACGCTCGTGGTCCGGGACCGGCGGGGCCTCGGCAGCACCC
This sequence comes from Actinoallomurus spadix, assembly GCF_024055725.1. Classification (GTDB taxonomy): domain Bacteria; phylum Actinomycetota; class Actinomycetes; order Streptosporangiales; family Streptosporangiaceae; genus Actinoallomurus; species Actinoallomurus spadix. Next base: position 94,350 of record NZ_JAMXMX010000002.1, on the reverse strand, counting down.
CCGACCCCGCGCGCACGATCGACACCACGGCCGCGCCCCGCGTACGGCGCCTGATCGAGGAGATGTCGAGGGCCACGATCGCGGTGGCCGGCCCGCACGGCGTCGGCAAGAGCACCCTGCTGCGGGCGGTGTGCGCCGGACGGTACACCCGCCCCGGTGAGCCACCGGACCTCGCGGTGTCGGTCGCGGCCCCGGTCGGTTACGTGCCGCGAGAGTTCCTCCTGACGCTGTTCGCCGTCGTGTGCCGGGCCGTCCTCGCCGACCAGGGCCGGGAGGCGCCGCCCCCGGCCGTACCGGTCCCGGGCCGACGGCGCGGCCAGGCCCTCGCCCGGATCCCGCCGCTGCTGCCGCCCGTCTGCGGAGCGGCCCTGCTGCTCTGGCGCTGGTGGGACGAGGGCGTCCGGACGGCCCGCCACCACGCCCCGTGGATCGGCGCCGGCCTCCTCGCCGGTTCCCTCGTCTGGTGGCTGACGACCGGAGTCCGCCGCCGGCGCGTTCCCCCGGACGCCGCTCTCGGCGACCGCGCCGTCGAGCACCTGATCCGGCTGCACACCGTACGCAGCATCGCCCGCGGCAACACGGGAACGGCCGCGCTCCCGCTGGGGGCGACCACCCAGCTGACCAGGACCCTCACCGTCACCACGCAGACGCCGACCTATCCGGAGCTCGTCGGGGAGTTCCGCGGGTTCCTCGCCGAGCTGGCCGCCCACCTGCGCGGACACGGCCGTCGCCTGATCATCGCCATCGACGAGGTCGACCGCATCGGAAGCAAGGCGCCCGAGTTCCTGCAGGAGCTCAAGGCCGTCTTCGGCGTGCCGAACTGCTTCTTCCTCGTCTCGGTCGCCGACGACCTGGCCACCGGCTTCGCCGGCCGCGCCACGCCCGCGGTCGACTCCCTGGAAAGCGCGTTCGACGAACTCGTACGGATGAACTTCCTCACGTGGCGGGAGAGCAGGGACCTGCTGCAGCGCCGCGTCATCGGGCTGCCCACCCCGTACGCGCTGCTGTGCCACATCCTGAGCGGCGGCGTCGCACGGGAGCTGATCCGTACGACGCGGCGCCTGCTGTGGACGTACGACGCGCGTTCGGTCTCCGATCTGCCGTCCCTGGCGATGGCCGTGGCCGATGAGGACCTGGCCGAGCGCATCGACGCCGCGCGGTCGGCCGCCTGCCTCACGAGCGGATCCTCGGACCCCGGCGACGGGCGGGACGCGCTGCTGCGGGAGCTGGACGACGCCGAGCGGGAGATCCGCCGTGCCGACGAGCGGGGCTGGCGGGCGGCACGCCTTCGCCTGGCCGCTCCCCGGCAGTGGCCGGACGACGCCCAGGATTCCCGCACGCGCTGGGAGTCGATCGCGGCACGCGCCTACCTCCACGTCACCGCCGTCGAACTGCTCACCACTTGGGCCGGGGACGGCCTTTCGCCGAGCGCTCATCCACAGGATGTGGAAGAACTGGCGACCCTGGCACGCCTGTGCACAACGGCCCCGGCCCTGACCCACCGGCGACTCGACGAACTACGGCAACGCCACGCCCTCGCGCCGGCGGTGCCGGACGCCCGGCCCTGACGGGGTCAGCGCGGGGGCACGGTGCTCCGCGGATCGGTGGAGGAGTTCCCCTGGTCCGTGGCGTCGAGGCGTTCCCGGAGCAGGTCCCGGATCTCCCGGAGCAGCTCGACGTCGGCGGGCTCCGCCGGGCCGGGCTCCTCGCCGCGCTTACGGCGCTCCCGCAGCTCGTTCATCGGCAGGATGAACAGGAAGTACAGCACCGCGGCCACGAGCAGGAAGTTGATCGCGGCGTTGATCACCGCACCGAGGTCGACGAACGTCGACGGGTTGTGCGGCCAGACCCGGAAGCCCAGCCCCTGCGCCGCGTTGGCGCCGCCGAGGGCGTTGATGATCGGCTGGATGACGCCCTTGGTGACCGCGGTGACGATCGCCGTGAACGCCGTGCCGATCACGACGGCGACGGCCAGTTCGATGACGTTGCCGCGAGAGATGAAGTCCTTGAACCCCTTGAGCACCTGTTCTCCCTTATAGACAGCGCGGTATACCCGTGATCGGACCGGCGCGCTACAGGCTCGCGGTTCGGTCTAGCGGGGGTCAAGGCATCCTACGGAACACTTATCGTCACGGTCTCGTCCGGTTCCGCGACCACCCGCCACGAAGCGCGGATCCGCGGAGCCCGGACCGGAACCGGCGCTTCCTGGCGGGGTCACCAGCCGATTCGGGCCGCCACCGGGAGGTGGTCGCTGCCGGTGGCCGGAAGCACCCACGAACGCACCGGCCGCACGCCTCGGGTGAGGATCTGGTCGACCCGCACCATCGGAAACTTCGCCGGCCAGGTGAACCCGAAGCCGTCCCCGGCCACGTCCTGGGCCGAACGCAGCCGTGAGATGAGGCCGGCGAACACGCGGTCGTCCATGGTGCCGTTCAGGTCACCGAGCAGCACGATCCGCGAGTTCTGCTCGGCGACGATGGCCTTGGCGAGCGCGTGCGCGCCGACGTTCCGCTCGCTCGTCCAGAAGCCCTTCCTGGGCATCACGCGTACGGACCCCAGATGGGCCACGTACACCGCCAGCGGTCCGCGGTCCGTGGCCACGGTGGTGCGCAGCGCCCGGGTCTTGTTCATCGCCGGGTCGCCACCGATGTCGAGCGGCCGGATGTCCGACAGCGGCAGCCTGCTCCACAGCCCGACGTTGCCCTGGACCGAGTGGTACGGGTACGCCTCCCCCAGCACCTTCTCGTACGTGACCGTGGCCTGCCGGGCGCGCAGCTCGGTGGCGTCGACCAGCAGCCGCGCGTCGTTCTGCGCCAGCTCCTCCAGCGCCACCACGTCCGCCCCAGAGGCGATCAGGGCGCGGGCGGTCCCGGCCGGGTCGGCGTTGTCGGCGCTGACGTTGTGGCTGACCACCGTTAGGTCGCCGCCCGGGTGGGACTTGTCAACGAGCAGCCCGCCGAAGAGGCTCAGCCACACCGTGACCGGCAGCAGGAGCGCGGCCACCGCGGAGGCGGAGCGGCGCCACAGCGCCCCGGCCAGCAGCACCGGAATGAACACACCGAACCACGGCAGGAAGGTCTCCACCAGGCTGCCGAGATTCCCGATCCCGTTCGGGACCAGCGCGTGCAGCAGCATGACCAGGCCCAGCAGCAACGCCAGCGCCGCGAGAACCAGTCCACGCTTCCAAGGCCCTGGCCGACAGCCGATGCGGATCACCCGGCGGATGCCCGCATACCCAGCACCAGAGTCGGTATCGGACAGGGCGGCGCCGCCCTGTCCGGTCTGCGCCGTATCCACCTGCGCCATCGTCTGTTCGCGCTCACCGCCGGTCACTGCGGCATCCTCGGGGGTTCGAGCCATACCGCCCAGTCAAGGCGACGTGGTGTTGCGAGAACGTATGCAATCCCCGATTTGCCGCCGGCACGCGCCTGATCCGCCGCTGGCCGAGGCTTACGGCGGGTGACCTGGCGGAAGTCGGCTGAGGGACGATCAGGGCGGCAATCGATCATTTATTCTGCTGGGGAACGGCGGTCGGTGATGTGGGTGGGGGTCGAATGCGGCGTGCCGCGTGGGATGAGGTGACACGCACCGTCCGGGAGGAGCCCAGCCTGTTACGACGGCTGCCCGCGTCCGGGATCCTCGTTCTCCTGGCGTCGTCCGCGCTCAGTCCCGTCCTGGAGGCAGGGCTGAGTGGCGCCTCGGTGACCGAGGCGATCGCCAGTGTCGCGGGGAACGTCGGCAGCGGCTACCTGACGAACCTCATCACCAATGTCGCAGCGCGCGTGCGCGGCGGCGGATCGTCCGATATCGGCGAGGCCAAGCGGCTGCTGACCGACGAACTACAGGCCGCCCTCGACAAGGGTGACGCCCGTGCGAACGAGCTGAACGACTCGCTCATCTCCCTGATTCGCGAGATCGGCGGCCTTGAGGCGGCGACCGATGACCTGCGGGTTCATCTGCTGGCCTGTTTCGAAGAGCTGCATGCGCAAATCCGGGAACGCGACGCCGAACGGCAGCAGCAGGACCGGCGCCGGGACGCCGCGCAGCGCCACCACGACCGGCAGGTGCAGAAGCAGCTTCAGGAGATCCTCGAGCTGCTTCGTTTCCTCATGCGTGACGCCGGTGACCCGGCCAGCCCGCCGACTCACCCGGTCTTCACTCCGGTGGTCGTGCCGTCGGCTGCAGGAACGAGCACGCGCGCCGGCACCGCGTGGGAGGGCGGGATCGAGCACACCGTCGGTGACCGTGTCTATCTGCTACGCGATGTCCTGCTCGACGAGCGCCCGCACCAGGACGGCGCGGTCTTCCGCCAAGCCCAGGCACTGCGGACCATCCCACACGGCGGCCCGGACCGTTACGTCTGGTTGCGGCAGGTCCGGGCGAATCCGGATCTGCCGGAGGGGCGCCGTGCGCTCCGGGCGCTGGACCGGGAGCGGAGGCTCCTGTCCCGGCTCCGCGAACCACGTCTCAGCCAGTACGTGGCGGACGGGCACACGGCCACCATCGCCGTGGTCTGGCCGGTGTCCCGGCGGAACGGCACCGCGAAGCCGCTTTCGCCGTCCGACCCGCCGGGGCTGTTCTCCCTCCTCGGCGGCCTGGCAGGGCTGTGTGACACGCTGGCAGGGCTGCACGCGTTAGGCGCGACGCATCGCCTCGTTACGCCGGATCGGATCGTCGTCCACGACGACGGCCGGTTGTCGTTTCTCGATCTCGGCCTGGCGGGTCACGATCCCGTAGCCGGCGAAAGCACCTCCGACTACCTGGCTCCGGAGCAGCGGCGGCGCGGCAGCGCCCGGCCCGGCCCGTACACCGACGTCTACCAGCTCGCCGCGCTCGCCTATCACCTGGTGACCGGACATCCGCCCCACCCGCGGACCCCGCTGCCCGTAGGCGGCCAGGCACCCGGCCTTCCTGCGCCCGCAGGCGCGGCCATCGACGCCGCGCTGAGCGCCGGTCCCGACGCACGCCCCACAGCCCCTTCGCTCGGTGCCGCGCTCCGGGCGGCCCGCGACCAGCTCTGAGGAACGCATGCCGAACGTCGATCTCCCCGGCCCGCTCGTCCTCGTGCCGAGCCCGAAACTGGACACCTCCCTCCGCGAGCACCGTGACCGTGCTTGGCTGCCCGCCGGTGCCGAGGCTCTCATCAAGGACCTGAACGCCCGGCCGGGCGGCATCCCGGTGACGCTGGCCGAGCCGAGGGCCGCCGGCAAGGACTGGGGCATGCTCGTCTACGGCCGGACGTACGTCGCCCTGATGTACGTCTCGAAGCGCGGCGACGCCTACTTCGTCGCGTCGGTCCGCCCGTTGTGGAAGACCGACCACAGGAACCTCGTGAACGGCCATCTGATACTGCGCCCACGCGGCTGGCGGCTCGCGTACGAGTTCCGCCGGGTGCCTGAGGGGATGAGCGCGCACTGGCCGGCCATCGACCGCGCGTGGCAGGACCTGCTGGCCGAGCAGGCCGCCCGGCAGGGCGCGCCCCGGTTGGATGACGAGCGGTCCGCCTACCTCGCGACGCTGAGTGCGCTGGTCGACGCGGAGCAGCGGATACGGACCGAGACGGCGCCGCGGATGTACCCGTACCGGGCGGTCGCGCCGACCGGTGACCGGCGCTACGGCACGAACGCCTTCTACGACTTCGACCTCGTCGGTGGGCAGGTGCCGGAGGAGCGGACGTTCGTGCAGGTCCACGGCGAACCGGAGCTGCGCGGCCAGGTCACGCGTGTCACCGGTGCACGCGCCGCCGTCCGCTTCCACCAGGCGGTCGGCTGGGATCGGGTCCAGGGCCAGGGCGAGCTGGAGGAGACGCCGAACAGCACCGTCTACGACAAACAGCGCGAGGCGATCGCGGTGCTCCGTGACGGTCAGGCGCGCAACCCGGGCCTGCTGCCCGCCCTCGTCGACCATGAGGTAGGGCCGATCCCCGCCACCGACGACCGGCCCTCCGAGGCCCTGGACGAGGACCAGACCACCGCGTTCCGCAAGGCGCTGCACGTCCCGGACGTCCTGCTGGTCCTCGGCCCGCCCGGTACCGGCAAGACCCGCACGATCAGCCAGATCGCCGACGCCTGCGCCGAGCGGGGCGAACGGGTCCTGGTCACCTCGAACAGCCACCGCGCTGTCGACAACGTGCTGCCCCGGTTGCCGCGGCACCTCGTGGCGGTGCGCGTCGGCGCCGAGGGGAGCGTGACCAGCGATGGCCAGGCCTACCTGCTGGAACGTCAGGCGTCCGACCTGGTGCAACGGGTGCTTGTGAACACCTCACCCGCCCTCGCCGCCTACACGGACCTCCCGCACGCCGAACGCTGGGCGGCGGAGCTCGACGCGAGCCTCGTACGGCAGGCGGCCGCCGCCGAGGAGGTGCGGCGCGCCGAGGCGGACCTGCGCGCCGCCCGGCAGGCCGCCGGTGGCGCGCTGCGGGACCGCGTCGACGGCCTCGCGGCCGAACTCACCGGCTGCGAGCGCGAGATCGCCCGCGCCCGGGAGCAGATCGAACGATGGTCCACCCGGCGAGACCGCGCGGCGGCACGCGTCACGCTGCCCGTGATCGGCCGGTTCTTCGACGTTCTGCGGCGACGGCACGAGCGGCGGATGACCGCCGGCCGGCAACGGGAGCGCGAGGTGGCGGAGGCCGCCGCCCGTACGCGCGCCGAGCTGGCCGGCGCGGAGCGGGAACTCGAAGCCGTCACCCGCGACGACCCGGCCGTACGGAAGGCGCGCGCGACACACGAAGAGAGCATCCAGCGGCACGGCCGGTGCCGGGAGGAGTCGGTCGCCGCCGCGCGCTTCGTCCACGAGTCCGTACGCGCGGTCCCGGGCGCGGCGTCTCCTCCGGAGGACCCCGGTGAACTGCGGGAGTGGGCGGCCGAATGGCTGCCCGTCCTGTCGGCGCGCGGCAGGCTCCTCGCCGAGTGGCACGAGAAGATCTCCACCGAGACCGATGACCTGTATCCCGAGCTGATCAGGTACGCCGAGGTGGTCGCCGCGACCTGCATCGGCGCGGCGTCCCGGCCCGAGTTGGCGGACGTGGACTTCGACGTCGCCATCGTCGACGAGGCCGGCCAGATCGGCACGAACACCGCGCTCGTCCCGCTGGTCCGCGCCCGGCGGGCGGTGCTGGTCGGCGACCACAAGCAGCTCCCGCCGTTCCTGGACACCGAGCTCGAGGAGTGGGGCGCGGCGGACGACGATCCGCGCGTCCGTGACCTGCTCGCCAAGAGCGTCCTGGAGCTGCTGTGGGACGGTTTTCCCGACAGCCACCGGGTGCTGCTGTCCCGGCAGCGGCGGATGCCCGCCACGATCGGCGACTTCATCTCGGCGGAGTTCTACGGCGGCCGGTTGCGCACGGACGTCCGGCGTGAGCACCGGGACCCGCTGTTCGGCAGCCCGATGGCCTTCATCGACACGTCGGCCCTGCCCACGGCGCAACGGCGGGAACAGCGCACCGGCCTCGACCACGTGAACCTGTCCGGCTACACGAACCCGGCCGAAGCCGAGCTCATCGCCCTGCTCGCCGCCTTCTACCACCGGCTGAAGGTCGAGTGGGCGGTCATCCTGCCGTACAAGGCGCAGGTGAAGGACGTCAGGGCGCGCATCGACCGGCTCACCGGGCGTGAGGCGGACACTCTCCTCAACGTCGGCACGGTCGACGCCTTCCAGGGCGGCGAACGCGACGTCATCCTGCACGGCTTCACCCGCAGCAACGAGCGCGGGAACGTCGGCTTCCTGGCCGAACTCCGCCGCGCGAACGTCGCCTTCACCCGGGCCAAGCAGCAACTGGTCCTGGTCGGCGACCTGCGGACGCTGACCGGCGCCCGCGACCCGGGCTTCCGCGCACTCGCCCGCTCCCTGCACGACTACCTTCGCGCCCATGGCGAGATCCGCCCGTACGCCGAGATCCGATCCCTCCTGGGAGACGCGTGAACGACCGCCTGATCCGGTACGGAGAAGACCGCGCCCTGGAGCACGTCGCGTACGTTCTAGGCAGGACGCCGACCCGCATCGTGCGACTGCTGCTCCCGGTGCACCGCGTCGAGGTCGAGGCGACGGTCACCGAGGGCCGCCCGTACGCGCTGATCGACCGCTTCCTCGAACACGGCATCGCCCAGGGCCGCCTGCGGTCCGTCGCAGAGCTGGCCGACTTCCTCTTCCTCGACCCGAACCTCGTGGACCGGGCGATCCGCTTCCTCACCGCGATCGGTCACGTGCAGGAGGCAGGCGGTGTCCTGTCGCTGACCGAGCTCGGGTACCGGTCGGTCCGCGACGACAAGCGGTACGAGAGGGTGGAACGGGACCGGCGCGCCCTGTACTTCGACGGCTTCGGCTCCCGGCCGCTCAGCCGCCAGTATTACGGCTCGGGCCGCGTCACGTTCCTGTCCCTCGCCGACCACCATGACCGGTTCGCCCCGGTCTTGAGCTTCGAGTCCTTCACGCCGAAGGCACTCACCGACCTCGCGCGCGATCCGAAACGCGACCACTACAACCTCCCCGGCCGCGTCGACGATCTGCGGATGCTGCACGTCGAGCAGGTACTCCTGCCGGCGTACATCGTCCGCACGCTCGGACCGGAACGTGACCGCTACGTCGCCTACACACAGATCGGCGAGGAGGACGACGCCGAGATCACCGCCCTGTACGGGAGCACCCCCGAGGTGGCGTCGCTGCTGGAGCTGGGGGAGAACGCGAGCGAAGGCGGCCTGGACCTCGCCTACGCCCGGAAGTGGCTGGCGAAGAGGGGCCTGGGCGAGTTCGAGCCGAAGCGCCGCGCCGATGGCACGTGGCAGCTCGTCCTTCCCGCCACGGCGTTCGGCCGGGCAGGCGGGGAGAACGGCCTGTCGGTGTTCAAGGTGGGCTCCTTCATCGTGCTCGGCAGCGACCTGATCCACGTCTGGTGCCCCGACGAGAAGCTGAGGACCGACGTGCTGCTGAAACGCATGGACGCCTTCGTCTCCCAGCGGTCGCGTGTCGGCGCGTCCGACGTCGAGGCATTGCTGTCCCGGCTCACGCGCCAGCTGCAGCTCGGGCCGATCGACCTACCGGGTCTTCGCCACATGGCCGCAAACGCCGGCCTCCACGGTCTCGCAGCCCAGCTCTCTGAGTTCTGATGGGTTTTCGAGGACCAGACGATCTGTGCTGCACGCGTGTTATAGATAGTGCATCATTACCGGGCGCTGGACCAACGTGAGACACAGTGGGAGGCTGGCGATCATGGCCCCAGGGGAGCAACGCACCGGTGTCATCGGCATGGGCTACGAGGGGCAGGATCTGAACACCTTCATCGAGAAGGTGCTGGCCAACGGGGTGTCGACGGTGGTGGATGTACGCCTTAACCCGATTTCCCGGAAAAGGGGGTTCAGCAAGCGAGCGTTCGCGGCGGCACTCGCCGAGCATGGCGTCGGCTACCTGCACGCGCGAGAGCTGGGCAACCCCAAATGGAATCGGCCAGGGTTCGGCGGGTCGGCATCTGAGCTTTCAGCAGCCCGCGCGATTTTCGCTGATCAGATCTCCGCACCGATTTGCCTCGCCCAACTCGACGAGATCGCGAAGTCCGCAGCGACGGGTCTTGCGGCCGTCGTCTGCTTCGAGGCCGACGAGCGCCGATGCCACCGCTATGTGGTCCTCGATCGGCTGCGTACCCGTCTCGCGGAGTTGGTTCCCGCTCACTGACGTCGTGGGTACGCCACGCCCAGCACGCTGAACACGTGCTGGTTCTTGGCCTGGTTGCCGACGAAGAACATCACGTCGCGATCGGGGGCGCACATTTCCTCCAGCCATCGCCGACGCAGCAGCCTCTTCGCTTCGGCGTCGTCGCGATCGGTCAGGCGACGCTGGTGCGCGACCCATTCCCAATCGAGCAGTCCTTGGCGGTGGCCTTTGCAGCCGGCCGCCTGGCATCGGTAGCGGTACCACGCTTTGAACCTCGGCGCCTCCAACGCCGTTCGGGGACCTGCGCTTCCGAGCACTTCCTGGCTGACGTACCGATCGATCTTCGTCCGTTCCTCCGGCGTCCATCCTGGGTGCGATTGGATGTGCAGGTCACCGACGTCTCGGGGCCGGACCACGCCGAGGGACCTGGCAGGCGGGCCGGTCCGGACCGCCGCCAGCATCCCGCACATGGATTCATCGATGTGATCGGTTATGAACGCGAGGCGGTGCTTCCACTCCCTCAGGTGCCCTTCCTTCTTCAAGGTGGTCACCAGCGGTCGCCAACTCTCTCGCCGTGGATCGCGATGGTTGGGCCTCGCGTCCAAGGACACGATGTCGTACTTGTGAAACTGATCCGGCTTATCGAGCTCACGGAAGTTGATCGGATACAGCCTCACCCATCCAGGGCTTTCGAAGTCCAGCCGGAGAGCTGCGACGCACACCGTCTCCCCGTAGTTCGAGGACGGGTTCGGCGCAGCCTTCACCGTGATCAGGACTCTCATTCGTTGCACCTGGTCACCAGGCGGCTTGGCCGGCTGCGCACCCGGATCCGGCGCGAACAACGACGGCTGGTCCACCATAAGGAGCTCCTTCGGACAGCATTTGCTCGACCAGGAGTAGCCACCGCAGCGGAGATCTGTGTTGCTTCATTCGTAACCGACCCAACGTGATCTGTCAGCTTCCGCATCTGGCCAACATCATGAGAAGTCGAAGGCAGGTCGCTGCGCCGAACTGCTGCTCCGGGTAAACGGCAGCTCACCTCAAGCACCGGCCCACCCACCGTCGAAGACACCGGAAAGTCTCGGTAACCGGCGATTCGCACGTGCGACGAGAGAACGTGCCGGGCGCACACGTCACCCAGCCGCAGGGCCCTGTTGATGGCGCGACTCCAGCTTTCTGTCCTATTTCTGACGTATTGTTCAGCCATGGCGATAGGGGATGTCACGACCGATGCCGTTCTGTCAGTGAAGGCAGAGTTCGACCGTTCTGGGCGAAGGGCCGTCCCTAAGAAGTACGGCGATCGGCCGGACCGGCAGATTGCTGCCGAGGTCGCGTCGACGATCGGCGGCCTCAAGCGGGCATTCACCGACGGCAAGCCGATGCTCAAGCAGGCCGTCGCCCTGCTGTGGGCGATCGGCTGCGCCCGTGCAGGCAAGCCTCGCCTGCTGAGCTGGCCCGAGACGGTCGCGGAATTGAAGCCCCTATTGGAGACCTACCGACGTGATGGCGAAGGCCGGAAGGGCCGCCCGGACTACCCGATCGCCGCGCTCTTCCACGCCGGACTGTGGGACTTGCCCGGTCACAGCGGTGACGTGCCACGTGCCCACGGTGATGCCGAGCTGAGGGCCTGGTTCGCCGACCATTCGTTGCGGGGTGGTCTGCCGGAACCGGTCTACACGCTCGCACGCCGATCGGGCCCGGCGCGGATCGAACTCATCGAGGCCGTGGCGGCACGCTTCTTCGACGACTTCGATGAGGCCGACCTGCTCAGAGCGGTCGGCCTTTACGACGAGGACATCGCCGCAGACGCGACCGCGTCCGGCGGCCCCGCTGAAGAGGTCCCCGACGGAGATCGTGCGGCCGCCTACTCCCGCCTGTGCACGCTGGCCGCCCGCCGAGCGGCCGGGACGTACGGCCGCCGACGCACCTGTGTCTCCCACGATCCGATCCGGCTCGCGACCGCCCGCCGAGCCGTGCTCCTGCGCAGCGAAGGCCGCTGCGAGAACCCCCGATGCGCCAGGCCGGCCCCGGACCTCAACGACCACGGCCGACCGCTCCTCGAGGTCGACCACGTCGTGGGCCTCGCCGACGGGGGCCGCGACGACCCGGAGCAGATGATCGCGCTTTGCCCCAACTGTCACCGGGTGAAGACCCACGGACGGACCCGCCATGAGCTCATCGTCGCGCTGGCGCGTACGGCGAAGGAGCGCCACGCCCAGTGGATGACCGGCGGCGACGGCTGACCACGGCAGGTCGTCGGATTCGACGCGAATCCGTGGTCCGCCGCGACCGGCCGTCCCCTGCCTTGCCCCGCTGTCAGACCTCCAGCTCGTCCAGATCGGGCCTCACGGCTTCGTCCTCCGGATCGAACATCTCCGGGCCCTCCTCCCGCTCGGCATCGATCAGGTCGTTCTGAACCGGCTTGCCCGTGGCCTGCTCGATGAGGGAGATGATCCTCGCCAGGCGCTTGTCGAAGAAAGCGCTGAAATCATCCGCCCGGAGCTCTGCGGCATCCGCCAGGTGCGTGGCGACGACGGCATCCAGTTGCTCCGACACAATGCCGGCCCGCTTCTCGATCTTCGACAGGTACGCGGACGGCGCGACGCCACCGATGGCGCGGTTGGTCTCCGCCGAGAGCGGGGTCTTGTTGACGATGCTCTCCCGCAGCTCCGGGTCGATGCCGTGGTCGATGCACCACTTCGACGGGAAGATGTGGTGGATGTCCACCTTGAGATCTACGTACTGAACCTTGTCGAGTGCCTTGTCGTACATCCAGTCCTTGGCGCCCTGGGAGAGGATCAGCGCGTAGATGCCCTTGTACGCGGCCGCGTTCCTGGTCCGCAGGGACAGCAGGCGGGAGGCGGCGAAGGTGCAGTCGGCGACGGTCCGGGGCACGGCCGTCTCGGTGCCGCGCGCCCAGCCGGGCACGGATTCGATGTCCCGCACGAAGCGCGTCTCGATCGTCGAGCCGTACAGCTCGCCGAGGATTCCGCACCAGAACCACTGGGCCAGCTTGGCGCGTACGCCGTGCAGGTCGGCGTCGTTGCCGAGGACGACCTTGATCGCCGCGAGCGGGACGAGCTGCTTCGGGTACGGGATGAACTTGGTCTCGAAGATGTGGTGGTCGGCGAGGAAGGTCGCGGTCCAGATGAAGGCGTCGCGGACGGGCTGAACCCATTCCAGGTAGTCGTCCAGGCTCAGCTTGAGCAGGTCCTCCTTCCGGGCGGAGACGGCGCGCGGCCGGTCGGAGGTGTCCGCCTTGGCGCGCTTGAGGGTCGCGAGGAGGCTCACGGCCTGGAGGAAGTCGGTGTTCTCCACCGAGGACAGGACGGGATACGGGGCGAAGGCCTGCTGCGTGGCCTGCCAGTCGTCGTTGAGCCGGAAGTCGGTGCCGTGGGTGTCGTAGTACTTCTTGTCGCCGGCGAAGGTCGCGGTGAGGAGTTCGAACACGTTGAGGGGCAGGCCGCCCGTATTCACCTTCTCGAAGACGGTGGCGACGGCCGCCTTGGTGGTCGTCTTGTCGAGTTCGATGGCGGGGATGGTGTACTTCAGGCAGGGCTCGATGACCTTGGCGTGGAACGTACTGGCCTGCTCCTTGTCCTCGCAGGCGAAGAGCCAGTTGACGGTCTCCGCTCCGGCGAAGAGAAGGCGCGCGGGGAAGTAACCCTCGGCGCGCTCTCGCTCAGGGGTGGACAGATCGCGCACGATGTCCTTGCCGAAGTTGCGCCGCAGGACACCGTCGCCGGGCATGGCGATGACCGCCTCGTCCATCCGGTCCTCGCCGAGCAGCGCGGTCTTCATGTGGATGTAGTAGCGGCGGTCCATGAGCTTGCCGCGGCTGTCCTTGGTGTGGACGACGCCGTCACCCGTCAACGCCTGCGTGAGGGACGTGAGCCGTTGCTGGCCGTCGAGAAGCAGCAGGTTGGGTTCCGTGCTGCCGGGGAGGGCGACGCCTTCGATGGCGCGTGGCTTGAAGCGGATCTGGTCGTTGCCCGTCTCCAGCATCATGACGACACCGAGCGGATGCCCGCGAAGAATCGTGACAAGAAGCTGGCGGATGCGCTCGTCGTCCCACTTGTAACCGCGCTGGAAGTCGGGGAGTTGGAGGGAGCCGCTCGTAGTCCACTCCAGGTATTTGGCCAGCGAGTGGAGAGGAGTCTGGAAGCCCAAAGTCACTCATCCTTTCGGGAACGTGGGTTGCTACGAGCTGTGGTGCGGGTCGAACGGCGGGGTCAGTGGGGCCGTGTGGCGACCGGGATGAAGGTGCTCGGCTTGACGTGCCAGGAGACGTACAGGTCGTCTCGGGCGCGGGTGCAGGCGACGAAGAGGAGTGAGCGTTCGGCGAGCATGTCGACCTCGTGCTGCATCCGGTCGACGTCGGCCGGGGTGACGGCGGGTTCGAACGGGAAGGCGCGGTCGTTGACGCCGATGGCCGCGACGCAGCGGAACTCCAGGCCCTTCATCGCGTGCATGGTCGCGATGCGCACGCCCTCCTTGGAGGGGTCCGGGCCGTCCTTGAGGGCGACCACGGGGATGCCGGCGGCGGCCAGCCGGTCCTTGGCGCGTGCCCCGAACTGGTGGAAGCGCGTCGCGATGGCGATCTCGGACGGTGCGACGCCGTCGTCCACCCAGGAGCGGACCTTGGTGACCAACGCGTCGAGCTCGGCCGCCTGGTTCGTAGCCGGGGTCACGGTCGGGCGGCCACCGTGTAGCGCGGAGCGGTATCCGGCGAGGGTGTCGGAGCCGCCGTCCAGGTCGTCGACCTGCTCGCCGGTCATGATGCCGGACGACCAGGCGAGGATCTCCTGAGTGCTCCGGTAGTTGATCTTCAGTCGGCTCGATCGGCCGACGACGCTGATGCCGAGCGAGCGCAGAGACACGCGGGTGTCGTAGATCCGCTGGTGCGGGTCGCCGGCGATGAACAGGTCGTCCGGTCCCTCGGCGACGACGCCGCGCAGCACCCGCCACTGCGCCGGGTGGAGGTCCTGGGCCTCGTCGACGACGACGTGGTCGTAGCGCGGGCCGGCGGTCTTCAGCAGGTCGGCGGCGTCGGCGCACAGCTGGAGGTACGTCCGCTTCCCCTCGGCGCCGAGCCGGTGGGTGAACTCCTCGATGGCCCGCCAGACCTGTTCGCGCTGCGCGGCCTGGAGCGAGGCGCCGCGGCCGGCCCGGGACGCGCGGAGGTACTCCTCGATCGAGCCGATGCCCTGGGCTAGGACGACGTGCCGGTACTCCAGCGCCAGGAAGTGCTCGTTCCACGGCAGGTCGAGGCGCCGTACGATCCGCTGCCAGCGTTGGCGGGCATCCGCGTCGGCGTCGGGCACCAGGAAGGGTACGGTGCCGTGCTCCGCGACGACCTGGTGGGCGACGGCGTTCACGGTGGTGATGTCGACGCGTCCGAGCAGCGCCGGGTCGTCGACGAGCAGGGCGAGGTTCTCCCGGAGCGAGTCGGCCAGCGCGTTGGTGAACGTCGTCAGGAGGATGCGGGTGTCGTCGTTCTTCTCCAGCAGGTGCTTCACGCGGTGCAGGGCGACGACGGTCTTGCCGGTGCCCGGGCCGCCGGAGACCTGCGCCGGTCCGCTGTACGACGACCGGTAGGCCACCCGGCGCTGCGCCGGGTGCAGGAAGATCCGCCAGGCGCTGAAGGGCTTGGTGAGGATGTCCTCCAGTTCCTTCGGGCCGGACACGAGCGCGATGCGGTCGCGGGTGTTGGCGATCGCGGTGGCCAGGTCGACCGTTTCGGTCGCGGCGGCCTCGGTGGCCGGGCGTCGTACGGACACGACGTCGCGCCAGACCTCGTCCGGGCTGTGGCCCTCCGCGAGGTAGAACAGCACCTCGAACTGGTCCTCGGGGAACAGCGTGGCGAACGCCAGCAGCTGCGGCTTGTCGGTGATCGTGCGTACGGCCGGCAGCACCCCGTCGTCGATGCCGAGGCGGCGCAGCACGGTGTCGGAGTGCTTCTCGAACAGCAGCGACGGCGCCGTCTCGGCCGCGTGCTGGAGCATGGGGGTGAGCTCTTCGATGGCCGCGACGTTGCGCATCTCCAGTCCGCCGGTGGCGGCGTTGACGGTGGCGACCCGTTTCATCGCCCACTCGTACGCGGCGTCGTGCTGCATGACGCGCAGCAGCAGGAACGTCTCGCTTCCGTCGTCGGGGGCGAGGACCACGCCCCGCCAGAACCCTGTGATCCGGATGCTGCGCATCCGCGGGTCGCGCGCCTTGGCGACGGGCTCCAGGTGCAGGCCCTTGTCGGCGTGCAGCTCGGCGACGGTCAGCCGCTGGAACTTGTCCACCGCGTCTCGCACGCCCTGCTTCACCGGTTTCTCCAGGCGCTCGTACTCCTGGAGGAAGCTGATGGCGAAGGCGAGCTGTGGCACTGATCCCCCCGGGCTGCATGATTGACCGTTATGCGAAAACTCAGGGTAATTGATCGATGACGAATCTTCAGCACAGCACGCCGACGAATCGCCCTTTCAGCCCCGCGATGTCCATATCCGGCCACGGACAAAAAAGTCATAACGGTCGGACCGACTTCCGGGGTCCCCGTTGCTTTGCCTTGACGTCGCGTTAAGAGGTGGATTAACGGTAGGACGCTAGAGCCGGATGAGCCGACGCGCGGAGAGGCATCCCACGAGACCGTGGACCGAAACAATCATCAGGGCGGTTACGCGGAGGCCCTCGTCCGGGTGCTGAGCGCCGCCGCCGGCCTGCGGCTCGCCAAGCCGGAGCCCGACCTCGACGGCATCGACTTCTGCCTGTGGCCCGATCGCGTCGGGGCGCTCAGGGGTGCGCGGTCGACGCCCATCAACGTACAGGTGAAGTCCGACTCGGTCGCGGCCGGGAACGCCACCCACTGGCACCACACCCTGAAAGTCCCGCACTTCAACGCCCTCGCCGATCCGGAGACGACCTTCCCGACCTACCTCTTCCTGGTGATCGTTCCGCCGGAGCCACGCCAGTATGTGAGCACGTACCCGGACGGCCTACTGTTGCGCAAGAGCGTGTACTGGCATTCACTGGCGAACGAGAAGCCGGTCGTGAACGCGAAAAAGGACGCGAAGACGAGGGTCGATATTCCCAAGACCAATCTGCTGACCGTAGATTCGCTTCGTACGCTGGTGAACGCTGCCGACCCGGGTGGGGAGCCGTCGTGATCGCGAGCCGCACCGATCTGGAGCGCCTCACGCCGGGCGACATCGAGCGCTACCTGCGTACGTCCGGGTGGCGGCCGGTCGGGGACCTGACCGGCCGCGCGACGATCTGGGCCCTGGAGCCGGACGACCTCGAAGTGATCGTCCCGGTCTCGTCGCGGTTCCGCGACTACCCGCAGCGGGTCAACGACCTCATCCGTACGCTCGCCGAGGCCGAGTCCCGCCCCGAGTCGCAGATCATCCACAGCGTGACCGCATCGTACGTCGACCGGCAGTACATCCGGACGTTCCCCGACGCACCGTCGGGCATGATCTCCGCCGCCGACGCCGCCGAGGCGTTCCAGGGCGTACGCGAGCTGCTGATCGCCGCCGCGTACGCCGAGGAGACCCAACGCGGCGAGCTCGTCCTGCCCCGCCGGAAACCGAAGATCGTCGAGGAGTTCCCGGCGCGCACGCTCGTCACCACCGGGCCGGGCAGCTTCGTCATCGCCACCCACATCGAGCTGCCGCGAAACGACACGCTCTTCCCCGCGACCCCCTTCGAGCGCCGGGCCCTGGTGAAGCTGCGGGAGATGCTGCTCAGCACGCAGGCGGCCGCAGCGGAGGCCGACGAGAACGCCGATCTGTCGCCCTTCGCCGAACGCGTCGACGAAGGGATATCGAAGACACTGTGCCGCGCGCTGGCCCGGCTCGGCGGCACCGATCGTGATCAGCCCGTCGAGATGCGGTTCGCCTGGGCGGAGGACGAGCCGACGGATCTTTCCACCGCCCCTATCCGCTTCGAGGCGGAGCAGATCACGATGCTCAGGCACGCCGCCGACGATCTGGGGCGAAAGGAGACCTCCGAGGAGGCCGTGTTGCACGGTCGGATTCAGGGGCTTCGCAGGGAGGGCCCCGACCAGCCCGGGTGGGCGGTCGTACGAGGTCAGGTCAGCACCAAGCGGGGCGATCTGCAACGGCAGGTCTGGGTGGAGCTACCGTCCGACGACTACGATCGCGCGCTGCGCGCTCACGGTCAGGGCCTCGAAGTCCGTGCCGCCGGCGCCCTCAGACGCACCGGCCGCCGCACCGAGCTGCGACCCGTCAGCTTGTTCCGGGTGCTGCCGACGTGAGGTCCCTACCTCCAGCCCGTACGCCAGACGTCCCGCCTTGCGACCAGAACCGCTGGCCGGCCGACGCCCCGGAGTAGCCGGCCGGTCGGCCTTCGGCACCGGGGCGCATGGGCACCGCCGAGGCACCCATCACTCAGGATCTCCTCTGCCCACCCCAGGGCGGACCGGCCGTCACCTTCCACCGGGCGTACGCTGCCGCACTCCCTTCGCCTGCTTACGCCCGCGCGACGACGGCTTCTCGTCCGGCTCGGGCGGCATGAGGATCCGGAGGGTCTCCTGGGCGTCCCGGCGGCGCCGCCGCTTCTTCGAGCGGGCGGCCGTGAGCGCGACGACGCCGATCGCGCCGGCTCTGATCACCGCGGGCAGGCCTTGGGACGCCACCAGGGCGGTGAGGCTCGTGAGCACCGTCGTCGCCGTCATCGGTCGTCCCCCGGCCGTGCTCCGTACGACGTCGGCAGCGCACCGGTCAGGAGGAGCGGCGAGAGCTGGTCGCGCAGTTCCCCGGCACGGCGGCTGATCTCCGCATGGACGGCCATCTTCTCGTCGAGCGCGCTCAGGACGCCGCCGATCGACTCCTGTACGGGCAGGGGAGGAAGGACGAGCGGTAGCTGCCGGATCGTCTCGCTGTTGATGCTGCGGATCGTCGACTTCAACGAGTTCTGCTCGACCCATTCCCGTACGAGCGGGTTCCGCAGGTAGTGCAGGAGATAGCCGGGATGCACGTGCTTCCTGTCCGGGCGAATCCGCAGGCACGCCGTGTTGAACAGCCAGCCCTCGTGCTCCGGGCCGACGAGCGCATACCGGCCGATGCTGGCCGTCCGGACACCGACGACGTCGCCGGGCTCGAGCCGGTAGTTTCCCAGCCGTTCGGCCCTCTCCCCGGAGACGTACGCGGGTTCCTCTACGACGATCCGGCCCTCGACGATGTTCTTGGGGACGATCAGCGGTACGCGGGCCCCGCCGGTGCCCGGCCTGCGCCGGGTGCGGGCCGCTCCGCCGGACGGCCCGGCCATCACCTTGCAGAACGTCTCCAGCGGCTCCGTCTGCCAGCCGTCGGGCACGTCCCCGATCAGGGTCCTCATCGGAGCACCTCACTCATCCGGTCGTCGACGAGGGCGTCCACCTCGGCCGCCCGGCGGTGCAACTTCTTCAGCTCCTCGTGGAGCCGGCGCACGTTCTCCTCGGCGTACGGGTCGGAGCTCGGCTCGGCGGTGACGTACCTGCTCGCCGCGAGGCTGCACGCCAGGTCCACGATGGTCGCCGCCGAGGCGACGGCGGCGAATCCCGCACTGCCGGTGTACGCGGGGCCGAGCCGCCGCCATTCCTCGTACGCTCCGGCGATCTCGTCGATGTCCTCCGGCCGCAGGACGCGGTGTTTGCGATCGACCTTGACGCCCAGCTTCCTCGCGTCGATGAACAGGACGGAGCGGGAGTCGTCCGAAGGGTCGCTCCGCAGGAGCCAGAGCGTCACGGGCACGGGTGTCGACCGGAAGAGCTGCTCGGGGAGCATGATGAGGCAGTCCACGACGCCTTCCTCGATCATCTTCCGGCGGATGCCGTGCTCGTGGGTGTTGGCGGAGACCGCCGCGGTGTTCGGCATCAGCACGGCCGCCCGCCCGGTCGGGGACAGTTTCGCGACGGCGTGCTGCAGCCAGCCGTAGTTGGCGTTGTGCCGGGGCGGAGACCCGAAACGCCGCCACCGCGGATCGTCCGCCGGATCGCCCCGGCTCCAGTCGCGCATGTTGAACGGCGGATTGGCGAAGATGACGTCGAAGTCCCCGGTGCGGGAGGGGTCATCGCGCAGCGCACTGCCCCGCCGGAGCTCCGTGACCGTCGTCAGGTCGTGAATCGCCAGGTTGAGCGCGGCCATCCGCAGCGACCGCACGCTCATCGTCTGCCCGCCGAACGAGAGCGACGGCGACGTACCACCGCGTTCCTCGACGTGGGCGGCGGCTCCGGCCAGGAACGCGCCGTCCCCGCAGGCCGGGTCGTAGACGTGGTCGCCGGTCTCGGGCGCGAGCAGACGGACCGCCAGCCGGACGATGGAGTCCGGGGTGTGGAACTCTCCGCCGCGTACACGATCGTCGGTGGCGAACCCGTCGAGGAGGGCGCGGCACACGACGGCCGCCCGTGTCATGGTCGACGGCAGGTCCCGGCGCTCGCCGGCGCAGACGTCTTCGAGCTTCCGCACGACCTCGGCGAGTTGCCGGTCCGTCCAGATGTTCAGCCGGACGTGCCGTACGGCGTCACGGACGACGGGGTACCGCTGCTGGTGCTCAGCGAGGGCTGCCCTCAGGACCGTCCCGAAGGGAAGCGGCGCCGCCTGGCGAGCCGCCCGCGTCAGCGGCACCCAGAGCCGCGGATTGTGGCGGCGCAGGTGGAGCAGCACGAGCAGCAGCTCCTCGTACGACTCCGGGTCTCCCTCACCGCGCCACTTCTCCAGGTCCGGCAGGAGATCCCGGGGTGGCTTCCACGCCGTGTCGGCCGCGGAGCGCACCGCCGACTGCGCGGACGTCTGCGCGCGTTCCGGGTTCTCCGTCTGTGGTATGAGGCCGAGCGCCTTGGCGAATCGCTCGCCGTACGTGGTGCCGGCGGGCTCACCGGGCCGTAGCACGTGCGCCGGAATCGGCCGACGCATGAGCCACCGCGCCATCGACTCGATCTCGTAGCGGTCTCCCTCATCGACCGGCCGGGGGAAGTCGGCATGCCGCGTCTCCCAGTTGTTCACAGCCGGCGGGCGGACACCTGCCGCCTTGGCGATCTCGGCCTTTGACAAGCGCCTGCCACTCGCGTCTACCATCGCATCCGCTCCCCTGCCATCTCGTCCAGCGAGAACGAACGTAGCGCGGGGCCAGGGCGCCTCACTAGTGCGCACTGTCGTGCGCTCCAACTGTGAACTCCCCGCCTCCTGGGACTCTCGCCAGCGAGTGCCGTTCGTACGTACGGGCTGGCGGTTCTCATCAGGAGGCTGCCGACGCGTCGATTCCCGCGGGCGGTTGCAGCATCGAACGATCCTCGCCGACCGCGCATAGAGAAACGGCGGGTCGGCCCTTCGTCGCTGCAGCCTTCCCGCCGTCTCCCCCGCGCCCCTGCCGACGGGTGCCTAATCCGCCGCTTCCAAGGAGGGGCTTACGCGCCTGGCGAGACTCCTGGCGGCCTCGCGGAACGACCCGAAAAGAGAAACGACGGGTCGGCCCTCAGACGCTGAAGCCTTCCCGTCGTTCTCTCGCGCCCCTGCCGACGGGTGACTAGTCCGCCGCTTACGAGGAGGGGCTTACGTGCTTACCGAGTCTAGTCAGGGCCTTCGGCCCCGTGCCACACTCGACTCACAACTCCATAGAGAAGAGCCCCCCGGCTCCCTCATGGACGTTGCACCAATATCCACCAGGTGTGACAAGAGGAGCCGGGGCTGACTACCCGGGTTCTTCGCGTTGCGCCGTTGACATGGAAGGACTCCATGCTCAGACGCAACCGGTCCCGGATGGGCAGCGCGGAAGAGGCTCAGCGCTCAGCTGAGGTCGCCAAGTACGAGCACCGAGTCGAGATCGCGAAGTTCAAGACTCAGCTCCTCGCCGAGGCGATGTTGAAGATCAGGGTCGCGTGCGGACTCGACGACGGCACGGGCAAGGTCCCGGCCAGCACGAAGTACGCAATCCTGATCGCCGTAGGTGTGATGACCGACTTCGGAAAGATCACCTCCCTTCTGCAGGCTCTACTCGGGGCCCAGTAGGACCCCCGGGGTTGCACCCTGATCGTTGACACCGACGACCAGGGTGAGGCCCTCCCGTCACTGACGGGACGAGGCTGGTCCTCCCTCGGGTAACCACCCCCGTTGTGATGAGACCGCGTCTCCCTGCGATCTTTCGCCCAGCCTCACGGCTGAACGGAACGAATCGCAGGGAGACAACCATCTCCACCGCTGGGTGTGTTGACCCAAGTCTTCGGTTCCCCACCATGCTCACGGCGCCACCCCCGGAGCCATCGGGTCGGCCGAGGTGGCGGTGTGGTCGTGGCGGAGGCGCGGCACGGCGAAGGTCGCGTGCACGGTGCGGGAGCTGGGAGTGCCGCTCCAGAACCAGGCGGTGGCGAGAGCCGTGACGGTGAGCAGACCACGACCGCACTCGGCGAGGTCGATCGGGTCGATGGCGTCGGCAGGAGGCTGGACACGGGGCTCGGAGGGGGCGCCCTGATCGGTGACGCTGACGAACACCCCCGCAGCGTCGCGGTGAACCGCCACGGTGAACGTGCCGCCGGGACGCCCAGAGCCGGTATGCCGGATGGCGTTGACGGCCAGTTCGCCCAACACGAGAAGCACATCGTCCAGCGACGGAAAGCCGGCCAGGAGGTAGGCGACGAAGGCCCGGGCGGCACCGACCTGGACCGGCTCACCGGAAAAAGTACGACGCCAGTACATCGGCGTGAACGGCTCATCGGATGCGACAGCGGCGGCAGGCAGCGTCATCGGCTTCCTTGAAGTCGTGGGTGGCCGCGGGCGTACGTGGGCCTGATCCGGATTACCCGTGACACGGCTCCGCCGGCCCGGCGCTTCGGCGTCGAGGTCGCGCGTGGAAGGCGAATGGTCGCCCTCACCGCGACGACCGGCGAGTACGGAGCGGGCGGCGGAGGTGTAGGACAGGCGGTCACCGCGCGCTTCGATCAGCGTCGTGACCGCCGGCCAGCACGCCGCGCAGTGCGGGGCATCGACGTCGCCGAACAGCGTGACGGCCACCAGCGACGGACGGCCGCAACCGACGCACGGACCGGCGCACGCGTCCACGGGGAGGGGCGACGACGGGCGTACGAGCCGGGGCACGCCGACGGCCTGGACGCGCACGCGGCTCATGCGCCGTCCCCCGCTCCAGCGGCTCCTCCCTACTGTCCCCGCAACCATGTGATCCTCACCTGCGATTCGGAGGACAGGCCACCGTGGCTCCGTCCGATCGCCGTCAGTTCACACCGGCTGCTCGGCCTCGTACAGCGGGTCACCTAGCCTTGGCGCGAAGATCCGCGGTTCGCACGCGCTGTTGCGGAACCTCTTCTTCCGGCAAGCTCTGCGCCGGAACGTCAGATGGCTGAACGTTCGAGCGCGGCACGGTACTCCTGCGCTCACCTGCGCCGATGTCTACCGATTCCGGAGTGTGTTCGAACAACACCTGCTGTAATCAGACTCAACAGTCAGGTGATCGACGCCCCTCGGGAGGTCGAGGATGAGCAGCCCGTTCGTCCGCCGCCGGCGACTCGCCGCGGAACTGCGTACGCTCCGCGAACAACACGGCATGACCGCCGACCAGCTCGCCTGCACGATCCACCAGTCGCGCATGAAAATATCGAAGCTGGAGAACGCGCACATCCGCCCTGACCTCGCCGAGGTGATGAAGATCCTGGACGTCTTAGGAGTCACCGGCGAGAAGTGGCACGAGATCGTCAAGATCGCCCGCGACGCCGCCGAGCGCGGCTGGTGGGACTCGTACGGCGACGCGATGGGCGACCGGCAGCGGCTGTACGCGGACATCGAGTCGGGCGCGAAGACGATCCGCGAGTACCAGCCCGGCGCGATGCCCGGCCTGCTCCAGACTCCGGACTACACGTGGGCTCTAATCGAGCATGCCAAGGCCGAAGGCCCGATTACCTACATCCCCGAGCGCCTCATCGAGGCACGGCTTCAGCGACAGCGCACTGTCCTACGCCCCGACGGCCCAGAGTACGAAGTCATCCTCGACGAGGTCGGCCTCCGCCGCTTCAGCGTCCCCCCAGAGGTGATGTACGCCCAGCTCCACCACGTCATCAAGATCGCCGAGACCCATGCACGGGTGACCGTACGTGTCTTCCCGCTGGTCACTGGCATGATTCCAAGCCTGGTTCCGGCGGGCCTTGTCTTCCTCTATACGTTTCCGGACTCATGCGATCCACCGATGACGCTGACCGAGACGGTATCTGCAGATCTCGTATATACGGACGCAGAGCGGGTAGCGCGATTCGCACGAAGGTACGAGTATGTAAGGAACGCGGCACTGTCCGAAGTAGCCACGCTGACGTTCCTCAGCGAACTCGCAGATCAGATCATCGAAGGCAGGCACGGCACGTGACAACGTTCCCCGAGTGGCGGAAGTCTCGCCGCAGCGAGCCGAACGCGAACTGCGTTGAAACAGCAATCTTCGAAGAAGCAGACGCTGAGAGCGCGAGCTCTTCAGCAAATCCAAACCGAGCTCACATCCCGATCCGCAAAGCCGAAACGTCACCTTCGACACTTAAGTTTGAGAGCTAAGTTTCCAGCGCTCCCAAATTTCATGTATGGATTCTTCCTGCATAATCTGCCGAATGCGAGGAATGATGTTTTGTGAGTACCGCTTGAACACGGAGCTTCCTATCCTCAGCTCCTTCGCCAGATCGGGGTCCGATTCCAGGTCGTGAAGGCGAATGAGGGCAGTCAGCTTGGGCTGCGTAAGACCAACTTTTGCAGCAATCTGCTTGTGTCCGAGATTATAGAAATCAAGTTCATTTACTTTCTTTACTGCAATAACAGATTCGCCAACTGTGCCCTCTGGAACGACCTGTACTGGAATCCCTTCTTTCTTTGTAATCCGAAGGCTCAGTGTAGCGCCAGCGCCTTCCGACGTCAGCTCGACGGCCGCGGCGCCAGGGAAAACATCCTCCCAGGCGACACCCTGAGCGAGACGATTTGCTAGCTTATGCAGTTCAGCTTCCGATGGCTGCAACTTAACGCCGCGAAGATTGCTATCTAGTATCGCAAGAGGGCGAAGACGAACGCTGGCCTCGGTACGGCGTCGTGTCCCCGGCCGCATCAACTTTCGAACTTCCGCTACTTCGTTTGCGAATAGCATAGCCATCCCTGCAGGCGCGACCGTACTCAGTGGCAGTGCACGCCGGGGCAACAGGTCGGCGAGATTCTCGGCAAACACCTTATTGACTATGCCCCGAAAAAGCGTCACTCCGCTCATCGCATGGATGTAGAGCTGTTCCTCGCTAATGTCAAGTAGGTAATGCTGAGCAGCATTACGCAAGCCATTGATCGCTTGCAACCCAATAGCCTGATCGGCATCCAGAAACCGATTCGCTCCACTATAGGCTCGTCGAACACACGCGTCAAAGCCTATGGTATTCGAATCTCTTCGCTCACGAATCTTCGCACCGCAGTGCAGTAGGCTTGCTTTTAGGATCAGCTCTAGTCCCCTGTCGAGCAAGACCAGGACGGCCTCCGGCCTCCCTACATCTCCTACACGATTGAAGTGGTCGACCGAAAGGATAAGAGACTCCTGAGCCTTACACTTAAGCAGGCGAACTTCTTTTTTCGTTGCACTCACCTCATGATATGCATCGCCTCAACACAAGCCAACGGCTCGTGATTTCAAGGTTCAGCAGGCACTGGAACGCTTCGGTGACGAGGGCCTTCGCCAGGAAGGGGATTGAGGAAACTCCGATATGGTTTCCCCGTCCTGATTGCGGATGTCATCGCATCGTATACCTCCAGAATCAACTCCTTGGTCCGATAAGATCCGAACTCGACAACGTCCTTTTTTCGGACAAGCGGGAAGGAATCCAAAATATAAGCGACATCATCGCGAGTGATTCCATAAAGAAGGAAATATGCGACATCGAGTTCGGCGCGCATCGCAAGGCGACGCTCCTCGTCCCAAACAAACGGAGGACCCAAGTCCCCCACATCTTCCGCGAAGGCTCGAAGGTCTGTAGCGGTATAGCTGAGCTCAAGGACACGCCTGGTAATCCACACTGATAGTTCTGTTGTCTTATCCCACCAGGCTGCACACTCATAGGACTCAGGCCCCAAGATAGGCAACTGCTTGAGGTATGAATAAGTCATATGCATGCCCCCGATCTTTTGTCGAGCGATGTAATCGACGACGAATGAGGAGAGACAGGCAACAAGGAGATGCGTATTTTCCCCGAGCATGAGCGGCATCGTATGACCAACCGCCGCACGAGGAAGGATAGTAGATATCATCGTCCGCTCATCGCTACTACGGCAGATATCTCTCCAACCGACGAACCAGCCTTTATCTAGGCCCCGCATGCGGCCATCCACTTCCTTCTCAGCGACCCAATAGCGAGGAGCGACCAAGTAGTCACTGCTTCGTTTATCTCTCACAGCGACGCGCGGGAGAACACTATCTTGTCTACCGGCAGCCCGATTCCGATAGTCACCGAACCGGTGATCATAGTGATACGCCATTTTTCCTTCGTAGAGCGGAAGCATGCGGCTTCCACCCTTGCAGAAAACGTTCCCTTCGAGGTGCCATCCATCCATAGAAAGATCATCGCCGGTTTTGAACAGGACGGAATCGCCAGCCATGTGAAACATCGGCAGGAAGGAGACCTGCCATGGGTTGGCCTTTGAAGAATCATGCCAGAGGATCGGAACACGACGATAGACCGACGAGATTATCTCTGCATCCCGAGAGCCCTTGAATGTAGGACAGCTTCCAGTGTTTGGATTGACGAGAGCGATAACATTAGACGCCAACCGATACGTATGATCCCCATACTTTATTTCGTCAGGAATTCCTAGATCGAATCCGAAGTGAATCTCAGACGCGTCTCCTGCCATCCCCCGCCAAGCGAGCAGACAGAACCGCACGTCACCGTGCCCTACTCCTTTGAAGAGTCCACGATTATTACGGAAGCCATAGACATGTATTAGACGATGTCCCGTTACTAGGTCATCGAAGAACGGAGCAGTAGTAGCATCGGTGCAGATGCCGGCCGGGAGAATCATGCCCGTCAATCCGTCGGAGCTGACTACGGAATTCCCAAGTTCAGCGAAAATCGCGTAGGTGTTGATGTCGCCTCGCCCAGCCAAGGGATAGCGACCAGAACCCCTTAGGAAGTGACTCTCACTTTCCGCCTTTCGCCTTGCCCTAAGAAAAGCGCCATATAGATCCGAATCGGCGATCCTTAGTTGCTCAATTAGCCGACTGCGGGCAGCCTTGTTAGAGGTTGTAGATATTTCTTCGTTACGAGTTGCAAAGAATTCCTTCTCCTGTAGTTTGATTCGCTCCCAGGGCGGGTTCCCTAGAACACATTTGAAACCGCCACTCCAGCCGCTACTTTCGTCGATGCCGAGTGCGCCGTCGTCCGGCACGCTGAACACCTCAGGGAACTCCAGATGCCAGTGGAAGAAGCGGTACTGCTCGGCCAGATCTCGAATTCCTGCCCGCGTCAGCACCTCTACGCGGTCAGACTCTTCCCTCAGATCAAGCAGCGTCTGGGTCGTGATGGCAGGGGCGCTGTCGCGTGTCTTGCTCCAAGGAAAGGCTGCACACCAGGCGTCAGCGAGTTCTTTGGCGACCAAATACTCAGGTGACGTTCGCAGTTTCCGGTATGCCCCGGCTTTAGCGTGGACGATCGAAAGGTCATCGTCCTGGGCATCGGCGATGGCCAGCGCCTGACGGGCCAGGCCGTTGTTACCGACGCGCAGGCCCGTCTCAGAGAACAGCTCGCCTTGGACGCCAAGGTGCCGGTTCTCGTACGCCTCCCGTTCGGCCTTGTTGCGCTTCTTGAGCGCGGCGACCCACTTCTTGTCGTCGCCCTCGATCGGCTTGAAGGCGTCGTCGGGCAGCCCCCCGGCGAGCAGCTTCGGAGTCGTACCTAGGAGGGCGTTGCCGACCTTGAGGTGGGCGTCGAGGAAGCCGAGTGGCTTGCCCGGCTCGAGAGCCTCCAGCCAGAGCGACACCTTGGCCAGCTCGATCGCCATCGGGTTGATGTCGACGCCGTAGATGCAGCGGGACACGACCTCACGCAGCGCGCGGCGGACCTCTTCGTTCGAGGGCTCGGGGTCGCCGGTCCGGACGAATGCGAGGCGCTTGGCAATGCGGCGGGCGGCGGCGACGAGGAAGTGGCCGGAGCCGCAGGCCGGGTCGCAGACGGTCAGCGCGAGCAGGGCACGCTCCTGCTCCTCGACCGTACGTCCGGACTTCACCGCGTCGTCGATGACCGGTTCGAGTGCGGAGTCGAGCAGCACGTCGATGAGGGAGCTTGGCGTGTAGTACGAGCCGCTGGTCTTGCGTTCGTTGCCGCCGAGTTCCCGCAGGTTGAACGTCCGCTCGGCCGGGTCGTACTTGGGGACGTACGACAGCAGCCACTCGTACACCGAGCCGAGTTCCTCGGAACCGAGGTGTCTGAAGTCGACCCGGCGGATGCGCCGGGCCTTCTCGTCCCGCACCCGCGACAGTGACCGTACGGCCGTGAACAGGTGCTCGTTGGCGAGGGAGCAGCCGTGCAGGGCGGTGTCGGCGCCGGTGAGTTCGAAGATGCCGCCGAGGGCGGGCAGGCCCAGCTCGGGACGGCCGCCTTCCTGCCCGAGACCGTCCAGGATGAGGGTCAGCGCCTGCCATTCGTCAGAGTGCCGGCCGCCGTGGCGGCGGGCGGCGAGGCGGCGCAGCCGCTCGGTGGAGAAGTACGTCGCGTACCGGTCGCGGGCCTCCTGCGAGGCCGCAGGGTCGAGCAACACCTCGCGGTCCTCGGCGACGAACAGGAACAGCAGCCGGTAGACCGTGCGCAGCAGTGCCCGGTGCAGTGTCTCGGGCGTGACCTCGTCGTTGTGCCGGTCCTCCAGCGCCCTGCGCAGTTCTTCGTTGTCCGGGTGCTGGATGAAGCCGGTGCCGAGGGTCTCGATCGCCGCCTTGACCGTCTTCCGGAGCTCTTCCAGGACGCGGACGCCGGAGTCGATGGCCTCCTGGCGCCACTTCTCCAGCCAGCAGGACGCCGGGCCGGTGTCCTCGCCCTGGGTCTCGAAGCGGGAGACGTGGGTGACGCGGTACAGCAGTATGAAGGCGTCGAACGCCTCGCCTTCGAAGATGGCTTCCAGGTCGAACTCGACGTACGCGGAGCCGGCGAGCGCGCTGGAGTCGCGCAGCACCCGCAGCAGCCGGCCGTTGGTGACGATGCCCCACAGGGCGGCGTCGCTGCGGTTGAGGTACTCCTGCACCAGTGACTGCGGGGCCGCGTCGGCCGCGCCGGGCACGCCCTTGGTGCGCTTGTCGAGGGCGACGCCCCAGCCGAGCTGGTGGATCGGGACGTGCTGCCACTGGTGGCTGATGACGAACTGCTTCTCGCCGTCGTCGCTGGTCAGTCCCCCGGCGGGGGTGTGCGGCAGGCGGCCGAAGCCGAGCTCCTGGCACAGCCGGCCCAGCCAGTACTCCCGGGTGACGCCGATCGCCGGGTCGTCCTCGGGGAGCTTGGCGAGCTGGTCCTTGAACGACGCGTACCGGCCGCGCAGGTAGGTCCAGGCGCGTTCGGCCGCGTCGACGACGGTCTCGTCCTTGCCGAGGTGGTACGCGGCGGGCGCGGTGCCGGAAAGGCTGTTGCCGGTGGACAGGCGGCGCAGCGTCTCTTCGGGCAGCAGGCCGCCGACGGAGGCGACGCCGACGGGGAGGGTGCTGGTGCGGGTCATCGGGTGACCTCTCCGGTGATCGGCAGGTAGACGTACAGGCCGAGGACGTCGGCGTCGGGTTCGGCTTCGACGCGCAGGCCGCGCCGGATCGCGCCGACGGCCTCGCGGACCCGCGCGTGCGACGCGCGCAGGGCGTCGGCGAGGTCGGCGCCGTACTGCTCCAGGTGGGGGCGGATGGCGTCCAAGCCGTCCAGGACGCGGGTCGCGGTGGAGCGGGCGAACTCCGGCGCCGTGTTCTCGTCGGCCCGTGCGTCGAGCAGGGCCAGGGCCTCGTCCTCGGTCAGCCATTCGGCGTTCGCGGGGCTGCCGCGGAACGCGAGTACGCGGGCGTCCTCGGCGATCTGCTGGCGGCGTCCGCCGTCGCGGGTCGGCAGGTACAGGTGGAAGCGGTAGCGGACCAGCAGCAGGGTGGTGCGCTTGGGCACGGACCTCGTACGGATGACGCCGCAGCGGCGGGCCGGGCGCTGCCAGCCGTCCAGCTTCGGGTCGAGGGCGGCGTCCAGGACGAACCGCGCGATGGTGCCGACGGCCGCGTCCGTACGGGTCAGCGCGGCCTCACCGCGTTTGACCGGTGGCAGCGGGTGGAAGGCGATGGTGCGCGCGTGCTTGGCGCCGAGCACGGATTCCAGGCCGCTGAGCAGCGCGGACGGCAGGCCGGCGGTGTCGGCGGTGAAGCCGCCGTCGGCCGCGGGGGCGATCTGCCCGCGCAGCTTGATCAGTGCCGTCTCGGTGAACTCGGCGACCTCCGCGCCGGAGCCGAGCACGGCGCGGACCTCGGCCACCTCGCGGGCCACGTCGTCGGCGCGGATGGCGTGCTGGGCGAAGCGGGCCCGGGACGCCTTCTCGCGTTCGGCGGCGCTGACCCACTCGGCGTGCAGGTCGTCGCGCCGGGAGGTGACGCCGAAGTCGAGGGTGAGCTGTTCGGCGTCCTCGCGGCGCAGCAGCAGCCCTTCCAGGACGGCGTTGATCACGCTGTCGGACTCGTCGAGGACCGCGACGGACACGCCCGTGGCCTTGCGGATCTCGGCGTGCTTGCGGATCAGGACGTCCAGGACGATGCCGTCGATCTGGTTGTCCGCGCCGTACAGGGTGACGGCGCGGACGACGTCGCGGCGCTGGCCATACCGGTCGACGCGGCCCTCCCGCTGCTCGTGGCGGGTCGGGTTCCAGGCCAGGTCGTAGTGGATGACGGCGTCGAAACCCTCCTGGAGGTTCACGCCCTCCGACAGGCAGTCGGTCGCCACCAGCACGCGGCGCTCCGGCGGCTCCCGGTCCTCGATGTCGTCGGCGGTGGCGCCGGAGACCAGGCGCTGGACGCGCGACTCGCGCTGCGCCGGGGACAGGGTGCCGGTGACGGCGGCGACGGCGGTGTTCTTGCCGAGCGCGGCGGCCAGGTGCTCGGCGACGTACTCGGCGGTGGGGATGAAGCGGCAGAAGACGATCGGGTTGTAGCCCTTTTTCAGCAGGTCCTTAACGATGGCCGTCAGCTCGGTGAGCTTCTTGTCGGCCTTGCCCTCCAGGGCGTCGGCCTGCTTGGCCAGCCGGCGCAGCCGCTGCTGCGGGGCGCCGCCGGAGCCGTCCTCGGTGTCCGCGCCCGGCGCGGCGTCGACGACATGCGTGGAGTCGTCGTCGGTGAGGTCCAGGACGGCGGCGCGGCCGAGCGCGTCGGCCTCCTCCTTCGAGGTCGCCTCCAGGTTCGCCGCGCGGGTCCGGAGGGTCTGCGCGGCGGCGCGCGGTGACGACGCCAGGGAGCGCAGCAGGGCCAGCGCCGACCACCAGCGGACCCGCTGCCGTACGACGCCGTCGCTCTCGTCGAGCGCCTGTTCCCGGGCGTAGTCCAGGACGGCCTCGAACAGCTTCCGGTACTCGGCGGACAGCGTGTAGGAGACCTCCAGGCTCTTGCGGTCCTTGGGGAACGGGGTCTCCTCGCCGATGAACGTGCGGATGTCGGCGCGGCGGCGCTGCACGAAGTGCCGGGCGAGCCTCCGGCGGCCGGCCTCGGTGTCCAGCTCGACGGTCTCCAGTTCCGGGGCGAGCAGGCCGAGGAGGGTACGGAACGACTCGTCCTTGCCGCTGTGCGGGGTCGCGGTCACCAGCACCAGGTGGCGGTCCCGGCCGTCGGCCGTCTGCTTCGTGGCGACCTGCCGGACCAGGTCGTAGCGGAGCTGCCTGCCGTCACGGCCACCGGTCGCGGCGGGGACGCAGGTGTGCGCCTCATCGACGATCACCAGGTCCGGGCAGTGCCGGACGAACTCGTCACGGTGCCGCGGGTTCTTGATGTAGTCGGTGGAGACGATGACGTTCGGGTACCGGCCGAACAGCGACTCGCCGACGTCGAGGGAACGCTCCAGCCGCCGTACGGTGGAGGCCAGCACCAGCTCGGTCTCGATGCCGAACTTCGCGCGCAGCTCCTCCTGCCACTGCTCGGCCAGCGCCGGGCTGCACAGCACGGCCAGGCCGGTCGCCTCGCCCTGCGCCAGCAGCTCCGCGGCGATCAGTCCGGACTCGATGGTCTTGCCGATGCCGACGTCATCGGCGATCAGCAGCCGTACGGTCTCCTGCCGCAGCGCCATCAGCAGCGGCACGAACTGGTACGAGCGCGGGTCCACGGCGAGCTGCGCCAGCGAGCGGAACGGGCCCGCGCCGGAGCGGAAGCCGATGCGCAGCGCCGAGCGCAGCAGCCCGGCGGACGACTGGTCGCCCAGGTCGTCGGCGGTGGGCGGCGGGAAGCTGGCCGGCTCGACCTTCTCCAGCGCCGGGAGCACGCCGACCAGGTCGTCCTGGGCGCCGCCCAGCGGGCGCAGCACCAGCAGGTCGGCGTCCGAACCGGGCTGCACGACCCATTCGCGTCCTCGGGCGCGTACCAGTGCACCGGGGGCGTATCGGACGGCTTCCGGCGCGTTCGTGCTCATGAAGTGACGTGTCCTCTCGGGGGGTCGCCAGGGCTCAGTTCTCGCCGGGCCCGAAGATGCTGCGGTTCTCCTGGACGACGCGGTTCCAGTCGTCGTCATGGCGGAAGCGGATGACGTGCCAGCCCGCGTCGATCAGCCGCTCCTCGGCCTCCGCGTCACGGACGCTCACCGTGCCGGTGTGGGCCGGGCCGTCGACGAAGACCGCGACCTTGGCCCCGGGAAGCCGGTAGACGTAGTCGGGCTGGGCAAGGGCCTCGGTGACCAGCACCTGCTGCTCGGTGGGCAGCCGGTAGCCGCGCCCGCTCAGCCAGGTGATCAGCTCGCCCTCCAGGCTGCTGCCGGCCTTCTCGATCAGCTCCTCGGTGCCCTCCTTGCGCCGGACACGGCCCGCCGCCAGGCGAAGCAGCAGGTCGCGGACCGTACGCCGGTCGATCAGGTGGTGGACGCCCTGGTTATTGAAGGACAGCAGGCAGTCGTAGCAGCCGCGCTCGCAGCGGGTGCGGATGAGCGGGCCGCCGAGGTCCGCGCCGGTGTCGGGGTCGAAGTGCGCGATGCGCAGGGCCTCCCGCGCGACCCGCGCCAGCTCCCCCGGCTCGGCCTGGAGACGCCGCAGCACGCCCGCGCCGCCCTCGGCGCTCTCGATGAACAGCATGCGCATCCGGTCGGGACCGGCGTCGGGCGGCAGCGGCTCGCTGTTCAGCTCCGAGTCCTCAAGCTGGAACACCGCCTCGATGCCGCGTTCCAGCGCGTACTGCAGCGACGTCGCGACCTCCACCGGGACCGGCTCGGCGAGGGTCAGCACCAGGATGTTGCGGCGGTCCTCGACGTACGGGATGACGCGCTGGCGTCGTACGGTGTCCTCGGTCTCGCCGTCGGCCAGGCCGGTCTCCTCGTCGGTGATCTCGGTGCCCGGCGTCGGCTTCTTTGGATCGCGCGACGGGAGCCAGCGGCCGTTGACCGTGTCCAGCCAGAAACCCGTCTCAGAGTTGCGGCCCCGGCGGTATCCAAGGTTGGCGACGCGGACCGTGGCGCTGTCGCCGTAGCTGAGCTCGGCGACCCGGCCATCCCCGTCGGCCGCGACGGCGTCCAGGCGTCCCTTCCGCCGGCCGTGGTCCTGGAAGCGGTAGGACGTCTCCAGGTCGAACCCGGCCCGGCGGCGCTCCTCCTCGTCGGAGCTGATGCGCTCACGCCGCTCGGTGAAGACGGTGTGCAACTGCATCAACCCGCTGACCGCCGTGGGCAGCGGCATGTCGCACATCTCGCAGCGGTCGGTGCCGACGACGGGCGTGTGGTGGTAACCGCAGTTGCCGCACCGGCGTGCCTCGCCCGTCGCGACCTCGCCGCTGGCCTCGGTCGGCACCTGCACGCGCCGGACCTGGAACGTACTGCCCTCGTGGTAGATCAACGCGCCGGGGCCGAACTCCCGGATCGCGATGAAGCGGGAACGCTGCAGGTAGTCGCCGTCCCGGTCGGCCTTCAGGCCGCCGCGCCCGGGGATGTACGCGGCGAGCGGCAGCCTCGGGAACGAGTAGCCGGGCAGGAAGCCCTCGGAGGCGAGATACCGGTACGGGTTGAAGTCCGAGAGGATCTCGCCGTCCTGCTCGTTGCGCAGCAACCGGAGCTGGGTCTCGGCCTCCGCGCGGCGGCGCTTGGCGCGGTTCCGGGCCTCCGTCGTCAGGGTGTAGTCGTCGGCGCGCACGTGCTGGGTCTCGCGCTCGGTCTTTGCCTTGCGGTAAAGGTCACGCCACCGCTCACAGGCGGACTTGAATTCACCGGGGGCCGACCGTACGACCCGTTCCAGCCACTCGTCGTCCCACCAGGAGGTCTCCTTGGCGAGCGTCTCCTTCAGGCCGGCGAGCATCCGCTGCGCGCGGGCCAGGGCGCGGTCCTGGGCCTGCGGAGCGCGGAGCTGGTCCCAGACGTGGTCGTGCAGGGGCAGCTCTCGTTCGTCGGACAGGTCGATCAGGTCGGGCATCGCCCGGCCCAGCGGCAGGTCCGTCTCCGCGAGCCAGATGGCGTGGACGTGGGAGCGGATCAGGTCCTCGTTGCTCAGGTCGAGCCGCGGTGGCGCCACCGCCCCGGCCACCATCTCGTCCGAGCGGCGGAAGTAGTACCGGTCGTGGCTGTTGCCGCTGGCGCAGTACGTCGTGACGAGGGCCGCCTGCCCGGACCGGCCGGCCCGGCCGCTGCGCTGGGCGTAGTTCGCGGGCGTCGGCGGGACGTTCCGCATCGTCACGGCGTTGAGGCCGGCGATGTCGACGCCGAGCTCCATCGTCGGCGAGCAGTACAGCAGTGGCAGCTTCGCGGTGCGGAACGCCTGCTCGCGGTCCTGCCGGACCGGGCCGGGCACCTGCGCGGTGTGCTCGCGGGCGAACAATCCGGCGAAGCCCCGCGACCGGCTCCGGTACAGGTTCCGGAAGAACGGGTTCACGCGCGGGCGGTTGTCGGTGCCGTTGAACTGCCAGCGCAGCGGATCCGCCACGCCGTACTCTCCGTCGCCCGCCCGCCAGACGATCGCGGTGGCGTTGATCCGGTAGCCGGGTGCGCCGCCGTCCCGGGGCTGCACGACCTCGGTGACCAGCCCGTGCACGGCCATGGCCGTCAGCAGGTCCGAGATGATCCGCTGCGCGTCGTCGGTGTCGACCCGGTCGGTCCAGGCGGGGAAGCGCCCCGGCCGGCGCAGGTGGCGGCCGAACCTGCTGCGGCCCGACAGGTTCAGCTCACTGCGGCTGCCGCCGGCCCGGCCGGACCGGGCGAACGCCGTGCCGACCGGCGCCATCTTCTCCCGCTCGGCGAGCGCCCACGGGTCCTTCAACTGCCGCGACAGCCGGCTCATCTCCTCGAAGCCCAGGTCGGTGAGGCAGTCGACGTCGATGGCCAGAACGCGCCGCATCTCGTCGAGCAGGATCCGCATCAGCTCCGCGCGCAGCTCGGGATCGGCGGTGCGCAGCGGACCGTACGTGCCGTCCCACACGTTCTCGCGCGCGGCCAGTTCGTCGAGGTCGGCGTAGTCGATGCGGATCAGGCCGGTCTGCTCCAGGTTGGGCATGGTGACCCGCCAGCCGCGCTCCAGGTCGACGTACAGCCGGTACGTGACGACGTCGCGCAGCGCCTTGCCCGTACGCCTGCGCTGGGTCGTCAGCTCATCGGCGTTGGCCGCGTAGTCGGCGTGGGTGAGGTCGAGCTGGGCCGTCACCGCCTGGGCGACGGTCTCGTGGTACAGGCCCTCGTCCCCGGCCTCGACGGCGGCTCGGTAGAGCGCGCCGCGCAACTGGGCGACCTGGGCGAAGTCGTTGAAGTGACCGGCCTGGAGGCTCGCGTCCTGCCGGTTGTCGACGAAGGTCAGCAGCTTGCGGGCGTTCTCGCTCAACTCCTCCGGCGGCATCTCCTGGAGGCTGCGGACGACGCTGCCGCTCAGCACCGACACGGCCGAGCTGCGCCCCTCCTGGTCCAGCCGGGCCAGCTTGCCGAAGTCGTTGCCGCGCATCTGGTCGTACGCGACACCGCAGCTCAGGCAGAACCCGAACGGCGTCGGGACGAACGCCGCCCGTACGCCGCCGGTGCCGCCGAGGTCGCGGTCGAGGATCGTCCCGTCGGGCAGGACGTTCAGGACCTGCGGCACGTACTTGCGCCGGGAGGGGATGACCTCGGGGTTCCCGCCGGAGTCGGCGGTGAGCCAGGAGTCGGGTAGCCGCTGCTCGGACAGGGCCTGGGCCAGGCTGTCCGGCCACGGCGCGGCCTCGGAGATGTAGAGGTACCCGGCCTCGCCGTCCTCGTCGCGGCGATGCCGGATGCGTGGGCGGCCACCGCTGTCGTCCCGCGCGACCGACAGGTACTCCTGGCCGCACTGGCGGCAGAAGGCCAGCGGGAGCAGTAGCTTCTCCGGCTCGCCCGGGACCCAGAGCTGGTAGTCGCGGGTGATGTGGCGGGTGTCCTCGGGTTCGAGTGAGACGTAGACCGTCTCCCCCTTGGACAGGAACTGGTGCAGCCGGAAGGCGAACAGCGCGCGGTTCGTCTGAGGATGCAGGGCCTCGGCGCCCGCCCGGAGCGTCGTCTTGATCGCCTCGGCGCAGTCGCCTTCGTCCCGTGCGGTGAGCGCCGCGAGCTCGGCGGCGGCCCGCCGGATGGTGGTCGGGCGGCGGCGGATCAGCCGGCCGGTGCCCTTCTCGGTGTCCAGGCCGAACGTCGACTCGATCCACCGGGCGAGGGGGTCGCGGGTCAGCTCGTCGTACGTCGCCTTCGACGTCGGCTCGGCGACCTTGGCCGCCAGCTCGCCCGGGTCGTGCCGGCCGTCCTCCGTGGCCCGCCGCAGCGTCTCGCCGATGATCCGGTCCGGCTCGATCGGGACGCCGAACACCTTGCTCGCGACATCGGCGACCTCGCGCCGCTGATCCTCCGTGCTGCCGCCGCTGGCCATGGTCGCGGACGTGCCGACGCACTGCAGGTCCGGGGCCTCGCAGGCATCGCGGACCCGGCGCACCAGCATCGCCACGTCGGCGCCCTGCCGGCCGCGGTAGGTGTGCAGTTCGTCGAGCACGAGGAAGCGCAGGCCCGCCGCGGCCCGGATCAGGCCCTGCCGCTCGCGCGGACGCGTCAGCATCAGCTCGAGCATCATGTAGTTGGTCAGGAGGATGTCCGGCGGGTCATCCAGGATGTCGCGGCGCTCGGCCTCCGTCTCCTGCCCGGTGTACCGGGCGAACCGTACGGGCTCCCGGCCCGGCCCATAGCCGTGGCGGAGGTACTTCGCCAGCTCCTCCCGCTGGCTGTTGGCCAGCGCGTTCATCGGATAGACGATGATCGCCTTGACGCCGCCGCGGATGCCCTGGTCGCGCTCGCGCAGCACCCGGTCGACGATGGGGACGACGTAGGCGAGCGACTTACCCGATCCGGTCCCGGTCGTCAAGACGTAGCTCTCCCGCGTACGGGCGGCCTCGATCGCGTCGCGTTGATGCCGGTACAGCTCCATCGGCTCGCCGTCGAGGGAGTCCTCGGGCTTGTCCCTCCGGAAGATGCGCTCACATTCCGGATGCAGCACGCCCGTCTTGACGAGGTCCGCGACCGTGCCGCCGCTCGCGAAGCTCGGGTTGAGGGACAGCCAGGGGTCGGGCCACTGCTCACCGTCGTCGAGACCCTCCCGCACCTTGGCGGCGATCGTCTCGTCCCTGACGCTGACGGCACCTGAGGTAAACGCTCGGTAGTCGTCGATGAGCTGCCCATGCACCCGAAAGACGTCCACGCACTCCCCTTCGCACCCCGCGCACCCCTGCGGCCCTCCGAGACGCCCCCGGCATCCCCGTCCGCAACCACTCCGTCACGCAAGTTACCGATAAGGCAGAGAATCGCCAATAGTTAGCGCCCGAATCGTTACTGTGCAGCACTATCGGTCGATAGGCCTATATAGCAGGTCAAGAACGGGGAGACCACGGCAAAGACGAACAAGAAATCCAGTTCCGAGAACCTGGCCTCGACTGGCCTGACCAGGGCGGATGACCTCACTCCACCTCGACGAGAGACACGACGGCCCAGGTTTGTCGCCTATAGAACAACGGCACCCAAATAGGCTTCTAAACAACGATACCGTCAGCACTTGGCGGAGGATGCGCACGTTCCAATCTTCGAGTGGCCGCTAGAGGGCACGATACGGCGGCACCTGTCGTCGCATCCTCGCTGCGAGCCGCCTTCAGCCCGGGAACCGAGCCACCCGCGCATCACGACACGCCCGGCCCGGCCGCGACAAGACCCGCACGCAACGCCGCGATCGACAGAGACCCCTCGAAGCTCACGGTCCCGAGCGTCATCCGAAACTCAGAAGCCGGCCAGAGGACGATCCTCCGAACCGCGACGACATGCGAGCGACGCCCATCCAGGCATGACAGCTTCAGACCGCGCCCACGGGAGGGTATGCAGGTTCTGACTTGTTGGTGAAGACACCCCCTCGTACGCTCACTAGAGCCCAAGCTGCGGCCCAGGGGGGACCATGTCGTTCGAGCACATACTTCAAAGTTTCGCTAAGGAAGCCCTGCTCAACGTCATAACCTCCACGGAACTCGCCTCCAAAGTCGACGAAAAAGCTGAAGAGCTGAGCAAAAAGAATCCTGCATACCTATACCGAAAACAACCAAGCCCAGTACAA
The DNA here is from genome assembly GCF_024055725.1 of Actinoallomurus spadix. Classification (GTDB taxonomy): domain Bacteria; phylum Actinomycetota; class Actinomycetes; order Streptosporangiales; family Streptosporangiaceae; genus Actinoallomurus; species Actinoallomurus spadix. The sequence goes on along the minus strand of NZ_JAMXMX010000002.1, from coordinate 55,969 downwards.
ATATCTTTTCCGGCGGGCCTGCTCACGAACTCAGCCTCTGTGCTACACGAGCTAGGACTGGCAACCACCTTCTTCACCCGCTCCCCGTTCGCCGACATCGCCCACCACTGGGCGAATGTGCGCTACTGCGGGACACTCACGGCAACTAGAAAAGGAATGCTCGCCCTCTCTCGCGACGGAAACGAAAGAGTGGTTCACCACCACAAGACCGCCCAGTCCGAGCATCTCGGCATAGGCCTCGCCTTGATCGTTGCGAAGGAGGTCCTACGGCGGACGGATAAGGGCTGGGAGTTCACCGCCGTAGATGCCGATGTTGCCCTGAAAGCCGGATCCATCGACGGCGTGGGACCCGTCCGACAGCTAGAAGCCACGAAGAACAGGCCAGATTATTTCCTCATCGGGCGCCGCCGCGACGGCCGCTCCCAGCAGATGAAAGTAGTCGTGCTGGAATGCAAAGGGACCCATGAGAAGCACGACCGCGTCCTCCGGCAGCTCGCAAAGGCTTGCGTGCAGCTGCAAACAGTGGAGGTCGGCAATGGGGTTCCACCAGGACTCATGATCGCTTCTTCGCTCTCGCCGGAGGGAATCACTGCACACGTCCTTGACCCTCCAGGCGACGAGAACGTTTGGTCGGGGTCACAAGAACAACTCGACGAACTGCTAGCCGAGGACCCCGGCGAATCAATTCTTCAGATCCGAGAGGTAACTTCAGGCCAGGCGATGGATGTAGAACAGAGAGCGGACGTCGATCGCAAACACGCGCTGATAGAGCACGAAGGTCTGTCCGTGATCGCTTCAGAGACGAGCGCCGACGACGATTTTCGTGGGCCGATAGAAGTCGTCCACATACCAGAGGAGCGGCGTACCTGGTTCATGCGCGTTCTTGCGAGAACAGCGGCGGCGTCGGCACTGCTTTTCGCGGGCGATAAAAGCGTGGCGACCGGATATACGACCAGACGCCAGCGCGGCGCCCCAAGCCCGGACGAACTCCCCTACGAAGGGCTCGTCTACGATGGATCAGCGAGCACCCCCCACGCACATCACAGACTCCTGGACACGAATTTCACCGGGGCAGAATATGTGATGCCACTTCCTGACGGCAGACGGCTGGAGGTCTTCCGGGGTCTCGAGACACAGCTATACGACCTACTGGCCGACGGAAAGGTCGGACCCTATTACCGGAAAGCCAGTAGCAAACATAAGGAGTGGCTCGGCCGAAGTAGAAGGTCTCGCGGGAGCCAAAATGACGTTCTGTCTATGCAGCCCAACGGCACAGTGCTCAGGATGCGCATCGTCTGACAATCACCTGCGAGCCAGCCTGGGAGATCTGCTGTCACCGGACGGCTGCCACTCGGCCGAGTTAACCACCGCCCTTCTTCCGTACGATCACTCAGGCTGAACCGTCGACCATCTCTGTGGCGAGGCATGAATAAAACAGAGCGCGAGCAGATTCGTCACCTCGTAGCGGATTTCCGGCGATGGAGCCAACAGGCCACGGACGTACGGTCCTGGCGCCAGGCGATCTCGGACATCGCTGACGACGCCGAGCGAAATCTGTATGCCCGCAGCCTTATGATCGACCGGGCGGGCGAGGCCGCCTGGCGGGTCGTTCCGCTCGGCAAGGATGACACCGACATCGTCCGGCACCTCCGGAAACGCGCCGGCCTGCCGATGACAACATCCGACGACCAGGCCCTGCTCCGGCTGCTCACCGAAGACGTACCCCGCGCACTCGCCCAGGTGGCCCGCGGACTTGGCGCACGCCGCTTCTTCAGCGGGCCGGTGAAGAAGCAGACGGCCGACGAGGCGGCCGAGTTCCTGCGCCGCAGGCATCCCACTGTCATCGAGGCGGACCCGCCGCGGCGCTTGGAGCGGCTCGGCGTCATCACCGCGTCCGTCGACCGGGCGAGCGCCGGACTCGATGCGCTGCTCGACCCGGCTCTTCACTTCTCTCTCCTCCCAGGGCCGAACGGTCCGAAGCCCGAGCTCCTCGACCGCTCCGCCGTCGACGGCCTGACCAAGGCACTGGACACCATCGACCGAATCCTCGCAGGCGAGGACTCGTATCGCTCGGCTGCGCAGGAGGCGGCGCGGCAGGTCCGGGTCGCCGACGCTCAGCGAATGCTGGCGGAGATGCCGATCGAAAAATTGAGGGCGGCCACGGGTGAACGCCTCCGGCTGGGCCCGCTCACTCAGGCGGGCATCCGTACCGTGCAGGAGGTGCTGGTCTGGGACACCTCCCTACGAAGGCTCCCAGGCGTCGGGGAGACCTCGGCCCGGCGCATGCTCGGAGCCGCGCGGGCGCTCTGGCAGACGGCGTACGACGAGATGTCCGTACGCTTCGACGTCGAGAACCGATATCCGGAGACCACCGAGCTCCTGCGCCGCCTCGCTGAATGGGACGCGTGCCGACAGACCCGTGGCGCGGCGGCCGACCTTGAGCGCGCGACCGAACTCGCGCCGTTGCGTACGGCCATCGGCCGCAAGACGAGTCACCTTCTGGTGATCCCGACGAGGACGCTCCCTGCGGCGGGCCTGCGCGACAGCATCGACATCGTCAAACGGCGCGCCGAACTGCTCGGCACCTCCTCTCCGTCCCGCCGCCGGAGGGATGTCACCGCGGATCCGTGGGAGGACTTCCTCGCCCGGCCCGCCGACTACCTCGCAATGCTCTCCGAGCTCGGCTTCCTCACCGAGGACGAGGACGCGGCGCATGGTGATCTCCCCGAGGACATCATCCAGGCGGTACGCGACCAGGCGCTCAGCGGCGAATACCTGACCGCGTCGCTGCGCGGCTACCAGAGCTTCGCGGCCCGCTTCGCGCTCGTGCAGCGCAAGGTGATCATCGGGGACGAGATGGGCCTCGGTAAGTCCGTGGAGGCGCTCGCCGTACTCGCCCACCTTCGCAGCCGGGGCGAGACGCACTTCCTCGTCGTCTGCCCGGCCGCGGTGGTGACCAACTGGATACGCGAGGTGAGCGACAAGTCCAAACTCCAGGCGCACCGGGTACACGGACCAGAGCGCGAACGGGCGGCCCGGGCCTGGGAGTGCGACGGCGGGGTCGCCGTCACGACGTACGAGACTCTGGGGTGGTGGGAGTCGGCCCTGGCGGAAGTCCGAAACCTGGCGTGTGTCGTGGTCGACGAGGCGCACTACATCAAGAACCCCGAGGCGCAGCGGACGATCAGGACCAACGGCCTCATCGCGCGTTGCAAACGTGTGGTCCTCCTCACCGGCACGCCGATGGAAAATAGAGTCGATGAGTTCCGCAACCTCGCGTCGTACATCCGTCCCGACCTTGTCCTCGACGCCACGGACCTGTCGCCGAGGAAGTTCCGGCGGCAGATCGCGCCCGCGTACCTGCGCCGCAACCAGGAGGACGTGCTGACCGAGCTCCCCGAGCTCATCGAGGTCGCCGAATGGCTGCCCATGACCAAGCCCGACGCCACCGCCTACCGCGCCGCCGTCGGCGACTCCGAATTCATGCAGATGCGCCAGGCGGCCATGCTGCAGGGACGCGAGTCCGCGAAGGTGCAGCGGCTCATCGAGATCGTCCGCGAGGCGGAGGCGAACGAGCGGCGGGTCATCGTGTTCTCCTACTTCCGGGAGGTCCTGGACCTGGTCGCGCAGTTGCTGCCAGGGCCGGTGTTCGGGCCCCTCACGGGGGCGGTGGCGGCAGGGCGACGGCAGCAGATGGTGGACGACTTTTCCAAGGCGGAGCACGGAGCCGTGTTGGTAGCCCAAATCGTGGCCGGCGGTGTCGGGCTGAACATCCAGTCCGCGTCCGTCGTCGTCATCTGCGAGCCACAGCTCAAACCCACCGCCGAGGCCCAGGCCATCGCCCGCGCGCACCGGATGGGGCAGGTGCACTCGGTGCAGGTCCACCGGCTGCTGTCCGAGGACAGCGTCGACCAGCGGATCGTCGAACTACTCGCCGGGAAGCAGCGGCTGTTCGACGACTTCGCCCGGGTCAGCACCATGGCCGACTCCACCCCCGAAGCCGTCGACCTGTCCGAAGCGGACCTCGTCCACCAGGTCATCGCCGCCGAACGCCAACGCCTCGCCGAACGCGCCGCCGCCGGGGACTGAACCGCACGCCCTCTCGGAGCGGCGAGATGTTCGGGACGGCCACGACCTGCCGGTCTCACGCTCAAGGGGAAGCGGGGTGAAGAACCCATGGCAGGGCGGCCACGACGGACGCGTCGGTCTCCTCAAGCAGCTGACCTGACTACAGGAAGGCGATGGGACGTCCGCCGTGTCGGGGTCTCGTGTCGCGTAGACCATGCCGGAACCGCGTCGACTCTGCTCAACGTGTTGTGGGATGAATGCCAAGTGAGACGAGGAGTCGCCATACGTCCGTGGACGGATCACGAACGAGGAGGGGGCAGTCGGGGGCGTGCCCGGAGCGGGCCGCCCACTGCTGCGGAGATCGAGTCCCGGCATCTCGGTCGACCGGATCGGTGACCGCCCTACCTGGAGCACAGGAACCGTGAGGGCAGGACTTCACCAGGCCGCGGGCCCGCGCGACGGCGTTGTCCTGGTTCCTTTCCAGGGCGTCACGGCGAGCCGCCTCGATGCTCTTGTCGCCTCTCTTGCCGTAGTCCTTGAACGCGGCATCGGTCTGCCGCAGTTTTTCGATGACGAGCTTGCTGCTCCCGCTCTGCGTCCCGCCGAAAGCCTGGAAGTGCAGGAGTAACCACAGGTCGAAGGACGGATGCGAGAAAGCGAGGTCGACGTTGCCGGCGGCAGCGCCCTTGACGGCCTTGAGGATGTCGTGATGTTCGTCGCGGTCGAACAGCGCCCAGGCTTCATCCTCCGCAGCGATCTCGCTTACCGCTTCGACGGTCTCGGAGGGCAGCATTCCGTTCTTGCGGTAGATCGGTTGAATACGAAAAGGCGTGCTGCCGGTATCGCCGTATCGCTCGTTCAGGTACTCCAGGTAGTCGGGCTCGGTCGACTCACCCTCGCAGGCCACGTACACAACGCGTACGCGGCGGGACCGCCCGCCGACTCGACGCACCAGCGGGCGTTCGTCCTCCAGGTGACCGCGTCTTCTGCGCTTGCCTCGCCCGTCGCGCTGCTCGCTCCGCCGGGTCACGCCGTCACCTCGTCTCCACGCCGAGACAGTTCCCGAACGATCTCTCCGGCGGTGACCCGCGGCACTCCGCCGTACCGGCCCCGCAGGTAGCCCCGCTCGATGTTCTCCTCCTTGCGCGGTTTCGCAGCGGTCAGCGGGTACAGCTCCGTTTCGCCGGATCGGTTCTTCACGATGAGCCAGACCTGATCTCGTCCGATCGGGCGGTCGAGGACCGCGTTCCCCAGCAACGTCGCGTCGTGTGTCGTGAAGATCAGCTGTGCTCCGTGCGGGTTCGCGTCCGGGTCCTGGAAGATGCGTACCACCTCGGCCGCCAGCATCGGGTGCAGGCTTGAATCAAGTTCGTCCACGACGAGGACCGACCCTTCGTCGAGCGCGATGAGCATCGGGCCCAGGAACCCGAACCAGGCGTGGGTTCCGAGGGACTCCTCCATGAAGTCCATCGGAACATCGCCGCCGTCAGGGGTACGGTGGCGCAACTCGATCTTCCCGGTCTCGCGCACAACCTGAAAGCCGGTCAGCCCCAGGTCGGCCACCTGCAGCATTCGCACAATGCGCCGCGCGTAGTCGGCCCGCTGGTCGGAATCGGTCATCAACCGCATGGTGAAGTTCGTCCGCACGCTGACGTCCGCGTCAGGTGCGATGAACAGTAGGTTGTTCACGAACCAGCGGTACAGCGTCGACAGCTGCGGATCGTTGAGTGCGGCGCCCGTGGACAGGAACAGGGCGTTCGGCCGCGTGAGCGAGACAAGGTCGTCACGGCGCCCTTTGAAGCCCGTGCCGCGGAAGATGAACTCCCCACCCTCGGATTCCGGCCGGTCCGCCTCACGGTCGAACCACACGTTGCGACGGCCGTGTGGGTACGCGTGGAGCCACTCGGCCTCCACTCGCTCGTCCGACAGCTCGAAGCCGTAGGTATAACGCACCGGCTCAGGCCCCAAGACGAGATCGACTTCGAACAGACTCGTCTCCTCACGAGACGCGGGGTCGAGCTTGAAGGGCGCACGCGGCACCACGTCGGGCACCTTCGCCCAATCCGCGAACGAGTCCAGCACCGCTCGCCGCATGAACCACAGGCTCTTCATCAGATTCGATTTGCCGGAGGCGTTGGCCCCGTACAGGGCGAGCGCGGGAAGCGCCGACACGTCCCTGCCCTTGTAGTGCAGCCCGGTGTCTCGGGCGGTGCCCTCGTTGAACTCGGTAGCGATCAATGCCAGCTCATGCTCACCACGGATCGATCGATGGTTGGCCACGCGGAAACGGAGCAACATCGCCGACCTCCCGACCGTAGGCTACTCCTCTTGGCATGTTAGTCGCGGGTTCATGCACGAATCACGCATGAAAACGCCTGTGACCGACTCCAAATGTCCGCCTACACGCCTTGACGCTCGTCAGCGAGGGACACGTTGGCCGGCTTGAGTCCGCATCCGAAGGGCGGATCGGTCCGGCGGCTGCGCGCTGGGCGGCGGTGAGAATGAGCGAGCGGGCGCTGCCCAGCGATCTCCCGGACGGGAGGTGTCAGCGTCGCTTGGGTGGGGGCTTAGGGAGGCTGATCAGCACGTCGAGGCCAAGGTGTTCCTTGCAGAGGTACTTGATCTCTTCGCACTCCATGATCTGAATGCGACCGTGGCGGGTGGCGAACGCGTGGCCGTCCTTGGTGACCCACGAGGTAGTGATCATGATGCCCTTGGTGGCGTGTTTGTCCTCCATGACGCCGGCCAGCGCTCGTACGGCCTCGACATTGACGGGGCCGCTGTAACGCTTGGCCTGGATGACGCACAGTCCGCCGAAGACCGGGTCCTCATTGACGGCGACGGCGTCGACGCCGTCGTCCTTGGACGCCTGGGTCACCCACGACTTCATGCCCATCGTCTCGAACAGCTGACGGGTGAAGTGCTCGAACTCGTTCGGCTTCATGTCGAGCAGGTCGGGGCGGGAGTCGAGGCCGGCGACGGCGTCCATGCCCTCGACGAACTTGTACTGCGACAGCAGCGCCTCAAAGTCGACGACCGGTCGCACGGCCTCCAGATCGTACGGGTGCTGGGAGATCAGCGCGTTGAGCTTCTTGAGGCAGGCGACCGGGTCCACGTCGGCGAGCACGAAGGTGGAGAACAGGCCCTTTTCCGCACTGACACTGAGCAGACATGGCCTGACGGGTTGACCGGTCGCGGGGTCGGTGGTGGACACGTGCCCGTTGAACGACGCGACCTCGATGATGCCGACCGGGTCGCCGGCAAAGACCTCATGCAGCGTGCGCAGCGCGACCTGAGCGATGAGACGGGCGTACCGGTCCTTGATCTCCTTAACCGATCGCGCGATCTTGTCGATCTCGTCGCGGGTCTGTACGTACTTGTAGTCACGTTCGGCGGGGATGACCGACTGCGGCGGTAGCTCGTACTCCACGACCAGTTCCCGGGGCTCGGGCCGGTAGATGGCACGGGTGCGGTGAGGGAAACCCTCCGGATAAGGCGAACTGTCGAGGACCAGGGTGAAGAATCGCGCGACGGCATCGGAGTCACCGGCGCGCACCTGCCGCTCGAAGTCGTCGATCTCGGCGTTGTGACGGCGGACGGCTTCGGACTCTGTGGCCAGCCACTGGTCATAGGCTCCGCGGCGTTCCTCGAGGAGCCGGAGGCGATCGGCCTCGGCGGCGGCATGCTGGGCACGCTCACGCTCGTACGCCTGGCGGGCTGTGGCCTCCTCACGCTCGTACCGGGCGCGGCCTCCGAACAGGTTCCCCATTGCGCCTGGAGGCCGGGGCGGGACCCACTGCGGTGCAGGTATCGGCCGGTCGAGCCCTCCTGGGTCGAACGGCGGAGGCTGGAACGTGTGTTTCAACGACGCGAAGGAGGTGTCCGGGCGTCGCCAGACGCCGGTGACGAGCACCGAGTCCAGTTCCTCGACTCTGTCTCGAAGATCCGCGGCCATGTCGGCGGCCTCTGCCTTGCGCTCTTCTATGTAGAGCCGCTTCCGTTCCCGCTCATCCTGCGCGGCCTGCCGTGCTGCGGCCCGCCGAGCCTGCTCGCGCTCCCGCTCGGCCTTCTTGGCCGCTTGCGCTGCGGCACGGTACGCCTGCTGCTCCAAGCGCTGCCTACGGGCCCGCTCCCGCTGCAGATCCGCCCATACTCCCCGCCGCTTCGCCATGTGACCCTTCCTGCCCCGTCGGTCTCAAGCTCGCTTCACCAAGGGTTACGAGATGTGACCGTAATCGCGCGAGGTCAGGCGTGCAGCGGCGATTGCTGACCGCTTCCGGTCAGCCGTCAGCCACCTGGTGACCTGGTTCAGAAGTGAACCCACCGGCCCAGAATGCCCCGGTCCGACTCCCGGACCACCCGCACTACGCGAAACCTCGGCGGGCGGACGGAATGGCCGTGTCCTTATTGTCCCGGGCGTCGGCGGTCCAGGCGGACAGGAGGCGGAGGGCCTCCGCTGACGCGGTGCCCGGCTCGGCGGTGTAGACGCCCAGGAGCTGGTCGGGGTCGTCGGTGGCCGCGAGGACGTCGTAGGTCAGGGTCAGGTCGCCGACCACCGGGTGGTGGAAGCGCTTCGTACCGTGCGTGCGGCGGGCCACGTCGTGGCCGGCCCACCAGCGGCGGAAGTCCTGGTCGCGGACGGACAGTTCGCCGACGAGTTCGGCGAGCCGCGGGTCGTGCGGGTGCCGTCCGGCGTACAGGTGCAAGGCGGCGACGCTGCTGCGGGCGACGGTCTCCCAGTCGGCGTACAGGCTGCGGGCGGCCTCGTCGAGGAAGATGAAGCGGGCCATGTTGCGGTCGCGGTACGGCAGGGCGTCGAAGTCGGTCGGAGTGCCCGGGCCATGTGGTTGGCGGCCAGGACGTCGGTGCGGTGGCCGACCACGAGCGCCGGGGTGTCGCCCATCGTCTCCAGGATCCGGTGGACGCTGGGCCGTACCCGCTGCGGCGGCTGCGGCCGGGGCCGGCCTCGTATGGGGCGGGCGAGGGCGTGCAGGTGGGAGCGCTCGTCGTCGGTGAGGTGCAGGGCGCGGGCGATGGCGTCCAGGACGGCCTCGGAGACGTTGACGTCGCGGCCGCGTTCAAGGCGGATGTAGTAGTCGGCGCTCACGCCGGCGAGCTGCGCGACCTCCTCGCGGCGCAACCCGGGCACGCGCCGGACCGTGGGCACGGGGGTCAGGCCGGCGTCCTCCGGCGTCACCCGCCCGCGGCGCGTACGCAGGAACTCTCCCAGCTCGGAGCGGTCGCGTCGTGCGGAAGCGCGCACGTCCATGCCGTCCACCGTACGTGCGCGGCGGTGGTGGATCCGGCGTCAGAGGGGTACTGCCGGGCCCCCGGTGGAGCGGGGCCCGTCGTGACGCCCGGCGGCCTCGGTCCGGCTGCTTCGCTGGAGAGGACGGCACTCACCGCCCGGCGCGCGACCGCCGCCGGGCGGCGGCGACAGGAGGGCATTCTCATGGCGGCACGGATCACCACTCCGTTCGGCGCGCGGACCACGGCGGCGGAGGTCGTCGCGGGCGTCGATCTCACCGGGCGGCGGGCGATCGTCACCGGGGCCTCGTCGGGCATCGGGGCGGAGACCGCGCGGGTGCTCGCCGGTGCCGGTGCCGAGGTCACCCTCGCCGTACGGGACGTCGCGGCGGGAGAACGGGTCGCCGCCGGCATCACGGCCGCGCGGGCGGCGTACGGGTGGCGCGGCTCGACCTGGCCGATCGGGCGTCGGTCGCGGCGTTCGTCGCCACGTGGGACGGGCCGCTGCACATCCTCGTGAACAACGCGGGGGTGATGGCCGCGCCGGAGAGGCGGACGGCGGAGGGGTGGGAGTCGCAGTTCGCAGTGAACCACCTCGGTCACTTCGCGCTCACCACCGGCCTGCACGGCGCGCTCGCGAAGGCGGGTGGCACCCGGGTCGTCGTCGTCAGCTCGGTCGGGCACGTCAACGGTGAGGTGCTGTTCGACGACGTCAACTTCGAGCACCACCCGTACGACCCGTGGGCCGCCTACAGCCAGTCGAAGACGGCGAACGTCCTGTTCGCCGTCGAGGCCGCCCGCCGGTGGGCCGCGGACGGCATCGCCGTGAACGCCCTCAACCCCGGGCGCATCGCCGCCACGAACCTCGCCCGGCACATCGGGGAGCCGGCGAACGCCCCGGCCTCGTTCGAACCCGGGCGGAGCAGCGGAGTGTCGGTGAAGAACATCGCACAGGGTGCCGCGACCTCTGTGCTGCTCGCCGCCTCGCCCCTGGTGGAGGGCGTCACCGGGAGGTACTTCGAGGACTGTCAGGAGGCCGGGCCCCACCGGCCGGGCGTACGGCGGGGCGTCGCGGACCACGCACTGGATTCGTCCAAGGCCGCCCGGTTGTGGCGGCTCTCGCTCGACCTGAGCACCGCCGCCGAGCGGCGCTCCTGACCGGTCCCGGCGTCCGCGCTCCTGCCATGCTCACACACTTCACTAATAGAGAATCTCTATGATTCGTGAGTGGAATGGGCGGTTGGGGTAGTTCATGATGGTGTATTTCGAGATGGAGATCGTTTCTCCGTTCTCGTCGCGAAACCGCACGTTGTTATTGCCGGTGGACACCGTGTCGACCCAGACGGCGCCGCCGCCGGGGGCTAGGTCCATCATTCCCGCATTCGCGAAGCACGACTCGCCTGGTCCCGAACTGGCGTGCCACCAGACGTGGACAAACTCAGAAGAGTCGCATGTTACCCGGTTGATCGCGAAAGCTTGTCCTGGGATGAGGGACAGGAACAGTGCGGCTGCTCCGGCGGTGATGCCGAAACGTTTGATCGACTTTCGACTGACGGAGAACACTCGACCACCTCAACTCGTAGTGGATCAGCCTGTCAGGGACGCTACCGTCACCGCAGGCCGTCGACATATCGGCAACGTTGCCTATTCCGCCAAATCGGTAATCAGCCTGCCGCCGGCGTGTCGGCGGGCGGGGACGAGCGGTGCCGGGGCGTGGTCGACGCGCCGCCACCCGGCGAAAGAAGGCCCTCTCTCGGGCACTACTTGTCCTCCGAACGGGGGTCATGCGTCACGCCCCTTGCCGCGGCGGGGCATCCCGTTCAGCCCCTGACGTTCACATCCCGGGCGTCGGCGGTCCAGGCGGACAGAAGGCGGAAGGCCGCCGCCGAAGGGGTGCCCGGCTCGGCGCTGTAGACGCCCAGGAGCTGGTCGGGGTCGTCGGTGGCCGCGAGGACCTCGTAGGTCAGCATCAGGTCGATCGACCACCGGGTGGTGAAAGCACTTCATACCGTGCGCGCGGCGGGCCACGTCGTGGTCGGTGAGGTGCTGCTCGCCGCCTCGCCCCTAGTGGAGGGCGTCACCGGAAGGTACTTCGAGGACTGTCAGGAGGCCGAGCCCCACCGGCCGGGCGTACGGCGGGGCGTCGCGGACCACGCACTGGATTCGTCCAAGGCCGCCCGGTTGTGGCGGCTCTCGCTCGACCTGAGCGCCGCCGCCGAGCGGCCATCCTGACCGGTCCCTGCGGCCGCGCTCCTGCCATGCTCACACACTCCGAGCACGGCGATGGCGGGTGAGAGTCGCGGAGATCACCGAATCGGAGCAGGATTAAGATCTATCCCCAAATCGGAACAGGGTTGATATGTATCTGCCGTGTGTGGAATGGGTGGTTGGGGTAGGTCACGATGGTGTAATCCGGGACGTGAACCCAATCACCATTCTCGTCGGGGAACAACACGTCGTTATTGCCACTGGACACCTTGTCGACCCAGACGGCGCCGCCGCCGGCTATATCCATTATTCCCCCATTCGCGAAGCAAGACTCGGCGCTGGTCACCAATCCGGCGTGCCACCAGACGTGGACGAAATCATCACGATCGCATGGTACCTGGTTGATCGCGAAAGCTTGTCCTGGGATGAGGGACAGGAACAGTGCGGCTGCTCCGGCGGTGATGCCGAAACGTTTGATCGACTTTCGACTGACGGAGAACACTCGACCACCTCAACTCGTAGTGAATCAGCCTGTCAGGGACGCTACCGTCACCGCAGGCCGTCGACATATCGGCAACGTTGCCTATTCCGCCGCATCGGTAATCAGTCTGCCGCCGGCGTGTCGGCGGGCGGGGACGAGCGGTGCCGGGGCGTGGTCGACGCGCCGCCACCCGGCGGAAGAAGGCCCTTGGCGCTCGACCTGTTCGGCGGGAACTCTGGGTCGTGGGCTCAGCGAGGGAACATCGGACAGACCTACGGTGCCGCCGCACTGCTGTCCGCCCTGACCCTGATCGGAGTCGGTGTGTCACTCGTGCTGCAAGGTGGTCGAGGACGAGGCCGATGGGAGCCGGACGGTGTGGGTGCGCACCAGCGATCCGGCGGCGGCGCTGTGCCCGGGATCCGGGGCGCTCTCCGGCGTGAAGGAGCAGATCACGACCACGCCGACCGATGTGGATCAGGGCACCGGCGGACCTGCCCGGATCCGGCGTGCGAGGTGGGGTCGTTCACCGAATCGCTGCCGCAGTTTCCGCCGCGGTGCCGGCCGACCACCCGGTTGCGGGAGTGGTGTGGCGGCCTGGTGGCCGAGGGCGGGCTGACACCGTCGCAGTCCGTCGAGCTGACCGGAGTGTCGTCGCCGACCGTACACGACGCCTTCGCCGACCACGCCGACCCGCTGCTGGAACGCCCGCCCGCTCCGGTGGAGCTACCTGGGCATCGCCGAACACCGCCGGGGCCGTCCCCGCTGGGTGAAGGACCCCGAGACCGGGACGTATCAGCTGGTCAAGGATCGATGGCACGTGCTTTGCCGACTTGTCAGGGGACCAAGGGCTGATCGGGCAGATCGAGGGCCGCACCGCCGACGACACCTCCTACTGGCTCGCCCTGGCCACCCCCGCCTCCCGCAACGCGGTGAAGGTGGTGGCGATCGACATAGCACAATCTACGCCTCGGCGGTACGGCGGATACTCCCGAACGCGACCCTGGTCATCGGCCTGTCCGCGGGGTCCAGCTGGCCGCCAAGGCCGTGGCAGACGTGCGCCGCGCCGCGACCCTGCCAATCCACCGCGGCCAGCCCCGACACCCCGGTCAGCGAAGCGTCCAATTCGCCGATTTGAACGCGCGGACGCACTCGCCCACGAGGCCGTACCCTTTTCACCCTGGAGGTGCCCTCTCAGCCCGGCATGCTTATGACGTCGCAATCACAATCATCCCAGGCAGAAGCGGGCACCTGCCGCCATTTCGCCCGATCGAAGCGGGCGTAACTCGTCGATCTGGGTCAGGGATTGGTGAAGTAATCCAAGGCGAAGGCGTTCGTGGGATGGTAGTCCGTCCACTTCTCCAGCGTAAAGGTGGCGCCATTCGCGTCGTGGATGGTGACCCCGTTGTTCCCAGTATAGAACTCGTCGGTCCAGTACTGATACCCGACAAAGCCCGCGTTGGCCAAGCAGATCTCATAACGATCATTCTGGTGATGCGCGGCGTGAGCCCAGATGTGCACAAGATCCGCGCGATCGCCACAGTCCACGACGTTCGCAGCAGAAGCCGGGCTCGACAGAGTGCCGGATATCAGTGCAGCGATAGCACCGGTGATCGCAACTGTGCGGAGAGTTCTCTTGACACTCTACATGTCCCGACTTCTTCTTTGGCTGGATGGCAACTATTCAAAGTAGATAAAGATGATTCGCGAGTGAAATGGGCGGTTCGGGTAGGTAATGGTGGTGTATTTCGGGATGTTGACAACTTCTCCGTTCTCGTCGTTGAACTTCACGCCGTTATTGCCGGTGGACACCTTGTCGACCCAGACGGCGTAGCCGCCGTCTATGTCCATAGCTCCCGCATTCGCGAAGCACGTCTCGCCTACATCCATGGTGGTGTGCCACCAGACGTGAACGAAATCATCACTGTCGCATGGTACCTGGTTGATCGCGAATGCTTGTCCTGGGATGAGGGACAGGAACAGTGCCGCTGCTCCAGCGGTGATGCCGGCACGTTTGATCAACTTTCGACTGACGGAGAACACTCGACCACCTCAACTCGCTGTGGATCGGACTGTCAGCAACGCTACCGACACCGCAGGCCGTCGAGATATCGGCAACGTTGCCTATTCCGCCTCATCGGTGATCAGTCTGCCGCTGACGCGTCGGCGGGTGGGGCGAGCGCTGCCGAGCTGTGGCGACGCGTGCGGATCCGATCAGGGGTCGAGCGCCGGGAGCGGAGCGCCGCCGCGCCTTCACCGCAGTGAGCCCGGGGACGACCAGTCTCAACATCGCCACGCGCGCCTGTGATGGTGCGGCGCGGCTCTTGGCGCCCTCGGCCAGCGCAACGACGCCGGGATCACCTCGACCGGCCAAGCCGGTCTGCCGTAGCTGCCGGTGAGCGTGGCGGGTTGAGAGCATCCCAGGTGACACCGCGGCCTCGCCGTCCTGCTTGCCGTTCGAAAAGCCGGCTTCGTAGGTGTGGCTGCAGCCTCCGTGCGGCTTACGGAGCATCAGGGGCCCGTCATCGGACGTCTGGGAGCGCTCGACGATCTGCTCCGCGGTGCTCCCGTCGTAGAAGATTGAGGAGAGGAAGCTCCCCTGAGGGGTGTTGATCGCTCCCTAAGGGCCTAGCGTGACCGCCTTGCGCGTCCGGTAGTTGTAGAACGAGAACGAGACCTGCTTCTTCGGAGCGTAGTAGCTGGTGCCGGCGAACACCCGGTCACCGGCTTTGACACTGAAGTTCTTGACCTTCATCTCGGGGAGGCTCTTCTTGGGGTCGTCGCTGAGCACTTCCCACCAGGCGTAGTCGTCGTTGGGCCCTTTGCCGGCAATGTTGTCCACACCGTTCTGCATCAGGCGGCCGTACTTGACCCCACCGAGCCCGGACCAGATGTTGTAGGAGGACGCACCCTTGCAGACCCCGTCGAACGACGGCTCGTCGAAGATGTAGGAGGCTCCTGTGAACGCCGGCGCCTTCTTCACCTTCCTCGCCACGGCTCCCGACCAGACGGGCGCGTGCGCGGTCGGGTATTTCGGGGCGGCCGCGTGGACGTTCGTGGCGCACATGTCAGGGACGACCCAGGACGTCACGTGAGAGTACATCTCCTCCCAGATCCTGCGTTGCGCCGGTGACTTCGGACGGGGATACAGCCCATAGCGCTGGATCTCCGTGTCCGACGCGGTGACGGGATTCCATGCCTTGGGCGGCACGGTGACCGACATCGGGCCGCCATAGACCTCGTAGACACGCGTCGTCGATGAGTTCGCAGAGGGCGCTGCCGACCGTCTTCCCGCCGAGTCGGTGTGGTAGGTGTCGATGACCGGAATCTGCCGACATCGCGTAGCGGCGCTGTCAGCCCCGCCTGAGGCCGGTGCGGGAGTCGCGGCCGTCAGACTGACCACCGAAAGTGCCGTTCCACTCACGATCCCCCATTTAGTGGGCCGCATGTATCCCCCTCGTACGTCGGCATAGGATTTCGCGCCTGCCTGGCGCCTCGCCTGAACCCCGTCACGCCCTAGGCAAGATAAAAGCGCGCTCAACACATTAGTCCGCAAGATCGGCAGAAATTGCGCTCTGACCAGATGCGGACGGCCGGCCCTATCGCCTAAGACCGACCGGAATCACGTCGATGGGGCACCTTTAATTCGCCGGGACGACCCGGACGGGGAGCAGAACGCAGAGGTCCGTGCCAGGGGAGCGAGGTGAAGGGGTCTGATCCGTGCCTACGGAGTCGGGACACGGCGGACCGTAATGGATGTCGAGTCCGGCACTGCCGGGCCGGAGCGCCTCGTACTCGGCGGTCCTGCGGTCACTGCTTCGAGAGACCTCACGAAGCACCCGTTGGTCATCGCTGGAAGGCAGCGCTTCGCCTGCGCGGGCGACGACTTTGATCCGCTGGCCGACGTGGACGGTCTCCGTGGCCTGAGTGATGTACTCGTCGCTGCAGTGGCTCGCTGCGATGCGCTTGCTCCCGATGACGAAGACCACTCTCGGCGACGGGCAGGTGGTCACGTACGGCTCCTTCGCGTGCGCACACCCAGTGAGCAGCGCCGCGGAGACGCCGAGGAAAGGGAGCATCACGACGGTGCGCCGATGGATTCTGACCGCCTTCAGCATCGCCTGTCCTTCTCACTTCTCACATCGACGAACGGAACCGGCCGGCTACGGCTTCACATCTCGCTCACGACGAGAACGCGGCCGGCCCTCGCACCGGGAATTCTCTGCCGCCCATCTTGCGACAGGCCCCTAGGCTTGGTGAGCGCTTCGCGGAAATGTCGCAGTCTGATCGGAGGCTGCGCGTACGCTCCGATGAGCGTGCGCTGGGCGGTGTAGCGGACCAGGAGCGCCAGAGAAGCGAGATGTTCGAGTACCACGCCCGGGTGACGGTCCAGAGCCGAAGACGCGGAGGATCGATGGTGCGGAGAGCGGCTCAGGAGATCGGGTAGGAGGACTGGAAGGCGAGACGGTGGTCGGCGTCGGCGGCGATGTCGGTCAGAAGGTCGTCGAGGTCGCGGAACACCTGCCAGGGCGCCTTCCCGCTCGCCTCCGTCAGGTAGGCGACCGCTCTCTGCTCCAAGTCGGGAAGGCGCTTGGCCTTCCAGATCTTGTCGGCGAGGCTGACGAGCAGGTCCTCGATCGTGATGCCCGGTTCGGTCCAGGAGGCGTGCGTCCGGGCGAAGCGGGCCAGGCGTTCCTCGACGCCGTGGTCGAGGAGGATGCGGTGGCCGGCCTCCTCGTGGGCCGATCCGGGGCCGGACAGCTCCTGCCGGTGAATCGTCTTGCCGATGTCGTGCGAGGCCGCGCCGAACAAGACCGCCTCGCGGTCGGCCGCCAGGTCGCCGTGATCTCGATCGAGCCGGTCGAGGAGCTGGTGGGCGACGTCGTGGACGGCGCGCAGGTGGGCGGCGAGTCTGGGGGGCGCGTCCAGCTCGCGGAGCAGGCCCTCGGCACGTGGAGGAAGCGGGCGCAGGTCCGGGCCGAGTTCGGTGAGGGCACGGTGCAAAGGGGTGGGGGCCACCCGCTCACGATAACCACGAGATCGAATGGCTCCGGTAGGACAATCGGGGTCGGTGGTGTGGGCGAAGTGGTCGCCGTCGAGTTCGGCGAGCCGGGCGCCGGCGCCTTGGCCGAACCCGGGACGGTGCAGGTGCGAGTAGGGACTGCGGGCTCTCTGAGTAGGACTCCAGACTTCGCGAAGCAGGGACTCCAGGCTCTTCCGCGGGACGGAGGCGGCGACGCCGGAGCGGATCTGGGAGCTGGGGGCCGAGTACGGCATCGAGCTGATCGGCCTCCTGGACCTCAGCGACTGGCCCAAAGGCATGAGGGTCATCGTCCGCAAGGAACGCCCCCACCCCGGCGCCCAGCTGCGGTTCACCGACATCGACGGCCACCGGTTCACCTGCTTTGTCACCGGCACCCGGCCCGGCGGTCGCCGCGGCCAGCTCGCCGACCTGGAACTACGGCACCGCCGACGCGCCCGCTGTGAGGACCGGATCCGAGCCGGGAAGGACACCGGGCTACGGAACCTGCCGCTGCGCGGCTTCACCCAAAACCAGCTCTGGCTCGAACTCGTCGCCCTGGCCACAGACCTACTCGCCTGGATGCAGCTCCTCGCCCTCGACGACCACGCCGCCCGAAGGTGGGAACCCAAACGACTGCGGCTACGCCTGTTCTCCGCCGCCGGACGCCTGGCCAAAGGCGGCAGACGCCTGCGCCTCCGTCTCCCCGACCACTGGCAGTGGGCCGGCGTGATCGCCGCAGCGATCAGGCGGCTGCAAATGCTGCCAGCACCCTGACAAGCATCCCGACCACCCCTACCACCAGGAAGGACACTCATCCGGGCTCGTGGAACCCCGCCCACCCGACGCGACAGCCGGGCCCGACCGCTGACCCACCCCCTGAAAAACAACGGTCGGTGGGTCGCTACGCGACCCACCGACCTCACGAAAGATCGAGGCTACCTGACCCGAACGAATCCACTCACCAGTTCGCGTTTTCGGGAGCGATATACGGTTTCGCGTTTTCGGGAGCGATGAACGGGTCTTCAGTTTTCTGATCCATAGGCGTACCTTCGGGATAATCAGGACGAATAAATAGGCCCCGCGTATGGATCGGGCGGTTGGGGTAGCTAATAATGGTGTATCGCGGAATGAAGGGAGTTTCTCCGTTCTCATCGAGAAGATACACCACGTTATTGCCGGTGGACACCTTGTCGACCCAGGGGACCTTGTCACCGAACGCGTTGTCGAGTTGTCCCGCATTCGCGAAGCACGACTCGCCCCCTTCCGATCCGAGGTGCCACCAGACGTGGACGTAATCAGAAGAGTCGCATGATACCTGGTCGATTGCGAATGCTTGTCCTGGGATGAGGGACAGGAACAGTGCCGCTGCTCCGGCGGTGATGCCGAAACGTTTGATCGACTTTCGACTGGCGGAGAACACTCGACCACCTCAACTCGTTGCGGCTCAGCCTGGCCAGCGATGCTACCGTCACCGCAGGCCGTCGAGATATCGGCAACGTTGCCTATTTCGCCTCATCGGTAATCAGTCTGCCGCTGACGCGTCGGCGGGTGGGGCGAGCGCTGCCGGGCCGTGGTCGACGCGCCGCCACCTACTCCCTGTCCCGGGCCACGTCGGCGGTCCTGCTGTTCGTCGCCCTGCACGCGCTGGAGAACCTCGGCGCGGGGGTGGTCTTCACCGGGTCGGCGGTCATCCTGGTGCTGCTGTGCCTGGACGTCGCGGTGCTCGGGCCGCACAGCACCGGCCGGAGCCTCGAGACGGCCGCCCGCCCGGCCGGCGCCGGCCTGGAGTGACGAGCGGGGCCATCAGGAAGACGAATGTATTGATGGCCTCCATCATCGCTGCCTATGCTTGCTGGTCATGGCGGTCGATCGTCTGCTGGTGAACCTTGATCTGAATCTCCTCGTCACGCTGGACGTCCTCCTGCGCGAGCGCAACGTCACGCGGGCGGCGGAGCAGCTCGGGTGCAGCCAGCCGACGGTCAGCACCGCGCTGGCCCGGTTGCGCCGCTACTTCGACGACGAGTTGCTGCATCGGGTGAGCGGCCGCTACGACCTGACCCCGCTGGCCGTCCAGTTGGCGGCCCGCACGCCGTCGGCCGTGGAGGGCGTACGCCGGGTCTTCGACGTCCGGAACGCGTTCGATCCGGCGACGGTCGAACGCGAGTTCACGATCATGACGTCGGACTACGCGGCGGCGGTGCTCGGGCCCATCGTCGCGCGGCTGGTGGCCGAGCGGGCGCCGGGGGTCCGGCTGAGAATGCAGCAGACCAACCCGCAGGCGATCGACCACGCGGCGGACACGCTGCGCACCATCGACGGCGTCATCCTGCCGCACGGTTTCCTCACCGACGTGCCGTACACCGACCTCTACGAGGATCGCTGGGTCTGCGTCGTCGCGCGGGACAACGCGGCGGTCGGGGCGCGGCTCAGCCTGGCGCAGCTGGAGGAGCTGCCCTGGGTGATGCTGTTCCACCGGCCCACGGCGTTCGCTCCCGCGGTGCAGCAGCTGCGCATGATCGGCGTCGAGCCGAGGGCCGAGCTCGTCGTCGACGGGTTCCTGCAGATGCCGTTCCTCATCGCGGGCAGTGATCGGGTGGCGCTGCTGCAGGAGCAGCTGGCCCGCCGGATCGCGGACGCGGCCGGCGTACGGGTCCTGGAATGCCCCTTCGACGCGGTGCCGCTCGCCGAGGCGTTCTGGTGGCATCCGATGTACCGCAGCGACGTCGCCCACGCCTGGCTGCGCGAGCTCCTGGTGGAGGCCGGCCGGGAGCTGACGGCCACAGCGTGACGTGCCGTACGGCGGGTCGCGACCTGACGTGCCGCGCCGCGGGTCAGCGGGCGGCGTGCGTTCCGGCGCCGGACACGCGGGGTGAGCCTTCCGCGAGCCAGGTCTCCAGGTTGGCGGGAGAGAAGACCTCGTCCAGGGCAAGGTGGACGGCCCCGGTGACGCCGGAGAGCTCCTCGGGCAGGGTCGCGACGTCGATCCGCAGGTTCTGCGTCGCGAGAGGCAGGGCCCTGCGGTGGATGGCCTCCTGGATGGTGGCGAGCACGTGTTCCTTGGCGCGGACGATGCCGCCGCCGAGCACCAGCAGCGCGGGGTTGTAGAAGCTGACCAGCGTGGCCAGCGTGCCGCCGAGCAGAGCCGACGTGCGTTGCAGGAGCGCACGGGCGGCCTGGTCACCCTGGGTGGCCGCCTGGGTGACGTCGATCGGGCGGATCGCGCCGGACGCGGCGAGGGCGGCGGCCAGGGCCGGGCTCTGACCGGTCTCGGCGAGCATCCGGCCCTCCCGGGCGAGCGCGGTCCCGCCGGCCACCGCCTCCAGGCAGCCGAGGTTGCCGCACCGGCAGATGGTGTTGCCGCCCTCCGGGATGGCGACGTGGCCGATGTCGCCGGCCGAGCCGTTGGCGCCGCGGTAGAGCCTGCCGTCCATGACGATCGCGGCGCCGATGCCGACCCCGGCGCGGACGTAGAGCATGTGCCCGGCCGCGACCGCCTCGGGGTCGGAGCGCAGCTCGCCCAGGGCCATCACGTTGACGTCGTTGTCGACCCACACGGGGGCGCCGTAGCGGGCGGAGAAACGGTCCCGGATCGGGTACCGGTTCCACCCGGGCATGATGGGCGGCACCACCGGCAGCCCGCTGCGGAACTCCACCGGACCGGGCACGCCGACCCCGACCGCCCAGATCGGCGCCGCGTGAGCGCCGATCAGCTCGTCGGCGAGCCGCTCCGCCAGGGAGAGGACCGCCTCCGGCCCGTCGGCGACGTCGATGGGGTGCTGGCGGGTGGCGAGCAGGGTGCCGCCAAGGTCGGCGAGCCCGACGACCAGCTCGGTGGCGGCGATGTCGACGCCGAGGACCTGACCGCGCTCCGCGCGCAGCCGCAGCCGGCGGGGCGCGCGGCCGCCCGATGACGGGCCGAGCCCGGCGCCCTCGATGAGGCCCGCGCTCTCCAGCTCGGCGACGCGCTGGGCGACCACGCTGCGGCCGAGGCCGACCCGCTCGACGAGCATCGGCTGGGTCACTTGGGAGCCGGTGCGCACGGCGTCCAGGACGGCGGCGAGTCCGTTGATGCGATCGCTTGGCACCCCGTCAGCCTAACAACTTCTTCCGGCCGCCGACAAAAGATCCTTAACGCTTCGCCCGGCGGCCCGGCGACCTCGCGGCCGTCATCAGCGGTTCCGATACCTGTCATTACGCATTTTGCTCGTAACCCCGTTGACTTCTTCCGTTAACAGGAAGAAGTATCGGCGCAACGAGTTGTCCAGCTCACAGAGGAGGTCGTGTGGGCGACGTGGTACGAGCCGGCGTCATCGGCGCCGGGTTCATGGGAACGGTGCACGCGCGGGCCATCCGCCGCAGCGGCGCGGTCCTGTCGCGGGTCGCCGGATCGACGCCCGCGTCGTCCCGCGCGGCCGCCGAACGCCTCGGCGCCGCCCACCCGGGCGACACGGCCGAGGCGCTGCTGGCCGCCGACGACGTCGACGTGATCCACGTCTGCACGCCGAACGCGACGCACGGCCCGCTCGTCCGCGCCGCGATCGCCGCCGGCAAGCACGTCGTCTGTGAGAAGCCCCTCGCCGTCAGCGCCGAGGAGGCCCGCGAGCTGGCCGCGCTCGCCGCGGACGCGGGAGTGACCGCGACCGTTCCGTTCGTCTACCGCTTCTACCCGACCGTGCGCCTGGCACGGGCGCGGATCGCCGCCGGGACCACCGGCGCGCTGCGCCTGCTGCACGGCTCCTACCTCCAGGACTGGCTGGCCGGCGAACACGACGACGACTGGCGCGTGGACCCCGCCTCCGGCGGGCCCTCGCGGGCGTTCGCGGACATCGGGGTGCACTGGTGCGACCTGGTCGAGTTCGTGACCGGGCACCGCATCATCCGGCTCGCGGCCCGCACCACCGTGGCCGTCCCGGCGCGCGGCGGCCGGCCCGTACGCACCGAGGACGCCGCCGTCCTGCTCTTCGAGACCGACCACGGCACCCTGGGGAACCTGACGGTCAGCCAGGTCAGCCCGGGACGCAAGAACCGGCTCTGGTTCTCCGTGGACGGCGCCGCCGAGAGCCTGGCCTTCGACCAGGAGGCACCGGAGACGCTCTGGGTCGGCGCCCGCACCGCCGACCAGCGGATCCTGCGCGCCGCCGGCGACACCACCCGCTACGACGTCCTGCCGGCCGGGCACCCGCAGGGCTACCAGGACTGCTTCGACGCGTTCGTGGCCGACACGTACGCCGCCCTCTCCGGCCCCACGCCGGACGGGCTGCCCACCTTCACCGACGGATTGCGCGCGGCCCGGCTCACCGCGGCGGTGCTGCGGTCCGCCGAAGCCGGCACCTGGGTCGACGTCAACGACTAGAGAGAGGTCCATCGATGGCATCGAAACTCCGGCTCGGCGCCGTGCTGGTCGCGGGGAGCCTGTCCCTCGCCGCCTGCAAGGGGGGCGCCGCGGGGGGCGGCGGCGACACGATCACCGTCGGCATGTTCGCCACCACCAGCGCCGCCACCTCGGCCGCGTTCGTCAACACCTGGTCGGTGGACGGCGTCCAGGCCGGCCTCAAGGCGATCAACGCCGCGGGCGGCGTGAACGGCAAGAAGATCACGCTGAAGGTCTGCGACAACGCCGGCGACCCCAACCGGGACGCCACCTGCGCCCGCCGGGCCGTCCAAGAGAAGTGGGTCGCGGTGCTCGGCGGGTTCGACCCGTACGCGCCGAGCCAGACCCTGCCCGTCCTGGAGGCCGGCAGCGTGCCGTACGTCGGTTTCCTGCAGGGCACCCCGGCCGAGTACCAGAGCAGGGTGTCCTTCCCCGTCTCCATCGGAACGGTCGGCGGATACGTCGGCACGTTCAGCCAGATGGTGCATGACGGCTGTAAGAAGCCCGTCTTCGTCGGCGCCAACGACGCCGGCAGCGACGTCACCTACGCCCAGGCCAAGGACGTCTTCGGCAGCGCGCCCGGCGTGACCTTCAACGGCGCGATCAAGTTCACCTCCGGCACCACCGACGTGACCCCGACCGTGGCCGACGCGCTGGCGCAGCGCCCGGACTGCCTCGCCTTCGGCGGTGGCGGCAACGACGCGGCCAAGTTCTTCGCCGCCGTCCGCAAGGCCGGCAGCAAGGCCACCCTGTACGCCTCGCCCGGCGTCCTGCAGCCGCAGGTCATCGCGGCGCTCGGCAAGACCGCCGAAGGGATCAAGGGCGCCTCCGACACCCCGATGCCCAACAGCTCCGACCCCTCCATGCAGAAGTTCCTGACCGACCTGAAGGGCTACAGCGCCAAGGCGGTGCCGAACGAGTTCTCGCTGATCGGCTACGCGTCGACGCTGCTGCTCCAGCAGGGCCTGACCGGCCTCGGCGACGTCACCGCGAAGGGCCTGCTGAAGAAGCTCGGCGGGATGAGCGGCGTCAAGGTCATGAACTTCCCCCCGCTCGACTTCACCAAGACCCGCGGCAGCAGGCAGTACCCGCGGATGTTCAACAGCAGCGTCTGGTACGGCGTCGTCAAGAACGGCCAGTGGACCAGCAGCGGCTCCCAGACGCCGACCGACATCGGCCAGTACATCAAGTGATCCGATCGGGGCCGGCCACGGCCGGCCCCGGCGCACTGGAGTGAGCCCAGGTCATGAATCTGTTCCTGCAGTTGTTCGCCCTCGGCTGCGCGACCGGCGGCATCTACGCGATCAGCGCGATGGGCGTCGTCGCCGTCTTCCGCAGCTCCGGCGTCATCAACTTCGCCCACGGCGCGGTCGCGATGGCCGGTGGCTACGTGATGTACTCCGTCGCCGACACGCTCGGCCTCAGCCACCTGATCGCCGTCCCCGCCGGGATCCTCGTCTCCGCCGTCCTCGGCTGGCTCGTGTACGCCGTGGTGATCCGCCCGCTCGCGGACACCTCGACGCTGACCCGGGTGATCGCCACCCTCGGCGTGTTCGTCGTCCTCCAGCAGGGCGTCGTCCTGACGTACGGCAGCGCCCTGAAGATCCCCCACCCGTACCTGCCGACCGGGGCGGTCCGCGCCGGGCCGGTCTCGGTCGGCGCCGACCAGCTCATCCTCTTCGTCTTCTCGGCCGCGCTGACCGCCGTCCTGTGGGCCGTGTTCAAGCACACCCGCTTCGGCCTCGCCACCTCGGCGGTCGCCGAGAGCCCACGGTCGCTGGCCGCGCTCGCCTGGCGCGTCGGCAGGCTCCGCGGCCTCAACTGGGCGCTCGGCGGCGCCCTCGCGGGCGTCGCCGGAATCGCCCTGGCACCGAGCCTGCAGCTGCAGCCCAACAGCTTCGCCCTGCTGATCATCCCGACCCTGGCCAGCGCCATGCTCGGCGGCCTGCGGTCGTTCCCGCTCACCCTACTCGGCGGCATCACGCTCGGCGTCCTGCAGGCGGTGTGCGCGCACTACCTGGACCTGCCCGGCGTCGGTGACGCCGTGCCGTTCCTCGTCATCATCGCGGTGCTCATGCTGATGGGCCGCACGCTGCCGCTGCGCAGCCACCTGAACGAACGGCTGCCCCGGGTCGGCAGCGGAAAGGTGCACCCGGTCCGCCTGCTCGTCGCGGTGGCCGTGGTCGCCGTGGCCGCGCAGACCCTCCTCGGCGTGCAGCTCCTCGACGGCCTGACGGTCACCCTCGTCACCTCGATCATCCTGCTGTCCCAGGTCGTCGTCACCGGCTACGCCGGCCAGCTCTCCCTCGCGCAGGTGCCGATCGCCGGAGTCGGCGCCATCATCGCCGGACGGCTCCTCGCCGCCACCGGCCTGCCGTTCCCGCTGGCGATCGTCGCGGGCGGCCTGGCGGCCATCCCCGTCGCGCTCGCCGTGGGCCTGCCCGCACTGCGCGCCCGCGGCGTCAGCCTCGCCATCGCCACCCTCGGCTTCGGCGTCGCGATCAACGCCGTCATCCTGCGCAACAGCGACCTCAACGGCGGGGCCGGCGGCCTGCAGGTCGGCTTCCAGTCGGTGTTCGGCATCGACGTCGACTCGATCGTCTACCCGGCCCGCTACGCGATCCTCTGCGGCCTGGTGTTCGTCCTGCTCGCGCTCGTCGTCGCGAACGTACGGCGCGGCCGGGTGGGCCGCCGGATGCTCGCGGTGCGCACCAACGAACGCGCCGCCGCGGCGCTCGGCGTCGACGTCGCCTCCACCAAGCTGTACGCGTTCGTGCTGGCCGGTGTGGTCGCCGGGATCGGCGGCGTGCTCGGCGCGTTCCGCAACCCGACCCTCACCTTCACCTCGTACGACCCGCTGACCTCCGTCAACGGCCTGATCCAGTCGGTGATCGGCGGCATCGGGTACGTCCCGGGCGCGCTGCTCGGCGGCGTCGGCCAGAACGGCGGGCTGGCCACCGCGGTCGCCAACACCTGGCTGTTCGACATCGCGCAGTACCTCGTGCTGATCCTCGGCATCGGCCTGATCGTCCAGGTGATCGTGCAACCCAACGGCATCGCCGACGTGATCGCCCACCCCAAGCGCAAGAAGGGCCCACGTTCGGCGGCGCCGCGCGCCCGGCTGCCGCGGCCGTTCGCCCGGCGGCGTGCGGCGGCGGTGGACGCACAGATCGCGGCGGCGCGGCGGACGGACCACCACCCGTCGGGCGGCCGCCTCGAGGCACGCGGCGTGACCGTACGCTTCGGCAGCGTCGTGGCCGTGGACGACCTGTCCTTCGAGATCCGGCCGGGCGAGGTCGTCGCCGTGATCGGCCCGAACGGCGCCGGCAAGACCACGCTGATGGACGCCCTCTCCGGATTCGTCCCCGCCACCGGCACCGTGCTCCTCGACGGCTCGCCGCTCTCCGGCCTCCCGGCGTTCCGCCGGACCCGGGCCGGCCTGACCCGCTCCTTCCAGTCGCTCGAACTGCTGGAGGACATGACGGTGCTGGACAACCTGCGCTGCGCGAGCGACCCGACCGACGCGGCGTCCTACCTGATCGACCTCGTACGGCCCGACCGGGGGCGGATCACCGTCGCGACGGTCGCGGCCATCGACACCTTCACGCTCGCCGAGCACCTCCACCGGTTCCCCACCGAACTGGCCTACGGCACCCGCCACCTGGTCGCGATCGCCCGGGCCGTCGCCGCCGCGCCGAAGGTGCTGATGCTCGACGAACCCGCCGCCGGCCTCTCGGAGGTCGAACGCACCGAGGTCGGCGACCTGATCCGGCACCTGGCCGACGACTGGGGCATCGCGGTGCTGCTCGTCGAGCACGACGTCGAGCTCGTACGGCGGGTCTCCGACCGGGCCATCGCCCTCGACTTCGGCCGGCAGATCGCCGCCGGCACCCCGGACGAGGTCCTCGCCGATCCGCGCGTCGTCGAGGCGTACCTCGGACACAGCACCTCGGTCATGAGGCCGACGAAGGAGGTCTCATGACCGCGGCCCTGCGCACCACCGGCCTGACGGCCGGATACGGCGACGTCGCCGTCGTGCACGACCTCGACCTGGAGGTGCACCCCGGGGAGATCGTGGCGCTGATGGGCGCCAACGGCGCCGGCAAGACCACCGCGCTGCTCACCGCCGCCGGAGCGCTGCGCCCGCTCGGCGGCGACCTCGAGGTCCTCGGGACCGCCGACCCCCGCGAGGACCTGCGCGACCGCGCGGCACGCGGCCTGGCGCTGCTCACCGACGACCGGTCGGTCTTCCGCAGTCTCACCACCCGGGAGAACCTGCGCCTCGGCCGCGGCCCCATGGACCTGGCCCTCGCCGCCTTCCCCGAGCTGGAACGCCTGCTCGACCGGCCCGCCGGGCTGCTCTCCGGAGGCGAGCAGCAGATGCTCGGCCTCGGCCGCGTGCTCGCCGCCCGGCCGAAACTGCTGCTCGCCGACGAGCTGTCACTCGGCCTGGCGCCGATCGTCGTGCACCGGCTCCTCGCGGCCGTACGCGAGCTCGCCGACTCCGGCTGCGCGGTGCTCCTCGTCGAACAGCAGGTCCGCCTCGTGCTCGACGTCGCCGACCGCGGCTACGTCCTCCAGCGCGGCCGGGTCGCCCTCGCCGGGACCGGCGACGAACTGCGGCGCAACCGCGCCGACATCGAACGCTCCTACCTCTCCGTGACCGTCGAAAAGGACTGAACGTGCTCGACCGCGACATCATCCAGAACCGCGGCTTCCGCAACGTGCCGGGCGGCTTCGAACTCCGCCTGCGCAACCCCAACTACCGCGGGGTGGCGGGCAGCCTGCTCGACGGCGTCGAGGTGGTGGTGGACGGGCGGAAGTGGGAACACGACGTCCCCCGGATCACCCTGCGGGGCCGCACCGTCACCCTCGACGAACTGCGTGCGGGCACCGGCGTGCGGTGGCAGCTCGACGAGACCGCCACCGTGACCGTGCCCGAGCCCGGCGGCCTGGCGCCCGGCGTGCACGACGTCGAGGTCGCCGTGTACCTGCGCCGGCCGTACTTCCCGCCGTTCGTCGCCCGCTCGGTGTTCCGCGCCACCGCGAAGCGGGTGATCGTCCCAGACGCCCCGGCCGGCGGCCTGCGCTACGGCGTCTCGCTCTACAGCTACTCCGGCGACATGTACACCTCCATGACCCTCGACGACGCGATGGCCGACATCGCCGACCTCGGCGCCACCGGCATCGAGATCCTCGGCGAGGGCAACATCCCGGGCTACCCCTCGCCGTCTCCCGAGTGGATCGACCACTGGCACCGGCTGCTCGGCGACCACGGGCTCACCGCGACCAACTACGGCTCGTGGGTGGACACCGCGATGTGGCGCGACCGCGACCTCACCGCCACCGAGGCCGCCGAGCAGATCCGCCTGGACCTGCGGCTCGCCGCGCGGCTCGGCTTCACCTCGATCCGCCCCAAGTTCGGCGTGGTCTCCGCGGACCTGGACCCGCACCCGATCTGGCGAGAGGCTGTCGAACGCAGCCTCGACCTGGCCCAGGAGCTGGACATCGTGATCTGCCCGGAGATCCACAGCCCGACGCCGATCCGGCACCCGGTGACCCAGGCGTACCTCGACTTCATCGAGCGCACCGGCACCGGCCACTTCAAACTGCTGATCGACACCGGCATCTTCCAGACCGCGCCGGTCGACGACGGGCACGAGGGCATCGAGGGGAAGAAACGCCCGGCGTTCCTGGAGCCCCTGGCCGTGCCGATGGACGACCTCGTCGAGGTCCTGCCGTACGTCCACTTCATCCAGGCGAAGTTCTTCGAGATCGACGACACCCTCGCCGATCCGCACGTGCCCTGGGCGCCGATCGTCGACACGCTGGTACGGCACGGCTGGAACGGCTGGCTGTCCAGCGAGTACGAGGGCCGGCGCGAGCCGTACCGCGGCCGCGACCAGGTCCGCCGCCAGCACGCCCTGCTCCGCATGCTCCAGAAGGAGGCCACCGGATGAGCCGCCCCATCACCCTCTTCACCGGCCAGTGGGCCGACCTGCCCTTCGACGAGGTGTGCCGCCTCGCCGCCGAGTGGGGCTACGACGGACTCGAGCTCGCCTGCTGGGGCGACCACTTCGAGGTCGACCGGGCCCTCGCCGAACCGGACTACGTCGAGCGCAGGCGCGCCCGGCTGGCCGAGTACGGCCTCTCCGTGTACGCGATCTCCAATCACCTGGTGGGCCAGGCCGTCTGTGACCACCCGATCGACGAACGGCACCAGGACATCCTGCCGTCCGAGGTGTGGGGCGACGGCGACCCGGCCGGCGTCCGCGAGCGCGCCGCCGAGCGGATGAAGGACACCGCGCGGGCCGCCGCGCTCCTCGGCGTGGACACCGTCGTCGGCTTCACCGGCTCGTCCATCTGGCACACCGTGGCCATGTTCCCGCCCGTGTCCCAGGCCGTGATCGACCGCGGCTACCAGGACTTCGCCGACCGCTGGAACCCGATCCTCGACGTCTTCGACGAGGTCGGCGTGCGCTTCGCCCACGAGGTCCACCCCAGCGAGATCGCGTACGACTACTGGACCACCCGCCGGGCCCTGGACGCGATCGGCCACCGCCCCGCGTTCGGCCTCAACTGGGACCCGTCCCACTTCGTCTGGCAGGACCTCGATCCCGCCGACTTCATCCTCGAGTTCGCCGACCGCATCTACCACGTCGACTGCAAGGACGTGAAGCTCGCCGTCGGCAACGGCCGCAACGGCCGGCTCGGCTCCCACCTGGCCTGGGCCGACCCGCGCCGGGGCTGGGACTTCGTCTCCACCGGCCACGGGGACGTCCCCTGGGAACGCTGCTTCCGCGCCCTCAACGCCATCGGCTACACCGGTCCGATCTCCATCGAATGGGAGGACGCCGGCATGGACCGCCTCACCGGTGCCCCCGAGGCGCTGCGGTTCGTCCGCGGGCTCTCCTTCACCGCCCCGGACGCCGCCTTCGACAGCGCGTTCAGCACGCGGCGGGAAGGACGCTGATGGGCCCCCTCGACGACCAGGTGCTCCGCGACGACGCGGTCACCGTCACCCCCGACGGCCTCGACATCGCCGTCCACACGCACTGGTACCGCGCGCTGCCCCTGTCGTGCGTCGTCCGCCTCGACGTGACCGTGGACGGCACTCCGGTGGTCCCGGACGTCACGGTCAACGGCGTGCGCCGCACCCGGGCCGAGCTCGCCGACCTGACCGGCGAGTACTGGTTCACCACCGACCCGCTGATCCTCCACGTCCCCGGCACCGCGGGCGAGCACCGCGTCGAACTCGACCTGGGCCTGTCCATCCCCTACATCCTCACCGGCCCCGACCGGCGGCCGCTGCTGTCCGCCAGCCGGGCCGACCGCACCCTCACCGCGAGGCGACCGTGACCGACACCGCCGCCGGGCTCCCCCGTCTCGGCATCACCCTCTTCAGCCTCACCCTCGAACAGCGCCGCCCCGGCACGGACCTGATCGGCCTGATCCGGGAGGTCGGGGCCCGCGGCCTCGGCCCCGGCCTGGAGATGGTCGCGTTCCAGAGCCTGCGCGGCTGGCCGCGCCTGGACGAGACCCTCGCCCAGGCGGTTCGCGGCGCGCTCGACGACGCCGGGCTGACCCCCTCGTGCCTGGCGATCAACCTCGACCTCGCGCTCCGCCCCGGACGGCTGCTCAGTGACGACGAGGCGCACGACTACCTCGCCGTACAACTGCGCGGCGCCGCCGCACTGGGCTTCCCCGTGGTCCGCGTCGGCGCCGAATGCGGACCGGCCGTCCTCACCCGGCTGCTGCCGCTGGCCGAGGAACTGCGCGTCCGGATCGGCGTGGAGATCCACAGCCCGCTCACCCTCGACGCGCCGCCGGTCGCCGCCCTCAAGGAGCTCTTCACCCGCCTCGACACCGAGTGGCTCGGCTTCATCCCGGACTTCAGCGCCAGCATGCGCGCCATCCCCGGCGCGGTGACGGACGCGCACCGCGCCGCGGGCATCCCGCCGGAGCTGACCGGGCTCGCCACGCGGATCTGGGCCGAGCCCGGGCCGACGATGGCCAAGTTCGGCGACCTCGAGCGGCGCGCGGCCGCCCTCGGCGCCCGGCCCGACCAGATCGGCAATCTGACGATGCTGCTCACCATGCACGGCCGGATGCGGCCGGACCGGTGGGCGGACTTCTTCCCGCACGTCGTCCACGTGCACGGCAAGTTCTACGGCGTCACCGACGGGCAGGACCCGTCGATCGACTACCCCGCCGTGCTCGCCGTACTGCGGGAGCAGAAGTACACCGGCTTCATCTCCAGCGAGTACGAGGCGCACGCCTACACCGACCGGCATGACGCCTTCGACCAGGTCGCCGCCCACCAGCGGATGTGCAAGACCCTCCTGGAGGCACGATGAGCGACCACGACGTCGTCATCGTCGGCTCCGGCCCGGTCGGCACCGCCATCGCGCGGGAGCTCGCGGACCGGGACCCCGCGCTGCGGCTGCTCGTCCTGGAGGCCGGCCCGGTGCTCGGCCCCGAGCCCGGCGGGCACGTCAAGAACATCGCGGACCCCTCATCCCGTGCCGCCGCCGTGGCCGCCGTGACGGGGACGCGCACGCCGCCGGGCGCCACCCCGCCGCGTCCCGGCACCGCCCTGGTCGGCACACCCGCCATGCCGAACGCCGCCACCTCCACCAACGTCGGCGGCATGGGCGCGCACTGGACCTGCGCGTGCCCCCGCCCCGGCGACGACGAGATCCCCGGCTTCCTCGACCCCGCCGCGTTCGACGACGCCCTGACCCGCGCCGAAGAGCTCCTGCACGTCACCACGCACGCCTTCGACCAGGCGCCGCTGACCCCGACGGTGCAGAAGCTGCTCGGCGAGCGGTTCGACCGGCCCGGCACCCGCCCGGTCGGCCCCATGCCGATGGCGATCACCATCGGCGCCGACGGTTCACCACACTGGACCGGGCCCGCCGTCATCGCCGGCGACCTCTGGCGGCGGCCCGGGGTGACCCTCCGCTCCGGCACGCTGGCCCGGCGCGTGCTCATCGACGGCGACCGCCGCGCCACCGGCGTCGAGGTCGTCGACCTGGCCACCGGCGCCGTACGGCGGGTCACGGCACGGGCGGTCGTCGTGGCCGGCGACGCCCTGCGCACCCCGCGGCTGCTGTGGGCCTCCGGCGTCCGCCCGCCCGCGCTGGGCCGCTACCTCAACGACCAGCCGCAGGTCATGGCCGCCGCGCTGGTGAACGAACGCGACCTCCCCGACGCCCCGGCGGACGGCACGGCCATCGTCCCCGTCTCCGGCGTCTCCTGGGTGCCGTACGCCGCCGACCGGCCGTTCCACGGTCAGGTCATGCAGCTCGACGCCTCACCCGTGCCCCTCGGCCCGGACGTCACCGTACGGGCCGGGCAGGTCGTCGGCCTCGGCTGGTTCTGCCGCAAGGAGCTCTCCGCCGACGACCGGGTCTGGTTCGACGACGGCGACCTCGACGAACACGGCCTGCCGGCGATCCGCGTCGAGTACCGCCTCACCGCCGCCGACCACGCCGCCATCGCGGCGGCCATCGCCGAGATCAAGGCCGCCGCGGCGGCGCTCGGCCGGCCGCTCGACGAGCCCTTCGTCATGCCCGCCGGCAGTTCCCTGCACTACCAGGGCACCACGCGGATGGGCCCGGCCGACGACGGGACGAGCGTCTGCGACACCACCGGCCGGGTCTGGGGCACCGACAACCTCTACGTCGCCGGCAACAACGTCATCCCGACCGCCACCGCGTGCAACCCGACCCTGACCGCCGTCGCGCTCGGGGTGATGAGCGCCCGGGCGCTGCGGGCCAGGCTCCGTACCGAGGAGGAGACGCCGTGAGCAGAGTCCTCATCGTCGGCAGCGGACCCACCGGCGCCGCCTACGCCCGGCTGCTGACCGAGGCGCTGCCCACGGTCGAGGTGGTCATGGTGGACGCCGGGCCGGTCCTGACCGACCCGCCCGGCATGAACGTCAAGAACCTCCCCGACCCCGCCCTGCAGGCCGCCGCGCGCGACGCGTCCCAGGGGCCCGCGCGGGCGGCCGGTCTGGCCGGCATCCCCGGCGGCAGCGTCGCCGAAGGGACCGTCACCGCCAGGCACGGAACGCATCTCATCGGGCACCCGGCCGAAGGATCCGGCGGGATGCCCGCCGCCGCCGTCGCCACCTGCGTGGGCGGGCAGGGCGCGCACTGGACCTGCGCCACCCCACGGCCGGCCGGCACCGAGCGCATCCCCTTCATCGACCCCGCCGAGTGGGAGGAGCACGTCTCCGACGCCGAACGGCTGCTGCACACCACCGGCTCCGCCTTCGCCGAATCGCCGCAGGCCGAAGCCGTGCTCCGGCTGCTCGCCGGCGAGTTCCCGGACGTCCCGGTACGGCGGCTGCCGATCGCGGCGGACCCACGCCCCGACGGCACGCTGCGATGGAGCGGCACCGACGTCGTCCTCCCCCGCCCGGATCGGTTCCACCTGCGCCCCCGGACGCTGTGCACCCGGCTGCTGGTGTCGGGCGACCGGGTGACCGGCGCCGTCCTGCGGGACCAGGACACCGGCGTCACCGAGCGATTCGAGGCGGACGCCGTGGTCGTCGCCGCCGACGCGCTCCGTACCCCGCAACTGCTGTGGGCCTCGGGCATCCGCCCGGCCGCGCTGGGCCGCCACCTCACCGAGCATCCGCTGCTCTTCGGCGTGGTCGCGGTACGGCCCGGCGCCCTGCCCGCCCCGGCGCGGGCGCGGCGGGTCGACCCGATCACCGCGGCCGTCAACCTCGGGTACAGCGACGCGGAGCACCCGTTCCACGCCCAGCTGATGTTCAGCCCGGTCTGCCCGGTCCCGCTCCCGCCCGATCACCCGCAGGCCGGCAACCCGGCCGGGTACATCGGCATGGGCTGGGGCGTGCGCAAGTGGCCCCGGCCGTCCGACCGCGTCATCTTCGACGACGAGGCACCGGACGACGCCGGCCTGCCCGGCATCCGGATCGCCTATGGACTCACCGAACGGGAGGAGGCGGAGCTGGGCCGGGCGCGGTCCGTCGCGACCCGGGTCGCGGCGCTCTTCGGGGACTTCCTGCCGGGCATGCCGCACGTGATGCCGGCGGGCAGTTCCCTGCACTACAT
The DNA here is from genome assembly GCF_024055725.1 of Actinoallomurus spadix. Classification (GTDB taxonomy): domain Bacteria; phylum Actinomycetota; class Actinomycetes; order Streptosporangiales; family Streptosporangiaceae; genus Actinoallomurus; species Actinoallomurus spadix. The sequence goes on along the minus strand of NZ_JAMXMX010000002.1, from coordinate 22,487 downwards.
GGGGACGTTCCGGATGGGCCCCGCCGATGACGGCACCAGCGTCTGCGACGCGTACTCCCGCCCCTGGGGCATGAGCGGCCTGGTCCTCGCCGGGAACGGCCTGATCCCCACCGCCAACGCCTGCAACCCCACTCTGACCAGCGTCGCCCTCGCCGTCCGGGGAGCACGGGCCCTCGCCGCACACCTGTGACCATCGGCCGCCGCCCTCACCTCCAAGATCAAAACCGGCCGGACCAGGTCAAGATCGTTTTTTGCGGATACATGAGGACAACGGAACGACGAATCGACCGCCGCGCCCGTACGTCCTGGCCGCGGGCGAGGGAGAGCCGGCGGCGGCACCCGAGGGCTCCGTCATGCGGCTCAAGGCGACAGCGGAGTCGACCGGCGGCGGGATGGGGCTGCTCGAGGGTGTCGACGCACCCGGCTTCGCCACGCCCCTGCACCGGCACGACGTCGCCGAACTCTGGTACATCCTCGACGGGCACTACGACTTCCACGTGGCCGGCGAGTGGCTGCCGGCCGCCACCGGAGCGGTCGTCTTCGTCCCCGGCGGGCTGGTCCACGGGCTGCGCGCCGGGCCGGCCGGCGGGCGCAGGCTGACGATGATCGTCCCCGGCGGGCCGGAGGGCTTCTTCCGCGACGTGCACCGCGCCATCGAGGCGGACGCGGTGACCCCGGAGCGCATGCGGGAGCTGGGCGCCACCTACGGCATCGAACTGATCGGCCCCCTCCCGGATCACTGACCCTTTCGGCAACCGGAGATCACCCGGCGGCGTTCATGAGGTCCAGGGCGCTCTGCTGGCGGGCGGCGTCGGTCGAGTCGAGCGGGCCGGCCCAGTGGTAGCCGTACTGGTCCAGTGGGTTGCGGTCGTGGGCGTAGGCCGAGTCCGCCTGGCGGTGCAGGTAGGCGGTGTACGGATGGTCGCCGAGGGCCTTGTTCAACGCGGCCAGCCCGCGGGCGTACACGCCCTTGAACGACGGGCCGTCGGCGCCGCCGTTGGACTGCGGCTCGCCCGGGTCGGCGAGGACGCCGTTCGGGTTGAGGGCCGCGTCGGTCGTGGAGGCGTTCGCGAGCGTCCGGGCGTCGCTGAGCACGCCGGCGTCGCCGGTGGCGCGGTACAGCTCGGTGAGGCCGTTCAGGATGACGCCCTGGTTGTAGGTGTAGACCGGCTGGCCGTTGTTCTTGCACGTCGACGTGGTCAGGCCGTCGTTGATCAGATGCGCCGAGTTGATCATGCCGGAGGCCTTGAACCACGACCACGCGTTCTTCGCCCGGTTCAGGTACGCGGTGTCGCCGGGGATGCGGTTGTGCAGGGCGGCGGTCAGCTGCAGGTACAGCTCGTTCGTGATGGCGTTCTTGTAGTCGCGCTGCGTGCGCCACCAGACGCCGCCCCCGCACGTGCCGTCGGCGTACGAGGTCATCCAGTCCGCGTCGGCCCTGGCGGTGGTCAGGTACCGGCCGTCACCGGTCAAATCGTACGCGTCCACCCAGGCCAGCCCCCACCAGCCGGTATCGTCCATGTAGTCGTTGCGGAACTGCCCGCCCTGCGCGGACAGGTTGTGGTCGTACGTGGTCGCGATGGCGTACCGGTAGCTGCCCATTCCGCTGACCCGGACGTTGTCGATGACGGCGGTCAGCGCGTTGGCGGAGTTCCACCAGTTGGTGGTGTCCCACAGGCCGGTGCCGTTGTTGTAGTACATCATCAGCGCGGTCGCCGCGGCGGTGGACCGGCTGCCGGCGTTCCACGTCGTACGGGCCCAGGCGGTGCAGGCGACCTCGGCGCGGTCGCCGGCCTTGCCGCAGGCGCGTACGGCGCCGACGCCCCGGTTGTTCCAGTCGTCGACGTTGTACATGAGCGTCCGCCAGCCGCGGTTGCCGCTCGGGACGGTGGTGTCGCCGAGCCTGCTGCCCTGGCTCCAGCTCCGCCCACCGTCGAACGACCGGTCCAGCCACACCTCGTCGGCCGGGTTGCCGTTGGCGATGCTCGCCCAGGCCATGGCATCGGCGTCGTCGAAGTGCAGCACGATCTGCCGCGAGTAGATGGTGGCCTGGACGGGCGTACGGTCGCCCGCGGTCAGCGCCGGGTCACGGCCGTCGCAGTACTTGTCGCAGATGGACGCGGCGGCCGCGCTCGTTCCGGCGAATACGGGGATCGCGGCGGCGGTGAGGAGGGATGCGGTCGTCAGCAGCCGGGCGAACCGGCGGATGGACGGGCGGGCGGGGCTCCGTCGGCCTGGAGCGGGGCGGGGGCACGACATGATCGACTATTGATCGGACCATCGGTTACGTCAATGGTCAAAGCGGACACTGGACGGACGCCTCGCGTCGCGATTCCCTCGGGGGCCCGACGCTGCCGCCGGTGGCCGGGCAGGACTCCTGCAGGTCACGCATGCTCGGCGCTCGAACGGGCATCTACGGGGCCGCTGACGATCAGAGGTCGATCGCGCTCCGGAGTTGGAGGGGTCACGGTGAGCTGCGTGTTCAGGGTCGGGGAAGAGACCGTCTGGACCCCGTCCGCGGAGGCTGGCCGGCTGTACGTCGGGATGACGAAGTGCCTGGCGGCGGGCGGAGGGCGGGCGACCGGCGTGAAGACGATCGCCGAGGACGTCTTCGAGATCGAACCGGAGGCGTTCGGCGCCCTCGTCGAGGTGGCCTACAAGGAGTACTTCACCTCCACCAACCGCGTGTACCGCAGCCAGCTGCACGGGTGGCTGCTCACCTCCCTCGTCCTGCTGGCGCGGGCGGGCAGGCCGGTGACGCCGGCCGGCGAAGAGGAACGCGAGTTCGTCGAGGACATCTCCGAACACGCCAGGGCCATGCCGTCTTAGGGGGTGGAGTCCCGGCACCGGCAGCGTGAGCGCCATCGTCCCCGAGGTGGGTGGCGTCTTTTTCTGGCGCTTCTACTCACGTGAGAGAATTCTCGCTCAGGTGGACGGCCATGCAAACAAGGTGCCTCCCGGTGGGGTCCGGTTACTCCGAGGTCGACCGAAATCAGCTCTCCTGGACGGGACCGCCCGCTTACTTGGCGAGGCGGACGCTGTGCACCATCTTGTCCATGTCAGCGTCGCTGAGAACGCCGGGCTGGCCGGTGTGAACGTACAGGACCCAGGACAGCGAGCCGCCGCCGGTGACCGGCAGGATGACGATGCGGATCGTCGTGCCCGTCGACCCGCAGTTCCCGGGGTCCGGGGCGTGACTGACGCGGGCCCTGATCTGGACGACCTTACGCAGGCCCTTCAGTTTGGTGTTCTCCGGGCTGCCGATGGTCTTCCGCGGACTGCCGACCTTGTGCTCCGCGGACTTGGCCCACTTCTGGGCTGTCTGCGTCGCCGACGAGCGGAGGTCGTCGACGTCCGTCGACTTGAAGCCCGCGCCACCGAGTGTGCAGTGTCCCTTCTCGGACTTGGCGCTGAAGGAGACCGTGGTCTCGGGCATGGCGCTGCCGTCATCGAGGCCGATCGAGGTCTCCTCGTCGTTGACCGTCCAGTTCGCCGGGACGTCGTAGGACAGGCCGTTCTCCTCGGAGGCCACGACCACCTGCCAGCCCGGCACCACCGGCGGGAAGGGGCCACTCGGCGTCGGTGTCGGTGTCGGTGTGGCGGTGGGCGTGACGGGCGGAGTGGTCGGGGCCGCGACCGGGCGCTCGTCGCCGCCCCGGCTCACGAGCACGATGACCACCGCGCCGACGATGACGAGAACCGCGACGACGGCGACGATGATCAGCGGCGCGCTGTTGCGGCGAGGCGGGCCGGGAGGTGGACCGGCAGGCGGGAATCCCGGGGGCGGAGGGCCGCCGTAGCCGCCTCCGGGCGGCCCGCCGTACCCGCCTCCGGGCGGCGGGAACTGCGGTGGCCCGGGAGTGGACCAGTCGGGGGGTGGCGCTCCGTAGCCCACGGGATCTCCTGTTCGGCTGTCTCGGGCGGGGTCCACGACGACCGGCCGTACGCCGCCCGCGGTGGGACGCGGCGAATGCTACTTCGCCCGTACGACGCCGGCTCCGGTTTCGACTCCCGATCCGATCAACGGGTTCCGCGCGTCCACTACCGGCTCACCGACCTGGGCCTGTCCCTCGAAGCCGTGCCGGCCACCGTCCGGAACTGGGCCGAGGAGCGCATGGAGATCCCCTCGCCGAACGACGCTCCCGGTTTCCGGGCGGCCGTCCGAAATCCCGACAATCCACGCGGATTCCGGCCCACGTCGCGGTGACGCGGCCGCATGTCCTCGCGGACTCCGGTCAGGTGGCCGGGGTGATGGTGACGGGGACGGTCTTGGTCTGGGAGCCGGCGGCGACGGTGACCGTGACGGTCCCCGGGCGGAGGGCGGTGAGGGTGCCGCTCTCCGGGTTGAGGACGGCGAGGACGTCGCGGCGGTGGCGGGCGGCCTTGACCTCGGCCGGGGAGGCGGTCACGAGCAGGCCCGGGCCGCCGCTCCAGGTGACGCTGGCCGGGTGGCGCAGCGGGAACTTCAGGCCGAACCCGCTGGTCAGGCCGGTCGCGGTGACCTGTTCGGAGCCGCCTACCGGCAGCGGCGCGGGCGCGGGCAGGTCAATGCCATCGATCAGGGGCCGGCTCTCCGCCTGCAGCCAGTCGCGGGTCCCCGGGTCGGGCAGTCCGGCGGGCACCCTGCCGGGGTGCGGGTCGACGCCGACGCGCATCCAGCCGAAGAAGCCGCCCTGGTCCGGGGAGCCGTACGGGGTCTTGCCGACCGCCGGGGTGTTCACCTCCAGCACGCCGTCCGTCCGGGTGACGGCGGCGGTGTGGGCGTGGCCGCTGAACAGCGCGACCGGCTTGCCGGACTCCTCCCTGAACGTCGCGAGCCAGCGTTCGACCAGGCCGGCCTCGAGCCGGTCGGTGAGCTGGGAGTCGCCGGCGCCGGACGGGTCGTGCGGCGGGTGGTGGAACACCACGACGACGCCGGTGACCGAGCGGTCGGTGGCGGCCTTGTTCAGCTCGTTCTGCAGCGCGGGGATCTGGTCCCAGTCGGAGGTGCGCAGGCTGCCGGTGTGGGAGTCGAGCAGGATGAACCGCGTGCCCTTGTGGTCGAACACCTGCCGGGTCTTGCGGCCGGTCGCGCTGACGAAGGTGTCGAGTCCGCCGCTCGATCCGAGGCCCGCCTCGTGGTTGCCGGGCACCCAGTAGACGGGCAGGCTCGCGGGGACGTGGTCCGTCAGCAGCCGCTGGGCGAAGGCGAAGTCGGCCTTGCCGTCGCTGTCGACGAAGTCCCCGTTCAGGAGGATGAAGTCGGGCTTGGCGGCGACGGCCTGGTCGAGGGCGGTGGCCGCCTGCTTCGCGGCGAACGAGTCGGCGCCCGCGGCGGCGCTGACGTGCAGGTCGGACATCAGGGCGTACGTCCAGCGGCCGGCGCCGACACCGCGCTGCTCCAGGACGTACGGGTCGGGGGCGGGCGCCTCGTGGGTGTCGGGCTGCCGCCCGACCTGGGCGGCGAGCGCGTCGAACTCCAGCTCTCCGGCGTCCTTCTTGTCCTGCGCGGTCTCGACGACGTAGACGTTCAGCAGGGTGATGGGGGCGGCGAAGCCGGCGGGCAGGGTGCCGGTGACGCGGCGCCAGCCGGTCCAGTCGACGCTGAGCGCGAAGGTGAACGGCACGTTCGTGGTGCCCTGGGAGCGGAGGGTGGCGCGCAGCCAGTGCTCCTTGCCGTCGCCCTTGACCCACAGGGCGAGGCCGCTCGCGCCGCCGGGCAGGGTGATGGGGCTCGGCTGGACGACGGCGTACCCGGCGGAGGTGCTGGGCTGCCCGGTGAAGTCGTACGTCAGGCGCAGCGCGTGGTTGCCGGCGGGCGCGCCGGGGCGGTCGGAGGCTTCGACGGTGGTGACCGTGGCGGTGCCGCGGGCGGCCGATGCGGTCCACTTCTCGTCCGGTTCGAACTCGGCGAGGGACCGGTCGACGAGGCCGACGGACACGGGCAGCTTCGCGGTGACGCCGTGCACGGTGGCGGTGAGGGTGGTGCCGGCGCCGGTCGCGTCCGGCTTCCCGGTGACCTTCAGGTCGCCGTCGGGTTCGGTGGTGACGTCGATGGCCGTGTGGTCGTAGTCGAGGGTGACGTCGCGCGGGGCGACGGGCGCGCCGAAGCCGTCGGCGTCGTACCCGGTGAGCCCGACGCTGGTCGCGGTGCCGGGCTGGAGGGTGACGGCGCGGCTCGGGAAGGCGAGCCGGTGCAGCGGGCCGAGGACGCGCAGGTCGTGCTCGCCGGTCGCGGATCCGGCGCGGGCCCGCAGCCGGCCCGTGCCGGGTGATGAGGCGTGGAAGACGCCGCCGCGGACGTGCCCGAGCCGGCCGGGGGCGGCGGTCCAGGAGACGTGCCGGGCGCTCACGGACACGGCCGCGTACGTCTCGTCGTATCCGGCGGCGGTGACGTCGCGGGTCAGGCCGGGGAAGACGCGGTCGGCGCGCGGCCGTACGTCCAGGCCCTGCAGAGTGCCGGAGCCCGTGCGGCTGAACAGGCCGACGCCGTTCGGCACGGGCCGCTCGCTCCCGTCGGAGGGGGTGTTGACGACGCTGACGCCGGAGTCGCCGGGGCGGCGGGCGACGGTCTCGGTGGAGCCGCCGCCGTCGAGCATGTACGCGTTGCCGGCGCCGAGGCGGGCCATCAGCCGGGCCGTGTCGTCGAAGGACAGCCCGGCCGAGAAGCTCGAGGATCCGTCGACGGCGACGAGGAGCAGGCGGCGGCCGCCGTCGCTCCAGCCGATGGCGGTACGGGGCTTGAGCGCGTCGTTGCCGGTGCTCGGCGGGAAGTCGACCGCCTGGCCGTCCCGGACGAGCACCGCGCCGCTGCCGAGCGCCGTCTTCAGCTTCGCGTCGGTCTTGGGGGCGAACGCGATGGCGGCGGTGTCGCCGGGCCGGGCGGTGGCGAGCCGCTGCGCGGCGGCGCCACGGCCGAGGAGGATGAGGCCGTCGTCCGGTACGGGTGTCGTGGTGAGGTGGTCGTTCACCGCGGTGACCTTGCCGCCGGCGACGACGACCTCGGTGTACGGGCCGGGGTCGCGGATGAGGGTGCGCAGGCCGGGTCCCCACTGCGGGGTGAAGGCGTCGATGCCGTCGGCGGGCACGGTGGCGGAGTTGAGCGCGGCGAGGGGGTGTTCGGCGCCGGCGACGGTGGCCGTGCCCTGGAGGGCGAGGTCGGCGAGCCGGGCGAGTCCGTCGGCGCCGATGGCGGCGACGGTGGACGGCTGGGCGGTGCCCTTGCGGAGGGCGCCGTTCTGGATCTCCGGGCCGATGGCGGCGTTGGTCTCGGTGATGTCGAAGTAGTCGCCGTTCACGGCGGCGACCGCGCGCTGGTCGTCGGCGGCCTGGGCGAGGGGCCTGGCCTCGCTGACCTTGCGGCCGATCAGGTCGATGCTCACGGAGTGGTCGCTCAGGTCGGCGCTGAGGACGTGGACGCGGGTCCAGCCCGTACGGCCGAACGTGTCGAAGGTGGTGCGGACGATGCCCGGGGCCACCGGCCGGTCGACGCGGCCGGCCTCGACCGACTCGCCGGGCACGGCGGTCTGGTAGGCGGGGGCCGGTACGCGCGGCGGCCGCTCGGCCCACGCCGGAACGTTCCAGGCAGGTGTGCCGAGAACGCCGAGGGCGAGGGCGCCCGCGGTCAGCAGGGATCGTACGCGCATGGAGGCCTCCGTGAGTGGTGCCGCAGGAGGTTAGCGCTCCGGGGCGGTGATCACTATGACCGATCTTGACGGGGCGTCGTCGCGCGGGTGAACAATCGGGGCCCGGCGGATCTTCCCCCTGAGATGATCATTCTCCATTACGATCCCGAAGTCGGCATTTGTGGTGGATCATTAGGAGATCGGATGAGGTCGTTCGGCAGGCGAGTGCTGCCAGTGGGTTCCGCGGCGGCGCTGATCCTGACCGGCGGAGGCCTGACGGGCACGGCGAACGCCGCGCCGGCGCCCCCGAAACCGGGCGCGAACCTCGTCGCCCGGCCCGCGAAGACGGCCATGGCGCCGCGGGTGACCGCGGTGGCGGCCTCCGCGGCACCGGCGTCGGCGAAGCTGTCCCTGAAGGGGCAGTACCAAAAGACGAACATGAACTGCGTGCCGACGTCCTCGTCGATGAGCCTGTCGACGTTCGGGGTGTCGGTGAGCCAGGAGACGCTGGCCAAGAAGATGGGGACCAGCGCCACCAAGGGCACGACCGGTGCCCAGGCGCGTCCCGTGCTCAACTCCTACGCCGACCCGCTCGGCTACTCGTACGGCTTCGCGGACGCCTCGACCGCCTCCAGCCTGATGGCGAAGGTGTCCTACGACGTCGGCGTGCTGAAGCGGGCGCCCGTTCTCGGCGTGTGGATGGAGAAGCTGCCGTGGAACTCCAAGATGAGCGGCAGCAAGGTCGGGCACGCGATCGTCGCGTACGGGTACGACCGCGGCAAGGGGACGATCACCGTCTTCGACCCGTGGAAGGCCACCGGCGGAACGCACACCATCGCGGCCTCCAAGCTCGCCGCGGACATGCAGCCGACCGGGATGTTCCTGGTCACCGGCCGTACCGACGTGGGGCTGTCCACCCTCGGTGACCAGACCGGGGACGGCACCGCCGACGTGGTGGCGACGGACCGGGCCACCGGCAAGCTGTGGCTGTACCCGGGCCCGAAGTTCGCCGCGACGGGCCGCAAGCTCCTCGGCAGCGGCGGCTGGAACGGCATGAGCGAGCTGACCGGCATCGGCGACCTCAGCGGCGACAAGAAGGCCGACCTGATCGCCGTCCAGAAGAGCGACGGCACCCTCTGGCTCTACCCCGGCGCGACGAACGGCCTCGGCACCCGGGTGAAGATCGGCAACAGCGGCTGGAACGGCATGACCGAGCTGTCCCCCATGGGCGACATCACCGGTGACGGCCGCGCCGACCTGATCGCGGTGCAGAAGAGCGACGGCACCCTGTGGCTCTACCCCGGCGGCGTCAAGAAGCTCGGCAGCCGCATCAAGATCGGCACCAGTGGCTGGAACGGCATGGGGAAGCTGGCCGGCGTCACCGACATCACCGGTGACGACAAGCCGGACCTCATCGCGGTGCGCAAGTCGGACGGCACCCTCTGGGTCTACCCGGGCGGAACCAAGGCCCTCGGGACGAGCAAGAAGCTCGGTTCCGGTTGGGGCGGCATCCGCTCGCTGACCCTCACCGGTGACGTCACCGGCGACGGTCTCTCGGACCTGATCGGCGTCCAGGCGGACACCGGGGTGATGTACGTCTACGCGGGCCGTACCACCGGGTACGCCGCCCGGCAGCAGCTCACGACCGGCTGGAACGGCTCCGCCGGCTGATCCGGACCCCGGCGTTCCCGAACGGGCGCGGTGCCGCGAGGCGCCGCGCCCGTTCGCGTACCGGGCGAACGGTCACAGGGGCCGGGAACAGAACGATCTTCACATTCGTTGCCCCGAGCGACAAACTAGTCCGGAAAAGCACGCGCGTACGGAAAAGAGGGGGACCGCGATGACCGACGAGGAGGCCCCGGTTCACGACCTTCGTACGGACCGGCCCACGCCGGCCCGGATGTACGACTACTACCTCGGCGGCAAGGACAACTTCGCCGTCGACCGGGACGCGGCCGAGGAGGTCCTGTCGGCGGCCCCGGAGGTGCGTGTGCTGGCGCGCGAGAACCGCGCGTTCCTCGGCCGGGTCGTGCGCTTCCTCGCCGCCGAGGCCGGCATCCGGCAGTTCATCGACGTCGGGACCGGGCTGCCGACGCAGGGCAACGTGCACGAGATCGCGCAGGCCGCCGCGCCCGGCGCCCGCGTCGTGTACGTCGACAACGACCCGATCGTCCGCGCCCACGCCAAGGCGCTGCTGCCCTTCGACGGCACCACGGCCGTCGTCGAGGCGGACATGCGCGACCCGGCCGCGATCCTCGACCACCCCCACACCCGCCGCCTCATCCGGTTCGACGAGCCGGTGGCCGTGCTGTTCATGTCGGTGCTGCACTTCATCACCGACGAGGAGGACCCGTACGGGCTGGTCGCCGCGTTCCGGGATGTTTCCGTGCCGGGCAGCCACCTGGCGCTGTCCCACATCACGCCGCCGGAAGAGGGCGCCGACGGCGCGGAGTCGGCCGCCGACGTGTACAAGAAACGCGCCACCTCACCGGCGGTCCTCCGCTCCCCCAAGGAGATCGAGGCGCTGTTCGACGGATACGACCTGGTCGAACCCGGCCTCGTCAACGTACCGGGGTGGCGACCCGACGACCCGGAGGCGGCCCGCGCGGCCGACTCGGTCTGGATGCTCGGAGCCGTGGGTCGCAAGCGCTGACCCGCGCCCGTACGCCCGTTCCCGTGGACAGGCCGGGGTCACCTGCGTAGCCTGCCGGTGATCTTCGTGGCCGCCGCACGTCGAGGGGAACGACCATGGGTCTCACGTCCGAGGACGTCATCACGTCGGCGCCGAGCGTGTACGGCGCGGCGTGCGCGATGGGCGCCGCGAGCCTGTACTGGCCGGCGGCGATACTCGTCCCCATCCTCGGCGGGGTCGTCTCCGACCCCGCCCAGATCTGGCACCTCGGCACCCGGTGCCGGCACGTCGCCGACCGGATCCGCGCGGCGTCCGACGAGATGACCGCCGCCGTGAAGAGCTGCGCCGACGACTTCCACTGGAAGGAGAAGGGCAAGAAGGCCTTCCTGGAGACCCGGCTGTGGCCCTACCAGGACGCGCTGGACGAGGCGGCCGACAACTTCGACTCCCTCGCGAACACCCTGTCGCTGACCGCGGTCGGGTACACCGGCCTCGGGCTGCTCTCCGCGGCGGTCGGCGCGGCGGCGCTCACCACCGTCACCTCGGGCGCGCTCGCCGGGGTGGTGGCCCCCGAGATCACCCTGGCCGTCAACGGCAGGCTCGCGCAGATCATGAAGGTCATCGTGTCGGCCCTGCGCCGGCTCGCCACGTGGAACGGCAAGCTGGCGAAGGCCATGATCGAGGTTCTGAAACGGCAGGAGGTCCTCACCAGGGGCGCGGGACGCGCCGTGAAGCTCGGCACGGGCGGCGTCCTCGCGGTCTCCGAGGTCGGCTCGCTGGCCGTCGGTGGCATCGCCGCCTCGACGATGAAGGACGACGTCGATGACGTGCGGTGGCCGGAGCGGCTCGCCGCCGGCGCCGCCGTCCCCAAGGGGTACAAGGCCGCGACCGCCGACCAGAAGAACGCGCTCCGGCAGATCCGCCACGAGTCCATCGTCGAGCTCGGCAAGAGGCTGGACAGCACGGCGGGCGTGACCCTCGACGCGGCCTGCCGGGAAGCGGCGGACCTCCACGCGGGACAGCCCGGATTCGGCGCCTGCGGCCAGCCCATCGCCAGCGCGTTCAAGACGGCCCGCGACGGGGCGGTGGAGCAGCTCACCGAGGCCCGGGACACCCCGGGGACCTGGCTGCCCGGCCTGCGGACCACCGCCGGCAACTGGGTCACCGCCGAGGACCACTCCATCATCAAGATCAGACGCGAGTTCTGAGAGCTCCGCGCCGTTTCCGGGAGGGGACAGCCGATCACCGCTCCGGACATAATGGGGTCGGCCGTTGACAAGAGGTGGTCAGGAGGCTCGGCGCGTGAACTCGTCGTTTCCCATCGTTCCCGCTGAACCCGGGCGTCCGGCGCGGAGACGCGGCGGCGGGTTGGAGCCCTCGTCGCCCGGCGGCGCCGCTCCGCTGCACCAGGCCGCCGAGATGGGCCTGAACTCGGGCGAGAAGCTCCGCCAGGAGTGCTGGGAGATGATCGGCGGGCGCACCCGGCAACGCCTCATGGAGCTCGCCGGCGGCGTCATCGACTGGTTCGCCCGGCGGGACGCCTCCAGCCTCGACGGCCGGCCGTACGCCGTGGTCTTCGGCGACCGGGGCCTGACGATCGCCGAGCCGCGCATCAGCACCGAGCACCGCCCGGTCTACGCCATCTCGGCGTTCCTGTTCGAGCCCGGCTCGCTGCGGCACGTGCCCGTGGACCACCGGCCGCCGCCGCACGCGCCCATGGCCGGGCCCGCCCTCGGATCCGGGCCGCGGCCACCGGTCGCGCCCGTCGCCGGCCTCGACTCCGCCGACCGCGGGCTGCTCGGCAACCTCCCGCCGCGCGCCCAGGAACTGCTGCAGACGCCCTTCACGTCCGGGCAGCGGGTGCTGCGCTGCAACTGGGCGTACGAGGGGTTCGAGCACCACCTGAACATGTTCATGATCTACCTGGCGGGGGCGCGTGACGTCACCGTCGCGACCGGCACCAAGGTGATCCCCGCGGGACACTCCGACGCGACCGCGCACTGGTCGCTGACGTGCTACCGGGCCTCGGTGGCGCGCCGGATCGGCAAGTGATGTCGGCGGACTTCGCCGAACTTGCGGGACACGACGCGTACGACCTGCTCGGCGTGGACGCTGACGCCACCCCGGAGGAGATCCGCCAGGCGTTCCGCGCCCTGGCCAAGGCGAATCACCCGGACCGGTTCCCCGACCCGCGCGCCAAGGCCGCGGCGGAGGTGCGGATCCGGCTGCTGAACGCCGCTCGCGACGTCCTGCAGCACCGCCGGGCCGACTACGACGCGTTCCGCTCCGCGCCGTTCGACTTCGACGACGATCCCGACGACGCGTACGAGGACGCCGAGATCATCGACGATCCGTGGGCCGGCGCGGCCCCGGGCGCCCCGGCGCCACCGGACCCCTGGGCGGACGCCGGCGCCGGGCCGGCCGCTCCGGCGGACCCGTGGGACACCGCGGGGCCGGGTCATCCTCCGCCCCCGCCGCCCTTCCCGCCACCGCCGCCCTTCCCACCGCGGCCGACCGCGCCGCCGCGGTTCGTCCGGCCCGTACGGCCGCGCCGCTCGGTGCCCGCGCGGATCGGGATCGGGTGTTCGGTGACGTGGGCCGTCGTGTGGATCGGCGGCATCCTGATCGTGCTGCTCGCGGCCGTTCTTCCCGATCACGGCCCGCGGCCGGCCGTGGCCGTCCCCTCCCGGTTCGCGGGCACGTGGGCGGGGACCGTGCAGGACACGGCGAAACAGCACGACGACGGCACGCCCGTCCGGTGGAAGGCCGAGATCACGCTGAAGGCCGGCAGGCACAACGGCAGGGTCCGCTACCTCGACGGCAAGTGCTCGGGCACCGCCGTGCCGCTCGCCTTCGGCCATGACCGGCTGACGGTGAACACCGTGTTCGGGTCGTCGGACTCCGGGTGCGACGTCGGCGACCTGCACCTCACCCCGCACAAGGGCGGGAAGCTCGACCTCGCCTACCGCGACAAGAACGGCAAGGTCACGGCGTCGGCCGTGCTCACCCGGCGCTGAGCCCCTCCGAACGCCCCCTGCAGGGCCCGCCTGCGGATCGAGCCGATCATGCGCCTGATGGATCGGCGCGCCGTGCGCTACCCTCTCCCGGGTCCGAAGATCCGGGAGAGGGCATGGCGCGCCGACTGCTGCTGAGCGTCTCCGTGGTGGTGGTGCTCGGCCTGCTCGCGGCCGTCTGGGCGACCGGCGGCCTGCGGGCCGCGGCCCGGCCGCGGACCCGCCCGCCGGGCGCGCCCGTCGACCTCGGCCGTTACGTCGTCCGCGTGACCGACGCCGTGCTGGTCCACCGGCGGAGGGACGACTCCACCCTGCTCACGGTGAGCCTGCAGGTGACCAGCAAGGATCACAAGTCCGTCCTCCTGGCCGACTTCACCGCCAACGCGATCTCCCTGGCGTCCGCCGGCGGTCCCGCGCTCAAGGCGCTCATGGCCCAGGGGACGAGCCAGGGCGCGGACACGAACATGCTCCCGCCGCGCGTGCCGATCACGGTGACGCTGACGTACGGCATGCCGCGCGGCAGCGTCGTCCCGCCGGGGTTCCACGCCCGCCTGGAGATGTGGCGTTACGACCACCGGGAGGACTTCTTCTACGGCCACATGGTGTGGGTGTCGCGCAAACCGGTCGGCTCGAAGTCGAAGGAGCCGGGCGAGGTCGCCGTTCCGCTGACGCTGCGCCGGGAGGACGGGTGAGGCGGTTCGTCGCCGCGCTGACCGGGCTCGCGCTGCTGACCGCCGCGTGGTGGGTAGCGGGCAGGACGCCGGACGACTACGACCACCGGTACGCCCCGCTGGCCACCGAGGGGCGCGTCGGCGCCCCGGTCCGCGCGGGCGGGTTCGTCGTGCGCGTCGACCGGGTCACGGCGGCCCGGTCCGCGACACCCGACGGAGACGAGTTGGTCCGGCCCGACGGCGTCTTCCTCATCGTCACCGTGTCCGCGATGAGCCGGCGGGCGCCGCTGATCCTGAGCACCGCGCTGCTGCGCACCCGCGACGGGAACGTCTACCGCGACAGCGTCAAGAACATCATCGCGAACGACGGCGATCCGTTCGAGATGACGACGCTCGCGCCGAGCGTCTGGACGCGTGGCGCGTACGTCTTCGAGGTGCCGCCGTCGGAGCTGGCGGGCGCCACGTTCGTCGTCTCCGACCGTCCCGCCAACGAGAAGGACCCGCCGAAGGACTTCCCGGCGTTCGGCTTCGAGCTGACCGCGGAGGCCGACATCCCGCTGGGTCTCACGGAGGCCGGGGCGCGGCGGCTGGTCGCGGGCGCACCCGAACGCGCGACGATCCCGGGGACGACCACATGAGCGCGGAGACGCGCGAAGAGCCCGGGGCCGGGCGCCGGAACCCCTGGACCGCCGTCGCGCTCGCGGTCGTCCTGCCGGTCGCGGTGGGCCTGCCGTTGTGGCGGCAGCTCGGCTACTACGACCGGCATCGCTACCACGAGGCGGTGACGACGGTGCCGGCCGGTGGCGGCGCGGTGCTGAACCACGCCTCCTGGCGGCTGCTGGACCTGCGGCGTACGGGCACCGGGGTCCGCCTGCGGCTGCGGATGACCGCCCTGGACAAGGACGGCACGTCCACGCTCGAGGACCTGTTCGAGGTCCGCGACGAACGAGGGCGGCGCTGGCAGCTCGAGAGCGACCCGCTCAACGACCTCGGGCAGGTCGGGCGTCCCGTGACGATAGCGGCGAGCGGCGTGGTCCCGGCGGACGTCGCGGACCGGGTCTTCCCCGTCGTGCGGTACGCCCCGCTCAAGCAGGCACCGGGTCCGGTTCCGGTGCTGCGGTTTCGCCGCTGACCTCGGACGCGAGCCCGACGGCCGCCGCGAGCAACGCGACGTGCAGCACGGTCCGCACCAGTTCGCGGGCGAACTCCAGCGGCACGAGGATCGGCCGCCACGCCGCCGGGTCGTGACCGGCGCCGATGAGGTGCAGCGCGCCGCGGAAGCCGTACGCCGCCGCGGCGTCGGCGGCGGCGTAGCAGAGGCAGAACAGGCCCAGGGCGGGCGCCCCCGCCCGGAGGATGAGGCGGATCGCGTGAACGAGCGGCACCCAGCGTTCCCGTGAGTCGGCCGTCACCGCGACGAGGACCTTGCTGCGGTCGCCCTTCTCGGCGAACCGGTGCAGCCGGGTGCCTTCGAGCGCCGCCGTGGGATCGTCGACCTGGAACCCGACGCCGCAGGCGACCGCCGCCATCGCCAGCCACACGAGCGGGAGCGTGACCGCGCCGAGCCCGTAGTCGGGCATCGGGCCGCTCAGGTCGATCGACGCCGGCCAGATCCGCCGGGTCGTCACCCAGCCGGTCGCCCTGCCGGCGAGCAGGAAGACCGAGGTCACCGCGAAGAGGTTGAACGCCGTCTCGCAGTAGGCGAGCGCCGGACCGGCCACGCGATGCTCCCGGCGCGGTTCGAGCAGGAGCTTGAGCACCCAGGCGATCGCCACGGCGGCCAGCGCCATCCACAGGTTGTTGAAAAGCGCCCGGCCCGCGACCGAGCCGTGCGCGGTGCTGTAGAGGTTCCGCTCGATGTCGGCGCGCAGGAACGCGCGGACGTCGTCCTTGTACATCCCCCACGCCAGGTAGATGACGACGAATGGGAACAGCGCCCGGCAGATCGCGCCGGTGAGCGATTCGTCCTCCGGGCGGCGGAGCACGCTCAGCATCGCGATGACGGTGGCGAGCGTGACGGTGACCAGCGCGGTGAAGACCAGGGTCGCCGCGACCCGGCGGAGCGACTCGTGGGAGCCGTGACCGACCGTCACGCCCGCCCAGGTGAGGACGTACCGGGCCAGATAGCCGACGCTGAACCACAGCGTCAGCGGCACCAGGTGCCGGCCGGCGAGCCGCAGCGTGGTGACCGGCAGCAGGGCGACCCGACGGTACATATCGGTACAGCCTACGGCGAACCCGGGCGTACGATCCGCTGAATGACGGCAGCCGACGAGGGCATCCACCCGTTCCGCATCGACATCCCCCAGCGGGAGCTGGACGACCTCCACCAGCGTCTCGACCGCACCCGCTGGCCCGACGAGCTGCCGGGAGTGGGCTGGTCGTACGGTGTCCCGCGCGACTACCTCAGGGAACTCGCGCACTACTGGCGGCACGAGTACGACTGGCGGGCCGCCGAGGCCGAACTCAACCGATGGCCGCAGTACACCACCACGATCGACGGCGCGAACCTCCACCTCGCCCATGTCCGCTCGCCCGAACCGGACGCGACCCCGCTGCTCATGACGCACGGCTGGCCCGGCTCGATCGTCGAGTTCATCGACGTGGCCGGCCCGCTCACCGACCCCCGCGCGCACGGCGGCGACCCGGCCGACGCGTTCCACCTGGTGCTCCCGAGCATCCCCGGGTTCGGCCTGTCCGGGCCGACGACGGAGCCGGGCTGGGAGTTCAAGCGCGTGGCCGCGGCGTTCGCGGAGCTGATGGCGCGTCTCGGATACGCGCGGTACGGAGTCCAGGGCGGTGACTGGGGCGCCGTCATCTCCCGCGAGCTCGGCCGTACCCTGCCCGACCGGGTCATCGGCGTCCATCTGAACCTGCTGCCGAACTCCTTCCAGGCCGAGGAACCCGGCGCGGACGAGCTCGCGGCGCTGCCCCCGGAGGAGCGCGAGCGCACGCTGGCCTCCTGGGAACGCCTCAAGGCGTGGGCCGGCGAGCGGCAGGGCTACGCCGACCTGCAGTCCACCCGGCCCCAGACCCTGGCGTACGGCCTGACCGACTCGCCGGTGGGCCAGCTGGCCTGGATCGCGGAGAAGTTCAAGGAGTGGACCGACTCCACGGACCGCCCGGAGGACGCCGTCGACCGCGACCGGATGCTGACCAACGTGATGCTCTACTGGCTGACCGGCACGGCCGGCTCGTCGGGCCGCATCTACTACGAACGCGCGCACGCCGCCTACTGGGGCGAACCCCCCGAGCCGTCGACGGCGCCCACCGCGCTGGCCGTCTTCCCCCGGGACAACTTCGTCCCGCTCCGGCACATCGCGGACCGCACGAACACCATCGTGCGGTGGACGGAGTACGACCGGGGCGGGCACTTCGCGGCGCTGGAGCAGCCGGAGCTCCTGGTCGCCGACATCCGGGCATTCTTCCGCGAGCTCCGGAAGAACGCGACCGGGTGATCGCCCCTACAGCTCGCGGAGGCGGGCGGCGGCGGTCTCCGGGAGGACGTCGTTGATGTACGCGCCGCCGCCGGTCTCGCTCGTCGCCAGGAACTTGAGCTTGTCGGCGGTGCGCTGCGGCGTGTAGATCCGGGCGCACAGGTGGGCGGCGTCGCGCCCGGCGCGCGCCGGGGCCTGGTACCAGCAGGCCATGTACGGCGTCGCGTGGTCGTACAGGGCGTCGAAGCGACGCAGGACGTCGGCGTACAGGCCCATCAGCTCGTCGCGCCGCGCGGCCTCCAAAGCGGGCAGGTCGGGCACGCACGCGCGCGGGGCGACGTACACCTCGTACGGCCAGCGGGCGGCCTCCGGCACGTACGCGAGGAAGCCGTCGGTCTCGGCGACGACGCGCGGCCCGGTGGCCTCGCGGGCGACGACGTCGCACAGCAGGCAGGTGCCGTGCTCGGCGCGGTGCCGCTCGGCGGCGGCCAGCATGCGGCGCGGGACCGGCGGGATGTACGGGAAGGCGTAGATCTGGCCGTGCGGGTGCGGCAGGGTCGCGCCGATGGCGGCGCCGCGGTTCTCGAAGACGAAGACGTACTCCACGTCGGCGCGGGCGCCGAGGTCCGCGGTGCGGTCGGCCCAAGCGCGGCCGACGGTGGCCAGCCGCTCGGGCGGGAGCGTGGCGAAGGACCCGTCGTGGTCGCTGGTGAAGCACAGCACCTCGCAGCGCCCACCGGCCGGGCCGCCGAGCGAGGGGAAGCGGTTCTCGAACGACACGACGTGGTAGTCGTCGGCCGGGATCTCGCTGAGGTGCTCGCCGTGGGACGGGCAGAGCGGGCACTCGCCCGGGGCGGGCTGGTAGGTGCGGTTCTGCCGGTGCGCGGCGACGAGGACCTCCTCGCCCTGCAGCACGTCGTAGCGGAGTTCGGCGGCGGGCGCGTACGGCGGCAGGTCCCGCCGGTCGGGCGCGGAACGGTCCAGCCCGGGCATGTCGTCGAAGTAGATGATCTCTCGTCCGTCCGCGAGCCGCACGGACGTACGAGCGGCGGACGCGGTGACGGCGTGGGCGGACATCGTCTTCCTCTCAGGGAACGAACCGGGCACGGGGCTACTGCGCCGGGGGCCGCCCGGCACTGCTGCGGCTGACCAACTCGGTCGAGATGATTATCTTCTTGTCGCTGCGGCGCCCGGTGTCGATCTGCTCCAGCAGCAGGTTCACGCTGGATCGGCCGACGGCGGCGAAGTCCTGCCGGATCGTCGTGAGCGGCGGAATGAAGTATGCCGCCTCGGGGATGTCGTCGAAACCGATGACGCTGACGTCGTCCGGCACCCGGCGGCCCGCCTCGTGGAGGGCGCGCAGCAGGCCGAGGGCGGTCTGGTCGTTGGCGGCGAACACCGCCGTGACGTCCGGGTCGGCGGCGAGCGCCAGCCCCCGGTCGTACCCCGATCCGGCGCTCCAGTCGCCGGGGATGGTCGGCGGCACCGGCGCGCCCGCCTCGGTCAGCGCGTCGTGCCAGCCCCGGGCGCGTTCGCGGGCCTCCAGCCACGACATCGGGCCGGGCAGGTGGTGCACGGTCCGGTGGCCGAGGTCGAGGAGGTAGCGCGTCGCGGCCTTCGGCCCGGTGTACTGGTCGACCCCGACGGAGGGGATGACCGTCTCGCTCTCCATCACGACGACGGGCAGGTCGGACGGCAGGTGCTTCGTCGTCTGCGTCAGCGGCACGTGCCCGGGGATCACGATGAGCCCGTCGACGCCCTGCCCGCGCAGCCGCTCGGCCGCCGCGGAGATGGAGCGCTGGCTGGCCGACTGCAGCGCGATGACGCTGGTGAAGTAGTCGGCCTCCCGGGCGCAGCGCTCGATCTCGCTGATCATCGACGCCGGCCCGAAGAGGGTCGCGTCGAAGCTGACCACGCCGAGTGTGCGCGACCGGCCGGTGGCCAGGGCGCGGGCGAAGGCGTTGGGCCGGAAGTCCAGTTGGGCGGCCGCGGCCAGGACCTTGGCCCGGGTCTCCGAGCTCACCCTCGGGTGATCTTGGAAGACCCGGGACACGGTCTGGTGCGACACCCCGGCGAGCCTGGCCACATCCCGGAGGCCGGGGCGGGTGGTGACCCGCGCGTCGCCCCGGTCCCCGGGGTCTGCGGTCATGGATCGATCCTATTTTTCGGTGGCGTCCCGGCCGTTACCGGGAGGCGCCGGCGCGGCGCTTGGTCCAGATGTCGAACGCGACGGCGGCCAGCAGCACCAGGCCCTTGATCAGCATGACCCGCTCGCTCGGCGCGCCGAGCAGCGACATGCCGTTGTTGATCACGGCCATGATGAGACCACCGGTGATCGCGCCGACCACCTTGCCGACGCCGCCCTGCACCGCCGCGCCGCCGATGAACGCCGCCGCGATCGAGTCGAGCTCGAAGTTGGTGCCCGCGGTCGGGCCGGCCTGGTTGAGCCGTCCGGCGAAGATGATGCCGGCCAGCGCGGCCAGCACGCCCATGTTGACGAACAGCCAGAACACCACGGACTTGGTCTTGATGCCGGACAGCCGGGCGGCCTGCAGGTTGCCGCCGATGGCGTAGATGTGCCGGCCGAAGACCGCGCGGGTGGTGACGAGGGTGTAGGCCAGGACGAGGACGGTCAGGACGACGAGCACGACCGGCAGGTTCTTGAACCGGGCGAGCTGGATGACGATGAACATCACGACGAGGGCGGCGAGGGCCATCTTCACGATGAACAGCGGCAGCGCCTCGACCTTCTGGCCGTAGCCGGCGCGGCCCTGCCGGGCGCGCCACTGGGTGCCGACGATGCCCACGACGGCGATCACGCCGACGAGCAGCGTGAACAGGTCCGCGCCGCCGAGCGCGCCGAGGCCCACGTTGCCGAAGTAGCCGGGCAGGAAGCCGTTGGCGAGGGTCCGCACCTGGTCGGGGAACGGGCCGATGCCCTGGTTGCCCAGGACGGTGAGGGTGAGGGCGCGGAAGACGAGCATGCCGGCCAGCGTCACGATGAACGCGGGGATCTCGAAGTAGGCGATCCAGTAGCCCTGCCACGCGCCGATGATCGCGCCCGCGATGAGGGTGAGCACGACGGCGAGTGGCCAGGCCATGTGGTGGTTCACCATCAGCACCGCGGAGATCGCGCCGCAGGCCGCGACGACCGAGCCGACGGACAGGTCGATGTGCCCGGCGATGATGATGAGGATCATCCCGATCGCCAGGATCAGGATGTAGGAGTTCTGCACGAGGACGTTGGACATGTTCTCGGGCGAGAGCAGGTCCCCGTGCGTGAGGATCGCGAACAGCGCGACGATCAGCGCGAACGCGACATAGATGCCGTTCTGCCGCAGATTGAGGGAGAAAATCCGGTCGGCCACGCCCCGGGACGGAGCCGGCGCCTCGCCCTGGTCCGAGCGGGCCGGTGCCACGCTGCTCATGAAACTACCTGCTCCTCGTCGTAACGGGTCATGTACTGCATCAGCCGCTCCGGCGTGGCCTCCTCGCGGGAGACCTCACCGGTGATGCGCCCGGCCGACATCGCGTAGATGCGGTCGCAGATGCCGAGCAGCTCGGGCAGCTCCGAGGAGATGACCAGCACGGCCTTGCCCTGGTCGGCCATCTCATTGATGATCGAGTAGATCTCGTACTTCGCGCCGACGTCGATGCCACGGGTGGGCTCGTCGAGGATCAGCACGTCCGGATCGGTGAACATCCACTTGGACAGCACGACCTTCTGCTGGTTGCCACCGGACAGCTTCCCGGTGACCGCGGCGACGGTCGGCGCCTTGATGTTCATGCTCTTGCGGTAGCGCTCGGCGACGTGGGCCTCTTCGTTCTCGTTGACCCAGCCGCGCCTGGCGAGCTTGCGCAGCCCCGCCGTCGAGACGTTGCGCTTGATGTCGTCGATGAGGTTCAGGCCGTACCGCTTGCGGTCCTCGGTGGCGTACGCGATGCCGTTCCGGATGGCGTCGCGGACCGACTTGACGCGGATCTCCTTGCCGTCCTTGTAGATGCGGCCGGTGATTCCGACGCCGTAGCTGCGGCCGAACACGCTCATCGCCAGCTCCGTACGGCCGGCGCCCATCAGGCCGGCCAGGCCGACGATCTCGCCGCGCCGCAGCGTGAGGTTGGCGCCGGAGACGACGAGACGCTCGTGCTGCGTCGGGCTGCGCACGGTCCAGTCCTCGATCCGCAGCACCTCCTCGCCGACGTTCGACTCGTGCTCGGGGTAGCGGTGCTCGAGGTCGCGGCCGACCATGCCGGAGATGATGCGGTCCTCAGTGACGAGGTCCTTCTCCATGTCGAGGGTCTCGATCGTGCGGCCGTCGCGCAGGATGGTCGTCGAGTCCGCGATCGCCTTGATCTCGTTGAGCTTGTGGCTGATGATCACGCAGGTGATGCCCTCGTCGCGCAGGCCGCGCAGCAGGTCGAGCAGGTGCGCGGAGTCCGCGTCGTTCAGGGCCGCCGTCGGCTCGTCCAGGATCAGCAGCTTCACGTCCTTGGACAGCGCCTTGGCGATCTCCACGAGCTGCTGCTTGCCGACGCCGAGGTCCATCGCCGGCGTGACGGGGTTCTCGTCCAGGCCGACGCGGGCGAGCAGGTCGGCGGCGTCGGCGTTCGTCTTGTTCCAGTCGATGAGGCCGCGGTGGACCCGCTCGTTACCGAGGAAGATGTTCTCGGCGATCGACAGGTACGGGCTGAGCGCCAGCTCCTGGTGGATGATGACGATGCCGTGCTTCTCACTGTCGCGGATGCCGGAGAAGCGGCAGAGCTCGCCGTCGAAGTGGATGTCGCCCTGGTATGAGCCGTGGGGGTAGACCCCGGACAGCACCTTCATCAAGGTGGACTTGCCCGCGCCGTTCTCACCGCAGATCGCGTGGATCTCGCCGCGCCGCACCACCAGGTTCACGTCCTGCAGCGCCTTGACGCCGGGGAACGTCTTGGTGATCCCGCTCATCCGCAGAATCGCGTCGTCGGTCATCGGACCTCCTTCGTCGGCCCCATGACCAAGGTGCTGTGCCTGATGATGCCCTCGCTCCGCTCGGTCATGGTGCCGTGCCCTTCATTCACGCCGGAAGGGCGGGCGGCGCCCGCGGCGCCCCCCCCCCCGGTCCCCCACACTGACCAGCGCGGGCGCG
>NZ_JAMXMX010000029.1 GCF_024055725.1 Actinoallomurus spadix | reverse complement strand
CCGCCGCGCTCTGGGCCGCGGTCGCGCCGGCGGTACGGGACCGGGTCGTGCCCGCCGTCGTCCGCGACCGGCTGGTTCCCGTCGCCGTCTTCGCCCCGCCGGCGGCCGCCGTCGCCCGGGTCCGGCCGGTGGTCCCCGCGGCCGTTCGCGACCGGGTCGTACCGGTCGTCGCCCGGGTCGTGCCGGCGGTCGTCCGGCTCGTGCCCGTCGTCCGGGCGGTCCGGGCCGTGGGCGCGGCCGGCGCCGCGGCCTGCGTGCTCGCCGGAACGGGCCGTGCGGTCTCCCGTCTGCCGACGGCCCGGCGCGCCACCATCGTCCCGACGCCGACGGCCGCGGCCACCGGCCAGTCGAGGACTCCGATGGCGGCGGCGGCCGCGAGGCCGCCGTAGAACATCAGCCGGTCCCTGGGAGGCAGGTACGCGGCGGCGACCCGGCCCATGTCGCCGACGAGGGCGAAGCCCCGCGTGGGAAGGGGGATCCTCAGCATCTTGACGTGGGGCGTCACGACGGGAACGGGCAGCGCCGCCCCGTGCTCCTCTGTCCGCGTCGTGTCCGCCGTCACCGCCGTCGCCGGGGTCGCCGTACGACCGCGCCGCGTGGTGGCGGCGGTCGTCGCCGAGGCCCTTCGCGTCGCGGGCTTCTCCTTCGTGGCTGTGGCTCTTCTCTCCGCGGCCATGCCGACCATCCCCCGATCGTGCCGGTACACCGTTTCCGCTCTTGAAGACCCACGTTGCTCCGCGAACGGCCTCGACACAAGCCCACAATGGGAGATCCGGACAGACCTTTTCCCTGCTCAGGGTTAGACGGAGGGCAAATTCGAGCGCGTTGCCACATACGCCCGATTCATTCCGGCCCGCGGCCGCCCCGACGCAGATGAACGCCACGAGCAGACGTTCCCGGTCGGCGCACGTCCGAAGCGAACCCGCCCCGCCGGCCCGGTGACGCGACTCGCCCGGTGACGGCGGTGGTGGGTAGAAGCCTCATCGAGGTAGGGCGCGACCGTCTCGAGGAGGGCTTGAAGACGATGCCGGACGTCGAACCCGGGCACGAGCCCGACTACCGCTTCTCGCTCGCCAACGAGCGCACCCTGCTGGCCTGGGTACGGACGGCCTTCGGCCTGGTCGCACTGGGGATACCACTGGTCGGCGGCATCCACGGAGTGGTCCTGCCGGGGTGGCACCGGGAGATCGGCCTCGGTGCCATCACGCTGAGCGTGGTGATCGCGCCCGTCGCCTACCGGCGATGGCGGCGGGCTCAGCAGGCGATGCGGCTCGGGGTGTGGCTGCCGCGCGATCCGCTTCCCGCCGTCCTCACGGTCGGCGTGGCGGTCCTCTTCACGGTCACCCTCGTCAGCGGGCTCGTGACCCGGTGAGCTCCGGCCTCCAGGCTCAGCGGACGGAGCTCACCTGGCGGCGGGCCGTGCTGTCCTGCTGGGCGGCCGGCCTGCTCGCCGTCAAGATCGCGTTTCCGCTCGGTATCGTGGCGCTGCTCGGCCCGCTGGTGGTGACGGTCGTCGCCTACCGGAGGCGCCGGTGGCTGCGCGGGCGGAGTGAACCGCCGGTGCTGTCGCGGGTGGAGGGACTGCTGCTGGCCGGCGCCTGCGTGTGGGTCGCGCTCGCGGGCGTCCTGATGCTGTGACCCGCCACCCGGCGCGCCCGGCCCCGCGTGCGGCCTTCGTGCGCCCGCGCGCGGGCGGAGGTCAGCGGACGCCCCGTACGGTGAAGGCGGCCCACACGACCTTGCCGTGACCGTACAGCGGGGCCCAGTTCCAGGTGTCGCTGAACGCGGCGACAAGGTGGAGACCTCGCCCGCTCTGGGAGACGAAGTCGGCCTCTCCCTGCCGGGGCACGTCGTCGCTCGGGTCGGCGACCGCACAGGTCAGCCGACCGGCCGTGCGCAGGAGCCCGAGCCTGATGGGGGTGTCGCCGGATCCGGCCGTCGCTCCGACGGCGTGCCGGACGGCGTTCGTCACGAGTTCGGAGACGACGAGACCGACGTCGTCGTACATGGCCGCCAGACCCCAGATCCCCAACCCGTCCCGGGTGAACTCGCGCGCCTCGCGGACCGATTCGGGCACCGCCGCGAGGTCCCGCGTCACCGCGTCCAGCCCAATCCTGACGTGCGGTCCGGCGGGGCCGGACCAATGTCCGCCACGCGCGATCGCCGACAACAGCCACTCGTGCGCCTCGTCGACGCTCTCACCGGTCATCCAGCGCGCTCCGTGTGCTGTCATCGCGATCCCCTGGGAAGCAGTGATCGGCGTGCCCTCGCGCGCTATCCTGCTCGACATGCCTTGCATATGCAAGGCCGGATGCACGTGCAGACGATCGTGCAGACTCTGCCAGCGACGGGAGGGAGTGGCACACTGTGCGCTGACCGATGCTCATGGAGGTAGGGGTGGACACAGCGCAGCCCGCTGGGGGACCGACCGTTCTTCGCCGGCTCCTCGGCGCTCAGCTGCGGCGGTTGCGTGAGCGGCAGGGCATCACGCGCGAGGAGGCCGGATACGCGATCCGGGCCTCCGGTTCCAAGATGAGCCGCCTGGAGTTGGGCCGGGTGGGCTTCAAGGAACGCGACGTGGCCGACCTGCTCACCCTCTACGGCGTCATGGACGAGCGCGAGCGGGAGAGCCTTCTCGAGCTGGCCCAGGACGCCAACACTCCCGGCTGGTGGCACAGGTACGGCGACGTTCTGCCGGGCTGGTTCGAGACCTACGTGGGGCTGGAAGAGGCGGCCGCGCTGATCCGCACCTACGAGGTCCAGTTCATCCCCGGTCTGCTGCAGACCGAGGGGTACGCCCGCGCCGTCATCTCCCTGGGCAACTCGGCCGCACCTCCCGAAGAGATCGAGCAGAGGGTCAGCCTGCGGATTACTCGCCAAAAGCTGCTCACGCGAGGGGACGGTCCTCGCCTGTGGGCGGTCGTGGACGAGGCGGCGTTGCGACGCCCGATCGGGGGACGAGAAGTGATGCGCGGCCAGATCGAGCGCCTCATCGAGGCGACGAAGCTGCCGAACGTCATTCTTCAGGTGCTGCCGTTCCGGGTCGGCGGTCATACCGCCGAGGCCGGGGCGTTCACCATCCTGCGGTTTCCCGAATCGGACCTGCCGGACGTGGTCTACGTCGAGCAACTGACCAGTGCGCTCTATCTGGACAGACGCGACGACGTGGACGCCTACATGGAGGCCATGGAGCGCCTCTGCGTGGTCAGCGCGCCTCCGGACAACACCGCCGAGATCCTCAGCAGGATTCTCCAGGAGACATGAATGCAGTACCGGGCGTACAACGGCATCCCCGCCACCGATCTCGCCGACGTCCGATGGCAGAAGAGCCACCGGAGCAACTCACAAGGTAATTGCGTCGAGCTGGCCCAGCTCCCCGACGGCAGTGTCGCCGTCAGGAACTCCCGGCACCCGTCCGGGCCTGCTCTGGTCTACACGAAGGCGGAGATCAAAGCCCTCATCCAGGGCGCCAAGGCCGGCGATTTCGACACTCTGATCGCCTGACGGCGCCACCTCACACCCCCGCCCGGGCGCGCTCGGCCGGGGGCCCGCGCGGACCGGCCACTGCGGGCACGCCCCCCGAAACGAACCGAACAAGAACAGGTTCTTCTCCGCATCTATCGATACCGAGGGCCTTGAAACCGTCATATTAGAACGGGTTATAGTTCGGCGAGGCGTCGTCACCGCAGGAGGCCATATGGGCTCGCCGGTCATCGTGGAAGCCGTACGCACGCCGATCGGCAAGCGCCGCGGCCGGCTGGCCGGGCTCAAGCCGCAGGCGGTGCTGGCCCACGCGCAGCGCGCCGTGATCGAGCGCGCGGGAATCGACGCGTCCGATATCGGCCAGGTCTTCGCCGGCTGCGTCACGCAGGCGGGCGAACAGGGCGGCCACATCGGCCGTCACGCCTGGCTGTACGCCGGGCTCCCCCACCAGGCCGGCGTCACGACGATCGACGCCCAGTGCGGGTCGAGCCAGCAGGCGGTCCACCTGGCCGCCGCCCTGATCCAGGCCGGGGTCGTGGAGGCCGCGATCGGCTGCGGCGTGGAGGTCATGAGCCGCGCGCCGCTCGGCGCGAACATCACGGGCACCGGCCCCTGTGAGGAGGCCGGCGGCCGTCACCCGTACGCCCGGCCCCGTCCCGACGACTGGTCGATCGACCTGCCGGACCAGTTCACCGCCGCCGAGCGCATCGCGGCGCGGCGCGGCCTCACCCGCTCCGACCTCGACGCCTTCGGCCTGCGTTCCCAGCAGCGCGCCGCCAAGGCGCAGGCGGACGGCCGCTTCGACCGCGAGATCGCGCCGATCGAGGCGCCGGTGCTCGGCGACGACGGCGCGCCGACCGGTGAGGTCCGCACCGTCACCCGGGACCAGGGACCGCGCGAGACGACGCTCGACGGGCTGGCCCGGCTGCGCCCGGCGGCCGGCGACGGCCTGCACACGGCCGGGACGTCCTCCCAGATCTCCGACGGCGCGGCCGCGGTCCTCGTGATGTCCGAGGAACGGGCCCGCGCGCGGGGGCTGCGGCCCCGCGCGCGGATCCGGGCGCAGGCGCTTGTCGGCGCCGAGCCGTACTACCACCTGGACGGGCCGGTTCAGGCGACGGAGACCGTGCTCGCCGCGGCGGGCATGGCGATGCGGGACATCGACCTGTTCGAGGTGAACGAGGCGTTCGCCGCGGTCGTGCTGTCCTGGGCCGCGGTCCACGAGCCGGACCTCGACCGGGTCAACGTCAACGGCGGGGCCATCGCCCTCGGCCACCCGGTCGGGGCCACCGGCGCCCGGCTCATCACCACGGCCCTGCACGAGGTGGAGCGCCGCGACGCCTCGACCGCCCTCATCACGATGTGCGCGGGCGGCGCCCTGGCCACCGCGACGATCCTCGAACGCCTCTGATTCCCGCCTCCGCGCGGTCCCTCCCGGCGTCAGATGACGGTCTTCTCCTCCGTGACCATCACGCCGATCGAGTCCTGGTCGATGAACTTCGCCTCGTCGGGGTGGACCCGTAGCCGGTAGTTCTCGGAGGCGAAGAACGCGTCGTGATCCGCCCAGCTGTCGAACCAGATCTCGGTGAGGCCGTCGTACGCCGGAGCCGGGTAGTTCTCGGCCGGCACCGGATGCGAGACCGTGTACTTCCTGACGTACCGCTCCGCCTCGGGGATCGAGGTGAAGAGCGGGGCGTGATGGTTGCGGTGGTACTCGACGAACTCCTCGAAGGTCATGCCGTCGACCCGATTGATCAGATACGCGAACTTGATCACAGTGTCTCCTTCACTGACGCGAGGTCCGCCCACTTGACGCGGACCCCCTGTCGGCAGGGATTACGGTAAACGGTGACATTGATGTGAGGGGCAAGCGGAATCGTCAGCACGAAGGGACTGTCGATGAGGATCGGCGAGCTGTCGGAGCGGACCGGGGTCAGCCGGCGCTCTC
Source organism: Actinoallomurus spadix (assembly GCF_024055725.1). Classification (GTDB taxonomy): domain Bacteria; phylum Actinomycetota; class Actinomycetes; order Streptosporangiales; family Streptosporangiaceae; genus Actinoallomurus; species Actinoallomurus spadix. Next base: position 96,413 of record NZ_JAMXMX010000029.1, on the reverse strand, counting down.
TGCGCTACTACGAGGAGCAGGGGCTCCTCGTGAGCACCCGGTCGCCGAGCGGTCAGCGCCTCTACGCCGAAGACCAGGTCCAGCGGGTCCGGCTCATCCAGTCGTTCTTCGCGGCCGGCCTGTCCAGCCGCACGATCGTCGAGATGCTCCCCTGCATGACGACCAGGCCGACGATGCGGGCCGCGCAGGACTCGATGGCGGTGATGCGCCGCGAGCGGGAGCGTCTCTCGGCGACGCTCGACACGGTCCTCGCCGCACTCGCGGCGCTCGATCGGCTGATCGACGAGAACAGCGCCTATCAAGCGCGGCTGACCGGCGAATCGTCGGCGCGTCAGCGGGCCTCCACCACGACGATCTCCGAGACGGCGCTGACCGGTCACTCATAGTTCGCCCCACGAATTATGAGCAGGCCCGATGTTACCCTGGCCGGGTGAGCAAGCCTGATGATGGCCAGATCGGAATCGTCGCCGCACTGGTGCGGTCCTCGTTCCTGGTGAATGCCGTGTACGCGGAGTCCGGCCGAGAGTACGGACTGACCCCCCAGCAGGGGCAGTTGCTGTGCGTCCTGATGGCACGACCGCATGGCATGAGCGAGTTGGGGCCGATGCTGAGGCTGGCCAAGTCGAGCCTCACCGGACTGGTGGACCGCACCGAGCGCAACGGCCTGGTCCGGCGGGAACCGGATCCACGGGACACGCGCGCGGTCCGGGTCGCGCTGACCACGCACGGCGCCAAGCTGGCGGACGAGTTCTACACCGAGACGTGCCGGCGAATCGCGGAGTTGCCCGGCGATCTCACCCCGGACGAGCGCGACACGCTCGCCGATCTGCTGGGGCGCGTCGTACTGGCCCACGAGGTCCCCGCGGTCTTCCTGGAACCGAACGAAGGGGGCGCCGCCGCACACGAGCACTGATACGGCAGCGCACACCACCGGAAGGGTTGCTGTTCGTGGCGCGAACTAATATAGTTCGTGCAACGAACTCAACCCTTTTTAGGAGTGTGTAATCATGAGTCGTACCGTCGCGGTCATCGGCGGAGGCTACGGAGGCGCCGCGGTCGCCAAGGCGCTGGAGTCCGAGGCCGACGTCGTCCTCATCGACCCCCGCGAGGCGTTCGTCAACGCGGCCGCCTCGCTCCGGGCGCTGACCCGGCCGGACTGGGCGGGCAACATGTTCTTCCCCTTCGAGACGCTGCTCACCAAGGGCACGCTGATCCGCGACCGCGCGGTCTCGGTGGACACGGGCGGAGTCACCCTGGCCTCGGGTGAGCGTGTCGCGGCCGACTATCTGGTGCTGGCCACCGGCTCGAGTTACGCCTACCCGGCCAAACCCGCCTCCGACTCGATCGGCGCGGCCATGGACGACCTCCGCCGGACGCACAAGGAACTGCGGCAGGCCGACAAGGTGCTGATCCTCGGCGCCGGCCCCGTCGGCCTGGAACTGGCCGGGGAGATCAAGGAGGTCTGGCCGGACAAGCACGTGACCATCGCCGACCCGGCCGAGGAACTGCTGCCCGGTTTCCAGCCGGAGGTGGTCGAGGACCTGCGCGGCCAGCTGGACGCCCTCGGCGTCGAGCTGCGCCTGGGAACCGGCCTGGCGGCGCCGCCGAACACCGAGACCGGCCGGGCAGACGCGTTCACCGTCACGACCACCGGCGGCGACCAGATCACCGCTGACATCTGGTTCCGCGCCTACGGCAAGCGCACGAACAGCGACTACCTCGCCGACGGCAGGCTCACGACGCTCAACGCGCAGGGCCAGGTCCCCGTGACCGAGTCGCTCAACGTCAAGGGGTACGACCACGTCTACGCGGTCGGCGACATCACCGACGTCGCGGAGGCGAAAATGGCCGGCTACGCGATGCAGCACGCCGAGGTGGTCGCCACGAACATCTCCGCCCGGCTGAACGGCGAGGAGCCCACGGCCACCTACCAGCCCCTGCCCTTCCCCATGATCCTGCTTCCCCTCGGCCCGAACGGCGGTGTCGGACAGCTGCCCTCTCCCGACGGGCCGTTCGTCGCCCCCGCGTCGATGGTCTCCGAGTACAAGGGCACGGACCTGTTCACCGCCCGCTTCATCGAGCAATTCGGCCCCACCGTCTGAAAGGCCGGCAGACATGGAGTACACCCGCCTCGGCCGCAGCGGCCTCTCGGTGTCCCGGCTCGTCCTCGGCACCATGAACTTCGGACCGCGCACCACCGAAGCCGACAGTCACGCGATCATGGACCGGGCGCACGAGCACGGCGTCAACTTCTTCGACACGGCCAACGTGTACGGCGTGACGCCGGGTGACGGCGTCACCGAGGCGATCATCGGCCGGTGGTTCGCCCAGGGCGGCGGCCGACGCGACCGGACCGTCCTCGCCACCAAGGTCTACCTCCCGACGGGCGACCGGCCCAACGAGAGCGGCCTGTCCGCGCTGCACATCCGCCGCGCGGTCGACGCCTCACTCAAACGCCTGCAGACCGACCACATCGACCTGTACCAGATGCACCACATCGACCGGGACACGCCGTGGGAGGAGATCTGGGAGGCGTTCAGCGTCCTCCGCCAGCAGGGGAAGGTCCTCTATTACGGCTCGTCCAACTTCGCGGGCTGGCACCTCGCGCAGGCACAGGAGGCCGCGCGGTCCCGGCACTTCCTCGGCCTGGTCTCCGAGCAGTCGATCTACAACCTGATGAACCGCTGGGTCGAACTGGAGGTGCTGCCCGCCGCACGGGCGTACGGACTGGGCGTGATCCCCTGGTCGCCGCTGAACGGCGGAGTGCTCGGCGGGGTCCTGCGCAAGCAGGAGGCAGGCGCAGCCTCCCGAGGTGACTCAGGGCGCTCGGCGGCCACGCTCGCTAGACACCGGGACACCATCGAGGCGTACGAGAAGGTGTGCGCCGACCTCGGCGAGGACCCGGCCCACGTGGGACTGGCCTGGCTGCTCGCGCAGGACGGCGTGACCGGACCGATCATCGGCCCGCGAACGGTCCAGCAGCTCGACGGCTCGCTGCGCGCACTGCAGATCACACTGGACGACGCCACTCTGGCCGAGCTGGACGAGCTCTTCCCGCCGCCCGCCCCCAACGGCCCCAAGGCCGCCCCCGAGGCGTACGCCTGGTGAGCACCCCCGCGCCGAACCCCGGCACGCCGGAGACCACACCCGGTGCGGTGCCGCAGCCGCCGCACCGCACCGGGTCCCCCGGCGGATCACCACGTCGCACTGAACAGCGGCACACCCCGTCGAAGAAAGGCAGGAACATGTCCCTGGAACGAGTCGTCTTCGGTTTCGGCGCGCACAGCGGCATCGACGAGATACCGGAACTGCTGCGTATGGCCGAACAGGCCGACCGCGACGGGCTCGACCTGTTCTCCCTGTCGGACCACCCCTACATCGGCGGCCGCGCGGACGCCTACGCCTCCATCGGATTCGTCCTCGGACGAACCCGGCGCCTGTCCGGCTTCGTCAACGTCACCAACCTGCCGACCCGGCCCGCCCCCATGCTGGCACGGACGGTGACGACGCTGTCGGCACTGTCCGGCGGACGCGTCGTCCTCGGGATGGGCGCGGGCGGGATATGGGACCGGATCGCCGACATGGGAGTGCCGCGCCTGTCGCCGGCCGACGCCGTGGACCTCTTCGAAGAGGCGATCGTCCTGGTCAAGAAGCTGTCCGGGGGCGGTCCCCCGGTCACCCACCAGGGCCGCCACTACCAGGTGAAGGAGATCGAGCCCGCTCCCGTGGCCGCGCCTCCCGTGTGGACCGGATCGGTCGGCCGCAGATCCCTGGCCGCCACCGGCCGTGTGGCCGACGGCTGGATTCCCGGCCACGCCGCCGACTGGCTCAGCGACCGCTACCGGGAGTCGCGCCCGATCATCGACGAGGCGGCGGCCGCCGTCGGCCGCGATCCGCGTGAGATCCGTACGGTCTTCAACTTCCCTGGGCGCATCACCGACCGGCCGCTGCCCGCGACGCGCGACCGCGACGGGCGCTGGATCGGCGGCTCCGCCGACCAGTGGGCCGAGGAACTGACCGGAGCCGTACTCGAGCACGGCGCGTCCGGGTTCATGCTCTTCTCCCCCGAAGGCGGGACGCCGGACCTCGCCTCCCTCACCCGCTGGGCCAGGGACATCGTCCCGGCCGTACGTGAGGCGATCGCGAAGGAGAACGCCTAGTAGGGAGTGTCGGGTGGACACCCCCTAGGGACTCGACCGCGGTGGTCCGCGACAGGTGGGCCGCCTGGGCCGCCGCGGTCCCGGCGGCCTCCCGGGACCCTCCCCGCGAGGTGACGATTCCGTCACGGAGGGTCGATGAGATGCGCGCCACCCCCTCGGCGACCTCTGCCGTCTTGACCCGAGCGAGCGCTTGGTTTAGAACGTGTTTCAGACCAGCCGCCGCCCGAGGAGCGACGATGCGGATCGACATCATCACGCCGGAGATCTACGAGCGCGGAGGCTTCCCAGACGAGGCCTTCCGCCGTCTGCGACGGGAGGCGCCGGTCCACTGGCACGAGGATCCCGACGAAGGCTCCCCCGGCTTCTGGGCGGTCACCAAGTACGACGACGTGGTCCACGTCTCCCGCCACCCGGAGCTGTTCTCCTCGTACGCGCGCACGTCGATGTTCGAGGAGTTCACCGACGAGGACATCGCGCTCTACCGCCTGATGATGCTGTTCATGGACCCGCCGCAGCACACCCGGCAGCGGAGCTACGTGAACAAGGGCTTCACGCCCCGCATGATCAAGCAGCTCGAGGAGCACATCCGCGACGTGAGCCACCAGCTCATCGACGACGTCGTCGAGCGCGGAGAGGCGTGCTTCGTCCGTGACATCTCCGCGCCGTTCCCGCTCTACGTCATCTGCGAGCTCATCGGCGCGCCGGTGGAGGACCGCGGCCGGATCTTCGACTGGTCCAACGCCCTCATCGGCTTCGACGACCCCGACTATGCCACCTCCGCCGAGCACGCGCGCGACGTCTCGGCGCAGATCCTCGCCTACGCCCACGACCTGGCGGCCTACCGCCGGGAGCACCCGGGCGACGACATCGCGACCAAGCTGCTGCAGCCCGACGCCGACGGCCGGGTGCTCGGCGCGGACGAGTTCGCGATGTTCATCCTGCTGCTGATCATGGCGGGCAACGAGACCACGCGGAACGGCGCGTCGGGCGGCATGCTCGCGTTCTTCGAGCACCCGGACCAGTGGCGGCGGCTGCGCGCCAACCGGGCCCTGCTCCGGACCACCGCGGACGAGATCGTGCGCTGGGTCAGCCCGGTGAACCTGTTCCGCCGCACGGCGATGTCCGACACCGAGCTGCGCGGGCAGCCGATCAAGGCGGGCGACAAGGTCGTCGTCTTCTACCCCTCGGCCAACCGGGACGAGGACGTGTTCGCCGACCCGTACACCTTCGACATCGGCCGCGACCCGAACCCGCACATCGGCTTCGGCGGCGGCGGACCGCACTACTGTCTCGGCACTCACCTCGCGCGGCTGGAGCTCACCGTGCTGTTCGAGGTGCTCCTGGAGCGCATGCCCGACATCGGGCAGGCCGGCGAGGCGCGGCGGCTGCGCTCGAACTTCATCAACGGCATCAAGGAGCTCCCCGTCCGCTTCACCCCGTCCGGACGGCGTAGCTAGAACAGGTATCAATCTAGAACGGGTTTCACTTATAGTGGACGCGGTATGCCGGCGCCCGGAACGGCCACCCCGGGCGCTCGGCATGCCGTCGCGGAAGGAGCCGCATGGCCGCCACGGACAAGGACGTCTCGCTCGGGGGCAGGGTCGTCGCGGTGACCGGGGCCGGCGACGGCCTCGGCCGGGCCCACGCCCTCGAACTCGCCCGGCGGGGCGCGCGGCTCGTGCTGAACGACCTGCCCGGCGAGGCCGTCCGGCGGACCGCCGAGCTCGTGCGCGGTGAGGGCGCCGAGGCGGTGGTCGCCGAGGGCGACGTCGCCGACTGGACCGCGGGCGAGGCGCTGCTCAAGACGGCACTGGAGACGTACGGAACCTTCGACGTCCTGGTCAACAACGCGGGCATCACCCGCGACCGCATGATCTTCAACATGTCCGAGACCGAGTGGGACGCCGTCGTCGCCGTCCACCTCAAGGGCCACTTCGTGATGGCGCGCCACGCGACCGCGTACTGGCGGGCCCGGTCCAAGGAGACGGGCGGCCCGGTCCACGCCCGGATCGTGAACACCGCGTCGGAGGCGTTCCTGCTCGGCTCGCCCGGCCAGCCGAACTACGCGGCGGCCAAGGGCGGCATCGCCGCGCTGACCCTGTCCATCGCCCAGTCTTGCGGCCGGTACGGCGTGCGCGCCAACGCGATCTGCCCGCGTGCCCGTACGGCGATGACGGCCGGCGTCTTCGGCCCGCCGCCGGAGGACGGCCCCGACCCGCTCGCGCCGGAGCACGTGTCGCCGCTGGTCGCCTACCTCGCCTCCCCGGCGGCCGAGCACGTCACCGGCCAGGTGTTCGTCACGTACGGCGGCACCGTCACGGTGCTGGCCCCGCCCACGGTGGCGCTGCGCGTGATCGGCTCGACCCCCGAGGCGCTCGCCGAGGCGCTGACCGGGCTTCCCGGCGGAGGATTCCAGACAGCCGACCTTTGAGGGAGATCCGCGGATGGACATCGACCTGGTCGACCCCGACCGGTACGCGAACGCCGGCATCCCGCACGGCGAACTTCGATGGCTGCGCCGTAACGACCCCGTGCACCGGCACCCCGGCGAGCCGGACTTCTGGGCGGTCACCCGGTACGACGACGTCGTCCACGTCTCCCGGCACCCCGAGATCTTCTCCTCCCATCGCCGGCTCGCGCTGTTCTACGAGCCGAGCGACGAGCATCTCGTCATGCAGCGGATGATGATGCTCAACCAGGACCCGCCGGAGCACACCCGCAAGCGGAGCATCGTGAACAAGGGGTTCACGCCCCGGACGGTCGGGCGGCTGGAGGACCACGTCCGCGAGATCTGCCGGGGCCTCATCGACGAGGTCGCCGGCCGGGGCGAGGCCGACTTCGTCCGCGACATCTCCGCGCCCCTGCCGCTGTATGTGATCTGCGAGCTGATCGGCGCGCCCGTCGAGGACCGGGAGAAGATCTTCGAGTGGTCGAACCGCCTGATCGGTGAGGACGACCCCGACCTGCGCTCCACGGAGGAGGAAGAGGGCGCCGCCGCGGCCGAGCTGTACGCCTACGCCAACGAGCTCGCCGAGCGACGCCGGAAGGAGCCGCGGGACGACATCGTCACGACGCTGCTGCGCCCGCACGGCGGCGAAGAGCTGACGGTCGACGAATTCGACCTGTTCATGATGCTGCTGATCGTCGCCGGGAACGAGACCACCCGGAACGCCGCCTCCGGGGGCATGCTCGCGTTCTTCGAGCATCCGGACCAGTGGTACCGGCTCGTCGACGACCGGCGGAACGGCGGCGACCTGGCCCGGACGGCCGCCGACGAGATCGTGCGCTGGGTCAGCCCGGTCAACCTGTTCAAGCGCACGGCGACCCGGGACACCGAGCTCGGTGACAAGCGGATCCGCGAGGGCGACAAGGTCGTGGTCTTCTACGCCTCGGCCAACCGCGACGAGGACGTCTTCGCCGACCCGTACGACTTCGACATCGGGCGTGATCCCAATCCGCACCTCGGCTTCGGCGGCGGCGGACCGCACTTCTGCCTGGGCTCCCACCTGGCCCGTCTCGAACTGCGGGTGCTGTTCGAGACGCTCGCCGAGCGGCTGCCCGGCATCACCCTGGCGGGCGAGCCGCGCCGGCAGCGGTCCAACTTCATCAACGGCATCAAGGAGATGCCGGTCCGCTTCGACAGGTGATCCGGCCGCGAGTCACCTCCGGACGTGCCACCCGGCGCACCGAACGTGGCCTTCACCACCTTTTTAGACACAGTGGCTAATAGCGGGTCGGCCATAACGATTGTCAGGCTATGGTCTAACTTCACCAGCAGTGACACGTGCGGGAGGGGCAACGCGTGGGTGAGGTCGGCGAACCATTGCGCGTGGCCCTGCTCTCCTATCGGAGCAAGCCGCACTGCGGCGGCCAGGGCGTCTACCTGCGGCACCTGACCCGGGAGCTGGCCGAGCTCGGGCACCGCGTCGTCGTCTTCTCGGGCCAGCCGTACCCGGAGCTCGACCGCGACGACATCCTGCTGCGCAAGGTCCCCAGCCTGGACCTGTACGCCGACGAGAACCCGTTCCGCACGCCGGCGCTGTCGGAGTACCGCGACTGGATCGACGTCCTGGAGTTCGCGCACATGCGGACCGGCGGCTTCCCCGAGCCGCTGACCTTCAGCCTGCGGGTCCTGCGCGAGCTGCGGAAGTACCGCCACTCGATCGACGTCGTGCACGACAACCAGGTGCTCGGCTACGGCAACCTCGCCATCCCCCGGCTCGGCCTGCCCCTCGTCACCAGCATCCACCACCCGATCAGCGTGGACCGCCGGATCGAGATCGAGGCGGCCAAGACCCTCAAGGAGCGGTTCGGCAAGCGCCGCTGGTACGGCTTCGTCGACATGCAGGCGCGGGTCGCCCGGCGCATCGGCCCGGTCCTCACCGTCTCCGAGTCGTCCAAGCACGACATCATCCGGGACTTCCAGGCGCCCCCCGAGCAGGTGCACATCCTGCCGCTCGGCGTCGACACCCGCTACTTCCACCCCCGCGGCGAGCGCGTCCCCGGCCGCATCGTCGCCGTGGCCAGCGCCGACTCCCCCCTCAAGGGCGTCTCCACGCTGCTGCGCGCGGTCGCCAAGCTCGCCACCGAACGCGACGTCCACGTCGTCATCGTGAGCAAGCCGCGGCCCGGCGGCCCGACCGACCGGCTGGTCGGCGAGCTGTCCCTCGGCGACCGTGTCCGGTTCGTCTCCGGCATCTCCGACGAGGAGCTCGGCGAGCTGCTGGCCAGTGCCGAGATCGCGGTCGTGCCCTCCCTGTACGAGGGGTTCTCCCTGCCCGCCGTCGAGCACATGGCCTCGGGCACCCCGCTCGTCGCCAGCCGTACGGGCGCGCTGCCCGAGGTGGTCGGCGACGCCGCGATCCTCGTCGAGCCCGGTGACGTGGAAGAGCTGGCGGGCGTGCTCGGCCGGCTGCACGACTCCCCCGGGGAACGCGAGCGGGTCGGCGCGGCCGGCTACGCGCGCGTGCAGGAGCGGTTCACCTGGTCCGCCGTCGCGCGGGCCACCGTAGGCCACTACGAGGCCGCCATCGCCCGCCACCGCGGGCGCCGCCCGGAAGGAGCCTGACCCTGCTGACCGTGGACTTCGACCGGTTCCGCGTGTCGCCCGGCGAGCACGTGCTCGACATGGGCTGCGGCGCGGGCCGGCACGCGTTCGAGCTGTACCGGCGCGGGGCGCACGTCGTCGCGTTCGACCGCGACGAGGCCGAGCTCGCCGAGGTGGCGAGGATGTTCGGCGCGATGGAGCTGGCGGGCGAGGCGCCCGAGGGCGCCTCCGCGCGGACCGTCACCGGCGACGCGCTCGGCCTGCCGTTCCCCGACGACACCTTCGACAAGATCGTCGCGGCGGAGGTGCTGGAGCACATCCCGGACGACATGGCGGCCATGGCCGAGCTGCTTCGCGTCCTCAAGCCCGGCGGCGAGCTCGCCGTGACCGTGCCGTCGTGGCTTCCCGAGCGCATCTGCTGGGCGCTGTCGGAGGACTACCACACCGTCCCGGGCGGGCACGTGCGCATCTACACCCGCGCCGAGCTCGAGGCCAAGCTCAAGGCGACCGGATTCCAGGTCGGCGGCCACCACCACGCCCACGGCCTGCACGCGCCGTACTGGTGGATCAAGTGCGCGGTGGGCGTGAACAACGACGGCCACCCCCTCGCCAAGGCGTACCACCAGGTGCTCGTCTGGGACATCATGAAGCGCCCCCTCGCCACCCGGCTCGCCGAACGGGTCCTCAACCCGGTCATCGGCAAGAGCGTCGTCGTCTACTTCCGCAAGCCCACCGTCTCCGCGACGGAGGACCAGGAGCAGGCGCATGCGGCGGCCTGAGGCCGTACCCGGAATCCTGACCGCAGAAGACGTCCTCGCCACCGCCCGCAGCATCACCGCCCAGCAGGAACCTTCGGGCGCCATCCCCTGGTTCGCGCCGACCGGCGGTGTACCCGGCCACGTCGACGCCTGGAACCACGTCGAGGCCGCGATGGCGCTGTCGGTCGCCGGCCTTCACGACGAGTCCCGCCGCGCGTACGAGTGGCTGCGCGCGCAACAGCGCGAGGACGGCTCCTGGCCCGCCAAGTGGGTCCTCGGCGAGATCACCGAGCCCGGTGGCGAGTCCAACCACGCCGCGTACATCGCCGTCGGCGTCTGGCACGAGCTGCTGCTCACCGGCGACGAGGAATTTGCCGGGCGCATGTGGCCGGCGGTCCGCCGCGCGATCGAGTTCACCCTCGGCCTGCAGACCGCGCGCGGCGAGATCATCTGGATCCGCCACCCGGACGGCTCCCCCGATGACCACGCGCTGCTCACCGGCTGCTCGTCGATCCACCAGTCACTGCGCTGCGCCGTCGCCCTCGCCGAGCGCCTCGGCGAGCCCCAGCCCGACTGGGAGCTCGCCGCCGACCAGCTCGGCCACGTCGTCGCCGCCCACCCGGAGGCGTTCGCCGACAAGAGCCGCTTCTCGATGGACTGGTACTACCCCGTCCTCGGCGGCCCGCTGCGCGGTCCCGCGGCGTACCGCCGCATCGACGAGGGCTGGGAGACGTTCGTCGTCGACGCCCTCGGCTGCCGGTGCGTCTCCGACCAGCCGTGGGTGACCGGCGCGGAGTCGTGCGAACTCGTCCTCGCCCTCGACGCGATGGGCGACACCACCCGCGCCCGCGCGCTGTTCGCCGCCATCCAGCACCTGCGGCACGAGGACGGCTCGTACTGGACGGGCTGGCAGTTCGCCAACCGGCGCCACTTCCCCGGCGACCGCTCCACCTACACGGCCGCCGCCGTCATCCTCGCCGCCGACGCCCTCGCCGACGCCTCGCCCGCCGCACGCCTGTTCAAGGAGATCGACGGCCGCCCGCTCGGTCCCTCCGAGCCCGCCGACCCGGTCGCCTGCGGCTGCGAGTCCCTCGCCGAGGCGCTCAACTAGGGCCTGTCCCGCCGGAGCGGAAACGGGTTGCCCGAGGCGGACCTGAGCCAGCAGCATCGGGCGGTATGCGCGTTGATGACCTGATCCGGCGTGAAGAACAGGGTGAGCTGCCGGAGATGCTGTTGTTCTGGGGGCACCGGCCGCCCAAGGGCGGGGGCGTCGGGAAGGGGTGCCTGAGCCAGTGGTATCCGGCGCCGTTCACCGTGGACGGCCTGCGGTACGCGACCGCGGAGCACTACATGATGGCGGGCAAGGCGCGGCTGTTCGGGGACGCCGAGGCGGAGGAACGCGTGCTCGCCGACGACGACCCCGCCAAGGCCAAGAGCGCCGGGCGGAAGGTCCGCGGCTTCGACGAGACGACCTGGGCCGAGCACCGGTACGGGCTCGTCGTGGCCGCGAACGAGGCCAAGTTCGGGCAGCACCCGCCGCTGCGCGGCTTCCTGCTGGCCACGGGCGACCGGGTGCTCGTGGAGGCCAGCCCGTACGACACCGTCTGGGGCATCGGGCTGTCGGCGTCGCAGCCGGAGGCGGCTCGGCCGTCGGAGTGGCGTGGGCTCAACCTGCTCGGGTTCGCGCTGATGGACGTTCGCACCGCTCTGCGCGGATGAGAACGGCCGGCCCTCTCCGGTGTGCGGGAGAGGACCGGCCGTGGCCGTACGGATGCCCGTGATGGGCGTTGACTCAGCTGGGATAGAAGCCGAAGAGGTGCTTGCCGGCCTTGGAGATCGCGGTCCAGGACGAGCTCAGCGACGAGTGGTGGAAGCTGTTGTCCGCCGGGTCCCACCAGTAGAGCTGCTTGCCGTGGGAATCGGAGTGGTAACCGTAGATGACCATGACGTGGCCGGTCTTGTCGTTCCAATGCGGCGTCCAGGGCTTCGAACCGGCCAGCACCCGGGCGATGACCGCGTGTTTCTTGGTGCCGATGTCGTAGCTGACCGCGTTCCAGACGAAGCCCGCGGACGTGGGATGAAGGTCCTGATAATAGGACCCGCGGTGAATGGCGGTGTTGACGCCGATCGGGACCCAGGCGTTGCCGGTCCCGTTCGGCGACTTGGTGTGCATGTACTTGGCCATCGTCTTCTGGCTGGGCAGGGACTTCTTCGGCATCCACGTCGACACGACGGCGCGCCCGGCGGCCGGAGCGCAGTAGTAGGACTTCGACTGCTTCTGCGTGACCAGCTTGACCGTCTTCGTGACCGCGGCCGCTGACACCGTGCCGGCGGGCCGTGCCGGGGCGGGCGCGGAGGAGGGGGCGGAGGACGCCTGGGCACCGGTCGCGACCGTGAGGAGAAGCGGCGGCGCGAGGGCGAGGGCGGAGGCGAGCACACGAACCTTTGCCACGAGTGCCCCTTTCGAGGGGTCTAAAGGTGGAGGAAAAGGACCGGTCCGGGTGATCAGTATTGGATTCTGCCGTGGCCGCAGAAAGGGCTGTGAGCCCTATTTCGCATTGGGTCGCGAGACCTACCGAGCGGTCTCGCCGCCCGGGACTGATCGGTCAGGACGCCGCGCGCCGGAGGACGCGGAGGGAGCCCTCGACGCGCCGTTCGGTCCACTGGCCGGTGGCCAGGGCGCGCCGGTAGACGCGGTACGGCGCCTGCCCGCCGTCGGCCGGATCGGGGAAGATGTCGTGGAAGACGAGGGCGCCGCCCGGCATGACGTGCGGTGACCAGCCGTCGTAGTCGGCCTGGGCGAGGTCCTCGGCGTGGCCGCCGTCGATGAAGACCATGGCGAGCGGCCGGTCCCACAGCGCCGCGACGGTGCCGGACTCGCCGACCACCGCGATGACGCGGTCCTCCAGACCGGCGGCGGCGATGGTGCGGCGGAAGACGGGAAGGGTGTCCATCCGGCCCGTGGTCGGGTCGACGAGGGACGGGTCGTGGTACTCCCAACCGGCCTGGTTCTCCTCCGAGCCGTGGTGGTGGTCGACGGTCACGACCGTGGAGCCGACCGTACGGGCGGCGGCGCCGAGGTAGACGGCCGACTTCCCGCAGTAGGTGCCGACCTCGAGGATCGGCCCGCGAGCGCCGTACTCCAGCGCGGTCTCGTAGAGCGCGAGGCCCTCCGGCACCGGCATGAAGCCCTTCGCCGCCTCCGCGACGCGGCGCAGGTCGGGCGGCATGGGGGCGTGGTTCGTCGCCTGGCTCGTCACGCCCGGCACCCTACCCGCGCGGCCCGGCTGCTCCCCATTCGACCCGAGGTTCCCGTATGTCCACTAAGTGACCCACGTCACGTAGAGATCATGTAATCGTTTCCATACACTCTCGTGTAATCGTTTCCATCACGCACCGATCAGGAGGCCCGATGGCCGGCATCAAGGACGTCGCCGCACACGCGGGCGTCTCCGTCGCCACGGTGTCGCGGGTGCTCAACGACAGCCCCCGGGTGAGCCGGGAGACCCGGGACAAGGTCCAGGCGGCCATGCGGGCACTGCGCTACCGGCCGAACGCCGTCGCCCGCTCGCTGCGCACCGAGGCCACCCGGACGCTCGGGCTGATCATCGGGGACATCCTCAACCCGTTCTTCGCCGTCCTGGCGCGGGCCGTGGAGGACGAGGCGCGGGCGGCCGGCTACACCGTCGTGATCGGCAACGCCGACGAGCGTCCCGAACAGCAGGACCACTACGTGCGCACGCTGCTGGAGCAGCGCGTGGACGGCCTGCTGATCTGCCCGACGGCGGAGATCACCCCGCTCGTCGAGGACGGCGTGCGCTCCGGCGCCCCCGTCGTCTTCCTCGACCGCACGCTGCCCGGCCTGGAGGTGCCGTCCGTCCGCGCCGACGGCACCGAGGCCATCCACGACCTCGTCCGGCACATCCACCGGCTCGGCCGCCGGCGGATCGCGTTCATCTCCGGCCCGGAGCTGCTGTCCACCGGCCGCGAGCGCACGCGGGCCTTCCACGACGCGATGCGCGCGTGCGGCCTGGACATCCCCGGCGAGTACGTCGAGGCGGGCGACTTCCAGGCGGCCAGCGGGCGGGCCATCGCCGCGCGGTTCCTCGACCTGCCCGAACCCCCCGAAGTGATCTTCGCGGGCGACAACCTGATGGCGCTCGGCGCCCTGGACGAGATCCGGTCGCGGGGCCTGCGCATCCCCGACGACGTCGCCCTGGCGTCGTTCGACGACGTGGCGTGGTTCGTGCACCTGGACCCGCCGCTCACCGCGATCGCGCAGCCCGCCGAGGAGCTCGGCCGCCGCGCGGTGCGCGTGCTGCTCGACCGCGTCGAGGGCCGCCCCGTCGAGTCGGTCGTCCTGCCGGCCCGGCTCGTGATCCGCCGCTCCTGCGGAGAAGGAGAGACCACATGACAGAGGAGATCCTGCGGGTGCGCGGGCTGCGCAAGCGGTTCCCCGGGGTCGTGGCGCTCGACGGCGTCGACTTCGACCTGCGTCCCGGCGAGGTGCACGTCCTCCTCGGCGAGAACGGCGCGGGCAAGAGCACGCTGATCAAGATGCTGTCCGGCGCGTACCACCCGGACGAGGGCCAGATCTTCGTCGACGGCCGGGAGGCCGCGATCCGCACCGCCGAGGACGCCCAACGGCACGGCGTCGCCACGATCTACCAGGAGTTCAACCTGGTGCCGCAGCTGACCGTGGCGGAGAACCTCATGCTCGGCCGGCCGCCGCGCCGTTTCGGCATCGTCGACAAGAAGGCGATGTACCGCCACGCCCGCGAGCTGCTCGACCGGGTCGGCGTGGACGCCGACCCCCGCGCGCCGCTGGAGAGCCTCGGCATCGCCCGGATGCAGATGGTCGAGATCGCCAAGGCGCTCGGCCTGCGGGCCCGGGTCCTGATCATGGACGAGCCGACCGCGGTGCTCACGACGTCCGAGGTGGAGCGGCTGTTCGCGATCGTCCGGCAGCTCAAGCGGCAGGGCGTCGCGATCGTCTTCATCACCCACCACCTGGAGGAGATCGCCCAGATCGGCGACCGGGTCACGGTGCTGCGGGACGGGGCCTCGGTCGCCGAGGTGCCCGCCGACACGCCCGAGGACGAGCTCGTACGGCTGATGGTGGGCCGTTCCATCGAGCAGCAGTACCCACGGGAACGTTCCACCCAGGGCGCGCCCCTCCTGGAGGTCCGGAACCTCACCCGCGAGGGCGTCTTCGAGGACGTGTCCTTCGAGGTGCGCGCCGGCGAGGTGGTCGGCCTGGCCGGCCTGGTCGGCGCGGGCCGTACGGAGGTCGTCCGGGCGATCTTCGGCGCGGACCCGTACGACTCCGGCGAGGTCCTGGTCGACGGCCGGCCGCTGCCGCGCGGCAAGGTCACCGCCGCCATGGAGGCCGGGCTCGGCCTGGTGCCCGAGGACCGCAAGGGCCAGGGGCTCGTCCTCGGCGCGAGCATCCGGGAGAACCTCGGCCTCGTCACGATGCGCCGCGCCACGAAGGCCGGGTTCGTCGACCGGGCCGGCCAGGCCAAGGCCGCCGCCCGCGTCGCCGAGCAGCTCGGCGTGCGGATGAGCGGTCTCGGCCAGGAGGTCCGCACGCTGTCCGGCGGCAACCAGCAGAAGGTCGTCATCGGCAAGTGGCTGCTGGCCGACGCGAAGGTCCTCATCCTCGACGAGCCGACCCGGGGCATCGACGTCGGCGCCAAGGTCGAGATCTACCAGCTCATCAACTCGCTGACCGCCGGCGGGCACGCGGTGCTCATGATCTCCAGCGACCTCCCCGAGGTGCTGGGCATGAGCGACCGGGTGCTCGTGATGGCGCGCGGCAGGCTCACCGGCGAGCTGAGCGCCGCCGAAGCGACCCAGGACTCGGTGATGGCACTCGCCGTCGGCGAATTGGAGGAAACAGCATGACGACCGGAACGCTGCGGCTGCGCAAGGGCAGCGCGGTACTGAGCGAGAACGGCTCGCTCCTCGGGCTCGTCGTCCTGGTCGTCGCCCTGACGCTGCTGTCCGGCGACTTCCTGACGGTCACGAACCTGCTGAACGTCGGCGTCCAGGCGGCGGTCACCGCGATCCTCGCCTTCGGTCAGACGTACGTCATCATCACCAGCGGCATCGACCTGTCGGTCGGCGCGGTCGCGGCCCTGTCGGCCGTCGTGCTCGCCTGGACGGCGACCAGCCACGGCATGGCCTGGCCGCTGGCCACCGGCTTCGCGCTGATCGTCGGCATCGCGTGCGGGCTGGTGAACGGCGTGCTGATCACGTACGGGAAGCTGCCGCCGTTCATCGCGACGCTCGCGATGCAGGGCGTGGCGCGCGGCCTCGGCCTCGTCATCTCCCAGGGCAGCCCGATCGCCCTGCCGGACTCGGTCTCGCACCTCGGCGACACGATCGGCAGCTACCTGCCGGTCCCGGTGATCGTGATGCTCGTGATGGGCGTCATCACGGCCGTCGTGCTGAACCGGACGTACTCCGGGCGCGCGATGTACGCGATCGGCGGCAACGAGGAGGCCGCCCGGCTGTCCGGGATCAAGGTCACCCGGCAGAAACTGATCACGTACGCCCTCGCGGGCGGCTTCGCGGCCGTCGCCGGCATCGTGCTGGCCAGCCGGCTGGCGTCCGCCCAGCCGCAGGCCGCCGCCGGCTACGAACTGGACGCGATCGCCGCCGTCGTCATCGGCGGGGCGAGCCTGTCCGGTGGCAAGGGCAAGGCCCTCGGCACCTTCGTCGGCGCCCTCATCCTCGCCGTGCTCCGCAACGGCCTGAACCTCCTGTCCGTCTCCGCCTTCTGGCAGCAGGTCGTGATCGGGGTCGTCATCGCGCTCGCGGTGCTCCTCGACACGCTGCGCCGCCGCCAGGCCCGCTGAAGTAACACATCGAAAGGTCTCACCACCATGCAGTTCACCAAGCCGGCCGCGATCGCGGCCGCCGGTGCGGTCCTCGCCCTCGGCCTCACGGCCTGCAACAACGGCGGCTCGTCCTCCTCCGGCGGCGGTGGCGGCGACGTCAAGCTCGGCCTGTCCGTCTCCACGCTGAACAACCCGTACTTCGTGCAGTTCCGCCAGGGCGCCGAGGCGGAGGCGAAGAAGGAAGGCGTCAAGATCACCACGACGGACGCCCAGAACGACGCCTCCCAGCAGGTCAACCAGGTGCAGAACTTCGCCAGCCAGAGCATGAAGGCGATCATCATCAACCCGGTCGACTCCTCGGCCGCCGCGCCCGCGGTCAAGGCCGCCGACCGCAGCAAGATCCCCGTGATCGCCGCCGACCGCGGCGTCAACGGGGCGACCGTCGCCCAGACCGTCGCGTCCGACAACGTCGCCGGCGGCAAGCTGGCCGCCCAAGAGCTCGGCAAGGCGCTCGGCGGCAAGGGCAAGGTCGCCGTCCTGCAGGGCACGGCGGGCACGTCGGCCGCCAACGACCGGCAGAAGGGCTTCGAGGAGGGCATCAAGGCGTTCCCCGGCATCCAGGTCGTCGCCCAGCAGCCCGCCGACTTCGACCGGACCAAGGGCCTGGACGTCATGACCAACATCGCGCAGGCGCACTCCGACATCACCGGGGTGTTCGCGGCCAACGACGAGATGGCGCTGGGCGCGATCAAGGCGCTGGGCGCGAAGGCCGGCAAGCAGATCAAGATCGTCGGCTTCGACGGCACCCCCGACGGGCTCAAGGCCATCCAGGCCGGCACGCTCACCGCGGACGTCGCGCAGCAGCCGGTGCTCCTCGGCCAGATGGCCGTCCAGGCCGCCGTGAAGGCCGCGAAGGGCGACAAGATCGACGCTACCGTGGCGGTTCCCGTCAAGGTGGCCACGAAGGACAACGTGGCTCAGTTCACGAACGGATCCTGAATGCCGGACAAGACGTACGACGTGCTGGTCGTCGGCTCGGTCAACGCGGACCTCGTGGTCCGCGTCGACCGGCGCCCGGCGGCCGGGGAGACGGTGCTGGGCTCGGACCTGGCCACCTACCCGGGCGGCAAGGGGGCCAACCAGGCCGTCGCCGCCGCCCGGCTGGGCGGGCGGGTGGCGTTCCTCGGCCGCGCCGGCACCGACGGCCAGGGCGACTTCCTCCGAGAGGCCCTGCGCGGCGACGGCGTCGACATAGCCCACCTGATCACCACGCCGGGCCCGAGCGGCGTCGCGCTGATCACGGTAGGACCCGAGGGCGACAACAGCATCATCGTGTCCCCCGGCGCGAACGGCCGGGTCACCGCGGAGGACGTGACGGCGGCCGGTCCGCTGTTCGCCGCCGCGTCGGTGGTCTCGTTGCAGCTGGAGGTGCCGCTCGACGCGGTGCTGGCCGCCGCGCGCGCCGCCGAGGGGGCCGGCGCGCGGGTGGTGTTCAACCTGTCGCCGCCGGCCGCGGTACCGGACGAGCTGCTCGCGCTGTGCGACCCCCTCGTCGTCAACGAGCATGAGGCCGCCTTCCTCGGGGCGAGCGACCCGGCCGGGCTGCTGGCGCGCGGCCCGCGCTCGGTCGTCATCACGAAGGGCGCGGACGGCGCGGTCGTCGCGGACGGCGACGGCGTCATCGAGGTGCCCAGCCCGCGCGTCGAGGCGGTCGACACGACGGGGGCCGGGGACGCGTTCACCGGCGCCCTGTCCTGGCGGCTGGCGCGGGGCGACGATCTGGCGGAGGCCGCGCGGTTCGCCGCGCGCGTCGGAGCCGCCGCCGTACGTGTCGCGGGCGCGCAGAGCTCCTTCCCGCGGCCGGCCGATCTGGAGGACTAGGTGAAACGCGGGGGAATTCTCAACGGCGCCCTTTCCGGCGCCCTGGCCCGGCTGGGCCACACCGACCAGGTGCTGATCTGCGACAGCGGGATGCCGATCCCGGCCGGCGCGGAGGTGGTGGACCTGGCCTTCACGCTCGGCGTCCCCGGCTTCGCCGAGGTGCTGGACGGAATCCTGGCGGAGCTGGTCGTCGAGGGCGCCGTCGCGGCGGAGGAGGTCGTGGGCGGCAATCCGGAGTGCCACGCCCTGCTCGACGACCGGCTGCCCGCCCTCACGTACGTCCCGCACGAGGAGCTCAAGCTGCTGGCGCACGCGGTCAAGCTGGTCGTGCGGACCGGGGAGGCGACGCCGTACGCGAACGTCGTGCTCCGGTGCGGCGTGGCGTTCTGACCGGCTCGGGACGGGCGGCGCCGGGGACACTTGCCCACACTTACTGAAACGTGTTCTACTTTCTCGCGTGAGTCAGCGTTCCCGTGTCGCGATGACGGACGACGAGGTCGCCGCGCTTGTGCAGGAGTCGAAGAAACTGCAACTGGCGACCATCAATCGCGACGGCACCCCGCACCTCGTGACCATGTTCTACGGCCTGATCGACGGCAAGATCGCCTTCTGGACGTACCGGACCTCGCGCAAGGCGCACAACCTGCGCCGCGACCCCCGGGTGACCTGTCTCATCGAGACGGGCGAGGACTACTTCGAGCTGCGCGGGCTGATGATGTACGGCACGGTGCGGGCCCTTACCGAACCGAACGAGGTTCGGTATGTTGGCTGCGAAGTGGTCCGCCGGATGATGGACCTGAAGGACGATGACGCCATCGCGTCGCTCGTCGACCAGACCGCGGCCAAGCGGCACGCGTACATCGTCGAGCCGACGGGCGTCGCGTCCTGGGACCATCGCAAGCTCACCTGAGCGAGGAGCCATGGAAGTACGAGTCGACCCGCTGGTCTGCGAGGCCAACGGCGTGTGCGTGGGCCTGGTGCCCGAGGTGTTCGACCTGGACGACGACGACGTCCTGCACATCGTCGAGCCGCACCCGCCCGCCGAGCTCCTCGACCGCGTCCGGCACGCCGTGCGCTCCTGCCCCAAGGCCGCGCTGACCCTCGAGGAGTAGTCCCGGCGTCCGCGGCGCCGTCCCGTCCGGCGCCCGTCCGGCGCCATCAGGTCGTCCGGCGCCCGCCCGGGGCGCCGTAACGTCGGCCGGCGCTCCCGCCGGCCCTGCCATGGAGGTGTGCACGGTGCGAGCCGCGGTCCTGCGCCAGGTCGGCGACGAAGAGGTCGAGCTGCGCGACGACGCCACGACGACCGAGACCGGCCCCGATCAGGTCAAGGTCAAGGTCCGGGCGACCGGCGTCTGCCACTCCGACCTGTCCGTCCTTACCGGCGTGCTGCCCATGCCGATCCCCTGCGTCATCGGGCACGAGGGCGCCGGCGAGGTCGTCGAGGTCGGCGAGCGCGTCAGCGGCGTCGGCCCCGGCGACCACGTCGTCATCAACTGGACGCCGGACTGCGGCACCTGCGCCGAGTGCGTCCGCGGCGAGCCGTACCTCTGCATGACGTTCATCGCGCAGACGTTCGGCGACCCCAGGTTCCGCCTCGGCGGCGACGCCCCCGCGTACGGCATGGCCGGCTGCGGCACCTGGGCCGAGGAGCTCGTGGTGCCCTGGCAGGGCGTCGTCAAGGTGGCCGAGGACGTGCCGTTCGAGTACGCCGCGCTGCTCGGCTGCGGCATCCCGACCGGCGTCGGCGCGGTGTTCAACACCGCGAAGGTGCGGCCCGGCTCGAAGGTCGCCGTCGTCGGCGCGGGCGGCGTCGGCCTGTCGGTGATCCAGGGCGCCCGCATCGCGGGCGCGGCGACCATCCTGGCGATCGACCCGAACGAGGCCAAGCACCCGATCGCCAAGCAGTTCGGCGCCACCCACACGGCCACGCTCGACGGCCTGCAGGAGACGAACGGCCTGCTGACCGGCGGCCAGGGCTTCGACTACGTCTTCGAGGTCGTCGGCAAGGCGACGGCCATCGAGACGGCGTGGCGGACCACCCGGCGCGGCGGCGACGTCATCGTGGTGGGCGCGGGCGCCGCGGACGACAACTTCCAGATGAGCGCCTTCTCGCTGCTGTTCGAGGGCAAGAACCTCAAGTCCTCGCTGTACGGCGGGAGCGACCTGAGGCGCGACATCCCGATGTTCGTCGACCTGTGGCGCGGCGGCAGACTCGACCTCGAGGGCCTGATCACGCGGCGCATCCGGTTCGAGGACCTCAACGACGCGATGGCGGCCCTGCGGCGCGGCGACGCGATCCGCCAGGTCGTCGTCTTCGACTGAGCAAATGCGCTCCGCACTCCCCAGCGAACGCTAACCGACGAAAGTTTTATTTGCCGCATATCGGGCATCTGGCGGGCGTTCGGCTCGGAACCAGGAGGCTCCAATGCGCATAAGGGGCGGCATCAGCTTCGTCGGCCTCATTTACATATTGATCGGGATCTTCGTGGCCTGGGACCACGACTACATCACGGTCGGCCTGCTCAAGCGCGTCGTCAGTGCCCTGCTGGCGGTGTTCCTCTGGGTTCTCATCCTGCTCGGAGTCGACCTGCACGTCAGCTGACGCCCCAAAGGAACGCCATTGCGGCCGCCCTCCGACGAGGACAGCCGCAATGGTGTTTTCATCCGACCCCGAATTCGCTTCCCGGGTTTATTGCTCAGGGAACGGGCGTCCGCCAGAGGGTCGGCACGTCCCCGGACGCGTCCCCGGTGAATCCGACGGCGACGAGCGTGCCGCCCACGACGGTGAGCCCGGCGAGCCGCTGCGTCCCGAGCCCGTCCAGCCCCAGCCCGTGCGGCCGCGACGACCGCCAGGTCCGGCCGTCCGGCGAGGTCCACAGCACCACGTCCGACCCCGCCGTCCCGGCGAGGACGAATCCGTGCGCCGTCGCGGTCACCGCCGTCACCGCCGTGCCCTGCCCCGCGCCGGGCAGGGAGACCGGCTGCCAGCTCCTGCCCCCGTCCGCCGAGACCGCGGCGAAGGCCGCGGACCCCGGCGCACCCGCCGCGGGCGGGCCGGTGACGCCCGCCGCGCCGGTGACACCGGTCGCGACCAGCACCCCGCCCCGCGCCACGACCGAGGTCAGCGAGCCGGCGGCGGCGCCCTGCGGGAGCGCCGGCGCGGCCGGGGACAGCGCCCACTTCTTCCCGTCCGGCGAAGTCCAGACCGCCGGCTGCGCGGTCTTGTTCTTCGTCTGACCGCCGACCGCGACGAACCCGGCCGGGCCCGCCACGACGTCGGCCGTCCACTTGGGAGCGTCCCCGGTGCCGGCCAGATCGCCCTTCCCGGCGCTCCCGCCCCACGCCCAGTTCTTCAGGTCCGTGGAATACCAGGCCGCGGCACTCGTGTCGCCGCTCCGGCCGACGATGACGTACGTGCCGGCGTTCGCGGTCGCCGCCGCCGTGGTCGGGCCGGAGCCGCCGAACACCTTCCCGCCCGGCACGGCCTCCCAGGAGGCGCCGTCCGCGGACATCAGGGTCAGCGGGCGGCCTCCGGCGCGCCCGACCGCCAGCCAGCCCGCCGCCCCGTGCGCGACGTCGACGAGCTGCCGGGGCGGCGTTCCGGCCGGAAGCGTGGCGCGGGTCCACGCCGAGCCGTTCGGCGAGGTCCACAGCGCGGCGTCGCCGTTCGAACCGCCGACCGCCATGACGCGGCCGGCGTCGGAGAGCACGCCGGTCAGCGTGAGCTCGGGGTGCACGGCACCCGGGATCGCGCCGAGGTTCACCTCGCCCGCTCCGGCGACGGTGAGGTACGCGTCGCTCGTCCCGGCCCGGCCGGTGACCACCGCGCCGGCCGACCCCGGCGCGACGTCGGTGAGGGTCCGGCCCGGCGGGACGTCGCCCGCACGCTGCCAGCTCTTGCCGTCCGCGCTCGTCAGCACGGCCGTCTTGCCACCGCCCACCGGCACGAGCGCGGCCAGGCCGGTGTCGGCGCCGCGCAGCGCGCCCAGATGGGAGTAGCCGTCCGCGGTGAGCCGGCCCACCGGCGCCCAGGTCTGCCCGTCGGCGGAGCCGAAGATAACGGCGTACGACGTCGTACGACGGTGCTTCTTCGACCCGGTGGTCTGCGAACCCTCACGGGCGGCGAACAGACCCGACCGCGTCGCCACGAGGGCCGTGACGTCACCGGACGACCCCTGGGCCTGCGGGATCGTGACCGGCGTCCAGGTGCGCCCGGAGTCGGGGGACCGCCAGACGACCTCCCTGTCGACCGTCGACGTGACCTTCTTCTTCTTTTTCCTGACCTTCTTGGTGACCGTCACCGTGGTCCGCAGCGCCCCCTCGGCGACCACCGTGTCGCCGTACGCGGCGGCCGAGGAGACGCGGATCGGGGTGCCGCCCTTCTGCGGGGTGAGCTGCTCGGGGCCCACGCGCGTCCAGGAGCGCCCGTCACGGGAGGTCCAGATGACCCCCCGCGCGCCGTCCTTCGTCGTACTCGTCCCGACGGCGACGAACCCCGAGCCGGTGCGGACCAGGCGGTCGACCCTGTCCCCGGGAGCGAACGCGCCGACGACCGCCGCGTGCGTCCACGTCCGTGCGTCGCGGCTCGTCCACGAGACCACGCCCTGCGAGGTGACGCCGAGCGCCGCCCACCCGCCGGTGTTCCCGGCGATGAACTGCGGGTACTCCCCCGGCGGCGGGTCGCCGCCGTCGGCTCCGCGCACCCGCGCCACCCGCCAGGTGCGGCCGCCGTCGGCGGAGGTGAGGAACTGGGCGCGCGAGTAGACGCCGCCCTGCTCCGAGCCGATGGCCACGACCGCGCCACCCGCCGCGGCCACGGCGGTGAGCGCGTGCGACCGCCCGCTGCCCTTGGCCGCCGGGTCCGGGGCGAAGAGACGGTCGGCCGCCACCGCCACGGGCGCGGCCGGCCTCTTCGGCCCGTCGCCGCCCATGCCGAACACGGCGTACGCGCCTCCGCCGAGGACGATGACGGCCGCGGCGGCGATGGCGACCGGCCGCAGCGGCACCGGCGGCAGGCTGCGCGCCCGCTCGGGCGGCGCCCACGGCTCACCATCCGCCGTTCCGGTCTGCGGAACGGGGGGAGGCGCCGGGACGGGGACGGGAGGGGCAGGAACGGGAGTCGAGGGGACAGGGGTGGAAGCGGCCGCGGCGGGGACGGTCGGCGCGGCGGCGGCCGCGTTCGGATACGCCGCGGCGCTGGCCGCCACGGGAACGCTGGGCGGTGCCGACGGGCGCCGTTCCGGCTCGGCGCGGCTCCAGTCGATCCCGGCGCGGTGCCACACGGCGTTGGACCGCTGCCAGGGCGAGGAGTTCGGCACGCCCCGGACGCGGCGGCCGTCGGAGGCCGCGTCCGCCGCCTCCGCGAGCCGCTCGCTGATGCGGCGGCGCTCGTCGCGGCCGGAGCGCCGGGGCGCGCCCGGCCGGGGGTGATTCTGGGCGGGGCGGACGGCACTGCCGCCGAAAGGCTCCCCGGGGGGCGCTCCGCTACCGGTGGTGGTCACGCTCACCTCTTGTCGAAGACCGTTCGTGCAAGGACCTATCAAACCGCTATCCGGCCCGCAACGGGGGCGGAGACGAGACCCTCCCGGTGGGAATTCCCGAACCGGAACGGCCCGTCACCGGCCCATTCCCGTACGTCGGCGACCGCACGGAGGCTGTCGTCACCGTCGGGCCATAGACGTCTTCGGCAGGGCTGCCTGGCGTCCCCTTTCGGAGGTGGTGACATGTCCCTGACCGTTTCCCCCGAACTTCTCGAAAGCGCCCGGCGAGACGAAGTCGACGACGCGGCCTTCGTCGGAATGCATCCGCACGTCCCTGCCGTACGCCTGGCAGGTCGTCGAAGGGCTGATCGGCGAGCTCCGGGCGGACGGCGCCGACCACACGGCGAACGAGGTGCCGCCCCCCGACGAGGCCGCGCGCGGTCAGTTGCTGCGGATGCTGGCCAGCGACGCGATGCGGGGGGCGCTGGAGCGCCATTACGGCGTCCGCCTGGCGTTCCAGAACTGCCACAAGGTCGCGGTGTTCCGCCCGGACGCCGAAGTGGCGTACCGGGAGTTCGTCACGCCGCGCGCGCAGATCCTGAACCAGCGCCCGGACCTCGTGGACTGCTGAGACCGCCGGGAAAGGAGAACGGAGCCGTACGCCCGTGCGTACGGCTCCGTCTCACAAGGCTCAGGCCGGCGCCTTGCCCTTGACGTAGACCTTGGTCTTCAGGGGCAGCAGCTTGGCGACGATGTCCGCCGTGTGCATCGGCGTCCGCACGCAGCCGTGCGATGCCGGGTAGAGCGGCACCTCGGGCTCGCCGTGGATGGCGTAGCCGCGGTAGAAGTAGTTGGCCTTGTAGAGCTTGCCGAGCGGGCCGGTCTCCCAGCCCTTGGCCTTCCGGTACACGGCGTAGCTACCGGTCGGCGTCCGGGCGTTGATCTTGTGGCCGTTCTGGTAGTAGTACGCCCGGCCGCTGGAGACGTGGCTGATGAGGACCAGCTTGCCGCTCTTGTAGATGTAGAGCAGCTGGTGGGTCAGATCCACCTCGGCGCGGTTCTTGGCGCCGCTCTTGACGAGGGGCTTGGGAACCTTCGGGTGCTCCAGCGCCGCCCACGTCTTGGAACCCACCGGCGCGGACTGGTTCGGGTGCATTCCCTGGGCCTTCTGGAACGCCCACACCGCGAACCGGGTCTGGCTGCCGTACTGCCCGTCGACCGTTCCCGGGTCGTAGTGCAGAGCGATGAGGCGCTGCTGCAGGCGGGTGACCGCCGGGCCCTTGTCCCCGAAATGGAGCGTCGGGTTGGCCTGCGCCTGTACGGGGGATGTGGCGGCGACGGCGAAGGCCGTCGCGGGGGCGGCCACAGCCGGGACGAGGGCCGCTGCCGACAACGTCCCGATGGCGACGGCCTTCCCCAGGCTCATTCGCATACAGCTCTCCCAAACATTGACAGATTGCACGAGCTAACCTGTTCTACCTCATGCGAGCGATCATTACGATGCTTTTGCCGCCATAGAGGTTCGTTCGGGCGCTGTGGGAGATCTCACCACCGCCGGCCGGAAAGACCGGCGCCCGGCCGTAATCCGGAAAGGAAGGTCAGGCGTCCGCTTCCGGCCGCCGGCCCGGGACTCACCGCCGGGGCATCGTCCGCGTCTCGACCCGGCCCTTGTAGGCGAAGGCCCGGATGTGCACGACCGGGGCGCCGGGGTCGAGCTCCCCGGTCCACTCTTCGTCCCGGGTGACACCGAAGCCGCTCGCCTCGATACGGACGCCGGGCGGGACGAGGAACTCGATGTCGGACTTGTAGGCGACCGCGAGGATGGTGGTGACCGGTTCGGTCAGTTCCGCCGCCCGCAGGTCGATCACGCCGCCGCCCTTGTAGACGACCGCGCGGAACGTCCCGGGAACCCGCCAGCGTCCGGCGAGCCGCACGGTGTCCTTGAACGTGATCGAGTGACGCCCCGGCCTCGGCGTGTGCGCGGGCGCCGCCGGCCGCGGCGCGACGGGAGCGGTGTCCGCCGGCAGGTCGGCGAGCAGCCCGGCGAGGTCGCCGTACGTTCGCGCGGCCAGCGCGCCGCGCATCCGTTCGTCGAACTCACCGTCCGTGAGGCGACCCTCCGCGAAGGCGGCCTGCAGCCGCCGCACCGTCTCGTCGCGGTCCTGATCGGAGGCGCGCAGGCGCGCCCGCTCCGCCGCCGGCTCGTGGTACGGCTCCATCGGCAGACCCCTTTCACTCGCGATGTATCTTAACCGATTTCTCTCCAACTCCGAGAGCTGTTTCTCGCGAACACGGCAGGGACGCGGCCCGCGTCCGCCCGCCGGCATGCGCACCCCACTACGGTGGGACGGTGCTCCTACTCACGACGCTCGACGCATGGCGCGCGCACCCGGACGAGGCCTTCCGCAGCGATGCCGCCGCGTACACCCCGGAGGAGGACGCCGCCGCCCTGGCCACCGAGCACTTCGGCGACGAGCAGGTGATCGCGCTGGTCTTCGAGCATCCGCGGCTGATGCTGCCCGGCGCCGTCGACCGCGAGACGGTCCAGGAGATCCGGTACGGCCGCCGTGACCCGGGCGGCAGGGTCACCGGCTTCGAGGTCAGGCCACCGGCCGCCGAGGCCCTCGACCTGCTGCCGCACCCGGAGGGCGGCTGGTTCCGCGAGACCTGGCGGACGGGTCCGCGCGTCGCGGCGCACGGCGGCGAGCGGCCGACCGCGACCGGCATCTACTTCCTGCTCGGGCCCGGCGAAGAGTCGATGTGGCACGCCGTGCGCTCGGACGAACTGTGGCTCTGGCATCGCGGCGGCCCGCTGGAGCTGACGCTCGGCGGCGACGCCGACGCACCGGGCCGGACCGAGACGGTCCTCCTCGGCCCGGACGTCGAGGACGGCCAGCACCCGCAGGCGCTGGTGCCCGCGGGCGTCTGGCAGTCCGCCCGGCCCGCCGCGGGCCGGGAGGTCCTGGTCAGCTGCGTCGTCTCCCCCGGCTTCGACTACGCCGACTTCCAGGCGGCGCCGTGACCGGTGCGGCGGGCTCCGCCGCACCGGTCACGGGCGCCGGTGTCACCGCAGGGCCTGGAACAGCGCCGCGGTCTGCTCGCCGATGTTCCTGGCCAGCAGGTACGGCTCCGTCTCGTTGATCTGCTGCCAGTTGTCGCGGACGTCCTCGACGCTCAGGCCGTCCTTCTTGGTGAAGCCCGGCCCCTCGGCGACGAACACGCGCGCGACCCTGCCGCCGCCCACCGTGTAGGTCTCGCCGGTGCTCTCGTTGCTCTCATGGGCCAGCCAGGCGACCAGCGGCGTGACGTGCTCGACGCTGAGACGTTCCTTGAACTCGGCGGGGAACAGGTCCTCCGTCATCCGGGTCCAGGCGACCGGCGCGATCGCGTTCACTCTGATGCCGTACTTGGCGCCCTCGGCCGCGAGCGTCTTGGTCAGCCCGACGAGCCCCATCTTCGCCGCCGAGTAGTTCGCCTGCCCGAAGTTGCCGAACAGGCCGGCCGGCGAGGACGTCATGACCACCCGTCCGTACGCCTGCTCCCGCAGGTGTGGCCAGGCGGCGTGCGTGACGAGGAACGATCCGCGCAGGTGCACGGCGATGACCTGGTCGAACTCCTCCGGCGACATGTTCTTGAACGACTTGTCCCGCAGGATGCCGGCGTTGTTCACGACGATGTCCACCCGGCCGAAGGCGTCGAGCGCGGCCCGTACGATCGCCTCCGCGCCCTCGGTGGTGGCCACGTTGTCGGTGCTGGCGACGGCCTCCCCGCCGTTCTTCTTGATCTCGGCGACCACGTCCGCCGCCGGGCCACTGGAGGCGCCGGTGCCGTCCAGCGCACCGCCGAGGTCGTTGACGACGACCTTCGCGCCGCGCGCGGCCAGTTCGAGCGCGTGCTGCCGCCCGAGCCCCTGTCCCGCTCCGGTGACGATCGCCACCCGTCCGTCGAACCGCAGTTCCGCCATTCTCCGTACCCTCCTCGCGACCCGAGCTCCTGAACACTGATCCACCGCCCCCAGTGTCCAATACCCGACCGAATCTCGCTCGGTCGAGGATTGACTGAGAAGAGGGGACTGACTGAGAAGAGAAGGCGACGGCCCGCGATCCATCCCCGGATCACGGGCCGTACGGGGCGCCGCGGTGGGTCAGGGGCCGAGGTCGGGCACCGGCTTCGGCTCGTCGGCCGACGCGGGCTCCTCCTGCTCGACGGCGTTCTCCCGGCGCCGGCGGCGCACCGACCAGACCACGAAGGCCACGACGGCGACGACCGCCACCGCGATCGCCAGCACCCGCCCGGCCCACTGCGCCACCTGCTCGAAGGCGGTGCCGACCACGAAGCCACCGAGGGTGAACCCCACCCCCCACGTGATCCCGCCGAGCGCGTTGAACACCAGGAACCGGCCGTACGGCATCTTGGCGCTGCCGCACAGGGCGGGCATGAGCGCGCGGAGGAGGGCGGTGAAGCGGCCGATGAAGACGGCGTACGCCCCGCGCCGGCGCAGCAGGCCGTGCGCCTTGTCGACCTTCGGCCGGTGCTTGTGCAGCGCCCGCATGCCGAGCAGCCGGTCACCGTAGCGGCGGCCGATCTCATAACCGACCGAGTCGCCGACGATCGCCGACAGAACGATGATCCCCAGCAGGACGGGCAGCGAGACCCGGTGCTGGCTGGCCAGCACACCGGCCACGACGATGGCCGTCTCCCCTGGGAAGACGAAGCCGAAGAACAGCGCCGCCTCGGCGAAGACCAGCGCCGCGACGACGCCGTAGATGACCGGACCGTGCAGGTCCAGGAGAGCATGCGTGATGGAGCCCACAGGCGATCAACATCCCATTTCCGGCGTCGGCACGTCGCCATCGTACGAGCCCGCGTCCACCCGCGAATCGTCCTCAGGTTTGAGACCGGGTCATTACTTTGGATTGGAAGGGGAGGAGCGCACCGTGGACGACTTCATCACACGGCTGCGGGACCACCTGCCATCGGAGGCGAACCTCGTCTGGTCGCCCTACTCCGTGGCATCGGCGCTGGCCCTGCTCGCCGCGGGCGCGCGCGGCCGGACCCGGGAGGAGCTGACGCGGGTGCTCGGAGCACCCCCGGATGGCCTCCGGCTCGCCGAGGCGGCCGTGGTCGGCGACGCCGCGCTCCGCGTGGCCAACATCCTGTGGGCCCGTCCCGGGCTGACCGTGAAGGACGCCTACCGGCGGGCGATCGGCGACCTTCCCGGGGCCGCGTTCCGGGTCGCCGACTTCGCCGGTGATCCGGACGCCGCGCGCCGCTCGATCAACACCGAGGTGGCGAAGGTCACCGAAGAGCTCATCCGGGACCTGCTGCCGCCCGGCTCGGTGGACCGGCGGACCGCGGCCGTCCTCGCCAACGCCCTCTACCTGAAGGCGGCCTGGCGGAGCCCGTTCGCCCGGCGGGACACCCGGCCCGAGCCCTTCCACGGCGCGGGCGGGCGACGGCGGGTGCCGATGATGCGGCGGACCGGGCGGATGGCGTACGCCGAGGCCGGCGGCTGGCGCATGGTCGCACCGGCCGCCGACGGCGGTCTGGAGGTCGAGGTGCTCGTCGGGCCGGACGCCGACGGCGCGGCCCCGGACGCCGATCTCCTCCGGCGGCTGCGCGGCTCGGCCCGGCAGGTCAGTGTGGCGCTGTCCCTTCCCCGGTTCCGGGTGGAGAGCCGGGTCGGCCTCGGCGAGGCCCTGCGCGCCCTGGGCGCGGGGACCGTCCTGACCGGGGACGCCGACCTGTCCGGGATGGCCGAGGAACCGGTCCACCTCGACCGGATCGAGCACAAGGCCGTACTGGAGGTGGACGAGACGGGCTTCGAGGGAGCGGCCGCGACGGCAGCGGTGATGACGCTCGCGGCGTTCACCCCCACGCGCCCCGTGGAGTTCCGGGTCGATCGGCCGTTCGCCGTGCTGGCGCGCCACCCCGCCACCGGCGCGGTCTACTTCGCGGCCCGGATCACCGATCCGTGAGATGAGATCAAGGTCACACCCGAAGCGTGCTTAATCGATCAGTCCTACCCGCTTCCCGCCCAAAGCACACCAACGGCTTCGACGGAGATGGCCGTGGAGCGACCGGAGCATCCCGGGCTTTGCCCCGCCGCGGTCCTTAGGCCGGTAGCCTTGTCAAGGTTACTGATCCACCTGCGAGCCGCGGAAGAGGGCGATCGCCGCCGTGTCGACCCAGTCGTCGCGATCCTCCGCCGACCTGAACACTCCCGACTTCGGTCCCAACGAGTGGCTGGTCGACGAGCTTTACCAAAAATACCTGGAAGACCCCAACTCGGTTGATCGAGCCTGGTGGAACTTCTTCGCCGACTACCAGCCCGACCGTCCGGCCAAGGCGCCCGCCGGCGCCGACGGCGCGGCCGCGCCCCCGACGACTCCGCCCACGGCTCCCACCCCGAAGCAGACTCCGGCCGCTCCCGCGGCCGCGGCCCCCGCCAAGCCGGCCGAGGCCGCGCCCGCGAAGAAGCCCGCGCCCGCCCCGCAGGTGCCCGGCGGCGCCGAAGAGGTACGGCTGCGCGGCGTCGCGGCCCGCACGGTCACCAACATGGAGGCCAGCCTCGCCGTGCCGACCGCGACGAGCGTGCGCGCGGTGCCGGCCAAGCTGCTGATCGACAACCGCATCGTCGTCAACAACCACCTCAAGCGCGGGCGTGGCGGCAAGGTCTCCTTCACCCACCTGATCGGTTACGCCATCGTCCGGGCGCTGCAGGCGATGCCGGAGATGAACGCCTCGTACGCCGAGGTCGACGGCAAGCCGACGCTGATCAGGCCGGAGCACGTCAACTTCGGTCTCGCGATCGACCTGAAGAAGGACGACGGGCAGCGGCAGCTCGTCGTGCCGAACATCAAGGCCGCCGAGACCCTCGACTTCCGTCAGTTCTGGGCGGCGTACGAAGAGCTCGTGCGCAAGGCGCGCGCCAACAAGCTGACGATCGACGACTACGCCGGGACGACGATCAGCCTCACCAACCCCGGCACGATCGGCACCGTCCACTCCGTGCCGCGGCTCATGCCCGGCCAGGGCTCGATCATCGGCGTCGGCGCGATGGAGTACCCCGCCGAGTACGCCGGCACCTCCGAGGAGGCGCTCGCCCGGCTCGGCATCAGCAAGGTCATGACGCTGACCTCGACGTACGACCACCGCATCATCCAGGGCGCCCAGTCCGGCGACTTCCTGCGGATGGTCCACCGGCTGCTGCTCGGTGAGGACGAGTTCTACGACGAGATCTTCGAGGCGCTGCGGATCCCGTACGAGCCGGTCCGCTGGGTGCAGGACATCAGCGCCACGCACGAGGACGACGTCGCCAAGGTCGCCCGCGTGCACGAGCTGATCCACGCGTACCGCGTGCGCGGCCACCTCATGGCCGACACCGACCCGCTGGAGTACACCCAGCGCCGGCACCCCGACCTCGACGTCCTCAAGCACGGTCTCACCCTCTGGGACCTCGAGCGGGAGTTCGCCACCGGCGGCTTCGGCGGTAAGCCGACGATGAAGCTGCGCGACATCCTCGGCGTGCTGCGCAACTCCTACTGCCGCACCGTCGGCATCGAGTACATGCACATCCAGGACCCCGGCGAGCGGGCCTGGATCCAGAGCAAGGTCGAGGTCCCCCACGACAAGCCCGACCGCGAGGAGCAGCTGCACATCCTCGGCCGGCTCAACACCGCCGAGGCGTTCGAGACCTTCCTGCAGACGAAGTTCGTCGGGCAGAAGCGCTTCTCCCTCGAAGGCGGCGAGTCGCTGATCCCGCTGCTCGACTCGGTGATCACCGCGGCGGCGCAGGACCACCTCGACGAGGTCGTCATCGGCATGGCCCACCGCGGCCGGCTCAACGTCCTCGCCAACATCGTCGGCAAGTCCTACGGCCAGATCTTCGGCGAGTTCGAGGGCAACCTCGACCCGCGCAGCGCCCAGGGCTCCGGTGACGTGAAGTACCACCTCGGCGCCGAGGGCGACTTCGTCGCCCGCGACGGCTCCAAGATCCGCACCTCGCTCGTCGCGAACCCGAGCCACCTGGAGACCGTCGACCCGGTCGCCGAGGGCGTCGTCCGCGCCAAGCAGGACCTGCGCGACGTCGGCGAGGGCGGCTTCACCGTCATGCCGATCCTCATCCACGGCGACGCGGCGTTCGCCGGCCAGGGCGTCGTGGCCGAGACCCTCAACCTCTCGCAGCTGCGCGGCTACCGCACCGGCGGCACCGTGCACATCATCGTGAACAACCAGGTCGGCTTCACGACCGCGCCGGAGTACTCCCGCTCCAGCGTGTACGCCACCGACGTGGCCCGGATGATCCAGGCGCCGATCTTCCACGTCAACGGGGACGACCCCGAGCAGTGCGCGCGCGTGGCCCGGCTCGCGTTCGAGTACCGCCAGGCGTTCAACAAGGACGTCGTCATCGACATGATCTGCTACCGGCGGCGGGGTCACAACGAGAGTGACAACCCGTCGTTCACGCAGCCGCTGATGTACGACCT
Source organism: Actinoallomurus spadix (assembly GCF_024055725.1). Classification (GTDB taxonomy): domain Bacteria; phylum Actinomycetota; class Actinomycetes; order Streptosporangiales; family Streptosporangiaceae; genus Actinoallomurus; species Actinoallomurus spadix. The sequence continues at coordinate 63,753 of NZ_JAMXMX010000029.1, read as the reverse complement.
CATCGACGCCAAGCGGTCGGTCCGCAAGCTCTACACCGAGGCGCTGATCGGCCGCGGCGACATCACCGTCGAGGAGGCCGAGCAAGCGCTGCGGGACTACCAGCAGCAGCTGGAGCGGGCGTTCAGCGAGACCCGCGAGGCCACCAAGCAGCAGCCGCCCGCGGGCTTCACCAAGCCCGACGTCGAGCGCATTCCGCTCGACCATGTGGGCGTCGCCACGGCCGTCTCCGACGAGACGATCAAGCGGATCATCGACACGCAGCTCAACCTGCCGGAGGGCTTCACCCCGCACCCGCGCGTCCAGCCGCTGCTGGCCAAGCGGGCGCAGATGGTGGAAGAGGACGCGATCGACTGGGCGACCGGTGAGATGTTCGCGTTCGGCTCGCTGCTGATCGACGGCCGTCCGGTCCGCCTCGTCGGCCAGGACAGCCGGCGCGGCACGTTCGGCCAGCGGCACGCCGTGCTGTTCGACCGCAAGACGGGCGAGGAGCACACCCCGCTCAAGCAGTTCGGCAAGGGCACCTCGAAGTTCTACGTGCACGACTCGCTGCTCAGCGAGTACGCCGCGATGGGCTTCGAGTACGGCTACTCCATGACCCGCCCGGACGCGCTGGTCTGCTGGGAGGCGCAGTTCGGCGACTTCGCCAACGGCGCGCAGACGATCCTCGACGAGTACATCTCCTCCGGTGAGCAGAAGTGGGGCCAGCGCTCCAGCGTCGTCCTGCTGCTGCCGCACGGCTACGAAGGCCAGGGGCCGGACCACTCGTCGGCGCGCATCGAGCGTTACCTGCAGCTGTGCGCCGAGGACAACATGACGGTCGCGCAGCCGAGCACCCCGGCGAACTACTTCCACCTGCTGCGCTGGCAGGCCCTGTCGCCGCGGGAGAAGCCGCTGATCGTCTTCACGCCGAAGTCGATGCTCCGGCTGAAGGCCGCGACGTCGGCCACGGCCGACTTCACCTCCGGGTCCTTCCAGCCGGTGATCCCGGACTCGAAGCAGCTCGGGCAGGTCCGCCGCGTCGTGCTCACGAGCGGCAAGCTGTACTACGACCTGGCCGCGGCACGGGAGAAGTCCGGTGACACCTCGGTCGCGCTGGTCCGGGTCGAGCGGCTCTACCCGCTGCCCTGGGAAGAGATCAAGGCCGAGCTGGCGAAGTACCCGGCCGACGCGGAGCTGGTGTGGGCCCAGGACGAGCCCGCCAACATGGGGGCGTGGCCCTTCATGGCGCTGAAGCTGCCGCCGCTCCTGGAGGGCCGGGAGCTTAAGCGGGTGTCCCGCCGGGCGAGTTCCTCGCCCGCCGTCGGGTCCGCCAAGATGCACGCTCTGGAGCAGCAGGGCCTGGTGGCCGCGGTCTTCAGCGAGTAACGGCCGCACTCCGGCGTACGGCGCTCCGCACGGTCACGTGTGGAGCGCCGTTCCGCTCCGGCGCGAAGTGACAGTGAGAGAGAACGATCGCCATGTACTTCACTGATCGGGGAATCGAGGAACTGGCCGACCGCCGCGGCGAGGAGGAGGTCTCTTTCGTCTGGCTGGCCGATCGGCTGCGGGAGTTCGTCGATCTCAATCCCGAGTTCGAGACGCCGGTCGAGCGGCTCGCGACCTGGCTGGCCCGGCTGGGCGACGAAGACGACGACTGACCCGAGGCGAGCGCGGCAGTGAGCACTGCGGCGAGCCGACGAGCGAGCGGAGTGGCCGGTGAGGTACGAGTCGGCCGCGGAGCGAGTGAGGAGCCGAGCGTGGCAGGAACTCGGCGTCCGGTGACGGCGGCTCATCCGCACGTGTGACGCGATACATCTTGACTTTGCACAGACGCGACATATCGTGTTCAGCGAAGCCTCCCGACGGAAGGGGATCGTGCCATGGCGCGCTGGATGGTGAACGAGCCGACCGAACTCGACTTCGACGGCGTGGTGGCGCTCAAGGCCACCATCGTGGCCGGCACGATCTCGATCCTGCCGAGCGACGAACGGCCCACGATCCAGGTCGCCGAGATCTCCGGGCAGCCCCTCGAGATCGTTCACGAGGCCGGGATGCTGTCCGTCAACCACAAGAGCGCCGGCTGGGACGGCGTCCTCAAATGGCTGCAGAACACCCGTGGCAGGGTCAACGTGACGATCACGGTTCCGTCCGACTGCCCGGTCACCCTCAACGTCGTCACCGCTAACGCGATCGTCACCGGGCTGACCGGAAGGGTGTCCGTCAAGGCCGCCTCGGGCGACGTCACGCTCGACGGGGTGACCGGGACGATCGACGCGAACACCGCGGCGGGGGACATCGAGGCACAGGGGCTCGCGGGCTCGGTGGCCTTCAAGTCCGTCTCCGGGAATCTCGCGCTCGCCGGCGGCAGCCTCGACCGGCTGACCGCCCACTCGGTCGCCGGGAAGGTCACCACCGACGTCGACCTGCGCGCGGGCGGCCACGCCCAGGTGAGCACCGTCTCCGGCGAGGTCACGCTGCGGCTGCCCGACTCGACCTCCGCCAAGGTGACACTGAACTCCATGACCGGCCGCGTCGACGCGGCGTTCCCCGAGCTGACGCGGCAGGAGCGTCCGGTGGGCCGGTACGTCAGCGGTACGCTCGGCGACGGCGATGCGGTCCTCGCGGTGAACTCGGTCTCCGGTGCCGTCACCCTGCTCAGCCGACCGGGTCCAGAGGAACTGACGCGATCGGCGAGCGAATGAGAGAGGCGAGCGAGCGATGAGCCCGAGCGAACCCGACGCAGCGAGCGAAGTGAGTGGTCGAGGGACGAGACCACTCGCGCAGCGAGTGAGGAGGGCGAGCGAGCGATGAGCCCCGTTTTCGGGCACGGCCGGCTCCGGTTGTACCTGCTGAAGCTGCTCGAGGAGAGCCCGCGGCACGGCTATGAGGTCATCCGGCTGCTCCAGGACCGCTTCCTCGGCGTCTACTCCCCCTCTCCCGGCACCATCTATCCGCGGCTGGCGCGGCTGGAGGAGGAGGGCCTGGTCACCCACGAGGTGGTGCAGGGCAAGAAGGTCTACCGCCTGACCGACGCGGGCCGTGACGAGCTGGAACGCCGCATGGACGAGCTCGCGGAGTTGGAGGAGGAGCTCACCGAGTCCGTACGCGACATCGCCCGCGAGGTTCAGGAGGACGTGCGCGACACCGTACGCTCGCTGCGCGAGGAGCTCACCCAGGCCGCCCGTGAGATGCGCCGGCAGGGTCCGGCCGGCGCGGCGCAGAACCTGAAGGAGACGACCCGGCGGCAGAAGGACGAGTGGCAGCGGCAGAAGGCGCAGTGGAAGGAGCACAAGCGCGCCCTGCAGGAGGAGTGGCGGTTCACCTGGGATGAAGCCTGGGCCACCGCGACCGGCACGAGCGAGGACGCGGCCCGAGTGAAGCTCGACCGGGCGCTGCGCAAGTTCGTCGACGAGGTCCGCTCCGCGAGCCGTGACGGCCTGGACGAAGAGCAGGTGGCCGCGGTCCGCACGATCCTGGCGGAGACGTCCGCGCGGCTGCGCACGGAGATACTCGGCAAGGACTGAACGGAACGTCACCCCGGCCCGAGTTTGTCCGAATGGTTCTGGATTAGCGCAATTTTTCCAGATACGGTGTTGATGCACCGATAACACCACAATTGTGTGGTGCAAACCATCGGCCGACCTCCGCCGGGGGCCACTTTGATTCATGTAGCGGTCATTGATGATCACCCGATCGCGCGTTGCGGGGTCGAACACGCCTTAGAAACGGTCGCCGACATGACCGTCGTGGCGTCGGTGGCCGAGGTGGCCGAGCTGCAACGGCTGCTCGCCGGAGGGCTCGAGGTCGACGTCGCGGTCCTCGACCTCTACCCCGGCGGCGGCACTCCCGCGATCGACGCGGTGGCCGGGCTCGCCGCGACCCGTGTGCTCATCATGTCCACGTCGGCGAGGCCCCCGGACGTGCTGGCGGCGGTACGCGCCGGCGCGAACGGTTACCTCACCAAGCGCTGTGACACCTCGGTGCTCATCGCCGGCCTGCGCATCGTCGCGGGCGGCGGATTCCTGCTCTGCGACGAGCTCTCCGACGTAGCCCACGCCCTGATCGCCGCCTCGGACACGAGCCGGCCGCGCCTGTCCCCCCGCGAGGACCAGACCTTGCGGATGCTCGCGCGCGGCCTCACCCACAGCCAGATCGCCACCCAGCTCGGCGTCCGCAAGTCGACCGTCGACACCTACGTCGAACGGATCCGCGCCAAGCTCGGCGTCGGCAACAAGGCCGAACTCGCCCGCGCGGCGATCGAGCGCGAGATGTCGCCGCGCATGGCGGCGTGGTGAGCCCGGCGCCCCACACGGCCGTGGCTCGGGCACCACGGCCGTGTGGAGCACCACGGGGATGCCGCTGAGGTGTTTATATGACCTACCGTCGTTGGCTCCCCGGCACGCATAATTCCGGTCAGGGTGGGCAAGCGGAGGGGCCGACGTGGTGCTTTTCAACAGGGTTGAAAAGGTAAATCTGGACAGACTTGTCATCGGCGCACAACAGGCACGGACACGCGATGTCGAGCAGGACATCGACGAACTGGTGGAAAGCATTCGCGTGCATGGTCAACTGGAGCCCATCATCGTCGCTCCGACGGAGGACAAAGAGGGGTACTACGAGATCCTGGCCGGCCAGAGACGCTGGCTGGCGATGCGCAGACTCGGCGCCACGAGGATCGCGGCGGCGATCATCGAGGAGAGACCCGACAAGGACGTCGCCAGTGCCCTGTCGATCAGCGAGAACCTCATCCGCCGCGACCTCAACACCCTGGACCTGATCGACGCCTGCACCAGGCTCTACCACAAGTACGGCTCCATCAAGGCGGTCGCGGAGAGGTTCGGCCTGCCCTACGGAAGGGTGCGGCGATACGTCAAGTTCGACCGCCTCAGGCCGGCGCTGAAGGAGCTCGTCCGGAGCGGCGAGATCGACCTTCGGGCGGCCCTCCGGATCGAGGACCACTACGGACCCAGAGCGGTCGACGACGCGCAACTGCGCCGGATCGCCTCCGCGGTGGCCACGATGTCGAACGCGCAGCAGGCGGACTATTTCAAGGCGCGCGCGGCCGAGGTCATGACCTCCACCGGCGATGAGGACCCCACCGGCAGCGGGCATCGGCCGGGCTCGGTGAAACAGATCATCGTCACCCTGAGCATCGCCGACCTGGAGCTGCTGCGAGCGTGGGCGCGTTCCAAGAACCTCACCCAGGACCGCGCGGGCGCACGCATCATCTCCGCCTTCCTGCAGCAGGCGATGGCGATGCCGAACGCCCTCTACCGTGAAGCCGGTGGCGGCGCCCGTCTTCCGGCCGCGCCTTCCGCCGGGCGCTGAGCGGAGTTCCCGCGCCTCGCGGTGCCGCCGCCCTTCTCACCGGAGGACGGCGGCGGGAACCCGCCCTGGGTCTCCCAGCACGCAGCCGTAGAGCACGCGCGGGTCGTGGTCGCCGAGACCGGCGATGAGCCCGGACTCGATGCCCGCGCCCGCCGCCAGGAGGCGGAACGTCCCCGCCGCCACCGCGGCCTTGACCACGAGACGGAGATCCGGTTCGCCGGTGAACAGCAGGACCGCCGCGGCCTCCGGCGCCCGGTCCGCCACGTAGTCGTCGATCCACCCGAGCGCGCCGCGCGGGCGGCAGGCGTACCGCACCCGCCCTGCGGGGTGGATCTCGTCGGCGCGGGCGAGACCGAGGCCGGCGAGCCTCATCAGGCGGCTCACATCCCGAGCCGGATCGCCGAAGCGCCAGCTCGGTGGACGCCGCCGGCGCCGAGACGGGCGCGCCACCCGCCGTACCGGGCCGAGCTCGAGGACCGCGGTCACGCGCTCCCGGTCCGGATCGAGATCGAGCACGTCCGCGCGGCCGTCGGCGTCGCACGTCCGGGCGCTCCAGCCCGCGGACCTGGCGTCGTCGGCGAGCTGCGCGATCAGCAGACCGGTGTCACCGGAGAGCAGGCGCTCGCCGGGCGCGTCCTGCACCCACGCGCGGTCGCCGGTCAGCACCATGGTGACGCCCTCGCCGCCCGGCTTGACCGTCCCGGGCAGTTCGACCAAGGCACCCGCGGCCAGGTCGACGGCGTAGGCCCGGTGGCCGCCACCGGTAAGGTCGCCCACCAGGTACGCCCGGACGACGCCACCGGGCGCCGCCGCGGGCGCGAGCCGCCGGCCGGCCAGGATCCAGGCCATCGTGCGCACGAGCGGATGCGGGCTTCGCCGCAGGGGAAGGCGGCGCTCGGTCAGGTACCGCTTGACGGAGGGCGCCGGGAGCTCGGCCGCCCCCCAGCCCACCGCGGCCCCCGTCCCCGTCAGGGTCCCCACCCCCGCGACGATCCCCGGCCCTGCCGCAGTGCCCTTCCCCGCGACGGCCTCCGCCCCCGCGAGAGCGCCCCTCCCCGCGACGGCCTCCTCCTCGACGGTCCCCGGCTCCGCGATGACTCCCGGCGCCACCGGGTCCCCGGCCGGCCGGTACCCGGCGAGATGGCGCAGGGCGATGCCGGCGGCGATCCCGGCCGTGACGCCCGCACGAGCCGGATCACGGTCGGTTCCCCCGATCGGGACGGCGGCCGTGTCCGTCCGTACCGGCAGGAGGGCCCCGGATGTCGGGACGGCGGGCACCTCGGCACCGCTCAGCACCGCGACGGTCAGATCCGCGGGGCCTCCGGAACGGTCGACCGTCCCGACGCCGGACCGGCGGAGCACCCCGGCCAGCAGGTCGGCCACCGGGCGATCGCCGGTGACGGTGACCCGCGCGGCCCGCAGCCGCCGCCACATCCCGTCCGCCTGGGAGGCGGGCAGGGACCGCTGGAGGAAGATCCACGACGGATGGGGGTCCGGTTCTTCCACGAACCGCACGAGGTCCCGTCGCGCCAGCAGGTCCACGATTTGGTGGACGGGCACGCCGAGCGCCTGCCCGATCTGCTCGACGGTCCTGGTGCCGTCCATCAGCTCGAACAGCACGGGCAGTGCCTCACGGGCCAGCCGGCCGGTCAGGTGCTCCCGCCGCGGCCCGCCGTCCACGATGTAACCGTCGGCGGTCGGGACGAACGCCAGTCCCTCCCTGCGGCGCGGGTGACGGCTCATCGTCCCGGCCCGTCGTCGTCGCAGCCGGGGCACTGTTCCGCCGGCACCACGCGCCAGGTGGCCACCTCGTCGGTACGGCAGTCGATCACGGCGACCGTTCCCCTCTCCTCGCCGCGCAGCAGCGCCAGCGCCAGCCCGGCGGCGAGCATGGACTGGTGCGGCGGGAATCCGCGCACCCCGAGTGCGGGGTCCGCGGCGAGCCGCCGCCTGATCTCCTCCTCCACGGGGTCCTCGTGCTGCCGTGCCCGGGCGCGGAAGCAGTTGTGGCAGGGGGCACGGCCGGGCACGAACAGCGGGCCGACGCGGATGTACGGGTGCGCCACGGCGACCGGCAGCCAGGGCGCGGGACGCGCCGCGGCCCCGAACGCCGCGAACTCGTCGGGGACGTCCCGCCAGGACGCCCGGACGTCGACCCGCGGCCACGCCGCGCGCACCGGTTCCGTGGCCGAGGCGACAAGGTGGCGCAGGTCCTCGGCGACGGCGGCGCCGAAGTCGCCGTCGGCGGCGACGCGTATGTCGGTCTCGACTCGTACTTCGATCTCGACGCGTGCGGCCGTGGCGGCTCGTACGGCCGTGGCGGTGTCATCGTCCATGGGCCTCACGCCATCGGTTGCGGGTAGGGGTTGAGGCGCCGCTCGGGCAGGGGCGGCAGGCCCAGCCGCTCGGCGGCCGTGCGGAGCCTGGGGTGGGCGCGGTACTGCACCAGCGGGCGAGCCGACATGGGCTGCAGCTCGGGCACGATCACCCGGACGGCGACGTGGCCGCTGTCCCGCAGTTCGCGCGTCGTCAGGTCGACCAGGAGCACCGTCATGTCCAGCTCCGCCAGCCGCCGCAGCAGGAACTCCAGGCGCGCGCGGTCCGAGCCCGGGTCACCGCCGGGCGGACGGGACGCCGGGAGGTCACCGGGCCGGTGAGGTGCCGGGAGGTCGCCGAGCAGGAACCCGAACGCGTCGCGGCGGGCCCGCGCGGCCATCACGGCCGCTCCGTCGTCCACCACCCGGTGGTCGGCGTACCGGCGGGGCGGCGCGGGCCGGCTCTCCATCCCCAGCCGCAGTCCCATGGCCTCCATCAGGGCGTGCTCGGCCAGCGAGGCGCCGTCGAACCCGCAGGCCGCGCCCACGAGCTGACCGGTGCGGGGGGCGTGCTCGGCCGTCTGCAGGCAGTACACGACCGGCACCCCGACGTCGGTGGTGGCGTCGTACAGGAACGACGCGATGCCGTGGTCGGCGCACCAGGCGACGATGGACCGCGCCGGTTCCGGCAGGCGGTCCTCCGCCAGCCGCGGAAGGGGCCGCCGCAGCAACCAGGTCAACGCGAGGGCGTCGCGTTCGATCAGCTCGCACAGCGCGTTCACCGCGGCCGCCTCGACGGTGCGGTGGACGGCGCAGCCGGTGGAGATGGGGATCCAGAAGTTCTCGGCGTCCAGCTCGGGGAACGTGAGGAACACCAGTACGGCCGGGACGAGCACCGGCCGGCCCGTGCGCAGGTCCGTGGCCGTGGTCCAGCGGATCGGCCGGGTCCGGTCGATGGCGTGGACCGGGCACCCCGGACGGCGCAGTTCCCGGGGTGAGCAGCGCGCGATGAGGTCCAGGTCCAGCGCGTCGCCGCCCAGCTCGGCCGCCGAGGCCAGGATCACGCCGCGTTCGGGGGCGACGAGACCCGCGTAGCGCTCCAGTGCCTCGGCCACCGCGAGCAGCCGCGCCCGGTCTGGGTCGCCGTACGCCCTGCCGGTTCCGTGACCGGCGCGCGCGTCGGCGCGGAACGGCCTGGTCACGGCCGACGGGTTGCCGGTGGACGCGGTGTACAGCACGCATTCGTTGGGCATCCAGCCGTAGGTGTTGACCCGCCGGGGCCGGCCGACCGCGCCGTACGGCCCGGCCAGGTCCAGCAGCGCGGACGCACCCTCCACGCGTGTCTCCTCTCCGGTCGTGATCACCCGGCCATCACCGTCAGCAGGTCGAACCCGGCCCGCCTGACCGTTCCGCCGCAGGCGGTGTGCAGGTCGCGGAGCATCAGCGCGAGCGCCCGGCTGACCGTGCGGACACCGGCCTTGGCCTCGTACCATCGCCAGTCGCCGTCGGCGTTCACCTCCAGGAACACCGCGCCGCCGTCGGTCGCGAGCACGTCGAACGCGCCGTAGCCGAGGCGCCAGCGTTCGGCGAGCCCGGTGACGGCCGCGGCCACGTCCGCGGGAGCGGCCACGGCACGGACGGCGACGGTGTCCGGATCCCGCCAGATCGCGTCCGGCGTGGGCTTGCGCACCTCGAAGGTGATCAGCTCGCCGCGCATGGCGTAGACGCGGTACTCGGCCGTGTGCCGCACGTACTCCTGGACGACGAGCGGGATCCTCGAGGTCGCGGCGAGCCCGGCGATCTCGGCGCGCGGCAGGACGCAGGGGAGGAAGCCGTGCAGCGTTCCCGGCGCCGACTCGACGAAGTGCGCGTCCAGCACCTTGACGACGAGCCGGTCGCCGGGCAGCCGGTCGGCGGCGCCGGCCACGTCGGTGCCGACGATGGTCGCCGGGACTCCGACTCCGCTCGCGGCGGCCCACGTGAGCTGTTCCAGGAGTCCGAGGCGCGGGCCGGGCAGCGCCGCGGGGGCCGACCTGGCGAGCTGGGCGGCGAGGGCGAGCCAGCTGTCGCGGTGCAGCACGTCGACCGGGGTGCGCGCGGGCGCCATGGCGGAGGGCCAGAACCGGCGCGTCCAGCTCGCCGTGGGGCGTACGGACCGGCCGCCGATCCGGATGGTCGCCGGGACGGTCGGCTCGACCTGGATCGAGCCGAGGTCGTCGGCGTCGATCCGCAGGGCCGGGACGCCGAGCAGGGTGAGGAGCCGTTCCAGCTCCGACACCTCCGCGTCCGCCGCCCGCGTGAAGAAGACCACGCTTCCCTCGTCCGGTGTCACGCGTTCGGCCGCCCACCGGTGACGACGTCGGCGGCGGCCTTCAGCAGGGTGGTCGCCAGCGTCACCGCGGCCGGGTCGGCCGTGCTCAGCCCCTCCCCGATGCGGTCCACCAGCAGGTACGGGTCGTCGGCGGCCGGGCGGGGGCCGGCCTGCCGGGGGACGGCCGGGCGCCGGCGCGCGCGGATGAAGATCTCCAGGCTGATGGCGGCCTGGACGGCGAGGAGCCCGAGCAGGTCCAGGTCGGTCAGCTCGCTGCGGGAGGTCTGCGAGGCGTCGAGGACCTCCAGCACCCCGAGGCAGTCCTCGCCGCGGATCAGCGGGGCGGCCATCAGACTGTCCGGCACGTAGCCGGTGGAGGCCGCCGCGTCTCGGGCGAACCGCGTGCTGCCGGACAGGTCGTCGACGTACATCGGCTGGCCGCTCGTCGCCACCCACCCGGCGATGCCGGTGCCCGCGGGAAACCGGGTCCCCGGCAGGTGCGCGTCGCCCTCCCCCGCGACCGCCTCGAAGACGAGCTCTCCGCTGTCATCGTCGATCAGGAAGATCGAGGACGCCGCCGCGCCGAAGACGTTGCGGGCGATCTCCACCACCGAGTGCAGGAGCTGGCGTTCAGTGAGCGACACGGTCGGGTCCGTGCGGGTGTCCGGGAGCGAGTAGTTCTGCAGCGGCATGGTCGACTCCGATGACGTTCTTGGCGGTCTGGTAGAGCACGGCCCTGAGCTGGAACGGCGTGAGCCAGCGGTGCTTGCTCAGGATCAGCGCGCACAGCCCGGTGATGTGGGGGGCGGCGAAGCTGTTGCCGGAGCTCCGGGTCCGCCCGCCGCCCGGCCACGCCACCGGGACGCCGACCCCGTTGGCGTAGAACTCCACGGGCGGCGACGGGTTGTAGTAGTGCAGGAAGGGGTCGCCCTGGTCGTGGCTGGCCACCGAGATGACCGAGGCGAACGGCCAGGGGTAGCTGGGGACCGGCATGTTGTGCGCGGAGACCACCAGCACCGAGCGCCGGAAGTACGCCCGGTCGGCCAGCTCGTGCAGAGCCGGGACGAACTCCGGTTTCCGCGTCGCCAGGCTCAGGTTGATGACGTCGAACCCGGCGTCGATCGCCCACTCCAGGCCCGCGAGCAGCGCCCGGCCGGTTCCGGCGATCGAGTCCGTCAGCACCCGCATCGACGACAGTGACACCGCGGGCGCCATCGACCGGACGATGCCCGCGCACGCGGTGCCGTGCCCGGCCGTGTCCATGGGCTCGGTCGGCACGACGCTCGGGTCGCCGTCCTCGCCGAAGACGACGGTCATCGCCTCGTCCACGGGCGCCACCTGCGGGTGGGTGCCGTCGACCCCGCTGTCGACGACGCAGACCCGGATGCCGCCGCCGTCGGCGCCGCCCCACGCCCAGTCGGGGGTGACATCCTCCAGGTGGACGACGGGCAGGGTCTGGAGCGGCACCTGTGACGTCGGCACTCCGAAGGCGGGGACGCCGGGGAAGTGCTCGGTGGCCGGCCGATGCCAGGGAAGCGTCATGCCGCGCCGCCCGTCTCCGCCGCGGCCCACCGACGCGCCGCGCCCGCGGGGAGGTCCGCGCCCTTCGCGGTGTAGCAGGTCTCGGCCTCGGCGACGGCCCACGCCGCCTCGTCCGCCCGGCCCGCCGCACGCGAGATGACGGCGTACTCGAACCAGGCGTCACCGCGCAGGCAGGGATCGTCGGTCTCCAGCGCGTCGAGCGCCCAGCGGGCCCGGTGGAACCCCTCACCGGGGCGGCCTGCCGCGCAGGCCAGCCGGGCGCGCAGCAGCCGCAGCCAGACCCGCGCGCGGGCGACCAGCTCGTTCTCGTCCAGGTCGGAGATGGCGCGGGCGGCCGCCTCCTCGCGGCCGGCGCGCAGCATCTCCCGCGCCGCGTACACCTCGAGCGTCAGCGCGGGCTGGAGATGGCCCTGGCCGCGCAGCATCCCGGCGGCCTCGGCGAACCGGCCGCCGGCGGCGGTGTGCTCGCCGAGCAGCGACAGCAGCACGGCCTCCGACTGGTTGATCGCGATCTCCGGCAGGGCCGCGTGCATCGCCGAGGCGTCCTCCCGCGCGGACGCCAGCGTCGCGCGCGCACCGGCGACGTCCCCGGAGAGGGCCAGCAGGCGGGCGCGCGTGGTCAGGATGGGGATGAGAAGGAGCCGGTCGGCGGTGAACCGCCGGCACAGCTCGTCGCACAGCTCCAGTCCCTCGCCGACCGTGGTCGGGGACCACTGGACCAGCTCGCACAGGGCGCTGGACAGACGGTCCGCGATCCAGGGCTCGTCCAGCCGCCGCGCCCGGTCGAGGGCGTCGCGGAACGCCGACTCGGCCCGGCCCACCCGGTCCGCGCTGAGCTCGACGAACCCGTGGAACTGGTGGAGCAGGCACCAGTTCAGGTGGTCGTCCGGCCGGTCGCGCAGTTCCGCCTCGTAGCGGTCCAGGCTCGCCCGTGCGGCGTCGAAGCCGGTACGTCCCAGGCGGAAGCCGACGATGTCGCGTTGCAGGCCCACCGTGATCCGATGCGCCGCGTCGGCGCGCCGGACGCCTTCGTCCAGGACGCGCAGCGTTCCGTCGCCGTCGCCGCGCGCCAGGATCGCCTCGCTCAGGCGGATGGTCACGTCCGCGTACCGGCGACCGCGCTCGGTCAGCAGGCGCAGCGCCCGTTCGAACAGCGACCGGGAGGCCCCGGTGTCGCGCCGGTGCAGCGCCGTCGTCCCCTCCTCGACGAGCAGCCGTACCGCGCGGTCGGAGAGCACGGCCAGGCGCGGGTCGTCCGGGCCGACGTCGCGGTAGAGCAGCGCGCTCCGCTCCGCGTGGTACATCGCCTCGCCGGGCGGCCCCGCCCGGTCCGACAACAGCGCGTGCCACCGTGCCCGCAGCGTCTTCGCCGTCATCCCGTAACACGTGTCGCGGATCAGCTGCTGCGCGCACTGCAGCCGGCCCGACGGGAGCCGGTGGACGAGGCCGCGCCGCGTCAGGCCGGCGAGCGGGCGTGCCACGTCGCCGCTGGGTGCCCCGCCCTCACCGCCGAGCGCGCGGAGCTGGTCGAGGTCGAAGTCGCGGCCGCAGGCGGCGGCCCACTGCAGCGTGCGTTTCTCGTCGGCGGGGAGGGCGTCGATCCGCGCGCGCAGCAGCGCCGCGATCGTGGGCGGGAGCTCCGGCACGGCCGGTTCGCCGTCCGCAGGCGTGACCGGGTCACCGCATGCGGCCATCGCCGGGTCACCGTCCGCGAGGGCGCCGATCAGCATCGTGGCGAACAGCGGGTTCCCCCCGCTGCGCTCGGCGATCCCGGCCATCGCGGGCCGCTCCTGCTGTGCGGTCACCTCGGCGAGGCCGGACGACAGCGCGCCCACCAGCGTGGACGTGTCGGCCGGGCCGAGGGGCCGCAGCCGGATCGTCCGCCCGGTGCTCGGCGGTGGCTCGTCCCGGGTCACGCGGACGACCAGGATGGGCAGGCCGGCCAGTTCGCCGGTGAGGTTCTCGATGAGGGCGGCGAGCATGGGCTGGGCCCACTGCAGTTCCTCCCAGACGAGGATCAGCGGCCGGTGCTCCGCGAGCGCGGTGAACAGCCGGACGGCGGCCCAGCGGATCTCCTCGACGCCGGCGGGGAGCCGTCCCGGGTCATCGCCGCCCGTGACGGCCGACAGCGTCCGCCGGGCCTGTGCGTCGTCGCCCAGCAGCCGTTCGACGGACGGCAGGCCGCCGGGCATCGAGTCGCGCAGCATCGACTGCAGCGGGTGGAACGTGATGTCCCGGCCGTATGGCTGGCAGGAGCCGGTCAGGACGACGGCCTCGCCGGGCGGGATCCGCGCGAGGAACTCCTGGACGAGCCGTGTCTTGCCGATCCCGGGCTCGCCGGCCACCAGGACATGGCGGCACTCCCGTTCGGCCACCACCTGCCGGTAGCAGGCGGTCAGGCTCGCCAGCTCCGCCGAGCGTCCGATCAGCGGGGCCCGGACCAGCGCCTGTTCGGGGGGCGCGGGCGTGACCTGCCACACCCGCGCCGGTTCGGCCTTGCCCTTCAGGGACAGCGGCCCCAGCTCCTCCAGGCCGACGCGGCCGCGTACGAGGTGCGCGGCCTCCGCGTTGATCAGGATCTCGCCCGGGGGCGCCGCGCTCTGCAGCCGGGCGGCGGTGTTGACGGTGTCGCCCACGATTCGCAGGTCGACGCCCGGACCGCTGATCACCGCGACCTCTCCGGAGGCGACGCCGCAGTGGACGCTCAGCCGGAGGCCGGGGAGCCGCCACTCCGCGGCGAGGCGGGGAACCGCCTCGACGATCGACATCGCGGCCTGCGCCGCCCGGAGGGCGTCGTCCTCATGGGTGACCGGCAGGCCGAACACGGCCATGACCGCGTCGCCGATGAACTTCTCGATCACGCCGCCGTGCGCGGTGACGGCGTCGCCGCACACGCCGTAGTAGCGCCGGAGGACGCCGTGCAACAGCTCCGGGTCGAACCGCTCACCCAGGACCGTGGAGTCCACGAGGTCGATGAACAGCACGGCGACGCTCTTGCGGACGTCGGGGCCCGGTTCCGTCACCTCCACCACGGCGCCGCAGAACGGACAGAACCGATGGCCTTCGGACAATCTTGCGCCGCAGGCGCGGCACGCCGTGTGGTCGGACACCGAGGCTCGCTTTCGTCACAGCAATTTGAGTTCCTGGCCCTGGACGTCCGGGGCCGCTTCGTCGAGCCGGTGTTTGATCCGGTTGAGCAGCCTCACCTCGTCCTCGGTGAGCTCGGCCAGGACCCGTCTCTGGTCCGCCGAGAGCAGGTCCACCCAGTGACCGCTCTCCCGCAGGGCCGACAGCGCGTCGAACGCCATTCGCCTCTCCCCCTCTCTGATCGCTTCAACCGGCCGGCCCGGCGGTGCCGGCCACCGGTTCCAGCTCTTCGGTGTACCGGTCGCCGGGGTTGACGTTCCGGAAGGTGGAGTGGGTGACGGCCCACAGGATCGCGACGGCGATGGCGCAGCCCGCGACGGGGAACAGCACGCTCACCCCTAGCCGGTCCACGGCCCAGCCGGACAGCGCGGCCGAGATCGGGAACGTGCCGGACATCGCCAGCAGCATGACGCTCATCACGCGGGCCAGCAGGTGCCGCGGGGCCCAGAGCTGCAACATCGTCATGAGGACGATCCCCGACCAGCCGTTGGCGACGGAGAAGGCGGTGATGCACACGGTCGCTCCGGCGAGCCCGCCGGTGAACGGCACCAGCGCGACGGACAGGCCCATGACGAGCCCCAGGATCGCCAGGAGGTACGCCGACCGCAGCCCCTGCCACTCCAGGCGGGCCAGCAGCGACCCGGCGATGAGGCCGGCGCTGAGCCCGGCGAGCATCGTGCCGTACCCGCCGGCGCCGTAGTCGCGGTGCGCGAGCGCGGGCAGCGCCACCTCCGAGACCCCGGTGTACACGAGGTTCCCGATGGCCGCCGTGACGAGCACGATCTGCAGGAACCGGCCGCGGAACAGGACGGCGCGGAACGTCACCGCCTGCTCCGCGTCCCGGTCCTGATCGGCGCTCGCCTTCGGCACCGCGAGCGCGTACAGGGTGGCCGCGGAGACCAGGTAGGTCGCGGCGTCGACGAACAGCGCGGGGCCGGGACCGAACGCGGAGATCAGGATGCCGCCGAGGGCCGGCCCGAGCAGGCTGCCGAGCCGGGTGGCGGTCGAGGACATCGAGTTCCCGGCGGTCAGGTCCGCGTCCGACAGGACCGACGGCAACAGCGCGAAGGAGGCCGGCACGAAGAGCCCGCCGCAGGCGCCGAGAACGAGCGCGATGGGGGCCAGCCACGCGAACGACGGGGTGACGGCGTAGGCCAGCACGCCGAGCAGCGCGGTCAGCGCGCACCGGACCAGGTCCGTCGACAACATGATCGGGCGCGCGCCGTACCGGTCGGTGAGGATGCCACCGAGGGGTATCGTCACGGCCCGGCTGATCCCGTAGCAGGCCAGCACGGAGCCGAGCAGGACGGGCCCGCCGGAGACGGACAGGATCAGCCACGGCAGCGCGATCGCCGTGCACATGTCCCCGATGCTGGAGGTGAACTGCCCGGCGACCAGCCGGGGGAACCCCCGTACGGCCATGGGGCCCGTGGTCAGCGGCGACTTGATCGCGGCGATCAGTGTCCGGATCACCGCGCCTCCTCGTCCGGCACGGCGGTCAGGTGCGGCGTGATGATCTCTTCGACGATCCCGGCGACCTGCGCCGGCGACGGCAGCCCCGGCCCGGTACGGACGGCCTCGCTCGCGATCTCCCAGGCCGGCGCCATCACCGGGTCGGCGACGTGATATCCGTCCGCCCGCAGCCGGGCGACGTTCCGCTGCACGCTCGGCTTGCGCCACATCGCCGCGTTCATGCTCGGGAAGAAGATCGCCGCGCCCTCGTGCGCCAGCAGGGTCGCGGTCAGCAGGTTCCCGGCGAGACCATGCGCCACCTGCGCCAGCGTGTGCGCGGTCGCCGGCAGCACGATGAACCGGTCCGCCCAGGCCGCCAGCCGCGCGTGGCCGGGATCGAGATTGCCGTCCCCTTCGCCGTACGCCGCGTCGCTCACCAGCCGTACGGTCTCGATCGGCAGCAGCCGGGCCGCGGTGCCCGTCATGACGACGTGCACCCGGACCCGCGGCAGCCGCCGCAGCGCGATCAGGTATCCGGGCAGATTGATCACGTTGGCCGCGCCGCTGGCGCCTACGAGCAGGTTGAAGTGGCTCTTCACAGCGGCATCAGGCCATCCGCCGGGACCGGCCGCAGGCCGAGCCGCCCGGCCATGAGGTCCAGCCGTCCCTGGGCGTTGTGCCGGTAGCTGGGGCACGGCGGATTGCCCTCGTGCCAGGCCTTGGGGCACGAGCCTCCGCAGGTGGGCAGGAAGACACAGTCCCTGCACCAGGATCTGCCCTCCGCGACCTCGTCGTGCCAGTCGTCGAACTCGCCCTTGGGGCGGATGTCCGGCAGGTCGGCCTGGGCGATGTGGGCGAGCACGCTGGTCCGTTCCGCCTCGGGCACGAGCGGGTGGTCGGTGCAGGAGAAGATGTTCCCGTTGCCGCCGATCAGCTCCGCGGTCCGCTTCACCGCCGGGCAGGTGATCCTCTTGGCGAGCGCGGGCAGGCGCGAGAACGGCAGGCCGTGCTCCTGCATGGCCGCCAGCCAGGAGAGCTCGCGTTCGGCGTAGTCCTTACCGGCCAGCTCGATGGCCGAGACGTCGTTCCCCCAGGGGCGCACCCGCGCGAGGGTGAAGTTCACGTTCGGGGAGGCGAACCCCAGCTCGGCCATCAACTCGATGTACCGGTGGATCACGTCCTGGTTGTGCACGTCGACGTTGGTCCGGAAGTCGAACGTCACGTGCTTGTAGTCGGCGTTGTCGAGCGCCGCGCGAACGGTGCGGATGATCTTCCAGAACGATCCGCGTCCGCTCTTCATCGGCCGGTGGACGTCGTGCACCTCAGGCGGGCCGTCGACCGTGAGGAAGAACTTCGCTATGCCGCACTCCCTGATGAGGACGTCCAGGTTCCTGGCGTTCAGCAGGGAGCCGTTGGTCACCATGGCGGACGTGTAGTCGACGCCCTTCTCGGCGGCGGCGCGCACGAAGTCGGGGGCGAGATCGCGGATGACGGCGTATCCCATCATCGGCTCGGCGCCGAACCAGTCGACGTTCAAGTGCCGGGTCGCCGGCAGCCGCAGGGCGCGCAGCACCCGCGCGCGGATCCGGTCGCGGTGGTCGGCGGTCAGCCGTCCGCGCACGTGTTCCTGCCCGCAGTACGTGCACCCCATGTTGCAGTACGACGTGGGCAGCAGGATGAAGCTCGCCGTCGAGGTGTCGAGGGCGGCGGTCCGGTTGCGCTCCAGGATCGCCTCGAGCTCGTCCTCCCCGTCCGGCACCACGGCCTGCGCCTGTCTCAGCTGGGCGAGCGTGGCCGGCGGGATGGCGTCCAGATCCCCGGCCCGTACGGCGTCGGCGATCCGTGGCACGACGAACAGCGCCTGCGCGGTCCGCGTCGCGTAGAGGATCGAAACCCGGAGCCCGTCGTCGTCACCGTAGACATGGTCGCTGACGACCACATATCGGCTGACCTTCTCCCTCATGCCCTCCACCTCACAGCGTTTGTTCTCCCGACCCGCCGGAGTGGCGGGCCGGGAATTCCGCCAGCGCGGTTCGGGAGATCCGCTAGCAGAGACAGTTGTTGTTGTTGCCGCCGCTGCCGGGGTCGGTGGTCTGGCCCTCGACGTCCGGCGCCACGGCGTTGAGCCGTTCCTGGATGGCGCCGGCGACCCGCAGCTCTTCCGGGCTGAGGTCTTCGAAGACGGCCCTCATCGGCTCGGGGAGCCGCTGCAGACCGGCCGCGTTGAGCGGGGCGAGCGGGTCCTTGGACATGCGTACCTCCTGAGGATTGAAGGATCTGCCGGATCAGTGGCCGATCCGCCTGTAATGGCGAGCCGTAATTGCCGCTAGCAGAGACAGTTGTTGTTGTCGTTCTGCTGGCCTTCGACGTCCGGCGCCACGGCGTTGAGCCTTTCCTGAATGGCGCTGGCGACCCGCAGCTCTTCCGGGCTGAGGTTCTCGAACACGGCCTTCATCGGCTCGGGGAGCCGCTGCAGACCGGCCGCGTTGAGCGGGGCGAGTGGGTCCTTGGACACGCAAACCTCCTGGTGATCGGGGACTGCCGCGAACATATGTCGCGCCCAGGCCGCCGTCCACCCCCGTGACGACCGGATTCTTAAGACACATCTCACGGCGTTCTAGAACCACTCGCCGGTGGTCTTAAGAACAGCACGATGACCGCGACTTCCCATTACCTGGACACCATGCCAAACTCGCGATCATTAATCCGATGGGCGGCTCCAGCGCGATCGCGGAGGAACAGGTGTCCACATTCCTGACCGAAAGACCTGCGATACGCAGCCGGCGGCGCCGGGAAAGCGACCTGCCGTATCTGTTGATCAATCCGCCGCTGACCGATCCGACTCAGCCCTATCATTCGATTCCGTATCTCGTGGCGGCGGCACGGCGCGCGGGATTCTCCGGCGGCCGGTGCGTCGACGCCAACATCGACGCGCTGAACCACCTGGCGCGCCCGGAGAACGTCGGCCGGCTGCTGGAGCGGGCGGCCGCGGTCAGGAGACGCATCGAGGCGTCCGCCGATCTCACCAGGGCGGACGAGCTCGACTACCGCGCCGCGCTCGGTGCGGAGGGGCTCAGCCCGGACTTCGTCAGCAGGGCCATCGACATCTTCCGTGACGGCCGGTCCTTCTACCACCATCCGACGTACCGGCAGGCCGTCCTGGCGATGAAGCGCTGGCAGGAACTGCTCGGTCTCGACGGGGTCCCCAAGAGCATCGCCGACTTCCAGATCCTGCCGGGCCCGGTGGTGAACCTCTCCTGCTACGCGGACCTGTGCGAGCCCGCCGTGATCGACCGGCTGACCGGGCCGTTCGACCCCTACGTCCGCGGGCCGTTCCTCGACCTGATCGGGGAACGCGAGTGGCGGGTGGTCGGGCTGTCGGTCGCCTACACCGGGCAGCTTCCGATGGCGCTGCGCCTCGCGCGGGAGATCCGCGCGCGGCGCCCGGAGACCGTCATCGTGTTCGGCGGCACCGAGGTCTGCGATCACGTCCGTTTCGCACGGGTCCCCGGGGACTACTGGCGGATCTTCTCCGACGCCGACCTCATCGTGCCCGGCGAGGGAGAGACGCCGTTCTGCGAGATCCTCACCGCCGTACGGGACGGGCGCGATCTCGCCGGCATCCCGGGCGTGCTGACGCGCGAGGACACGTCGCCGGCCCCGTCGATCAACTACGAGAACGTCGCGGAACTGCCGACGCCCGCCTATGACGTCTGGGACTGGGATGCCTACTGGTCGCCGGAGCCGGTGATCCTGTACAGCCCCACGCGGGGCTGCTACTGGAACAAGTGCACCTTCTGCGACTACGGCCTGAACTCCGACCGCCCGACCTCACCGTCGAGGGAGCGTCCCGTCGAAGCGGTGATCAAGGACCTGGAGGAGATCACCGGGTTCGGCCGGACCGTGTACTTCGCCGTCGACGCCATGTCCCCGCGGTACCTCCGCCTGCTCTGCGACGCCATGAAGGAACTACGCGATCCGGTCCGCTGGAGCGCCGAACTCCGCCTGGAACGGACCTTTCCCAAGCGGGACATGGCCAAGCGGCTCAAGGACGCCGGCTGCGTCGCCATCTCCTTCGGCTACGAGTCGGGGTCGCAGCGCGTGCTCGACCTGATCGACAAGGGCGTGCGGCTCACGGACGTGCCGGACATCCTCCGCGACCTGGTCAAGAACGACATCGGCGCCCAGATGATGGGATTCACCGGGTTCCCCAGTGAGCGCGACGACGAGGCGGCCCGCACGTACGACTTCCTACTCGAACACGACGACCTGTGGTCGCTCGCCGGAATCGGGACGTTCTCCCTGACGCCGGGCTCCATGGTCGCCAAGAATCCCGACGCGTTCGCCGTCGAGATCCTCCCGCTCCCGCCGAGCGAGGACGTCGCACGCTACCTGCCCTGGCGGGACACGACCCAGGGAGCGAACCGGTGGCCCGGGGAGATCGACCGGCGGGTCGACGACGAGCGCATGAGCCTCATCCGGCGCACGTCGGACGACCGGCCGTTCGTCGGCGGAATCGACACGGCCCACACCCTGCTGTACTTCGCGGCGTTCGGGCGCCGGCTCTGGCCGGGCCTGCCGCAGGACGACCCTCAGGTCGACCTCCTGCCGATCGCCGACCCGACGATCCCGTTCGCCAACATCGAGGCGTTCGCCGACTTCGAAGACGTACGGGACCAGTTCTTCCTCCTCAAGCGCAACGGGGGCGCGAGCAGTACGTCGATCGCTCCCTGGCTCGGCGGACGGGGCACCGCGCGCCGAGGCGACAGCTCGGTGGCGATCCTGCCCTCCGGCACGACGTTCACCATCCCGGTCGCCGGACAGGGGCTGACCCGCGACCGCCTGCGGGCGCTCATCAAGCTCACCGCGCGGCTCAACGGCGACATCTGAGCGCGCACGGCGCTCTTTCGCAGAGGAGGAGAAATTGCACCCAAGGGCCGGCGCCGGTGACCCGGCGGGAACCGGGGCGAGGACCAGAATGCTGCCACTGGCGCCGAAGGATAAGTCCGCACCGGTTCCCGGGCCCCCGCCACGGCCCCTCCGGGTGGCCCTGGTCAACATGCCGTGGTGCTGGGTCGACGCGCCCTCCATCCAGTGCGGTCTGCTGCAGGCGATCGTCAAGAGGGCCGGCCACCACTGTGACGTGCTCTATCTCAACCTCGAGCTGAGCGCACTGCTGGGCAACGGGATCTACGACCGGATCGCGCGGATGAACGACGACCGGTTCCACCAGCTGGGCGAGTGGCTGTTCTCCTACGCCGCCTTCGGGGAGATCCGGCCGGAGGCCGACTACTTCGCCGAGTACCCGGAGGTGCCGGCGTTCTGGTCGAAGGTCCTGGAGAACGGCCCCGACCAGTTGATCACTTTCCGCCGGGAGGTCCTGCCCGCCTGGATCGAAGGCTGCCTCGACTCGGTGGACTGGTCCTCCTACGACGCCGTGGGATTCTCCTCGACGTTCCTGCAGAACACCGCCTCCCTCGCGCTGGGACGCCGGCTGAAGGACCGCTTCCCGGACCTGCCGCTGATCTACGGCGGCGCGAACTTCGACGGCGGGATGGGCATCGCCTACGCCGAGGAACTGCCGTGGCTGGACTACGTGGTGTCCGGGGAGGGCGACATCGCCCTGCCCGCGCTGCTGCACGACCTCGCCGCCGGCGTGTCCCGCCCGATCCCCGGCGTGCGCCGCCAGGGAGCGGATCACGACGACGTCGGCGAGACCGCGCGCACGTACGACCTGAACACCCTTCCGGCACCCGACTACGACGACTATTTCCGCACCCTGGAGCGGCACGACCGGTCACGCGTCCTGGGCGAGGACGAGGTGCGGCTGCTCGTCGAGTTCTCCCGGGGCTGCTGGTGGGGGCAGAAGCACCATTGCACCTTCTGCGGCCTGAACGCCCTCGGCATGAACTACCGCAGCAGGGCCGGCGGGCGGGCGCTCGCCGACCTGGAGGGACTCCTCCGATCCCATCCGGTCCGCCGCGTCGACGCGGTCGACAACATCCTCGACATGGCGTACCTGTCCTCGTTCTGCGCCGAGCTGGCGGAGCGGCGCTGGGACCTCGACCTGTTCTTCGAGGTCAAGGCGAACCTGACGCGCGAGCAGCTCGCGCTCATGCGACGGGCCGGCATCCGGCGGATCCAGCCCGGCATCGAGAACCTGAGCACCCACGTTCTCGGGCTGATGCGCAAGGGCTCCAGCAGGCTCATCAACGTCCGGCTGCTGAAATGGGCGTGCTACTACGGCATCTCCACCGAATGGCACATCTTGCGCGGCTTCCCTGGCGAGACCGACCAGGACTACATCGAGCAGGCCGCGCTGGTCCCGCTGCTGCACCACCTGCAACCGCCCACGGGCCAGCTCGGCATCTGGCTCGAACGCTTCAGCCCCTACTTCACGGACCCGTCATTCGCGATCTCCGGCGTCCGCCCGCAGGCGAGCTACGCGTACGTCTACCCGCCCGAGCTGGACCATTCGCGGATCGCCTACTTCTTCGACTTCGAAGCCCCGGACGTCGCCTCCGCGGACAGCCACGAACTCCTGACGTCCGCGGCCCTGGAGTGGAAGCGCAGATGGGCGAGCGGCGACCGGCCGGTGCTCTTCTACGAGCGCCTCCCCGGCAGGCTGAAGATCCTCGACACCCGTTCGGGCCGGCCGCGGAAGGCGGTGCTGCACGGCTGGCAGGCCGAGGCGTACGAGGCGTGCGGCGACACCGCGCGGGCCGGCAAGCGCGTCCACCAGTCGCTGCTCGACCGGGGATTCGACCTGTCACTCGGCGAGGTCACCGGCTTCCTCGACGACTGCTGCGGGCTGGGCGTGATGATCTCCGAGGACGGCAAGTACCTCTCGCTGGCACTGCCGGAGAACCCCGGCTGGTAGCCGGGAGTGGTCCTAAGACCAACGTCACACGGTGAAAACGATCTTCCCGAAGACGTCACCCTCGATCATCGCGGCGAACCCGTCGCGCGCCTCGCCCAGCGGAAGCGCGCGGTCGATCCGCGGGCGCACCCCGGTCTTGTCGAGGAAGCGCGCGAGCCGTACGAGCTGGTCACGGGTGCCCATCGTCGAGCCCACCACCGACAACTGGAGGAAGAACACGCGGTTCAGCTCGGCCGGCGGCACCTGGCCGCTGGTCGCGCCGGACACGACGATCCGGCCGCCGGGGCGCAGGGACTTCAGCGAGTGCGACCAGGTGGCCTGGCCGACCGTCTCCATCACCGCGTCGACCCGCTCGGGCAACCGCGCCCCGGACTCGAAGACCTCGTCGGCGCCCAGCGCGAGGGCGCGCTCGCGCTTGTCCTCGGAACGGCTGGTCGCCCAGACGCGGTACCCGGCCGCCGCGCCGAGCGCGATCAGCGCGGTGGCGGCTCCCCCGCCCGCGCCCTGCACCAGGATGGTCGATCCGGGCTGCAGGCCCGCCTTGTCGAACAGCATGCGGTACGCCGTCAGCCACGCCGTCGGCAGGCAGGCCGCCTCCTCGAACGAGATCGACGCCGGTTTGGGCACGAGATTGCGGCGCGGCACCGCGACCTTCTCCGCGAACGTGCCGTCATAGGACTCCGACAGCAGTGAGCGCTTCGGATCGAGCGTCTCGTCGCCTCCGCCCCGCTCCGGATCGCCGATGACGGAGTGCACGATGACCTCGTTGCCGTCCGCGTCGATCCCGGCCGCGTCACAGCCCAGGATGATCGGCAGTCGGTCCTCCCGGATCCCGACGCCGCGCAGCGTCCAGACGTCGTGGTGGTTGAGCGCGGTCGCCTTGACCGTGACGGTCGTCCAGCCCTCCGGAACCGTCGGCTCGGGACGATCTCCCAGCTCAAGCCCGTTCAGCGGGTCGTCGGCATCGATGCGTGCGGCAGTGACGGCGAACATGCCCGCAGCCTAACCCGGCCTCCCGGGGAAGATCAGTCGAGGGGCCGCCGCCACCGCAGCCCAGGGAAGCGGCTGAAGCCTTTGTCCGTGGTGATGAACTCGCATCCATGCTCGATGGCGAGGGCGGCGTGATAGGCGTCCGCCACGTCGTTGCCGTTGGCCCCGGTCTTCTCGCAGAGCTCGGTGAAGATGGCCCAGTTACGCGGACCCGGTACGAGAGGGACACAGTTCGACCGGTTGCGCAGAGCGGACACGGCGGCCAACGCGGTAGTGAGTGGGGTTGGATCTTTGTAGATGCGGCGATTCGTCACCACCCGAACGAACCCACTCAGCACGAGATCTGACACCGCGAAGGGCTCCGGCCCGTCCATCATCTCGAAGAGCCAGCCCCGATACCGCTCGTGATCGGCCATGTCCGGGCGATGGGCGTATACGAGGACATTGACATCAACCAGCCGCATCACGGGCTCGCATCCTGTAATCCTCGTCTTCCTCTTCGTACATCAGGCTCTTGAGTACCCGAGGATCGTTCAGGTCGATATCGGGCCTGGCCGGTCCGGTGCCGCCGTAGGCAGGGAACGCGGCGGGCTCTCGAGAGGGAACGTCGGCGCGCCGCAGCAGCTGACGCAACGCATCCTCGATCACCGAGTTCAGGCTGCGATGCTGCTGAGCCGCGAACGCCTTGGCGTCCGCGAGTAGCTGATCGTCGATCCGCACCGTCGTCCTCCGCATGCCTTCAGTGTCGGCAGCGTGACATAAAGATGTCAATGATCACAACCAGTTTCGAGATGATTACCCTGAGCTCTCGTTCGACTGAAACGTGCCGCGGCCCGCGCGCCTGGTGAGGTGCGCGGGCCGCGGTCGTCGGCGGGTGGGTCAGAGGCGGGCGACGCCGTCCTTGCGGGCCTGGTCGGCGACCGCCCGGGTGACGGCGGGCGCGACGCGCTCGTCGAAGGGACTGGGGATGACGTAGTCCTCGGTCAGGTCGTCACCGACCACGTCGGCCAGCGCGCCGGCCGCCGCGAGCTTCATCCCCTCGGTGATCGTGTGCGCGCGGACGTCGAGGGCCCCGCGGAACACGCCGGGGAACGCCAGCACGTTGTTGATCTGGTTGGGGAAGTCGCTCCGCCCGGTCGCGACGACGCGGGCGTGGCGCCGGGCGATCTCCGGGTGGATCTCCGGCTCCGGGTTGGACAGCGCGAACACGACGGCGTCCTCGGCCATCACGTCGAGGCAGTCCTCCGGGATGGTGGCGCCCGACAGGCCGATGAAGACGTCCGCGCCGTGCAGGGCGTCCTCCGTCGAGCCCTTCAGCCCGGCGCGGTTGGTCTCACTGGCGAGCGCCTGCTTGATCGGGTTCAGCCCCTCGCGGCCCTCGTGGATCAGGCCCTTGCTGTCGGAGAGGGCGAGGTCTCCGATCCCGGCGTTCAGCAGGATGCGGGACACGGCCACTCCGGAGGCGCCGGCCCCGGCGACGACCGCCCGCATCTTCGACAGGGGCCTGCCGATGAGACGGGACGCGTTGCGCAGCGCGGCCAGCGCCACGATCGCGGTGCCGTGCTGGTCGTCGTGGAACACCGGGATGTCGAGGGCCTCGCGCAGCCGGTCCTCGATCTCGAAGCAGCGCGGCGCGCTGATGTCCTCCAGGTTGATGCCCCCGAAGCTGGGCGCGAGGCGGGTGATCGTCTCGACCAGTTCGTCCGTGTCCGTGCAGTCGAGGCAGATGGGCACGGAGTCGACTCCGGCGAACTCCTTGAACAGCAGCGCCTTGCCCTCCATCACCGGCATGGCCGCGGCCGGGCCGATGTCGCCGAGGCCGAGCACCGCGGTCCCGTCGGTGATGACGGCCACGACCTTGGAGGTCCAGGTGTAGTCGTAGGAGAGCTCGGGCCTCTCGGCGATCGCGGAGCACACCCGCGCCACGCCGGGGGTGTACGCCAGGGCGAGGTCGTCGTTGTCCCGGACCTGGACGGTGGAACGGACCTCGAGTTTGCCTCCGCGGTGCAACGCGAAGGCCGGATCAGCATCGTAATTGTGCGGTTCGACAGGCTCAACGGCCACAGCGACCCCTGCTACTAGTGGAAATACGGGCAGACGACCGCAGTTTGCCTCCGGGTCAATGGACAGCGCGGCCGTCTCTCGATGTGTACGGGGGTCACCCGTCGCCCAATCGTCCCACACTCCACGGTGCCGCTCAGTCAGGGGGACGCAACGGGTGAGTCACGACATCACCCGTTATCCATTCGTGTCATTGTTGATCACGATCCGGGCTGGAGTAGGCCAAGATGTCGTCTGACTCCCCCGTACGTCCCCCCGCCTCCGCCCCCCGAGGAGGAGCACTGCGTCCCCGTCCCTTCGCCCGCCGCCTGATCGCGGGGGGCCTTACCGCTCTCACGATGACGTCCGCCCTCTCGGCCTGCCGGGACGCCGACCCGGCGAGCGCCCTGGGCCGCGTGAAGAAGGCCAACAAGATCGTCATCGCGACCGACGCCCTGTACCCGCCGAACGAGTTCAAGCAGGGCGGGCAGATCGTGGGCTTCGACGTCGACCTGGGCACCGCCATCGCCCGGGAACTGGGCGTCGAACCGCAGTTTCAGGACGTGAAATTCGAATCGATCATGCCCGCGCTCGCCGAGGGCAAGTACGACCTCAGCCTCTCCTCGTTCACTGATACCCGCGAAAGGGAGACGCGGCTCGATTTCGTGACATACCTCTCGGCGGGCACGATGCTGCTGGTCCGAAAGGGCAATCCCAAACGGCTGCAGCCCGGCGACCTGTCCCTGTGCGGCCGGCGGATCGCCGTGGAGAGGGGCACGACGCAGGAGGACGAACTCACTCCCGCGAGCGCGGCCGAGCCGAACGCCGGCGCACGCCTGAGGGCGTGCAAGGACGCCGGTAGGCCCGCGCCCGTCCGGCTCTCCTTCGACGACCAGGCCGCCGCCAACGCCGCCCTCGCCAAGGGACGCGCCGACGGTGTCCTCGCCGACGCCCCCTCCGTGGTCTACGGCGCCAGGCAGTCCGCTGACCGCTTTGAACCCTCGGGGCAGCCGTACGGCACCGCGCTCTACGGCATCGCGATCCCCAAGCACCACGACAACCTGCGGGACGCGGTCTTCACGGCGGTCAAGGACCTGATCAACGACGGCACCTACCGGCGGCTCACCGACAAGTGGGGCATCTCCGCGGGAGCCGTCCGTGAGCCCAAGATCAACGCCGCGACGGGCTGACGACCTGCCACGGAGATCATCCGGCCGTTGTGGGATTGTTTCAAGGCAGTAATCGCACTTCGGACGGGGTTGCGCCAAGATGTCGCACAACCACCGTGCAATCAACCGGGGCGTGACGCCCCGTAAGCCTGGAGGAGGACGCCGTGCACAGCGGTCTTCGCCGTCACGCCATCGGGGCGGGCATCTCGGTCCTGGCGGCCGCCGTCGCCCTGTCCGCCTGTAACGCCAAGACGACCTCACGGGGCAGCAAGAGCGCACTCGATACGATCAAGAAGAACGGCAAGATCGTCATCGCCACCGACGCGTCCTACGCCCCGAACGAGTTCAAGCAGAACGGCCAGATCGTCGGGTTCGACGTCGACCTCGGCACCGCGATCGCCAAGAAGCTCGGCGTCAAGGCGGAGTTCCAGGACGTCAAGTTCGACAACATCCTCCCCGCGCTGCAGAGCAAGAAGTACGACATCGGCATGTCGTCCTTCACCGACAACAAGCAGCGCGAGGCCAGCTTCGACTTCGTCACGTACTTCACGGCGGGCACCGGCCTGATGGTCAAGGCCGGCAACCCCGAGAAGCTCAGCCCGGACGACCTGTCGCTCTGCGGCAAGAAGATCGCCGTCGAGAAGGGCACGACGCAGGAGGACGAGCTCACGCCGAAGTCCGCGGCCAAGCCCGACGCCGGCGCGCGCCTCGACAAGTGCAAGCAGGGCGGCAAGCCGGCGCCGACGAAGATCTCACTGGACGACCAGAACGCCGCCAACCTGGCCCTCGGCAACGGCCGCGCCGACGCCGTGCTGGCCGACTCGCCGGTCGCCGCGTACGCCGCCAAGGAGTCCGGAGGCAAGTTCGTCATCGCCGGCAACGCCTACGACACGGCCCCGTACGGCGTCGCGGTCCCGAAGAACGAGAACGACCTGCGCGACGGGATCCTGAAGGCCGTCAAGGATCTCATCGCGGACGGCACCTACAAGCAGCTGACCGAGAAGTGGGGCATCTCCTCGGGCGCCCTGACCGACCCGAAGGTCAACGGGGCGAGTGGCTGAGGCGAACGTGACCGAGATCGACAACACCGGATCGGCACGGCCTGAGAGCATCAGGGCCGTGCCGGTCCGGCACCCCGGCCGGTGGGTGAGCGGCGCGGTCATCCTCGTGCTGGCCGCGATGTTCGTCCACATGCTGTTCACCAACAAGAACCTGGACTGGACGACCTTCCAGAAGTTCTTCTTCGACGGCGGCATCCTCAAGGGCCTCGTCGCGACGCTGGAGCTGACGGTCATCGCGATGGCCATCGGCATCGTGGGCGGCATCCTCCTGGCGCTGATGCGGCTTTCGGCGAACCCGCTGATGTCGTCGGCGGCCTGGCTGTACATCTGGTTCTTCCGCGGGACGCCCGTCCTGGTCCAGCTGATCTTCTGGTTCAACATCAAGTCCCTGATGGGCGACATCTCGCTCGGGATCCCGTTCGGGCCGGTCTTCATCACCTGGGACGTCAACAGCCTGGTCACGACCTTCGTCGCGGCGATCCTGGGCCTCGGCCTGAACGAGGCCGCGTACATGTCGGAGATCGTCCGGGCGGGCATCCTGTCGGTGGACGAGGGCCAGACCGAGGCGGCGCAGGCGCTCGGCATGCGGCGGCTGCAGATCATGCGGCGCATCGTGCTCCCCCAGGCGATGCGCGTGATCATCCCGCCGACCGGCAACGAGACCATCTCGATGCTGAAGACGACCTCACTCGCCTCCACCGTGGCCTTCACCGAGCTGCTGAAGGCCGGCGAGGACATCTTCAACGCCAACTACAAGACGATCCCGCTGCTGATCGTGGTGAGCGTCTGGTACATCATCGTCACCTCGATCCTCTCGGTCGGGCAGTACTACCTGGAGCGTCACTTCGGCCGCGGCTCCGCGCGGGAACTGCCGCCGACCCCGCTGCAACGGCTGCGGCGGAACCTGACGACCTTCCACGTCAAGCCCCCGGCCGTACGAGAGGGGTCCGCATGACGGAGAACGCACCGGCGACCGACGTGATGGTCAAGGCCGAGGGCATCCACAAGTTCTTCGGCCGCCTGCACATCCTGCGCGGCATCGACCTGGAGGTCCGCAGTGGTCAGGTGATGTGCGTCATCGGCCCGTCCGGTTCCGGCAAGTCGACGTTCCTGCGCTGCATCAACCACCTCGAGAAGATCGACTCGGGGCGGCTCTGGGTGGACGGCCACCTCGTCGGCTACCGGCAGCGTGGCGACAAGCTGCACGAGATGCGGGAGAGCGAGGTCGCCGCGCAGCGCCGGGACATCGGCATGGTGTTCCAGCGGTTCAACCTGTTCCCGCACATGACGGCCCTGCAGAACATCATGGAGGCGCCGATCCGGGTCAAGGGCGAGCCTCGTCAGGTCGTACGCGAGCGGGCGCTCCGGCTCCTCGATCAGGTGGGGCTGTCCGAGAAGGTGGACAGCTACCCGTCGCAGCTGTCCGGCGGACAGCAGCAGCGCGTCGCGATCGCGCGGGCGCTGGCGATGGAGCCGAAGCTCATGCTGTTCGACGAGCCGACGAGCGCGCTCGACCCCGAGCTGGTCGGTGACGTCCTCGACGTCATGCGGCGGCTCGCGCAGGACGGCATGACGATGGTCGTGGTCACCCACGAGATGGGCTTCGCCCGCGAGGTGGGCGACTCCCTGGTCTTCATGGACGGCGGCGTCGTCGTGGAGGAGGGCGACCCCCGCGAGGTGCTCACCGACCCGCAGCACCAGCGCACCCGGGACTTCCTGTCCAAGGTGCTCTGAGGCTCTACGAGGCGTTCCGCGTCCGCGCGCTCCGGTTCCGCCGGGGCGCGCGGAGCCGTAGGGAGGGGCGTGGCCAGTACCGCGCGATGACCCGTCCGAGGATCAGATCGTCCGGTACGGCGCCGAAGTTCCAGCTGTCCTGCCGGCCGGGGGCGCGCTGGTTGTCGCTCTCCAGCCACCATCCGTCGCGGTCGCGCCAGGCCACCCGCTTGACGATCAGCCGGGCCTCGCGGGGATGACGCGCGACCACGATCTGACCCGGGGCGAGGCGGGCGCCGCGGCGTACGAGAAGCCAGTCGCCCGGCCGCAGGACCGGCAGCATCGACTCGCCCGTGACCTCGACCGTCTGCACGTGGGTTACCTCTCTGCGCGCGGGAAGGGTACCAGGAGTAGTGTCTGTCAGCGGAGCATGATCCGAAACAACGGAAGGGACACGCAGGTGCTTGCACGACTTCTGCGCCCCAGGACCACGGTGTCGGCCCACTGCGACCTGCCCTGTGGTGTGTACGACCCGGCGCAGGCCCGGATCGAGGCCGAGTCGATCAAGGCGATCATCGAGAAGTACCAGGCCAACGACGACCCGGTGTTCCGCGCTCGGGCTCTGATCATCAAGGAGGAGCGCTCTCAGCTGGTCAAGCACCACCTGTGGGTGCTGTGGACGGACTACTTCAAGCCGCCGCACTTCGAGAAGTACCCGCAGCTGCACCAGCTGTTCAACGAGGCCACCAAGCTCGCCGGCGCGGCCGGCACGAAGGGCACCCTCGACGTGGCCAAGGCGGATGAGCTCCTCGCCAAGATCGACGAGATCGCGAAGATCTTCTGGGAGACCAAGAACGCCTGATCTCCGGCCCGTTCGCGGTTCGGGATCGGATCGGTGGCGGGTCGGCCGCGCCCCCAGCCGGGGGCCGGCCGGCCCGCCACACGCCTTTCCCGACGGGGCGCGCGAGCGCGGGCCGTACGGACGGCCCCCTCGGCGGGGGAGACCCCGCCCGGCCTCTACGATCATCACTTCGAACCCGGAGCGCGGCGGATGCGCGCGCGGGTGCGTCGAGGCGGTAGTTTCGACATCAGCGGGTAGCCCCAACGAGGGAGTGACGTGACCGAGGAAACCGCGGCCAGGCCGGCGAGTGTGTCCGACGTGCGCGACGTCGTGACCGTACGGCTGCCGGCCGACAGCGCCTACCTTTCCGTGCTGCGCACGGCCACGGCCGGGCTGGCGGCACGCCTCGACTTCAACCTCGACGAGATCGAGGACTTGCGGATCGCGATCGACGAGGCGTGCGCGATGCTCCTGGCCCAGGCGGTGCCGGGCACGGATCTGACCTGTGAATTCGAGCTGACCGACGACGCGATGAGCATTTCGGTCTCGGTCCTGACCGTCGACGGCCTGGAGCCCAGCCGCGACACGTTCGCCTGGACCGTCCTGAGCTCGCTCGCCGGTGACGTCGACGCCGAGGTCGGCGTCGACGACCGGGTGACCATCGTCATGAACAAGCGGCGCGGGAAGACGTCATGAACGCCCCGACCCCCACGGCACTCGACCACCGCCCACGCGGCTTCGGGCCGCTGAGCGAGGTGGACGCGTGACCGAGAAGACCACGGTGGCCGGCAACGAGCACGGAGTGCCCGACCGCGCTCGAGCGCGTCAGCTGTTCGAGCGGCTCGCCACCCTGCCCGAGGGCGACCCGGAGCGCCAGCGCATCCGGGACGAGCTGGTGGAGCTGCATCTGCCGCTCGTCGAGTACCTCGCCCGCCGGTTCCGCAACCGCGGCGAGTGGCTCGACGATCTCGTCCAGGTCGCGACGATCGGGCTGATCAAGTCGATCGACCGGTTCGATCTGGAGCGTGGCGTGGAGTTCTCCACGTACGCCACGCCGACGATCGTCGGTGAGATCAAGCGGCACTTCCGCGACAAGGGCTGGGCGGTCCGCGTGCCGCGCCGGCTCCAGGAGCTGAAGCTCTCGCTGACCAAGGCCATCAGCGACCTCGCCCAGCGCGAGGGCCGGGCGCCGACCGTCAGCGAGCTGGCCGAGCACCTGCAGATGAGCGAGGAGGAGGTGCTGGAGGGCCTGGAGTCCGCCAACGCCTACTCCACCGTCTCCCTCGACGCGCCCGACTCCGGCGACGAGGACGCTCCGGCGGTCGCCGACTCCCTCGGCATCGTCGACGACGCCCTCGAGGGCGTCGAGTACCGCGAGTCGCTCAAGCCGCTGCTGGAGAAGCTCCCGGCCCGGGAGAAGCGCATTCTGCTGCTGCGGTTCTTCGGCAACATGACCCAGTCGCAGATCGCCGCCGAGCTCGGCATCTCGCAGATGCACGTGTCCCGGCTGCTGGCCCGCACGCTCGCCCAGCTACGGGACGGCCTCACCGCCGACGACTGAGCCCGTACGACGATCGAAAACGCCCGCCGGAACGTCCTCGTTCCGGCGGGCGCGTCGTTTCCGGCCGCTCCTCGTGCGGGTGCGGTGCGGGTCTACTCGTCGACGAGGGCGCGGGTCGTCGGAGGGCTGAGGAGGGCGGCGGCGCCGACGACGGCGACCACGACGAGGACGGCCCCCAGGACCTGCCGATGGCTCTGGAACATCGACACGGCGATGATCAGCGTGAAGATCTGGGTGAGGAGCGCGGGGGCGCGTCCCCAGCGGCGTACCTGCCACAGCCCCCAGCCGACCGCGATGATGCCGGCGCCGCCCAGGACGGCCATGAAGGCGAGGGCGACGGCGCTGGCGAGGTCGTGGGGACGGCCGATGACGGCCTCGACGCCGACGTACAGGCCGACGGCCAGCACGGCGACCCCTTCCAGGGCCTCGACGACGGCTGCGGCGCTCAGAGTGGCTGGACGTGTGGGCACACCCGGAACAGTAGCCGGGTGCGCGGCGCCGTGATGGCCAGGCCGCGCCATCCGCTGGTCTGCGGTGAAGCTACCCTTTTGGCGTGCGCGCTCTCTTGATCGCCAACCCGAAGGCGACGACAACGTCACGGCGAGCCCGGGACGTGCTGATGCGCGCGTTCGCCGGCGAGGTACGGCTGGAGCTGGCCGAGACCCAGCGGCGCGGGCACGCGACCGAGCTGGCCGAGCAGGCGGTCGGCGAGGGCTACGACGTGATCATCGCGCTGGGCGGGGACGGCACCGTGAACGAGGCCGTCAACGGGCTGCTCGCCGCGGGTCCGTCGCCGGACCTGCCGGCGCTGGCCGTGGTCCCCTCCGGCAGCGCGAACGTCTTCGCCCGCTCCCTCGGGCTGCCGAACAACGCCCTCGACGCGGCCGGGCAGGTCCTGGAGGCGCTTCGGGCCGGGCGGCACCGTACGGTCGGCCTGGGCATGGCGGACGACCGTTACTTCACCTTCTGCGCGGGTCTCGGGCTGGACGCCGAGGTCGTTCACGCCGTCGAGCAGCGCCGGGCCGCCGGGTCCCGCGCGTACTCCACGCTGTACATCCGCACGGCGCTGCGCCAGTTCTTCGTGCTGACGGACCGGCGCCGCCCGGCGCTCACCCTGGAGGTGCCCGGGAAACCGCCGCTCGGGCACATCTTCCTGGGCATCGTGTCGAACACCTCGCCCTGGACGTACGCGGGTCCGTGGCCGGTCGACCCGAGCCCGCGGGCGGCGTTCGCGACCGGCCTGGACCTGTTCGGGCTGCGGCGGCTCGACCTGGTGTCGACGCTGAGCGTGCTGTCGCAGATCCTGCCGCCGTTTCAGCGGCAGCCGCGCGGCGCCCACGTCCTCGGTCTGCACGACCTGACGGAGTTCACGCTGCGCTCCCACCGGCCCATCGCCTTCCAGGTCGACGGGGACTACCTCGGGCAACGCGAGGCGGTGACCTTCCGGTCCGTTCCCAAGGCGGTGCGGATCGTGATCTGAGTCACGAAGTCACGTTCATGTTTCAACCATGTGACACACGCGACAGCCATACTTTGAGAAAAGTTTCTCAAAGCTCTTGCGCCCTCTCTGGCGCCCTGGGAATCTCTAAGTGGCGCGCGGCATACGGGTATCACCCCTGGTCGAGACCGCCATGAACACTTCCCGGACCTTACCCACGGTCCTTGGACTGTTCGCGACATCGTGAAACCGTTCACAAGTGGAGTCGACACTTCACGCGCTACGAAGGAGTGGACCGCATGGACTGGCGCCACCGCGCTGCCTGCCGTGACGAGGACCCCGAGCTGTTCTTCCCGATCGGGAACACCGGCCCCGCGCTGGTACAGATCGAAGAGGCCAAGCAGGTATGCCGCCGCTGCCCGGTGACCGACGCCTGCCTCAACTGGGCGCTGACCTCCGGCCAGGACGCCGGGGTCTGGGGTGCCATGAGCGAAGACGAGCGACGCGCCCTAAAGCGGCGGAACGCCCGCGCCCGCGCTCGCGCCCACGCGTGAGAGACCACCCTGAGAGACGACATTCGCCGCATCGTGGCTCGCGGATCGGCCCACGACCTCGCGCCGGATCGACGCCCGTGACCCCAGGTCACGGGCGTCCGTGTTTCCAGACGTCCCTGTTACCGGAGATGTCCTCAGAAGATCGCGCCGCCGGCCGTCTCAGGCGGTCGGAACCGTGCGCGGCCCCTGGTCCAGGGGAATGTCCAGGACCACCTCCGTGCCCCCGCCCTGACGCGGCCGCAGGTCGATGACCCCGCCCAGCTCCCCCACGATCAAGGTGCGGACGATCTGCAGGCCCAGGCTCGCGGTCGACTCGACGTCGAAGTCGTCGGGCAGCCCGCTCCCGTTGTCGGCCACCAGGACCTTCAGCCGTTCGTCGCCGCGCGTCACCACCACTTCGAGGGAGCCGGCGCGGTTGGCCAGGCCATGCTCCAGGGCGTTCTGCAGCAGCTCGGCGAGGACCATGGCGAGCGGGGTGGCGATCACCGCGGGCAGCACGCCGAAGCTCCCGACCCTCTTCGGGCGGACCCGCGTCTCCGGCGCCGAGACCTCGCCGGCCATGGCCACCACCCGGTCCGCGATGTCGTCGAAGTCGACGAGCTCCTCGGGCGTGTGGGAGAGCGTCTCGTGGACGATCGCGATCGAGCCGACCCGGCGCACCGCTTCCTCCAGGGCCGCCCGCCCCTCCGGCACCCGGAGCCGCCGGGCCTGCAGGCGCAGGAGCGCCGCGACGGTCTGCAGGTTGTTCTTCACCCGGTGGTGGATCTCCCGGATGGTGGCGTCCTTGCTCATCAGCGCCCGGTCGCGCCAGCGCAGCTCGGTGACGTCCCGCAGCAGCACGAGCGCGCCCGTACGGTTCCCGTCCACGATCAGCGGGATCGCCCGCAACTGCACGATC
Source organism: Actinoallomurus spadix (assembly GCF_024055725.1). Taxonomy (GTDB): domain Bacteria; phylum Actinomycetota; class Actinomycetes; order Streptosporangiales; family Streptosporangiaceae; genus Actinoallomurus; species Actinoallomurus spadix. The sequence continues at coordinate 28,533 of NZ_JAMXMX010000029.1, read as the reverse complement.
GCGCCGTTGCTCTCGATCTCGGTCTCGCTCGGAGCGCGCCCGCCGGCGACCACCGCCAGTGAGTCGTCCACCGCGGTGTTCATGAGCCGGGCGGTGGTGTCCCCCAGGGGCGTGCCGACCAGATCGGTGGCCAGCCCGAGCCTGCGGTACGCCGACTGCGCGTTCGGACTCGCGTAGAGCACGCGCCCGTCCCGGTCGACCCGGATCAGGCCGTCACCGACCCGCGGGGACCGGGCGAGGTTCGGCTCCACCTCGCGGAAGGGGAACCGCCCCTCGTCGATCATCTTCGCCAGGTCGCTGGCGCTCTGCAGGTACGTCAGCTCCAGGTGGCTGGGCGTACGCGCCGAGCTGAGGTTCGTGCTGCGCTGGATGATGCCGAGGATCCGGCCGTCCCGGCGGACCGGGATCGCCTCCTCCCGGACCGGGATGCCGCTCCCCCACTCCGGGTCCCCCTCCCGGCAGATGCGCTGCTCCGTCCAGGCCACGTCGATCAGGCCTCGCCTGCCCGGCTCGACGACCATGCCGACGAGGTCGTCGGTGTACGCGGTGGGGCCGGTCGTGGGCCGGATCTGGGCGACGGCCACCCAGCCGCCGACGCCGGGCGGGCCGCCGCCCTGGCGTGGGCGGCGCCCGGTCAGGGGGACCCAGAGCACCAGGTCCGCGAACGACAGGTCGGCGAGCAGCTGCCAGTCCGACACGAGGGCGTGGATCCATTCGAGATCCGCCGCGTCCAGATCGGTGTGCTGCCTGGTGAGGTCGGTCAACGTGGGCACGTCTGCATAATCGCAGGCGGGGCTGGAATGATTTCCGGGTGGACCCACTTCAGCGGCTGAGGGCCGCGACCCGCGAGCGTACGGCCGCCGGCCTGCACCGGACGTTGCGCCCCCGCACGCCCGTCCCGTCGCTCCTTGATCTGGCCTCCAACGACTATCTCGGCCTGTCCCGCGACGCCCGGCTGGCCGAGGGGGCGGTCGAGGCCGTGCGCAAGTGGGGGGCCGGCTCCACCGGTTCACGACTCGTCACCGGGACGACGGAGCTGCACGCCGAGCTGGAGCACCGCCTGGCGGAGTTCACCGGGGCACCGTCCGCCCTGGTGTTCTCCTCCGGCTACCTGGCCAACCTGGGGACCCTCACCGCGCTACGGCCCCGGCTGATCGTCTCCGACCAGGCCAACCACGCCTCACTGATCGACGGGTGCCGGCTCTCGTGTGCGGCGGTCACCGTCACCCCGCACGGGGACGTCGCGGCCGTGGACGCCGCCCTGACGGGTTCGGCGGACGCGATCGTCGTGACCGACGCGGTGTTCTCGGTGGACGGTGACCTGGCCCCCCTCCGTGAGCTGCACCGGGTCGTCCGGCGCCACGGCGCGATCCTGGTGATCGACGAGGCGCACGCGCTCGGCGTCGTGGGACCGGGCGGCCGGGGCGCGGCGTTCGCCGCGGGGATCGCCGGCGAGCCCGACGTCGTCCGCACCGTCACCCTGTCCAAGGCGCTCGGCGCGCAGGGCGGCGCGGTCCTCGGCGCACCCGAGGTCATCGAGACGCTGATCGACACGGCACGGTCGTTCGTGTTCGACACCGGTCTGGCGCCGGCGTGCGCCGGGGCGGCCCTCGCCGCGCTCGACGTGCTGGGCGCCGACCCGGGCCTGCCGGAGCGTGCCCGCGCCGGCGCCCTCCGCCTGGCCGGCGCCGCCCGCGAGCTCGGGCTCACGACCACGTCCCCGGCCGCCGCCGTCGTCCCGGTCATCATCGGGGACCCCCACGAGGCCGTCCGCGCGGCGGACCTGTGCGCGGACCACGGGATCCGGGTCGGCTGTTTCCGGCCACCCTCCGTACCGGTGGGACGCGCCTGCCTGCGGCTCGCCGCCCGCGCCGACCTGGGCGAGGCGGATTTCACAGTCGTCACGCGAGCGCTGGCTACTGTCAAGAAGCGGACCAGACCGTACCCTGCTCCTAACGCCGGAGCGACGCGGCGGTGAACGTGAGGAGTGCGCGTGACGGCTGAGCAGGCACCGGAACTCGGAATCGAGCCACGGGTCCCGAAGTACTACCGGCTGAAGAAGCGCCTCGTCGAACTGACCGAGGCGCTGACCCCGGGTAGTCCCCTTCCGCCGGAACGCACGCTCGCGGAGAAGTACGGAACCTCCCGCACGACCGTCCGGCAGGCCCTCGCGGAGCTGGTGATCGAAGGCCGCCTGCAGCGGATCCAGGGCAAGGGCACCTTCGTCGCCAAGCCGAAGGTCGCGCAGGAGCTGCAGCTGGTCAGCTACACCGAGGACATGCGGCACCACGGCCTCAACCCCGAGACCCGCATCCTCGACATCGACTACGTCACCGCCGACGAGCGGGTCGCCGGTCTGCTCGGCATCCGTCCCGGCGGCCGCGCCCTGCGCATCCACCGGCTCCGCCTGGCCGACGGCGAGCCGATGTCGATCGACACGTCCCTGCTGCCGGCCCGCCGCTTTCCGGGGCTCCGCAAGGAGCTGCCGCGCCACGGTTCGCTGTACGAGACCCTCGCCACCGCGTACGACGTGCACCTCGCCGAGGCGGAGGAGACGATCGAGACCGTGCTGGCCACCCCCGACGACGCCCAGCTCCTCGGCGTCGACGTCGGCCTGCCGCTGCTCCTGCTGTCCCGGCACGCCTTCGACCTCGACGGCCACCCCGTCGAGTGGGCCCAGTCCTTCTACCGCGGCGACCGCTACAAGTTCATCACCCGCCTCCGCCGCCAGGGCGAGACGCCCTGATCAGGTCCGCTGGAATGTACGGTTCCAGGTACGGACGGCAAGCGGGTTCCCTACGATGACCGGAGCTGATCGTGAGGGAGGAGTCACGCAACGTGAGCGCGGTGGCCCATTACTACACGCTCCCGGACACCCCGTACGACCTGTGGGTCCGCGGCGAGCTGGCCGACTTCCTCCACCTCCCTGACGACGGCACGAGGGTCGAGGTCATCGGAGGGGAAATCGTCGTGTCACCGGGTCCGACGGTCGGCCATAACGGCATAGTCCAGGACATCGCCGACAGCCTGGTCGAGGCACGGATCGCCGATCCGACCTTCCCCTGGCGGTGCATTCAGGTGACCGACCTCAACCTCAGCGACATCCGGGACGGCTACATCCCGGATCTCATCGTCCTGGACGTCGATGTGCAGGACGAGGCCCGCAAGTCCGATGCCCGGCATCTCCTCCCCGGCCAGGTGAGTCTGGTCGTCGAGGTCACCTCCCGGTCGAATGCCGCGTGCGACCGCCGGCCGGGTCCGAGACGCGGTGCCGCGACCAAGTGGAGCGGCTACGCCCAGACCGGAATCCCCAACTACATCCTCGTCGATCGGGACCCGCGCGCCGCGCAGACCCTGTTCTTCTCTCACCCGGATCGAAGCAGCGGGACGTACCGGCACCTGCTGTCATGGGAGTTCGGTGAGACGATCCGTCTGCCGGATCCGTTCGGCTTCGAGATCAAAACCGACAAGTGGGAGCCCTGGGACGACTGAGAACGTCCGCGCCGAGGATAGGGGTTGCCAGGGGCACGGAAATCCTCGGTGCCGAGGGTCTCGCTCGGCTCCGCTCCTCGTTACCCTCACTCAGGTGAGCGTGCTCGTGGTCAGCGGAACGGATACCGGGGTCGGCAAGACGGTCGTGACGGCGGCCGTCGCGGCGTTGGCGCGGGCGCGGGGTGCCTCGGTCGCGGTGGTCAAGCCCGCGCAGACCGGAGTCCGGCCCGACCAGGCCGGGGACCTGGAGGAGGTCAGGCGGCTCGCGGGCGTCGGCGACCTGCACGAGTTCGCGCGCTACGGCGACGCGCTGTCCCCGGCGGCGGCCGCCCGGCGGGCCGAGCTGCCGCCGCTCGACCTGATCACCGCCGCCGAGCGGATCCGCGCGCTCGACCGTGACCTCGTCATCGTCGAAGGGGCCGGCGGCCTCCTGGTGCGCTACGACGAGGACGGCGCCACGCTGGCCGACCTCGCGCATCACCTGCGGGCCCCCGTGCTGCTCGCCGTACGCCCGGGGCTGGGCACGCTGAACCACACGGCGCTGACGCTGGAGGCGATGGCGAACCACGGGCTCGAGCCGGCCGGGGTCGTCATCGGCTCCTGGCCGCGCCGGCCCGGCCTGGACGACCTGTGCAACGTCCGCGACCTGGAGACCATCGCCGCCCGCCCGCTGTCCGGCGCCCTGCCCGAGCGGTCCGGGAGACTGTCCGGCCCGGAGTTCCTGCTCGCCGCCCGCGACGGCCTGGCCCCGCACCTCGGGGGCGTCTTCGACGCCGCGGCCTTCCGCGCGGACTGCGCCGCACGCGCCGGTAGCTGGAACCTCATCCCCTGATCCCCTCCCCGTACGACCCGCTCCCCCCGACCTGTCAGGGAACCGCGCGACCCCGGATGACGTCTGACTTGCGGGGACGCGCCACGCGCTGAGGAGCGAACCTATGAAGGCCATGGTCGTGGTGGCCGCCGCGCTGGTGGCGGCGGTGGGCTGTTCCGGACGTTCGGACGCCGGGCTCGATCCCGCCCCGGCGCCATCGCCTGCGCACTCGACGGCGTCCGCGCCGCCGGGCGCGGGGCGGCTGGTGCTGCGAACGAGCACGAGTGGCGGCATCGCCGGGCTGGGCGGCCCGGGGAGCCTGCCGGACTTCTCGCTGTACGGCGACGGCCGCGCCATCGCCGGGTCGTCCGGCACGCTGACCGAGTACCACCTGACGCCGCGGGCGGTGCGGAGCATCGTGTCGGCGGCTCAGGACGCCGGGTTGGCGACGCCGCGGACCGTGGAGAGCCCGAACATGGCGGACGCGATGTACGCCGTCGTGACGTTCGTCGTCGACGGGCGGCCGCGCACGACGCGGCTCGTCGAGCCGGTGAGCGACGGCAGGGCGGCGGCGTTGCTCGGCAGACTGAATCCGTCGGCCTGGCCGCGCGGCGACCTCGCGGCCGCGCCGCGTCCGTACCGGCCGGCCAAGGTCGCGGCGCTGGCGCTGCCCGGGTCCGCGACGGGCGCGCCGCGGTGGCCGTTCGCGAAGCCGCTCGGCTCGGGAACGCGAGTGGGCACCCGGACCTGCACCGTCCTGACCGGCGCGGACGCCCGGAGGGCACCGGCCGGCCGGTGGAGCGAATGGACGGATCACGGCCGGTCCTACCGGGTGATGCTCCGCCCGCTGCTGCCCGACGAGGCGGACTGCGCGTCGCTCGCCTGACCGGTCAGGACGTCGCCTCCTGCTCGTTCCCCGTGTCATCGGTGTCATCCGTTTTCCCGGAACCACGCTTGTCTCCGCTCCCACCGGGGTCCGCGCCGTCACCGGCGTCCCCTTCGTCACCCGCGTCCCCGCTGCCCCCTTTGACGGGCTTCGGGGACCGGCTCGCGAGAGCATCCTTCTTCCGGCGCAGGCCCTCAGGGTCGGGGGACGACGGCGGCGTGGGAAGTCCCGTCTTCCCCTGCGAGGCGTCCGGTGGCGTGCCCGCTGGTGACGTCGGCGTGGAGGGGTTCGGTGTGGTGAGGGTCGGCGTGGGTGTCGCGAAGAGGCGGGCCTTGCCGACCCAGGCGGGCGGCGGGAAGTCCTCGAAGGGCCGGCCCGCGAGGGCGGTCGTCATGACGCCCTTCCAGATGGCGGTCGGCGTGCCGGCCGCCTCCCGCAGGGGCGCGTCGCCACGGTTGATCAGCGGCCGGTTGCTGGCGCGGTAGGTGACGACGGCGGTGGCCACGCTCGGGGTGTAGCCGCAATACCAGGCGGCGGCGTTGGACTCCGTCGTACCGATCTTTCCCGCCATCGGCCTGTCGAGGAGGCCGGGCCCCGAACTCCACTTCGGGGACGGCCTGAGGGCGAGGGTGACATCCGCCGCCGCGCCTGGGGACAGCGCCCGCCGGACGCGCGGTCGTACGGTCAGCAGGGTCTTCCCGGACGAGTCCCTGACGCGGGCGACGAAGTGCGGTTCGGCGTACCGGCCGTCGGCCAGGGCCGCGTACGCCGCGGCCTGGTCGATGACGTGGACCCGCGGCCTCGGCCGGGTCGGGAGGCCGACGCGGCCGGCGGCGGACGCTCCCGTCTCGGCTTGCAGCCGCGCGAACGCCGTGTTGAACGAACGCCCAGTGGCCTCGAGGAGGCTTATCGCCCCGGCCTGCGCGTCATTGTCGTTGCGGACGCCCTTCAGGGGAGAGCCGTCCACGACGCTGCGCAGGCCGATGCCGTGCTCCAGCGCCGTCCCGAGGACGAACGGGTCGAAGGATGACCCGGCGGGCAGGTCGGCGAGGAACGCGTTGTCGTACTGGTGCTTGAGATAGTCCCGTCCGCCGTACTCGGCGAGGATCTCACCGGTACCCGGCCGTACGGAGGCGAGCCCGGCCTCGATGTCCTTGTCCCCGTGCACCGCCCCGGCCACCGCGCGCGGCGCCTCCTCCTGGGTCGCGCGGTCGAGGGTCGTGGTGACCCGCAGGCCGCGCCGGTAGATCGCGTCGTCGTCGAAGCCCCGCCGGTGCAGCTCGGCGGTGATCCGTTCGATCAGATAGCCGCGCTGCCCGCCGTACAGCGGGTCGGTGTGCGCCGGTGCGACCTTCGGGAACGCCGGCCGTGGCCCCTTCGGCAGCACGCCCGTGCTCATCATCCCGTCGATGACGTACCGCCAGCGGGACTGCGTCTGCGCGGTGTGCCCGAGCGCGGGGTCGAGGTACGACGGCGCCTGGATCACTCCGGCCAGCAGCGCGCTCTCGGCCGGGGTGAGGGCGCCGACGTCCTTGTGGAAGTAGGCCTGCGCGGCGGCCTGCACCCCGTACGCCCCGCGGCCGAAGTAGACGGTGTTGAGGTACTGCTCGAAGATCCAGTCCTTGGATCGGGACCGGTTCAGCTTCACCGCGATGAACAGCTCCTTGACCTTGCGGTCGAGCGTCTGGCGGGGGCTGAGGTAGGCGACCTTGACGTACTGCTGGGCGATGCCGGAGCCGCCCTGGCGCGGCCCGCCGGACACCGCGGCCCACATCGCACGGGTCAGGCCCTTCGGTGAGACGACGGGCTCCTGGTAGAAGCCGCGGTCCTCGGCGGCGAGGACCGCGCCGCGCAGGTGCGCCGGGATCGCCCGCAGCGGCACGGCGACGCGGTTGAGCCGCCCGACCTGGGCGATCGGGGTTCCGTCTCGGTAGTACAGGATGCTCGCCTCCGCCCGGGCGGCGGCGCTGACCGGTGGCACCTTGACCTGCGTGTAGACCACCCACAGGCAGATTCCGAGGATTACGACGAGGCCGCCGAGCACGTAGCCCGCCCGGCGGAGGTATCGAAGCCTGCGGCCCTTGCGCGGTACGAGTGCCCCGAGGCCGCGCATCGCGGTCCGGGCCCATCGTCTCCGTTCGCGTCTTCGCTTTCCCGCCATGTCAACCGACCTTGGCGACGAAGCGTCATTGAACTGTCGGGGTCCGGTCACACTTCCCGGAAAATGTCTTGATTTGGTGACAGACACCCGCCACCGGGCCGTCGCCCAGATAATGAGCGCATGGTCGCGATCTTGCTCGTCGAGGACGATCCGTCGGTCCGGACGGGCCTGGAGCTCGCCCTGACCCGTCAGGGGCACTCGGTCACCGCGCGGACGACCGGCGAGGAGGGCCTGGAGTACGCGCGAGCGCGCCGTCCGGAGATCGTCGTGCTGGACGTCATGCTGCCCGGGCTGGACGGCATCGAGGTGTGCCGCCGCCTCCGTAAGTCCGACGAGATCCCGATCATCTTGCTGACCGCGCGCGGCGAGAGCCTCGACGTGGTCGTCGGCCTGGAGGCGGGCGCGGACGACTACGTGGTCAAGCCCGTCGAGCCGGCCGTGCTGGACGCGCGGATCCGCGCCGTCCTGCGGCGCGCGGAGAAGACGCCGATGAGCCGGTCGAGCTTCGGCGACCTGGTCATCGACCGGGCGGCGCTGCGCGTCACGAAGGCCGGCGCGGACGTTCACCTCACCCCGACCGAGTTGCGGCTGCTCCTGGAGCTGACCCGCCATCCCGGCCAGGCCCTCCCCCGCGGCCACCTGCTGCGGGAGGTGTGGGACCACGGCTACGCCGGTGACTCGCGTCTCGTGGACGCCTGCGTGCAACGGCTGCGCGCCAAGATCGAGACGGATGCCGCCGCGCCGACCCTGATCCAGACGGTACGCGGCTTCGGCTACCGGTTCGCGGCTCCGTGATCAGCGGACTGCGCGGGCGCCTGTTCCTCGCGTTCGTCGCCGCCTGCCTCACCTCCACCGCGCTCGTCGCAGGCATCGGGTACGTCCTCGTCCGCCGGGCCATCCTGCAGCGGGCGCAGGACGCCGTCCTCATCGACACCCGCGAGACGCTCGCGCACAACGTGCCCGGGGACCTGACGGCTCCCGTGCCGGAGCGGACGCTGAGCGACGTGGCGACCTCGCTCGTCCGTCCCGACCGGTACGTGGTCGTGACCGACGGCATCACGACGGTCGCCACCGGGGAGTTCGGCCGGGGCGACGTGCCCGCCGGCCTGGCCGCCCAGGCCGCCAGGGGCCTGTACTTCCAGCGGGTCGTCATCCGCGGGAGGCCCTGGCTGGTCGCCGCGACGCGCGTACAGGGCCGCGACGGGGCGCCGCTGCCGCTCACCGTCACCGTGTTCGCCTCTCTCGCCAAGGAGAACGCCGACCTGCGCCGCATCCAGAGCGCCCTGACGCAGGCGGGCGCGCTGACGGTCGTCCTGGCCGTGGTCCTCGCCGCGCTGCTCGGGCGCAGCGTGCTACGGCCGCTGCGCCGCCTCGCCCGGGCCGCCCGCTCGCTCGGCAGGGGCCAGCTGACCGCACGAGTCGACGTGCGCGGCCGGGACGAGCTGGCCGACGTCGCGCGGATCTTCAACGAGAGCGCCGCGTCCCTCGAGTACACCGTCGGTGAGCTGCGCCGTCTGGAGGCGACCGCCCGGCGGTTCGCCGCCGACGTGTCGCACGAACTGCGCACCCCGATCGCCGCGATGACGGCCGTCACGGACATGCTCGAGGAGGACGCCGCCCGGCTGCCCGCGGACACCGGTACGGCCGCCCGGCTGGTCGCCGAGCAGACCCGGCGTCTCGGCGCCCTGGTCGAGGACCTGCTGGAGATCAGCAGGATGGACGCCGGTACGGCCGACCTGACCATGGACGACGTGCCGCTCGCCGCCCTCGTCCGCGAGTGCGTGACCACCCGCGGCTGGGCCGACCAGGTGATCATCGAGATCCCGTCCGGCCTGCGCGTACGGCTCGACCCGCGGCGCTTCGACGTGATCATCGCCAACCTGGTGGCCAACGCGCTGCGGCACGGTGCTCCGCCCGTCCGCGTCACCGGACGTCCCGGGCTGGAGGTACGTGTGATCGACAATGGTCCCGGCATCCCGGAGGACGTGCTACCCCACGTGTTCGACCGGTTCTTCAAGGCGGATCCGGCGCGCCCGGCGGGCAAGGGCACCGGGCTCGGGCTGTCGATCGCCCAGGCGAACGCCGCGCTGCACGGCGGGAGCATCGAGGCGGGCAACGCGCCGGGCGGCGGCGCGGTCTTCATCGTGCGGATCCCGGCATGACACGGGTCGTACGCGCGGTCTGGGCGGCCGCCGCGATGTGCCTGCTCGCGGGATGCGGAGTGCGCCCCACCGGCGTCGTCAGCGCCGGAGAGGCGCCGACCGCGACCGCGACCTCCCTGCCCAAGGCGCAGGTGTACTTCTTCCGCGATGACGCCCTGGAGGCCGTGGAGCGGTCGGTGCCGCCGTGGGACATCCAGGCGGTGTTCGACGCACTCCAGGCCGGTCCGACCCCTCAGGAACGCGAACGGGGCCTGCGCACGCGGCTGTCGGCGGGTCTGACGATCCGCGCGATCGGCACGAGGGCGGTCTTCGTCGAGTTCCGGCGCCGGATGACGAGTAAGGAGGTGGACGGCTACCTGCAGGTCGTCTGCACGGCGCGCATGCTGCCCGGCGCGCCGTTCGTGAAGCCCCCGGACTCCGCCGACCCGATCATCGAGAAGAAGCTGATGTCCCAGGACCTGTGCCCGGCGGACGGCGGTCCGGCCGGAGCCCCGTCCCCCGAGCCGCTCCAGTCTTCGCCCGCGGAGCCTTCGCCGGAGGTCATCCCCCCGGAGAAGGTCGACCGGTCCGGGCGCGGCCCCACGTTCTCGCCGGAGCCGGCGGACTGAACGCTGGGACGTTACCGGTTCGTTATCTACGCGCGGCATGCCGAGATCGGATCGTGACCGGGCGCCTTCACAGTGGCGGGAGCGAAACTTTGTTCCGAAGGGGCCCGACATGCCGAACAAAGCCGCCCAGCCGACCCGGCCGCTCGTCCGGGTCGTGACCGCCGTCCTCCTGCTCGCGCCCTTCGTCATCTACCTCGCCGTCCCGAGCTACGCGAAGATCAAGCCCCGTCTCGCGGGCTTCCCCTTCTTCTACTGGTGGCAGCTGCTCTGGGTGATCCTCACAGCGGTCTTCATCGGCCTCGCGTACGCCCTCACCCGCCGTGGAGCCGGCGGCTCTCCCTCCGGCCAGGCCGACGAGAAGGGCGAGTGAGGTACCCATGGACAACGTCAACGGCGTCGAACTCGCGGTCTTCGTCTTCTTCCTCGCCGTGGTGACCGTCGTCGGGTTCGCCGCCGCCCGCTGGCGGCGCGGCCAGACGCTGCTGCACCTGGACGAGTGGGGCCTCGGCGGGCGGAGCTTCGGAACGTTCGTCACCTGGTTCCTGCTCGGCGGCGACCTCTACACGGCCTACACGTTCATCGCGGTGCCCGCCGCGGTGTTCGCCAGCGGCGCGATGGGCTTCTGGTCCCTGCCGTACGCCGCGATCGCCTACCCGATCGTCTTCCTGATCGGCCCCCGCCTGTGGTCGGTGTCCCACGTGCACGGCTACGTCACGCCGGCCGACTTCGTCCGGGGCCGCTTCGGCTCCAAGAGCCTGGGCCTGGCCGTGGCCGTCACCGGGATCCTGGCGATGATGCCCTACATCGCGCTGCAGCTCGTCGGCATCCAGGCCGTCCTCACCGTCATGGGGGTCAAGGGCTCCGGACTGGCCCGGGACCTGCCCCTGTTCATCGCGTTCGCGCTCCTGGCCGCCTACACCTACACGTCCGGCCTGCGCGCCCCGGCACTGATCGCCTTCGTCAAGGACGCGCTGATCTACCTCGTGATCATCGTGGCGATCATCTACATCCCGACGAGGCTCGGCGGCTGGGGCCACATCTTCGACAGCGCCCAGGCCTCCCTCACCAAGGTCAATCCGGCGACCCGCAAGCCCGGCGGATCGATCGTCACCAGCGACCTGAACCACTGGGCGTACGGCACGCTGGCCCTGGGCTCCTCGCTCGCGTTGTTCATCTACCCGCACACGGTCACGGGGGCGCTCGCCGCCGGCCGCCGCAACGTGATCAGGCGCAACGCCGCACTCCTCCCGGCGTACTCCCTGCTGCTCGGGCTCCTCGCCCTCCTCGGTTACATGGCGCTGGCCAAGCCCGACGTGGCGGCGGCCGTGAAGGCCGCGAAGAACCCGCAGCTGGCCGTGCCGACCCTCTTCGACCACGTCTTCCCCGACTGGTTCGCCGGAGTCGCCTTCGCCGCGATCGGCGTCGGCGCGCTCGTCCCGGCGGCGATCATGTCGATCGCCGCCTCGAACCTGTTCAGCCGCAACGTCTACAAGGCCTTCTTCCGGCCGGAGGCGTCCCCGGCCGAGGAGACGCGGGTGTCGCAGTTCGTGTCCCTGCTGGTGAAGGTCGGCGCGCTCGTCTTCGTCCTGGCCTTCGACAAGTCGCTTGCGATCAACCTGCAGCTGCTCGGCGGCATCTGGATCGTGCAGACCTTCCCGTCGCTGGCGCTCGGGCTGTTCACGCGGTGGTTCCACCGCTGGGCGCTGCTGGCGGGCTGGGCGGTGGCCATGGTGTACGGGACGGTCACGGCGTACCGGCAGTCCTCGCCGACGCAGAAGCACTTCGGCCAGCCGATCGCCGACATCCCGCTCATCCATCACACCGGGTACATCGCGCTGACCGCGTTCGTCCTCAACATGGTGGTCGTGGTGGTGCTCACCGTCCTGCTGCGGGCCCTGAAGGTCTCCGCGGGCGTGGACGAGACCAGGCCGTCCGACTTCCTCGCGGACGCCGACGACCCGCGCGTCCGCGACCTCCCCGAACCGGCCACCGGCTGAGCTCCTGCGATGGTCCTTCAGGACCACCGCAGGCCACTGAGGTACGTGGTCGGTTATGTCGTGTTCTAAGCTGCCATCGTGAGCCAGGAAGAACCTCCGGCGCCAGGTTCACCGGGGGAACCGTCCGCGACCGGGACGGCGGCCGACATCGAGATCCGCGTCGCCCGCCCGGAGGAACTACGCGCGATCGGCGAGCTCACCGCGACCGTCTACGTCGCCGCCGGCTACATCAGCCCGAACGGCGGCTACGTCCCCCACCTGCGAGACGCCGCCGCCCGCGCCCGCGAGGCCGAACTGATCGTGGCCACCCGGCACGACGAGCCGATCGGGACCGTGACCTACTGCCGGTACAACAGCTCCTGGGCCCAGCTGGCAGGACCGGACGAGGCGGAGTTCCGCATGCTCGCGGTCAACCCGAAGGCGCGCGGACTGGGCCTCGGCGAGGCGCTGGTGCGCTACTGCATCCACCGCGCCCGCGAGGACGGCTGCACGACGCTACGCCTGTCGACCGAACCGGTCATGCACGCCGCCCACCGCATCTACCGCCGGCTCGGCTTCGTCCGCACGCCCGACCGCGACTGGAGCCCCACCCCCGGCGGCGAGCTCCTGACCTACGCCCTGGCCCTCTGACCACCGCCACCCGAAGAAGCAGTAACCCCGGCGGCGTGCCGCAGCAGAGGCCGTCCGGGGTCTTCGCCCTCATCATGGTGACCGGGTGTCTCTCCCCGTGGCTACTCGATGACGGCGATCAGGTCGCCTTCCTGGATGACGTCGCCCTCGGCGACCTTCAGGGTGGAGATCGTGCCGGAGTCCTCGGCGAGCACCGGGATCTCCATCTTCATCGACTCCAAGATCACCAAGGTGTCGCCGTCCTCGACCTGGTCACCCTCGCTGACGAGCACCTTCCAGACGTTCGCCACCATTTCCGCGCGGACCTCAGCCACTGCGGCTCCTCTCCTCAAACGCCGGCGTACGCCGGACGCACGTTATCCATCGGACGAAGGCTCTCGTTCGCGTCTTCGCAGTGTGCCGTACGGTCCATCACCGGGCTCGCATCCGGTCCACCAGACCGGTGTCGTAGTCACCGGTGGCGAAGCCCGGGTCCTCCAGCAGCTCGGTGAAGAACGGCAGGTTGGTCTTGAGACCCTCGATCCGGAACTCCGCCACCGCCTTCCGGGCGGCGGCGAGCGCCTGAGCCCGGTCCGGGCCGTACACGCACAGCTTGGCCAGCAGCGGGTCGTAGAACGGGGTGACCTTGTTGCCCGCGCGGTAGCCGGAGTCGACGCGGACGACCTCGCCGGCCGGCTCCTCCCAGACGGTGATCGAACCGGGGCTCGGCAGGAAGCGTTTCGGGTCCTCGGCGTACACGCGGAACTCGATGGCGTGGCCCCGCGGCTGGACGGACGTGAAGGAGACCGGCTCGCCGGCGGCGATCAGCAACTGCTGTTCGACCAGGTCCAGGCCGGTGACGAGCTCGGTGATCGGGTGCTCGACCTGAAGGCGGGTGTTCATCTCCAGGAACACGAAGTCCTGCGCGACCGGGTCGACCAGGCACTCGACCGTACCGGCGCCGCGGTAGCCGACGGCCTCGCCTGCGCGTACGGCGGCGGCGAGCATGCGGGCGCGCAGCTCCAGGCCGACGCCGGGCGACGGGGTCTCCTCGACGATCTTCTGGTGCCGGCGCTGCACGGAGCAGTCGCGCTCGCCCAGGGCCACGACCGTGCCGTCGGCCAGGCCGAGGATCTGCACCTCGACGTGCCGGGCGTGCTCGATGTAGCGCTCCAGCAGGATGTCCGGGTTGCCGAAGAACCGCTCGGCGCGGGTGCGGGCCGTGTCGTACGCCTTGCGCAGCTCCGCCTCGTCGCGGGCGACGCTCATCCCGATGCCGCCGCCCCCACCGGCCGCCTTCACCATGACGGGGTAGCCGATGCCCGCGGCCACCGCCGCGTCGGCGTCGGGGACGGGCTCGCGGGTGCCGGACGCGACGGGCACGCCGGCCTTCTCCATGAGGTTCCGCGCGTTGATCTTGTCACCCATCGCGGAGATCGCCTCGGGCGGCGGGCCGATCCAGACCAGTCCTTCGGCGATGACCCGCTCGGCGAACGCGGCGTTCTCGGCGAGGAAGCCGTACCCGGGGTGGACGGCCTGCGCGTTGGTGCGCTTGGCCGCCTCCATCACCGCGTCGATGTCGAGGTAGCTCTGGGCGGGCTGGGCGGGGCCGATGAGGATCGCCTCGTCCGCCTCGTCGACGTACGGAAGGTCGGCGTCGGCCTCGGAGTGGACCGCGATGGCCTTGATCCCGAGGGCGCGCACCGTGCGGATCACCCGTCGGGCGATCTCTCCGCGGTTGGCCACCAATACGGACTCGAACACCGATCCTCCTCATTCGCACTCGGCCCAGCGAGAATAACCATGCGATGCCCGATGTACCGTCGCGCGCGGCGACAAAAACCGGTGGGGTCGACTTGTCACCGCATCCGGTCGACAGCGTGGCCGAGGGCCTCGATGACCGTGGGGTCGTACTCCGCCGCCGAGTCGAGGCGGAGCCGCTCCAGCACGGCCGCCGACCGGTCGCGGTCGGCCGAGTCACCGACGAGATCATCGTAGGCGTTGGCCACCTTGATGACACGGCTCGCGAGGGGTGGCGCCGATCCGTCGCTCACGCGGTACGGGTCGGACTGGCGGCGTACGATCTCGGCGACCTCGTCGAGGACGCCGGTCTTGGTGATCACGCCCGCGCCGAGTTCGGCGATGCGGCGCTGCTCCTGGGGGGAGGCGAGGACGGTCGCGCCGCCGGGGATCGGGTCGCGCAGCGAGAGCTGCCCGATGTCGTGCATGAGCGCGGCGTACTCCAGCTCGAGGAGCTCCTCCTCGGTCATGCCGAGCTCCCGGCCCATCGCGACGGCGAGCCGGCTGACGCGCCGGGAGTGCCCCGCCTCGACGTACCCGCCGACCTCGGTGACCTGGGACAGGGCGCGGACGGTCTGCAGGTAGGTCGCCCGGATTCCGGCGAACCGCCGGAACGCGACCTGGGTGACGAGGATCGGCGCGGTGAAGACGAGCAGCGCGGCCGGGCCCATGACGAAGGTGCTGACCGCGAGGAGCATGCCCGTCGCGCCCGAGGCCGCGCACAGCGGCCCCATGGCCTGGATCTCGTCGCCGAGCGCGATGCCGAACCGGGCGCGTACGGCCTCCGCCCGGATCATCGCCGCGACGCTGACGTCGACGACGCACGACAGGATGACCGTCAGCACCATCACGGTGATGAGCGCCGGCCAGTGCGCGCGCAGCGACGAGTCGATGACCGGCCGGAAGATGAACGCCACCACCGCGGGGGTGATGATCCGCCGGGCCAGCGCGTCGAGCCTGGGGATCCGGCCGACCGCGATGTGCGGCAGCGCGCCGGCGAGGGTGCCGCAGGCGGTGACGGTCACGACCTGGAACGCCGAGTGGGCGGCGGACTCGGCGCCGACCTTCAGCAGGAGCGCGTACCCGAGCGCGCCCGCGCTGGCGATCGGCGCGACCTCCCGGTTGCCGGGGACGTTCATGCGCAGCAGTTCACCGACCGCGATCAACGCGCCGAACAGCACGGCGGTGCGGGAGTCGACGACGCCGACCGCGGCGACCTGGGTGACCGAGCCGATGACGAGCAGCCCGGCGACCGCGCTCAGGAGGAGCTGCGCGGAGTCCAGCGCCTGGCCGATGGTGCGCCGCCGTGCGGGCGCCGGCGCGCTCACGGGCGTCTTGTCCTCATCTGTGGTCCTCCCGGCTCGCGGTCACGAGCGGACGCCTTCACCGGCGACGCGCAGCGGCACGCTGGGATCGTCGTGGTCCTGCTGGGCCGTCTCCTCGCCCTCGGGGGGAGCGACGGGATCGGGCCGGGTCCAGCCGTCGCGCTCCACCGCGGTGACGAACGCCTCGACCAGCGCGGGATCGAAGTGGGTGCCCGCGCACCGCCGCAGCTCGGTCATTCCGGCCTCGAGGGACATGGCCGGACGGTAGGAGCGGGTCGAGGTCATCGAGTCGAACGCGTCCGCCACCGAGATCACCCGGGCGAACTCGGGGATCTCCGAGCCGGCCAGGCCCATGGGGTATCCGGTGCCGTCCATCCGCTCGTGGTGGTGCATGATCCCCGCCAGGGCCTCGTCGAGGAAGCCGATGTCGCGGACGATCTCCAGGCCGCGCATCGGATGCAGCTGGATGGCGGCGAACTCCTCCTCGGTCAGGGCGCCCGACTTCTGCAGCACCTTCGTCGGCACGCCGAGCTTGCCGACGTCGTGCAGCATGCCGGCGTACCGGACCGCGCCGACCCGGTCGGGCCGCATCCCGATCTCCCGGGCGATCATCGCCGCGCCGCGGGAGACCCGCTCGCTGTGGCCGCGCGTGTAGTAGTCCTTCGTCTCCACCGCCTGGCACAGCGCCGCGATCGTGGCGGCCTGGGCCTCCTGCTGCGCCTGGGTCTGTTCGAGGGCCCACCGGGCGATGAACATCGGCAGCAGCACCAGCACCGCGGAGAACGGGCCGACGACCCCCCAGGGCGCGGCGATCAGCAGGCCGAACATGCCGTAGGCCAGCTGACCGCTGGCCAGCTGGCCTACGGGCCCCCAGCGGAAGCCCCACAGGGGCGCCTGTTCGACCAGCACCAGGATGACGGCGATCAGGCCGAGGTTGACCGCGACGTAGGTGACCAGCGCCGCGACGTAGGGCGGGATGATGGCGGGGAACGATCCGTTGCTCGGCAGGCCGACCGTGCCTCCCGCCACGCGGTACACCACGCCCGCGAGGTATCCGGAGAGCGCGAACTGCGCGCCGTTGAACACTCTTTTGACGAGGGCGACGTCACGCCGGCCGGTGACGACGGCCGACGCGCCCACCAGGGCGGCGCCGACGGGGCCGAGGAGCACCACCGAGGCCAGTCCGGCCGAGTAGCTCAGCGAGACACGGGCGCTGGCGCTGCTGAGCAGCGCCGGCACCGACTCGCAGATCACGGAGAGCACCGCCAGCACCGCGAGCGTCGTCCAGTCCATGTGATCGAACGACGAGAGAGCGATGCAGGAGGTGCCGAGCGCGACGACCGTACAGACGTAAGCCCATGCGGCCAGGGGTAGTCCACGCAATGCCGCCCCCACGAGGTAATGGGCTAAGCCCAGGACACGCCTACTCGCATGTGTTTCTGCCTCCCCTGCCGGGCCCGGAGCACCTGGCGGTGCGACGCCCCGACGACGACTCGACGATGCCCGAATGATCGGGGGTAAGCCTAACCCGCCGGCGCCGGGTCACGCAGACGCCCGCGGAAACGTGAGCGAAGCGTGAACCAATCGTCACCTACGGTCCTGATCCGCCTTACTCGGTCAGTGAGGAGCGGACCTGCTCGATGCGGCCCATGACCTTGGCGCGTAGGTCCTGCGGCACCGGGTCGCACCCGCACGACCGGTGCACGAGCTTCTTGACGGCCTCCTCGAGGCCGTACTCCTTCAGGCAGGGGCCGCACTCGTCGAGGTGCTGCCGGATGTCGGAGCAGCCGCCCTGGTCCAGCTCACCGTCGAGATAGTCGTAGATCCGGCCCAGGACCTCAGAGCAGGGGGTCTCGTGCGGCTTGCCGCAGCTCATGACTGGTCCTCCCTACGCTGGCCGCCGTTCGCGCGGGCGAGGCCGTGCTCACGCGCGTAGTCCTCGAGCATCGACCGCAGCTGACGCCTGCCGCGATGCAGCCGGGACATCACCGTACCGATGGGAGTGCCCATGATGTCGGCGATCTCCTTGTACGAGAAGCCCTCCACGTCGGCGAAGTAGACCGCCATGCGGAAGTCCTCGGGCAGCGCCTGCAGGGCCGTCTTGACGTCGGAGTCGGGCAGGTGATCGAGCGCCTCGGCCTCCGCGGACTTCAGCCCGCTGGAGGTGTGGGACTCGGCCCGCGCGAGCTGCCAGTCCTCGATCTCCTCGGCGGCGGACTGCTTCGGCTCCCGCTGCTTCTTGCGGTACGAGTTGATGAACGTGTTGGTGAGGATCCGGTAGAGCCAGGCCTTGAGGTTCGTGCCCTCCTGGAACTGGTGGAAGGACCCGAACGCCTTCGCGAAGGTCTCTTGAACCAGGTCCTCGGCGTCGGCCGGGTTCCGCGTCATGCGCAGGGCGGCCGAGTAGAGCTGATCGAGGAACGGCAGCACGTCACGCTCGAAGCGCCTGGTCCGCTCCTCCAGAGTCTCCACTGCCTCGGAAACCTGACCCACCTCCTCCGTCCGGTCGGCGTCGGCATCAGAACCGTACGCACCAGACGATAGCGGGTCCGCCGGAGAGGCCTGCCGACGGTCCGCGAGCAGAAGGCTCATCATCACCTCGAACTAATCCAAGTCACTGACCGTTATGACGCAGTGCAACACCTCGCATGGCCGCGTGATTCCCGGGAAAGAGGAATCCTCGGTCACCAGTGACAACGGGTGAAGCCATGCCGCCGACAGGGAAGGATTGGGATAAATGCATCCCCGAGGAGCCGCCGTGCTGTCGATTCCGGCGAAGCATCCCGCTGTCGGCGAGTCCGAGTCGCTCGCGAGCTACTGGACCTTCTACTGGGCCGTGGCCGCAGCCCAGCTCTCCCGCTGGCTCCCGCGCCGGCCGTCCCGCATCCTCGACCTGTCGGGTCCGCAGGCACGGTGCGCGCCGCAGGCGGCCGCGGCGGGCCACACGGTCGTCGAGATCCGGGAGACACCGCGCAGCGGGCCGCGCTCACGGCGGGTACAGCCGGTCGTGGCCGATCCCGCCTCGCTCGGATTCCTCGCCGACGGCTCCTTCGACGCCGTGGTCGCCGAAGGACGGGTCCTGTCCCGGTACCTCGTCACCGAGAACGTCGTGACGGAGATCGCGCGGGTGCTCCGGCCGGGCGGCCGGGTGCTGATGTGCGTCGACTCGCTCGTGCTCGGGATGGCGATCCTCGCCGAGCAGAACTTCTGGGCGCACCTGTCGGACGTGCCCCGTTCCGAGGTCGTCCTCGTGCCCTGGCCGGACGGCTCGATCACCCGCTGCTTCGGCGCGGAGCAGCTGCGGGAACTGCTCACCGACAGCGGTCTCGAACTGGAGTGGATCAAACCGCGGACGACCCTGTCGCCCTCGACGGTCGAGCACGTCCTGACCATGAGCCCCCAAGCGCTCCCGCGCCTGGTCCGCGCGGAGCTGACGGCGCCGCTCGGCGACGAGCCGGTCGGCATCCACCTGGTCGCGAGCGCGATCAAGAGCTCCTGAGGCCGGCCGTCAGGCCGCGCGAACGGTCAGGCGCACCCGGTCATCAGGGCCCGTCTCGAAGTCCCCGTCCGCAGCAGTGGGACAGCGGGGCTTTGAGACGGGCCCCAGAGCGGGTCAGCGCCGGAACCGATCGTGCTTGGCCTGGCACGTCACGCAGCGGGCGGCGGCGGGCCGAGCCTCCAGCCGCCCCTCCGGGACCGGCCGGCCGCAGTCGACACACTTGCCGTACGTCCCGGCCCGGGTCCGGGCCAGGGCGGCCAGCACCTCGGCGCGCTCACGGCGCATGGCGTCCAGCGCGGCCTCCGCCCGGTCGGTGGCGGACAGGCTCGCGCCGGCGTCGGCGGTGTGCTGGTCGGCCTCCGGGTGTTCGCTCCGCAGGACGGCGATCGCCTGATCAAGATCGGCGAGCATGTCCTCCAGGCGCCTCTGCGCCGTGTCAACGACCATGCGTACCTCCCGGCGAGGCGGTCAGAACAGCGTGGGGGTCTCGCCAGTAGAGATACCCATATCGGACAGTGGTTTGACCAGTTCAGGCCCGTTATTTCGAACTTTGTTCACTGCCGTCGAAACGGGATATGCCTCCAGCCGGCCCGCGGCGGCGGGCACCAGCAGGGACCGGACCTCGTCCGGCGCGGTCAGCTCCGGGTCGAGCCACGCGCCGAACCGCTCCGGCTCGACCAGCATCGGCATGCGATCGTGGATGCGGCCCACGTCGTCGCTCGCCTGCGTCGTGATGACGGTGCAGGTCAGCAGCCACTCCTCCTCCGGAGCATCTTTCTCGGGCCGCCAGAGCTCGTACAGGCCGGCCATCGCGAGCATGCTCCCGTCAGAGGGCCGGATGAAGAACGGCTGCTTGCCGCCCTCCTCCCGCGTGTACCACTCGTAGTAGCCGTCGGCGGGCAGCAGGCAGCGCCGCCGGGCGAAGGCGCGCCGGAAGGCTGGCTTCTCGTGGACCGTCTCGACCCGCGCGTTGATCATCCGAGAGCCGATCGCCGGGTCCTTGGCCCAGGACGGCACCAGTCCCCAGCGCGCCACGTGGAGCTCGCGGACGTCCCGCGTCAGGATCAGCGGCACCGGCTTGGTCGGCGCGACGTTGTAGTCGGGTTCGAGCGCGTCGGCGGTGTCGCGCTCGACGTCGAAGGCGTCGATGATCTCCTGGCGCCCGCGCGCCGTGGAATACCGCCCGCACATGGCTCCCGCGTCCCCTTCCGTCCGTACGGCGCACCGCGCGCCGGACGCGCCAAGCTTGCCAAAGAGGTGGGCTTGGCCGCGCGTACGATGGGCATGACGGGTGTCATGCAACCCATCAGGACTCTCGCTCGTCCCCTCATGGCGGCGCCGTTCGTCGTGACGGGCATCGAGACGCTGCGCGATCCCGGCTCCCGTGCCGAGAAGATCGCCCCCGTGATCAAACCCCTTGCCGACCGTGTGTCCTGGCTCCCCACCAAGGACCCCGAGTCGCTCGTACGGCTGCAGGGAGCGTTGGCCCTCGGCACCGGCGCCCTGCTGGCGCTGGGCCGGTTCCAGCGGCTGTCGACGCTCGTGCTCGCCGGCCAGCTCGTCCCCAGCCTCCTGGCCGAGCACCGGTTCTGGGCCGAGGACGACCCGGAGCGGCGCGCCGCGGAGCGGTCCCAGTTCTTCAAGACCGCCGGGCTGTTCGGGGCGCTGCTCGTCGCCGCGACCGCGCCGAGCAAGTACCGCCCGATGAAGGCGGCCCGTGCGGGCGCGCACGAGGCGAAGCTGCAGGCCGCGCTCGCCCGGTCGGAGGCGAGCCGCAAGGCCGAGCGCGCCCGGCGCAAGGCCGCCAAGCGCATGGCGAGCACCCGTAAGAAGGCCGCGAAGGTCGGACACTGACACCGGTCACGCCGGGGCCGGCCGCCGTACCGCCGCCGCGCTCGCGAACGGTCAGATCTCCAGGACCTCGTCGACGTGGCGGAGGATCGGCGCGGCCCCCGGCAGGACCGCGCGATGCATGATCAGCAACAGCGTGCGGCCGTCGGCCGCGGCGATCAGCTCGGCCAGCGCGGCGTCCGCGCCGTCATCGCCGGGGCCGGTGTCCGGCTCGTCGAGGATGAGGATCGGCAGGTCGGCCAGGAGGGCGCGGGCCAGGGCGACGCGCCGGCGTCCGGCGCCGACCACGACGCTCTGATCGTCCACGCGGCTGTCGGGCGGCAGGTCGACCCCCGCGTCGCGCAGCGCGCGGGCGACGTCCTCGTCCGTGGCGTCCGGCCGGGCCACCCGGACGTTCTCGGCGATCGTGGTGTCGAAGAGGTGGGCGTCGTGCGCGCAGAGCCCGATGACCCCGCGGACGTCCTCGTCGGCGAGATCACGAAGTTGCACGTCGTTCAGCGTGGCGATGCCCTGGTAGTCCAGGAATCCCAGCAGTACGGCCGCCAGCGCCGAGGCTCCCACCCGGCTGCGGCCCAGCAGCGCGACCCGGCGCCCCTGGGGCAGCAGCAGGTCCGCGTCACCGAAGCCGATGACCTCTCCGCCCGGCCAGCGGGTCCGCAGGTCGGCGAGGCGCAGCTCGTACGGCGGCGGGGGCAGCGGCGCCGATCGCCGTCCGGCCGCGGGCGTGTCCGGAGCGGCCGGCGCACGCCGGGCCCGGCGTGACCGTGGCGATGCGTCCACTGTCCTCCCTGCTGTCGCGTCGATCCGGCCGCCGTTCGTCAGGCCGGCCGGCTGCCGTCAACGTAGCGACCGGTCAGGTCCCGCCGCCCGGGGATCTACCGGCGCATTCCCCTCTCCCGGCAGTCTCGGGGCCCGGGCTTTACGCGCCGTTCGCCGCGGCCGCGCCCGGTACCCTTCAGTCATGCATCCTCTGTGGTCCGCACCTGCCGCCGACGGGCCGGTCGACGCCGTCATCGCGCTGCCGGGGTCCAAGTCGATGACCAACCGCGCGCTGGTCCTCGCGGCGCTGTCCGACGAGCCCTCGCTGATCCGGCGGCCGCTGCGCAGCCGCGACACGCTCCTCATGGCGGGCGCCCTGCGGTCGCTGGGCGTGGCCGTCGACGAGGCCGAGGAGGGCGCCTGGCGCGTCACTCCCGGCGAGCTGCGCGGCTCCGCGACGCTCGACGTCGGGCTCGCGGGCACGGTGATGCGGTTCGTCCCCCCGGTCGCGGCGCTGGTGACCGGCGCGGTGTCCTTCGACGGCGACCCGCGCGCCCGGAGGCGGCCGATGGGCCCCATCCTGGCCGCCCTGCGCGCGCTCGGCGTGGAGGTCGACGGTGACGCGCTCCCCTTCACCCTGCACGGCACCGGCGCCGTCCCGGGCGGTTCGGTGACCATCGACGCGTCGGGGTCGTCGCAGTTCGTCTCCGGCCTGCTGCTGGCCGCCCCGCGCTACGCCAAGGGGATCGAGGTCCGCCACGAAGGCCCGCCGGTGCCGTCGGCGGCGCACCTGGCGATGACCATGCGGATGCTGACCGACGTGGGCGTCTCCGTGGAGAGCGGCCCGGACGTCTGGCGGGTCCACCCGGGCGGTCCGCGTCTCGGCGAGATCGACATCGAGCCGGACCTGTCGAACGCCGCCCCGTTCCTCGCCGCCGCGCTGGTGACCGGCGGCCGGGTGACCGTCCACGGCTGGCCGGCCGAGACCACCCAGCCCGGGGACGCCCTGCGCCACCTGCTGACCGACATGGGCGGCTCGGCGGCGTACGACGCGGGCGACCTGACCGTGCGCGGCAGCGGCCGGATCCACGGCATCGATGTCGACCTCGGCGACGTCAACGAGCTCACCTGCGTGATCGCGGCCCTCGCCGCCCTGGCCGACGGCCCCTCGCGGCTGCGCGGCATCGCCCACATGCGCGGCCACGAGACCGACCGGCTCGCCGCGCTCACCGCGGAGATCAACGGACTGGGCGGTGACGTGCGCGAGCTGCCCGACGGGCTGGAGATCCGGCCCAAGCCGCTGCGCGGCGGAGTCTTCCACACCTACGACGACCACCGGATGGTGATGGCCGGGGCGGTCCTCGGCCTCGCCGTGCCCGACGTGGAGGTGGAGAACCTCCCGACCGTCGGCAAGACGCTCCCCGAATTCGGCGAGCTCTGGACGGAGATGCTCCGCTAACCGATGGCGCGCGACTGGGGCAGGCTCGACGAGGACGACGTTCGGGTGCGCCCGGGCCGCGGCTCCCGGCCGCGTACCCGGCGCCGCCCGGCCCACGAGGACGCCGTCGGCGGGTTCGTGATCGCGGTGGACCGCGGTCGCTACACCTGCCTGGTCGGCGAGGACGGCGCGGGCCGGAGCGGTGACCGCCCCCGTACGGTCACCGCGATGCGCGCCCGGGAGCTGGGCCGCAAGAGCGTGGTCGTCGGCGATCGCGTACGCCTGGTCGGCGACGTGTCGGGCCGTGCGGACACCCTCGCCCGGGTGGTCCGCATCGAGCCCCGCACGTCCACGCTCCGCCGGACCGCCGACGACACGGACCCGGTCGAGCGGGTGATCGTCGCCAACGCCGACCAGCTTGTGATCGTCACCGCGCTCGCGGATCCGCCGCCGCGCCCGGGGATGATCGACCGGTGCCTGGTCGCCGCGTACGACGCGGGCCTGGAGCCGCTGCTGTGCCTGACCAAGGCCGACCTCGCGGCCCCGGACCCGCTGCTGGAGACGTACGCGCCGCTGGGCATCCCGTACGTCGTGACGCGCAAGGACGAACCGGTCGACCACCTCGACGAGCGCCTGTCCGGGCGGCTGAGCGTGCTCGTCGGCCACTCGGGCGTCGGCAAGTCGACCTTGGTGAACGCCCTCGTTCCCGACGCCGAGCGCGCCGTGAGCGAGGTGAACCCGGTGACCGGGCGCGGCCGGCACACGTCGTCCTCGGCGGTCGCCCTGGAACTGCCCTCCGTGGAGGGCTGGATCATCGACACCCCGGGCGTGCGCAGCTTCGGGCTGGCCCACGTCACGCCCGACGACATCCTGGGGGCCTTCCCCGACCTGGTCGAGGGCGCCGCCGGGTGCCCGCCGCACTGCACGCACCTGCAGGACGACTGCGCCCTCGACGCGTGGGCCGCCGCCGGCCACGCCGACGCGGCCCGCCTCGACTCGCTGCGCCGCCTGCTGGCCGCCCGCGAGGGCGACGACACCGACTGACCCAGGGCAAGCCTGATCTCAAAGTGTTCGATGAGGAACGAGTTCTGGCCCTACCTCGGGCTGAAGCTCGGAGGTACCCCTACACCCGATCTTCAGTTAGCGGCCTGAGGTCCACGGCCGGCTAATGGCACTCGCGTGGGTCCGATCCCCACTTGGTCATCTCGTCCGCCTTCGCTACCTTACGGATGACCTCGCGCCTTTCACTCGACCGCAGATCCGCGGCGCTGAAGTCCGCGCCGTCCAGTCTGGCGCCGAACAGGTTCGCGCACCGCAGGTCCGCACCCACTAGGTTTGCGCCGCGCAGATCCACGTTGATCAGAGCCGCATCGGTCAGGTTCGCATGGTAGAGGTTCGCGTAGTACAGGCTGACCTTGGTGCCGTACAGGGCGTCAGCGGGGGTCAGGACCGCGTCGGTCAGGTCCGCGCCGGTCAGGTCCGCGCCGCTGAGGTTCACGCCCGCCAGGTTCGCGCCGCGCAGGTCCGCTTGATACATATGGGCGCCGTTGAGGCGCGGGTCGATCAGATCCGCACCGACTAGATCGGCCTTGACCAGACTGGCGCCCGGGGTACGGATGCCGTGCAGGTCGGGTGGATTGGTATTCGCGTTGCGGTGGAGGCGTCCGATGACGGCGAGGGCGGCCGTGACGTCGGTGTCGGGCTCCGCGGGAAGCTTGGTGTCGGAGATGGCTGGAGCCGGGTCGTGCTCGCGGATGAATGCGGCCAGGACATCGCTGATCGCGGCAAGGTCACGGGGGGAATCGCCGGTGATGCATTCCAGAGCGTAGATGGCGCTGATCCTCACATCGCGTTCGGCCGCGCCGAGTTGCTGGGTGGCTTGGATGTATCGACCGGTGATCTGTCCTTCTTGTGCGGTGCGCAGTTCGTTTTGACCGGCCCGCAGCGTCAGTGCGGTCGCGATCGGGCCGCCGCAGTGAACAGGGCACCGAACAGGATTCCTACACTGTTGAGCATCTGATGGCGGCTGGCCCGCTGCTTGTCCAGCAGGTCTAGCCGGTCCCGGACCGTCAGCGCATCTAATTCCTCCTGGCTCGGCCTGGTGACCCGGGGACGGCGCCGTCGCCAGCGGCGAATCGGAGTGGCGGGTCCCGCCCCCGGATCGACACGGGAAATCGGTTCATGGAGGTCGCCCGTACCGACGAGAGGATCGGGGGCGGGGCCGCCGTGCTCATGCGACTCGCTCACACCACTTCAGACGGGAACCATCGGCCCCCCCGATTACCTAACCCATGAAATCCATCCTGAAGGTGACATCGAGCAGACCCTCCATCAGAGAGTCCCGACGAGTCGCCGCAAAAGCTCGACCTTGTTTCTCGCCGCCACCTGCGCCCCCGCCACCAGCTCGACGAGGTGATGGGGGTTCCGCAAGGGCCGGCGGCTCCGGCTCGGCGGTGGGAGTGATGGATGTAGACGCTGTGCCAGATTCCGAGACGGTGGGTCGGCCGGATCGTGGTCAGATCGTCTGACGTAGACCGAGTTCGTCGATTCGGGTCAGCATGTCGGCGGGGTCGGTGTAGACCCGGAAGGCGCCCGCCCGCTCAAGCTCCTCGCGGCCGTAGCCACCGGACTGCAGGCCGATCCCCAGCGCTCCGGCGCGGCGGGCCGCGAGCAGGTCCCACACGCTGTCGCCGACGACCATCGCATGGCGCGGTTCCACCCCGACCAGGGCCGCCGCAGCGAGGAACAAATCCGGATCCGGCTTGGCGAACCGCACCATGTCCCGGGTGATCATCGGGGTGTCCTCCGGCAGCCCCAGCATCGCCAGCGCCGAATGCGCCGTCTCCATCCGCCCGCTCGTGGCGATGGCCCACGGCACGCCCCGCTCGGTGAGGAAGCCCAGGAGATCGGCCGCGCCGGGCAGCGCCCGTACGGAATCGACCTGTTCGAGGTAGGCCCGCGCGTGCAGGCTCTGCAGCTCCTCGATCTCCGCCGGGGTCAGCGACACCCCCGTCTCCCGCAGCAGCGCCGACACGAACAGGCCACCGCTCATGCCGATGCGCCGGTGGATCCGCCACACCGACAGGTCGATCCCCACGACGGTCAGCGCGTTACGCCAGGCGATCACATGCTGGTACACGCTGTCGATCAGCGTGCCGTCGAGATCGAACAGCAGCGCCGGCGTCGGCGGCTCGGGCATCGGCCGGGATTCGGAAGATATTGAGGTGTTCACGCCGTCTAGTGTGTCTGCCAGGGGCCCTGTCGCGATACGGTTGCCCTTCGTGGCGGACTATTCGGATGACCTGCGGCTGGCACACGTCATGGCGGACGCGGCCGACGATGTCTCCACGCGCCGGTTCCGGGCCCTCGACCTGCGCGTCGAGACGAAACCCGACCTCACCCCGGTGAGCGACGCCGACCGGCTCGTCGAGGAGTCACTGCGCAACACGCTCAAGCGGGCACGGCCGCGCGACGCCATTCACGGCGAGGAGTACGGCCGCACCGGCTACGGTCCCCGCTGCTGGGTCATCGACCCGATCGACGCGACGAAGAACTACGTTCGCGGCGTTCCCGTCTGGGCCACGCTCATCGCCCTCATGGAGGGCGACGAGGTCGTCGTGGGGCTCGTGTCCGCGCCGGCGCTGAACCGCCGCTGGTGGGCCGCTCGAGGCGGCGGCGCCTGGACCGGTCGCAGCCTCGCCAAGGCCACGCGCTGCCAGGTCTCGGGCGTCACGGAGCTCGCGGACGCCTCCTTCTCCTACTCGAGCCTGACCGGCTGGGAGGAGCAGGGCCGTCTCGAGAAGTTCCTCGACCTGGGCCGCAAGGTCTGGCGCACCCGGGCGTACGGCGACTTCTGGTCGCATGTGATGGTCGCCGAGGGCACCGTGGACGCCTCGGCCGAGCCCGAGGTCTCCCTGTGGGACGTCGCGGCCCTGCAGATCATCGTCGAGGAGGCAGGCGGGATCTTCACCGACCTGTCCGGTGTGCCCAGCCCCGACGGCGGCAGCGTCGTCTGCAGCAACGGCCGGCTCCACGCCGAGCTCCTCGAGCAGCTGGGCGGCGGGCCGCTCACCCTCCGCGTCTGAGGCGGACCGAACGCCCTGAGGCAGACCTCACCCCTGAGGCAGGCCCGAACGCCTTGCCGGGCGTACGCGGCCGTGTGCGCCCTCCTGGCGGTCTTCCCGGGCCCCTCTGGTCAGGGGACGGCCGCGGCCGGGCTCCGCCGGATCGGATCGCCCGACCGGTCCGACGGCTGACGGCCGACTCGTACTCCCGCGCGGGCCGTCCGGGATGCCGCACGCCGTACGGAAAAGAAGATATATCGCGGTTCCCGGAACACCGGCCACCGTGCTGCTCGTTCCTCTAGGCGAAGTCCTCGGAACGGAGGCTGACGTGGGACGCACCGGATATGTCGTAGGCGGCGTGGCCGTGGCGCTGATCGCCTGGTGGCTGCTGCCCGGATGGGTGACCCTGCTGATCGTTCTCGGCCTCATCGCCGCGCCGATCGCCGGGTACCTTATGCTCGACCCGTCTCAGCGACGGCGACTGCGCGGTCAGGCCCGCAAGCGGATCGGGAGCTGAGACGGCTCTCGGTCGGCGGCCGCGGCGACCTTGTCGGGAGGCCGGTCGATGGCTCGACCGGCCCTCCGGAACGGAACGCGTGCCGACGCCGTCCGCGCGTCAGGGGTGCCTCGGACGTTGAGCGATGCCCAAGGCCGGTCCCGGGCGCCGGTCAGCGAGCGAAACGCTCGTCGAGGCCCTCGCGCATGTCCTCCGGCAGCTCATATTCGCCGGCCTTGATGCGGTTGAGGAAATCTCGCCATGCGCTCACGCTGAAGAACAGCTTGGGACCGTCAGGATCTTTGCTGTCGCGAACCGCGATGACGCGCTCGCCCTGGCCGTCGTTGGACACCACGCACCTCAGTTCCCCGGGCGGTCGGATGACCGCTGCTGCGCCGCCTGTCGAACGGCACGTCCCTCAACGTAGCAGGACCCGCTGCATCCAACCCGTTCTTTGCAGTTCCGGACAAGCCTGAACGGGTGAATCCAGTGCGTCATGAGAGCCGCACCGACAAGCCCGGTAAACGCAGGAAAGCCCGCCGGCGAATGCCTGGCGGGCTTTCCTGATCTATGTA
>NZ_JAMXMX010000028.1 GCF_024055725.1 Actinoallomurus spadix | reverse complement strand
GGTATCGGGTCGAGCCGGGTGAGGTGCGGGCGGTGCTGGCTTCGCATCCGGGGGTCCGCGACGCCGCGGTCATCGCGGGTGACGGCGGGCTGGTGGCCTACTACGTCCCGGTGGACGCGCCGGATCGGGAGGAGCTGGCCGACCACTGCCGGCTGCGGCTGCCCGACTACATGGTCCCGGGCGTGTTCGTGGCCGTGGACCGCATCCCCCTGACCGCCAACGGCAAGCTCGACCGCGCCGCGCTGCCGGCCTTCGACCGGCAGGAGCCACAGGGCCGCCGGGTCATGCCGCGCACGGCGACCGAGGAGCGCGTGGCGTCGATCTGGGCCGAGGTGCTCGGCCTGGACCAGGTCGGCGTGGAGGAGGGCTTCTTCGACCTCGGCGGTCACTCGATCCGCGCCGTCGCGCTGGTCGGAGCGCTGCGGGCGGCCGGCTTCGACGTCGCCGTACGCGACGTGTTCGAGTACCGGACCGTCGCCGCGCTGTGCGAGCATCTCACCGGCCGGCCGGGACGCGCCGAGGTCGAACCGGGCGTCCCGCCCTTCGGGCTGATCGACGAGGCCGACCGCGCCATGCTGCCGGACGGCGTCGTCGACGCCTACCCGATGTCGCAGGTCCAGGTCGGCATGGTCGTCGAGATGCTCGCCGACAGCGGGCTCAGGGCTTACCACAACGTCTCCTCCTTCCGCGTCCGTGACGAGGCGTCCTTCTCCCCGGAGGCGTTCCGGCGCGCCGTGGCCCTGGTCGGTGCGCGGCACGAGGTGCTGCGCACCTCCTTCGACCTGACCGGGTACTCCGTGCCGATGCAGCTCGTGCACGCCACCGCCGGGATACCCGTGACCGTGCGTCATCTCGGCGAGGCGGATCCGGACCGCGCGCTGCGCGACTTCACCGCGGCCGAGCGCGCCCACCCGCTGGACCCGGGCACCGCCCCTCTCATGCGGATCACGGCACACGTCGAGAGGGGCCCGGCCTGGTGGCTGACGGTGACCGTCTGCCACGCGATCACCGAGGGCTGGAGCCACCGGTCGCTGCTGATGGAGCTCCTCGAGGTCTACCGCGAGCTGCGCGAGGGACGGGAGCCCGAGCCGCCGGAGCAGGTCACGCTGCGGTACGCCGATTTCATCGCCGCCGAGCTGCGGTCGATGTCCTCGGAGGAGGACCGCGCCTACTGGCGCGGCGTCACCGAGGGCCGGGCGCGGCTGACCCTGCCGGCGGGCTGGCGCGGGGACACGGACGCGCCTCCGGAGAAGTACCGCGTGGCGGTGCCGCTCAAGACCATGGAGGCGGATCTGCGGGCGCTGGCGAGCCGGGCGCGGGTGTCGCTGAAGAGCGTGCTGCTGGCCGCGCACCTGAAGGTCCTGAGCATGCTCACCGACGAGCCGTCGTTCTTCACCGGCCTGGTCTGCAGCGCCCGTCCCGAGGTGCTCGGCGCGGACCGCGTCTACGGCATGTACCTCAACACGCTGCCGTTCGCCTACGACCGCGGCGCCCGTACCTGGCGGGAGCTCGTCCAGCGGGTGTTCGCCCAGGAGGCGGAGTTCTGGCCGCACCGGCGGTACCCGATGCCGG
Source organism: Actinoallomurus spadix (assembly GCF_024055725.1). GTDB lineage: Bacteria > Actinomycetota > Actinomycetes > Streptosporangiales > Streptosporangiaceae > Actinoallomurus > Actinoallomurus spadix. The sequence goes on along the minus strand of NZ_JAMXMX010000028.1, from coordinate 102,764 downwards.
TCATCCAGCGTGAGGCGGGCACCGAACGGCTCGTGCAGGTGCGCTTCAGCTACCAGGACTTCCACCAGGTCGACACGGACCTCGTCGACGTCGAGTCCAGCCTCGGCGAGGGCGCCACCGAGTTCGCGCTGGCCGTCTCGGCGGTCGCCGGTCATCTGGTCCTCACCACCGACACGCACACGCTGAACCGGGCCGACGCCGACCGGCTCGTCGGCATGTACCGCGCGGTGCTGGAGGCCATGGCCGCCGACGCGGACGGTGACGCGCGCGCGACCTACCTGCCGGAGGGGGAACGGGAACGCCTGGCGGCCTGGAACGCCACCACCGTGCCCCGGCCCGACGGCGTCACCGTGCCCGCGCTCTTCGCCGCGCAGGCGGCCCGGACCCCGGAGGCGACCGCCGTCGAGTGCGACGGCACGGCGCTCGGCTACGCCGCGCTCGACCTCCGGGCCCGCCGGATCGCGCACCGGCTCCGCGACGCCGGCCCGACGGTGGGCGTCCTGCTGGACCGTGGGCCCGACCTTCTCGCCTGCCTGCTCGGGGTCTGGAAGGCCGGCGCCGCGTACGTGCCGCTCGACCCCTCGTACCCGGCCGAGCGGATCGCCGCCATGCTGGACGACGCGGGCGCCCGGACGGTGCTGACCACCTCGGCGTACGCCGATCGCATCGACCGCGCGTGCGTCCTGCTGGACCGCGAGAGCCTCACCGTCGCCGCCGACGACCAGGTGATCGATCCCGACGCACCCGCCTACGTGATCTTCACGTCCGGTTCGACGGGCCGGCCGAAGGGAGTGGAGGTCACCCACCGGAGCCTGGTCAACCACGTGCAGTGGGCGGTGGACGAACTGGCGTCACGAGGTACGGGCGGCGCGCCGCTGTTCTCGTCCGTCGCCTTCGACCTCGTGGTGCCGAACCTGTGGGCGCCGCTGCTGTCCGGTCAGCGGGTCCACGTCGTACCGCAGGACGCACCACTCACCGAACTCGGCCCTCACCTCGCCGAGGCGGGACCGTTCTCCTTCATCAAGCTCACACCGGGCCACCTGGATCTCCTCGCGGAGCAGCTCACCACCGAACAGGCCGCCGCGCTGGCCGCGGTCCTGGTGGTGGCGGGCGAGCCGCTGCGGGGCGAGGTCGCCGGCCGCTCGCTGGACATCCTCGGACCCGGCCGGCTCATCAATGAGTATGGGCCGACGGAGGCGTCGGTGGGGACGTGTGTGTTCGAGGTGGGTGGGGGTGTTGGTCGGGAGGTTGTGCCGATTGGGTGGCCGTTGCCGAATATGGAGATGTTTGTGCTGGATGGGGTGATGGAGCCTGTTCCGGTGGGTGTGGTGGGGGAGTTGTTTGTTGGTGGTGTGGGTGTGGCGCGGGGGTATGTGGGTCGTCCGGATTTGACGGCGGATCGGTTTGTTCCGGGGCCTGGGGGGTCGCGGTGGTATCGGACGGGTGATCTGGTGCGGCGGTTGGGTGATGGGTGTGTGGAGTTTGTGGGGCGGGTGGATGATCAGGTGAAGATTCGGGGGTATCGGGTCGAGCCGGGTGAGGTGCGGGCGGTGCTGGCTTCGCATCCGGGGGTGCGGGATGCGGCGGTGGTGGTGCATGAGGCGGTGCCGGGGGATCGGCGGCTGGTCGGGTATGTGGTGCCGGTGGATGCGGGTGATCCGCCGGGTGCGGTGGAGCTGGCCGGGCATTGTGGGACGCGGTTGCCGGAGTACATGGTGCCGTCGGCGTTCATCGTGATCGAGGCGATCCCGCTCAACGCCAACGGCAAACTCGATCGCACCGCACTGCCGGCACCCGACCGCGGGTCGCTCCGCTCCGAACACCCGTACGTGCCGCCGAGGACCCCCACCGAGCGTCTGCTCGCCGGCATCTGGTCGGAGGCGCTCGGCGTCGAACAGGTCGGTGCCCACGATCGCTTCTTCGACCTCGGCGGGCACTCCATCTTGATGATCAAGGTGCTGGCCGCCGCCCGGCAGGCCGGGCTGACCATCTCCGTATGGCGCATGTACCAGCACGAGACCCTGGCCGAGCTGGCGGCCGCGGTCGACGAGGAGAACACGCCCGCCCCGGCCGTGCCGGAGCCCGCCCGCACGGTCGAGGTGCCCGCCGACCTCCTGGCGACGCTCCTGGACCGCGCCGCCGGAGGCGGCCCCGGCGGCGTCGGCGAGGGCCCGCTCGCGGAGGTCGCCGCCCTCATCGAGGCCGCCCCCGGCCTGCCGCTGGACGAACTGCGCGCCGTGATGGCCGAGCATCACGTGCCCGGCGTCAGCGTGGCCGTCCTGCGGGAGGGAGCCGTCGCCGAACTGCACGGGCTCGGTGTGCTGGAGGCCGGCGCCGCCGACCCGGTCACCGCCGACACGCTCTTCCAGGCCGGATCGATCAGCAAGCACGTCACGGCCTTGGCGACGCTGCGGCTCGTGGCGGACGGCCGGATCGACCTGGACGAGGACATCGACCGGTATCTCACCCGCTGGCACCTGGCGGGCGACCCGGACGCCCCGGGGGTGGTCACCACGCGGCAGCTGCTCGGCCACCGGGCCGGCCTGGCCCGGCACCGCAGTGTCGGATACCGCCCCGGCGAGCCGCTGCCGACCCTGCTCGACCTCCTCAACGGCCGCCCGCCGGTCACCACCCCCCCAGTGCGGCGCGAGCTGCCGCCCGGGTCGGAGTTCCGGAAGAGCAGCACCCACTACTGGGTCCTCCAGCAGGTCCTGGAGGACCTCACGGGCGAGCCCTTCGCGGACCTGGCCCGGCGGCTGGTCCTCGACCCGCTCGGCATGGCCGGCAGCAGCTTCGACCCCTCCTTCCCCCTGCGCGCCGGCCTTCCGGTCGCCCGCGGTCACGACGCGCGCGGCACGGTGCTGCCAGGAGGGTGGCGGAACCGCGCGCACCTGGCCGCGGCGGGGCTGTGGACCACGGCGGGAGACGTCGCCAGGGTCATCCAGGAGGTGCGCCGTTCGCTGCTCGGGGAGGCCGGTGCCCTGCTGCCCCGCCCTCTCGCGCGCCGGCTCGTCACCGCCGAACCCGGTGACTACTACGGGCTGGGCACGATCGTCGACGACACCGGAGAGGACCTGGAGTTCGGCCACGGCGGCGAGCCGGCCGGCTACTGGAACATGGCGATCAGCCGCCTGAGCGGCGGAACCGGGTTCGTGGCGCTCACCAACGCCGACTCCGGGAAGGCCGTGGTGCGGTTCCTGACGGCGGTGCTCGGCCGCCAGGACGGCGCCCTCGGCCGCGGGCGCCTCGCCGCGGCGTGGGCCGGGGACTCCGGGCCGGCGCCGGCCGTACTTGCTCCCGTCGAGACCGACGAGGACCGCGAGCAGTGAGGAGACGGCCATGACCCGCCGCCATCTGATTTCGATCGACGATCTCGGCGACGAGGATCTGCGGGCCATCGTCGAACGCGGCGCACGGTTCGCGCGCGGCGGGGCGGCGGGCGCGACCCCGCTCGCCGGCGCCGTCGTGGGCGTCTACTTCGCCAGGACCTCCACCCGCACCCGTACCGCGTTCTCCGCCGGAACCCTCCGCCTGGGCGGGCGGATCATCGCGTACGGGCCAGGTGACCTGCAGCTCAACACCGGGGAGACCGGTGCGGACACCGGCCGCGTGCTCTCGCGGATGCTGGACGCGCTCGTCGCGCGGACGGCCGGCGATCCGGCCGAGATGCGCGAGTGGGCCGCGCAGGACCGGATGGCGGTCATCAACGCGATGAGCGCGGACGAGCACCCCACGCAGGCGCTCACCGACCTGACAACGCTGCTGTGCCACTTCGGGCGGATCGAGGGCCTGCGGGTCCTGTACGTGGGGGAGGGCAACAACACGGCCGCCGCCCTGGCGCTGGCGCTGCCGCGGTTCGCCGGCACCGAACTCGAGCTGCGCACGCCTCCCGGTTACGGCCTCGCCGCCGGCGTCCGCGAGCGCGCCGAGGCACTGGCGGCGTCGTACGGCTCGGTGCTGCGCGAACACCACCACATGGATGCGATCCCGGCCGACGTCGACGTCGTCTACACCACTCGCTGGCAGACCACGGGCACCAGCAAACCCGATCCGGACTGGCGATCCGTGTTCGCGCCGTTCCAGGTGACCGCCCGGCTGTGGGCGGACGGTCCCAAGGCGGTGTTCATGCACGACCTGCCCGCGCACCGAGGGGAGGAGGTCACCGCCGACGTGCTCGATGGACCGCGCAGCATCGCCTTCGACCAGGCGGAGAACAAGATGCACAGCGCCATGGCGGTGCTCGAGTGGTGCCTCGGATGAGTGTCGCCGAAAGCTCCGTCCCGCTTCACGAACGGGAACCGCCGCTGCGCCGCAACCGCGACTTCCTGCTTCTGTGGAGCGGCGCGGGCATGGCGCTGCTCGGTACCCGCGTCAGCGCGATCGCCTACCCGCTCCTGGTCCTGTGGAGCACGGGCTCGGCCGGTTCCGCCGGGCTGGTGGGCTTCGCCGCGCAGTTACCGAGCCTGCTGGTCCAGCTTCCCGCCGGGGTGCTCGTCGACCGGTGGGACCGGCGGCGGCTGATGATCGCGTGCAACGCGGGCGGTGCGATGGCGCTCGCGAGCGTCGCCGTCGCGGTGGCCCTCGGCCACCTGTGGCTGCCCCACCTCATGGCCGCCGCGTTCGCCGAGAGCAGCCTGACGATCCTCTACCGGCTCGCCGAGCGCGGCGGCGTCCGCAACCTGGTCCCACCCGGTCAGTTGTCGGCCGCGCTGGCGCGGAACGAGGCGCGTGGCCGCGCCGCGGGACTGCTCGGCCAGCCCGTCGGAAGCCTGCTGTTCGGCCTGACCCGGTGGACACCGCTGGCCTTCACCGCGTTCAGCCACGTGTTCGCGCTGCTCGGGCTCCTCTTCATCAGGAAGGACTTTCAGGCCGGGCGCCCCGCGGCGCGGCGGGCGGTACTGCCCGCGATGCGGGAGGCGCTGATCTGGGTGTGGCGGCAACGGTTCCTGCGGACCGTGATGGGGCTGATCGCCGGGAGCAACCTCGTGCTCAACGGGCTGGGCCTGGCCATGTTGGTGATCATGCATCGGCGGGGCGGGTCCGAGACGGCGGTGGCGCTGGTCGTCGCGGCGCGAGGCGCCGGCGGGATGCTGGGCGCGCTGAGCGGCAACTGGTGGCTCCGGCGCGTGAGCGTGCCGGCCATCGTCATCGGCGGCAACATCGCCTGGGCGGCACTGACCCCTCTCGTGGCGGTCCTTCGCCAGCCGCTCGCCCTCGGTGTCCTCTTCGCGGCCGTGTCGTTCGTCGGAGGGGTGTTCAACGTGGCCGGCGGCGTCTACCAGGTGCGGTCCACGCCGGACGCGATGCAGGGACGGGTCAACAGTGTCATGGACCTCCTGGGATCGGGCGCCACGTCGCTGGGCGTTCTCCTGGTCGGTTACCTCCTCGACGCGCAGGGCGTGACAGCCACCGTCCTCGGCCTGGGCGGCCTCATGGCAGGGGTCGCCGCGCTCGCCGTCCTGAGCCCCGCGGTGCGCGCCGAACGGCTGAACGCCCGGTCCGGGTGATCGATCACCCGGACCGGGCGTTCCCAGGTCAGGGACGGACATCGACCTTCGCGTCGTCCCCGGCCTCCAGGGCGAACATCCGGACCAGCTCATGGATCCGGTAGAGGGGGTGGCCGGCCTCATCGACGAAGTTGGCGGTCAGCAGCCGGGCGTCGACGTGCCTCTCGACGAGTTCTTCGGCCTCTTCGTACGGCAGCCCCAGGACCTCGCCCGCGGTGTGCGCCGAGAAATCCGGTGATTCGATGAGACTGAGCGAACACAGGGCGTGGCGTTCCCGTTCCGGCAGTTCCATGAAGCTACGTTTGATGCGGGCGCGCACATCCAGATGACCGAGCCTGAGTTCGTCGAGTCGGCGAACCGGATCGCTCATCCGAGCGACGAGCTGCGACAGTGACCAGTGCGGCTTCGTGATCAAGCGTGTCCCGGCGGCACGAATGGCAACCGGCAGGTAGCCGCAGAGCTCCACCAATTTTCGCGCCTGGTCTTTTTCCGTGGCCACTCGCCGGGGGCCGATCAGCCGGGTCAGCATTTCCATTGCCTCGACCGGATTGAAAACGTCCAGCGTGGTCAGATGAACGCCTTCAAGTGACGCGATGTTCCGGCGGCTCGTTATGATGACACGGCTTTCATTTCCCCAGGGGAGAAGCGGGCGGATCTGTTGATCATCGGATGCGTTGTCGAGCAGGATCAGTACGCGCAGACCGGCGAGCATGCTCCGATAGAACTGCGTCCGCTGGTCCAGATCCGGTGGTATCTCCGTATCGTCGACTCCGATCGCCCGGAGCAGGATCAGCAGGGCGTCGGCGGGTCCTAACGGCCGGCGATCGGTGCCGCCGAGGTCGACGTACAGCCGCCCGTCGGGGAAGGAGGCCGTCTGGGCGTAGGCGGCGCGTATCGCCAGCGCGGACTTCCCCACCCCCGCCATTCCGGAGATCAGGAAGGTCGTCGGCGGCCAGACGTCGGCGTCCTGCCGGGCCGAGAGCAGCTCGCTCAGGCGGCGCAGATGCTCCGAACGGCCGGTGAAGTCGATGACGTTCGGTGGCAGCATGGCCGAGCGCGGGAGCGTGATCACGGGCGGCGTCCGGTGCCGCTCGGCGCGCGCCGCCAGCGCCGGGTCGGCCGCGAGAATGGACTGGTAGGTGCCGCGCAGCTCGGCGGAGGGATCGACGCCCAGCTCCTCGGCGAGCAGGCGCCGTCCTTCGTGGAACACCTCGAGTGCGTCCGCCTGACGCCCGGTCTGGTAAAGCACGATCATCAGCTGCGACCGGATCTTCTCGCGCAGCGGGTACTCCGCGACGAGGCCGCGCAGCTCGGACACGAGCTGCAGGTGCTGGCCGAGCGCGAGGTCCGCCTCGATCCGGTCCTCCAGCGCGCTCATCCGGGCCTCCTCCAGCCGGGATGACTCGGCCATCAGGAGGTGCTCCGTGGTGTTGGCCAGGGCCGGTCCGCGCCACAGCGACAGGGCCCCGCGAAGCTCCCTCGCCGCTTCGGAGAAGCGCTCCTTCTGAAGATTCCTGGCACCGGACCTGGCCAGCCGGAGGAAGTCATCCTGGTCGATCCGGGACGATCCAATGCTCATCGTGTATCCCGGTGACCGGCGCACGATGGTGACCTCGTCGCCGAGGCACTTTCGCAGCCGGGACGCGTAGGTGTAGATCTGCGCGCTGGCAGTGGACGGCGGATTGTCCCCCCAGAGCAGCTGACTCAGCCGGTCGTCCGAGATAAGCCGTCCGCGAGCCATTAATAGAGCTGCGAGCATCGTCTGTTGTTTGGTGCCGTCGAGGGCGATTGATTTCCCGTTCAAGCGGGCTTCGATCGGGCCGAGAATACGGAATTCCACGCGTTGGTTCCCCGTTTCGCCTGAAGTTTACGCGACGGTATGTGATCGCGCAGTCACCCGGTTCGTCGCTGAACAGCGGATTCCCCTGAAAATCTTCATGCTCACTACTAGTCATCCCCAAGTCAGCATGATTTGAGCAAAGTTCGTCCCTGGGCGTCTATGGTCGTTTCAGGGTTGGCCGGATTCGGACAGATATCAAGTGTTGATTCGACCACGGAATGGATAGGGGGTCGTCTCAGCCGCGGAGATACGCCAGGACGGCCAGGACCCGGCGGTGGTCGGTGTCCGACGGTGGCAGATCAAGCTTGACAAAGATGCTGCGGATGTGTTTGGCGACCGAGGCCTCGGTGATCGTGAGAGCCCGGGCGATCGCGATGTTCGAACGACCCTCGGCCATCAGCGCCAGGACCTCCTGCTCGCGAGCGGTCAGCAGGCTCACCGGGGCGCGCCGCCGCAGTAGCCGGCGCACGACCTCCGGATCGACGACCGTACCGCCGCCGGCGACCCGGTCGATGGCGGCGATGAACTCCTCGATGTCACCGATCCGGTCCTTGAGCAGGTAGCCGACGCCGCGGCCGTCGGCCGAGTCGATCAGCTCGGCGGCGTAGGTCTGCTCCACGTACTGGCTGAGCACGAGCACCGGCAGGCCGGGGTCGGCGGCACGGAGCGCGACGGCCGCGCGCAGCCCTTCGTCGCTGAACCCGGGCGGCATCCGCACATCGGTGATCACGAGGTCGGGACGGTGCTCCCGCACAGCGGTGATCAGCGCCTCGGCGTCACTCACGGCGGCCGGCACCTCGTGCCCGACGTGGCTCAGCAACCGGGTCAGGCCGGCTTGTAAGAGCACGCCGTCCTCGGCCAGGACTATCCGGAGCGGTCGAGTCGAGTGCACGGTATCTCCACGTGGATCACGGTAGGCCCGCCCGGCGGACTCGACAGCGCCAGCCTGCCGTCGACCACCGAGATCCGGTCGGCCAGCCCGGTCAGGCCGGTGCCCCCGCCCGAATCCGCGCCGCCGACGCCATCATCCCAGATCTCCAGGACCAGCCGGCCAGCATCCACCCGGCCCGTCACGGCGGCGCGCCCGGCGCCGCTGTGCTTGGCGACGTTGGACAGCGCCTCGCTGACGACGAAGTAGGCCGCCGTCTCGATCTGGCCCGGCAACCGGCCGGGCAGGTCGAAGTCCAAGTCGACCGGCAGCGGAGACCGCCCGGCGAGTTCGGTGACGGCGGCGGGCAGCCCCCGATCCGTCAGGATCTGCGGGTGGACGCCGCGGACGAGCGCCCGGAGTTCGTCCAGGGCCCGCTTCGACTCGTCATGCGCCTGGGCGAGGAGGGCGGCGGCCTCCTCGCCCTCGGCCATGCGCGCCAGCCCGAGCGTCAGCGTGAGCGCGACGAGCCGCTGCTGCGCGCCGTCGTGCAGGTCGCGTTCGATCCGCCGCCGCTCGACGTCGAAGGCGTCGACCAGCCGGGCGCGCGAACGCGACACGTCGACGAGCCGCGCAGTGAGCTCGTCCTCGCGAGGAACGAGGAGGACCCGCGCGATCGCCGCGCGTGCCCCGGCGACCACGGTCAGCCCGTACAGCGCCACCACCAGCATCAGCGCCCCGATCGGGACGAGCGCCCAGGCGTCGGTGGACGTCGAGACGGTCCAGGATTTCAGGATCTTCACCTGGCCGTGCCTGCCGATCAGCGCCAGCAGCAGCGGCGCTCCGAGCACTCCCAGCGGAACGGACAGGCCCAGCACCACGGCGGCCAGGTCCAGCGGCCACAGCAGCAGCCCGAACACCACGGCGTAGGAGAGTTCCCGCCAGGTGGCCTGCTCGCCGTATCGGGCGAACAGATTCACGCGCTCCCGGTGGACCCCGCGGACCGGTGTCTCCGGATCCACGAGCCGTAACCGCCGCCGCTCCACGGCGGCCAGCGGGATGCCCGACAGGCCCAGGAGGGCCAGCAGCGGAATGCCGACCAGTACGACCGCGGTGGCCGAACCGATCACGAAGAGGCCGGTGCCGAGCACGAAGACCCCCGCGCCGATCGGAACACCGGTGACGAGATAGGCGATCGACCGCCAAGGCCAGGCGGACAGCAGGAATCCTCGCCGTGTCAGCGCCTGCCAGGCCGTCGAGGATCGCGTCGGTCGCACGTTCCGGAACTCTACGGCCCGCGGTGGCGGCCCGCCCATCCTCTGAGCAGGGGGCGTCATGGTAGGCCTGGCACTACCACCGAAGGTATCCCTGGGGGCGATGCGCCCGCCCGCGCCGGCGGGCTTGACTGGGCGGCATGGACGAAACGATTCGCCTGTCCTCGGTGGGCAAGGTCCACGGGTCGCCGCCGAACGAGGTCATCGCCCTTCGCGACGTGACCCTGGCGTTCCCTCCCGCCTCGCTCACCGCGGTGATGGGGCCGTCCGGGTCGGGCAAGTCGACACTGCTGCAGTGCGCGGCCGGGCTCGACCGGCCGACCACGGGCACCGTCACCATCGGCGACGTCGACCTCGCCGGGCTCGGCGAGACCGCGCTGACCAGGCTACGACGCGACCGGATCGGCTTCGTCTTCCAGGCGTTCAACCTGCTTCCCTCGTTGACCGCGGAGCAGAACGTCGGACTGCCGCTGCGGCTGGCCGGGCGCAGGCCCGGCCGTGCGGAGATCCAGGACGCGCTCGCCGAGGTCGGACTGGCCGACCGGGCGCATCATCGGCCGGGGGAGATGTCCGGCGGCCAGCAGCAGCGGGTGGCGATCGCCCGGGCCCTGGTCACCCGCCCCGCCGTCATCTTCGCCGACGAGCCGACCGGCGCGCTCGACACCACCACCTCCCGCAACGTGCTGACGATGCTCCGTGGCCTGGTCGAGCACCGGGGCCAGACGATCGTGATGGTCACCCACGACCCGCTGGCCGCCTCGTACGCCGACGCCGTCGTCTTCCTCGCGGACGGAGCGGTCGCCGACACGCTCGCCGCACCGACCCCGGACGTGGTGGCGGCGCGCATGACCCGTCTGGAGACATCATGCTGAGCGTCGCCCTGCACACGCTCAGGTCCCGGTGGCCGGCGTTCGCCGGGACGCTGATCGCCCTCACGCTCGGCGTCGCGATGAGCGGGGCGATGAACCTCGTGCTCGCCGCGACCTTCCACGCCCCGGTCGCCAGGACCGTGCAGCGGTACGCGCACGCGCCGGTCGTCGTACGCCCCCGGGCCGCCGACCGGCAGGACGGCGTCTCCGCGCGGCTCATCTCCGACGTCTCCGCCGTCGCCCGCGTCATCCCGGACCGGGACTTCTACGTCTACCTGCCCGGCGGCGGTCCGAGCCGGACGGGCCGCCCATGGTCGATGGCGGGAATCGGCGGCCACCGGCTGGTGGCGGGACACGCGCCGCGCACCGCCGGGGAGATCGTCGTCGGGGACGGTGGCGTCCGGCCCGGTGCGCGGGTGACCGTACTGACCGCCACGCGTGAACGCTCCTACCTGGTCGCCGGCGTGACCACACCCGCCGGCTCCGACCATGCCGTCTTCTTCACCGACGCGGAGGCGGCCGCGCTGTCGCCCCGGGTGGACGCCCTGGCCGTGGACGGATCACCGGCCGCGGTCCGCGCCGCCGTCGGTGACCGGGCGGAGGTGCTCGACGGCGCCGACCGGGGGCGGGCCGAGGCCGGCGCCGACGGCGCGCGCGACACGCTCGGCGACACCCAGATCCTGCTGGGCATCGCCGCGGGCGTGGCCGGCTTCGTCGCCATCTTCATCGTCGCCTCGACCTTCGCGTTCGCGGTCGCACGCAGGCGACGGGAACTGGCGCTGCTGCGCATGGTCGGCGCGACCCCCCGCCAGGTCCGCCGGATGCTGCTCGGCGAGGCGCTGCTGATCGGCCTCATCGCCTCCGTCGCCGGATGCGTGCTCGCGCCGCCCGGCGCGCGGCTGCTGGCGCACTGGCTGGTCTCCCATGGACTCGCCCCCGCGGGGTTCGCGGTCACCACGTCCCGCTGGCCGCTCGTCATCGCCTTCGGCACCGGCATGCTCGTCGCGCTGTTCGGCGTGTGGGCCGCCTCCCGCAGGGCCGGCAGGGTGCACGCCCTGGAGGCCCTGCGGGAGGCGGTCGTCGACCGGAACGTGATGACGGGCGGCCGGTGGGTCTTCGGCCTGGCGGCCCTCGGGGCGGGGCTGGCCACCATGATCGACCAGGTGGTGTCGGACCCCGCGGCGGCCGGCAACCGCAAGGGGTACACGCCCACCATCATGCTGCTCATCGCGGGCGTGGCCCTCCTCGCTCCTCTCGTCGTCCCCCCGTTCGCGCGCCTGCTGACCTGGCCCCTCGGCCGCATGAGAGGGGCCTGTGGCATGGTCGTGCGGGCCGGCGCGCTGACGGCCGTGCGCTCGACCGCGGCGACGGCCGCGCCGGTCCTGGTCACGGTGGGGATGGCCGCGTCGCTGCTGGGGGCCACCGCCACCGTCGACGCGGACAAGACCGCCGAACTCCGCCACCGGGTCGGCGCGGACTACCTGGTCCTGCCCACGGGTGGCGACCAGCTCAGCCGCGTCGTCGCCGACCGGGTGCGGGCGGTCGGCGGGGTGGACGTCGCCGCCTCCGCGCCGATCACCGTGTCCGTACGGCGGGACGGCGGCGCTTCGCGGAGCGTTCCCGCCCAGGCGGTCGACCCGGCCGAACTGACGCGGATGAGCCACTATGAGGTCGTCAGCGGCTCCCTCGCGGACCTGCGGGACGACTCGATGGTCGTGGACCAGGACCTGGAGGCCCGGCTCGGCGACCGCGTGACCGTCCGGCTCGCCGGCGGCGCCACGGCCCGGCTGCGGATCGCGGCCGTCCTGCGGTCCGGGATCGACGGCACCGGCGCCTTCCTGACCGGCCGGTACGCCGGGAACACCGGTCCGCAGCGCCTGGACGTGCGGCTGCGGCCCGGCGCGGACCGGGCCGCCGTGACCACCGCGCTGCGCGCGGCGACGCGGGGACTCGGCGCCGACGTCGTCACCGCCCGGGCCTGGGTCGAGGCGGCGAACCGCGGGCACGGGCGGAACACCCGCCTGGGGATGCTGGTCGTCCTGGGCATCGCGCTGGTCTACTGCGGCATCGCGATCGCGAACACGCTGGCCATGGTCACCATGGACCGGGCCCGCGACCAGGCGCTGCTGAGGCTGTCGGGTGCCACGCCACGCCAGGTCCTCGGCGTCGTCGCCGGCGAATCGGTGCTGGCCGTCATGGTCGGCGCGGTGCTGGCCCTCGGCGTCGCGGTGCTCACCCTCGCCGGTCAGTGGGCCGCGCTGCGCAGGCTCTCCGGAGAGGCGCTGATCACGATGCCGTGGTCTCCCGTCATCGGCATCACCCTGGCGTGCGCGCTGATCGCACTGGTCTCCGCTCTGGTACCGGCGTGGATCGGCTCCCGCGCGCGGGCCATCGACGTCGTCGGGCCGCGCGAGTGACCGCGCCGCCCGCGATATTGAAACTCTATAGAGAGCCCGGTCACAGTGCCGTCAGTCCATGGTCCTCGGAGGGTGCCGTGTACGACGGTCAGAACTGGATGCCGCTGGAGATGACGCCGAACAGCATCGGGGTCGAGCCAAAGCCGACCGGTCTCATCGAGTATCTCGATGACGCCGACCGGCTCCGGGAGTTGCTGACGGAGGAGAAGGCACTGGTCTTTCGCGGATTCAACCTGTCCGCCGGGGACCTGGAGGCCGTCATGGAGCGGGTTCTCCCGGACCGGCTCGCCTATGTGCACGGCAACTCGCCGCGCAGCAAGGTCGGGGACAACATCTACACGTCCACCGAGTACCCGGCCGAGTTCACCATCTCGATGCACAACGAGCTGTCCTACTCGCATCGCTGGCCGGCCCGGCTGCTCTTCTTCTGCGAGCGTGCCCCGGCGAGCGGCGGCGCGACGCCGGTGGTCGACGGTTCCCGGTGGCTGAACGCCCTGGACCCCGAGGTCCGCGCGGCGTTCGAGCAGGGCGTCCGCTACACGCAGAACCTCCACGACGGCTACGGACTCGGCAAGAGCTGGCAGGACACCTTCGAAACGGACCGGCGCGAGGACGTGGAGGCCTACCTCGACGGTACGAAGGCGACGTGGGAGTGGCGTTCGGACGGCTCGCTCCGGGTGAGCCAGGTCCGTTCCGCGACGACCCGGCACCCGGTCACCGGTACCGAGGTGTGGTTCAACCAGTCGGACCAGTGGCATCAGGCGACGCTCGGTGACGAGACCGCCGCCGCGCTCGCCCAGATCCTGCCCGAGGAGGAGCTCCCGCAGTCGGTGACGTTCGCGGATGGGACGCCGATCCCCGCCGAGTACGTCATCCAGGTGCGGGACAGGGGCCTGGCCGAGGCGGTGGACGTGGACTGGACCGCGGGCGACCTGCTGCTCATCGACAACGTGCTGGTCGGGCACGGACGACGGCCCTACTCCGGCGACCGGCGGGTGCTGGTCGCGATGTCGGATTGAGGAGAGCGGGTCATGCCGCTACCCCTGCGGTTCGACGGGGACGCCGACCTGCGGAAGTTCGCCGCAGAGCACCGGGAACGCATCCGGCGCGCGCTCACCGAGCACGGCGGCGTCCTGCTGCGGGGTTTCGAGGTGGGGGGCACGGACGGCCTGGAGGAGGTGGTCCGGTCACTGTCCGGATCAACGCCGCTGTCCTACACCGAACGCTCCTCGCCGCGCACCGCGATCAAGGGGAACGTCTACACCTCGACCGACTACCCGCGGCAAGAGGAGATCTTCCTGCACAACGAGAACTCCTACCAGGCGACCTGGCCGCGCACCCTGTACTTCCACTGCGTCGAGCCGCCGACGCGGCTGGGGGCGACGCCCCTGGCGGACGTCCGGGAGATCCACCGGTCGATCGATCCGTCCGTGCGGGCGGAGTTCGAACGCCGCCGGTGGATGGTGGTCCGCAACTTCCACGGCGGCGCCGGCCTGCCCTGGCAGCAGGTGTTCGGCTCGGCGGACCGCGACACCGTCGCCGCCTACTGCGCGCAACGCGGGATCGCCGTCGACTGGCTGCCCGGGGACGGGCTCCGTACGACGGCCGTGCGTGACGCCGTCCACGTCCACCCGGTCACCGGGGAGGCCGTCTGGTTCAACCACGTGACGTTCTTCCACGTCAGCACCCTCGACCCCGACGTGCGGGAGGGACTGCTCGCCATGTACGGCGAGGAGGGCCTGCCGGCCAACACCTACTACGGCGACGGCGGGCGGATCCCCGACGAGGTGCTGGAGCACCTGCGCGACCGCTACCGCGCGGCGTCCGTACGGTTCGACTGGGAGCGGGACGACGTACTGGTGGTCGACAACATGCTGGCCGCGCACGGCCGCGAGCCGTACGAGGGCCCGCGGCGGATCGCCGTCGCGATGGCGGAGCCGACATGACACTGCCGCGGGTGGTCGTCGTCGGCGCCCGCGGCACCATCGCCGGGGTCTCGGAGAGCCGGGTGGCGTTCGACGCCTACCGCTCCGGCGCGCTGCCCGTCACCGAACTGGTCGGCTCGCTGCGCCCGGAGGTGGACGGGATCGCCGACGTGGCGACGGCCGAGTCCGGCGCCGCGCACCGGACCCTCCGGGGCCTGTACGAGCTGTCGCGTCTCGTCGACGCCCGGCTCGCGGACGCCGACGCGGCGGTGGTGACCTGCGGGACCAACGAACTGGCCGAGGCGGCGTACTGGCTCGACCTGACGGTGCGCAGCCCCAAACCGGTCGTGGTCACCGGGGCCATGCGGCCCTGGACGGTCATCGGCTCCGACGGGCCGCCGAATCTGTACAACGCCATCGTGCTGGCGGCGAGCGGGCGGACCGCGGACTTCGGCACGGTGGTCCTGCTGAACGACACGATCCTGGCCGCACGTGACACGGTGAAGACCGACACCACGCGGCTGCACGCGTTCCAGTCACCGGAGTTCGGGCGGCTCGGCACGGTGGACGCCGCGCGGATCCGGCTGCACCGGGCGCCGGCGCGGATCCAGCATCGGGGCGGGCCGCGCTGGGCCACCCCCTTCGACCTGGCCCGCGTCGACGCCGGCCGGCTGCCGCGCGTCGAGATCGTCCCGGGGTACACGGCGGCCGGCGCGGAGGCGCTCACCGCCGTCGCCGCGGCGGGAGTACACGGCATCGTCCTCGCCGGCACGCCGTCCCGTGCGCAGAAGGCCGCCGCCGTGGAACTGCTGCGCGGGGACACGGTGTTCGTCGCGGCGGGGAACGGGGGATCCGGAGCCGTCCATCCGGCGGCGTGGGACACCGTCATCGGCGCCGGCGACCTGCACCCGCACAAGGCACGGCTGCTGCTCGTCCTCTCCCTCGCCCGGACCACGGACCGCGGGAGGATCGCCGGCTGGTTCGCGGAGTACGGCACGCCGCAGTTCCCGTCCTCGTAGCGGAGCCGGACGCCGAATATGGAACTTGTATAGGGCCCGCTGGAACGGTCGCAGCCGATCCACATAGCCGGAATCGTCGAACAGGTGGCGGCATGGTACACAGCCCGACCGAGCGGACCGCCGAAGCGGCGGACTCCACCGAGACCCCTCCGGCACGTCGGAGACTGCCATGGCGTTCACCCGGCGACCAGCCACGCTACGCGCGCCCGGCGCTGCTGGGAATCGCGTTCGTCGCCTTCGTCCTGTTCGCCGGGCGGCTTCCGCAGACCGGCTACAACGCCTACCTCGCGGGCGTGGTCCGGGGGATGACGAGCAGCTGGCAGGGATTCCTGTTCGGCGCGGCAGATCCCGGCCACTCGGTGACCCTCGACAAGATACCGGGGTTCCTGTGGCCGCAGGCGGTCCTGGCGAAGCTGTTCGGCTTCCACCCCTGGGTCCTGCAACTGCCCCAGGTGATCGAGGGAGTGCTGTGCGTCCTGGTCCTCTACCGCCTGGTGAGGGTGTGGGCAGGGGTCCCGGCCGGGCTGCTGGCGGCAGGGGCCTTCACCCTGACGCCGGTGACGGTGGGCGTCTTCGGGGCACCCGCCGAGGACGCCGCGCTGACCCTCCTTCTCCTGCTGGCCGCCGAGGCCTGCCAGCGAGCCGTGCTGAGCGGCCGGCTGCGGCCCCTGCTGTGGTCCGGGTTCTGGGTCGGCGTGGCGTTCCAGGCCAAGATGCTGGAGGCCTGGGCCGTCCTGCCCGCCTTCGGCCTGACCTATCTGATCGCCGCACCGCCGGTGTTGCGCCGACGCCTGCGGCACCTGGCCCTGGCCGGGGTCGTGACGGTGGCGGTCTCCGCGAGCTGGGCCGTCCTGGTGACGCTCACCCCGGCCGCCCACCGGCCGTACGTCGACGGCACCACGAACAACTCGGCGGTCGGCATGATCGTCGGCTACAACTTCCTCGACCGCTTCGGCGGCTCCCACCTGGGCGGCGTGCCGCAGCATCCGAAGCTGCCGAGCGACCCGTCCCAGCTGCCTCCGGGAACCGGCGCCGGCATGCGGCCGGGCACCGCGGCGGCGGCCGAGAAGGTCCTGTTCCGCGCCTTGCACGAACGAAACCGCAATGATCACGGCAAGATGGTCGGTTCCGCCATCGCCTCCCAGACCGGCTGGCTGTACCCCATGGGGCTGCTCGCGCTCGTGCTGGGCGTCGCGTGGCGCCGTGGCACGCCGCGCACCGATCGGCTGCGCGCCGGCCACCTGCTGTGGGGCACCTGGTTCCTGACGTTCTTCCTGCTCTTCAGCCTGGGCAGCCTCGACGGCCACATGTACTACCTGGGGGTCGTCGCGGTGAGCCTGGCCGCGCTGTCGGGTGCGGGCACCGTGGCCTTCTGGACGGCGTTCCGTGAGGGAGGACGGCGGGCGGCGGCGCTTCCCGCGTCGATCGCCTTGAGCGTAGCCTGGGCGGCGTGGATCGCCTGGCGGTTCCCCTCGTTCCGATCCTGGCTGGGGCCCAGCCTGATCGTGCTCGGCGCCGGAGCGCTGGCGGTCCTGGCCCTGCTCCGCCGGTCCTCCTCGTCCACGCGGCGACCCGCGGCGATCGCGGCCGCCGTGGTGGTCCTGACACTTCTGCTGGGCCCCGTCGCGTGGGTCTCATCGGTCCTCGAACCCGGAGCCAAGGTCAATTCCGAGGGGGCGATCGGGCCCGTTCAGGCCGCCACCGGATCCGCCGGGATCCGGGCCGAACTGGGCGCGGTCTTCGGCATGGGCGCCACGAGTCCCTCCCGCGGTCAGGGCGGTTCCCCCTCCGGCGGCGGCCCGTCCGGTTCCCAGGGGCCGAACCAGCTCAGCGCCATGTTCGGGTTCGCCTTCGGCGGTGGCTCCAGCAAGTTCACCGACCAGCAGCGGAGCATGCTGGAGTACCTGCGGCGGCACCGGGACGGAGCACGGTACCTGTTCGCGAGCGTCGACTGGAGGATGGCGGCGCCGGCCATCGTCCGCGCGGGCGCCCCAGCGCTCCCGATGGGGGGATTCACCGGGAACACGCCGTTCCCCTCCCTGCGACGGTTCCAGCGGATGGTGAGCGACGGGGACGTGCACTTCGTGGTCCTCTCCGGCCAGGCGGGCGGCCCGGGGATCGGCGCCAACGGGACTCCGGTCGCGGCGATCGCGGACTGGGTGCGCCGGACGTGCGTGCCGGTCCCGGCCTCCGCCTACGGGGCCGCGGACCCGGGCGCCACGGTGACCGCGAAGGGCGCCGACCCGCAGACCCAGCTGGTCGGCCTGCTCGCGGACATGATCGGCCGTACTCCCGAGCAGCTGCTGTACCGCTGCGGCTGATCCACCGGGGGGTTCGGCGCGGTGTCGTGATCGATCGGATGCCCGGACCGGCGACCGTCGCTCCGGTCGGTCATCGAGCCGATGCCCGGTGCGACGCCGCCGGGCGGATGGCCCTTCATCGCGTCGGCGGCCCCGCGGGCGTCACCACAGGCTCAGGGAACGGGTGAAGATCCCCGCGAGGTCCTCCTCGGTCACCGGGCGGGGTGACATGTCCAGGAGCCGGCGCTGTTTGACGGCGCCGTCGACGAGGGCGGGCACGTCGGCGCCGGTGTAACCGACCTCGCCGATCCCGTCGGGCATCCGGATGTCCCGCATGAGGCTCAGCAACGCCCGTGGCAGATGTTCGGCCGCGTCGCGGGGCGGTTCCATGCCCGGGGCGAGCAGCTCGGCCGCGCGTATGTGCCGGTCCGGGCAGGCCTCGAAGGTGAACCGGAACGCCTCCGGTGCCGTCAGCGCCACCGCCATGCCGTGCGGGACCAGCGGCTCCTCCGCCCGATAACCGGCCGGGCGGAACTCCCTGACCCGGCCGGCGATCGGATAGGCGCCGGCGTGCGGGATGTGGACGCCCGCGTTGCCGAACCCGAGACCGGCGAACGTGGCGGCCAGCGCCATGTCGGCACGGGCCTCGGTGTCGTCACCGTCGCGTACGGCGGCCCGGAACGACCGGGCGATCAGGCTCAGCGCGCGTTCGGACCACATGTCTGCGACCGGGTTGGCGCCGCAGTACGGCACCCGCTGCTCGGGGGACTTCCGCTCGAAGGAGGTGTACGGCTTGGCCGTGTAGCTCTCCAGGGCGTGACAGACGATGTCCATGCCCGCCGACGCGGTGACGCCCGCCGGCTGGGTCCTCGTCAGATCCGGGTCGACCACCGCGAGGGCGGGCCGTAGCCGGGGATGGCTGATACCGGTCTTGACCTTCAACGCGAGCACGTCGAGCACGCAGACCGTCGTGCTCTCGGCACCGGTACCGGTCGTCGTGGGGACGGCGATCAGGGGCAGCAGCGGCCTGGCCGGAGCCCGCCCGGCGCCGACGGGCGGATTGAGATAGTCCGCCAGTTCGCCGTCGTTGGTCGTCAGCAGGTTGATGGCCTTCGCGGTGTCGATGCTCGATCCGCCGCCGACCGCGACGTACGCGTCCCAGGGGCCGGAGTCGCGTGCCCGCTCGACGGCCTCGCGGAGACCGGCGTCGGTGGGTTCGACGCGCACGCCGTCGAACACCTCCGCCTCGACCCCGTACGGCTTCATCTGGTCCGCGATCCGCTGCGGCGCGCCGGTCGCCGCGACGCCCGGATCGGTGACGATCAGAACGCGGCGCGCGCCGTACTGGGCCAGGTCGTACCCGATCTCGGCGGACGCGCCCGAGCCGAACTTGAGCTGTGGCGCGCCGTAGGTGAACACCGTTTCGGGGCTGCTGGGGATGGGTGCCATGGTTCGCCTCCTTCCGGTCAGATTAGAAGCCGACCGGAAGTCCGTTGGCGGCTCGCGTGCGCGGGCTCCTAAGCTGTGGTCGGTGGCCAGGTACTTTGATGTGCATCCGGACAATCCGCAACCTCGGGCGCTCCGGCAGGTGGTGGACCTGCTCCGCGCGGACGGGTTGATCGTCTATCCGACGGATTCGTGCTTCGCGCTCGGGTGCCGTCTGGGCAACAAGGACGGTATCGACCGGATCAGGGAGATCCGGCACCTCGACAGCAGTCACCACTTCACTCTCGTCTGCCGGGACTTCGCGCAGCTCGGCCAGTTCGTCCAGATCAGCAACGCGCTGTTCCGGTCGATCAAGGCGGCGACGCCCGGCCGCTACACCTTCATCCTGCCCGCGACGAAGGAGGTGCCGCGGCGGCTGCTGCATCCGAAGAAGAAGACCGTCGGCGTCCGGATCCCCGACCACACCGTGGCCCAGGCGCTGCTGACCGAACTCGGTGAACCGCTGCTGTCGAGCACCCTTCTCCTGCCCGGGGAGAACGAGGCCATGACCCAGGGCTGGGAGATCAAGGAAAGACTCGATCACATGGTGGACGCCGTCGTCGACTCGGGGGAGTGCGGCGCCGTGCCGACGACGGTGATCGATTTCTCCCAGGCGGAGCCCGAGATCCTCCGGGTGGGCGCCGGAGACCCGTCCCTCTTCGAATGACGCGTCTCCCGGGCCGGGACCAAGGTCCGGGGACCCGGCCCGTACCCCGTCGCGCGGCACGTCTCCGGCGTCCCGCGACGGGATTCACGCCATGCGTCGGCGGGCCACGGCGCGCCACCCGAGCATGAACAGCCCGAGGAAGAGGAGCGAGATCAGGATGAAGGTGACCGCGGTTCCCTGACCGGCGATGACGCGCAGGATCATGCCGGCGGCGACGGTCACCAGCCAGACGCCGACGCCGGTGCCCGCGAGGGCGGCGGGGCGCCGCCAGGCGCGCGTCACCGCCCAGCCGATCAGCAGACCCGTCAGGAACGGCCAGGCCGTCTGCGCGATCCCGGTGACGGTCTCGCCCTCGCTGTGCCCGGCCCGTCCGATCACCACGAACGCCATCACACAGCACAGATCGAAGACCGCCGCGACCACCGAACGCATGCGCCTCAGCGTATCGATCGCCGCGTCATGGTCCTCGCCCGGGCCGGTCGGCGGCCTCGGCGCTCCGGCGACGTGCGGGCCATTCCCTATGTCACGCGCGTCCCAGACGTCGGATCATGGAGGCATGGCCCAAGATCCCCCGTTCGACGAAGACCTCCCCGCGGCTCACGCCTCCGAGACGGCCCGGGCCGTCGAGCCTCCCGAGACCCGGCGCACCGAGGAACTCGAGGGAACGCTCACCCGTGAGCTCCGGCCGACCCGGGTGGTGCCGCGCTGGGTCGGCTGGTTGATCATCGCGGCGGGTGTCGCCATGCTGCCGTGGATCACCGGCCTGAGCTTCGTCCTGCCAACCAGTCACCAGGCGGCGCACTACAACGCCTCATGGATCGGCTTCGACCTCGGGCTGTGCGCGATGCTCCTGCGCACGGGCTGGCTCGCGCAGAAGGGCCGGGAGCACATCGAGCTGAGCGCGGCGATCACCGGCACCCTGCTGCTGGTGGACGCGTGGTTCGACGTGGTGACCGCCGACAGCCGGGGCGAGTTGACGCTCGCGCTGATCCTGGCGCTGGTCGGCGAGCTTCCGCTGGCCGCCTTCTTCCTCTGGGTCGCCGGGCGGGTCGAGTACCGCCGCCAGCGGCGCGCCGAGGCGGTCGTACGGCTCCTGCGGAGGCTGCGGCTCCGTCGCTCCCCGGCGCCTCCCCGCCGGCACCCGCGCTGAGGCCGGCCTCGCGGGCGTCACTTGCTGGGCTGGGGGACCTTGCAGTACGCGGTCGGGTTGAGGCCGATGTAGTTGAGCGGACCGGAGATCATCGTGAGGCCGATCGTGGCGAAGCTGGAGCAGCTCCCGTTGAAGTGGGCGTAGTAGTGCCGCTGCCCGGCGGCGAGTCCTCCGATGACCAGCCAGACGACGAGCATCCACCGTCCGGCCCGCATCGCCACCTCCGATGACCTCGCCGCCGACTTCGGGGGTACGACGGTCATGACAAGATCGGCCTTAGTTAAGCAAGTCAGGCCGTGCAGTGTCATCTCGCCGCTACGCGGACGCCCGGATTGTCCTGCGGCGTCGGGAGATGCGCGCCGATCGGAGTCGGGGGCCCGGCTTCACGGCAGCGGTTCGCCGGAGCCGGCGACGTGCAGGGGGACGCCGCGCGTGCGCAGTGCCGCCATCTGGTCCTGTGGGGTCCCGGAGTCGACGATGACGAGGTCGAAGGCGGTCAGCGCGGCGAGCTGGTGCAGGCCGTTCTTGGTGAACTTGCTGTGGTCGACGAGCAGGATGCGGCGGTCCGCGGAGTCCATCAGCGCCCGCTTCACCGCGACCGTCTCCTGCGACTGGTGGTAACAGTGGCCGTTCGTGATGGCCGTTGTGGACATGAACAGCACGTCCGCGTGCAGCGACCGGATGGTCTCGCTGGTGCGCAGGCCGAGGAAGGCGTCGTAGGCCGGGTAGTACGCGCCGCCGAGCGCGATGAGGTCGATGCCGGGCTTGCCCGCGAGGAGGTTCACCGCCGCCAGGAAGTTGGTGATCACGGTGAGCGGTCCCAGTGACGGCAGCAGCTCGGCGACGGCCAGGCCCGTGGTGCTCTCATCGATCATGATGGATGCGCCCGGGGAGACGAGGCCGCTCGCGGCCTGGGCGAGCTGGCGTTTGGCCTCCGCCATCGCCTGCAGGCGGTGCCGTACGTCGCCGTGGTAGATCGCGGACGGCTGTGCCGTTGCGCCGCCGCGTACCTTGCGCAGCCAGCCGTTGCTCTGCAGCACGTCCAGGTCGCGGTGGACGGTCATCACGCTCACGTCGAACGCCTCGGCGAGGCTCTTGACGTGCACGAACCCTTCGTCCACGACGCGCTGACGAATCTTCTCCCGGCGCTCTCGCGCGCCTGCGGCGTCGCCGGCGGCCGGTGCCGTCGCGTCCTCTGCCACCTGCGTTCCTTCCCCCCGTGCACCCGGATGTGATGTTCGGTGTGGAACGTAACATACACCCCGCACTCGCGTGGGACGCCGGAAGACGCGGGCGCGGCAGGACGTGACGGCGCCAGACCGCGCGTGTTCGTAACATTCGATAACACAATCTGGTGTTAAGAAGCTCGCAACACTTGACATGTTCGGCGTCTCCGGTGTTTCGTTCGTCACCTCGACAGGCGGTTCCCGCTGGCCGCCGTGCCTCCTCGCCCCCCGAACCATCGGAGGAGAACGTGACCATGCTTCGTCTCAGAACGGCCGCCGCGGCGACGGCCGCCCTCACCGCGCTCACGGCCGCCGCGGCCTGCTCGCAGAACGGCTCCGGTGGCGCCGGCGGCTCCGGCGACGCAAAGAACGCCAAGGTCGCCTTCCTCATGCCGGACATCGCCTCGACCCGGTACGAGATGTACGACGCGCCGCTGTTCAAGGCCAAGATGAAGCAGCTGTGCCCCGGGTGCACCGTGCTGTACCAGAACGCCGGCGCCGACGCCTCGAAGCAGCAGCAACAGGCCGGCTCGGTCCTGGCCCAGGGCGTCAAGGCCATCGTCATCGACCCGGTCGACTCCGCGGCGGCCGCCTCGATCGTACGAACCGCGCAGGCGCAGAAGGTCGCGGTGATCGCCTACGACCGGCCCATCCCGGCCATCAAGGCCGACTACTACGTGTCGTTCGACAACGAGAAGATCGGGGCGTCGATCGCCCAGTCCCTGGTCGACCATCTCAAGCAGACCAAGGCCAAGGGCGGGATTCTCGAGGTCAACGGTTCGCCGACGGACGCCGCGGCCGGTCTGATCAAGAAGGGCATCCACAGCGCCGTCGACGGCAGCGGGCTCAAGCTGCTCGCCGAGTACGACACGCCCGGCTGGGAGCCGGCCAAGGCGCAGGACTGGGTGAGCGGCCAGATCAGCAAGTTCAACGGGCAGATCGCCGGCGTCGTCGCGGCCAACGACGGCACCGGCGGCGGCGCGATCGCGGCGTTCAAGGCGGCCGGTGACCCCGTGCCCCCGGTGACCGGCAACGACGCCGAGCTCGCCGCGGCGCAGCGGATCATCGCCGGCGACCAGTACAACACGATCTCCAAGCCGATCAAGATCGTGGCGGAGGCGGCGGCCGACGTGGCGTACAAGTTCATGCAGGGCAAGCCGCCGGCGGCCCAGACCACGCTGTTCAACACGCCGTCCCAGCTGTTCACCCCGACCGTGGTCACCCAGGAGAACATCGCCAAGGTCCTCCTCGGTCCCGGCGGCGCCCTCAAGGTCTCCGACGTCTGCACCCCGACGTACGCGGCGGCCTGCGCCAAGCTCGGCATCAAGAGACGGTCCGCCGGCCCCGGCCCACCGGACCGGGCGCCGGCGGCTTCGGCCGTATCGACGAAGGATGAGCATGTCCCCATCGCCCTCCCAACCGAGCCCACTGCTGTCGCTACGGGGCATCAGCAAGACCTTCGGCGCCGTCGCCGCCCTCACCGACGTCGACCTGGACGTCTCGGCCGGTGAGGTCGTCGCCGTCGTCGGCGACAACGGCGCCGGGAAGTCCACCCTGGTCAAGGTGCTGTCGGGGGTCCACCAGCCCGACGCGGGAACCATCACGTTCGACGGGCGTCCGGTGACCATCCCCAGCCCCGCCGCGGCGCAGCAGCTCGGCATCGCCACCGTCTTCCAGGACCTGGCGCTCTGCGAGAACCTCAACGTGATCGAGAACCTCTTCCTCGGCCGGGAGCTGCGCGGGATGCGCCTGGACGACGTCGCCATGGAGGTCCGCTCGCGCGAGCTGCTCCGGCGTCTCTCCGCGAAGATCCCGAAGCTGTCGGTCCCCGTCGCCGCGCTGTCGGGCGGCCAGCGGCAGACCGTGGCGATCGCGCGGTCGCTGCTCGGCGACCCGAAGATCGTCATTCTCGACGAGCCGACGGCGGCGCTCGGCGTCGCCCAGACCGCCGAGGTCCTCAACCTGATCGACCGGCTGCGCGAAGGCGGCCACGGAGTGATCATGATCAGCCACAACATGGACGACGTGCTGTCGGTCGCCGACACGGTGGCCGTGCTGCGCCTCGGCCGAAACAACGGGGTCTTCGACGCGGTCGAGGCCACCACCGAGCAGATCGTCACCGCGATCACCGGGGCCGCCGACAACGCGGTCACCCGGCGCAAGAGGCGTGCGCGCCGCGCGGTGGCGGCGGGCGCGCAGGAAGGGACCGGCAATGAGTGACCTGAGCACCGCGCCGCCGCTCGCCGAGCAGGAACAGTACGAGCCGGAGGAGCCCGCCGGGCTCCGGGCGCTCGTCACGCGGTTCCGCGGCGGCGACCTCGGCGTCGTCCCGGTCGTGGCGGGCCTGGTCGTGATCTGGACCGTGATGCAGATCCTCAACCCGGTCTTCCTGTCCAGCGTCAACCTGGTCAACCTCACCCTGGAGTGCGCGCCGGTCGGCGTCATCGCCCTCGGCGTCGGGCTGATGCTGCTGGTCGGGCAGATCGACCTGTCGGTCGGCTCGCTGAGCGGCCTGTCGGCGGCCCTTACCGCCATCCTGTTCGTCGACCAGGGACTGTCGCCCTGGCTGGCCGTGCCGGCCTCGGTGGCGGCCGCCGCGATCATCGGCCTGCTGTACGCCCTGGTGTTCAACCGGCTCGGCGTGCCCAGCTTCGTCATCACCCTCGCCGGTCTGCTCGGCTTCCTCGGCGTGCAGCTGTGGGTCCTCGGCAGCAAGGGGTCGATCAACCTGCCGTACGACTCCGGCCTGGTGACCTTCGCCCAGCTCGACTTCCTGCCCTCCTGGCTGTCGTACACCCTCGCCGTCGTCGCGGCGGGCTGGCTGTTCGCCGCCGGGTACCTGCGGGCCCGGGACCGGCGCGCCGCCGGGCTGCCCGCGGCGTCGCTGCGCGGGCTGGTCCTGCGCAGCGCCGTGCTCCTGGCCGGCCTCGGCCTCGCGGTCTGGTACCTCGGCCGTGCCCGGGGCGTGGGCTGGATGTTCGTGCTGTTCCTCGCCCTGGTGCTCGCCACCCACTACCTGCTGGCGCGCACGCGGTTCGGCAAGTCGATCTACGCGGTGGGCGGCAACGTCGAGGCGGCCCGCCGGGCCGGCATCAACGTCAAGGCGGTCTACACCTCGGTGTTCGTCCTGTGCACCTCGCTCGCGGCCGTCGGCGGCGTCCTGGCCGCGGCCCGTCTCGCCGCGGCGAACCAGAGCACCGGTGGCGGCGACGTCAACCTCAACGCCATCGCCGCCGCCGTGATCGGCGGCACGAGCCTGTTCGGCGGGCGCGGTAACGCGTTCGCCGCACTGCTCGGCATCGTGGTCATCCAGTCCATCTCCAGCGGCCTCACCCTGTTGAACCTCAACTCCTCCTTCCGCTACATGGTCACCGGGGCGGTGCTGCTGCTCGCGGTGGCGCTGGACGCGGCGGCCCGGCGCTCGCGGGCCTCCCACGGCCGCGCGTGAGGACCTGACCGTTCGAAGAAGGGAGTGGCCATGGCGGTCGTCTGCGTCGACGCGGGCACCACGATGATCAAGGCGGTCGGCTACGGCGACGACGGCGCCGAGCTGGCGGTCGAACGCCAGAACACCACCGTACGGAACCCGGCCCCCGGCCACGCCGAGCAGGACCCGGCCGAGGTCTGGCAGGCCGTCGTACGCGGCGTGCGCCGGGTGATCGAACGCCTCGGCACCCCGGTGAGCCACCTGGCGCTGACCGCGCAGGGCGACGGGTCCTGGCTCGTCGACGCGGCGGGGGAGCCGACCGGCCCGGCGATCCTGTGGAACGACGGCAGGGCCGGATCGATCGTCGAGCGCTGGGCGCGCGGCGGCGTCCTGGAGGAGGCGTTCCGCCGCAACGGATCGCTGACCTTCGCCGGCCTGCCGAACGCCATCCTCACCTGGCTGCGCGAGCACGACCCGGACCGGCTCGCCCGCTCGGCCGCCACGCTCACCTGCGGTGGCTGGATCTTCCTCCGGCTCACCGGCGAGCCGGTCGCGGACCTGTCGGACGGCTCGGCGCCGTTCATGGACATCCGCGAGCGGGCCTACTCCGACGAGCTCCTCGCCCTGTACGGGATGGAGTGGGCCCGGCCGCTGCTGCCCGAACTGCGCGGCGACGGCCGGCGCGTCGCGCCGCTCACCGCGTCCGCCGCGCGCGAACTCGGCCTGCCCGAGGGCACGCCCGTGGTCCTCGCCCCGTACGACGTGGCGTCCACCGCGATCGGCGTCGGCGCGGTCGAGGCCGGTCAGGCGTGCACGATCCTCGGCACCACGCTGTGCACCGAGATCGTGCTGGACGAGCCGCTGCTCGACACGAACCCGTCCGGCCTCACCGTGGCGCTCGACCGGCGCTACCTGCGGGCCTTCCCGACACTCGCGGGCGGGCAGGTCATCGACTGGGCGTGCCGCATGCTGGGCCTCGGCGGCGACCCGGCCGCGCTGTCGGTGCTGGCCGAGCGGTGCGCGCCGGGCGCGGACGGGCTGCTCTTCCTGCCGTATCTGTCGCCGGCGGGGGAGCGGGCGCCGTTCCTGGACCCGCGTGCCCGGGGGACCTTCCTCGGGCTGTGCGTCGACCACGACCGGGAGCACCTGGCCCGCGCCGTCCTCGAAGGACTGTGCCTGGTGATCCGGGACTGCCTGACCGCCTCCGGGGAACGCCCGGTGGAACTGCGGGTCAGCGGCGGCGGGTCGGCCAGCGCCGCCTGGCTGCGGATGCTCGCCGACGTGATCGGCGTCCCCGTCGTCCGCACCACGGACGCGGAGGCGGGCGCGCGCGGCGCGTTCATCGTCGGCGCCGTGGCCACCGGCCGGGCCGCCGGCGAACGCGAGGCCGCCGACGCCTACGTACGGCCCGGCGAGGTCTTCACCCCGGACCCCGGCAACGCCGAGCGCTACGCCCGTACGTACGAGGCGTTCCTGGAGGCGCGCGGCGCGACGGCGGCGGCCTGGCCGACGCTGGCGACCCTGCGCGAGGAAGCGGAGTGAGCGGCCACGACGAGGTCTGGCTCGGCGTCGACCTGGGCACCCAGAGCGTACGAGCCGTCGCCGTCACGGCCACCGGCCGGATCGCCGGCGCCGGCGCCGAACCGCTGACCGGGCGACGCGAGGCCGGCCGCCACGAGCAGGACCCCGAGGACTGGTGGCGGGCCACCGCGGCGGCCTGCGGGCGGGCGCTGCGCGACGTACCGCCCGGCGCCGTGCGTGCCGTCGCCGTCGACGGCACGTCCGGGACGATCCTGCTGACCGGCGACGACGGCACGCCGCTGACGCCCGGCCTCATGTACGACGACACCCGCGCCACCGAGGAGGCCCGCCGGGCCGGCGAGGCCGGCGCCGCCGTGTGGGCGGAGCTGGGGTACCGGCGGATGCAGCCCGCGTGGGCGCTCCCGAAGCTGCTGTGGCTGCTGGACCGGCACGACGGACCGGCCCGCCTCGCCCACCAGGTCGACTTCGTCAACCGGCGGCTGGCCGGCCACGCCGTCCCCGCCGACCTGAGCAACGCGCTGAAGACCGGCGCGCACCTGATCGAGGAGACCTGGCCCGCGGACGTCATGGACGCGCTCGGAGTACCGCCCGGCACGCTGCCGGACCTCGTACGCCCGGGAACCCCGATCGGCACCGTGTGCGCGGCCGCGGCCGAGGCCACCGGCATCCCCCAGGGCACTCCGATCATCGCCGGGATGACCGACGGCTGCGCCGCGCAGCTCGGCGCCGGGCGGCTGACCGTCGGCTCCTGGAACTCCGTGCTCGGAACCACGCTCGTGCTGAAGGGTGTCACCGAAGAACTCGTCCACGACCCGTACGGCGCGGTGTACTCCCATCGGGCGCCGGACGGCGAATGGCTGCCCGGCGGCGCGTCGAGCACCGGCGCCGGCGTGCTCGCCCGCGACTTCGCCGGCCGCGACCTGCGCGCGCTCGACCGGCTGGCGGAGCAGCACGAGCCCGCGCGCGCCCTCGCGTACCCGCTGGTCTCCGAGGGGGAGCGGTTCCCGTTCGCGGCGCCGGACGCCCGTGGCTTCCTGCTCGGCAGCACCGGTGACGAGGCCGACGACTACGCCGCGGTCCTGCAGGGCGTCGCCTACCTCGAACGCCTCTGCTTCGACCACCTCGACCTGCTCGGCGCGCCCACCGGCGGCGACATCACCCTCACCGGCGGCGCGGCGCGCAGCCCGTACTGGTGCCGGCTCCGCGCCGACGTCCTCGGCCGGCCGGTGATCCTTCCGGCCGACCCCGAACCCGCGCTCGGCGCCGCCGTCCTGGCCGCCTCGCCCGGCCGCCGCGTCGCCGAGGTCGCCGCCGAGATGGTCGCGATCCGCGGAACGATCGACCCGGGCCCGCGTGCCGACCGGTTCGACGATGGGTACCTGCGCCTGGTGGGCGAGCTGGAACGGCGCGGCTGGCTGCCCGCCGCCACGGCCGCGCACGCACGCGCCCGCGCGGCGTCCGACCGGGCGGCGCCGACTCAGGAAGGAACGTCACGATGACCCGACTCGTCCTCGTCCGCCACGGAGAGACCGAGTGGCACGCGGAGAACCGCTACGCGGGGGTCAGTGACATCGCCCTCACCGCCCGCGGCCTCGAACAGGCCCAGCAGCTCGCCACCTGGGCCGGAACGGCCGGGCTCGCCGCCGTCTGGACCTCCAACCTCACGCGCGCCCAGCTGACCGCGACCGCCTGCGCCGAGGCCATCGGCGTGCCCCTGAACGTCGACGAGCGGCTGCGCGAACTCGACTTCGGGCACGCGGAGGGACTGACCCGCGCCGAGATGCACGAGCAGTTCCCCGAGGCGCTGCAAGCCTTCCGCGAGGACCCCGTCGCCGACCACCTGCCCGGCGGCGAGGACCCCACCGAGGCGGTCCGCCGGTTCACCGGCTGCCTGTACGACCTCGTCGAACGGTACCCCGGCGACCGGGTCCTCGTCGTCGCGCACACCACCGCGATCCGGCTCGCGCTGTGCGAGCTGATCGGGGCGCCCCTCCGCGACTACCGGCGAATCTTCCCGTCGGTGCGCAACTGCGCGCTGACCGAGATCCGCCTCACCCGCGAGGAGGCCGCACTGCTGGAGTTCAACACCCCCATCGAGAGCATCAACGCCGTCCAGGAGACCACATGACCGAGCGGAGCGAGGGAATCGAAAGCGCAACACCCATGAGTCACCCCTCCGGCCACATGACCACCCGCCTGCTCGCGGCCGGAGACCACTTCGTCCTCAACCGGCTTCTCATCGACGCCGTACGGGCCCAGGCCCCGGGTGCGGACCTGGAGTTCGCCGAGATCACCCTGGACTGGCCGCTCGTGCCGTTCGGCCGGGTCGCCGAGGTCGACGAGGCCTCCGGCACCGAGGACCAGATGATCGAGGCGCTGGGCGACGCGGAGATCTGCCTCACCCAGATGGCGCCGCTGACCCGCCGCGTCATCGAGGCGTGCCCGCGCCTCAAGCTGATCGGCATCGGCCGCGGCGGGCCGGTCAACGCCAATCTCGAGGCCGCGGCCGAGCACGGCGTGACCGTCTGCTACGCGCCCGGCCGCAACGCCGGCGCCACCGCCGAGCACACCCTCGGCATGATCCTCGCCGCCGCGCGCCGCATCCCGCAGACCCACGCCGAGCTGACCGCCGACCGCTGGCGCAGCGACTACTACCGGTACGACGAGGTCGGCATCGAGCTGGCCGGCAGCACGGTGGGCCTCGTCGGCGGCGGCGCGGTCGGCCACCGGGTCGCCCAGATGCTCGCCGCCCTCGGCGCGCGGGTGCTCATCCACGACCCGTACCTGACCGAGACCGCCGTCGGCGAGCTCGTCTCCCTGGACGACCTGCTGTCCCGCGCGGACGTCGTCACGCTGCACGCCCGCGTCACCCCGGAGACGAAGGGGATGATCGGCGCGCCACAGCTCGCCGCGATGCGGCCGGGCGCCATCATCGTCAACTGCGCCCGCGGCGCCCTCCTGGACTACGAGGCCGTCTGCGACGCCATCGAGGGCGGTCACCTGTTCGGCGCCGCGTTCGACGTCTTCCCCGAGGAGCCGATCCCGGCCGAGTCGCGGCTGCTGACCACGCCGGGCATCGTGCTGACCCCCCACCTGGCCGGCGCCAGCCGCCAGACCGCCGCGAACGCCGCCCGCATCCTCGCCGAAGACGTCGCCCGCCATCTGCGCGGCGAGCCCCTGGTGAACGTCGCCAAGCCCTGACCGCCCCGAGGCGGTTTGCCGGAACGGCAAACCGATTCACGGCGGTCTCGTCGTCCATCGGAAGATCGATGAGAGAGGCGCCGGCCTGATGGCGGCCGGTGCCGTGCGCTCGGCGCGCGAGGATCGGAACCCCTGGAGGACGGATGTCGCAGCCCGCTCTGGTCACGGATGTCACCCATCGTGTGATCTTTTCTCCCGCCGGGCGCATTCACCTGGTGGAGCAGGGGTCGGGACCGCTGGTGCTGCTGGTCCACGGGTTCCCCGAGACCTGGTACTCCTGGCGGCACCAGTTGCCGGCGCTGGCCGCGGCCGGCTACCGGGCCGTCGCCGTCGACGTGCGTGGTTACGGCCGCTCCTCCAAGCCCGGGGACGTGGCCGCGTACCGGATGCTGGAGCTGATCGAGGACAACGTCGCCGTCGTACACGCTCTCGGCGAGCGGACGGCGGCGATCGTGGGCCACGACTGGGGCGCGACGATCGCCGCGAACTCCGCCCTCGTACGGCCGGACGTCTTCCGCGCCGTCGGGTTGCTCAGCGTGCCCTACGCCCCGCGAGGCGGGCCACGGCCGAGCGAGGTCTTCGCGCGCATGGGCGGAGAGGAGGAGTTCTACGTCGGCTACTTCCAGGCGCCCGGCCGGGCCGAGGCCGAGATCGAACCGGACGTCCGAGGGTGGCTCGCCGGCTTCTACGCCGCCCTGTCCGCCGACACCATGCCGCCCGCCGGCGCCCCGGACCCCCACTTCGTGTCCCCGGGCGGGACGCTGCGTGACCGGTTCCCCGCCGGCCGGCTGCCCGTCTGGCTGAGCGAGGACGACCTGGACGTCTACGCCGCGGAGTTCGAGCGGACCGGCCTGAGCGGGGCTCTCAACCGGTACCGGAACATGGACCGGGACTGGGAGGACCTCGCCGGCTTCGACGGCGCCCCCATCACCCAGCCGTCCCTGTTCGTCGGCGGCGCGCTGGACGCCTCCACCACCTGGATGGCCGACGCCATCGAGGCCTACCCCGCGACCCTGCCGGGCCTGATCTCCTCGCACATCCTCGACGGCTGCGGCCACTGGATCCAGCAGGAGCGCCGCGACGACGTCAACGAGATCCTCACCGGCTGGCTCGCCTCCCTGCCCGCCTGACCCGGCCCGGTCTCCGCCGGCGGAGTCGCCGGGGCGTGCTACGGGCGGGGGAACAGGACCCACCGCTCCAGACGGGGCAGCAGGTGGGCGTGCTCGCGCAGCGGGACACCGGGCGCGCTGAACGTGTCCTCCCGGGCACGACAGTGGCCGGCGGCCCGTCCGGTCGACCGCGGCTCGGGCCGTCGCCCACACCTCGAGCGTGTGCTGATGGCCGGCGCCTGGCTTGGACCGGGCAGACTTACCGTGTACGGGTAGAGTGCGTCGGGAGGAAGATCCATGACCCCACGGACGGACGCCGACGAGCTGACCGAGCAGCCCCGGATTCCGCTGAGCCGGAGGCGGGTGCTGCGTGCCGCTGTGGGGCTCATCGATCGGGACGGTCTCGACTCGCTCACCATGCGCCGGCTCGCTCAGGAGGTCGGGGCCGAGGCGATGTCGCTGTACCACCACGTCGCCAATAAGGAGGCCGTCTTCGACGGCGTCGTCGAGGTGATCCTCGAGGAGATCATCGTGGCGGTGGGCAAGGTCGAGGCTCCGTCCCCGCAAGAGGACTGGCAGGCGGCGTTGCGGGCGCGGATCCTCACCGCCCGGGAGGTCTTCCTCCGCCACCGCTGGGCCCCGCAGGTCCTCCAGACCCGCACCACGACGAGCCCTGTTGTCATCGCTTACATCGACCAGATCGTGGCCATTCTCCGGGCGGGCGGGTTCTCGTTCGACCTGGCCCACCGCGCACTGCACGTCCTGGGCAGCCGCGCCCTCGGGTTCAGTCAGGAGTTGTTCCAGCCCGACGGCGCCCAGAGCGCGGATGCCGCGGCCGCCGTGATGATGGAGCAGATGGCCGACCGTTTCCCGAACATCGTCGGGATGCTGGCGGACGGCGTCCACGAAGACCCGGCGGGCACCCTGGGCTTCTGCGACGACCAGTTCGAGTTCGAGTTCGCGCTCGACCTGATCCTTGAAGGGCTGGAACGGCGCCGCGCCGCCGGTTCGTGACCTCTTTCGGACGAGACTGAGTGCGCCGGACGCGTCATCACCTTCGGTTACCGGCTGAGTCCCTCTCCGCTGTGACCCTTGACTCTCTTACGTCGTACGAATACCTTACGTCGTACGATGGCCTTACGCCGTACGACGACAACGGGTGCGAACACCCACCGGAAGGACGACGTCATGAAAGCCTGGAGCTGGGACCGTTACGGCCCGCCCGACGTACTGACTCTCAAGGAGGTCGACGAACCCGGCATCGCCAGGGACGAAGTGCTCGTGCGGGTGCGGGCGGCGTCGGTCAACCCCTACGACTGGCGTCATGTGCGGGCCGACCCCAAGCTGGCACGGCTGAGCATCGGCCTGCGGCGGCCGAGACCGGGCCTGATCCTCGGCGCCGACCTCGCCGGCGTCGTCGAGCGGGTGGGCGAGGAGGTGACCGGACTGCATCCCGGCGACGAGGTCTTCGGGGAGGTCCGGCTGGGCTCGTTCGCCGAGACCGCCGCCGTCCCGCACCACAGGCTGGCCGTCAAGCCCGCCCGCCTCACCTTCGAACAGGCGGCGTCGGTGTCGATGGCCGCGCACACCGCGCTGCAAGGGCTGCGGGACGCAGGCAAGATCTCCGCCGGGCAGCGAGTCCTCATCAACGGGGCCTCCGGCGGCGTCGGCACCTTCGCCGTCCAGCTCGCCAAGACGTTAGGAGCCGAGGTCACCGGCGTATGCAGCACCCGCAACATCGAACTCGTACGTTCCCTGGGCGCGGACGACGTCGTGGACTACACCCGCGAGGACTTCACCGAACGGCGGGGGCGATATGACCTGCTCATGGACATCGTGGGCGACCGGTCGCTGGCGGAGCTGCGGCGCCCCCTGACCTCCCGTGGCACACTCGTGATCGTGGGTGGCATCGCCTCGGCTCGCGGCGGACTCCTCGGCCCGGCGGCGCAGGTGCTCCGCGGGGCCCTGGCCTCTCCCTTCGTCGGCCACCGCATCGCCACCGTCAGATGGAAGCCCAACTCCACCGACCTCCGGTTCCTGGCGGAGCTCGTGGAGAGGGAACAGCTCGCACCCGTCATCGACCGGACCTACCCGTTCGCCGAGATCCCCGAGGCGCTGCGCTACATCGAACGCGGCCACGCCCGAGGCAAGGTCGCCATCACTGTCTGATCGCCTGCCGGATCCGCGTCCCTGGCGTTCACCCCGGGCCGTACGGCCGTGCGCCGGCATCGCGTCCTGCCCGTCGACCGGCTGGAGGCGCGCTGCCGGTGGCGTCCACCGGACGCGCGTTCATCCGGCCCGGCGATGAGATGACCGACGCCGATCGCCGGTGGCTCGCTGCATAAGAGCACCCCCGGATCAGCTCACCCTCATGCCGCCGAGTGCGTGCGGTCACAAGTCGATGAGCTCGACGGTCACGGTCGCGGTGTCACCCGGGTCGAGGGCCTCCGCCGTGCGGACGGCGCGTTTGATGGGGAGCACGTAGCCGCCACGCGCGCTGTCCGGGAAGATCGAGGTCTTCCAGGTGCTCCCGCCGACCGTGACCCGCACCCGCAGCGAACCGAAGCCGCGCCGGGCTCCGCCGGCCAGGTCGCGGATGTCCTCGGACGCCTCGATGGGCAGGCTCACGAAGGTCCATGTGTCCGCCCGCCGGGCATCCCAGATCCACAACTCGGCATCGAAGACGACCACCACGAGCCCATCATGACGCCGAGGTCCGACAATCCCCGGCCACGGCTCCGCTCATGCCGCCGGGCGCCGCCCCCAGGCGGAGATCATCGGTGCGGTCGCGAGGTCGAGACGGCCTGCGGAGACGTTGTCGAGATGTTCGTCGATCTCCTGGGCGGTCGCGTACCCGTGGGCGATGAGGCTGTCGCGGACCTGGTTGACGGTCGCGGTCTCCAGTAGGTCGCAGGCGGGGGAGGTGATGGGGAAGAACGCGTCGGCCCTCACCTCGATCAGGCCGGCCTCGCGGAGCAACCGCGGCAGCTTACGCCCGTAAGCGAGATCGCCGCCCCGCTCCGCGAGCAGCGACCGGAAAGCGGATCGCAGCTTGTTGGCCAGCCGCTGCTCGGGACCGCGCTCGTCGGGGCAGATGAGCGGGAGCAGCGCGGGATCGGCGTCCTCGATGAGCAGGATGCCGCCGGGCCGCAACACGCTGATCATCGACTGCAGGGCCCTGTCGCGGTCGGTCAGGTGCACCAGGACCAGGCGGGCGTGCACGAGGTCGAAGGTCTCGGCCGGCGGCTCGTCGCGGGCCATATCGTGGTGGCGTACCTCGACGACCGGACTAGCCGCCTGCCGGGCCCAGGAGACGTCGATGTCGGTGGCCAGCACACGACCGGTCGCGCCCACCCGGCCGGCGAGCCATCGGGGCACTGAGGCCCCGCCCACGCCGACCTCCCAACAGCGCCATCCTTCGCGGATGCCGAGCTCCTCGATATGGCGGAACGTCGACGGGTCGAACAGCTCCGACAGGGCGTCGAAGCGTACGCCGGCCTCGGCCTGCCGGTTGTCCAGAAGATAGCCCTCATCGTGTGCCATGAGCCGATGATGCCCGACTCTGACCGGAAAGCCCGGTAGCTGTGACAGGGTGTTCCTGCCGGTCGCAGCGGTCGGACCGGGAATGCGACGTCCAGGGAGTACGCCAGTGACCTTCCGTGGATCCCCTCGCGTGCTCGCCGTCCAGAACTCGGAGGGCAGCGGAATCGGGCGGCTGCTTCCCTGGTGGGAGGGGATGGGCCTCCGGGTCGAGGTGGTTTCCGGCGCCGCGACCCCCGCGACCTCGAAGGGATTCGACGCGGTCGTCCTGCTCGGCGGCGGCTTCCTGCCCGACGACGACCGGCGCGCCCCGTGGCTCCCGACCGAGCGCGAGCTGACCCGGCGCGCGGTCGCCGGCGGCGTTCCGCTGCTGGGCATCTGCCTGGGCGCCCAGGTACTCGCCGCCGTCGCCGGCGGCACGGTGCGCGGCGACCACGGCCGCCCGGAGCGCGGGTCCTGCCCGGTCTCGCTCCGCCGTGCGGCCGGAACCGATCCGCTGTTCGCCGGGCTGCCGCGTGAGCTGCGCTTCATCCAGAACCACCGGGACCAGATCACCGAGCTCCCGCCGGGTGCCGTACGGCTCGCCGATAGTGAAGACTGCCCGGTGCAGGCGTTCCGGGTGGGGGAGCGCGCCTGGGGCGTGCAGTTCCATCCGGAGGCGGGCGCCGACCGCCTCGATCGCTGGGATGAGGCCGCCCTGGCCGACGCCGGACTCGACCTGCGAGCACTCCGCGCCGAGGCCGAGAGGGCCGAGCCGCAGTCGGCGCGGCACGCGAAACGCCTCGCGGCCAACTTCGCCGACGTCGTCCGCCGGACCGCCGGCGAGTCCTCGGGCGGCGTCGTGGACGCCCATCACGATCTGCTCTCTGACGAGCCCAGCAGCGTGTGATCGATCGTTATCGCGCAGGGCATCCGCGCGATGGTCGAATCATGGATATGGGGCTGCATTGCAGGGTTGAGGCGTCTCTGGGGAACGACGTTCTGATCTCCTTTGCCGTCGATATGGCGAGCTGATCCGAGAGCTCCCGGGAAACTCAACAGAACCAACCATGATATGGGCCCAATCCCAACATGTCCGCCAATGTATTGACGCGATCGACCAGACTGCTTACTGTCACGTCAACATCTAGATGTCTCCGCCATCAAGTCTGCCGCGCCGGCACCGCAGACGAGTCGCTCTCCTTCGCCTTCTGGAGCCGTCGCTATGCGCAGACATCCCCCCGCCCTCGGTCGGCGCGTCCTGTGGTCCATCGGAGCGATCATCGTTCTCGTCCTCGGCCTGACCGGTACGGCGCAGGCCGCCACCTCCCTGCCCTGTGACATCTACGGTGCCGCCGGCACCCCCTGCGTCGCCGCGCACAGCACCGTGCGCGCCCTGTCCGGCGGGTACTCGGGCCCGCTGTACCATCTGACCCGCGCCTCCGACCACGCCACGCACGACGTGGGCGTGCTGTCGGCGGGCGGGTACGCGAACGCGGCCGACCACGACGCGTTCTGCAACGGAACGACGTGCGCCATCACGAAGATCTACGACCAGACGTCGCGCCACAACGATCTGACGCCGTCCCCGGCGGGCACCGCCGGGACCGGCGCCGACTATCCCGCGGACGCGAGCGAGATCGCGGTCACGGCCGGCGGCCACAAGGTGTACGGCGTCTGGATCTCCCCGCAGCACGGCTACCGGCACGCCGTCGGGTCCGGCGTCGCGCAGAACGGGCAGCCCGAGGGGATGTACATGGTGGCCAGCGGCACGCACGTCGGGTCCGCGTGCTGCTTCGACTACGGCAACGCCGAAGCGGTCCCGGCCGACACCGGCAACGGCCACATGGACGCCGTCAGCATCGCGACGACGTGCTACTTCGCGCCCTGTACGGGCTCGGGCCCGTGGGTGGAGGCGGACCTGGAGAACGGGATGTTCCAGGGCGCCAACGGCTCCAACACCGCGAACCTCGGCAACAACAGCACCTACGTCACGGCGCTGCTGAAGAACAACGGGCAGACGACGTACGCCCTCAAGGGCGGCAACGCGCAGTCCGGCGGCCTGACGACCTGGTGGAACGGCGCGCTGCCGAACCGCGGCGGCTACATCCCGATGCATCAGGAGGGTTCGATCATCCTGGGCACGGGCGGCGACAACAGCAACTGGAACATGGGCACCTTCTTCGAAGGAGTGATGACCTCCGGCTATCCGACCGACGCCGCCGACAACGCGGTGCAGGCGAACATCGTCTCGGTCGGCTACTCGGGCCAGACGAACGTCCCGAACGGCCCGCAGGGCACGATCGTCGGCCCGGGCGGCAAGTGCGCCGACGTCATTGGTGACGACACCGGGGTGAACGGCGCCGGCGTCGTTCTCTGGGACTGCCAGTCGTACGCCGAGGACCAGCACTGGGAGCACTTCGCCGACAACTCGGTGCGCACCCTCGGGCGCTGCCTCGACGTCACCGGCAACGGCACCGCGAACGGCGCCCAGGTGCAGTTGTGGGACTGTAACGGTGGCGGTGCGCAGGTGTGGCAGCAGCAGGCCGACGGTTCGCTGCGCAATCCGCAGTCCGGGCGTTGCCTGGACTCGCCGAGCGGGGCGACCGCGAACGGCACGCGGCTGCAGATCTATGACTGCAACGGTTCCGCGGCGCAGAAGTTCACGGTGAACGGCGGCGGCGCGATCGTCGGACCGGGCGGCAAGTGCGCCGACGTCCTCGGCGACGACACCGGCGTGAACGGCACGGCGATCAACCTCTGGGACTGCCAGTCGTACGCCGTCGACCAGCACTGGGTGCACCTGGCCGGCGGCGCCCTCCGCACCCTCGGGCGCTGCCTGGACGTCACGGGCAACGGCACCGCGAACGGTACCCAGGTGCAGTTGTGGGACTGTAACGGTGGCGGTGCGCAGGTGTGGCAGCAGCAGGCCGACGGTTCGCTGCGCAATCCGCAGTCCGGGCGTTGCCTGGACTCGCCGAGCGGGGCGACCGCGAACGGCACGCGGCTGCAGATCTATGACTGCAACGGTTCCGCGGCGCAGAGGTTCGCGCTGAGTTAGGACGACCCCGAGAGCGGGGCCCGCCGATCCGGCGGGCCTCGCCGCGCGTCCACCGGTTCACGCCGCCGCGGAAGACGGCGGGTCCTCAGGACGTCACGCGACCGGGCCGCCCTTCTCTTTCGCGTACCGGGTCACCGCCTCCTGATAGGCCTGGTCGGGGTCGAGGTGGCGGAGTTCTTCGGCGATCAGTTCGGCGGTCGGGCGCCGGTGCAGGGCGACCTGGCGGTCCGGCTGGTCGGGCCGGGACAGGGTCGCGACCCTGCCGTCCGGGCGGGTCACCGCGATCTGACCGGATTTGGTGAACAGCCGGACGGCGGTGATGTCGGGCCCGTAGCCGGAGCAGACCTCGCAGGGCACGGACAGGCGTGCCGAGAGCCAGCCGCCGAGCAGTTCCGCGCTCGGATCGTCGGCCTCGGCCTCGACCTCCGCGGCGGTGATGTCGGTGTCGGGCGGCCGGTCGAGGATGGAGGCCAGCAGTGACCGCCACGGTGTGATGCGCGTCCAGGTGAGGTCGGTGTCGCCGGGGGAGTACCCCGTTGCGAGCCTCTTGAGCGTGCCGAGCGGGTCCGTGCCGGCCGCCGCGTCGGTGACCCGGCGCTGCGCCATGGCGCCGAGCGGGTCGCCGCTCGGGCGTTCCGGTGGCGCGCCCGGCCACCAGATGACGACCGGCGTGTCCGGGACGAGCAGGGGCAGGACCACCGCGCCGGCGTGCTGGGCGACCTCGCCGTACAACCGCAGCAGCACCGTCTCGCCCGGGCCGGTCTCGCCCAGGCGTACCTCGGCGTCGAGCCGGGCCTCCTCCTCGACGGCGCGCGGGATGACGCCGAGGATGCGGGACGGGTGCTCCCGGGCCGCCTGGGTCGACGCGCGGACCGCGTCGTACTGGGCCGCCTCGGTCGTCACGATGATCAGGGTCAGGACCTTCCCGGTGGCCGCGCCGCCCATCCGGTGCCGGGTGGTGGTGAGCGCGGCCTGGATCTTGCGGGTCTCGGTGTTCGCAAGCTCGATGATCATCGGAGGAGTCGCCTCCCATCGCGGCGGTCCTGCTCTCGTGCCGGCCGTCCGAGGGCCCGGTGGCTTCGGCGATCACGCCCCGGTGCGGGGGATTTCGCCGAAATTTCATGGGTCCAATGGTGGGGCGGGCAACAAATCCCCTGGCCAGCGCGTATGTCCGGCGAGCCGGACGCTCGAGGCTCGTCGCTGTTACCGAAATGTTACATCTTGACTCTCTTGACTGGCGTGGGAAACGGGGCCACCTTCTCTCTGAGAGCGCTCTCAGTAAAGTTTCCCGCCGGTATCCGACGGCGTCCGGCGGGCCATCATCCCCGCCCTGACGCGGTACCGTCCGGGCCCGCCCCCGCCGGTCCCGCGTCTCATCTCCCTCCGCACGAAAGGGAGCCGTATGCACCCCACCCCCCGCTCGGCGGCGCGCCGCCACACGCCGCCGCGCGTCCTGGTCACCGTGTGCGCCGCGCTGGCGCTCCTCGCCGGCTGGCTCCTCGCGGCCACCCAGCGGCCCGCCACGGCGGCCGCCTGTGGTGGCGGCAACGTGGCGCTGAACCGCCCGGCGACCGCCTCGTCCACCGAGAACTCCGGCACCCCCGCCTCGGCCGCCGTGGACGGCAACACCGGCACGCGCTGGTCCAGCGCCTTCGGCGACCCGCAGTGGCTGCAGATCGACCTCGGATCGTCGCAGCAGATCTGCCAGGTGACGCTCACCTGGGAGGCGGCCTACGGGAAGGCGTTCCAGATCCAGGTGTCCGACGACCCCGCCGGCGGCTGGACCACCATCTACGGCACCACGACCGGCACCGGCGGCACCCAGACGCTGAGCGTCAGCGGCACCGGACGCTACATCCGGATGTACGGCACGGCCCGCGGTACCCAGTACGGCTACTCGCTGTGGGAGTTCGCCGTCTACGGCACCGGCGGCACGACCACGCCGCCGGACTCCTTCTGGGGCGACACGAGCGGCATCCCCGCCGCCAGGAACGTCCTGATGTTCAAGGTCTTGAACCGGACCAACGGCAAGTACCCCGACAGCCAGGTCTACTGGAGCTGGAACGGCCAGACGCACTCGATCGCCGAGCAGCCGTACATCGAC
Organism: Actinoallomurus spadix; assembly: GCF_024055725.1. Classification (GTDB taxonomy): domain Bacteria; phylum Actinomycetota; class Actinomycetes; order Streptosporangiales; family Streptosporangiaceae; genus Actinoallomurus; species Actinoallomurus spadix. Next base: position 62,254 of record NZ_JAMXMX010000028.1, on the reverse strand, counting down.
ATGCCCGCCAACTCGGCCGGCCGGATGTACTTCTACCTCGGCTCGCCGACCAGCCAGTACCGCGACTTCATCGAGTTCACCATCGGCCCGTCGGTGTTCAACGGCAACACCACGCGCGTCGACGGGTTCGGCCTCAAGCTGGCGCTGCGCCTGCACGCCAAGGACGGGTACGACACGCAGGTGGGCGAGGACCAGGCGACGTTCGCCGAGGACCGGGCGGCGACCTTCCAGCGGTTCCAGAACGAGGTGCCGACCGAGTTCAAGCACCTGGCCACGGTCCAGGCCCCCTACTACATCCCCGCGCCGGGCAGTGACGGCGCGTTCCGGGCCGGCGGCCAGTACGCGAACTACTTCACGAGCTACGCCCAGTCGGTCGGCGTGAACGAGAGCACCTCGAACATCACCGGCTGCGCGGGCTCACTGGCCAACGACGCCGGCATGTGCGCGGCGCTGAACCGCCACGTCGCGCAGCTGCCCCAGTCGCAGTGGTCCGACCCGTCCCAGTACTACAAGGCGGCTCCCGCCAACTACTACGCCAAGTTCTGGCACGACCACGCCATCGGCCACCTGGCCTACGGCTTCCCCTACGACGACTACGCCGGCCAGTCCTCGTTCATCTCCCACGGCGACCCGCAGTACCTGCTCGTCGCCGTCGGCTGGTGAGCCCCGTGGCCTAGGCCGACTCCCGGACGACCAGCTCGGTGGGCAGGGTGACGACCGGCTCGATCTCCGCCCCGTCCACCAGCTTCAGCAACTGGCGCGCCATCCGGCGGCCGATCTCGGTGATCGGCTGCCGGACGGTCGTCAACGGGGGGTCGGTGTCCCGCGCGAGGTCGATGTCGTCGAAGCCGATCACCGCGACGTCGTCCGGCACCCGCCGGCCCGCCCGCCGCAACGTCCGGAGGGCGCCGTCGGCCATCAGATCCGACGCGGCGAAGACCGCGTCGAGCTCCGGTTCGGCCGCCAGCAGCCGCCACATCGCCTCGGCGCCGGAGCCGGACGTGAAGTCGCCGACCTCGATGACGGGCCGCCGCCCCTCCTCGCGCAGGGCCTCCCGGTAGCCGGCCAGCCGGTCGATCCCCGCGACCATGTCCGGCGGGCCGGCGATCGTGGCGATCCGGCGCCGCCCCGAGCCGAGCAGGCGGCGTACGGCGGTGACCGCGCCGCCGAGGTTGTCGACGCCGACGTGCGGGACGGACACGGGACCGAGCGGGCGTTCGTTGCACACGACCGGGATGCCGATCCGGGTCAGCACCTCCGGCAGCGGATCGGCGCCGTGCAGGGAGGAGAGCATCACGCCGTCGACGTGGCGGGCGGCCACCGAGCGTTCGATCCGGTCGTGGCTCGCGGCCGATCCGGCCAGCATGAGCACCAGCTGTTTGTCGGCGGCCTCCAGCTCCTGGCCGACCCCCTGCACGAGACCGGCGAAGAACCGGTCGGCGGAGAAGACGCGCGTCGTCGGCTCGGGCACCACGAGCGCGAACAGATCCGTGCGCCGGGTGACGAGGGTCCGCGCCGCGTGGTTGGGAACGTAGCCCAGCTCCTCGATGGCCCGTCGCACCGACTCCTCGCTCGCCCGCGTGACGGACAGGCCGTTGACCACGCGGGACACCGTCGCCCGTGACACACCCGCCCGGGCCGCGACGCTCTCGAGCGTCGGCCGCTCGCCCCCTGGCCGCCCCATACGGAGATCCCCTCTCTGCGGACGCGGCGTGCGGCCGGCCGCCGGCGCCGGCACACGCGACGTGGTCATCGTCGTGACCCCCGGTGACGGCCGTCAACCCACGGTCCATCCGCGCGAGCATCTCCAGATTTTTCACTCTTCTGATGGAAAGATGCGAAGATCTGTTGAGATATTGCGTCTGCCGGTCGTGAGAGTTACCGTCCCCTCAACGCGCTCAACCCCCGCCCCGCCCCGCCCCCCGTCACGGTCCTCGATCCGGCTCGCCCCGCCCGCCGACGTACCCGGGGCGGCCTTCGCACCGGCTCCCGCACCCGCGTGCGTACGCGGCGATCTCGGGGATCGTGACCTCCCGGGGCCTCACCGAGAGTGAGCAGTACATGTCCGATCAGCACGCGAGACGCCGAACCCGCCTCGGCGCTCTCCTCAGCTGCCTGCTCGTCGCCGCCGGTCTCGTCCTGCTGCCGGCCGGGCCCGCCGGCGCGGCCACGAGCGGCGGTGTCGGCGCGACACTGCCGTACGTCGAGGTCCAGGCGGAGAACGCCACGACCAACGGCACGGTCATCGGCCCCAGCGCCGCCTACAACACGCTGCCCGCCGAGGCCTCCTACCGCAAGGCCGTGACCCTGCAGGGCAGCGGCAGGTACGTCGAGTTCACCACCCCGGTCGCCACGAACTCGATCGTGTTCCGCTACAGCATCCCGGACAGCTCGAACGGCTCGGTCTACACGGCCCCGCTGTCCTTCTACGTCAACGGTTCCAAGCAGAGCGACTTCACGCTGACCAACGCGTACAGCTGGTACTACGGCGGCTACCCGTTCACGAACACTCCGGGGAGCAACCCGCACCACTTCTACGACGAGGCCCACCGTCTCCTCTCGGCGACCTACCCGGCGGGCACGAAGTTCCGGCTGCAGGTCGACGCGGGGGACACCGCCTCCTCCTACACGATCGACTTCGCCGACTTCGAGAACGTCGCGGGCGCCCTGACGCAGCCGTCCGGCTCGGTATCGGTGACCGGCAAGGGCGCCGACCCGAGCGGCAACGCGGACTCCACCGCGGCGTTCAACGCGGCGATCTCCGCGGCCGGCGCCGGCGGCACCGTCTGGATCCCCGAGGGCACCTTCAAGATCCCGGGTCACCTGGTCCTGAACAACGTCACGATCAAGGGCGCCGGGATGTGGCGCTCCACGATCGTGGGCGCGGCCCCCGGCTTCTACGGCGGCTGGGCGCCGAACGGCGGCTCGAACGTCCACCTCGCGGACTTCGCCATCTTCGGCGACGTCCAGGAGCGCAATGACGGAGCCCAGGTCAACGGCATCGGCGGCGCGCTCAGCAACTCCACCGTCGACCGTATCTGGATCGAGCACGAGAAGGTCGGCGCCTGGATGGACGGGCCCATGACGGGTCTCGTCTTCAGCGGCATGCGGATCCGGAACACGACGGCGGACGGCATCAACTTCCACAACGGCGTCACCGCCTCGAAGGTCACGAACAGCGACCTGCGCAACCTCGGGGACGACGGCCTGGCGACCTGGTCGGAGACCAACGCCGACGCGAACGACTCCTTCGACCACGACACCGTGCAGTACCCGATCCTCGCAAACGGCATCGCCATCTACGGCGGCCACGACAACACCGTCGCCGACAACCGGGTCGTCGACGCCGGTCTCACCCAGGGCGGCGGAATCCACGTCGCGCAGCGCTTCAACTCGACGCCGCTGGGCCGTACCGACGTGCTGCGCAGCACGATCATCCGCTCGGGCAGCCTCGACCCGAACTGGAACTTCGGCGTCGGCGCGCTCTGGTTCGACGCGCGGGACGCGGCGATGAGCGGCCAGGTCAACGTCGACGACATCCTGATCCAGCAGAGCCCGTTCGAGGCGATCCAGTTCGTCTCGGGGTCCAGCATCACCAACGTCTCCATCGACAACGCGCGGATCCAGAACACCGGCACCTGGGTCGTGCAGGAACAGGTCGGCGGCTCGGCGAAGATCACCAACAGCACCGCCACCGGAACGCAGGCACCCGCCCCCGTCTACACCTGCGGCGTCGGGTTCACGCTGACCGATGGCGGCGGCAACTCCGGCGTCTTCGGCTCGACGGCCTGCCAGAACATCACGAATCCCACCTTCCCGCCGTACCTGCCGGACAACGGCTCGCTGATCTCGGTCAGCCCGACCGCCCTCGGCTTCGGCAGTGTGGCGACCGGCTCGACGAGTGCCGCGCAGACCGTGACCGTCTCCAACAGCGGCACCGCCGCCGCCCCGGTCGGCTCGATCACCGCGAGCGGCGACTTCGCCCAGACCAACACCTGCGGCGGTTCGATCGCCGCCGGCGCGTCGTGCACGGTCAGCGTGAGGTTCAGCCCGACCGCGACCGGCTCGCGCACCGGGAACCTGAGCGTCACGGCGTCCGGGATCACCGACACCGTCCCGCTGTCCGGCACGGGCGTCGCGCCCGGACCGATCCTCAGCCCGAACCCGGCGAGCCTGAGCTTCCCCGGCACGCTCGTCGGTCAGCCGTCGGCGGCGCAGACGGTCACGGTCACCAACACGGGCACGACGCCGGCCACCGTGTCCGGCGTCAGCGCGAGCGGCGACTTCGGCCAGACCAACACCTGCGCGACCCTGGCGGTCGGCGCGTCCTGCACCGTGACGGTGAAGTTCACTCCGTCCGCGTCCGGCACCCGCACGGGCAGCGTCACGATCACCAGCAACGCCAACAACAGCCCGACGACGATCGCCCTGACCGGCGGTGGCATCGGCACCGACACCAACCTCGCCCGCGGCCGGACCGCAACGGCGAGCAGTGAGGTGAACGGCACGCAGACCGCCTCCACCGCGACGGACGGCGACGCGAACACCTACTGGGAGAGCGCGAACGGCTCGTGGCCGCAGTGGCTGCAGGTCGACCTCGGCGCCGTGTACAGCATCGGGAAGGTGACGCTGCGGCTGCCGCCATCCTCCGCCTGGGGCACCCGCACGCAGACCCTGTCGGTGCGGACCAGCACGAACGGCTCGACCTTCGGCACCGCCGTCGGCTCGGCGACGTACACGTTCACCTCACCGGCGAACGTGGTGAACATCCCGGTGCCGGCCACCGGTGCGCGGTACGTCCGCGTCGACGTCACCGCCAACTCCGGCTGGAACGCCGCGCAGGCCTCCGAGTTCGAGGTCTACCCGAGCGGGGGTTCGTCCGGCGGGGGCTCCGCGGCCCTCAGCGCCAGTCCGGCGTCGCTGAGCTTCGGCGGCCAGGCGATCGGCACGACCAGCGCGGCGAAGACCGTGACGATCAGCAACACCGGCTCCGCGGCGGCCACCCTGTCGTCCATCGTGGCCACCGGCGACTACTCGATGACGAACACCTGCGGCAGCTCGCTGCAGGCCGGCGCGTCCTGCACCGCGGCCGTGAGCTTCCGGCCGACGGCGTCCGGCACCCGTACCGGAACGCTGACCGTCAACAGCGACGCGGCGGGCGGCCCGGCCACCGTCGCGCTGACCGGCACGGGCACGGGCGGCACGCCCGTCGACCTGGCCGCCGGCAAACCGACCGGCGAGTCCAGCCACACCGACGTCTACCCGTCGGCCAACGTCACCGACAACGACCGGAACACCTACTGGGAGAGCGCGAACAACGCCTTCCCGCAGTGGGTCCAGGTCGACCTCGGCTCCGCGCAGAGCGCGAGCCGGATCGTCCTGCAGCTCCCGGCGTCCTGGGGCGCGCGCACCCAGACGCTGTCCGTCCTCGGCAGTACGAACGGGAGCGACTTCACCATCCTGAAGTCGTCCGCCGCCTACACCTTCGATCCCGCGAGCGGCAACACGGTGACCATCCCGATCACCGCGACCACCCAGCGGTACTTCCGGGTCACCATCACCGCGAACACCGGCTGGCCGGCCGGGCAGATCTCCGGTCTCCAGGTCTGGAACGGCTGACCCGACGAGCCGGTCCATCGAGTGCTCGGACCCGGTCGACGGCACCTCTCCGCGAGCAGCGGCTTGGCGCAGAGAGGTGTCGTTGACCGTACCGCCCGTTCCTCTCAGGGACGGACCGGTTCGATCACACCGAACCACCGCTCCACGGCCGCCCGGAGCTCTTCCGTTTCCGCGGCATCCGGTCGGGGTGACGCGGATGCCCAGGCCACATAGCAGTCCGGTCGAAGGAGCAGGGCGGTGGGCGCCGAGGGCTGAGGGCGCGCGGTGACGATATCGGCCTGGTCGTGCCGCAGGCCGAGCGTCTCCGCCAGGGATGCGTCTTCGGTCAGGTCGAGCAGCAGGGGACGTGCGGCTCTGGTCAGCTCGGCGAGCCGAACCGGCCCGGTCGGCGTGTGCACCTCCAGGTCCGGGGCGAACCGGCCGATCAGCGGGTGCGCCTCGCGTTCGCCCATGTCGTAGTGGACGTCGGCGCCTGCGATGAGTTCGGCGAGGCGCTGCACGGTGCTCCGGTCGCGGAGCAGTTCGGCGAACAACTCGCGCAGTCCGGTGACGTCGTCACCGGGGGCTATCAGGGCCGACTGTGCCTGCGCGTTCACTATCATGCGGTGGGCGGCCGGTCGCCGCTCCGTCTCGTAGCTGTTCAGCAGCCCGGGCGGGGCGCCACCGCGGATCACGAGGGCGAGTTTCCAGCCGAGATTGACCGCATCCTGCAGGCCGAGGTTGAGCCCGGGTCCTCCCCCCGTGGCGGCGTACACATGGGCGGCATCACCGATCAGGAACACTCGGCCGTCGGAGAACCGTTCGGCGACTCGGGTGTTACCGCCCGTAAGCCGGCGCAGCACGTGCGGCCCTTCGCCATCGGGCGGGCCGAGTGGCACGTCGACGCCCAGCACGCGGCGGATGCCGTCCCGCAACTCGTCAAGGCTCATCGGAGCGTCGGTCCCGGGCCGGTCCCACTCTGTGGCGCTGACCAACGGCGGGTGGCCGGGTATCGGCGCGTAGGAGAACCCGCCGCGCTCGGTGCGGTGGGGCAGGAACGGCAGAACAGCGCCGTGGCCGGGCACGTTCAGCGCACCGGTCGCGGGATCGACCCAGTCGGCCGGGACCGTCGCGTGCGCTGTGCGGACGGTCATTCGGTCATAGGTGATGCCGGGGAATCCGATGCCGCAGAGTTTCCGCGTGGTGCTGTGTGCTCCATCCGCGCCGACGAGGTACCGAGCGCGTAGATCGTATGCTCCGCCCGGACCTGCGACGTCGATCGTGACCGCGTCGTCGTCCTGCGACAGGCCGACGACCTCGTGTCCCCGTCGGATCTCCACGCCCAGCTCGACGGCGCGCTCCTGCAGGACCTGCACCAGGCGTCGCTGCGGCACCGGCAGGGCGTAGACGGGGCTGTCCTCCAGCAGGCTCAGATCCAGGCTCATCGCACCGAACATGAAGTACCCGGAGTTCGGTTGCGGCGGTTCCGGACTGCCGTTGAGACGTTCGTACAGCCCCCGGTGGTCGAGCATCTTCACGACCTGGCCGAGAAATCCGTTGGCCTTCGGTTCCTCACTTGGCTCCGGTAGCCGCTCCAGCACCACCGGCCGGACCCCTGCCAGGCTCAGTTCGCAGGCCAGCATCAGTCCGTTCGGGCCGCCGCCGGCGATGACGACATCTGTGATCACGTGTTCTCCTCGTTCGCCTTGTGTGTGGATCTTACGGTACACGCCGTACCCTAAACTTTGCGAGACGGTGCTGGCTTTCGCGGTGAAAAGGTACGATAAGTACTCTGCTTTGGAGAGTCGGTGCAACGGGTGCCGGTGTCGCCGTCGGTGGCGGCCGGATGCTCAAGGCCCAGATCGCCCTCACCGCCACCCGGCCGACGAAGCCCACGTGACGGGCGGCGAGGCTGGGTAGCATGCCACCATGCCGCCCACCCGCCAGGACACCGAGCTGAAGCTGCAGCCGCTGACGCACCCGTCGCGGTCGCTGGCCGAGCAGGTGATCTCGGAGGTGCGGCGGGCGGTGCACACGGGCGTGATGGTCCCGGGCCGCCTCTACTCGGTCTACCAGGTGGCCGAGCAGCTCAACGTGTCCCGCAGCCCGGTGCGTGAGGCGCTGCTGCGGCTCGCGGACGCGGGCCTGGTGCAGGTCGAGCGCAACCGGGGCTTCCGCGTCGTGTTGCCGCACCCGAGGGAGATCGTCGAGATCTTCGGCGTGCGGCTGGCGCTGGAGCTCCCCGCCGTACGGCGCGTGGCCGACGAGGAGTCCACCGAGCTGGGCGAGGCTCTGCGGGAGACCATGGAGCAGATGGCGGCGGCGGTCGAGGCCGGCGATGAGACGCTCTTCTTCCACCTGGACCAGGCCCTGCACGACCACATCCTGGTCGCGGCGGGCAACGGCCGGGCGCGGACGATCGTCGGCGGCCTGCGTGACACCATGCGCATCCTCGGCACGTCGACCGACGACCGGTCCCGCACCCTCCGGCAGGTGCACGAGGAGCACGAGCCGATCGTGGCCGCGGTCGCCGCCGCGGACGCCGAGGGCGCCGTACGGGCGATGCGGGCGCACCTGACCAACACCGGCCTGATCCTGGCGAGGCAGGCCGCGCGGGCCCAGGGCGAGCCGGTCGACGTGGACGCCCTGTGGGCGTCCATCGTCGCCGAGGGTTAGGTCCTAGCGGGCCGCGGGCAGGGTGATCTCCCGGCCGAGGCCGAGCTCGTCGCGCACGCGGGCCAGCGACGCGGCGCGGATCGAGGCGTACAGCTCGTACGGGTCGTGCAGCGTTCGGCCGAGCACCCCGGCCAGGGCCTCGGGGCCGAACTCCGCGCCGGCGCGGGTGACGTCCTTGGATCCGTCGGAGGTCAGGTTCGACTGGAAGATCCCGGCGGCGGAGCGGGGCAGGAAGTCCTCGTAGACGATCGGCCGCGCCGTGACCCGGCCCTCCGCCAGGAGCGCGGCGAGGTCGGCGGGGGGAGCGGACGCGGGCCGCGTGCCCGTGCCGTGGCCGGTGGTGTGGAAGGTGAAGTAGGCGAGGTCGCCGGTCACGAGTTCGGCCTCGGTGGACGGCACCCGGCCCTCCCAGAGCCCGGCCGCGACGGTGTTGCGCTCCTCGGCGGTGACCCGCTGCCCGGCGAGCGCGGCGTCCAGTTCCGCGGTCAGTTCGTCGTACAGCGCGCGGCCCGCCGGTGTCACGGCGATGCCGCGGGCCTCGACCTCGCCGAACCGTACGCGCAGGTCGTCCTCCACGACGCGGCCGTCGTCCTCCCGGAAGACCCGGGGCTCGGCCAGTGCGCGGAAGGAGGTCTGGCGCAGCAGCAGGTCGGGACCGTTCCAGCGCGGCGGCCCCTGGATGGCGTCGATCATGGCGATGCCGCGCTCGCTCATCCGCGTGTAGAGGGCGTCGATGTCGAGGACGCGCGGGGTCAGGTGGTTGACGTGCGTGCTCGGCACCCCGCCGATGTCGGCGGCGACCGAGGAGATCCGCTCCAGTTCGGTGTACCAGCTGCGGGAGACCGGCTCGCGGGACAGCTCGAACGCCCGCGTCGCGAGGGTGAGGAACTCCTCGGCCGCCTGGTCGTCCAGGCCGCCCTCGGCCTCGGCCCGGTCGGCCAGCTCCAGCAGCCGCGGCGGGAACAGCCGGCGCGCGCCGAGGAACTCGCCGAGCCTGCGCTCCAGGTCCTCGTCGAAGAACCGCCGGTCGCCCGCCACCAGCATCGAGGTGAAGACCCGGAAGGGGTTGGCGGCCAGCTCCGCCTCGTCGACGGGGCGGAAGGCCGTAGAGACGACCGGCACCGAACTGCTCGCGGCCTCGCGCAGGTCGTAGTAGCCGACGGGGTACATGCCCATCGCGCCGAAGATCCGGGCGACCTGCGCCATCTCGGCGGGCGTGCCGACGCGGATCGCGCCGTGTCGCTCGGCGGTGACACGGTCGATGGAACCGAGCCGTTCGGCGTCGGCGCCCATCCGCTCCAGCACCTCGCGGTTGACCTCCTGCGCGACGTCGACCAGCGTGTTGTACGCGGGCACCTCCGTGCCGTACATCGCTGACAGCCGTCGGGCGAAAGCCGCCCGGAGTGCGGTCGAGTCGACCATCTGCCCCTCTCCTTGCTGCCGATTCGTCGCTTGTGTCACGGAAGGGTACGGAAAATGTGGGCGGAGCGCCAGGGGTCGCATGTAACATGCTACTCATGGACCGGGCTGCCGACCTCGCCAACGACCTGCGCCGACGCGGAGTCACCGACCTGCTCACCGACTCGATGTCGCGGTCGTTGTTCTCCTCCGACGCCTCCCTGTACCGTGTGCCGCCGCTCCTCGTGGCGCGGCCCCGGTCCGCCGACGACGTGGCCACCGCGGTCGAGCTGTGCGCGCGCCACGAGATCCCGCTCACCGCGCGCGGCGCCGGCACGTCCGTCGCCGGCAACGCGGTCGGCCCCGGCCTCGTCCTCGACTTCAGCCGCCACATGCGGAAGGTCCTGAGCGTCGACCCCGGGACCCGGACCGCCGTGGTCCAGCCCGGCGTCGTCCAGGCCGAACTGCAGCGGGCGGCGGCCCCGCACGGGCTCAGGTTCGGCCCCGATCCCTCCACGCACACGCGCTGCACGATCGGCGGCATGATCGGGAACAACGCGTGCGGGTCCCGGACCCTCGGCTATGGCCGTACCAGCGACAACGTGGCCGGCCTCAAGGCCGTCACCGGCAACGGCACCGCGCTGGACCTGACGTCCCCGCTGGGCGCGCCGGCGTCCGGCGGCCCCGCCGAGGTGACCGCGCTGCACGAGCTCGCCGCCGCGAACCTCGCCACGATCAGGACGGAGTTCGCCCGGTTCGGCCGCCAGGTGTCCGGATACGCGCTGGAGCACCTGCTGCCGGAACGCCGGTTCGACGTCGTCCGCCTGCTGGTCGGCAGCGAGGGCACCCTCGCGGTGCTGACCGAGGCGACCGTGAACCTGGTCACCGACCCGGCACACCGGGTCCTCATCGTGCTCGGCTACGAGGACATCGCCGCGGCGGGGGACGCCGCGCCCGCCCTGCTGGAGCACCTGCCCACCGCCTGCGAGGGCATCGACGCGCGCATCGTCGACGTCGTGCGCACGCGGAAGGGCCCGGACGCGGTGCCGCCGCTGCCGAGCGGGGCCGCGTGGCTGTTCGTCGAGGTCGCCGGGGAGGACGAGACCGAGGTCCTCGACCGGGCCCGGCGGGTCGCCGCCGGCTGCGAGGACGCGCTGATCGTCACCGACCCGGCGCGGGCGGCGTCGCTGTGGCGCATCCGCGAGGACGGCGCGGGCCTGGCCGGCCGCAGCCCCGCCGGGCTGCCCGCCCACGGCGGCTGGGAGGACGCCGCCGTGCCCCCGGCGATGCTGGGCCGCTACCTGCGCGACTTCGAGGCGCTGATGGGCGAGTTCGACGTGACCGGCCTGCCGTACGGGCACTTCGGCGACGGCTGCCTGCACATCCGCATCGACTGGCCGCTGGACCGCCCCGGCGGGCCGGAGCGGTTCCGCGGCTTCCTGGAGTCCGCGGCCACGCTGGTCGCCGGGTACGGCGGCTCGCTGTCCGGCGAGCACGGCGACGGCCGGGCCCGCAGCGAGCTGCTGCCGCGGATGTACTCCGAGTCGGCGATCGGCCTGTTCGAGCAGGTCAAGGGCATCTTCGACCCGAATGACGTGCTCAACCCCGGCGTGCTGGTGCGGCCCCGGCCGGTCGACGCCGACCTGCGGGTCCCGGCCGCCCGGCCGGTGCGGAAGAACCTCGCGCTGGCGTACCGCCACGACGGCGGCGACTTCAATCAGTCGGTGCACCGCTGCACCGGCGTGGGCAAGTGCCGCGCCGACAACACCGCGTCCGGCGGCGTGATGTGCCCGTCCTACCTCGCGACCCGCGAGGAGAAGGACTCGACCCGAGGGCGGGCCCGCGTCCTGCAGGAGATGGTGAACGGCTCCCTCGTCTCCGGCGGGTGGCGCTCGCCCGAGGTCCACGAGGCCCTCGACCTGTGCCTGTCCTGCAAGGGCTGCGCGTCGGACTGCCCGACCGGTATCGACATGGCCGCGTACAAGTCCGAGGTGCTCCACCAGAGCTACCGCGGGCGGCTGCGCCCGGCCGCGCACTACTCGCTGGGCCGGCTGCCGCTGTGGGCACGGCTCGCCGGCCGCATGCCGCGCCTCGTCAACGCGGCCCTGCGGGTGCCGGGGCTACGGCGGGCGGCGCTGGCGGTCGCCGGCGTGGACCGGCGGCGGAACCTTCCGGAGTTCGCGCCGCGGACGTTCCGCGAGTGGTTCGAGCGGACCCGCGACGAGCGCCCGGCGGAGGGCCGGCCGGTCATGCTCTTCGTCGACACCTTCACCGACCACTTCGCGCCCGAGGTCGGCCGGGCGACGGTGGCGGTGCTGGAGGCCGCGGGCTACCGCCCGCAGATCAGCGAGAACCGCCAGTGCTGCGCGCTGACCTGGATCTCCACCGGCCAGCTCGACGCCGCCAAGAAGATCCTCGGCCGTACGGTCGCCGAGCTCGCCGAGGCCACGGAGGCGGGCGTCCCGATCGTGGGCATGGAGCCGTCCTGCACCGCCGTCCTGCGCTCGGACGCGCTGGAGCTGCTGGACGAGGAGGTCGCGGCGCCGGTCGCCGAGCGGACCCGCACGCTCGCCGAGCTGCTCGCCGACACCCCGGACTGGCGGCCGCCGTCGTTCGACGGCACGACCGTGGTGGCCCAGCCGCACTGCCACCACCACGCCGTCATGGGCTGGGGCAAGGACGCCGAGATGCTCAAGGAGGCGGGCGCGGACGTCCGGCGACTGGGCGGCTGCTGCGGCCTGGCGGGCAACTTCGGCGTGGAGAAGGGGCACTACGATGTGTCCGTCGCCATCGCCGAGCACCAGCTGCTGCCCGCGCTGCGCGACGCGGACGCGGAGACCGTCGTCCTCGCCGACGGGTTCTCCTGCCGCACCCAGATCGCCGACCTGTCGCCCCGCCAGGGCGTCCACCTGGCCCAGTTCCTCGCCGAGCGCCTCGACCCGTGACCCGCGAATGCTCAACCCGGTTCACCTGAGGACACTGACCGCCGTCGTGGACGCCGGGTCGTTCGCCGACGCGGCGCGGCGGCTCGGCTACACCGCCTCGGCGGTCTCCCAGCAGGTCGCGGCGCTGGAGCGCGCGGTGCGGATGCCGCTGTTCGAGCGCGGCGCCCAGGCGATCAGGCCCACCCCGGCGGCGCTCTACCTCGTACGGCGCGCCGCCGACGCGCTGTCCGCGCTGGACGCCCTCGAAGAGGACGCCCGCGGCATGGCGGAGGGGCGGATCGGGCGGCTCCGGCTCGGCAGCTTCCCCACGGCCAGCCAGCGGCTCTTGCCCATCGGCCTGGCCTCCTACGCCCGTGCGTACCCGTCGGTGGAGATCCTCCTCGACGAGGGCGAACCGGACGAGCTGATCCCGCTCGTCCGGGCCGGGGAGCTCGACCTGGCGCTCGTCTACCGGTACGACCTGGTGCCCCGGGCCTGGCCGGGCGACCTGGAGGAGACCCCGCTGCTGGCGGAGGAGCTGCTGCTCCTGCTCCCCGAACGCCACCCGCTCGCCATCGCCGGGCCGGTCGCGCTCGGCGACCTGGCACACGAGACGTGGGTGGCCGCCCGCGAGGGCACCGCCGGGGCGTCCTGCCTGCGCCGGCTCTGCGCCGAGGCGGGCTTCGAACCCCAGCTGGACTACCGCAGCAACGACTACGGCGTGATCCACGGCTTCGTGCGGTCGGGCCTCGGCGTCGCGCGCGTGCCGGCCCTCGCGCACCTGCCCGGCGAGGGCGTCGTCGCGACCCGGCTCGACGGCGTGACCGCCCGCAGGCACGTCCTCGCCGCGCACCGCCCGGCCGCCGGGAACCCGGCGGTGACCGGCGCGGTGGACACCCTGCGCCAGGCCGCGGCCCGGCTCGCGGGCGACCTGCCCGGCGCCGTCGCCGCAGCGTGATCGGCGCAGCGTGAGCTGCGTGAGCAGCATAAGAAGTTCTTCGGCCATGCCCAGAGATGGCGGGGCTCGGCCGCTTCCTCCGGTGACGCGCACTCCCCGATGCTGGACCCACCGAGCGAACCGAGAGGTGGGCAGCGCTGTCGTGAGCGATGACGTCTTCGCACTCATGGACGAGTGGGGACCCGAGAAGGTCGTCTGTGTGTCCGACCGCCGGACCGGGATGCGGGGTGTCCTCGTCCTGGACAACACCGCGCGCGGCATGGGCAAGGGCGGCACCCGGATGAGCCCCGGCGTGACCGTCGGGCAGATCGCGCGGCTCGCCCGCACGATGACCTGGAAATGGGCCGCCGTCGACCTGTTCCACGGCGGCGCCAAGGCCGGGATCGTCGCCGATCCCGCCGCGCCGGACAAGGAGGAGATCCTCCGCGCGTTCGCCCGGGCGCTGGCGAACGAGGTGCCGAGGGAGTACGTGTTCGGCCTCGACATGGGCTTGACCGAGAACGACGCCGCGATCCTGCTCGACGAGCTCGGCGACCGCGGCGCGGCCGTCGGCCTGCCCGGCGCCCTCGGCGGCTTCCCGTACGACCAGCTCGGCGTCACCGGGTACGGCGTCGCCGAGGCGGCCGACGCGGCCGCCGCCGAGCTCGGCCTGGAGCTGCGCGGCGCCCGCGTCGCCGTCCAGGGACTCGGCGCGGTGGGCCGGGCCGCCGTCCGCAGGCTGGCCGAGCTCGGCGCCGTCATCGTGGCCGCGTCCACGGTGACGGGCTGCGCGCACGACCCCGACGGCCTCGACGTGGACCGGCTCCTGGCGCTCAGCGCGGAGCTCGGCGACGACTGCGTCCGTGAGTACGGCCCGCCGGCGCCGCCCGAGCGTGCCCTGTCGGTGGAGACCGACATCCTCGTGCCCGCCGCCCGCGAGGACGTCATCGACGCCGGCGTCGCCGCAGCGACCACCGCGAAGCTGGTGGTCGAGGGCGCGAACCTCCCGGCGACCCCCGACGCCCGCGCGATCCTCCACAAGCGGGGAGTCGCGGTGGTGCCCGACTTCATCGCCAACGCCGGCGGCATCGTCGCCGCCGCGCACTCGATGGACGCCCGCTACTCGCCGTTCCAGGTGGACCCCGGCGACGTCTTCTCCATGATCTCCACCAAGCTGCGCGCCAACGCGGTGGCCGTGCTCCAGGAGTCGCGCCGCGCCGAGACCACCCCCCACGAGGCGGCGTACGCGCTGGCCCAGAGCCGCGTCCGCGAGGCCATGGTCCTGCGCCGGCGCGTGCCCGAGCACGTCTGAGAGGAATCCTCGATGAGTCGTCAGCTGCCCGCCCGCGCGTCGGCGGTCATCATCGGTGGCGGTTGCGTGGGCGTCGCCGCGGCGTACGAGCTGGCCGCGGCGGGCGTGCCCGACGTGGTCCTGATCGACCAGGGGCCGCTCGGCTCCGGTTCGACCTCCAAGGCCGCCGGGGGAGTGCGCGCGCAGTTCTCCGACCGCGTCAACATCGAGCTCGCCATCCGCAGCCTGCAGACGTTCGAGACGTTCGCCGAGCGGTTCGGGCAGGAGATCGACCTGCACCGTCCCGGGTACCTCTTCCTGCTCGACACGCCCGAGGCCGTCGCGGAGTTCGAGCGGAACGTCGCCGTCCAGAACGACCTCGGCGTGCCCAGCCGGATCATCACCCCGCGTGAGGCGGCGGAGCTGTCCCCGCTGATCGACACCGACGGGCTGCTCGCCGCGGCGTACTCGCCCACCGACGGCCACTGCACGCCCGAGTCCGTGGTCCTCGGCTACGCGGGCGCGGCCCGCCGGCACGGCGCGACGCTGCTCCCGAACTGTGCCGCGACCGGCGTCGAGACGGCCGGCGGCCGCATCGTCGCGGTGGAGACCGAGGGCGGCCGCATCGAGACCGACACCGTGATCTGCGCGGCCGGCGCCTGGTCGCGGGAGGTCGGCGCATGGGCCGGCGTCGACCTGCCGGTCACCCCGCTGCGCCGGCAGATCCTGGTCACCGAGCCGATCCCCGACCTGCCGCCGACGGCGTTCACGATCGACTTCGCCACCTCGTTCTACTTCCACCGGGAAGGCCGCGGACTCCTGATCGGCATGTCCGACCCCGAGGAGACGCCCGGTTTCAAGCTGGACCGGTCCGACGCCTGGCTGCCCCGCCTGGGCGAGGCCATGGCCCGCCGCGCGCCCGGCCTGCTGGACGTCGGGTTCGGCACCGGCTGGGCCGGCCTGTACGAGGTGACGCCCGACCACAACGCGCTGATCGGGACCGCGGAGGGCGTCGACCGGTTCATCTACGCCACCGGCTTCTCCGGCCACGGCTTCCTGATGAGCCCGGCCGTCGGGGAGGTCGTCCGCGACCTCTACCTCGGCCGTACGCCGTTCGTCGACGTCAGCGGCTTCAACGCCCGCCGTTTCGACCTGGCCGGGGCACGCCCCGAGCTGAATATCGTCTGAGATGACCGACTACCCGAGGGAGAACCCTGATGGTGACCACGCTGCCCGGCGCCGACGAGCTGGCCGCGCTGGCGCGAGAGACCGCGAAGCGCTGCGGTGTGGACGTGGACGCGCTCGGCACCGGAGTGACGACCACCTCGCCGGTCAACGGTGAGCGCCTGGCCGCCGTCCGGTGGGTCGACGCCGGCGCCGTCGACGACGCCGTCGCACGGGCCCGGGAGGCGTTCCTCGCCTGGCGCCGGGTCCCCGCGCCGGTCCGGGGCGCGCTGGTCAAGCGGTTCGGCCGGCTGCTCACCGAGCACAAGGAGGACCTCGCCACCCTGATCAGCCTCGAGGTCGGGAAGATCACCTCCGAGGCGCTCGGCGAGGTCCAGGAGATGATCGACATCTGCGACTACGCGCTCGGCCTGTCCCGCCAGCTGTACGGGCGCACGATCGGCTCCGAGCGGCCGGGCCACCGGCTCATGGAGACCTGGCACCCGCTCGGCGTCGTCGGCGTGATCAGCGCGTTCAACTTCCCGGCGGCGGTCTGGTCCTGGAACACCGCGATCGCCCTCGTCTGCGGCGACCCGGTCATCTGGAAGCCGTCCGAGCTCGCCCCGCTCACCGCCCTGGCGTGCGCGGCGATCCTGGACCGCGCCGCGGCCGAGGAGGGGGCTCCGGAGAACCTGAGCCAGGTCCTCATCGGCGGCCCCGAGGTCGGCGAGGCCCTCGTCGACCACCCGGGGATCGCCCTGGTCAGCGCGACCGGCTCGACCCGCATGGGCCGCGCGGTCGGCCCGCGCGTCGCGGCGCGCTTCGGCCGCTCCCTGCTCGAACTCGGCGGCAACAACGCGGCCGTCGTCTGCCCGTCGGCCGACCTGGACCTCACCGTGCGCGGCATCGTGTTCTCCGCCGCCGGCACCGCGGGCCAGCGCTGCACGACCATGCGCCGCGTCATCGCCCACACCGACATCGTCGGCGAGCTCGTCCGCCGCCTCGCCGACGCGTACGGCCGGCTCCCGATCGGCAACCCGCTCACGGCCGGCACCCTGGTCGGGCCGCTCATCGGCGAGCGCGCGTACGAGGCGATGCGCGGCGCGCTGGACGCGGCCGTCGCCCAGGGCGGCACGCTGGTGGCCGGCGGCGGGCGCCGGTTCGAGGACCAGGCGCCGGGCGCGTACTACGCCGAGCCCGCGCTCGTACGAATGCCGGAGCAGACCGAGATCGTCACCCAGGAGACGTTCGCCCCGATCCTGTACGTCATGCCGTACGAGAGCCTGGAGGAGGCGATCGCGCTCAACAACGCGGTTCCCCAAGGCCTGTCGTCCAGCATCTTCACCCGGGACCAGGCCGAGGCGGAGCTGTTCGTCTCACCCGAGGGCTCCGACTGCGGCATCGTCAACGTCAACATCGGCACGTCCGGGGCCGAGATCGGCGGCGCCTTCGGCGGCGAGAAGGAGACCGGCGGCGGCCGCGAGTCCGGCTCCGACGCCTGGCGCGGCTACATGCGCCGCGCCACGAACACCATCAACTACTCCGGCGAGCTCCCCTTGGCCCAGGGCGTCGAGTTCACCGTCTGACGAGCTCGTCCGGCCCGCCGCGACCCGGCGGGCCGGACCACGGCCGCACCATGACCACGCCGGCGGCACGGATGGGGCGGGTCTCAGGGGGACGGGGCGACGCTGTCGCGTTCCAGGAAGCGGGCGGGGACGACGGTGCGGCGGCCGCGAGGGTCGGTGTCCGGGGCGGCGTTCCGGCCGATCTGGGCGAACAGCTGCTCGGCGGCGGCGCGGCCCATCTCGTACGACGGCTGGACCACCACCGAGATGCGGGGGCGGACCAGGGTGGTCCACTCCAGGTCGTCGAAGCCGAGCAGTGAGATGTCGCCGGGGATGGCGATGCCCCGCTCGGAGAGCAGGGAGAACGCGCTCTTGGTCATGTAGCTGTCGGCGGTGAACAGCGCGGTCGGCGGGTCCTCGAGTTCGAGCATCGTCTGCACGGCGTGCATGCGGCGCTTCGGCTCGTCGTGCGGGACGAGGGCGATGAGGTCGCGGTCGGGGTGGAGGCCCGCCGCGGACAGCGCCCGCAGGTAGCCCCGTACCCGGTCGTGGGAGGGCCGGGACGGGCCGGCGACGCTGGCCCGTACCTTGCCGATCCGCAGCGCGGGCGGCTCCTCGGGCTGGACCGAGCCGAGGAAGGCGACGCGGCGGTGGCCGAGGCCGATGAGGTGGTCGATCGCGGCGGCCGTCGCGGCCTCGTTGTCGGCGACGACGCTGTCGATGCCGCTGTCGCTGAGCTGCCGGTCGAGGGAGACGACGGGGACTCCGGCGCGGGTGACGGCGTCGATGTGGCCGTGCTCGCGCACCGAGACGGGCGTGATGATGATGCCGTCGACCTTGTGCGACAGCAGGACCTTCGTGGCCTGCCGTTCCTGGCTCCCCCGGTCGTCGGTGTTCATGACGATGACCTGGGAGCCCTCGCGCAGCGCCACGTCGCAGATGCCGCGCATGGCGGCGGAGAAGAAGGCGTCGGAGATGTCGGCGCAGACGAAGCCGATGACGTCGGACTTGCCGCTGCGCATCGTCCGGGCGATGCGGTCCGGCTCGTAGCCGAGTTCGCGGACCGCCTGATTCACCCGCTCGATGACCTCCTGGCTGGAGTAGCCGTACCCGCCGAGCACGCGGGAGGCGGTCGCCCGTGAGACGCCGGCGCGTTTCGCGACGTCGTTGATGTTGGGCCGCGACCGCTTGGGGCGTTCCCGGGATCCGGGTTCAGTCGCCACGTTGAGTTCCTTCTGTGTCGTGCGGAGGCGGCGTGCTCACAGGTCGACCCGGGTGCCGATGCCGTTCGCGCGGGCGGCGGCGTACGCGCGCCACGCCAGCACGGCGTCCTGAACCCCCAGGCCGTTGCTGTGGAACACTACAGTTTCCGCTTCGCCGGCGCGTCCCGGATGATCACCGCGCAGCACCTCGGCGAGCGGGCGCACCGCCTCCTCCTTCAGCACGCCCGCCCGTACGGCCGCCAGGACCGGCCCGGTCGAGCGCAGGGCCTGCCCGGGCAGGTCAGTGAAGGTCAGGTCGGCCTTCGCGGAGCAGGCGACGTCGATCTCGCACCGGTCGGGGGCGTACGAGCCCATCGTCAGGACGGTCGTACCCGCGCCGAGCCATGGTCCCTCGACCACCGGCGTACGGCTGAGGGTGCAGGCGGCGATCGTACGGCTGCGTTCGCACAGGTCCCGGGGCGAGGCCGCGACCTCGACCGGGAGGTCCGCCAGGCGCGGGTCGAGGTGTGCCCGGCCGAGGGTGCGCAGGCGGGGGCTCCACATCAGGAACCGGTCGACCGGGAGCAGCGCGTGCGCCAGGAGGGCGAACTCGGTGGCCTGCGCGCCGGCGCCCAGCACGCCGACGGTGTGCGGCCGGGATATGGAGAGGGCCCGCGCCGCCGCGACCAGGCCGCCCGCGGTGCGCAGCGCGGTGATCGTCGTGCCGTTCAGCACGGCGACGGTCCGGCCGGAGTCCGGGTCGTGCAGGGTCACGGTCGCGTGCACGGCCGGCAGCCCCCGCTCCCCGTTGCGGGGGTGCTGTGTGCCGGTCTTGAAGACGACGCCAGTCTCCCCGTCGGCGGCGGCGCTGTGCACGAACGCCATGCCGTCCGGCGCGAACGTCGTGTAGTGCGTCTGCGCGGACCGTACGCGGTCGTTCTCGGCGGCGAGGACGAAGGCGCGGTCCTGGGAGTCCACCACGTCGGCGGCGCCGACGGCGGCCCGGATCTGCGCGTCCGACAGGATCAGGGTCTCCACGTCAGAGCACCCGGGCCAGGA
Organism: Actinoallomurus spadix; assembly: GCF_024055725.1. Lineage (GTDB taxonomy): Bacteria > Actinomycetota > Actinomycetes > Streptosporangiales > Streptosporangiaceae > Actinoallomurus > Actinoallomurus spadix. The sequence continues at coordinate 42,440 of NZ_JAMXMX010000028.1, read as the reverse complement.
ACGAGCGGGTGCGCTCGTGCTCGGGGGCGCCGAATATGTGTCCTGGCGGGCCGGCCTCCACGACGCAGCCGCCGTCCATGAAGACCACGTGGTCGGCGACGTCGCGGGCGAAGCCCATCTCGTGGGTGACCACGACCATCGTCATCCCCTCGTCCGCGAGGTCCCGCATGACGGCGAGCACGTCACCGACGAGTTCGGGGTCGAGCGCGGAGGTGGGCTCGTCGAACAGCATGAGCTTCGGCCGCATGGCCAGGGAACGGGCGATCGCGACGCGCTGCTGCTGCCCGCCCGACAGCGAGTCGGGGTACGCCTCGGCCTTGTCGGCCAGGCCGACCTTGGACAGCAGCTCCATCGCCCGCTCGCGCGCGGTCGCCCGGCCCACGCCGCCCACGACGACCGGGCCCTCGATGACGTTCTCGATGACCCGGCGGTGCGGGAACAGGTGGAAGCCCTGGAAGACCATGCCCATCTGACGGCGCTGCACCGCGAGCTGGGACGAGGTCATCTCGCGGAGCGTGTCGCCCTTCCATCGGTAGCCCATCGGCTGCCCGTCGAGGTAGACGTGCCCGCTGTCGGGGACTTCGAGGCGGTTGACGCAGCGCAGCAGCGTGCTCTTGCCGGAACCGGACGGGCCGATGACGCACTGGACCTGGCCGGCGTGGACGTCCAGCGACACGTCGCGGAGCACGTGGTTCGTGCCGAACGCCTTGTTGACCTTCTCGACGCGCAGGAGAGGGACCATGACCGGCTCACGCCTTTCCGAAGGAGGGGAGGAACCGCAGCCGCTTGACGTTCTTCATCGCGCCGGTCTGGGGGTGCGTCGTCTTCAGCCGCTTCTCGACCTGCTGCTGGGCCACGGTGAGCAGCGTGGTCAGCACGAGGTACCAGATGGTGGCCACGAGCAGCAGCGGGATGGTCTTGTAGTTGCGGGAGTAGATCATCTGGGCGCTGTAGAGCAGGTCCGGGGTGGCCAGGACGCTCACCAGCGAGGTGAACTTCAGCATCGAGATGAGGTCGTTGCCGATGGGCGGCACGACGATGCGCAGGGCCTGGGGCAGCACGACCCGCCGCATCACCTGGAACCGTGACATCCCGATGGACAGCGCCGCCTCGGTCTGCCCCTTCGACACCGCCTGGATGCCGGCGCGGATCATCTCCGCGGCGTACGCGCTCTCGGTCAGGGAGAGGCCGAGGATGGCCGCCGTGAACGCCGAGATGACCGTATTGGTGTCCCACGACGCGAAGACGGGCCCGTACGGGACGCCGAGCTTGAGCTTGGGGAGCAGCGTCGCGAGGTTGAACCAGAACACCATCTGCACCAGCGGTGGGACGCCGCGGAAGAACCACAGCCACAGCCAGCTCACCGCGCGGAACAGCGGGTTGGCCGACAGCCGCATCACCGCGAGCAGGATGCCGAGGGCCAGCCCGATCACCATGGCCAGGACGGTCAGCTCCAGGGTCCTCAGCAGCCCCTTGAGGATTTCACCGTTGAAGAGATACTCCAGGACCGTCGACCAGTCCATGTTCCGGTTGGTGACGAGGAGCTGCGCGAACATCCCGATGATCAGGATGAGCAGGGCCCCTCCGACCCACCACCACGGATGCCGGAGCGGCACCTTCCGCACGCCCTCGGCGCTGCGGAACCCGCCGTCCTGCGCGGCCTGGTCGGCGGGGCTGCCCGCGATCGTCATCATCGACCTCCTTGGGGTCAGAGGGGTCCCGGGCGGCTCAGCCCTCGGGGTGGGCCTTGGTGATGAGGACGGCCGACGTGAGGTCGCCCTGGCTGGTGACGCCCCACTTGGAGCGGATCTTGGCGTACGTTCCGTCGGCGATGACCGCCTGGAGGGCCGCCTTGAGCGCCGGCCCGAGAGGGCTGCCCTGCTTCACGCCCAGGCCGTTGTAGACGGCGTTGACGAGCAGGTTGGAGGTGTCGAGCCGGCCGCTCTGCTTCGCGCTGTACTTCAGCTTGCCGGATCCGGCGGCGACCACCTGGACGCGGCCCGACGAGACGGCCAGTTCGGCGGAGGGCTGGTCCTTGAACTGCTCGATCCTCATCGGGTTCGAGCCGCAGATCTTGGCGTTGTTCTCGGTGAGGTACTTGTACTCCCAGGCCCCGGTGAGCACCGCGACGGACTTGCCGCACACGTCCTCGACCTTGGCGATGTCGAGGTTCGCGCCCTTCTTCCAGCCGAAGGCGGTGCCCTCCTTCTGCAGGGGGACGAAGTCCAGGCTCGCCAGCCGGTCGGGGGTCACGCCGAGGGAGGCGACCGCCACGTCGTAGCGGCCGTTGTTCAGGCCGGGGATGATGACGTCGAAGCCGGTGGCCTGGTAGGTGAAGGTCATCCCCATCTTGGCCGCCATCGCCTTGGCCAGGTCGACGCTCCAGCCCTTGATCTGGCCGTTCTCGACGTACTCCTCCGGCGCCCAGTCCCCGAAGACGGCGACCTTGGCGCTCTTGAGATTCGCCGGCACGAGCTTGGCGACGGCGGGGTCCGCCGCCTGCTCGGCCGGGGCGTCCCCTGAGGAGCTCTTCGCGTCGTTGCCGCCGCAGGCGGACAGGACGAGCGCCGCGCACGCCGTGAGCGCGGCCAGGGCCGCGCTCGCGCGACCACCACGGGTACCGGTCATCATGATTCCTTTGCTGCTGTGGCGGAAAGGTGCCGTGTCAGGTCGGAGGTGATCGGTCTGGCGTGCCCGAAGGCACCGAGGGACGTACAGACCCGGGCGGCGTGCGCGCAGGCCCGCCGCAGGGTCTCCTGCTTCCCGAAACCCGAGGTCAGGCCGGTCAGCATATGGGCGATGAACGTGTCTCCGGCCCCCAGGGTGTCGACCACGTCGACCTGCGCGGCCGGTTCCGCGACGAGCTCGTGGCCGTCGAAGAGCTGCGCGCCCGCCGCTCCCCGGGTGGCGAGGGCGACGCGCGCGCCCTGGGCGCAGGCCCAGCGCAGCAGGTCGCCGGTCTCGGTCTCGGTGAGATGGGAGGCCGAGAAGAATGCGTACGTGACGTGGGGGAGCAGCCCGGCGGCGTACCCGTCGCCGGTGTGCGCGTCGAAGTCGAACGACAGGGGCACGCGTTCCGCGACGGCCGGCAACTGGTCCTCCAGCTGCGCCGAGTAGCTGGAGTGCGCCAGGTCGTGGCCCGCGATGAACTCCAGGTCCGCCTTGTCGAGCCGGAACCCCGCCACGCCCCGGTCGAACGGCCCGAAGGTGCGCTCGCCGCCGACGTTGACCACCGTGGCGTAGCCGGTCGGCCCGGCCGGCCGCCGCAGGCGTGAGACGTCGACCCCTTCGGCGCGCAGGGCGGTGGCGAGCTGGTCGCCCCGCTCGTCCTGCCCGGCGGAACCGACGTAGGAGGACCGGGCGCCGGCGCGCGCCGCGTGAACGGCGACGTTCACGCAGTTGCCGCCGGGGTACATGTGCCCGGTCTCCGGATAGCAGTCGATGATGTTGTCACCGACGGCGGCGAGCCGCATCAGTACTCGACCTTCCACATGTAGCGGCGGTCGGTCAGCGGGCGGCCCGAGAACGCCTCGAAGTGCTGCGCCAGCCGGGCCGTGACCGCGCTCGCCATGACGAACGCCCCGACGGTGGCGCGCAGGTCCGCCGGTACGCCCGGCAGCGACAGGGACGCGCCGTCGATGACGTGGTTGCGGTGGTTGTAACGCTCCAGGAAGGTCAGCGTCCGCTGTCCCATCGGGCGCGTGGAGTCCTCGCCGAGCAGCAGGATCACGGGCACCTCGCCGTCGACGACCTCGAACGCGCCGTGCAGGAACTCGCCCGAGCCCGTGGCGACCGCGTGCTTGGTCTGCATCTCCTGCAGGTAGCAGGCCGCGAACGTCTGGGCGGCGCCCTCCAGGGGGCCGGAGCCGAGGACGTACACGCACGGCTCGTCCACGCACGCCGCCGCGATGTCGCGGAGGTGATCGTCCAGCTCCAGCACGGACGTCTCGAACGCCGCCGAGCAGCCGCGGAAGACGGCCACGGCCTCGTCGTAGTCCTCGGCGACGCCCTGCGCCCTGAGCAGGGCGTACGCGATGAGGCCCTGGAGAACCTGTTTGGCCTCGACGCTGCGGTGCAGGACGATGTCCGCCGCCTCCTTGGCGACGACGCTCTCCGGGTCCTTGGTGACGAGCAGCACCGGCGCGCCCGCCTCCCGGGCGAACCGTACGGCCCGCGCCGTCTCGGCGGTGCCGCCGTTCGTGCTGCTGGCGATCACGATCGAGTCGGGACCGAGGGCGGACGGCCCGCGCAGCATGAACTCGTCCGCGTTCAGCGCCACCGCGGGGATGGGGGAGCGTTCCAGGATGAAGCGCATCGCCCCGAACATGAACAGCGAGCCGCCGCAGCCTACGAGGTAGATGACCCGGGTCGTCGGTTTCAGGGCCTTCTCGACGAAGGCGGTCACCTGGGCCTCGATCTCGGGCGTCACGGCGACGTCGACATCACCACGGAGGGTGTCGGGAATCGGTTCGAGCGGACGGACGGGCTGGCGCACCAGGCTCAACGCGGTCTCCAATGTGAGAACGTTCTCAGATTGGGGGTGATGATGCCCCTGCTGTCGCGGGCCCGTCAAGACCTCATCCGAGGCGGTCCACGAGACCTGCGCTCCTCCGGCCGGGCGTCGCCGCGCGACCGCCCACACCGAGCGGATCCTCCGGGCGGGCTCCGTGAGAGCCCTCGACGCGCTCCGGGAAACGGTCGGCGAATGCCTTCCCCCGGCGTGCCGTCCCCGCGGTGCCGGCCTGGTATGCCGCATCGGCCTTTCGGTGCGCGCGGTGGTTTTCGAACCAGGTCGAAAGCGCGGCGAGAGAGTCTTCCGGTGCGCTTCGATGACCCCCTGACCGAAACATTCACATGCAGGCATAAGGAGTGGTATGCGGACAGCGCCTCTCGTGATCGGCGTCTCCGGCCTTCTCGTCATCACCGCGTGCGCGTCTCCGGCACCGATGGTGAAAGTGGCCGCCGAAAGCGGCACGCTCACCGTCTACGTACGGCCGGGCGGAGCATCGGCCGCCGGCGGCTCGGCGCAGGTGCGCGCCGACTCGGCGACCCGTCTCGGCGTCACCGCGCAGACGGCGGTCGGCTCTCTGGCCGACGCGCAGGCGGTGATCGCGGCGAGGCGGGCGAAGAACGTCACCGTCCTTCTGCACGGCGGCACGTACCACGACGCGGACATGCGCTGGACGGCGGGAACCCCGGCCGACACGATCACGGTGGCCCCTCAGGCGGGAACGGGCGAGGTCGTCTTCGACGGCCGGAAGATCAAGAACAGCGGATACTGGACGATCGTCACGCCGAGGTCGGCCAAGCTGGTCTTCAAGGGGCCGATGACCGTCAAATACTACGGCGCGGGCGGCATCAGGGCGGTGGGGAACGCGAGCGACGGCCCGGTCCGCGGACTCGTGGTGAAGGGGATCACCTTCACCCACATGGGCAACGCCTGGATCAAGCACGGCAAGGGATACGCGGCTCTTCACCTCGGTTACGTGGAGGGCGCGAAGATCCAGAACAACAAGTTCAGCAACCTCGAGAACAAGCAGAAAAAGAAAGGGTCGAAATCCAAGGATTCGAACCCGGGTGCCATTCACGGTGTCTACTTCGCCTTCAACGACCATGACGACACTGCCGGCAGCAACCACAATCTCGTCGAGGGGAACACCTTCAGCGTGATCTCCGGTGACCCGATCCGGGCCGCCGACGGCAGCAGCTACAACATCGCCCGGAACAACACCTTCACCACCGGCAAGAGCTACCAGAAGAAGACCGTGGGGTCCGGCCACTACGGGACCTTCACCTACTGGGTCTTCAGCCGTGCCAAAAAATGCGGTAAGGGGAACAAGTTCTACGGCAAGAAGACCTATCTCAGCTACTACAAGAAGTCGATTCCCGGGGCGGCGTCCGGCAGCGACGTCAGCCACTTCTCGTGCAAGTCCGTGACGAGGGCGGGCAGCTGAGCGGCGCCGGCGACATCGGGCTCGACCGCCACGGCGGAGCGGGAGAACGCTCCGCCGTTCCGGTCCGCTCCGGATCGCCCGCCGGGGTGCCCGGCATCTGCACCCTGGACCAGGCCGAGGCGGGCCGATCTGTCACGGTGACGCCGGTGTCGACGTCACGAGCTCGGCGAACCGGGCATCCGGTCGTCAACGTCGACGGCCAGGAGACCATACTGGCGCTCTCCTGGCCGGGTCAGTGGAGGCGGCGGCTGCCGGCCGCCTCGTCGAAGATGAGCCAGGTGCGCGTCGACCGGATGCCGGAGAGCGCGTGGATCCGGGCGAGGACGACGTCGCGCAGGGTGACGTTGTCGGGCGTGCGCACCAGCATCACCAGGTCCACGTCGCCGCCGACGAACGCCAGATGCTCGATGTACGGCACCTCACGCAGCCGCGCGGTGACCTCTCGCCAGGAGTGCTGCTCGATCGTGAGGAGCACGTACGCCGCGGTGCCCAGCCCCGTCCGTACGGGATCGATCCGTGCGGTGAACCCGGTGATGACCCCGTCGGCGACCAGCCGTTCCACGCGCGCGTAGACGTTCGAACGGGAGACGTTCACCCGTTCGGCCAGGGTGCGCATGGACATGCGGCCGTCACTCTCCAGCTCGCGGAGGATCGCGTGGTCCACGTCGTCGAGTGGAGCCGCCGATCGTCCGGCGGAGGCAGGGTGCGCCGCCGCCTCGAAGGACAGATGATCCATGAGTCGCCCCTAGTTGAGCAGTTCGTCCGCGTTTCCGGCTGCCTACTGGTCTTTTGGCCGGTTTCCACCGATATTCCTAGCACTGGTCGAGCAAGGAAGGCGGGGCCGGATGGCGAATCGACAGCACGGCGGCGGCCCGGAGGAGCTGCTCCCCGCGGAGCGGCCGGTCCGCTTCCTCACCGACACCGGAGCGGCGGTGCGGGGCCGGTCCCGCTACCCCCTGCCCAGCCCGGAGCTGCTCCGCCGGGCGTACCGCGCGATGGTCGTGGGGCGCCGGTTCGACGCCCAGGCGACGGCGCTGACCAAGCAGGGACGCCTCGCCGTCTACCCGTCGAGCCACGGCCAGGAGGCCTGCCAGGTCGGGGCCGTCCTCGCACTCCAGGACGGCGACTGGTTCTTCCCCACGTACCGGGAGTCCATGGCGCTGGTGACGCGCGGCATCGAGCCGACGGAGGTCCTCGCCCTGCTGCGCGGCGACGCCCACTGCGGCTACGACCCGCACCGCCACCACGTGGCGCCGCAGTGCACGCCGCTGGCGACCCAGACCGTCCACGCCGCCGGCCTCGCCTACGCCGAACGGCGCAAGGGCAGCGGCCGGATCGCCCTCGCCTGCGTCGGCGACGGCGCGACCAGCGAGGGCGACTTCCACGAGGCGCTCAACTTCGCCGCCGTGTTCAAGGCGCCCGTGATCTTCCTGGTGCAGAACAACCAGTACGCCATCTCGGTCCCCCTGGACCGGCAGACCGCCGCGCCCTCCCTGGCGCACAAGGGCGTCGGCTACGGCATCCGCTCCGAGCGCGTCGACGGGAACGACCCGGTCGCCGTGCTCGCGGTCCTGACCGCCGCCGCCGAGCACGCCCGCTCCGGCCACGGCCCGTTCCTGATCGAGGCGCACACGTACCGCCTCGAGTCGCACACCAACGCCGACGACGCGACCCGCTACCGCACCGACGCGGAGGCCGAGGAGTGGCGCCGCCGCGACCCCATCGCCCGGCTGGAGGCGTACCTGCGCCGCCGCGGCCACCTCACCGACGAGGACACCGCGGAGGCGGCGACGGCCGCCGAGGACTTCGCCGCCCGGCTGCGCACCGCGATGAACGCCGACCCCGAGCTCGCCCCGCTCGGGATGTTCGACCACGTCTACGACGTCCCGACCCCGCAACTGGACGAACAGCGGGCGTCGCTCCGCTCCGAACTCGAGGCCGAGGAGGCGCTGGCGTGACCACTCCGTCCACCACCATGGCGCAGGCCCTGAACTCCGCGCTCCGCGACGCCCTCGCCGACGACGAACGCGTCGTGGTGTTCGGCGAGGACGTGGGCCGGCTCGGCGGCGTCTTCCGCATCACCGACGGCCTCACCGCGGAGTTCGGCGAGGACCGCTGCTTCGACACGCCGCTCGCCGAGGCCGGCATCGTCGGATTCGCCGTCGGGATGGCCATGGGCGGCTTCCGGCCCGTCATCGAGCTGCAGTTCGACGCCTTCGCCTACCCGGCGTTCGAGCAGATCGCCTCGCACGTCGCGAAGATGCGCAACCGCACCCGGGGCCGCGTCGCCCTCCCGATGGTCATCAGGATCCCGTACGCCGGCGGGATCGGGGGAGTCGAGCACCACTGCGACTCCAGCGAGGCCTACTACGCGCACACGCCGGGCCTGAAGGTCGTCACGCCCGCCACGGCCGGCGACGCGTACTCGCTCCTGCGGGAGGCGATCGAGGACCCGGACCCGGTGATCTTCCTGGAGCCCAAGAAGCTGTACTGGTCGAAGTCGCAGGTCGCCCTGCCCGCGCGCACCGAGCCGTTCGGCCGCGCCGCGATCCGCCGGCGGGGCGCCGACGCGACGCTCGTCGCCTACGGCCCGACCGTGCCCGTCGCCCTGGAGGCCGCCGAGGCCGCCGTCGAGGAGGGCTGGGACCTGGAGGTCGTCGACCTGCGCACCCTCGTGCCCTTCGACGACGAGACCGTCACCGCGTCGGTGCGCCGGACGGGCCGGTGCGTGATCGTCAGCGAGGCCGCCGGCTTCGCCGGAGTCGGTGCTGAGATCGCCGCCAGAGTCCAGGAACGCTGCTTCCACAGCCTGCACGCCCCCGTGCTCCGCGTGACCGGCTACGACATCCCGTATCCGCCGCCGATGCTCGAACAGCATCACCTTCCGAACGTCGACCGGATCCTCGACGCCCTCGACCGGCTCCAGCGCGACGACCGCCCCGACCCGCGCTTCCTGTCCCTGGGCGGTGCGGCATGACCGCGACCGCGACCGCGACCGCGACCGCGACCGAAGTGATCTTCCGCCTCCCCGACCTCGGCGAGGGCCTGACCGAGGCCGAGATCACCGAGTGGCGCGTCTCCCCGGGGGACACCGTCACCGTCGACCAGAACGTCGTCGAGGTCGAGACCGCCAAGGCCGCCGTCGACGTTCCGATCCCCATGGCCGGAACCGTCGCGAGGCTGTACGGCGAGGTCGGCTCCGTCATCGCCGTCGGCGAGCCCCTCATCGCGGTCACCGTGGCGGCCGGACCGGGCGACGCGGCGGGGGAGGGCGCACCGGCCGTCGACGAGGACGGCCACGCGGCCGAGCGCTACCGCGAGGAGGAACGCGCCGGATCGGGCAACGTTCTCGTCGGCTACGGCACGGGCGCGGCCCACCGTGCGCGCCGCCGCCGCGCCGGGCGCACCATCCCCATGCCGCCCCGCCGCGACCCCGCCCCGGCTCCGGCCACCACGGCCGCCGTACGGGCCGAGGCCCCGCGCGTCATCTCGCCCGTGGTCCGCCAGCTCGCCCGCACGCACGCCATCGAGGTGGCCGCCCTCACCCCCAGCGGACCCGGCGGCGTCGTCCTCCGCCGCGACGTCGACGCCGCCATCGCCGCGGCCACCCGGCCCGGAACCGCCACGGCCCAGGCGCCGGAGACCGCCGTCCCGGCTCGGGCGGCGGCCCCCGGTCTCACCGTGGCCCCCGAGCCGGTGGAGCCGACGGACGACCAGGCCTCCGTCCGGATCCCGCTCCGTGGCGTACGGCGGACGATCGCGGAGAAGCTCGCGCGCAGCAGGCGCGAGATCCCGGACGCGACCACGTGGGTCGACGCCGACGCCACGCCCCTGGTCGAGCTCAAGGAGGGGCTCGCCCGTACGCTCCCCGACGCCCGCATCGGGATGCTCGCGCTGTTCGCCCGGATCTGCGTCGCCGGGCTGCGGAGATTCCCCGAGCTGAACTCCTACGTCGACACCGAACGCCAGGAGATCGTCCAGGTCCCGCAGGTGCATCTCGGCTTTGCCGCGCAGACCGACCGCGGCCTCGTCGTGCCGGTCATCCGCGACGCGCACCGGCTCACGCTCGCCGAGCTCGCCGCCCGGATCCGCGAGCGCACCGAGGCCGCCCGCGCCGGCCGGCTCGACCCGCGCGACCTCACCGGTGGGACGTTCACGCTGAACAACTACGGCGTGTTCGGCGTGGACGGATCCACCCCGATCATCAACCACCCGGAGGCCGCGATGCTCGGCGTCGGCCGGATCGCCGACCGGCCCTGGGGGTTCGAGGGGGAGATCCGGCTGCGCAAGGTGACGCAGCTGTCCTTCACCTTCGACCACCGGGTCTGCGACGGCGGCGTGGCCGGCGGCTTCCTCCGCTTCGTCGCCGACTGCGTCGAACACCCAGAACTCCTGGTCGCCCACCTGTAGGAACACCGCCGACCGTCCTCGGGTCCACAGACGCGACCCCGGCCGTCATAAGGGGGACCGGCTCCTCGCGGCGGCAGTGAGGCGAGCGGGATGCGGCAGGGAACGGCGCTCGGGCGATCGGTCGGGCCTCAGGGCGTCGGCAATTGCCGACAGTAGGCAACCGTCTCTCGCTGTAACGCGTCGAACCTTCAAGACGGGCCTGACCGAGGGAGGCAGAAGTGTCGCGTGGCCGGCAGAGACTCCGCAGCGTTCCCACCACACCCGGTGACGCGTCTACTCACTTCCACCAGTACAGCCTCCAAGTGCATCAGGCGCTGCACGAGTGGACCGCGAAGGTCGACACCAAGGCGTCGGTCGTCCTCTCGCTGGAGACCGCCGCGTTCGGCGCGGTCCTGGCCTTCTCCTCTGCGAGCAAGCCGCTCGGCCATCTCCATGGCTCCGAAGTCTGGTTCTACCGCTTCGGGATCTCTCTCCTGATCGGCGGGATCCTGTTCGCCGGAGCGGCCGTCTTCCCGCAGCTGAACCGGCGTGATGCACGGAGGAACTGGAGGAGCAACTACGTCTACTTCGGACACCTGAGATGGTGGGCACCGGATGACCTCATCACGGTAGTACAAGCCAACGGACTCGTACGGGATCCTCTCGTCATGAGCACGCAGATCGTGGCGCTCTCGAAGATCGTGTGGCGCAAGCACGTCTTTCTTCAGTGGTCCATGTCACTGGCGATCCTCGGTGCGGCCGGCATCGGCCTGGCGGCGCTGCTCCGCTGAGCACGCGACGCCCGGACAGCCGCTCACGAGGCGGAACGTGAGTGAGCAAGGGGCAGCCGGCTCGGCGATGGTGGAGCGGGGGCGTCCGGAAGGTCGGGAAGGGACAGGGACTGGGCGTCGGTGAGGCCCGCGCGGGCACCCGCTCGGTGGCGGGCACGGACCTCCGGGCCCGTACGCGGCCGGTACTTCGGGTCCTGGCCGCAGCCGCAGGGCTCGAAGCCCTCGTAGCGCGGGCCGGCCGCCGGTGACCGGCGTGATCGGGCCGGTCACCGGGCGGGGTGGCTATCCGCCGGAGTGCTCGCTGCGGTGCCGGACCTTCTCGGTCAGGCGGTCCAGGCTCTCGCTGAGTTCCTGCTCGATGCGGGAGCCGGGCGGCGCGTGCTCCTCATCGAAGAAGGACAGGTGGACGACCGCCTCGCTGCGGTCCGGATCGATGCCGGTGACCTGGAGCCAGCCGGCGTACTCACCCGTGTCGCGGGTGCCCCACTCCACCCGGAGCTGGTCGGGTTCGGTGCGCATCAGGGCGCGTTCGTGCTGGGAGCCGTGCTCGACCGTGACCTCGTGCAGGTCGGCCGACTCAAGGTGCACCTCTCCGGGCAGCCACTGGTCCATCGTGTCCGGGTCGGACGCCTCGTCGAACACCAGCTCCGCGGGTGCGGCGAAGGCGCGGGACCGCTCGTACTCGGCCATGGCGTACTCCTTCCGTCAGGGCGGCGGCGCTGTGCCCGCCTCTGATCGGTCGGCTACCCGTCCCGGAGGCGCCGACACCACCGGCCGGGACCTGCGGCGATCGTCACATCCGGCGAGGCGGTCAGCGTGGCGGCCGCTGGCCGTAGCCGGAGAGCTTCTCGGCCACGCGCGCGATCTCCTCCGCGTCGAGCAGGCGCGGCGTGCCGGCGCTCGTCGCGCGCAGGTAGAGCTCGCTGAGCCATTCGAGGTACTCCGCGCCGGTCCGGGCCGTGCTCAGATCGTGGCCGGTCGCCACCGTGCCGTGGTTGCCGAGGATGCAGGCCGTGGACTCGCGCAGCGCCCGGACGGTGGCGTCGGCCAGTTCCCGCGTGCCGTACGTCGCGTACGGGGTCACGGGGACCCGGCCGCCGAACAGGGCGATCATGTAGTGGATCGGCGGGAGTTCGTCGACGAGGGTCGACAGCACCGTGGCGGCGGTCGAGTGCGTGTGGACGATGGCCGCGGTCTCCTTCGCCGCGTACACGGCCAGGTGCAGTGGCAGCTCTGACGTGGGCTTCAGCGGAGCGTCGACCGGGGTTCCGTCCAGGGCGTGCACGCCGACGAGCTCCGCGGTCAGCTCGGAGTAGTCGACGCCGCTCGGGGTCACCGCGACGCGGTCGCCGGCCCGTACGCTGACGTTGCCGGACGTGCCGGGCAGGAGACCGGCCGCGGACAGGCGCCGGCAGGTGTCGACGATCTCTTCCCGGACCTCGCCGAGCAGCATGGCGTTCCTCTCCTGAGGGGGCGGACGGTCTCAGGGTCTCTCAGCGGCCGCCGGCGCGTCACACCCGGTAGAAGGCGGCGGCGTTGTCGTGCAGCACCGCCGCGACGTGCTCCGGTCCGGCCAGGTCGGCGAGGAGCCGCAGGTCGTCGTCCTGGAAGGGCCGCCGGGCCCGCGTGGACGGCAGGTCGGTGCCGAAGAGGAGCGCGCGCGGGTTCACGTCGAGCACCGCGCGGACCGCCTTGGCCACGTCGAGGTCGACGCGGCCGAACCCGGTGGCCTTGACCCGGGCGCCGCGTTCGACCAGGGACAGCAGGGCCGGCAGCCCCTCTTCGGACAGGCCGAGGTGGTCGACGCTCACCGCGGGCAGGGTGTGCAGGACGGGCGTCAGCTCGGGCAGCTCGCGCGCGTCGATGTAGAGCTCGACGTGCCAGCCGGCGATCTCGTGTACGCGGTGGGCCAGTGTGCGGAGGTGGTCGAGGGTCTCCGAGCCGCCGCGGCGTACGTTGAACCGCACGGCCCGGACGCCGCAGGAGTCCAGCCGGGTGATGTCCTCATCGGTCACCGACGCGGGCAGCTGCGTGACGCCGACGAACCGCGGGCCCAGCCGCCGCAGGGCGTCCAGCAGGTACGTCTGGTCGAACCCCTGGAAGGAGCCGGAGACGACGGCGCCGCCCACGACGCCCAGCGGCTCCGTACGCGCGCGGTAGTCCGGGACGGTGAAGGCCGGCGGCAGGTAGCCGTTGTTCTCGATGAGCGGGTACCGCGGGTCGATGATGTGGAGGTGCGCGTCGAACACCGGCCGGGGGCCCGGGCTCCGCTCATCGCTGGTCACGTCGGCTATCTTCGCAGAGGACGGGGCGTGGGGCACAGGGGCGGTCGATAGTTTTCGAAAACCATTGCGCTCGCTCGCGGGCGCGTCGTCGGCGCGGCTCGCCTCGTGGCGCGTCGACACTGCCCGGCGTTGACCCGGCGACCTGCTCCTAGGAGGATGTCGAAAGATTGCGCTAATCTTCGAAACGCATGGTCGACGATGTGGAGGGGTGCGTGGCACGTCCAGCCGAAACGGGATCGGAGCCGACGACCGGTCGGCGCTCCCGGCCCACCTTGGCCGACATCGCCGTGGAGGCCGGCGTCTCCACGGCGACGGTGTCCAAGGTGCTCAACGGCCGGACCGACGTCGCCGCGGCCACCCGGGAGCGGGTCACCCGGCTGCTCAAGGCGCACAGCTACCTCCCGCCGGGCGTGCGACGGGCGCGCCGATCCGGGCTGGTCGACGTGGTGATCAGCGGGCTCGACAGTCCCTGGGCGGTGGAGATCCTGCGCGGCGTCGAGGCGGAGTGCGCCGAGCGCGGCACCGGCACCGTCGTGTCGCTCGTGCGCGGGGACGACGCCCGGCCGCCGAGCTGGGCCTCGCTCAGCGTGCAGCACCACAGCGACGGCGTGATCCTGGTCACCTCGCGGATCACCGCGGCGCAGCGCGCGCAGATCGAGCGGGCGGGGGTCGGGCTCGTCGTCATCGACCCGGTGGACCTGCCCGACACCGATCTGGTCAGCGTCGGCGCGACCAACTGGTCGGGCGGTCTCTCGGCCACCGAGCACCTCATCTCCCTCGGGCACCGGCGGATCGCCGCGATCGGCGGCCCGCAGGAGATGCTCTGCACCCAGGCCCGCATCGACGGATACCGGGCCGCTCTGGAGCGCGCGGGCATCGAGCTGGACCGCACCCTCATCCGGTACGGCGACTTCCAGTACGAGGGCGGGTTCCAGGCGGCGCGCGAGCTGCTCGAGTCGCCCGACCGCCCCACCGCGATCTTCGCGGGCAGCGACCAGCAGGCGATGGGCGTGTACGAGGCGGCGCGTCACGCGGGGCTCACCGTGCCGGGGGACCTTAGCGTCGTCGGCTTCGACGACCTGCCGCTGTGCCAGTGGCTGTCGCCGCCGCTGACGACCGTGCGCCAGCCGCTGGAGGAGATGGGGCGGATCGCCGCCCGGACGCTGTTCCAGCTCCTCGACGGGGAGACGCTCGTCTCGCCGCGCGTCGAGCTCGCCACCGAGCTGCGCGTGCGGCTGTCCACCGCCCCGCCCGCCGCCTGATCGACTCCCCGCCGGAGCACTGCCCCCGCCGTCCGCCCGAGACCGCCGGAACACCGTCCGCCACCTTTCGCCGTAGCCCGCTCGCCGCCCGCACCCGGCCGACCCGGCCCCGAGATCCGACCGTCATGGATCCCGGTCCGGCCACGGGGCACCCCGTCCGCGTCCGACCGCTGACCACCCTCAACCGCGTCCGACCGTTCAGCTCGCGCCCGACCGCCTCCGCACGTCCCGCGCCTTCTCCGGCGACCGCCTGATGGGAGACCGATTCGACATGGCCGACGCACTTCCGACCACCCCGCCCGACGCGGCCGCGGCGCCCGGCCGCCGTACGATTCACTCCGCCCCGGCCCCGCGTACGTTCCGTAACCCGATCCTGCCGGGCTTCTACCCCGATCCGTCGATCTGCCGGGTCGGGGACGACTACTACCTGGTGAGCTCCACGTTCGAATGGTTCCCCGGACTGCCCGTCCACCACAGCCGCGACCTCGTCAACTGGCGACTGCTCGGGCATGTCCTGGACCGGCCGGAGCAGTTGCCGCTCGACGGCGTCCAGCCGTCGGGAGGGCTGTACGCGCCGACCATCCGCCACGCCGACGGGGTCTTCTACGTCGTCTGCACCCTCATGTACGGGACCGGGCCGTCCGGCAACTTCGTCGTGACGGCGACCGACCCGGCCGGGCCGTGGTCCGAGCCCCACTGGCTGGGCGAGCCGGACAGCTTCGACCCGTCCCTGCTGTTCGACGAGGACGGGCGGGTCTGGTTCCACGCCACCCGGCCCGTGGACGAGGACGGGCACACCGAGGTCTGGCTGCGGGAGTTCGACCCGGCGACGCTGTCCCTGACCGGGCCGGAGCACGTGCTGTGGCATGGCGCGCTGGACGGCGCCGTGTGGGCGGAGGGGCCGCACCTGTACCGGGTGGGGGACTCCTATCACCTGATGGTCGCCGAGGGCGGCACCGAACTCGACCACGCCGTCACCGTCGCGCGGTCCCGCCAGATCACCGGCCCGTACGAGGGGAACCCGCGCAACCCGATCCTGACTCACCGTAACCTCGGGACCGCGCATCCCATCGTCGCCACCGGGCACGCCGACCTGGTGGAGACCGCCGCGGGGGAGTGGTGGGCGGTGATGCTCGCCATCCGGCCGTCCGGCGGCTATCTCGGCAACCTCGGCAGGGAGACCTTCCTCGCCCCGGTGACGTGGGAGGAGGGCTGGCCGGTCATCGCCCCGGGCGCCGGCAGGGTCGAGGCGACCGGCCCCCGCCCGGACCTGCCGGAGTGCCGCTGGCCCGCCGAGCCGGCCTGCGACAACTTCGAGGATCCAGAGCTCGGCCCGGAATGGATCCAGCTCCGCACGCCGCGCGAACGATTCTGGAACCTGACCGAACGCCCAGGCCACCTGCGGCTGCGCCTGCGCCCGGAGACCGTGACGGAACACGTCTGCCCGAGCCTGATCGCCCGGCGGCAGCGCCACGCGCACTTCGCCGCCCAGACCGCGCTGGACTTCGTCCCGGCGGGCCCGAACGAGTGCGCGGGCCTGGTCCTCCTGCAGAACGACGACTTCCAGATCCGCTGCGTGGTCACTCTCGGTGACGGCGGGAGGGTGCTCCGGCTCGTCCGCAGGGCCGCCGGGGCGGACGAGACGCTCGCCGAGGAGCCCCTGCCCGAGGGCCGGGTGCGGCTGGCGGTCGAGGCGCACGACCAGGCGTACGCGTTCCGGTACGCGATGCCGGGATCGCCGTGGCGGCCGCTCGGCGGACCGGTGGACGGCAGCGTCCTGAGCACCGAGGTCGCCGGTGGGTTCATCGGGGCCTGCCTCGGGATGTACGCGAGCAGCACCGGCGCGGACAGCGCGAACGTCGCCGACTTCGACTGGTTCGAGTACCGCGGCCTGGAGTAAGACCGCCCGGCCGAGGGGTGGCCCGCTCTCAGCCTAGGAAGCGCCGCACCCGTTCGACCGTGCCGTCGGGGTCCTCCCAGAAGAACAGGTGCCCCTGGCCGGGCAGCCACTCCAGCCGCGCGCCGGGGATGTGCTCGGCCAGCAGGGGCGCGTTGCGGGGATCGACGACACGGTCGGCGGTGCCGTGCAGGACCAGCGTCGGCGACGTGATCTCCCCGAGCCGCCCGTACGCGTCGTGGCCGAGCGAGGCGGCCGACTGCGCCTGCCACGCCGTGGGGTCCTGCGGGTCGGCCAGCCGGCGGGCGAGAAGGTCCTCCAGAGGGTGGCGCGACGCCAGCGCGTTCGCGGTCAGGCGCCGCGTCGCCTCCTCCGGCGGCAGGCCGGCCGCCTCCCGGATGAGGGTGAGCGTCGCCTCCGGAAGTGGGTACGCCTCCGCACCGCCCGGCGTCGTACAGGCCAGGATCAGCCGGTCGACCCGGTGTGCGTGCTCCAGGGCGACCATCTGCGCGATCATCCCGCCGAGGCTCGCGCCCATGACGTGCGCCCGGCGCACGCCGGCCGCGTCCAGCACCGCGACCGCGTCCGCGGCCAGGGTCGCGGTGTCGTACGGCCCCGGCGGCGCGTCGCTGCCGCCGATGCCGCGGTTGTCGAAGGTGATGACCCGGAAGGTCTTCGCGAGCGGCTCGACGACGGGCGCCCAGCCCCAGCGGGGGTAGCCGAGGCCGTGGATCAGCAGCAGCGGTGGGCCGTCGCCCACCTCCTCGTACGCGATCCGCACGCCCGCCGCCGTCACGGTGCCCGTCGTCAACGCCGTCCTCCCGTCTCTTCCGATCAGCCCAGCCAGGAGGCCACCTGGGCCTCCGCGCCGGAGTTCCAGCCGAGCTGCAGGTGGTTGAGGGCCAGGGTGGCCGAGGCCGCGCGGTTCGCGATCCCGGCGGTGTTCGCGCAGCTCGCGACGAACACCGCGCCGTCGGACGGCCCGGTGTGCTCATTGTGCAGCAGCGGCATGGTGGGGGAGTTCCCGCACAGCTCGTACACCGGGACGCTCGCCGGGACTCCGGCGTCGATCAGCGGCTGGACCAGGGAGCCCTGGTCGATGCTGTACTGGATGCCGCGGCCGCTCGTGTAGAAGCCCTGACCGCCGTAGTAGGTGGTGTACCAGTCCTGCTCGGTCGTCGGCAGCGGGTAGACGTCGTCCCAGCGGTAGAGCATCTGCCGCCCGCCGGGGAACGCCGTGCCTTCGTAGCTGAGCTGCGTCTCGTCGTACCAGAGGCCGTAGCAGACCATCGCGGTGTGCGGCGCGGGCGCGTTCAGGGCGCCGCCGCACTCCGGGTAGATCGCGAAGTCATGGCTCCAGCCGTGCCGGAAGCCCCAGTCGAAGCCCTTGTTCGGCCCGCCGACGAGGATCAGCTTGCGCACGTCGCCGGCGTACGCGGTGCCCCACGACTTACGCAGCGACGAGACGTACATGCGGGCGTTGAACGCGCCCTTCGACCAGCCGACGACGTCGACCTGGGACGCGCCGGTCTCGGCCTTGATGCGCTTGACCGCGTCGCCGATCTGCTCGCTCCAGTAGTACCCGTCACCCGTCTTGTGCGGGAAGCCGATCGCGAAGACCTTGTAGCCGCGCCCGTCGAGGTACTGCATGAGGCCGGTGGAGGGGCAGCTCGCGCTGCCGCAGCCGTTCGCGCCGAGGACGTTCGGGTTCGCCCACGCCTGGTCGGCCGTCTGGTTCGCGCCGTGGACGAGCAGCACCGGCACCGGCTTCGACCCGGTGAGGGCGTGCGGCGCCTGGTACAGCAGGAACCGCGACGAGTGCGGCTCGGCCACCCCGCCGAACAGCCGCTGTGTCTGCCCGGTCTGGTCGCCGACGCCGCCCGGCGGGTACGCCTCGGTGGCGAACCCGGAGGAGGTGTCGCGGTACCGCTCGACCTTGGCCCAGCCGTTCTCCAAGCCGCTGGTGTAGGTCGCCTCGAGCGTGACCGAGGAGGTCGCGTACGCCGGGAGAGGCGACGCGAACATCAACAGGAGGATCAGAGTGACCAGGATTCTGCGCATCCGCCGCCCCTTTTATGAGAGGTGATTCACCTGTTAATTTGGCGGTACCGGCGTACTCCGTCAAGAGCCGGTCGGGAGGAATCATGGCGCTCTACACCCGTGAGACCGGCGACGGCGAGCCGGTGCTGTTCGTGCACGGCAACCTGTCCGACGGCTCGGCCTGGGACGAGCAGCTCCGCCTGCTGCCGCCCGGCTACCGGGGCATCGCCCCGGACCTGCGCGGCTTCGGCCGCAGCGACCCGGCGCCGATCGACGCGACGCGCGGCGTCGGCGACTTCCGCGACGACCTCGTGGCGCTGCTCGACGAGCTCGGCCTGGAGTCGGTCCACCTCGTCGGCCACTCCATGGGCGGCGGCGTCGTCATGGACCTGGCCGCCCGGCACCCCGGGCGCGCGCGGACCATCACGCTCGTCGCGCCCGTCAGCCCGTACGGCTTCGGCGGCACCCGCCTCGACGGCACGCCCTGCACGCCGGACTTCGCCGGGTCGGGCGGCGGCACCGCCAACCCGGACCTGGTCAAGCTCATGCGGGAGGGCGACCGGGCCGACGCGTACCCGGTGTCGCCGCGCAACGTCGTGCGGACGCTCTACTTCCCGGGCGCCGAGGCCGTACGGAGCGAGGAGGAGCTGCTCGACGGCATCCTGCGCACCCGGGTCGGCGACGACCACTACCCCGGTGACGCGACCAGGTCCCCGCACTGGCCCGGCACCGCCCCCGGCACGCGCGGCGTGCTCAACACCATGTCGCCGAAGTACTTCGACTGGAGCGGCTTCCCGGACTCGGGCTGCCGGGCCCCGGTGCTGTGGGTGCACGGCGACCAGGACGCGGTCGTCTCCGACACCTCGATGTGCGACCTCGGTCACCTGGGGGCTCTCGGGTACGTCCCCGGCTGGCCGGGCGAGGACGCCTTCCCCGCCCAGCCCATGGAGGCCCAGACCCGGCAGGTGCTCGACCGCTACGGCGCCTACCGGGAAGAGGTCATGGCCGGCACCGGGCACTTCCCGTACGCGCAGCGGCCGGAGGAGTTCGCGGCGCTGTTCCACGCGCACCTGGCGGGCTGAGCCGATGGCCTGGCGCATCGAGGAGGAGCCGCCGCCCACCAGCACCCGCGGGCGGCCGCTGTCGGCGAAGGGGGAGCGGACCAGGCGCGGCCTGCTGGACGCCGCCGAGCAGGTCTTCGGCGCGCTCGGCTACCAGGACGCGTCGATCGTGAAGATCACCGAGGCGGCCGAGGTCGCGCAGGGCACCTTCTACATCTACTTCGAGAGCAAGCGGCAGATCTTCGACGAGCTGGTCGCCGACCTGAACCGGCGGGTGCGCCGCGCGATGTCCGAAGGCTCCCGGCAGGGCCACACCCGCACGGAGGCCGAACGGCTCGGCTTCCTCGGGTTCTTCCGGTTCACCGCGGAGCACCCGGCGCTGTACCGCATCATCCGGCAGGCGGAGTTCGCCGCGCCGGACGCGCTCCGCCGGCACTACCAGGCGATCGCCGACGGGTACGTCTCCGGGCTGCGCGGCGCGATGGACGACGGGGAGATCGCCGCCGCCGACCCGGAGGTCGTCGCCTGGGCGCTGATGGGCGTCGGCGAGATGATCGGCATGCGCTGGATCCTGTGGCGGGACGACGCCGAGGCGGGCGAGGTGCCGGAGCACGTGTTCGAGGAGATGTACGCCTTCGTCCGGCGCGGGCTCGGTGCCCGATGAACCTCGGCCGCTGGATCCGCGACCGGGCGCGTACGACGCCGCACCGGACCGCGATCGTGTTCGGCGACGAGGAGATCACCTACGCCGAGCTGGACGCCCGGTCGGAGCGGCTGGCGGCCGGGCTGCTCGCGCGCGGCCTGCGGCCGGGGGACCGGATCGCGACCCTCACGGACAACCGGCCGGAGCACGCCGAACTGTTCTTCGCGTGCGCCAAGGCCGGCCTGATCCTCGTCCCGCTGAACGTCCGGCTGACCCTCCCGGAGCTGACCTACCAGGTCGGCGACGCCGGACCGGCGATGCTGTGCACCGGCCCCGGACGCGCCGCGCCGCCCTTCACCGGGCCGGTCGTCGAGCTCACCCGGGACGGCCTCGACGCGGTCGCGGCCGATCCGGCCGCGGGCGGCCTCCCCGGCGACGCCGGACCGGACGCCGGGCTGCTGATCGTCTACACCGCCGGCACCACCGGCCGGCCCAAAGGGGCGCTGCTCACCCACGCGAACTGCTTCTGGACCAACCTGTCGCTCGACCGGGGCTGCGAGCTGCGCGAGGACGACGTCGTCCTGCAGGTGCTCCCGCAGTTCCACGTCGGCGGGTGGAACGTCCAGCCGCTGCTCGCCTGGTGGAAGGGCGCCACCGTGGTGCTCGAGCCGTCCTTCGACCCCGCTCGCGCGCTGCGGCTCATCACGGAGCGCCGGGTGACCACGATGATGGGCGTCCCGGCGACGTACCAGTTCATGGCCGCGCGGCCGGAGTTCGCGACGGCCGACCTGTCGTCGCTGCGGTGCGTGGTCGTCGGCGGCGCGCCGATGCCGGAGCCGCTGCTGCGCGCCTGGCTGGACCGCGGCGTGCGGATCACCCAGGGTTACGGGCTCACCGAGGCCGCCCCGAACGTCCTGTGCCTGCCGCCGGAGGAGGTCGCGCGCCGCGTCGGCTGGGCCGGTAAGCCGTACCCGCACGTCGACGTCGCGCTCCTCGGCCCCGGCGGGCCCCTGGACGGGCCGGGCCGCGGCGAACTCATCGTGCGCGGGCCGAACGTCTTCGCCGGCTACTGGCGGAACCCCGCCGCGACGCGGGAGGCCGTCCCGGACGGCTGGCTGCGCACCGGCGACGTCGCCGAGCGCGACGCGGAGGGCTTCTACCGGATCTGCGACCGGGTGAAGGACATGTACGTCTCCGGCGGCGAGAACGTCTACCCCGCCGAGGTCGAGTCGGTGCTCGCCGCGTTCCCCGGTGTCGCCGAGGTCGCGGTCGTCGGGGTGCCCGACGAGCGCTGGGGCGAGGTCGGCTGCGCGTACGTCGCCGGGGACGTCCCGGTCGAGGAGCTGCTCGCGCACTGCCGGGAGCGCCTCGCGGCGTTCAAGGTGCCGAAGTACGTGCGCTCGGTACCCGCGCTGCCGCGCTCGGCGGTCGGCAAGACGCTCAAGAACGAGCTGCGCGCGGAGTTCGGCGGATGAGGACGAGCGCGAGGGATGAGGACGGAGCGCGCGGATGATCGGCCTGGCCGCCACGGTGTCGTACCTGCCGTCCCGCTGGATGCCGGCCGCGGAGATCGCCGGGCTCAGCGGCATCCCCGAGGAGATCCTCGTCGAGCGGTTCGGCCTGCGCGGCAAGCACATCGCCGCACCGGACGAGCACGTCAGCGACATGGCGGCGACGGCCGCCCGCCGCCTCATGGACGAGCGGAACCTCGGCCCGGACGACGTCGACGCCCTGGTCTACTTCGGCTCGACCTGGAAGGACTACGCCGTCTGGCACGCCGCGCCGCGCGTCGCCCACCTGCTGGGCCTGCGCCGGGCGGCGGTGTTCGAGATGGCGTACGTGTCCTGCGGATCGCCGGTCGCCGTCCGCTTCTGCCGGAACCTCCTGCGCGCCGAGGAGGACCTCACCACCGTGCTAGCGGTCGGCGCCTCCCGCGAGTCGTACCTGATCGACTACACCAACCCGCGCGCCCGCTTCGCCTACGACTTCGGCGACGGCGCGGTGGCCGCCCTGTTCACCCGGGACGCGGGCGCGCAGGTCCTCGGCTGCCACATGCTCACCGACGGATCGTTCTCCGGCGACGTCATGGTCCCGGCGGGCGGCAGCGTCGCCCCCGCCGACGCCGAGACGGTACGCGGGCGGCGGCACTTCCTCGACGTGCCCGACCCCGGGTCGATGAAGGAGCGCCTCGACCCGGTCAGCCTGCCGAACTTCGTCGCGGCGGCGGCCGGCGCGCTGACGCGCTCCGGCGTGGACCGCGCCGACCTCCTCTGCGCGCTGCACGTCAAGCGGTCCCTGCACGACGCCCTGCTCAAGGAGCTCGGCCTGCCGCCGGACCGCGCGGAGTACCTCGACGACACGGGCCACATGAGCGGCGTCGACCCCCTCCTCGCCCTCGACCGCGCGGCACGGGCCGGTCGTCTCACGCCCGGCGATCACGTCCTCCTCCTGGCCGCCGGCACCGGCTACACGTGGGCCGCCGCCGTACTCCGCTGGACCGGGTAGCCGGCGGACCGCCGAACGTCGTGTCGGATTCCCGCCAGTTCGTTGCGGGGACCCGCGACAGAGTGGAGGCATGACCTCACAGGACACCGTTTCGCGGGTGAGGCGGCGCGTCGACGCCGCGGACTGGGCCGCCGTCGCCGGGGAGCTGGACGAGTACGGCTGCGCGCTGACGCCCCGGCTGCTGGCCCCGGAGGAGTGCCACGCCATCGCCGGGCTGTACGAGCGGGCCGAGCTGTTCCGCACGACGGTCGACATGGCCCGGCACCGGTTCGGCTCGGGGGAATACCGCTACTTCACGCACGACCTGCCCGAGCCGGTCGCCGAGCTGCGCCGCGCCTTCTACCCCCGGTTGCTGCCGATCGCCCGCGACTGGGCGGCCCGGCTCGGCCGGCCCGCGCCGTGGCCCGACGACCTCGACGAGTGGCTCGCGATTTGCCACGCCGCCGGTCAGGCACGGTCGGCCCAGATCCTGCTGCGCTATCGGGAGGGCGACTGGAACGCCCTGCACCGCGACGTGTTCGGCGACATGGTCTTCCCCCTCCAGGTCGTCATCGGCCTCGACGAGCACGGCACCGACTACACCGGCGGCGAGTTCCTGCTGGTCGAACAGCGGCCCCGCGCCCAGTCACGGGGGACCACCACCGTGCTGCGGCAGGGCCACGGCCTCGTCTTCACCACGCGCGACCGGCCGGTCCGGAGCAAACGGGGCTGGTCGGCGGGCGCCGTACGCCACGGCGTCAGCACCGTACGGTCGGGCCACCGCCGCGCCCTCGGCCTGGTCTTCCACGACGCGGCCTGACCCCGCCGCTCAGCCGGGGATCGCGAACACCGCCGCCGCGGTGACCGCGCGTTCCTCCAGGTTGGCGGTGCCGCCGACCTCGTACCGGGCGACGGCGGTGAGACCGTCCGGCAGATAGGGCCGCAGCGGATCCCCGAGCAGAACCTCCCGGCCGCGCCGCCGCTGCGCGCGCAGGAACGCCATCATGGCCCCGGCGAGGTCCGCGTCATAGCAGACGTCCCCGGCGAGGATCAGGTCGACGCCGTCGAGGTCCCGTCCCAGGACGTCCTCGGAGAGGACGTCGACGCGGACGCCGTTGAGCGCGGCGTTCAGGCCGATGGCGGTCACGGCGAGGGGGTCGATGTCGCAGGCGGTGACGGATCGGGCGCCCGCCAGGGCCGCACTGATCGCCACGAGACCGGACCCGCTGGCCAGGTCCAGGACGCGTCGCCCGGCCACCGTCTCGGGATGGTCGAGGACGTGCCGGGCGAGGGCCTGACCGCCCGCCCATGCGAACGCCCAGAACGGCGGCGGCACCTCCGACGCCGCCCGTCCGTGCCGCGTCGCCTCCCAGGTCGCGAACGGCTCCTCGGCGAGGTGCAGGGAGAGCTCGGGAACCAGGGGAGGAGCCGAGACCCGGGTCAGCGCCCGGACCGTCGCGGCATGGCCGTCCGTCACGGGCGGCTCCGCGAACAGGGGATTCACGCGGCCCACCCTATCCAGGCGGTCGGGACCGGATGCGTAGGATCGGCGCGTGGAGGCGAGCCGGCAGCCGGGTCTCGATGAGATCGAAGAGCGATTCGTGGCCGTCGCCGAAGGGCGGCTGAGCCGGGACGCCGCCGATCGGTGGGCCGCCCGCTGGGTCATGGACGACGATCTGGTCTGGGACGACGTCGCCTGGTGGGCGCTGAACCTCCTACTTCGGGAGCGACCTCCCTCAGGACCGGTGCGGCGGCCACCTGCACGACGACGCCCAGGTGCGCGAATGGCTCGACGAGCTGCGGCGCCGCCGGAGCGCCCGCGGCTGAGGCGTCGCCGGCGCCGCGCCGCTACACCTCGGGAACGGATCGCCGGGACCACTCGGTCAGATCCCGGCCCTCGATCGCTGCGGCCATCAGGTCGGGGAACACGTCGGGCGTGCAGGCGAACACGGGAACGCCCAAAGAGGTCAGCGCGGCGGCGTTCGCGTGGTCGAAGGCCGGCGCGCCCTCGTCCGAGAGGGCCGTCAGTGCCACGACCCGCGTGCCCGCCGCGGTCATGGCCGCCACCCGCTTCATCATCTCGGCGCGCTCCCCGCCCTCGTACAGGTCGCTGATCAGCACGAGGACGGTCTCGCGCGGCCGGGTGATCAGGCGCTCGCAGTAGGCCAGCGCCCGGTTGATGTCGGTGCCCCCGCCGAGCTGCGTGCCGAACAGCAGCTCGACCGGGTCCCGCAGCCGGTCGGTGAGGTCCACCACCGACGTGTCGAACGCGACCAGCGAGGTGCGCAGCGTGGGCATCGAGGCGAGGACCGCGCCGAGCACCCCCGCGTGGACCACCGACGCGGCCATGGACCCGCTCTGATCGACGCACAGCACGATGTCGCGCTCGACGGACCTGCGCCGCCGCGCGTACCCGACGAGATGCTCCGGGACGATGGTCCGGTGGGCCGGGGCGTAGTGGCGCAGGTTCCGGCGGATGGTGCGGTCCCAGTCGACCTCGGAGACACGCCGGGGGCGGCGTCGCCGGGCGGACCGGTCGAGGGCGCCGTCGACCGCCGACCGCAGGCGCCGCGCGAGGCGGTCCTCCAGCCGGCGGACCACGGCGCGGACGACGGCCCGCGCGGACTCCCTGGCCCGTTCCGGCAGCACCTGATTCAGCGACAGCAGGGTGCCGACCAGGTGCACGTCCGGCTCGACCGCGTCGAGCATCTCGGGTTCGAGGAGCAGACGGGTCAGGTCGAGGCGCTCGACGGCGTCCCGCTGCATGATCTGAACCACCGTCGACGGGAAGAACGCCCGGATGTCGCCCAGCCAGCGGGCGACCTGCGGCGCGGACGCGCCGAGCCCGGCCCCGCGTCCCCGCCGCCCGGCACCCCGTCCGCCCGAGCCGTACACCGCGTCGAGCGCGGCGTCCATCCTCGCGTCGTCGCCGCTCAGGTCCGTGCCGGTGGCCTCGGCCGCCTCGCCGCCGAGCACCATCCGCCAGCGCCGCAGTCGTTCCTCGTTCGCCTCCGCACCGCCGGTCACGTCCGCTCCCTCTCGTCGTCCCGCCGGGAATCCCCCCGGCGAACCGGCTCCGACCGGTCTCCCGAGCCGGAACGCGCGCGGGGACGGCCGGAGTCCCCGTGCGGCCCGCCGAGGATGCCGATGACCGTGCGTACGGCCGGGGCGGCGCGTTCGAGATCGAGGGACTCGCCGGCGGCGGAGCCCCGGCCGGACGCGGTCCCGATCCGCGCCACCCGCTCGCCGATGGCACGGCGCTCCGGTGCCTCGAAGGTTCCGAACGTCCGGCGCAGCAGCGGCAGCACCGCGGCGAAGGACTCCGGCGGCAGGGCGGCGATCCAGGCGTCCACCAGGCGGAGCAGCCGGTCGTCGTGAACGAGGATCAGCCCGCCGCCGGACAGGAATCCCTCGATCCAGGCGGCCGCGTGGGCCGGTGACGTGCCGGCCGAGACGGCGCGCGCCATCCGGTCGCCGATCCCACCCGCGAACCGGTCCGGCCGGCTCCCGCCGGCGGAATCGCCCACGCGGCCGTCGTCCCCGCCCGCGGGCCGGTCCGCGCCGTCGTCCCCGTCGGCGGGGACGTCCGCGCGGCCGTCGTCTCCACCCGGGGAGCCGCCGGCATCGTCGAGCAGCCCGGCGTCCAGCAGCAGCCGGGTGAGCCGTCCCTCGATCAGGCCGTGCAGCCCCGGACGGTCGATCAGGGTGGTGAGGGTCCCGTGCCAGCGCGCGGTGTGCTCGGCGTCGCCGAGAAGGGACAGCGCGCCGTGGACGTCGTCCACCCGGCCGAGCAGCGCGCGGGCCGCGTCGTCGTCGAGCCCGATGACCTCGGCGGGCAGACCGACGCAGACGCGCACGACGAGACCGTCGACCACGGTGCGGAGCGGTTCGGCCGACGTGCCCCGCACGTCCCCGTAGCGCAGGGTGCGGACCAGCGCGGGCAGCGCCCCCATCAGGTGGGCGACGTCGGTGTCCGCCGCGGCCCGGTCGGCGAGCGCGGCCATCACGGCCGGCAGCGCGTCACCGAGGTCGGCGGGCAGGCACTGCTCGGCCAGCGCGGTGAGCTCCGTCAGACCGCCGGCCTCGGCGGCCAGCGCCCGTGCCCGCGCCGACGCCGCGTCGCGTACCGTCAGGCCCCAGGCGCCGGACTCGACGAGCCGGACGTCGAACTCGGGCCGCCACGCCAGCGTCCAGGTCTCCCGGAAGGTCCCCTTGCCGCGCCCGGACCCGCCGGGCTCTCCCCAGGGGACCCCGAGCAGTCGGAGCCGGTGCAGCAACCGGCTGCGGTCGAGGTCGACGGGCCTGCGCAGGTCCAGGTCGAGTTCCTTCGCGGTGGCCGACGGGTGGAAGCGCAGCCGCCGTTGCTCGTCCCGCAGGTCCCGCTGGAGCGGGACCATCGGCGTGCCGTCCGGTACGGCGCCGAGGCGTTCGCCGACGACCATGCGGTGCTGGATCAGCTCCAGGGGGAGGTCGGCGCCCTCGCACAGGACGGCGAGCGTCGCGTCGGTGACCTCGGCCAGCCCCGCGAGCGGCCGGCCGCGCAGGGCGGCGAGCGCGTCGGCGAGGCGCACGGCCTCGATGACGTGCGCGGACGACACGGGCAGGTCTTCGACGCGCAGTACGGCCGCGACCGCGGTGAACCAGCGCTCGATCGGGCGGTCGGGCGCGGCGAACAGGTGGTGGTACCACCCCGGGGACGTGACGCCGGCGCCGTACCCGGAGCGGGCCGCCAGCCGGCCGTACGACCATGGCACCCAGGTCAGCGCGACTCTCACCGCCGGCAGCCCGCGGAGCGTCCGGTCGTCACCCGCGGCGGTGGGCGCGCCGGGCGAGCGGGCGGGACCGAGCGCGGCGGCGATCGCGGGCACGTGCCAGGCGCCGCAGACCACCGCGATCCGCTCGAACCCGTCCTTGAGCGCGCGGCGTACCGTGCGGCGCATGTACGCCTCGCGCCGCTTCTCCCGCCGTACGTGGTCCGCCGGCGGGGCGGGCGCGTGGTCGCGGAGCGCGGCCATCGCCTCGGCGACCGCGTCGAAGGGCGCGGGGCCGCCGCCACGGTGCTCGACGACGTCGTCCCACCAGCGTTCGGCGTCGTCGTACCCCGCCGCCTCGGCCAGCCGGGCCAGCGGATCGAGCCGTACGGCCGCCGCCGCGTCCGGCCCGTTGTCCGGCCCGTCGTCCGGCCCGTCGTCCGGCCGGTCGTTCGGCCGGTCGTCCGGTTCTGCGTCCGGCTCTGGGGCGGGTCCGGTGTCCGGCTCCGCGACCGAGTCGTGGTCCGGCGCTTCGGCGAGGTGGTGGGCGGCGGGCAGGTCGCAGAAGCGCACGGGCACCCCCGCCCGCAGAGCGTGGCGGATCGCCTGCCATTCGGGGCTGAACTCCGCGAACGGCCAGAACGCGGCGGACCGTCCCTCCCCGCCGTCCACCACGTGGGCCAGCAGCGCCACCGGCGGAACCATGCCCGGGTCGGCGGCGAGGCCGACGATGGCGTCGGCCTCGGGTGGTCCCTCGACCAGGACGACGTCGGGCCGCAGGTCCTCAAGTGCGCGGACGAGCGACCGCGCCGAACCCGGGCCGTGGTGCCGGATGCCGAAGATCCGGACGCGCTCGTGGGCGGGGGCGGCCACGATCAGAGGACCTCGCGGCAGGCGCGGTAGAAGTCGCTCCACTCGGGGCGTTCGCGCACGACGGTCTCGAGGTACTCCTGCCACACCACGCGGTCCGACACCGGGTCCTGCACGACCGCGCCGACGATGCCGCCCGCCACGTCCGCCGGGCGCAGCACGCCGTCGCCGAAGTGGGTCGCGAGGACACGGCCGCTCGTGATCACCGAGATCGCCTCCGCGGTGCTCAGCGTGCCGGTGGGCGACTTCAGGCGCGTACGGCCGTCGGCGGTGCGGCCGGAGCGCAGCTCGCGGAAGACGGTCACGACCCGGCGGATCTCCTCGATCCCGGCGACGGTCTCCGGCAGCTCCAGCGACGTGCCGATCTGGGCGACCCTGCGGGCGACGATGTCGACCTCCTCCTCGGTCGTCGCGGGCAGCGGCAGCACGATGGTGTTGAACCGCCGGCGCAGTGCGCTGGACAGGTCGTTCACGCCGCGGTCCCGGTCGTTGGCGGTCGCGATGACCGTGAAGCCCTTGCGCGCCTGCACCTCGGTGCCCAGCTCCGGGACGGGCAGGGCCTTCTCCGAGAGGATCGTGATGAGGGAGTCCTGGACGTCGGACGGCATCCGGGTGAGCTCTTCGATCCGGGCGACGGCCCCGGACCGCATCGCCCGCATCACCGGGCTCGGCACCAGGGCCTGCTCCGACGGCCCTTCGGCGAGCAGCCGCGCGTAGTTCCAGCCGTACCGGATGGTGTCCTCCGCCGTGCCGGCCGTGCCCTGGACCAGCAGCGTCGAGTCACCGCTGACCGCGGCCGCCAGGTGCTCGGACACCCAGGTCTTGGCGGTGCCGGGCACGCCGAGGAGCAGCAGCGCCCGGTCCGTGGCGAGCGTGGCGACGGCCACCTCGATCAGGCGGCGCGGGCCGACGTACTTCGGCGTGACGACCGTGCCGTCGGGCAGCGTCCCGCCCAGGAGGTAAACGGTGACGGCCCACGGCGACAGCCGCCAGCCGGGCGGGCGCGGCCGGTCGTCCCGTTCGGCGAGGAGGGCCAGCTCATCGGCGAACTGGTGCTCGGCGTGCGGGCGCAGCACGGCCTCGGTCATCGGAAGGGCTCCTTCGTCGGGGGTCGTTCGATCGGTCTGACGCGCCGTCCGTCCCGGGCCGCGCTCGCC
This sequence comes from Actinoallomurus spadix, assembly GCF_024055725.1. GTDB lineage: Bacteria > Actinomycetota > Actinomycetes > Streptosporangiales > Streptosporangiaceae > Actinoallomurus > Actinoallomurus spadix. Next base: position 12,856 of record NZ_JAMXMX010000028.1, on the reverse strand, counting down.
ACGCGGGCGGTGTCACCGCAGCTCTTCGAGCATGTCGTGCCGGAACCGCAGGACGTCGGCGAGCTCGGTGAGCGGCCGGTGGCCGGGGTGCCGCCGGGCGAGCTCGTCCAGGCGTGACGCGGTGGCCGGGGCGAGGCGCTCACCGGCGAGGCGGCACAGGTCGGCGGGGAACCGCCCGGCGGCGGTATCCGCCAGGGTCGTGATCGTGACGTCGGCCAGCGCGCCGGACCAGGGCCCGGGGACGCGATCGAGCACGGTGAGCCGGCCGGTGGGGTCCTCGATTCGGCGTACCGCCTCGGCCGCCTGATCCTCGCGCTCCGCGCCGGGGAGGACGTCCAGGAGGTCGGCGAGGGTCCTGACGTCGCCGGGGACGACGTCGCCGGCCAGCAGCGCCCGCGCCCAGGCGGCGTCCCGCTGCCGCGCCGCGGCACGCGCCCAGCCGAGGTGGACGTCCCGCCTGGCGTGCTCGTCCGGCGCGAGCCGGGCGCCGGTGCCGACCGGCAGCGCGACGACGTGCTCCGGTGGCAGGCCGAATCGTTCCGTCCAGGTGGACAGCGGCGTACGGGCGAGGATCTCCCGTAGCCAGCCGGCGTGGTTCCCGACGCGCTCGGCCGCGTGGTACGGGATGCCGTCGCGCAGCATGCCCTCGTCGTGCCGCTCCGGCGGCGCGGCGACGAGCCGCTCCGGGCCGCCCGCCGGGCCGGTCTCGGCGCGCAGGCAGGCGCGCGCCCGTTCGGTCATGCGCCGGGCGTACGCCGTGCCGGGCAGCCGGGCGAGCAGGTCGGCCGCGATGCGCCGGACCTCCAGGCCGCGGTCGTCCAGGGCCGTCTCGAGGAACTCCTCGTCCGCGAGGGAGAGCCCGCGCTCGAACGCCGTGAGGAACCGTGCCCGCTCCGGCGCCGGCTCGCGTGGCCACGTCGACGACAGCGTCGCCCGGGCCGCGGCCGGGTCGGCCGCCCGTGACCACCGCAGGTGCGCCTCACGCTCGGCCCGGGTGCCGGTCGACCACACCCCGGGATCCTCGACCTCCGCACCGCCGCCGGTGACGACGAGATACGCCCAGTCGACGTGCTGCATGGCCAGCCAGACGCCCCGCCGCCCGGCGGCCCGCGCGATCGACGGACGCAGCGCCCGGTCCGCGCGTCCCTTGTGCAGCAGGTCCGGGAGCAGGTGCGGCGGAACCCGGCGGCCGCTCCGGGCCGCCGCCTCCAGCCACTCGGGCAGCACGCGGGCGTGCTCACCCGCGAGGATCCGGCGCAGGCGCTCGGCCGCCGCGTCCGGAACGAGGGGCGCGGTCTCCGCCGGCGCGGGGGCGGTCGGCTCCGCGCCCACCGGCCGCCATCCGGCCCGCCTGCGCACCGTCAGCAGCGCGGCCTGGTCGAGCAGGCGGGCCGCCGGATCGGCCGGGCCGTCCGGGATCTCCTCGAGCGGCGGCACCGGCCGCCGCCGCGTCCCCAGTAGGGCGGCGGTGACGTGCTCTCCCCACGCGCTCACAGTGCCACGGCCCCCTCCTCGGCCTGCCAGGCGGACAGCGGCACCAGCCCGCGCGGCGACCACTCGCCGGAGACGGTCAGCGGCCGGCCGCCGGAGACGGCCCACAGCCGCCAGACGTCGGACGCGCGGAGCGGCAGCGCGGCGCCGTCCGCGTCGACCAGGCAGGGGCGGCCGGCCTCGTCCCGTGCGGGCCGGACACCGGACAGCACGGCCGGCCACCGCTCCAGCCAGGGGTCGAGGGCGAGCGCGTCGGCGTACTCGCGGAGCAGCCCCGGCACGGTCGTGCCGCGCGGCGGCCGGCGTACGGGCGCGGCGTGGCGGGCGGCCACGAGCGCGCGCAGCGGCAGCGCCCCGGGGTAGAAGGCCAGCTCGGCGTCGACCGTGTCCCCTACGACGAGCGACGAGTCCAGCGCCCGCCCCGGCCCCTCCGGCGCGCCCGGTTCCCGGCCCGGCGCGCCCGGTTCCCGGCCCGGTGGAACCGGCGTCCGGCCCGGTGCGCCCCGCGCCTGCCTCGGCGTCCGCCGCGGAGCGGCGAAGGACAGGACGAGCGCGGACCGCCCGGTCTCCCGTCCGCGCAACCAGACACGGCGGGTGATGAGCCGGTCCTGCTCCACGTCACGGCATCCCGCGACGTACCAGTGGTCTTGCACCGTGTCACCCGCCAGGACCTCCTCCTGGCTCACCGTGAAGCCGACACGGGACCGGACGGTGGCCCGCAGCGGCGCGGGCAGCTCGTCGAGGCGCCGGAACGCCGTGACGAGGAGCCGTAGCAGGGCGTACTCCTCCAGCAGCCGCTCGGGCCGGCCGTCGGCGGGCAGCGAGCCGAGCTCCCGCACCCGCGACGCCAGCGCGCCGGCCTGCGCGTCGACGAGACGGCGGGCGACGTCCTCCCACATGGAGGGTGGCGCGTGGTGGGTGTGCGCGAGACCCTGGGCGACCTGGTCGCACAGCCACCGGTCGAGCTCTTCGACCCCGGCGGCGACCCGCCGCTCGCGCCGCGCCGCCGTCGCGGTCGCCGGCGGGTCGTCTCCGGCGGTGCGGAGGCCGGGCGCGTCGTCCGTGCGGTCCCGCCCCACCCGTTCGATCACATGCTCGAACCTATCGGCGCCCGCCGACAATCGGCGGCGGTTCCTCGCCCGGTGGGCGTCAGCCGGCGGACGGGCGGCGGGAGGTGAGCAGATCGATGACGCCCGTGGTGTCCTCGTCGCCGTGCCCGTCGGCGAGGCGGCGCTTCATGAGGCCGACGTACGGAAGGAGCAGTTCGGGACTGACTCCCTGTTCCTCGGCCGTGCGCAGCAGCGTCGCCGTGCCCGCCACCTGCATGGCGAGGTTGGAGACGACGTTGCCCGTGTAGTCGCCGCTCACCAGGCGTTCGGCCGTGCCGTGCACCGAGGCCGTCATGGCGGTGAGCCAGCCCGCGAGCAGGCCCGCGAACCTCTTCGGCTCGACATCCTCCCCCCGGATCAGCGCGAACGCGTGCGCGGCGCCCGCCAACATCCCGTACATCGCGCTCAGCAGCGCGACGTCGTGCAGGGCCGCCGATCCGGGGTCCGCTCCGACGTACTCGGTGCCGGCCGGCACGGCCAGCGTGTCGTGGTGCGCGTCGAAGAGCGCACTGGAGCCGCTGTAGAGGACGTAGGCTCCGGCGCCGGGTGCTCCGATCATCGGCGGGACGGCCATGATCCCGCCGCTCAGGAAGCGCGCGCCGCGCGACCGCGCCCACTCGGCCCGCGTGCGGGCCTCGGCAGGCGTCCCGGTGGTGAGGTCGACCAGGTCCCGGCCCGCCAGGTCCGTACCGGCCAGGACCTCGGCGGTCGACGCGTCGTCGAGCAGGCAGACGACGACGAGGCCGTTCGCGGCGACGGCCTCGGCCGCGGTCGCGGTGACCGTCGCGCCCTTGGCGGCGAGCGGCTCGGCGCGGGCCGCGGTCCGGTTCCAGACGGTCAGCGGATGTCCGGCGGCGAGCCAGGAGTGGGCGAGCGCGGTGCCCATCGCGCCCAGGCCGAGAAGGGTGAGAGAGGTCTTGTTCGAGTTCATGCTGGTTAGGCTGGTGCGGACAGCAGAAGGTGATCAAGTACGCACTTCGAAGTGGGTGGTCACCTCGTGGTAAGCGACCAGGTGAGAGGAGTGCGGTTGACGACCGCGCGACGGCCCGGGGCGTACGTCTGCGGCATCGACGCCGCGATGGACGTCATCGGCGGGAAGTGGAAGGTGCTGATCCTGTGGGCGCTCAAAGAGCGTCCCTGCCGGTTCGGCGAGCTGCGCCGGCACCTGCCCGGCGTCACCGAGAAGGTCCTCGCCTCTCACCTTCGTGAGCTCGAAGAGGACGGCATCGTGCACCGCGAGGCGTACGACGAGGTGCCGCCTCGGGTGGAGTACTCGCTGACCGGTCTGGGCGTGTCGCTCAACGCCGCGCTGGCCCCCCTCGGCGCGTGGGGCCGCGAGAACATCCTCGGCGGCGCGGACCACACCTCCGCGGCGGACGGTTCCGCTCCGGGCGTGAGCTAGCCGGGAGCCGCGCGCCGGACCGGCTCAGGAGCCGAAGAACTCGTCGAGGAGCCCCCGGCCGTCGTCGTCCGGGCGATTCGCCGGGGCCGCGTACTCCGCGAGATACCGCTCCACCTGGCGGTGGTCGTAACCGCGGAGCACCACGTCGAAGACGGGAGGATCCGGGCTGCCGGCGGGCTCCTGCGCCAGGCGCCGCAGATATGCGTCGACCTGGCGGCGGTCGTAACCGCGCCACACGATGTCGAACCTTCGGTCCATCCGGCCCTCCCGGGTCGCCGATCCCCCTGAGTAGGACGCGGCGCGGACGCCCCGGGTTCGCGGATACGGTGCGACGGCCTCAGTGCGGGCCGAGTTCGCGCAGGAGGGCGGTGAGGGTCGCGCCCAGCGGGGCGTCCAGGGTCAGCAGCGCCTCGGCGTCGCCCCGGGTGGGGCCGTGGTTGACGATCGCGACGGGGATCGAGCGCTCCGCGGCGCGGCGGACGAACCGGTATCCCGACATGACCGTCAGCGAGGACCCGAGGACGAGCAGCGTCCCGGCGCGCTCGGTGAGGGCGTAGCAGTCGTCGACGCGCGGGCGCGGGACGTTCTCACCGAAGAAGATGACGTCCGGTTTCAGCACGCCGCCGCAGTCCAGACAGGGAACGGTGGTGAAGGAGTCGATCCGGTCGTCGTCGAGGGCCGCGTCACCGTCCGGATTGATCACGGTGGCCTCGGCCTCCCAGCCGGGGTTGGCCGCGTGCAGCCGCTCGTCGAGCGTCTCACGGGACGTACGCCGGCCGCATCCGAGGCAGAGGACTCGGTCGAGACTGCCGTGCAGTTCGATCACGTCGCGGGCGCCGGCGGCCTGGTGCAGGCCGTCGACGTTCTGGGTGATGATCCCGGCGACGACACCACGGCGCTGCAGCTCGGCCACTGCCCGGTGGCCGGAGTTCGGTGCGGCCCGCGCGACGTGCCGCCACCCGAGGTGGCTGCGCGCCCAGTAGCGGCGGCGGGCCGCCTCGCTGCCGACGAAGGTCTGGTACGTCATCGGATCGGCCGGCCGGCGGCGTCCGGTCTCGCCGCGGTAATCCGGGATGCCGGACTCGGTGGACAGGCCGGCTCCGCTCAGCACCACGACGTCACCGTCGGCGACCAGGTCGACCAGCATCGCGAAGGCCGTGTCGAACGTGGCATCCGCTCCGAGAAGCACCGTTCCGCCCTGCCCGTCGGCGGACAGGCCGCCTCGCTTCGCCGCCCCAGTCACTCATCCATCATCCTCGATGGCCGCCCCTGCCCGAACCGCCGGGGAGACGATGATCGTCAGAGGGTGCCTCTACGATGCGATGCGTCCATGACCACCCGGTGCCGAGGATGACTGATGGCCAACCAGCGCGTTGCACGGGCCCTGGAGTCGATGCGCAGCCCGGATCCGGCGATCCGGGCGCAGGGCTTCGACTTCCTGCGCGAGCACGCGGACGCGTACGTCGGCGACCTCGCCGACGCGTTCGGCGAGGAGCGGGACGACGAACTGCGCTGCCTGCTCCTCGAACTCGTCGCCGAGGCCCGGTCTCCCGGTGCCCTCGCGGTCCTGGCCGGCCAGCTCGACAGTGACGACGAGTCGCTACGGTTCTGGGCGGTCAGGGGCCTGGAGATGCTCGACAGCGCCGAGGCCCGCCAGGCCCTCCGCCACGCCCGCGTGAACGGCTGGATCGCCTGACGGGGCGCCCGGCCCAGCGATTTCCGGCGATCAGCGCTCCCGCGCGAGCGGGCGTATCGCCGGTGTGGCTCCGGCGCGGGACCGCGGCCGCCGGTCGCCGGCGGATACGCCGCCGGTCAGCCGTTGCAGCCGCAGGAGCATCCCTTGGAGCAGGAGCAACTGGACCCATGGCCACATGAACATCCGCGTCTCATGCCCCGAGCGTGCGCTCCCCGGCCGCCGCGGACAAGGGCAGAACACTGTTACCCGCACCGTCATGGTCCACGGCATTCGTGGGTGACCGCCGCGAGGGCCGGCAGAGTCGCACCGCGGCACCTCCCTCGGCGCGGTCACAGAGGAGTCGGAGCCGCCGGAGGCTTCTCGACACGGTGGCGGAGAAGTTCTTTCCCGGGTCGCCGAAGGATCTTTCCGTCCAAGGAGCATCCCCGACAGTTTTTACTTTTTTGTCCTGTTTGGAGCCTCGATTGCTGGATGTCCACTCCTGTACGATTCCCGGCACTTGGGCGCTGACCTGCGGTTTCGTCGCCCGGTCCCCCCGAGACAGGAGCGCTGGTGACGATGCGGTGGACGGCGAGGCTGGCGGTGCTCGCCGTGTGCGGACTGGCGGCCGGGACACTGCCGCCCGGGACGGCGGCGCTCGCAGCCGCCGGCCGGCCCCCCGCGGGCGATCCCAGGCCGGTCGCCGCACGCCCCGGCGCGGGCGGGACGGGGAACTCGGCCGTTCAGTCGATCTTCAACGCGCCCCAGGCCGGCTCCGCCAAGCGGGAGGCGATCTCCGGTCACGTCGCCCGGCTGATCGCCGGAACGCCGGCCGGAGGGACGATCGCCGTCGCGATGTACCACTTCTCGAGCCTGGACACCGCCCGGCAGCTGATCGCCGCGAGCCGGCGCAAGGTCCACGTCCAGGTGGTGCTCGACCACGAGTCGGCGGCCTACGCGGCGTACAAGAAGCTGCGGGCCGGCCTCGGCGCGGACACGCAGAAGCTCTCGTGGGTCGTCACCTGCGGCCGTGACCGCGGCTGCATCGGGCCGAGCTTCAACCACAACAAGTTCTTCCTCTTCTCCTCGACGCGGGGCACCGCGAACCTCGTGCTGCAGACGTCCGCCAACGCCACGGACGGCGCGCGCGACACCCAGTGGAACGACGCGCTCACCATTCACGACGCCGGGGTGTACGCCGCCTACCTGCGCTACTTCCAGGATCTCGCCGCCCAGCACCGGACCGGTGACTACCACCGCACCGTCCAGGCCGGGCCGTACCGGATCGACTTCTTCCCCTGGGCGAAGGGCGATCCGATCAGCGACGCCCTCGACAAGGTGTCCTGCGCGGGCGGCACGCGCCTGCGCCTGAGCGTGGGTCACCTCACGTGGGCGCCGATCGCGAAACGGCTCTGGAAACTCGACGACGAGGGCTGCCGGGTGCAGATCGTCTTCGACCAGGTCGGCCGGCGGGCCGCGCGCCGCCTGACGAAGCCGGGCGGCCGCCACGGCAACCCCGAGATCCGCTATCTGTCGGAGAACGCGCGCGTCTACGCGCACTCGAAGTACCTGCTGATCGACGGCGACTACCAGGGGACCCGGCAGAAGATCGTCCTCACCGGCAGCCCCAACTACACCGACGTGGGCTTCCACTCCCACGACGAGGCGATGATCACCATGGCGGACGGCGCGCTGGATGACGGGTACGCCGCGAACTTCGACGCGGTGTTCGCCCGCGCACACGCGGTCAAGGCCACCGACGTGAACTCCGTGCCCGAGGCGGTGTACGACCAGGGTGGCGACAGCGTGCCCGGGCCGGTCGAGTGACCCGGGTCCGCCGGGTGACCCGGGCCCGCCGGGTGACCCGGGCGGCGCGCGGTCAGGCGGACGGCGGCTCGGCGCGTACGGGGACGGACGGGTCCGCCGCGGGCTTCTCGCCGCCGGACTCCTCGCCCACGAGGGCCGGGGCGGACCCGCCGACCGCGAGGCCGAGGACGGCGGCGACGGCGCACACCCCGGCGGTCGCCCAGAACACGTCGGCGTACTCAGTGTGCAGGGCGGCCTTCACCGCGGCCAGGTAGGCGGCCATGCGGTGGGCGAACTCTTTCGATGACACGCCGATCGGCAGCGGCGTCACGAGGTGCGCGGTCAGCGCGTGGAACCGGAAGAACCCCCAGGCGCTCAGGCCCGCCACGCCGAGCAGCATGCCCATCATCCGGGCGACCACGACGGCGGCCGAGGCGACCCCGTGCCGTACGGCGGGGACGGAGCGCAGCGCGACCGACGACAGCGGCGCGATGACGAGGCCCAGCCCGAGCCCGGCGACGGCGAGGTCCGCGCCGACCCGGGAGACGGCGAACAACCCCGCGTCGTAGTGGAGGCCCTCGGCCCGTACGGGCCAGGCTGCGATCCGGGCGTAGCCGATGGCGGCGACCAGCATGCCGCCGGCGATGATCCAGCGTTCGGGGCACCGCCGGGCGAGCAGCCCTCCGGCCAGCGCGGCGACGGCGAGGGGGATGAGGAACCGGGCGAGCAGGAACGCGCCGCCGGTGGAGTTCCGGCCGAACAGCGTCTGCGCGATCAGTTGCACGTCGACCAGCGTGATCATCAGCGCCGCGCCCGAGAGCAGGCTGACGCCGAGGACGGCGAACAGGCCGCCGCGCCGGGCGCCGCGCAGGTCGAGCAGCCGGGTCCGGGCCCGCGCCTCCCAGCCGGCGAACGCGGCGATCACCACCAGGCCGGCGGCGACGCAGGGCACGCCCCACGAGGGCAGCGCCGACCGCTGCGGATCCGGGTTGTACAGGCCGGCGACGAGCAGGCCCAGCCCGGCGGCCAGCAGCAGGCCACCGACGACGTCGACGCGCGTGGGACTGGACGGGCGGCCCCGTGGCACGGCCCACCAGACCGCCGCCATGGCCAGCAGCGTGATCGGGATGTTGATCCAGAAGATGCCGCGCCAGCCGACCAGCGCGGCCACCCCGGCCCCGTACAGCGGGCCGAGGACGCTGCCCAGCTCCTGCAACGCGCCGACCGCGCCGAGCACCGAGGACCGGCGGCGCTCGTCCCACAGGTCGCCCGCCAGCGCCATCGTGATCGGCAGCAGCGCCCCGCCGGCGAGCCCCTGGAGCCCGCGCCCGGCGATGAGCACCGGCAGTGAGCCGGCCAGCGCGGTCACGGCCGAGCCCGCGGCGAATCCGGCCAGGCACGCCTGCACCATCACCTGCCGGCCGAACCGGTCGGACAGCATGCCGAGCAGCGGCATGCCGGCGACGTACCCGAGCAGGAAGGCGGTGACGACCAGGCTCGCGTGCTCGATGTGGTTCACCGGGACGCCGAGGTCGCCGACCATCGTGACCAGGACGGTCACGACGACGTACGCGTCGATGGCGGCGAGCAGGACGACCACGCCGCCGACGCCGAGGGCGATCCGCCGGGACCCGCCCGGCCGGGGAGAGGTCACCGGGCCGGGGCCGTGATCGAGAACGGCTTGTTGAAGTCGGTGAAGGTGACCGTCGCCGTGCCGGGCTTCCCGCCGTTCTTGCCGGGCACCTTCACGTCGGCCTTCAGCACGCGGTGGTCCGCCTTGGCGATCGACAGCACCGCGGGCGTGTCGGCCGAGATCCCCGGGACGAGCCGGGACAGCGGCTCCTTGGCGAGCGTCGCGTCGACCTGGTAGCAGTCCTGCCCGGCGACCTTCTGCCGGCCCTTCGTCTCGGCGTTCTTGGCGGTGGACAGCAGCGGTACGAGCCCGCGGTCCGGGTCGAGCACGGCGGACGGGTCGTAGATCCCCGCGACCTTCGACAGCGGCTGCTGCTGCCATCCTCCGGTCAGGCCGCGCAGGTACACCGTCTTGCCGAGGACGACGAAGTCGAGCTGGATCGACAGGCCCAGCTGCGTCGTCTTGGCCGACCCCTGGGCGTTACCGTTGCGCAGCAGCTTCGCGTCGGCGCTGTCGACCCGGACGTCGGGATGGCCCGAGGTGCGCAGCGCGAAGGCGAGGCTGGTCACGGCCCGCGTCGCGGTGGCCGCCTGCTGGATCAACGTGGCGCCGGGCGGGTTCTTCCCGGACCCGCCGCCGCCACCGCATCCGGTGGCCAGGGCGGACGACAGCGCGACGAGGCAGGCGAGCTTCGCCCGGAGTGATGACATACGGGAAAGATATCGATCCCGGCGGCGGGGGAGGGGACACACGCCGGGGGTCCGCCACCGAATCGGGCGAATCGCCCGCCATTCGAGGGGTTCGTCCTTACACTCCCGACCGTGGACACCCCCGCCGAGGTGCTGGTCGTCGACGACGATCCGATGGTGGCCGAAGTGGTCACCGCGTACCTCACCCGCGCCGGCCTGCGGGTACGCCGCGCGGCCGACGGCCCGTCGGCGGTGGCGTCGGCCGAGGCGCACCTTCCCGACCTGGTGGTGCTGGACCTGATGCTGCCCGGCCTGGACGGCTTCGAGGTGTACCGCCGGATCCGCGAACTCGGGCCGGTCCCGGTCATCATGCTGACCGCGCGCGGAACGGAGGGCGACCGCGTACGCGGGCTCGAGCTCGGCGCGGACGACTACGTGACCAAGCCGTTCAGCCCCCGGGAGCTCGTGCTCCGCGCCCGGTCGGTGCTGCGCCGCGCGTACCCGGTCCCGGTGGAACCGGCCGAGGCGCCGCCCGCCCCGGCGCCCCGGACGATCGGCGACCTGACGCTCGACGCCGCGGGCCGCCGCGCCGTCAAGGCGGGTGAGCCGCTGACGCTGACGAGCCGGGAGTTCGACCTGCTCGCCTTCTTCGCCGACCATCCCGGGCAGGTCTTCACGAGGACGGAACTGCTCCAGCACGTCTGGGGCTGGGAGTTCGGCGACGAGTCGACCGTCACCGTGCACGTCCGGCGGCTCCGCGAGAAGGTCGAGGACGACCCGCACCGGCCCCGCCTCATCGTCACCGTCTGGGGCGTCGGCTACCGCTTCGACCCGGGACCGGACACCGCGGGGGCGCCATGAGCGACGACCGGGGCGAGGCGGCGTTCCATGAGTGACGACCTGTGCGTCGTCGTGATCGGCGGGGGCTCCGCGGCGGCGGTCGGGCTCGTCGGCCTGGCGGTCATGCGGGCGCTGCGCGGACGGTCCCTGCGGCTCGCGCTGTTCGTGCTCGCGGTCGCCAGCGTGCTGGCCATGGTGACGGGCACGGTCGTCGCGGCGCAGGAGATGTTCATCTCCCCGGAGGACTTCGGCGTCGTCCTGACCGTCTGCATCGCCTCCGGGATCGTCACGTCGGCGATGGCCCTGCTGCTGGCGCGCGCTCTGGTCGCCGACAGCCGTACGCTCCGCCGCGCCGTACGCGCCCTCGGGCACGGGGCCGCGCCGGGGGCGGACGGGAGCCTGTCGACGGCGGAGATGGGCGAGCTCAGCCGGGAGCTGAGCCTCACCAGCGCGCGGCTCGCCCGGGCGCGGGAACGGGAGCGCAGCCTCGAACGCTCCCGCCGGGAACTGGTCGCCTGGGTCTCCCACGACCTGCGGACGCCACTCGCCGGGCTGCGGGCCATGGTCGAGGCGCTGGAGGACGGCGTGGCCCCCGAGCCGTCCCGCTACCACACGCAGATGCGGCTCGCCGTCGACCGGCTGTCCGGCATGGTCGACGACCTGTTCATGCTTTCCCGCATCCACGCCGGCGCGCTCGCCCTCTCCCTGGAGTGGGTCACGCTGGCCGACCTGGTCGACCAGGCGGTCGCCGGGACCAACCCGCTCGCCCGGGCGCAGGGCGTCCGGCTCGGCGCTGAGGTCGGCGACCCGGTCGTCGTACGAGCGGACGTGCGGGAACTGTCACGGGCGCTGACCAACCTGGTGGTCAACGCGATCCGGCACACGCCGTCGGCGGGTTCGGTCCTGGTCGAGGCCGGCCGCCGTTCCCAGCATGCCGTCCTGGCGGTGTCCGACGCGTGCGGCGGCATCCCGCCCGGCGACCTGGACCGCGTCTTCGACGTCGCCTGGCGCGGCACCGCCGCGCGTACCCCCGAACCCGACTCCGGGGCGGGCCTGGGGCTGGCGATCGTCCGCGGCATCGTGGAGGCGCACTCCGGCGCGGTCGAGGTGCGCAACACCGACCACGGCTGCCGGTTCGAGGTACGGCTCCCGCTGTCCACGGCGCCGTACGGCGCGTGAGCGCACGCGGCGACGTCCCAGGTCACAGTAGGAATGACGCCGCCGGCCCGGCCGGCCGCGAATTATTACGAGATTCGAACACGGCCGCCGACGGGCCCTGCGGGCCGTGGCCGCTCCCTACATTCCTCAGCGGCACTACCGGTGCGCGCTCGCGAGTCAGGCGGGGAGCGACGTCGCACGGCAGTCCCGCCAGACGGTCCCGTACGGGACCGCGGACGACGGACGAAGGAGCGACCCCGTGAAGACATCGACGAAGGTCACCGGCCTCACCCTGGCCGGGCTGACCACGGCCGGCGTGGCGATCGCCGCGATCGGGACCGGCCCGTCCACCACGGTGGCCCGGGATGCCGGCCGGAACCGTGCCTACACCGCCTCCGACCAGACCGACCACACCGAGCGCACCGCCGCCCGCCCCTCGACCTCCGCCCGCCCCTCCGCCTCCGCCCGCTCCTCCGCGTCCGCCCGGCGGCGGACCGGACCCGTGACCGTGCCGCTCACGACCCGCTACACCGTCCGGAACGTACGGGCGGGACACTCCGTCGCGGTCCTGCGCCGGGCCGGGCACCGGTGGCGCGTCGTCGGCGTCCTGCGCGCCACCGACCGGCGGGTGCGGGGCGCGACCGTCTCCGTGCGCCGCCCGACCACCGTCGTCGCCGTGGCGGGACACCACGCGGTCCGCCTCGTCGTCCCGCCCCACGCGGCCGTGGTCGTCGCCGACAACGGCCGGATCGGCGTGGTGGGGTGGCGCTTCCTCCAGAAGGTCGTGCCGACGACCCCCACCCCCACCCCCTCGGCGCCCACCACGCCTCCCGTGACGCCGCCCACCACCGCCCCCGCACCCGCTCCGACCGGCTCGCAGGCTCCCGTCGTCGGCGGCCTGAAGGGCCGGGTCTCCACCAAGTGGTGACGCGCCGCCCCGCGTGACCGACCGAGTCACGAGCGCCCCCGCGGAACACGCCGCGCGCCCGCCGGTCTCTCGAAAGGAATCTCAGTGACCATGTCAAGCCGCAGCGGCGATGACCTGCGACGGGG
>NZ_JAMXMX010000027.1 GCF_024055725.1 Actinoallomurus spadix | reverse complement strand
CGAGTGCCCGGCCACGGCCCCGCCGAAAAACACCTGCGCGCCGCCCAGGGCCAGACGATCGAAGGGAGACGGCGCAACGCTCGGACACTCAGCCCTGTTCGACCGGGACGACGACGAGCTCGGCCACGTTGACGTGGGGCGGGGCCGCGACCGCGAAGGCGATGGCCTCGGCGATGTCCTCGGGGTCCAGCGGACGCATGCCGGCGCGCATCTGCGCCAGAGCCTCCGTCATCTCGGCGTCCCGCATGTCCGCACCCAGTTCGGTGAGGGTCACCCCGGGCTCGACGTTCTTGACGCGGACGCCACGCGGCCCGAGCTCGGCCCGCAGGTTGCGGGTGAGGTGGGCGACGGCGGCCTTGGTCGCCGAGTAGACCGACCAGCCGGGATAGAGGGCGTGCCCGGCCACCGAGCCGACGTACACGAGGTCCGCGGGACCGCCCTTCGCCGCCGCGCCGATCAGGTCGTCGGTGAACGCGCGTGACGTGTGCAGCAGGCCGCGCAGGTTGACGTCGATCATGCGCTCCCACTCGTCGGTTCCCGCCGTCTCGAACGGCGCGCCGAGCATCACCCCGGCGCTCGCGACGACGAGGTCCACCGCCCCGAGTTCCGCGCCGACCGTACGGGCCGCGGCGCGAACACCCTCGGGATCGGTGAGGTCGACGGCCAGCGGCAGCACGGCTCCCGCCGCCGTAGGCCGCATTTCGTCGGCCAGTTCCTTCAGGCGGTCCTCGCGCCGGCCCAGCACGGCGACGGACGCCCCGCCGGCGGCCAGCCGACGGGCGGTCGCCGCGCCGATCCCACTGGAGGCACCGGTCACGACCGCGACGCGACCGGCGAGAGGACCAACTGCGCCATCGGACCTGATTGTTGCGTTGCTCATGCCGACCACCCTGCGGCCGCACCGCCCGTACGATCCAGACCGCGCCCCGCCCGGGACCAGCGCTCATAGGAGTCCCCCGGCCACCTTCCCTACGTCCGTACGTCGCGGACCCGGCTGCGGCGAAGTGGTACCGATCACTGCATGAGACCGGCAGCGAGGCATGCATGAGACCGGTACTCACCGCTGCATGAGAGCGGTACTGGCTCCATCTCCGGATGACCGGGCTGACCGCACGCGAACGCCGGTGCCGGGCCTCTGCTCAGCCCGGATCGCGATCGCTGGGCCGGTCAGGCTTTCACCGAGGGCTGTACGGCTTTCAACTGCTCACGCGCCTCCCGCATCTCCGGCACACTCGCCCACCGCGCGGATTCCGCCAGGATCTCATCGACCTTCTGGTCGAATCGGCACGAGGTGATCAGAGGACTCAGCCGGGCGACGGCCCGCATCTGGTGCGCGGCCCGGTTCGGATCGGCCGCCCGCAGCGCCGCGTGCGCGCTTTCACCGAGCCACAGGCCATGGAGGAGCGGGAGCCCCTGGAAGCGGCGCACCGCTTCATCGAGGTAACGCTCGCCCTCTTCATGGTGACCGAGGTGACTGAGAACGATGCCGGAGCTTCCCAGAATCATCGCTCCGCTCTTGGACGAGGCGCCGTCATAGCCGTGCGCGATGTCGAGCAGGTTGCGGGACCGGCGCTCGGTACCGCCTGCGTTCGTCTTAGCGAGACAGACGCCCAACCGGACGCTCAACCGCGCCTTGCACTCATCCGTGAGCGCCGGAAGCCCGAGACCGCGTTGTGCGTACATGGCCGCTCGCCGGTGGTCGCCTCGGTAAGAGCTGACCTGGCTCAACAACTCGAACGCGTTAGCCGTGTCCTCAGCATGATCGGCCCTTTTCGCCAGAATCAACGCGAAGTTGCCCGCCTTTTCCGCCTTGTCGAACATACGGGCGTCGTACAGCACCACGGATGCCGCGCGGGCCAGGCCGGCCGATGCCACCTGAACGTCCGGGTCGAGTGCGTTGATCGAGTGCCCGATCCTACCGAGGTGCCGTAAAGCGGTCGCGACCAGCGGAACTCCGCCGATCTCGTACCGCGTGGTGCGAAGTTGTGTCGCCAGCGCACGGAGATAATGCGGATCTTCATAGGGGCCGACCTTTGCCGACGGCAGAAGTGCGACCGAGGCCGCCGTTGCGATGAATGATCTCCGCTTCAAGGGATCCTCTTCCTCCCCTATAGGCGTTATGCGCAACTCCCAGCCTACGCGGGCGAGAAGCCTGCTCGCCTTGATGATCCCTGGATCGCGCCGTTCACGCGAGACCTGCGAGACCCAGACCTGCGACATGCCCAGCTCCCGGGCGAGTTTCACCTGGGACCACCGGCGGCTTTTCATGATCAATTTGAGGGCTTCTGCCAGGCTCCGCGCTTCCACGGCGACAGGCTATAACCGGTCGCGATTACGCACTACCCGATTACAGGAGGTGGCCGAAACGATAAGGCGACGCCGAGAAGAGACGAGTATTCCGCCCCCCGGAAACCTTGATCGAAAGGCACGATTATGGCCGCACAGGAGCCGGACGGCGAAACGTCCAGAGAAGCACGACTCATCGCGACCCGACTGGGCGAACTCTCCACCGCCCTCACCGAACGGGGCCTGACCGTCCGGGTCGGCGCGGCGGCGGTGATGGCGTGGAATCCGGCGGCGTCACGACTGTCGCAGTACGTGGCACTGTGCGGTCACGCGGACCGCTCACTCCATTGGTACTGGTGCTGGACCGGCCCGTCCCGGAAAGCGCCACTGGAGACGGAGTACATGTGCGCGGCCGAGGAGATCACGCACGCGGCCGACCTCATCGCGAAGGTCCTCCGCGTCGGCGACTCCGAGGACGGCTGACCGATGGAGGCCGGCGGTCTTCCGGGTCCGCGCGACACACGCGTCGACCACGAACCCGGTCCCCGACGGGGAGACCTGGGCGGGACCGACCCGGCGCTGTGGCTGGCCCGCCTGCGCCGGGAGTTCCCCCGCTGGGGGATTCTGCACGACCCCTTCGCGCCTGCCTGGATCGCCGTACGAGGCCGCGCGCAGATGGAAGTGACGCGGACGGCCTTCGAACTGCGTGACCGCCTCAGGTCGCACTCCGGCCGGCCGGATGGGTCGCGATGACCCGGCGATGACGGCCCACCACGGTCATCACCATGATCACGGCGGTGGCCCCGCCGAGCAGCATGGCGGCCCGCAGGGACGTGCGATCCACGACGAGGCCGCCGACCAGGGCGCCGGTCGACAAGGTCGCCTGAAACGAGGCCGTGAACAAGACCGAGGCCGCCTCCGGCGCGTGCGGGGCCGCCTTGACGAACCAGGTCTGCGAGCAGACCGGGACAGCGCCGTAGCCCACCCCCCACACGATCAGCAGTACGGTGGCACCCGGCTCCCACCGGCCGAGGTACGGAAGCGCCAGCGTGGCCGCGGCGATCAGGCCTCCGGCGACGCCGAACGTGATGTGCGGACGCCGGGCGACGGCGGCGCCCGCCAGGAAGTTCCCGGCGAGGCCGGCGACGCCGTAGGCCAGCAGGAACAGCGTGATCCGCCCGGAGGACACCTGGGTGACCCGCTCCAGGAAGGGCGTCACGTAGGTGTAGGCGCCGAAGTGCGCGAGGACGGCGAGAACCGTCACCAGCAGCGCGTACCGGGTGTCCACGCCGCGGAGCGTGCCGCGGAGGACGGCGAGCCGCGTGATCCGCTCGGCGGGCAGCGGGGGCATCAGCACGGCGAATGCGACGAGCACCGCCACGGACAGCAGGCCGAGCGCCACGAAGCTGACCCGCCACCCTCCCAGGTCCCCGATCAGCGTCCCCAACGGCACGCCGAGAACCGAGCCCAGCGGAACGGCCGAGAAGATGACGGCCGTCGCCCTGCGCGCGTTCCCCTCCGGGACCAGACGGCCGGCCAGTCCCGGGCCGATGGACCAGAAACCGCCGATGACGACGCCCACGAGGACGCGTGAGACGAGCACCGCCCAGTACGTCGTCGCGGTGGCGGCGATGAGGTTCGCCGACGCCAGCAGGAGCATGAAGGCGCACAGCATCAGCCGCCGATCGATCCGGGCGGTCGCCACGGTGACCAGCGGCGCGGAGACCGCCGCGAGGTAACCGGGCATGGTCATCATCAATCCGGCGGTGCCGTCGGAGACGGTGAAATTGGAGCCGATGGACGTCAGCAGTCCGATCGGCAGGATCTCGGTGGTGACGATCGAGAAGATCCCCAGCATCACCGCCAGCACCGCGGGCCACCCGGCCCGTGCCGACCGGGCCGATGTGGCGGAGTCACCGGCCGAAGTGGTGAGCGTGGACATTCGAACCCCGTCCTAGGAGGGATGTGACAGCGATGTCCTCCACCCAACCGGCGTCCGTGGCCGGGTGCTGGCGAGTTCGCGGCGTCACCGTGGCCGCCGAGGGATGACGCCGGATCCTCGCTCGCCGGGAAGAGCCTCCTCGGCGGCGGGCTGACGCCTCGGGCTGATCGGCGAGACACCTTGCGGCGCGAAGTTAATGCGACTAACTTGAAGTTAATCGCATTAACTTCTGCTGTCTCGAGGAGCACCAATGCACGTCTCGGCCGCCGCGCCCGTTCGTCCCCGCCTCTTCACCGTCCCCGCCGTCACCGGCGTGGCGTACGCGCTGTCCTGGGTCGCCGGGCTGTCCCTCGGAGCGCCCAGCCCGAAGCTCACCGCCTCCGGGAGCGAGATCGTCACGGCCTTCGCGGGGCACGAGGGCGTCGTGGCGGCCCAGTTCGCCTTGACCGAGGGCCTTCCGGCGGCCGGCCTGGCGATCGTCTCCGTCGCGCTGGCCCGGGCCGCGCGCCGCGACGGATCGGCCGGCACCGCCCGGACCCTCGGGATCGCCGGCGCGATCGCCGCGACGATCTCCCTGATCCAGTTCGTGCTCGGCGTGGCGCTGTCCCGTACGACCGCGCCCGGCACCGCGCACCTGCTGTTCCAGGCGGGCGACCGGCTGGACGGGGTGAAGATGCTCGCCCTGGCCGTCGTCGGCGCGGCCGCCGCCGCGTCAGGGGCGCTCCCCCGGTGGCTGCGGTACGCGGGAGCCGCGCTCGCCGTGTCCATCGCGGCGTCCGGCGTCGTCTACCTGTTCCTCCTGCAGAGCCTCGCCCTGCTGGCCGCGCCCGCCCTGATCCTGCTGCTGGTCTTCGTCACCGGCGCCGGGGTCGTGCTCGGGCGATACGGTCGGTGACCATGCCCCGCGTTGGACTGACCCCCGAGCGCATCGTCGCCGAAGCGGCGGCCGTCTCCGACGAGGTGGGCCTGGACCGGCTCACCCTCGCGGCGGTCGCCCAGCGGTGCCGTGTCTCCCTCCCCGGCCTCTACAAGCACGTCGACGGGCTCGAAGCCGTCAAACGGGACGTGGCGCTGCTGGGCATCCGTGAACTCACCGGCGCCGTGACCCGGGCGGCCGTCGGGCTGACGGGCCGGGACAGCCTGCGGGCGGCGTCCCGCGCCTACCGGGCCTACGCCGTCACCCATCCCGGCCGCTACGCCGCGAGCGTGCAGGCCCCGGCGCCCGGCGACGAGGAGTACACCATGGTGAGCGATCAGGCGGTCGCCGTAGCGGCCGCCGCCATCAGCGGCTACGGACTGGAGGGCCCGGACCTGATCCACGCGATCCGCATGTGGCGCACCGTCTGCCACGGCCTCGTCTCGCTGGAGGCGGCCGGCGGCTTCGGCCTCCCGGAGTCCCTGGACCTCACCTTCGACCATCTCATCGACGCCCTCGACACGGCGTTCCGTACTCTGGCGTCCCACCGCCGTCCGGAGCGGTGATCAGCGGAAACGCCGGCCGAGCAGCCGCGCGGGGTCGAACTCGACCGGGAACGGATCGGTCAGCTTCACGAGTTGCCCGGCATCGACGTGAGCGACGCCGACATAGGCGCCGTCACGCAGGCTCAACACCTCCACGTACGGCGGATTCACCCCGATCAGCTCGATCCGGAGGAAGGTGGGGATGCCGGCCGCCGCGTAGATGCGCGGCTTGTCCTGGTAATCCCGTCGCCGGTTCCCTTGACTGACGATCTCTGCGACGAGATGCGTCTGCTCGGGCAGTAGCGCCGCCACCCCCGCGAGGATGGCGTCGGCGTCACCCACCACGATGTCGGGAATCGGCACCTCGGTCGCCGTTCGGATACCGCAGGGTCCGACGATTTCCATGTTCTCCGGCGCGGCCGCCGCCAGAATCGTCGACAGCCTTGCCGAGCAGACCTGGTGATCCGACAGCGGAGGCGGGCTCACGACGAAGCTCCCGTCGATGAGCTCGACGCGCCGTCCCTCGATCTCCGGGAGATTCAGCCAGTCAGCGACTGTGTAGTAACCGTGCGCGGAGGTGACCGGGAACGGCATCGCCATGCGCTCTCACACTCCGAGATTGATTCGTGACCCTTCGATGCGAAGGGTAGCGAGCGTCGAGCGGTGACACCCGGCCGTTCACGAGAGGATCAGTCTTTTTCGGTGACAGGCGACGGCGGACGGGACCCGTGCGCTCTCCGGGCCGCGCAGGCGATGAGGAGGACGGCGGCGAGGGCGAGGGTGGCGTTCATGATGTAGTCGGCGGTCCGCTTTGGACCTGACTCGGGGCGCATGGCGATTCCGGTCCAGGCGTAGGTGAGGAGCGCGCCCGAGGCCAGGGCGAGCCGGTGCGTGCGGCCCCAGCCCCGCCGCCGGGACCAGCGGCCGACCACGAGGACTGTGGCGGCCGGCAGGGCGACGGCCGCGGCGACGCTCCACCAGCCGGGCAGGTCCGCGGTGGACAGGAACGCGCCCGAGGCGACGAAGGCGACCAGCCCGGCGACGACCGGTCGAGGAGGGTTCCCGGGAAGCGGGCCGGCGGGTCGCCGGCGGAAGGCCACCACGATGAGCACGGCGATGACGGCTCCGGTGCCGAGCAATTGGGGCGGGGTGGCGAAGAAGTGCTCGTCGTGATGGGTGCCCCAGATGGTCACGGCCGTGCCGAAGACGAAGACGGCGGCGGTGACGACGAGTCCGCGGCGGCCCAGCCAGGGCGTCTCGGAGCGTTCGGGGACGAGCGCCTCGACCAGCGTGATGCCGACGTTGGTGCTCCAGACGGCGTGCATGGTGAGCACGCCGATCGTGAGCCAGCCGCCCATCCCGAGCGCGGGGATGTAGGTGTCGCCCATCTCGTCGTTCCCGGCGTAGTGCCGGTTGAACAGCATCTGGTCGGCCAGCCCCTCTTCGAGGAGGCCGTACGCGACGCCGAGGATCAGCATCGTGGCCGGTCCACGCCCGGCCCGCCGCGCCGTCTCGCGGATGAGCAGGGCGCCGCCGCCGTAAAGCGGGGCGAGCACGGGCAGGAAGGCCACCGTCTCCTCGACCCGCAGATTGCCCAGCAGCAGTTCACCGATGGCGGGGGCGAGGATGAAGAGGGCGACGGCCGGGGCGACGCGCCGCCGCAGCGGCGGCCGGCCGGGCCGGGTCGCGGCCTGTCGAACGTCTCCGTCCTTCATGGTGCGAGCCTGCCGGTCCGGTGGGCATCCCCGATAGCGCCGTCGGTCCAGGGGCCCGATCCGCCGGTCGGCGTCCGCCCGACGAAGGTAGGGGCGCGCCGGTCTCCTCCGGACCGCGGCCGTCGGCCCTCCGGCGAGGCGTCCGCGCCCCACGGCCGGTCGGCCCGGGCGGTTCGGTGCTCAGAAGGGGTAGCGGGCGATGTCGCCCTGCATGGTCACCCACTGGGTCTCGGTGAACGCCTCGATGTTGGCCGCGGCGCCGCCGAAGCGCGAGCCGGTTCCCGACGCGCCGACTCCGCCGAACGGGGCGACGGCCTCGTCGTCGACGGTCTGGTCGTTGATGTGCACGATGCCGCTCGGGATCCGGTCGGCCAGGTCGAGGGCCTTCATGACGTCACGGGTCAGGATGCCCAGCGACAGGCCGTACTCGGTGCCGGCGGCCAGGGCGACCGCCTCCTCCGCCGAGCCGAACGCGCTCACCGGGGCGACGGGGCCGAAGACCTCGTTGGCGTACGCCGGGGTCCGCGGGGTGACGTCGGCGAGGACCGTCGGGCGGTAGAACAGTCCGTCGTAGGTACCGCCGGCGGCCAGCCGGGCGCCCGCGTCGACGCTCGCGGTGACCAGCGCGTGGACGTGGTCGCGCTGGTGCTCGTCGATGATGGGGCCGAGGGCGACCTGGTCGGTGGCGGGGTTCCCGACGGGCAGGCCGTCGGCCTTGGCGGCGAGTCGTTCGACGAACTCGCCGGCGACGCGCTCGTGCACGAGGTGCCGTCCGGTCGTCATGCAGATCTGCCCTTGGTGCATGAAGGAGCCGAACGCCGCCGCGGACACGGCCAGGTCGAGGTCGGCGTCGTCGAGGACGATGAGGGCCGAGTTGCCGCCGAGTTCCAGGTGGGCCCGTTTGAGGTGGCGTCCGGCGGCCGCGCCCACCGCGCGGCCGGCGGCGGTGGAGCCGGTGAACGAGATGACGCGGACGTGCGGGTCGGCGACCAGCGCCTCGCCGGCGTCCGCGCCGCCGGGGAGCATGTGCAGGACTCCCTCGGGCAGCCCGGCCTCCTCGAACACGCGGGCCACCACGACGCCGCCGGCCACGGCCGTACGCGGGTCGGGTTTGAAGACGACGGCGTTACCGAGCGCGAGGGCCGGGGCGACGGATCGGATGCCGAGGATGAGCGGGAAGTTGAACGGCGCGATGACCCCGACGACGCCGGCGGGCACCCGGCGGGCGAGGCTGAGCCGCTTCTTCGCGGTGGGCAGGATGTCGCCGAGGGGGTGGGAGGCGAGCGCGGAGGCCTCGTAGCACTCCTGGGCGGCGATGTGGGTCTCCAGGGCCGCCTTGGGCGGGATCGCGCCGGTCTCGCGGACGATCCACTGCTCGATCTCGGCGGCGTGCCGCTCGAACAGCAGGCCGGCGCGGCGGAGCACGGCGGCGCGCTCCTCGAAGGACGTGGCGGCCCACGCGCGCTGCGCCTTCGCCGCCTCGGCCGCGGCCCGGGAGATGTCCTCCGCCACGGCGATGCCGGCGCGGGCGAGTTCGGCGCCGGTGGCGGGCTCGACGACGGCCGTGTCTCCTCCGGACGATTCGTACCAGCGTCCGCCGAACACGGATCCCTTCCAGGGCGTTTCGTCGAGCAAGGCCATCTCTGGGCACCTTTCGTGCTGTTCAGGGGGTTCGCCAGCCTACGCCGGAGATGAGGCGATGCCCATGCCGTCTTCCGGGCGCGACGGCGGATTCTCAGCCGCCTTTAATCGTCGGCTCAGGGACCGCTGACGTCCGCCGCCGACCGTGGTCCCATGACATCGATGACCTCCGGACCACCCCGGCAGGCCGAGCCCGAACACCGCGTGCGGGACACCGGCCGCCTGGCGCGCCGGGCGCTGCGCGGGCCCGACGGCGACCCGGTGTGGGCGCGGCCCGCGCTGCTCGCCCTGCTCACGGCCACCGCGGTGCTGTACGTGTGGGGGCTGGGCGCCTCCGGCTGGGCGAACTCCTTCTACTCGGCGGCCGTCCAGGCCGGCACGCGCAGCTGGGCGGCGTTCTTCTTCGGATCGTCGGACGCGTCGAACTTCATCACCGTCGACAAGACGCCGATGGCGCTGTGGCCGATGGAGCTGACCGCCCGGGTCTTCGGGGTGAACGCCTGGAGCATCCTGGTGCCGCAGGCGCTCATGGGGGTCGCGACGGTCGGGGTGGTGTACGCCGCGGTGCGGCGCTCGCTCGGCCCGCGCGCTGACCGCACGGCGATCGGCGGGGCGCTGCTCGCGGGGGCCGTCCTGGCGACCACGCCGGTGGCCGCGCTGATGTTCCGGTTCAACAACCCGGACGCGCTGCTCGTGCTGCTGCTCACGCTCGGCGCGTACGGGGTGGTGCGCGCGGTGGAGGGCGCGAGCACCCGGTGGCTGGTGTTCGCGGCGGCCTGTGTGGGGCTGGGCTTCCTGGCCAAGATGCTGCAGGCGTTCCTCGTCGTGCCGGCGTTCGCGCTGGTGTACCTGCTCCTGGCGCCGGCGCCCGTACGACGGCGGATCGGGCAGCTGCTCCTCGCGGGGGTCGCGCTGGTCGTCGCGGCGGGATGGTGGGTCGCGATCGTCGCCCTGGTGCCGTCGGGCTCCCGCCCGTACATCGGCGGCTCCCAGCACGACAGCGTGCTGGAGCTGGCCCTGGGCTACAACGGCCTCGGCCGGCTGAACGGCGACGAGACCGGCGGGCTCGGCAACCTCAACCAGGACGCCGGGCCGATGCGGATGTTCGGTAGTGAGCTCGGCGGGCAGGTCGCGTGGCTGCTGCCCGCGGCGCTGGTCCTGCTCGCCGCCGGGCTGTGGCTGACGCGCGGCCGGGAGCGCCGCCGCGAGCTCGCCGGGTTCGCGCTGTGGGGCGGCTGGCTGCTGGTGACCGGCCTGGTGTTCAGCCTCATGCAGGGGATCTTCCACGGGTACTACACGGTCGCGCTGGCCCCGGCGGTCGCGGCGCTCACCGGGATGGGCGCGGCGGTGCTGTGGCGGGAACGGCGCCGGCCGGTCGCGTCCTTCACCCTCGCCGGAACGGTGGCGCTGACCGCCTGGTGGTCCTATGTCCTGCTCGGCCGTACCCCGGACTTCGTGCCCTGGCTGCGGTTCGTCGTCCTGGTCGGCGGCCTGCTCGCCGCCGCGCTGCTCGCCTCGGCCGGTCGCGCCCCGCGCCGGCTGCTCGGCGCGGCGCTCATCGTCGCCGCGCTGACGTCGATCGCCGGACCGGCGGCGTACGCGGTCGAGACGGCCGGTACTCCGCACACCGGGGCGATCCCGACGGCGGGACCGTCGTCCGGGCGCGGCGGGATGCCGGGGTTCGGCGGCCGTGCCGGGGGCATGGGGCGCGGTTTCCGGCCGCAGGGCGGTGGCCGCGGCGGGTTCCCCGGCGGCGGTCTTCCGGGCGGCGGGTTCCCCGGTGGGCCGCGTGCCGGTGGCGGGGGGTCGGCGCAGCCGCCGGGCGGCGGCATGCGCGGGCCGGGCGGCGGCGGCCCGGGCGGGCTGCTGAACGCCACCACCCCGAGCGCCGCCCTGACGGCCGCGCTCGAGAAGAACGCCCGCTCGTACACCTGGGTCGCCGCGACGGTCGGGTCGAACAACGCCGCCGGGTACCAGCTGGCGACCGGCGAGCCGGTGATGGCGATCGGCGGGTTCAACGGCACCGACCCGGCGCCGGGCCTGCGGCGGTTCCAGGAGTACGTCCGCGCGGGGCGGATCCACTACTTCATCGGCGGGTCGACGACGGGGATGGTGCGGGGTACGAGCTCCGGCGGCAGTGACGTGGCCCAGCGGATCGCGGCCTGGGTGCAGCGGAACTTCACCGCCGAGACGGTCGGCGGCACGACCGTGTACGACCTGTCGTCCCAGGTCGAGGGCACGGCGTGACGGGCACGGGACAATCGCGGACCGATGCGCTGACCCACCTGGCCGGCCGGTCTTCGACCGGGTGATCAGCGTGGGGTGGTGACGTCCGCGACCCGCAGGCTCGTGGCCAGGTCGGCGTACTGCCGCAGGGCGACCTGGCCGAGACCGCCGGTCTTCCCGTCCTCGTTCCACACCGCGATCGCGAGGGTGTTCCGGCCGTTCGCGCGCAGGATGCCCGGCGGGATCGGGAAGCTCCGCTGCGGGCCCACGTCGTTGACGTACCGGCCGAGCTGCCAGCCGTTGACGAACAGCAGCGCGCGGTAGTGCCGGGAATGGTCGTCGGTGAACGTCACGCCGAGCGGCACGTCCTGGTCCTTCGGCAGGTTCAGGTCGAAGGTCGTCTTGTACCAGGAGACGCCGGGCCTCGTGTCGCGGCGCGGCAGGGTCGTGGCCGTCCAGCCGGCGTCGGCACCGCCGGGCAGGTGCCAGCCGTTCCGCTCGCCGTACAGGCCGCCCGTGTTGAAGGGGCCGCGCGCGGGGTCGGGCAGCTCCTCCCCGCCCTCGCCGCCCTGGATGCGCCAGGTGAGCGGGGCGGCCGATCCCCGGAGCTTCGCGCCGGTCAGGCCGCGGGGCTCCTTGTGGGTGTCCGTGGCGTCGAAGTCCTCGTTGTGGCCCATGTTCTCCACGAGCACGGACAGCACGTTGTCCCGGCCCTTCGCGGCCGCGCGGGCGGGGAAGGCGAACGTGTGCCGGCCGTCCCCACTGCTGCCGAGGAACTTCCCGTTCAGCCAGACCGAGTACACGCCGGCCTTGCCGGTTCCGGCGGTCAGGGTGACGCCGGTCTCCCCGCCCTTCGCCGTGAAGTGCGCGCGGTACCAGACGTCGCCGTAGTGGAAGCCGTAGTCGTCGGCGTACAGCA
Source organism: Actinoallomurus spadix (assembly GCF_024055725.1). GTDB lineage: Bacteria > Actinomycetota > Actinomycetes > Streptosporangiales > Streptosporangiaceae > Actinoallomurus > Actinoallomurus spadix. The sequence continues at coordinate 95,279 of NZ_JAMXMX010000027.1, read as the reverse complement.
CCGGCGCCGTGGCGGGCCGTGTCGGGTTGTTCGTCGTCGTCCTGTTCGCCACGGTCCAGCCGTGGTCGTCGAAGCCCGGCCGCGCCTCGGGCGACTCCGCGCGCACCTTCCAGCCGGTCAGCGCGGGAACGGTGACGCGCCGCGGCCCCGCGAGCCGCCCGGTGAGGGTGTCGTCTCCGGTGGTCCGTACGGGCGCGCCGTTCCACGTGACCGTGCGCACGGACGTCGCGGCGAAGACCTCCAGGCCGGTCACCGCGGAGGTGTCACCGGTGAGGGCCAGCGCCGGACCCTGGACCGCCGCCGACCGCAGGAGCTCCGGTCCCCGGACGAGCACGGGCCCGGCGGCGGTGTCCTGCCGCCAGAACCGCGCCGCCTCCTGGTCCGTCGCGAGGAGCAGCAGGACCGGCACGCCGCCGCGCGGCGTGACCAGCACGCGCGCCAGCCCCTGGTGCGTGTAGTTCAGCCGCAGATCCCCGCGCCCGGCGTTCCAGACGTGCCGTACCTTCCCGGACAGCACGGTGACCGACGGCGCGGCGTCGTAGTGCAGCACGGTCTCGCCGTCCTCACCCCGGCGCCCGTACAGCAGCGCGACGTCCCGGTCGCCGATGCGGCCGTGCGTCATGATCTCCGAGGTGGAGTACCGCAGCTGCTGCGACCCGAGGTGGTACCCGGCGACCAGCAGCTTCGCGTCCCGGCCAGCGAGCTTGATCTTCGTGCCCGGCTCCTGCGGCACGGACGGGTAGGACACCGCCGCGCCGCCCTGCCTCCCCGCCGTCAGGTCGATCGGCACGTGCGTGGTCTCGGTCGTGGTGGACGTCGCGTCCCGGTGCCGCAGCACGGAGAAGCGGGTGCCGTCGTCCGGGTTCGCCCGCGCGGTGAGCGTGACGTCGGCGTTCGTCGGCTTGCCGGCCGAGACCGGGTCGGTCTTGGTCAGCGGCGCCACCGCCTGCGTGAGGTACCCGAGCCGCTTCGCCTCGTCGTACTTCGGCGTCAGCTCCCGGTCCTCCTTGATGGCCGACCCGTAGTCGTAGGACGTGTAGACGTGACTCGGGTCGGCGAGCCAGCCCCACGAGGTCCCGCCATACGTCATGTAGAAGTTCTGCATCGTGACGCCGGTCGCGAGATTGTGCTTGTAGAAGACCTTCTCGAAGTCGGGGCCGGTGAGCGTGCGGCACTTGTCGTAGCCGGGGCCGCCCCACGGGTCGTACGCCCCGCCCTGGAACTCCGGCGTGAAGATCGGCGCGTCGTCCCGGAAGCGCGGCAGGGTCGCCAGCCCGTTCCATCGGTCCGGAGTCGAGCAGTTGAACTTCTGCGGGTAGCTGTCCTGGCCCGGCAGGTCGACCGACCCGCCGCCGGTCGCCCACTTCGAGGCGCCGCAGCAGTGGTTGTGGGTGAACGGCACGTCGATCCCGTCGGCGCGGACCTGCTTCTTGAGGTCCTTCATGTACGCCTTGTCGGTGTGGGTGCCGTACTCGTTCTCGATCTGGTAGAGGATCACCGGTCCCGTACCGTCGGTGTACTGGTGCTTGGCGATGATCGGGTCGACGTGGCGCAGCCACTCGCGGTACGCCTGGGTGTAGTCGGGGGCGCTCGACCGCGCCCGGCCCTTCTGCGTCGTCAGCCAGCCCGGGAAGCCGCCGCTGTCGGTCTCGGCGTTGATGTACGGCCCCGGGCGCGCGATCACGTAGATGCCCACCTGCTGCGCGATGGTGAGGAGCCGCTCGATGTCGCGTACGCCGGTGAAGTCGTACACGCCCTGCTTCGGGGAGTGGTAGGCCCAGTCGAAGTAGATCGACGTCGCGTTGTACCCCGCAGCCTTGAACTTCTCCAGCACGTCCCGCCAGAGGTCCGGGCTCGGCAGCCGCCAGTAGTGGAACTCCGCCGACCACAGGTAGACGCGGTTCCCGTCGAGCTTCAGCGAGTAGTGGTCGTACGTCACCGTGTGCGCGGCGTGCGCCCGCCGCGCGCCGTCCGGCCCGCGCCGCGCCGCCAGCGTGACCGCGCCGCCGCACACGACGGCCAGGACCACGGCGACGAGGAGGACGAACCGACGGCGGACACGGGGAAGTGAGCGCACGACGGCACCTTTCGCTCCAACAGGCGGGGACCTTCCGACACAGGCGGAGTCAACAAGAGGCGCAACATCCGTGTCAACGACGGCGCGGCGGATGTCGGCCGCATCAGGCCACCCCGCAGACCATGCCTTTGGTCGTCCCTGTCCTCATCGGTGACGCATGAACGCCGTGAAGTCCGTACACTCGGAGCCGATCGATTGAGCGCCCATAGCTCAGCTGGATAGAGCATCGGACTTCTAATCCGACGGTCGGGGGTTCGAATCCCTCTGGGCGCGCCACCTCTGCCAGGCCGATCGAGGCCCCGACCTGCGGAGCCGAGCAGGGTCGGGCCAGCACCTTCGCGAAGGACATACCCGCACCGGAGTTCTGCCCGAGCGCATCGGGGTGGTCCATCATCGCCGCCTGCGAGTAGCGGGAGGCACCCGCCGCGCTCGTGGTCCACGACAGACGCGAGTCAGCGATCAGCGCCCGCACCTCGTCGTAGCCGCTTACTAACCAGGCCGGATCCTCCGCCGGGGTCCGCACCGCCCTGACAGGCGCCGATGCGGCATGCATGCTCGCCATCACGCCCTCCCTGATTCCATGCGGTCACTGAGGCGATCGGCGGTGACACTAGCCGGTTCCGGGCAGGGTGTCCTCGTGCTGGAGGTGGAGATCGGGGGGTGGACACCTGCCTGGGAAATCTCCACCGCGGTTCCCTACTGCGAGCCGACGACACACTCGGGGCGGTGTTCGTAGCGTCGTCATCAGCGGTTATGCCGTCGCGATAGTGACCATCGAAGGAGCACCACCCATGTTGATCGGATCCCTGCTGACTGCCGCTGGCCTGTTGTCCGGTGCGCCAACCGCGGTGTGGCTGACCGTGGCTGTCCTCGCCGTGGTGGGCGTGATGGCCTTCAAGGTGCGGAGGCGCCGACGGCGTTAACCACGGCCGCCACCGCTCCAGCGCCTGTGACAGGCCCTGATCCAGCCCGGTGACCCGCAACGTCTCCATCAGCAGCAGGCCCCCGGCCTGACCGACGATTCCCTTACCGTCCGAAGACACCGTGATCTTGGGGCGGCGACCGGTAGGCTGCACCTGAAAAGTGCCTTTCAGCATGGGCGGACAGGACTCTCGACAAGCCCGATCCTCCCAGCTCAGAGGCACTTTTCTCATGTAAACGATCAGATCGTCCAGCGCCCGCGTGAAAGCGCGAGGCTAAAGACTGAGCCAGCCCACCAGGCCGTCAGGGGTCTTCACTGGGATATGGGGAGAGATGGCCGGACGGGCGACGGAAGTGGCACCGGGGCCGGGTCCGCTCGGAAGGACTGGATCATCAGGGCCGCGAAGCGGCGCGAGGCCGCGACGCGTGCCTGCGGCGAGTCGGCTCGGATGCCCTCGTTCGCCATCAGCGCCAGCACGACGTCCTCCAGCACGACGTCCTTCCGGATTCCGCCCGCCTCTTTCGCGCGGCTGAGGAGTTCGGCGAGCCCGCGCAGCGCGCGGCCGCGGCCCTCGGCGAAGTCGAACACCCGGGGGAACTTCGAGGTGAGCGCGCGGGCGAAGCCCCGGTCGAGGGCGTGCACCTCCATCAGCCTCTCGATCACCAGGCGGAACCCCTGCCAGGGGTCGGCGGCCGCCAGGCCCTCCTCGACGATCGTGAGGCACGCGGCCATCCGCTCGGCGAAGGCCGCCGCCAGCAGCGCCTCCTTCGTCGGGAAGCGCCGGTAGACGGTGGCGACACCGACCTGCGCGCGCCGGGCGATCTCCCGGATCGGCACGTCGAATCCCTCGGAGGCGAAGGCCGCGCGGGCCACCTCCAGGATGCGTTCCTGGTTGTCCCGTGCGTCCGAGCGCAGTTCGTGAACCACTGGGGCCGTCACCGCTCTCACTCTAGGGGAACCGGACGGGGTGCTCCGATACGGTCCGCGCCGGCCCGCGAAGCCCAGCCCGGGGCACCGGCCCGCGGACCTCAGCCCGGGGAGACGAAGCCGGACTCGTACGCCGTGATGACCGCCTGGGTACGGTCTCGGGCCCCGAGCTTCGCCAGGATGGAGCTCACGTGCGACTTGACGGTCTCGGCGCCCACCACCAGGTGGGCGGCGATCTCCGCGTTCGACAGGCCGCGCGTCATGAGGCGCAGCACGTCCTCCTCGCGCCGGGTCAGCGCGGCACGGCTCAGGACCGCCCGGGCCTCGGCATTGCCGTCGTTCTCGCCGTACGAGGCGGCCAGCCGCCGGACGGCCGCCGGGAACGGCAACGAGTCGCCTTCGGCCACGAGCCGAACGGCGTGCACGATCTCCGCCGGCCTGGCCCGCTTGAGCAGGAATCCGTCGGCGCCGGCGCGCAGCGCGCCGTACACGTTCTCGTCGTTCTCGAACGTCGTCACCATGATGATCTTCGGTGGGTCCGGGACCGTGCGCAGCACCGCCCGGGTGGCCTCGATGCCGTCCATCAACGGCATCCGCACGTCCATGGCGACGACGTCGGGGCGCAGCCGCCGGACCAGCGGGATCACGGCCGCGCCGTCGGCCGCCTCGCCCACCACCTCGATGTCCGGCTGGGCCTCCAGCACGGCGCGCAGGCCCGCCCGTACCAGCGGCTCATCGTCGACCAGGAGGATCGTGAGCGGCATCCGGTCAGCGTAGATCACCGGATCGGCAGGTCGACGTGCAGCAGCCAGTCGCCGCCGTCCCGCCCCGCGCGGGCCTCGCCGCCGAGGAACGCGGCTCGCTCCCGGACCCCCCGCAGCCCGCTTCCACCGCTCGCACCGGACGCCGAGGCCGCCGCCGTCAGGGGGTTGCGCACCTCGAGCCGCAGCCGTTTCTCCTCCACGACGATGCGGACCCGGACCGGCACGGAACCCGCGTGCCGCAGCACGTTGGTGAGGGCCTCCTGGAGGATCCGGTACCCCTCGCGGGACACCGGGCCCGGCACCCGGTCCAGTGGGCCGGTCACCTCGGCGTCGACCTGCGCGCCCGAGGACCGGGCGGAGTCCAGCAGACGGTCCGCCTCGCCGAGGGCGGGCCGGGCGGCGGCCGACCGCCCGGTGTCGCGCAGCACCATGAGGACCCGTTCCAGGTCCTCCAGCGCGGCCCGGCCGGTCTCCTCGATGGTCTCCAGCGCCCGGTCCGTGAAGCCCGGGTCGGCGGACGCCCGGGCGGCGCCCGCCTGCACCACCGCGAGAGTCAGGGCGTGGCCGAGGGAGTCGTGCAGTTCCCGGGCGATGCGATCGCGCTCCAGCAGGCGTTCGGTGCGCTCCTCCAGCGCGGCGAGGCGCTCCTTCGCCGACGGTCCGAGCAGCCGGCGGGCGGCCCTCGCCATGAGGGCGCCCGCGCCGGTCACCACCACCGCCAGCGCGAGCAGGGAAACCGGGATCAGCAGGGCGTACGCCCAGCCCGTGCCGGAGACCGGCACCAGGGAGTCGGCGACGTCGGGCTCCCCGGCGGCCGCCCCGGCGAACGACAGGGTGAACGCCAGCAACTGCTCCGTGACCGCGGCGACGGCGAGCCCGGCCTCCACCCGCAACAGCAGCCAGGCCCCGGTCCTCGCGCGCTGGCTCCATGAGGTGGATGGAGCGGCGGAGATACCCGGGTCCTCCTCGCTCCGCACCCGTGCGTGCGCGCCGGGGAACAGCATCAGCCTCGCCTGCAGTCCCTCCGCCCGGCGTATCCCGGGCACCAGGGCCACGGCCAGGATCAGCGGGATCGGCAGGACGGGGACGAGCGCCCAGTCGGACGCCGTCGGGCGGCTCAGCCCGGGATAGATCATGGCGCAGGAGAGGGGCACGATCGCCCCCATGAGCAGGTGCAGCCAGCGGGTGTAGGTGACCGCGCGGGTCAACGGCGACAGGAGGCCCGGCATCCGGTCATCGTCGCAGAGCCGGATCCGGCCGGTCTCCCCCCGTACGGGGGAGACGATCTCCTCCGGCGGGGGGCGCGGCGCCCCGCCCGCCCGGGCGACGCTGAGGCCATGACCAGCATCGACCTCAAAGACCTCACGAAGGAGTACGGCGGGACCCGGGCCGTCGACCGGCTGACGCTGAGCGTCGAGCCGGGCCGGGTCACGGGGTTCCTCGGCCCGAACGGCGCCGGCAAGTCGGCCACCATGCGTCTCGTCCTCGGCCTCGACCGCGCCACGGCCGGAACCGCCACGGTCGGCGGCCGGCCGTACGCGACGCTCCGGGAACCCCTGCGCACGGTCGGCGCCCTGCTGGACGCGCAGGCCGCCCACGGTTCCCGTACCGCCCGGGACCACCTGCGGTTCCTCGCCGTCAGCAACCGCATCCCCGCCCGGCGGGTGGACGAGGTGCTGCGGGACACCGGGCTGGCCCCGGCGGCGCGCCGCCGCGTCAGGACGTTCTCGCTCGGCATGCGGCAGCGCCTCGGCATCGCCGCCGCGCTGCTCGGGGACCCGGCGGTGCTCCTGCTCGACGAGCCGGTCAACGGCCTGGATCCCGAGGGCATCGTCTGGATCCGTGAGCTGCTGCGCCGGCTCGCCCGCGAGGGCCGTACGGTCCTGGTCTCCAGCCACCTGATGAACGAGACCGCGACCTTCGCCGACCACCTCGTCGTCCTCGGCCGGGGCCGGCTCCTCGCCGACCTCCCCATGCGGGACTTCCTCGACCGGCACAGCCCCGCGCGCGTGCGCGTACGGTCCGGCGACCCCGCCCGGCTGCGGGCCGCGCTGCGGGCCGCCGGGCACACGATCGCGGACGGAGACGACGGCCGGCTGATCGTCCACGGCGCCGACGCCGGGCTGGTCGGGGCCCTCGCCGCCCGCGAGGGCGTCACCGTCCTCGAGCTCGCCGACGAGCGCGCGTCCCTGGAACAGGCGTATCTCGCGCTCACCGCGGAGGAGACCGAGTACTCCGCCGCCGTCTCCGCCGCTCCGACCGGTCTCCAGGGGGCCTGACCATGTCCGTCACCGCGGTACTCCACTCCGAGTGGATCAAAATCCGGTCGGTCCGGGCGAGCTTCGGATCGCTCGTCGCGGTCCTCGCCGCGACCCTCGCCATCACCGTGCTCGCGTTCGCCACCGTGGGCCGGGCCGAGGCGGACGACGGCGGAGACCCCGTGCTCAGGGCCTTCTACGCGATCAACTTCGCGCAGATCGCGGCCGTCGCGTTCGGGGCGACCGCGGTGTCCTCCGAGTACGCGAGCGGCGCCCTGCGCGTCTCGCTGGCCGCCGTACCGTACCGGGACCTCTTCTACGCGGCCAAGGCGGCGATCCTGGGCGGCAGCGCTCTCGCCGTGGGGCTTGTCACCTCCTTCGCCACCTTCTTCACGGGGCAGGCGTTCCTGGGGAGGTACGCCATCGGCCTCGGCGAACCGGGCGCGCTGCGGGCCTGCGCCGGCGCCGGGATCTACCTGGCGCTGATGGCCCTGTTCGCCGCGGGGCTCACTTTCCTGCTGCGCAGCGCCGTGGCGGTGCTGAGCCTGCTCATCCCGTTCATTCTGATCGTGTCTTTCGTCGTCGGCGACGTCGCCGGGGGAATCGCCGCCTATCTGCCGGACCGGGCCGGGCAGCAGGTGCTGCACCAGGACCCGGTGGGAGACGTGGGCCCCTGGACCGGGCTCGCGGTGACCGCGCTGTGGGCGGCGGCCGCGCTGCTGGCCGGGTGGCAGGCGGTGCGCCGTCGCGACGCGTGACGCCCGGCCCGCAGGCATCAGGAGGTGCCGGGCGTCACGTGCGGGAGGCCGGCGACGCGACCCGCGTGACGAAGGCCTCGACGGCGTTGACGACGGCGTGGAACCGCAGGGAGTCGAACAGATCGAAGGCGTGCTGCCCGCCGGGCAGTTCGGCGTAGACGACCGGCCGGTCCGAGACCTCGCGCAGGCGCTCGGCGAAGTTCCGGGCGTCCTCGGCCGGAACGAGGGTGTCGTGATCCCCGTGCACCAGGAGGAACGGCGGCGCGTCCGGGCGGACGTGGGCGACCGGCGAGGTCCGGTCGTCCATGCCGAAGTAGGACCCGTAGTAGCCACCGAAGCCGATCACCGCCGTGACGGAGGTGTCGACGCCTTCGAAACCGGGCTGGAACGCCGGATCGTCCGGCGTCAGCGCGGCCAGGGCCGACAGGTGAGCGCCGGCCGAGCTGCCCGCCAGGACGATCCGGTCGGGGTCGGCGCCGTACGCGGCACCGTGCTCCCGTACCCAGGCGATCACTCGCTTGGCGTCCACCAGGTGATCGTGGAAGGTCGCGTGCGGGCGTAGCCGGTAGTTGGCGCTGACGCACACCCAGCCCTGCTCGGCCAGGCGGTACAGGAGGGGCAGGGACTGGCTGTTCTTCCGGCCTCCCTTGTACCCGCCGCCGTGGAAGTGGATCAGGACCGGGGCTCCGGTGGGCCGGGAACGATGGCGGTAGAGGTCCAGGCGGTTGCGCCGTCCGGCGGGTCCGTACGCCAGGTCGGGGATCCGTTCGACGGTGTGCCGCCGCCGCAGGAAGGGGCCGAGGAGGATGCGCCCGTACGGCAGGCGGCGCGAGACGGGCACCGCTCCCATCGCCTGCCGTACGGCGGGCAGGGCCCGGCCGCCGCGCCAGGCCACCAGGCCCAGGCCCGCCGCGGTCACCGCCGCCGCCCCGGCGGTGAGAGGCGAGGTGAGGTCGCCCTGGACGAACGCCAGGACGGTCGAGGCCAGGAGCCAGGCGAGCCCCATGAAGGGGAGTTCGCCCAGGACCACGGCCAGGTAGAAGGCCAGCATGGCCACCGGCCGGGGCCGGCGCGGGGCGATCAGCGAGAACAGCGTCCAGACCGCGAGGAGGGCCACGGTGGTCAGGTAACCGTAGGGAAGGTTCACGCCGGTCAGCCTCGCCCGCCCGGCGGGTCCGCCGCATCGGGCGCGCGGTCGCCTCTGGTCCTGCCCCGGTGGGGCCCGGCTCCGACTTTGGTAGGTGACGAGCCGGCGGCGCCGAAGGTTAGCTTGAGCCGGTGAGTGAGATCCGATCTTCGCGTACGGTCGCCGTGGCGAGCGTGGTCCTCGTGGTCGGAACGCTGACCACCGTGCCGCTGTGGGGGCGTACGGGCGGGCTCCCCCTGTGGCTGGACGTCGCGGCCGCGGTGGCGAGCCTGGCCACCGCGCTCGCCCAGCTGTGGTGGCCGGTCCCCGGGGCTCTCGCCGCGACCCTCCTGGCCGCGGCCTCGCCGGTCGCCACACCGGCGGCCACACTGGGGGCCCTGCAGGTCGCCCGGCGCAGGCGGTTCCCCGTCGCGGTGGCCGTGGCCGTGGCGGGCGTCGCGGCGCACGTGCTGCGAGGACTCTGGCGGCCCAACTCCGGGATCTCCCCCGGTTGGTGGCTGCTGCTGATCTGCGTCGCGTACGGCGCGCTGCTCGGCTGGGGCGCGCTGGCCCGCGCCCGCCACGCGCTGCTCATCTCGCTGCGCGAGCGCGCCGAGCGTGCCGAGGCCGAGCAGGGCAGGCTGGTCGCCGAGGCCCGCATGGCCGAGCGGCGCACGCTCGCCCGGGAGATGCACGACGTGCTGGCCCACCGGCTCTCGCTGGTCGCCACCCACGCCGGGGCGCTGGAGTACCGCCCGGACTCCTCCCCCGAGCAGCTCGCCCGGGCCGCCGGGGTGATCCGCACGGGCGTGCACCAGGCGCTGGAGGAACTACGCCAGGTGATCGGCCTCCTGCGCGAGGACGACGACGCGAACGACGACCTGGCGGTCCAGCCCACGCTGGCCGACCTGCCGCGCCTGGTCGCCGAGGCCCGCGACGCCGGGCAGCCCGTACGGCTGCGCGAGGAGGTCACCGACGCCACCGCCCTTCCGGCGGCCGCCGCCCGGACCGCCTACCGCGTCGCGCAGGAGGGGCTGACGAACGCGCGTAAGCACGCGCCCGGCCGGCCGGTCGACATGGTGCTGCGCGGTGGCCCCGGCGACCGCCTCCTCATCGACATCCGCAACCCGCTGCCGGAGGCCGCGTCGGCCCCGGTCGCGCCGGGCGCGGGGCTCGGCCTCGTCGGGCTGACCGAACGGGTACGCCTCGCCGGCGGACGCCTGGATCATCTGATCGTCGACCGGGAGTTCCGGCTGCTGGCCTGGCTACCATGGCCCGCGTGATCCGCGTGCTGCTGGTCGACGATGACGCCATGGTCCGTGCCGGGCTCGCCATGATGCTGGACGGCGCCGCCGGGATCACCGTGGTCGGCGAGGCCGCCGACGGTCAGGAGGCCGTCACCGCCACCGACGCCCACGCCCCGGACGTGGTCCTGATGGATCTGCGCATGCCGCGTGTGGACGGCATCGTCGCCACCCGCCGGCTGCGGGCCCGCGCCCGCCCCCCACAGGTGATCGTGCTGACCACCTTCGACACCGACGAGAACATCCTGCACGCGCTGCGGGCGGGCGCCAGCGGGTTCCTGCTCAAGGACACCTCGCCCCCGCAGATCGTTGAGGCGGTCACCCGGGTCGCGGCGGGCGACCCGATCCTGTCGCCGCGCATCACCCGGCGGCTGATGGACCGCACCATCGTCCAGGCCGGGGCGTACGAGCGGGCCCGCGCCGCGCTGGCCGCCCTCACCCCACGCGAGCACGAGGTCGCCGTCGCGATCGCGCGTGGCCGGACGAACGCCGACATCGCCGCGGAGCTGGCCATGGGCATCACGACGGTCAAGGCCCACGTCTCCAGCATCCTCACCAAGCTCGGCCTGGACAACCGCACCCAGATCGCGCTCCTGGCCCACGACGCCGGCCTCGCCTGACCGGGCCGGCCCGGTCGCGGCACGCGGGTGCGGTGGATCCGCCGGACGGGGTGGATCAGCGGGTCCACTCCGGGTCTCGGCCCAGGTAGCGCAGCAGCGCGGCGGTGGCGTCGTCGGCCGGTCGCGGGTCGAGCGCGGGCGCGTAGGCGAATCCACGGAGCGGCTCCGCGAGCGTCTCGGCCACCGGCAGCAGGCGCTCGGCCAGCCCGGGGGCGAGCGGCGACGGACGGCCGGTGGCCACCGCGATGTCCCAGGCGTGAACGGCGGCGTCCAGCGCGGCCGGCCCCGACCGTACCGCCACGCTGCGCCACCGCTACCTGACGCCACTACTGGACGCCCTGCGCGCCGGCACGCCGGCCAGACCGCTGCCCGGCCCTCCCCCCCAGCGACGAGGAGATCGGAGCGCGGTGGCGGCACACCGGCCCTTCCCCATCCCCCCGGAGTCGCTCTCGCCGGTGACTCTCCGTTCACCTCAGGGTGGTCGGCGCAGGCACGTCCACTAGTAGGCGGCGGGACATCTCCGCTGATCAGAAGGGATGAAATCGACGAAAAACGGCAGTGCCGCGACGCTTGAACCGGTGACAGCGGGTAGGGGGCCAGGGACGAAGACACGAATCCCTAGGAGGCCGTCACAATGACGGACGTATCCAACGTGGGCCCCCGGCCGGATGATGATCGTGAGGTACTCACCAACCGGCAAGGGCACCCGGTCTACGACAACCAGAACCAGCGGACGATCGGTGCCCGCGGCCCGGCGACGTTGGAGAACTACCAGTTCCTGGAGAAGATCAGCCACTTCGACCGCGAGCGGATCCCCGAACGCGTCGTGCACGCCCGTGGCACCACGGCGTTCGGATACTTCGAGGCGTACGGCCGGCTCGGCGACGAACCGATCAGCGCCTTCACGCGCGCGAAGCTGTTCCAAGAGGCCGGGAAGCGCACCCCGGTGGCGGTGCGGTTCTCGACCGTGATCGGCGGACGGGACTCTTCCGAGTCCGCGCGCGACCCGCGCGGGTTCGCGGTGAAGTTCTACACCGAGGACGGCAACTGGGACCTGGTCGGCAACAACCTGGCGGTGTTCTTCATCCGGGACGCCATCAAGTTCCCCGACGTGATCCACTCACTGAAGCCGGACCCGGTCACGTTCCGGCAGGAACCCAACCGGATCTTCGACTTCATGTCGCAGACGCCGGAGTGCATTCACATGCTGGTGAACCTGTTCAGCCCGCGCGGCATCCCCGCCGACTACCGCCACCAGCAGGGCTTCGGCGTGAACACCTACAAGTGGGTCAACGAGCAGGGCGAGACCTGCCTGGTGAAGTACCACTGGATGCCCAAGCAGGGCGTGCGCAGCATGACCGCCGCGGACGCCGCCGCCGTGCAGGCGGAGGAGCTCGGACACGCGACGAAGGACCTCCGGGACGCCATCGAGCGCGGCGAGTACCCCGAATGGGAGCTCCTCGTGCAGACGATGAGCGACGAGGAGCACCCGGAGCTGGACTTCGACCCGCTCGACGACACCAAGGTCTGGCCGGAGAACCGGTTCCCCGCGCGTCCGGTCGGCCGCATGGTGCTCGACGAGTGCCTCGGCAACAACTTCGCCGAGAACGAGCAGATCGCCTTCGGCACCGGCGTCCTCATCGACGGTCTGGACTTCAGCGACGACAAGATGCTGATCGGCCGCACGTTCTCCTACAGCGACACGCAGCGCTACCGGGTGGGCCCCAACTACCTGCAGCTCCCGGTCAACCAGCCGAAGCACGGCCGGGTCCGCACCAACCAGCGCGACGGCCTGATGACCTACTACGTCGACCAGGGCGGTGAGAATCCGCACGTCAACTACGAGCCGTCGATCACGGGCGGACTGCGCGAGGGAGAGTTCCCGACCCACGACGAGCAGGGACCGACGATCACTGGCCGGCTCACCCGCAAGCGCATCCCCCGGACCAACGACTACGTCCAGGCGGGCCAGCGCTATCTGCTCATGCACGACTGGGAGCGCGACGACCTGGTCCACAACCTCGTCACGATGCTCTCGCAGTGCGAGCGGCCCATCCAGGAGCGGATGGTCTGGCACTTCCTGCTCGCCGAGGACGATCTGGGCCTGCGGGTCGGGGAGGGCCTGGGCATCGGCCCGGACGACGTCGCCCACCTCGAGCCCCTGGCGAGCCAGGACCTCACCGACGAGGACCGCGCGCGGCTCGAGAAGCTCGGCCACAACGGCCCAAGGGATGTCAACGGCCTGCAGATGACCCACTGCGTCCCGAACGAACGAGCCGTCAAGGTCGGCTGACCGACCGGAGGACCGCCTGCGATCGGCACGTCAGGTGCCGTGCCGACCGCGGAGTCGACCGTGCGCGACACGGCATCGCCCAGTCGGGTGTGACGGCCGGCTCGGGCACAGCGGCAGTGCCGTCGGGCCGGAAGACCGACTGGAGCTGGGAGACCTTCTCGAGCGACGTTCCGGCGCGCGGGCCGTCGTCCTTGCTGACGACACAGCACGCCATCTCGGGCAAAGCGGGCACCGCCGGGGGCACCTTGTTCCCGTCAGCGGCTACTGAGAGAAGAATCCTCTCGGCTGAGTAGACGCCCCTGAAAAACAAGCCGCCACCCCGGCGCCTGCCGGAACCAACCCCGCACTGTGCAGCTGGAACACACCCGGCCAACGGCTAGCCGCAGGCATCACGAGAACTGAGTCAGAACCCGGGCTCTTCCCTGCTCAGATGATGGCGCCGGATCGCTTGGCCGGATCGATCAGCCGCCTTGCCGCCGGTGTTGACGCCGAAGCCCGGCGAACAGGTCATCGGCCCGTCAACGCCGACGGCACCGGAACCGTCCCGACGGCGACCTGACCGTGGTGGCGGTGCGGTCGCCGCGTAACCCGAGTTGCCGCGTCACACGGTGGCGAACGCGAGGCCGGCACCGACGGCGACCATGACCGCCAGGACGACGATGACCGTGAGGGTGGCCAGCGGCTTCTTCCGATGATGTAGGTGCACGGCCGTGGGCTTCTCGGGTGCCGGGGCCGGAGTGGACGACGACGTCGGCGGGTGGCTTGGAGTCGGCCGTGGTTCTGGAGCCGCTGGACGCGGGGCGGCCGGACGGACGGCGACCGGGCGCACCGGCACGGCCGGTGCCGCCGGTACGGGTGGCGCGGCAGGCGGAGCGGGGTTCGGCGGCGGGGTGGCGGGCGGCGTCGCCGGCGGTCGAGGGGCGGGCGGGGAGACCGGCGGAGCCGGTGGTGCAGGTGGGGCGGGCGGCACGGGTGCCGGTGGCGCGGCGCGCCGGCAGGCACCGACGGCGAGGCGGACGTCCAAGGCGCGCAGCAGGTCGAGATCGAGGCAGACCGAGAGAGTCGCGGAGAGCAGCGGCTGTGCTCCACCCACCGCGAGGGAGACCGGCCGTGGGGTACCGGCGGCGACGGAGATGGGCAGCAGACCGCCCGCCACGGCGGAAAGCGGACCGGGGTCGCCGACGGTCACGGGCAACAGTCCAGACACGCCGATCAAGGGAGGCGGTCCGGACTCGCCGATCGCGGGCAGCAGACGAGAGCCGCCGGTAGCGGGGGTCGGCCTGAGACCGCCGGTCACGAGGCGGGGCCCCAAGCCGTCGGGCGCGTGCAGGACCCCAGGGCCGCCGGGCGCGGGCAGGAGGCCAGAACCGCCGGGTGCGGGCTGGAGCCCAGGGGCGCCGGTCTCGGGGTGTGGCCCGGAGCCGTGGGGTGCGGGCAGGAGGCCGGGGTCGTCGGTGGCCGTGGCGGCGAGGCGGTGATCGGCCGGGACGCCGGAGGGGCCGGGATGCCCGGGGATCTGATCGGCATGGTGGGCCTGTGCGGGAGCGCGCCGACCGTGCCGATGGTGCGGGTGGGGTTCACGCGGGTCGGCCGGGTCCTCTCGGGCGGGCCGGGCGGAGAGACGTGGTGACCGGGCCGACGGGCCTGCGGGATCGGTGGCGGGCGGGCCACCGGAGGACGACCGCGCGGAATGCGGGCGCCCGGATGGTGACCCGTGGGAGTGCAGGCCGCCGGAGGACGGCCTGCGGGAGGACAGGCCGTCGGAACGGGCGCCTGGGGAGGTCGGGCCGCTGGGTAGCAGCCCGCCGAGCAGGCCACCGGCGATCGGGGTCGCGGAGGGTGCGTCGTCGGAGGATTCGGCCGAGGAGACCCGGTGCACCGGGCCGGAGGGGCGGGTCTTGGCGGATCGGGCCCCGTCGTCGGCCAGAGCGGGAGTCGACATGAGGCCGATGAGGGAGCCCGTGGCCAGGACGCTGATGCCGCGTGCGCGCATGGGTCACCGGCTCTCGGGAATGCGGGGGAACTCCTGTTGCGCCGACGTGAACGCGTCCGGCTTGACGCGGAGCGCGCCGTCGAAGACGTGCGAGATGTCGAACGTGAGGTAGACCCCAATGGCGAGCATCGCCGCCATCGCGGCCGCCGGGATGAGAGCCGAACCTCGGGGCCGGGCCCCGGCGAGGAAGGGGAACGCGGCGGCGAGGAGGGCCGTGATGACCGTGAGGGCCAGCAGGCCCTTCGGCGGGCTGGCCTTGGCGTCGACCGCGCGCTGGCCGCGGGCGGCCGACATGTCGCGGATCCGGTCGAGGAGCGTGCTGCGGGCGGTCTCCGCGTTATTGCCCGAGACCTGGAGGCCGGTGACCTGGGCGCGCAGCGTGTCCAGGCGCGCCCAGCCCTCTTGGCTGAGCCGTCCCTTCTGCATGACGTGCCATTCGTTGTCGACGACGAAGCGCACGTAGTCGCGCAGCGAAGCCTGAACCTGGGTGCCGGCCGGCGACGGCAACGCCGCGGCGGCCCAGTAGGCGTCGACGATCGCCTGACTCTCGGTCTGGGTGTTCTGCCGGGCGGAGTCGGCCGTGGTCCATGGAACGACGATGGCGATCGCGAAGACGAGCAGGAAGAGGGAGGACAGCATCGAGCCCGCGTGACCCGCGGTCGTGCTGCCCGGGCCACGGTCGTCGGCGCCGTGGCGCGCCTTCCGGAAGAGGAAGGCGGCTGCGAACACGGCTCCGACGGCCGCGGCTACAGCGAGGGTGAACACGAGCATGACCGTCTCCATGGCTTGCCGTTGATGAGACGTGCGTACGCCGACCTGTAGCGCACCGTCACATGACTATCACACTACGTATCCTTTTAGTAGCGGCAACGCCTCCTGTCCGGAGACGGCCAGCAGCAGAGAGTGACTTACGCCGAAATGTGTAGGTTTGCGAGGTCGCCTGCGGTCAGCTCTCCCTGGGCGCGGGTCAACTCTCCCCGGAACCTTTCCGACTCCCGATCACAGCCACCGGCCGACGGCCTTTACAAAGTATGTTCAGCCCCTTTCCGGTATTCCCCGCTATCTCCGGCCGGAGGTTAGCGACCCTTCACCGTTGCGCCAGCCTCCTCGCTCTTACCCGGCCTTTACCGTGGGCGGCGCACGACGGCACGGTCACGGACGACGCAGGGGCGCTGAGCTCGTACGACATGCGGGGGTAACGGATGGACGCGAGTGTGGACCGGTTCGTAGGGCCGGAGTCGCGAAATGGGGCGGGACGGCGTCTCCGTGACGCGATCGGCGGTGATTCCGTCACGCCGCTCATCGGGGTCTTCGACATGTTCTCGGCGTCCGTGGCGGCGCGGCACTACGACGGGCTGTTCGTCTCCGGTTTCGGATTCGCCGCCTCGCACTACGGCCTTCCCGACATCGGCTTCATCGCCTGGCCGGACATGGTGGGCTTCGTCCAGCGGCTCCGGCTCGCGTTCCCCCGGCACCACCTGCTCGTCGACATCGACGACGGCTACGTCGACCCGGAGGTGGCCTGCCACGTCGTCGAGCACCTGGAGGCCATCGGCGCCTCCGGTGTCGTCATCGAGGACCAGAAGCGCCCGCGGCGCTGCGGCCACGTCGACGGCAAGCAGATCCTGCCGCTCGAGGAGTACCTGGAGAAGCTGCGGCTGGTCCTGCGGACCCGGCGGGATCTCGTCGTGGTCGCGCGGACCGACGCGACCGACGAGCGCGAGATCGTACGCCGTGCGGAGGCGCTGGCGGCCACGGACGCCGACGTCATCCTCGTGGACGGGGTGCGCAGCGCCGAGTGGATCCGCAAGGTCCGCGCCGTGACCGGCGGCAAGCCGCTGCTGTTCAACCAGATCGCCGGGGGCAGGTCCCCGCGGTTCTCGCTGTCCGACCTGGCGGCCCTCGGCGTCGGCGTCGCCATCTACAGCACGCCGTGCCTGTTCGCGGCGCAGGCGGCGATGGAGGGGGCGCTGGCCCGCCTGAAGCAGGAGGACGGCCGGTTGCCGGCGGTCACGGACGGCACGGTGGGCGCGGACGGCGCGGTCGGCGTCGCCGGCTGTCTCTCACTGCTGGAGCGCAACCTCAGCCGGCACCACCCGCGCGACCACGCCTGATCCGTTCCGGCACCGGTCACGCGCCCGTCCGGCGCGCCGCCGGCCCGTTCGTACGCCGCGGGTCACGGGCTCGAACCGGCCCGTGACCGGCGGGTTCGATCCGGTGACCGTGCCGCTGCGCACGGTGCCGCAGGCCGCTTCCGCGAACTCCATCCGCTCAAGACTGTTGGCGACTCCGTGTTCATTAGTGCATGATGCAAGCACGAAACGCTCAAGAACGAGCAAACGCGGAGGCGGGTTTGGCGCAGCAACACGTACTGGCCGAAATCGAGAGTCAGCCTTCCTGCTGGCGGCGGGCCGCCGACCGGCTGGCCGATCTACGGGGCGCCCTGCCCCGTGACGGCGAGCGGGTGGCGGTGTTCGGTTGCGGCACGTCCCTGTACATGGCCAGGGCGTACGCGGCGCTGCGGGAGAGCCGCGGCCTGGGCGTCACCGACGCCTTCCCCGCCTCGGAGCTCCCCTTCGGCCGCGACTACGACCGGTATGTCGCCATCAGCCGGTCCGGCACGACCACGGAGGTACTGGAGGCGGTGGAGCGCCTGCCGAACGTCACGGCGATCACCGCGATCGACGACGCGCCGTTCGCCGCCGGCACGCGGCAGATCGTGCTCGACTTCGCCGACGAGGAGTCGGTCGTGCAGACGCGCTTCGCCACGACGGCGCTGGCGCTGCTGCGCGCCTCGATCGGCGACGCCGTGCCCGCGGACGACGCCGAGCGGGCGCTGGCCGAGCCGCTGGACCCCGAGTGGCTGGCCGCCGAGCAGATCACCTTCCTCGGCCGGGGCTGGACCAACGGCCTGGCGGAGGAGGCGGCGCTGAAGGCCCGTGAGGCCGCGCAGCTGTGGACCGAGTCCTACCCGGCGATGGAGTACCGCCACGGCCCGATCAGCATCGCCCAGCCGGGCCGGCTGACCTGGATGTTCGGCACCGCTCCCGAGGGCCTCGCCGAGGACGTCGCCGCGACCGGCGCGACGTTCGTGACCAGCGACCTCGACCCGCTCGCGCACCTGATCACGGCGCAGCGGGTGGCGGTCGCCCACTCCGAGGCAAAGGGACTCGACCCCGACCGCCCGCGGTCGCTGACCCGCTCGGTCGTGCTGAAGTGATCGTCGCTCTCGACGTCGGCGGCACGTCGATGAAGGGAGCGGTCCTGTCCCCCGGGCTCGACCGGGTCGCCGCCGTCCGCCGGCCCACGCCGCAGGGCGAGGCCGCGGTGGGCGCCGTGCTCGAGACCGTCGCCGAGCTGACCGAGCAGGCGGGCACCGCGCAGGCCATCGGCCTCGCGGTGCCCGGCATCGTCGACGACGAGCGCGGCGTCGCCGTCTGGTCGGAGAACATCGGCTGGAACGACGTCCCGTTCCGCGACCTGATCGCCGAGCGCACCGGCCTGCCGGTCGCGGTCGGCCACGACGTACGCGCCGGGGGCACCGCCGAGATCCGGCTCGGCGCCGCCCAGGGCGCCCGGAACTCCCTGATCATGCCGATCGGCACCGGCATCGCGGCGGCGATGGTGATCGACGGGCACCTGTGCGTCGGCAACGGCTACGCCGGGGAGATCGGGCACATGTCCGTCGGCGTGGACGAGCCGTGCGTCTGCGGCGGCACCGGCTGCCTGGAGGCCGTCGCCTCCGCGGCGGGGGTCGCCCGCCGCTACGCCCGCCGTACGGGGCGGGAGGCGACGGCCGGCGACGTCGCCGCCCTGGTGAGCGAGGGTGACGCCGACGCGACGGCGATCTGGGACGAGACGATCAGGTTCCTCGGCACCGCCCTGGCCGCCGCGGCCGCACTGATCGCGCCCGAGGTCATCGTCATCGGCGGGGGGCTGTCGCGGGCGGGCGACCTCCTGCTCGGCCCGCTCGCCGACGACCTCGCCGGGCGGCTCACCTTCCACCGCAGGCCGCGCCTGACGATCGCGGCGTTCGGCGACGAGGCCGGGTGTGTGGGTGCCGGACTCTGGGCACGCGACCTATTGGAGCGACGATGACGGTGCTGAGCGCGGACAAGGTCGTCACCCCCGGCGGGATCCTCGAACCCGGTTGGGTCGGCGTCGAGGGCGGCCGGATCACGCGCGTCGAAGAGGGCGTTCCGGAGCGGGCCGACCGGCACGCCCACGTGATCGTGCCCGGCTTCGTCGACATCCACTGCCACGGCGGCGGCGGTGCGTCGTTCGACTCGGCGGACCCGGACGAGTGCGTGCGCGCGGCGGCGTTCCACCGGGAGCACGGTACGACGACGCTGGTCGCCAGCCTCGTGACCGCGTCGCCGGCCGATCTGGAGCGCCGGGCGTCGGTGCTGGCCGAGCTCGCCGACGACGGCGTGGTCGCGGGGATCCACTACGAGGGGCCGTTCCTGTCCGTCGCCCGTAAGGGCGCCCACGACCCCACGCTGCTGCGCGACCCGGACCCCGCGACCGTGGAGCGGCTGCTCAAGGTCCCGAACGTCCGCATGATGACGCTCGCGCCCGAGCTGGACGGCGGCCTGGACGCCGTGCGCCGGGTCCGTGACGCCGGGGTGATCCCCGCCGTCGGGCACACCGACGCGACGTACGACGTGGCGGCGGAGGCGACGCGGGCGGGTGCCCGGGTCGCCACCCACCTGTTCAACGGGATGCGCCCGCTGCACCACCGGGAGCCGGGGCCGATCCTCGCGCTGCTGGACGCGCCGGAGGTCGTCGTCGAGCTCGTCGGCGACGGCGTGCACCTGCACCCCGCGATCGTCGCGCACGTCGCCCGGGTCGCGGGCGGCGCGCGGACCGCGCTGGTCACCGACTCCATGGCGGCCGCGGGTATGGCCGACGGCGAGTACACCCTCGGCGGCCTCGACGTCGAGGTGCGCGACGGCGTGGCCCGCCTCACCGAGAGCGGCTCGATCGCCGGCAGTACGGCGACGACCGCGGCGGTCTTCCGGCAGACGGTGCTGGCGTCCGGTGTCGGGCTGGAGGAGGCCGTACGCCTCTCCGCGACGACGCCGGCCGCGCTGCTCGGCCTCACCGACCGGGGCGCGATCACCCACGGGCGCCGCGCCGACCTGGTGCTGCTGGACGAGGACCTGCGCGTCCAGGACGTGGTGACGGCGTGATCGTCACCGTCACGCCGAACCTCGCGCTCGACGTCACGTACGAGGTGCCGGAGCTGCGGCCGGGCGGGACCCACCGGGTCGAGGCCGTGCACGCCCGCGCGGGCGGCAAGGGCGTGAACGTCGCCCGCGTGCTGCGGTCGCTCGGCCACGACGTCCTCGTCCTCGGCCTGGCCGGCGGGACGACGGGCGACGCCGTCCGCGCCGACCTCGACGCCGCGGGGCTCGCGCACGACCTGGTCCCCATCGCCGGGGAGACGCGCCGTACGGTCACGGTCGTCGCCGGCGGTGACGCGACGCTGCTCAACGAGCCCGGCCCGGTCGTCGGGCCGGAGGAGTGGGCGGCCCTCGAGGCGCGGATCCCCGACGCGGACGTCGTCGTCATCTCCGGCAGCCTGCCGCCGGGCGTGCCGGCCGACGCCGTCGCCCGGCTCGCCCGCCGCGACGTGCCCGTCATCGTCGACACGTCCGGCGAGGCGCTACGGCACGCCGCGCCGTACGCCTGGGCCGTCAAGCCGAACGCCGCGGAACTCGCCGAGCTCACCGGCACCGCCGACCCCGTCGCGGGAGCCCGCGCGCTGCGGGCCCGCGCCGTCGTCGTCTCCCGCGGCGCCGACGGCCTGATGGCCGTCACCGGCGAGGAGGTCCACCACGTGCCCCCGCCGCGGGTGGTCAGCGGCAACCCGACCGGCGCGGGCGACTCGGTCGTCGCCGCGCTCGCCGCCGGCGTCGGGACCCCCTGGCCCGACCTGCTCAAGGACGCCGCCGCCCTGTCGGCGGCGGCCGTCCTCTCCCCCGTCGCGGGTTCCTACGATCCCGCCGCATACGAAGGATTCCGCAGATGCCTCTCGTCTCCGCAGGAGAGTTCGTCGTCGCCGGAGCGGGCGTCGGCGCGTTCAACGTCATCCAGCTCGAACACGCCGAGGCGCTGATCGCGGGGGCCGAGGCGGCGGGCCGCCCGGTCATCCTGCAGATCAGCGAAAACGCCGTGCGCTACCACGCGGCGCTGGAGCCGATCGCGGTGGCGTGCCTCGCCGCCGCGCGCGCCGCCAAGGTCCCCGTCGCGGTGCACCTGGACCACGCGACCTCCCCCGAGCTCGTACGGGAGGCGGTCGGGCTGGGCCTCGGCTCGGTGATGTACGACGCGTCCGCGCTCGACTATGACGCCAACGTCGCCGCGACCGCCGAGATCACCGCCTACTGCCACGAGCACGGCGTGTGGGTGGAGGCCGAGCTCGGCGAGGTCGGCGGCAAGGACGGCGTGCACGCGCCCGGCGCGCGCACCGACCCGGAGGAGGCCGCGCGCTTCGTCGCGGCGACCGGCGTGGACGCGCTCGCGGTCGCGGTCGGCACCTCCCACGCGATGACGGACCGTACGGCGGCGGTGGACCTCGGTCTCATCGCGCGGCTGCGCGACGCCGTGCCCGTGCCGCTCGTCCTGCACGGATCCTCCGGGGTGCCCGACGAGGACCTGACGCGCGCGGTCGAGGCGGGGATCGTCAAGGTGAACATCGCCACTCACCTCAACAAGGTTTTCACCGCCGCGGTCCGGGCATACCTCGCCGACCATCCGACGGTTGTGGACACCCGAAAATATCTGGCGCCGGGGCGGGACGCCGTGGCACGTGAGGTGACGCGGTTGATCGGCACGGTGCTCACCAGGGGCTGACGGGCTCTTTATCCTCCGTGGCTTAGGATCGTCAAGCCCTCGGGCGCCGGGCATGCCGATCGGTGCAGCCCCGACCCTACGGTAAGTTCGAGGGTTCACGCAGGTCACGGGGGACTAGTGAGTGAGAAGGACGCCGGCGTCGACGCCGGCGAAATCGCGATGCAGTCAGAGTCCGCGCCAACTTCGGAGCCGTCCGGCGCGTCCAACAGTGGAGGCGCCGGCGGGCCCGAGGCCGCGGCAGGACAGGAAGACGCGGCCGATCCGCGCGGCGTCGCCGTGCCGGCGCAAGCCGTCGAGTCCGGAGCCGCTGATCGCCATGACGCCACTCGACCCGACATTCCCCCGCCCGCGCGACCCCCGGCGGGAAGCCTGCCGCCGGTCGTGTTCGACGAGAGCCCGTCGGCCATGACCGCCGTGCACGCTCTTCCCGAGGGTGAGAAGTCCGAGCCTCCGAAGAAGCAGAAGAAACCGAAGAAACAGCGGAGCCGCCGGGCGAAGTGGCTCCGGCGCGCCACGTACGTCCTGGGCGTGCTGATCCTGCTGCCCGTCGCCGCCTTCATCGTCGCCTACCTGCTGACGCCCGTCCCGAGCTCCGCGCAGCCGCAGGCCGTGAAGGAGGCGTCGGTCTTCTACTACGACGACGGCAGCGTCCTCCTGCGGACGGGCACCAACCGGCAGCCGGTGCCGCTGTCCCAGGTGCCGAAGCAGGTGCGCGACGCCGTGATCTCGGCGGAGAACCGCAGTTTCTACAGCGACCCCGGCGTGTCCTTCAAGGGCACCGCGCGGGCGTTCTGGGCGACGGCGACCGGCGGGTCGCTGCAGGGCGGCTCCACCATCACCCAGCAGATGGTCCGCAACTACTACAGCGGCCTCAGCCAGGATCGCACCGCGTCGCGGAAGCTCAAGGAGATCATGATCGCGCTCAAGGTCGGGCGCGAGAAGGACAAGAGCTGGATCCTCCAGCAGTACCTCAACACGATCTACTTCGGCCGCGGCGCGTACAGCATCGAGTCGGCCGCGCAGGCGTACTACGGCAAGGACGTCCAGAAGCTCACGCCGGCCGAGGGCGCGTACCTCGCGGCGGCCATCCAGGTGCCGACCTACGCCTCGGACCTGTCGTCGAGCAGCGCCCTGCAGTACATGCAGGCCCGCTGGAGGTACGTCGTCGACGGCATGGTGCAGATGAAGCGCATCACGCCGCAGGAGGCGGCGGTCATGCGCTTCCCCACGCCGATCAAGCCCAACCTGAAGAACCCCTACAAGGGTGCGAAGGGGTACGTGTACGAGCTCGTCAAGGCCGAGCTCAGGCGCATGGGCTACACGGACGACCAGATCGCCAAGGGCGGGCTGAAAGTCCGCACGACGTTGAACAAAGATCTCATGGCCGACGCCAAGGAGGCGGTCGAGGGCGCCATGCCCGCGGGCGTCTCCAAGAAGGTCATGGC
Organism: Actinoallomurus spadix; assembly: GCF_024055725.1. GTDB lineage: Bacteria > Actinomycetota > Actinomycetes > Streptosporangiales > Streptosporangiaceae > Actinoallomurus > Actinoallomurus spadix. Next base: position 71,934 of record NZ_JAMXMX010000027.1, on the reverse strand, counting down.
GGGCCTGGTGTCGGTCGACCCGTCGACCGGTGAGATCAACGCGTTCTACGGCGGTAAGAACTACCTCGACCAGCAGCTCAACGCCGCCTTCGACGCCAAGGTGCAGCCGGGTTCGGGGTTCAAGCCGTACGTCCTCGCGGCCGCCCTGAACGACGGGATGTCGCTGGACGACTACGTCGACGGCAGCAACGCCCAGACCTTCGGTGGCACCACGATCCACAACGACGAGGACGAGGACTTCGGCATGGTGAACCTCGTCACCGCGACCGAGAAGTCCATCAACACCGCGTACATCAACATCGCCCAGAAGATCGGGAACGACAAGGTCACGAAGATGGCGGAGAAGCTCGGCATCCCCGAGTCACAGCTCACCGCCAACGGCGCGAACACCGCCGTGACGTACCCGCTCGGCGTCATCGACGTCAGCGTCGAGCAGCAGGCCGCCGCGTACGCCGCGTTCGCGTCCGAGGGCGTGTACCACGCCCCGCACGTCATCAAGTGGGTGACCGACCGGGACGACAAGAAGCGCACCCAGCCGACCGACGGCACGCGGGTCTTCTCCAAGCAGGTCGCCCGCGACGCGACGTACGCCATGCAGAAGGTCGTCGACAACGGCACCGGAACGAACGCGTCACTGCCCGACCGGAACGCCGCCGGCAAGACCGGCACCACCAGCAGCGGTCACCAGGTCTGGTTCAACGGGTTCATCCCGCAGCTGGCGGCCTCGGTGGGCGTCTTCCGTACCGACAACAAGGCGCTGAGCCTGCCCGGCTACTCCGTTTACGGCGGTGACCTGCCGGCGAAGATCTGGCACGACTACCTCGTTCAGGCCGACAAGGACATGCCGGTGAAGTCGTTCGGCGACCCGTCGGTCAACCTCGACCAGCCGCAGTACCCCACGTACGCGCCCGTCCAGCCGCGGTGGCCGCGGCCCACCTTCTCGCGGCCCCGGACGACTCCGGCGTCACCGCCGTCGGGCCCGGCCTCGCCGCCGAGCCGCCCGACGCACGGGCCGACGGGCGGCCCGCCCACCGGCGGCCAGCCGACCGGTCAGCCGACGGGCCACGGGGGCGACGGCGGCGACCCGAACTCCATGTGAACAGGTCCGAGCGCCCTCGCGGGCGCTCGGACCTCTTCTTCGGCGATGGCCGCGGTCTTCAGCGGCGACTTCGCTTCTCAGTGGCAGGCCTTGTCCAGGACGGCGGGCTGCCGCTGAACGGCGGCCTGCATGCCGGAGATGTCGCGCGGGGTCATCTTCGTGCTGACACCGCGCCACTCGGCGGCCATACCGCGCAGCGTGGTGCTGAGCCGGTGGTCGTCGGACTCGCGGGCGAGCGCGTCGAACCGGGTGGCGAGGGTCGCCGCCGCCTGCTTCCACCCCGTGATGTCGTCCGGTGAGATCCGGTTCAACGTCGCGTTGTAGCTTCCGACCGCCGTGACGGCGTCCTTGCAGACCCGGCCCTTGTTCGTCCCGGCGGCACAGCCGGCCGCGCACACCGCCACCAGCGCGACCCCCACCGGCAGCCGCCATCCACTCCGCATCGCCCCGCTCCCTTCGATGGTCCTCTGCCGCTATTAGACGCACAGAACCGGTCGCATGATCGCGAATAGGCAGCGTCCGCGCGAATAGGCAGGGTCCGGGCAGTGCCCTATAATCGCGATCAGGTCACGAGTGCCAGCGTCAAGCCCCGGCTTGCTGGCCGGCAACCCTCCGTCCGTGGCGGGGTGCCCCGGGTGATGACAGGGTCCGGCACGACCGTGCCGGACAAGCGCGGACCCCTCCCGGGGTCCCAGGCCCCGCTGGAGGTGCGTGTTGTCCGTTGTGCTCGATCTGCCCGCCGTCACCCGTCCCGCTGTCGCCCTGCGCGTCGTCGGCGCGGGCGTTCCCGTTCCCGTCGCCGGTGGCGGCACCGTCCCGTACGCGAACCTCGACTACGCGGCGAGCGCGCCCTGTCTGGAGGCGGTACGCGACGCGCTCGACGCCGCCCTCCCCTACTACAGCAGCGTGCACCGCGGAGCGGGCTACGCGTCGCAGGTGACGACGGACCGGTACGAGCGCGCCCGCGAGATCGTGCGCGCCTTCGTCGGCGCGTGGCACCGGGACGCCGTGGTGTTCACCCGCAACACCACCGACGCGATGAACCTCCTCGCGCACGCTCTGCCGCGCGGGACCACCGTCGTCGTCTTCGAGTCCGAGCACCACGCGACCCTGCTGCCGTGGGGACGCGGCAGCCGGGTCGTACGCCTGCCCGCGCCCGACTCCCCCACCGCGGCGGTCGCGGCCGCCGGGGAGGCCCTCGCCGCGGCGCCCGCCGGGCCGCGCCTGCTCGTCGTCACCGCCGCCTCGAACGTCACCGGTGAGCTGTGGCCCGTCGCCGAGCTCGCCGCCGTCGCCCGCGCGCACGGCGCCCGCATCGCGGTGGACGCGGCCCAGCTCGTTCCGCACCGGCCGTTCGACATGGGCGCGCTCGACGTGGACTACGTCGCCTTCTCCGGGCACAAGCTGTACGCGCCGTTCGGCGCGGGCTGCCTGGTGGGCCGCGCGGACTGGCTGCGCGCCGCCGAGCCGTACCTGCTGGGCGGCGGGGCCACCGTGAGCGTCGGCGAGCACGTGACGTGGTCCGCGGACCCGCAGCAGCGGCACGAGGCCGGCACGCCGAACGTCCTCGGCGTCGTGGCGCTCGCCGCCGCCTGCGAGGCGCTGACCGACTGGGACGGCCTCGTCGCCGAGGAGGAGCGGCTCCTGCGGCGGCTGCGGACCGGGCTGGCGGCCATTCCCGGCGTACGGGAGCTGTCGCTGTGGGGTGACCGGCATCCGCGCGTCGGCATCGTGTCGTTCGTCGTCGAGGGCCGTGGGTCCCGCGCCGTCGCCACGGCGCTGTCCGAGGAGTACGGCATCGGCGTCCGCGACGGGAGGTTCTGCGCGCACCCGTTCGTCCGGCGGCTCGTCGGGGCCGGAGAGGGCGGCTGCGGTGACGGCGACGGCACCGCGCTGCGGGCGAGCTTCGGCATCGGCACGACGGACGAGCACATCGACCGGCTGCTGACCGCTTTGCGCCAGCTGTCCCGCTGAGCGCGGCTCGCCGGAGGCGGCCCCTCACGACGGCGGTGCGCCGCAGGTAGGGGCCGTCCGCGAAGGGTGCGGAGCGGCGACCGAGCCCAGTCGCCCAGGGTGGTGGAATATGACCGAAGAGGGCAATTAGTCCGGATTGATGCGTGCGACTGGTGGTACTCGTGCGCACCGCCGGTTTGCTCCCGGTACGGTGGACACCTTGTGCAAAAAGCTTCCGGGGGGTGGCCGATGACCGACACGTGGGAGCCCGCTAACCAACTCGAGCAGCAACTCGGCGAAGTGCTGCGCGCCGGGGACCAGAACGCCTACTTCCGGCTTCTCAGCGTGGCCGAGCTCGTCGTCCCGGTGCCGCAGACCGACCCTCCCTCCTCCGGGCAGCCCGCGTTCACGTGGCCGACCAGCGTCCACGAGGGACGCACGCACGTGCTCGCGTACACCTCCGTCGAGGCGGCCCACCGCCACCTCGGCCCCGCTTACGAGCACTTCGTACGGATGTCACTGGCGGCGATGGCACAGTCCTGGCCGGACGCCGACTGGTGGCTCGCGGTCAACTCCGGGCTGCCCATCGAGGCCTACCTGCCCGCCTGGTTCATCGGCCAGATCACCGCGGACCAGGCGAGGGCCGAGCAGCGGTCCGGCACGCAGGAGACGGGCGCCGCCCCGGCGGCCGAGCCGTTCCCCGTTCCCGAGCCGGGCACGTCCCCGGCCGGCCAGGAGAACGACGGCCCCGCACACGCCGCACCGGGCGGCCCCGACACCGGCACCGGCACCGGCACCGGCCAGCACCCGATCCCCTTCGGAACCGACCCGGGCACCGGGCCCCAGCCCGCCGCCGCCGGACAACACCCCACCCCCTTCGACACCGACCCGCAGGCCGCGCCGGACGGGAACGACCCGGGCTCCCGGCCGACGACGGCCTGGCCCGCGACGATCGTCGACGTGCACACCGTGTCCGACGCGTACGACGGGCTCGGCTCACACCCCACGCCGAGCGGCCACTACGCCGGCCCGGCGGCGTCCGGCCCGGCCCCGGTTCCTCCCTCCGCCGAGCCCGCACCCGCCCCCGTGCCACCGGCCACCCCGGCATCCGTGCCCCCGGCCACGCCGCAGGGCACGGATCCGAACCTCGCCCCGGCCGCGGACGCGCCGACGGCCTCATGGCCGGACGTGCACCAGCCGGCGCCGGGCGGGATGCCGATCGTGTCCGAAGGACCCGGATCCGGGTTCCCCGGCGCGCCGCAGGCCGGTCACCCGGCGGCGCCCGGCCCGGACACCGCGCCGCCGGCCGGAGACGGCCCGCCGCCGTCGCACCCCTCTTTCACCACCGCGAGCGCCGTACCGCCCGCGCCCGGCACCCCGTACCTGGCCGAGACCGCGCCGCAGCCGATCATCTCCGGCGACGAGCCGCTGCCCACCGGCTCCGGCGACGTCCCCGTCGCCCCCGCGAGGGCCCAGGAGTTCACCTCCGCTCAGGCTCCGGACTCCAGTGGCCCACCGGCCCCAGCGCCGTCCCAGGAATTCCCCGCGCAGTCCCCGGACCTCGGCTCCGCGCCGTCACCCGGGGCCGCCGGCACGCCGGCGCCGGAGGCCGCCGCCGCGCCGTTCCCGGAGGCGGCCGCACCGCCCGAGCCGCGGGCCCCGTCCTCCGACGTGCCCCTCACTCCGCACTTCACGGCCGGCGCCGAGTTCGTCCCGCTCGACGAAGAGGAGCGCCTGCTCTACGAGGCCGCCGCGCGGGACGACCGCGAGGCGTTCCTCCGGACGCTGCTCGGCGTGCGGCAGATCTGGGTGCCCATGGTCGAGGGCGGCGACCTCATGCTCGGTCCCGGGCGCCCGGGCTTCGAGTGGTACACCAGCGAGTCCGGCGGCCGGACCGTCGTTCCGCTGTTCACCGGGCCGAGCCGGATGCGCGAGGCGATGGGCGGCCACCCGTTCGTGCTGTCGGACCTCACCAAGGTCCTGCGCTTCTGGCCGGACCCCGCCTGGGACCTCGTCATCAACCAGGGCTCCCCGATCGGCGCCACCATCCCCGGCGAGCGCATCACCGCACTGTCGCGGCAGGTCGACGACGCGGCGGCGGCACGGCTGGCCGAGAACTTCCCGGCGCAGAACGACGCCGAGCGGCGGCTGCTCGAGGCCCGGAACGACCCGGCCATGCGCCTCTCGGTGCTGCTCGAGGCGTCGGTGTTCCTCCCCGTATGGAGCCGTACGCCGCCGACGGTGCAGACCCCGCCGAACGACCCGGCGTTCCCGTGGTCGGCGGTCCCGGTCCGGGGCCGCACGTCGCTGCTCGTGTTCACCTCCTTCGACTGGATGAAGGAGGCCGTCGGCACGACGGGCTTCGTCATGCCGAAGTTCGCCGACCTCATCGCCGCCTGGCCGGAGCCGGGCTGGGACGTCTCGGTGAACCCCGGCACGCCGGTCGAGATCGCGCTGTCCGCGGACGAGATCGGCGTGATCGCCGGCCGGTCCGCCACGCGGCCTCCGCAGGAGGCGCCCACCGGCGCTCCCCAGGACGCGCCGGCCGAGGCACCGCAGGCGCCCGCCGCACCGCCACAGCCGGTCGCACCGCCACAGCCGGTCGCACTGCCCCAGACGCTCAGCGTGCCGCAGGCGCCAGACGCGCCGCAGCCGGTGACGCCGAGCATGCCGCAGGCGCCGGACGCGCCGCAGCCGGAGGCCGCAGCGGTCGTGGCGGCGCCCACCGCCCCGGCCGAGGTGCCACCGGCCGAGCCGCAGCCGGCACCGCTCCCGGAACCCGCGCCGCAGCCCGTCGCTCAGGAGACCGCCCCGCCCGCCACGGAGGGCGAGTTCACGATCATGCAGAAGGTCCTGGCCCACGACCAGGTCCCCTGGTACCTCGACAAGGCGTACGACCGCGTCGCCGGCTTCGTGCACCGCGTCCCGGACGTCATCGACCTCAACACGCCGCGCCGGCTCTACGAGTGCCTGGGTCTGCTCCGCGACGGGGCGCCGTTCAGCCCCGACGACGCCGAGGTGCACGTCATCCGGTGGCCGGCGTTCCGTGCGGGGATCTACCGCACGCCCTTCGGGGGCACGTCCGAGGACGCGCTCAAGGAGTGGGGCGAGGACGGCTGGGTCGTCGAGGCGCCACCGTTCACCGGAGACGGCTTCGCCTCCGGCAGCGCGGGCAGCATCCCCGAGTACAAGGTCGAGAGTTTCCGGCTGCCGCACGGCTCGGAGATGTACGCCATCAGCAGTGACGCGTCCGAACGCTTCGTCGCGAGGTACGACGCGGATCGGCTCGTGTGGGAGAACGAGAAGTGATGAAAGACGGCTACGTCGCCCGCTGGCAGGGCCGCGACTACGACGCCGTGCCCGGTGTCGACGGTGAGGTCCGGCTGTACTCCGCCGGGCCGGCGGAAGGCTTCGCCGAGATAGGGCCCGGCCGGTTCCTGCGGATCGTCCGCGAGGACGAGGTCGAGAGCCTGCGTTACCTACGGACCCGTTGCACCTGGCGCGGAGAGCCGTTCGTCGTCATCGGCGAACACGAGGGCTGGGTGCGCGTCGAGTACAGCGGCGGCCGCGCCCCCGTCGCCGCGGCCCTGGGACTTGAAAGAGTCGACATCGGCGTCTACCAGGCATGGGTCGCTCGAGATGAGATCACCGGGCTTCACCAAGAGCTCATCTGAAGGTTGCTGCGATATAACCTCGGTAGCACGGTTGATTGATCGGCTTTGACGTGATCGCATGATTCGTACCCACCGCCCCTGGGTAGGCAGGGGTGGGCGTCTTTGCGGTGCGATTGGGAGGTTGTGAGCTGTGCTCGCACGATCGGCACGAAACCCGCTGGTCATGGTTCTCGGCGCAGGGATCGTCCTGATCGTCGGCAACGCCCCACCGGCCCTCGCGGGCACCCCGACGCCAACGCCTGACGATTCCTCGCCTTCGGCGTCGGCGACGCCGACGAAGACCACCAGCGAGACCCCCACGCCGGACCCGACGACCACTCCGCCGAAGCCCTCGCTGGCGAAGCTGGCCGTACAGTTCGCGGGTACGTACCCGAACCCCGGACGTCCCGGTTCGAGCTTCTCCATGGACGTCTACGTCACGGCCTCTGTCGCCACCGCGAAGGACGTCGTCCTCACCCTCACCGGCGACAGTCGCTCAAAGATCGTCAGCGACAGCTCCGGCAGCCGCGTCTACAAATTCGACGAGCTCTCCAACAGGCGACGCGTCGCCGTCACCGTCACCGTTCTCTCGGGCGCCAAGGACGGTACGGCCACCATCCGCGCGTACGCAGACGCCAGCAACGCCGCCAATTCCGACGAGGACAAGCTGTCCTTCTCGGTGAAGAAGGCGAAGACGGCGACGCCGTCGCACTCCACTGGGTCCGGGTCGGGATCCGGTACCGGGTCCGGGTCGAACTCGAACACGGGTGGGTCGAGTTCGACGACGACTCCGTCGGGGAGCGTGAACAACAGCACCGGCACCACGACCGGGACGACCGGGACGACCGGGGCGAACACCTCGCCGCAGACGGCCCCGCAGGCCGGTGCGTCGCTGCCGGAGATCGGGCAGCAGAACCAGACGCCGGGCCAGGCCAACCAGGCGCCGACGACCGCGCCGCTCATCCAGAATGCCGGGAACACGCAGTCGATGCAGAACGCCGCCGACGAGGCGAGCGAGCTGACGTTCGACAAGCTGGCCAGCACGCAGGCGGCGTGGCTCGCCGCGCTGCTGGTGGCGTTCGGTCTCCTGCTCACGCAGGTGCGGCTCGGCAAGGCGCACAACCGCAACGCGAAGGCCGCTCCCAAGCCGAAGGGTACGCACCGCAAGTCCCGTGGCGGCGGCCGCGCCCTCTGACTCCAGGTCTCAGCGCACGAACGACTCCGGCCCCGGCGATCGTCGGGGCCGGAGTCGTTCGGCTGAAGGGGACGTGGCAGGCGCGGGTCGACGCCTCCTCGTGGGGGGCCGGGAAACAGCGGGGGTCAGTCCTCCAGCCAGCGGCCGTGGAAGCCCAGGGGGACGCGGCGCGGGAGCCGTACGGAGGCGACGAACTCGAGGTCGGCGGCGTCGAGGACGAGCAGTTCCGAGCCGTCGCCGGAGTGGTCGGTGACGATGGACAGCAGCCGGCCGTCGTCCTCGGCGCGCGCGCCGGGCGCGGGCACGTACACCGCCTCGCCGGGGGCGCCGCCCACGTCGCGGACCTGGGAGGTGCCGGTGCGGGTGTCGTACTTGACGACGGCGTCGTCGGTCACCGTGTACAGGAAGCGGCTGGACCGGCCCAGCCGGGTCTCGTCGAAGGTGGGGAACTCCACGGAGCGGTCGTCCAGCGGCTCTTCCCTGAGCGCGCCGGTCGCGGGGTCCAGGGTCCAGCGGTGCAGGTACGCGCCGCCGCTCGCGGCCGCCGAGGCGGCCGGGTCGGCGCTGCCGCCGATGCCCGACCAGAGGGCGGCGAAGCCGGCGCGGGGGTAGCGGACGGCGTCGAGGACGATCCGGCCGTACTCGTCCTCGTAGGCGTTGCCGACGTGGAAGACGTAACACGGGTCGATGTCGTACCAGTGGGTGGCGCCGCCGTCCCGGGGCATCACGCCGAGCCGCGCGCCGTACGCCTCGTCCCAGCGGTACGGCATGCCGGCGCCGAGGAGTTCCAGGTCGAAGACGACGGGCAGGTCGAGCCAGAGCACGTGCCGCTCGGTGACGGCGAAGTCGTGGATCATCGTGGGCCCGGGGACGTCCACGACCCGGCTCTCCACCAGCTCGCCGGTCGCGGAGAGCCGGTGGTAGGTGAGGTACGGCGGCACGAACCCGTATCCGAAGAAGTGCAGCTCCCCGGTGACCGGGTCCTCTTTGGGATGGGCGGTCATGGCGGTCGTCAGCCTGCCGCCGAAGTCGCAGGGCCCGACCGTCTCCAGGTCGGGCGTCATCTCGTACGGGAGGCCGACCTCGACGAGCGCCATGATGCGGCCGGCGTGCCGGATGACGCTCGTGTTGGCGGGCGTGGCGGTGAGGTCGACGCCCTCCGGCCCGACGAACGGCGCTCCTTCGAGTCTGCGGGTGCGGACCCAGCGGTTGCGGTACCACTCCGCGCGGCCGTCGCGCAGGCGCACGCCGTGCAGCATGCCGTCTCCGGTGAACCAGTGGCCGGGGTCGCGGCCGGGCAGCGGGTTGGGGCCGTTGCGGAAGTAGCGGCCGGTCAGGTCGTCGGGCAGGGTGCCGGTGACCGGCAGGTCGACGGCGTCGGTCTCGTCGGCGACCGGGGCCTTGAGCCCGCTGAGGTAGTCCGGGAGGGTCATCGTGGTCTCCGTTTCCACCGGCCGCCGTCCGGCCGGTGTGCTCGCCGCGGGATGGGCTGGGGCGGACGGCGCGCTCACCGGGCGGCGGCGCGGTGGCGGGCGGCGACGGTCGCGGGGTAGCGGGCGGTGAACAGCGCGGGCAGGACGAAGCCGGCGACCTTGACGGCGATGATGGCGGTCGTGGCGTGCGGCGCGGCCTGGGCCAGCAGCGCCAGGACGACGCCCGTCACGGTGAAGGCCGCCGCCCATACGGCGGTGATCACCGCGTTGACCCGGTAGAACACCGGGTGGTCGTGCACTTCCGGGGGCGTCATCGTACGGGCGATGCCCAGCGTGAAGGGGTGGCGCACGGCCAGGGAGCCCCAGGCGACCAGGGCGAGCCACTCGTCGGACACGGCCGATCCGTACGCGCCGAGCGGGGCCTTGGCGGTGGTGAACGCCGCGATGGCCAGCGCGCCGAAGAACACGACCGAGGTCCCCTCGATGATCAGTGCGTCCCAGGGCTTGCCGCCCCGGCGGTCGGCCGCCAGAAGGGCCACGGCCAGGACCGCGCCGACGAGCGCGCCGTACCGCGAGTCGTGCGGCGTGCTGATCACGGCGAAGGCGATCCAGGGGAGGAAGGTGCGGAGATATCCGAGCACCGGGGGCTCCTTCATGACGCTCCTGTTGTGACATGTCGAAAGTAGAACCTCCACTGGCGACATGTCAACAGTGGAATGTAGGCTCGGCGTCATGAGTCTTCGCCACGCCGTACTCGGACTGCTGTCCTCCGGACCCGCCAGCGGCTATGACCTGCTGAAGATATTCGAAGTCTCGCTCGCCAACGTCTGGCCGGCCACGCAGAGTCAGCTCTACGCCGAGCTCGGCCGGCTCGCCGACGCCGGTTTCGTCGAGGTCGCCGCCGAGGGCCCGCGCGGCCGCAAGGAGTACGCGATCACCGACGCCGGCCGCGCCGAGCTGCACCACTGGCTGACCGAGGTCGAGCCGACGGGGTTCAACCGCAGCGACATGCTCCTGCGCGTGTTCTTCCTCGGCGTGCTCGACGCCGAGGAGGCCCGGTCCTACCTTCGCGGCCGGGCCGAGAGCGCGGACCGGCGGCACCGGGCCCTCACCGAGCTGCGGGAGGTCGTCGCGCAGGGCGACGATCCGCTGTCGGTCCACGGGCTCCTGGCCCTCGAGTGGGGGCTCCGCTTCGCGGCCACCCAGCGCGACTGGGCCGAGTGGGCCGAACGGGAGCTCGACCGGATCCGCACACCGGAGGACCGCCGGGCGACCGCGGGCTGACGGCTCCGCGCCCCCGCTCGCGGCTCGCACACCGGGCGGCGGGCGGGCGGAGCACGGGCGCGACGTCCCTGGTCACTCCCCCACCGGGAGGGACCGCATCAGTTCGTGGCAGGCGATCGCGGTGGCGGCCACGACGTTCAGGGAGTCGACGCCCAGATCCATGGCACCGGCGCTCATCGGGATGCAGACCGGGTGGTCGGCCTCCCGCAGCCACCGCGAGGACAGGCCGTCGCCCTCCGTACCGAGCAGCAGCGCGGCCCGCTCGCCCACCGGCGCCTTCTCCAGCGGGACGGCCGACTGGTCCGGCGTGAGGGCGAGCAGCGTGAAACCCGCGCCGCGCAGTTCGGCGAGCCCGTCGTGCCAGTCGGCCATCCGGGCGTAGGGGATGGCGAAGACCGCGCCCATCGACACCTTCACCGCCCGCCGGTACAGCGGGTCGGCGCACCGCGGGGACAGGATCACGGCGTCGACGCCGAGCGCCGCCGCACAGCGGAAGATGGCCCCGACGTTCCCGTGGTCGACCAGGTCCTCCAGCACGAGGATCCGGCGCGGCCGTGCCCGGCCGTCCCGCCCCGCGTCCTCTGCCGGGGTGTTCCCGGCGGGGCGGGCGCCGGCCAGCACGTCGGCGACCGAGGGCAGAGGCAGGCGTTCCATCGAGGCCAGGGCGCCCCGGTGCACCGCGAACCCGGTGATCCCTTCGATCACGTCGTCGTCGGCCACGTAGACGGGGGCGTCACCGATCACGTCGGACAGCGGCTCCGCCCATCGCCGCGCCATCAGCAGGGACCGCACCGGGTAACCGGTGGTGACCGCCCGCCGGATGACCTTCTCCCCCTCCGCCATGAACAGGCCGTGCTCGGCCTCCAGGCTCTTGCGCAGGTTGACGTCGCGCAGCCGGGTGTAGTCGGCGAGCCTCGGGTCGGCGGGGTCGGTGACGGGGATCAGGTGGGCCATGGCCTCAGTATCCCGGGCGCCCGGCGGGTCACCTCCGGCGGCCGGTCAGGGCAGCCGCAGGACGGCGAACAGTGCCCGGTGGTCGCTGCGGGCCTGCCCGTAGATCTTCACCCGCAGCACCGCGCAGCGCCGGTCGGCCAGCACGTGGTCGATGGTGATGGGCGGCCACGGCCGGAACGTCGGCACCAGGCCCTGCCCTCGCGCGTCCGCCGCGTCGACGTATCCGCTGTGGATGACCTGCCGGAGCCACGCGTGGTCGAGCGTGGCGTTGAAGTCGCCGGCGAGGATCCCGACCCGGCCGCCGGGTGTCGCGCGGGGCAGCCGCGGCAGATCGTGCCGCCACGCGTCGAGGTCCGGGCCGAGCGGGGCGGGCGGGTGAACGGCCGTCATCCGTACGGGGGCGGTGCCCGGCACCGCCACGAGGGCGCTCGGCATGCCGGAGATCGTCGGCGGCCGGACGGGCGACGGGGTGAGCGGGTAACGCGAGTACAGCCCGATGCCCGCCGCCCCGGGCCTCGGGTCGAGGATCCGGTACGGGAAGAGGCGCCCGATCCCCGCCGCGTCGAGCCGCCCGGCCGCCTCGGCGGTGAACTCCTGGACGCTGAGGACGTCGGCGCGGGTGCGCCGGGCCAGGTCGACGAGGGTGGCGTCGCCCGCCCCGCCGTACCGCAGGTTCGCGGTGAGGACCCGGAACTCGGGTCCGCTCGCGCGCGGGGTGTCCCCGGCGACCGCGCGCGGCAGCGCGATCCCGGCGAACAGCGCGGTGACGACCACGGCCGCGATCAACGCCGGCCGGTCCCGGACCAGGGCGGCGACGGCGAGCGGGAGCACCATCGCGGCGAGGGCGTACGGGACGGCGGCCATCGCCGGGATGAGCAGCGGATCGAGAGGACCGATCCGGTCGGCGCCGAACAGGCGGGCGAGCGCCCAGAGCGCGAAGCAGGCGACGAGGGTCCGCGCGGCGATCGCCCGCCCCCGGCGGCGCGCCCGTGGCGGGTCGGCCACCGGGGCCGTGAGCGAGTCCGTCATCCGTGCGCCTCCCCCGTGCTCATGCCGTTCTCCTCCACTCTGCCCGATCACCCGGGAGGCGTGACGGATGACGCGCGGCACGGACGCGGGCCGGTGGGGCGGCGCCGTGGCGGGCGCGTCGCGGGGCCCGAGAACACGGAGAAGGCGCGGGCGGAGGCGCCCGGCGGCGGCCTCGCTCACCTGGCCGAGGGGGCGTGCGGCCCGGCGTTCGCGGGGCCGGACCCGGCCACCGGAATGGGATACCGGCGGGTATTCAAATGATCTTCACCGGCATGACCTGCGACATCGCGCAAATGATCATCTTTGTTACGAATTGCGAAGACCGCTACAGTTCCGCTCTAACACTCATCCCTGAAAGCCGCGAGATGGGACAGCCGTGAGCCGACGTCGCCGCAACGAGATGCCCCCGGGTAACACGCCCGGCGACGGCCAGCCCGATCGAACGCCCGGAGGCGGCCGCCCCTCGGGGAACCAGACGCCCGGTGACGACCGGAATCCCTTCGCCCCGCGCTCCCCCGAGGCGAGCGACCCCACGCAGAACCCCGCCGCTGGCCCCGGCGGATACGCCGGCAGCGGTGGCCCGGGCGGGTACGCCGGCGGCGGATACGGTGGCGGCCGTCCGGGTGGATACGGCGGCGGCCAGAGCGGATACGGCGGTGGCGGCCAGAGCGGATACGGTGGTGGCGGCCAGAGCGGGTATGACGCCGGCCGTCCCGGCGAATACGGCAGTGGCCAGGGCGGATACGGCGGTGGCGGCCAGGAGGGCGCGTACGGCTCCTACGCCGCGCCCGGTGAGCAGAACCCGTACGGCACGGGGGGCGGCTCCAACGACTCCTCCTCCTACAGTCCGGGAGGGGGCTTCTTCGGCAGGCAGGGCGGTGGCCTCGCAGGCTCGGGCTCCGGCTACGGGACCGGTCCCGGCCAGGGTGGCGCCGGATCCGGCTATGGGACCGGCCAGGGCGCGGGCGGCCAGGACCGTGGGCCGGGCGGGAACGCCCCCGGCGGGCCGGGAGGCGGAGGCTACCGGTCCGCCGACTCGGGAGGCGCGGGATACGGGAGCGCGGGTTCCGGAGGCGCGGGATACGGCGGGTCGGGGCGCGGCGGGTCGGGCCGGGGCGGCGCGGGTGCGAACGGGCCCGACGACGACCGCCCGCGGTCCGCGCCCGGCGCGGGACGACGCCGCGTGCAGCGCCGCCGTACGATCGGCGCGCTGGTCGGCCCCCTCGCGGGCGCGATCGGCCTGGCGGTCCTGCTCGGCGCGGGGGTCTACGCGCTCGCCGACGGCAGTAAGTGCGGCGGCACCCCGATCGACCTGAAGGTGGTCGCGGCGCCGGACATCGCCCCGGCCATCAGCGACATCGCCAACTCGTTCAACGGCGAGCGGCACTCCGTCGGCGGCAAGTGCGTGAAGGCGACGGTGAAGGCCGCCGACCCGGCGGGCACGAGTACGATCCTGTCCGGTCAGGGAACCGTGCCCGGTGACGTGACGCCGGACGTGTGGATCCCGGACTCGTCGCTGTGGGTCACCCTGGTGCGCAGCTCGCCCAAGGGCGCGTCGAGCGTGGACACCACGCCGACGAGTGTGGCCGAGACGCCGCTCGTCGTGGCCACCTCGCGGTCGTTCGCCGGCAGGCTCAGCAGCCAGGGCGTGCGGCCGACCTGGGACATGCTGCTCAAGGCCACCGACGCCCTCGCCGCCGGCGCGGTGAGTAAGAACGACATGCTGCCGGCGAACTCCGTCCACCTGCAGATCCTCGACCCGACCCGCAACGCCGGCGGGCTCGGCGCGGTCGTCATGACCCGGATGCTGCTGAAGGGCGACCCGAACGCCGACGCGATCTTCACTCAGATCACGCGGAAGGTGCAGAACAGCCTCTCCCCGAACACGCAGGCGCTGTTCGCCAGTTTCCACCGCAACCTGCACGGCAGGGCGCCGGTGATCATCGCTCCGGAGCAGGCCGTCTGGAAGTACAACCAGGGCAGGCCGAGCGCGCCGGCGAGCGCGATCTATCCGAACGAGGGCATGCTCAGCCTCGACCACCCGTACACCCTGACGACGGACGACGACACGAAGATCCGCGCGGCGCAGGTGCTGGAGAAGGCGATGAGCACCGAGCAGGCGCACGCGGCGGTCCGCGCGCTCGGGTTCCGCACCCCGGACGGGCACGCCGGTGACGGGTTCGGCAGCAGGAGCGGGCTGAGCCCCCGGATCCCGCGGGCGCTCCCGACGCCGGGGTCGAGCGACGTGACCGGGGTCATGCAGGCCTGGACGAAGCTGTCGCTGCGCACGCGGATGCTGACGCTGCTCGACGTGTCCGGGTCGATGGCGCAGCCCGTCGGCAAGGGCGTCACCCGGATGGAGGCGACCGCCCAGGTGGCCCAGGGCGGCCTCGCGATGCTGCCGGACGACACCGATCTGGGGCTGTGGACGTTCTCCACGAATTTGAGGGGACACCAGGACTACCGGACCGAGGTGCCGATCGGCCCGCTGTCGACCCGGATCGGGTCGGGGACGCGCCGCCAGGCCATCCTCAGCGCGCTGGGCCGCGTACGGCCGAAGCCCGACGGCAACACGGGGCTGTACGACTCGGTGCTGGCGGCGTTCCGGTCGTTGAAGAGGACGTACAAGCCGGGTTACTACAACTCCGTCCTCGTGTTCACCGACGGGAAGAACGACAAGACGGACGGCATCTCGCTGAGCGCCCTCCTCCGGACGCTGAAGAAGGAGAACGACCCGGCGGCGCCGGTCCAGGTCCTGTTCATCGGCTACGGTCCGGACGTGGACATGGCCGCCATGCAGAAGGTCGCCGCGGAGACCGACGGCGCGGCGTACCAGGCGATGAAGCCTCAGGAGATCCAGCGCATCTTCCTGAACACGATCGCGCGCCGCATCTGCACGCCGGAGTGTCACTGACCTGCGAGAACCCGGCTCGGCGCCGTGGAGCGCCGGGCCGGGCGAAAAAAAATCCGGATTCTCTGGGGAATCCGGTGAACCTCTGAGACCGGCGCTGCGTCTCTCTTACGGAGGCCCGACGGGAGCGGGGCGTCGGGCCTCCTTCTTTTCTCCGGGGGCGCGTCCGACACCACACCTCCGGGAGGTCGCTGTGGCCGGTTGGCCCAGTCTCGGTCGCGTCGATGACCGCCGGTTCGCGCAGGAGCTGCGCGCCGGCGACGCCACCGCGCTCGCCCAGATCTACGACGTCTACGCGCCGCGCCTGTTCGACTACTGTCACGCGCTGCTGCGCGACGAGGACCTGGCGGCGGAGGCGCTCCGTGACTCGCTGATCGCGGCGCTCGCGCACGTCGGCGGGCTGCGGGAGCCGGAGCGGTTCCGCAGCTGGCTGTACACCCTCGTACGGAACGAGTGCCTGCGGCGGCTGCGTGACCCGCGGACGCCCGGGGAGCGGTATCCCGCCGCCGAGGAGGCCGACGACGCGTTCCTCGACGCGGAGGAGCGCGGTCGCCGCCTCGAGACCCGGCGGCTCGTGCACAGCGCGCTGGCCGGCCTGCCGGGCCGTCACCGCGAAGCCGTGGATCTCGCCGTACGCCACGAGCTGGCCGCGGAGGATCTGGCCGGCGTTCTGGGGATCTCCTCTCAGGAGGCCCTGGAGCTGGTGGCCGAGTCGCGTGACGAGCTCGACAACGCCCTCGCCGCCGCGATCATCGCCCGTACGGGCCGGGGCGACTGCCCGAGCGTCGCCGCGCTGGTCGACGAGCACGAGTGGCCACTGCCGCCGGAGGTGTCCCGCAAGCTCATCCGGCACATCGCCTCCTGCCCGGCGTGCCGGGACCGCCGCCAGCGGAAGGTATCGACCAACCGGCTCCTGCAGATGATGCCGGTCGCCGCGCTCCCGGCGCGGCTGCGCGGCGCGATCCTGTCGGCGGCGACCGACCCGGACCTGGCCGAGGCGCGGGCGCGCATCGCCCGGCGCGCGGAGCCGTTCGACGCCTGGGGCCGGCCGACGAGCCTGGACCGCGTCCGGCCCGCCCACGACGACGACCGGGGCGGTGTTCCCCGGCTGTGGCCGGTCGTGGGCGCGGCGGCGTGCGTCCTCCTCGTCGCCGGGGCCGTCTTCCTGGTCACGGGCGGGTCGTCCGCGCAGCACCCGTCCGGCGGGGCGCGCCGTCCGGTCGCGGCCGGCACGGGCGCCTCCCCGTCCGACAGCCCGTCCGCCGGGGACCCCGCCGACTCCGGTTCGCCCGACCCCACGCCGAGCAGCACGACGCCCACTCCGACCCCGACGCGTACGAGCAGGACGCCGACCCCGACGCCGACGCCGACGGCGACCACGCGGAGGCCGGCGCCGCGGCCGACGCACACGCGCAAGCGCCGGTCGCCCCGGCCCGTACCCGGCACGCTCGTGGTGTCCGCCGAGGGTCCGGGCGACGCGAAGACCATCACCCTGACCGCACGGAACGGCGTCGTCCACTGGGCGGCGAGCCCCGGACCGTACGTCACGGTCGGCGGCCCCACCAGCGGCACGCTCGCGCCGGGACGGTCGGTGACGCTCACCGCCACGGCCGACGAGGTCACCGCCTGCACGCAGACGACGCCGGTGGAGCGGTCGGGCGTCACGTTCACGCCGGGCGGCGCGGTCGCGCTGTCCTGGACCTGCTGACGCCCAGGTCGGGCCGGAAATCCGATCTGGGAGTGATCGGGTCCTTACGCGACGGGCGACGGTAGTGCCAGGATGCGGCCCATGACTCCTGACGTGGCCGCATTCCGATCCGCCCGTGACTTCCTGCTGGCGAACGCCGAGGACTACGAGACCGCCTACCGCGACTTTCGCTGGCCGGAGGTCGCCGACTTCAACTGGGCGCTCGACTGGTTCGACGGCGTGCTCGCCGCCGAGACCCCCGACCGGCCGGCGCTGTGGATCGTCGAGGAGGACGGCTCGGAGCTGAAGCTGACGTTCGCCGAGCTCGCCGAGCGGTCGAGCCGGGTGGCCGGCTGGCTGCGGGCCCAGGGCGTGGAGCGGGGCGACCGGATCCTGCTCATGCTCGGGAACCAGGTCGAGCTGTGGGAGACGATGCTGGCGGCGATGAGGCTCGGCGCCGTCGTCGTCCCCGCGACCACCCTGCTGACCGCCGACGACCTGCGCGACCGGATCGCGCGGGGCGGCGTCGCGCACGTCGTGACGGGGGCGGCCGACACCGCGAAGTTCGCCGACCTGACGGGCGGCTGGACGAGGATCTGCGTGGGCGCGGCGGACGGCTGGCTGTCGTTCGGCGACGCCTACGGGCACGAGCCGTACGACGCGGCCGGGACGACGACGCACGCGGGCGACACGTTGCTGCTGTACTTCACCTCCGGGACGACCGCCCGGCCGAAGCTGGTGGAACACACGTACGCCTCGTACCCGGTCGGGCACCTGTCGACGATGTACTGGATCGGCCTGCGCCCCGGTGACGTGCACCTGAACGTCTCCTCGCCCGGCTGGGCCAAGCACGCGTGGAGCAACGTGTTCGCGCCGTGGAACGCCGGCGCGTGCGTGCTGGTCCTCAACTACGCGCGGTTCAGCGCGCCCGCGCTGCTGGAGGTGATGCGGCGGTGCGAGGTGACGACGTTCTGCGCGCCGCCGACGGTGTGGCGGATGCTGATCCAGGAGGACCTGCGGTCCTGGGACCTGAACCTGCGCATCGCCGTCGCGGCGGGTGAGCCGCTCAACCCGGAGATCATCGACCAGGTCCGCGACCAGTGGGGCCTCACGGTGCGGGACGGTTACGGCCAGACCGAGACGACGGCGCAGATCGGCAACCCGCCCGGGCAGCCGCTGAAGCCCGGGTCGATGGGCCGTCCGCTGCCGGGCTACCGGATCGCGCTCATCGACCCGGTGAGCGGACGGCCCGCGGACGAGGGTGAGGTGTGCATCGACCTGTCCGCGCGCCCGGTCGCGCTGATGGCGGGGTACCGCGACGAGTCCGGGCGGACCGGCGAGGCGATGGAGGGCGGCTACTACCACACCGGTGACGTGGCGTCCGTGGACGCGGACGGCTACATCACGTTCGTGGGCCGTACCGACGACGTCTTCAAGGCGTCGGACTACAAGATCTCGCCGTTCGAGCTGGAGAGCGTGCTGCTGGAGCACGACGCGGTCGCGGAGGCCGCCGTCGTGCCCGCCGCCGACCCGGTGCGCCTGGCCGTGCCGAAGGCGTACGTCACGCTGGCCGCCGGGCACGAGCCGACGGCCGAGACGGCACGCTCGATCCTCGCCCACTCCCGGCGGCGGCTGGCGCCGTACAAGCGGGTGCGCCGCCTGGAGTTCGGCGAGCTGCCGAAGACGATCTCGGGGAAGATCCGGCGGGTCGAGCTGCGCGGGCTGGAGGGCGAGGACCGGCGCCCCGGGGAGTTCCGTGAGGAGGACTTCCGTGACCTGACCTCCTGACGGGCGCGATCACTCAGCGTCAGGATCTCTCGGACGACGCGAAAAGTGATCACGCAGAGTTGCTCACTATGCCGCAATTGCCATCAAAACGTCCTATCAGTTCTTGATCGATGGCAGGATGCGTGAACCGAAGACGCCTCTGGGGCGTCCGCAGCGCTTGTGGCAGGTGAGCAACGGGAGGACATGTGGCCGGGTGGCCGACCATCGACAGGGCCGATGAGCAGCGACTGGCGGAGGCTCTCCGCGCGGGCCACCCGACCGCCATGGCCGGGGTCTACGACGCGTACGCGCAACGGCTGTACGACTACTGTCACGTGCTGCTCCGCGACCAGGAGCTGGCCGCCCAGGGCCTGCACGACTCACTGATCATCGTGCAGGAGCGGATCGCGGCGCTGCCGGACCCCCGGCGGTTCCGCGCCTGGCTGTACGCCGTGACGCGGGCCGAGTGCCTGCGGCGCCGCGCCGAGACCGGCGTCCCCGAGGACCGCCGCAAGGCCCCGGAGGCCGTCGGTCTCGTGGAGACCGACGAGTCCACCCGCCGGCTCGTGCACGCCGCCCTGATGGTGCTGAGCAGCGGGCAGCGCGAGGCGCTCGACCTGGCGTTGCGGCACGAACTCGACCCGAACGAACTCGCCCAGGTGCTCGGCACGACGCCGCAGAACGCCTCGGTCCTCCTCGAGCAGGCGCGCAACGACCTGGACGACGCCTTCGCGGCCGTGGTCGTGGCGGCGACCGGACGCGACGACTGCCCGAGCGTCTCCGCGCTGGCGGGCCCGGAGGACCGGCCGCTGGACGCCGAGACCTGCGGCCGGCTCTCCCGCCACATCGCGACCTGCCCGATCTGCGGGCTGCGCGCGAACCGCAAGGTGGCGACCGCCCGGTTGCTGCACGCGATGCCGGTCGCGGCGGTGCCCGCCGATCTGCGAGCGCGCGTGCTCGGCACCGTGACGCCCGAGTTCGCCGACCTGCGCGCGTCGATCGCGACGCGCGCCGATGCGCCGCCGGCCCGGGACACCTTCGAGGACGACGAGCCGCGCCGGAGGGCCGGCCTGTGGATCGCCCTGGGAGCGGCCGCCTGCGGCGTCATGCTCATCACCGGGATCCTGCTCCTGCTGCCCGGCTCGGGAGGCAATGCCGACCCGGGAGAGCAGGCCGCCGCCGCGCGGTCCGGCGGCTCGCCGAGCGCCGACCCGTCCGAGTCGTCCCCGGCCGGTCCGGCCCCGAGCAGGTCCGCGAAGCCGTCGTCGTCGCACACTCCGACGCCCAAGCCGTCGAAGAGGAAGCGGACGCCGAGCCCGCGGCGCACCTCCGGGAGGCCGGAGACGCCCGCCCCTGCCCCGGCGCCCTCCGGCCCGCAGGTTCCGCCCACCACCGGGACGCTGACCGTGGCCGGGTGCGACATGCGGTACTCCGGCCGCTGCGACGTGAAGGTGACGGCCAAGGACGGGCCGGTGCACTGGGCGGTGCGCGACACCAGCGGGGCGATCGACGCCAAGGGCAGCGGCGACCTCGGCCCGGGAGAGTCGGCCTACGTTCCGGTCTCACGCACCTACAAGGACCTGTGCGTCATCGAGAACAAGGGCGCGGTGTCCTTCTCCCCGGGTTCGTCGGCCGGCGTGCACTGGAACTGCTGACCGCCCGCCGGTCCGGCGCCTCGAGCGATCTTCTTTCTGGTCGCAGCGGACTCCGATCACCGTCGGTGAGACTCATCTCACCGTACGTCCGGCGGCGAAGCGTAGCCAGTTCGCACACTTTCGTGGCAGAACGCGGCCATAAGGCGGTCGTTAGTGGCAGTATTCGGGATCTGATGGTGCGCCTGGGACTCCTGGGCTCTGGGGGACGAACCGAACAGCGGGGAGGGTGACGTGGCCGGGTGGCCGAGCATCGACAGGGCCGAGGACCAGCGGCTGGCACGGGCACTCGACGCCGGGGACACCAACGCCATCCCTCAGCTCTACGCCGCGTACGCGGCACGGCTGTTCGACTACTGCAACGTCCTGCTCCGCGACCAGGACACCGCCGCGCAGACCGTGCACGACACGCTCATCGCGGTGCAGGGGCGCATCGCCGCGCTCCCCGACCCCCGGCTGTTCCGTGCCTGGCTGTACGCCACCGCGCGCGGCGACTGCCTGCGCCGCCTGTCGCACGGCGAGCTCCCGGCGGAGCGCCGGCGGGCGCCGGAGACCGAGCTCCCGGGCGGCCTGGACCCGGCGGCCCGCGAGTTCCTGGCCGCCGCGTTCCTCGTGCTGAGCGCCCGGCAGCGGGAGGCCCTCGACCTGCTCGTCCGGCATGAACTGGACCCGCACGAGCTGTCCGAGGTGCTGGAGACGACGCCCCAGGAGGTGTCCGCGCTGATCGAGCAGGCGCGGAGCGACCTCGACGACGCGTTCGCCGCGGTCGTCGTGGCGGCGACCGGACGCGACGACTGCCCCACCGTCCCCACTCTGGCGGGCCCTCCCGGGGAGCACCTCGACACGGAACGGTGCCGGGAGCTCGCCCGGCACATCGCCGGCTGCCCGATCTGCGCCCTGCGCGTGAACGGCAGGGTCGGGGCCGACCGGATGCTGCGCGGGATGCCGGTCACCGCCCTCCCCGAGAACCTGCGCGGACGCGTCCTCGCCACGGCGTTCTCCCCCGAGCACGCCCAGACCCGGGCGGCGATCGCGCTGCGCTTCGCCCCCCCGCCACCCGAACCCCCGGCGGAGAAACCGCGGCGGAAGGTGTCTCCCGTGCTGGTCGCCGGCGCGGCGGCCACCGGCGCGGTCCTCGTCCTCAGCGGGTTCCTCCTCGTGTCCTCCGGGTCGGACGGCCCCGGCGACCAGCGGGCCGCCGGGAGCAGCGGCCCCGCGGCCGCGCCGAGCGAGTCCTCGACCGACGACGGCGCCATGACCTCCCCCTCCGCGGACTCCTCGCCCACCCCCAGGACGAGCACCCCGACACCGACGCCCTCGGCCACTCCGACGCCGACGCCGACCCCCACCCCGTCCAGGCACCGGAGGACCGCCCACCCGACCCGCCACCCCGGCTCGCCCGCCCGTACCCCCTCGCGTTCGGCGCCCCATCCTCCGCAGTCCGGCACGCTCGTCGTCTCGGGGTGCGACATGGGCTACGGGTACCAGTGCTCGATCACCCTCTACGCGGACGGCGGCTCCGTGAGGTGGGCGGTCACGGCCACCGACGGCGTCAGCACCGGCGGCAGCGGGTACCTCGCCGCGGGCACGAGCACCTCCCTCACGGTCACCCGCTCCGATCGATGCTGGCGAGGCGTCCGGCAGGGCTCGGTCACCTTCTCCTCCGGCGCCGTCGCCTACGTCACCTACTACTGCTCACGATGACCCGCCGGGTGGTCCCCGGCCATCGCCGCCGAGTGGCCATACCGGCGGCCGGGGCCGCGCCCGTACGGTCGGGCCCATGGACCTGCCTGCCAAGAAGGCGCTGCTGCGCGCCCTGCACGAGAACCACCCGGACGAGCGGGGACTCCCCCTGATCCTGCCGAACGCCTGGGACGCCGCGAGCGCCCGCGTGCTCGTGGACGCCGGCTTCGCCGCGATCGCGACCGCGAGCCACGCCGTGTCCGCGAGCCTGGGGTACGGCGACGGGGAGACCGCGCCGTACGCGGAAATGTTCGCCGCGGCCGGCCGCGTGACCCGCGCCGTGGACGTGCCGGTGTCCGTCGACGCCGAGGCGGGGTACGGCCTGCCGCCGGCCGAGCTCGCCGCCCGGCTGCGCGAGGCCGGCGCCGCGGGCTGCAACCTCGAGGACACCGCGCACGGCGCGCCGGGCGCGGGGCCCGCCCTCGCCGACGTGGCCGCGCAGGCCGGGCGGATCGCCGCGCTGCGGGACGCCGACCGTGAGCTGTTCATCAACGCCAGGGTCGACGTGTACGTCCCGGGAGCGCTGCCGGGCGCGTCGGACGCCGAGCGCCTGGAGGACGCCGTCGGCCGCGCCCGCGCCTACCTCGATGCCGGTGCCGACGGCGTCTTCGTCATCGCGGTCTCCGACGAGACGACGATCGGGAAGCTCGCCGGCCGGATCCCCGCGCCGCTCAACGTGCTGTACCGGCCCGGCATGCCCTCGCTCGCCCGCCTCGGCGAGCTGGGGGTGCGCCGGGTGACGTTCGGCCCCGGGCTGCAACGCGTGACGCTCACGCTGCTGGCCCGGCTCGCCGGGGAGCTCCACGCCGGCGAGACTCCGGGCCTGTGACGGCGGCTCAGCCCGCGTCGAGGGTGCGGTGGGCGCGGTCGAGGAGGATCGGCACCGACTCGCCGATCCGGTCGAAGCCCTCGCCCACCGTCGCCTTCTGCAGGTACCTGACGTGGATGCCCTCCAGCACCACGGCCAGCTTGAAGCAGCCGAACGCCACGTAGAAGTCCAGGTCGGTCAGGTCGTACCCGGTGGCCGAGGCGTAGCGGTCGGCGAACTCCCCGCTCGACAGGAACCCGGGCGCGGTCGTGACGGTCGAGCCGACGGGGATCGCGCCGCGCTCGTCGTCGCCGGGATCGGTCCAGTAGACCAGCGTCAGCCCGAGGTCGGACAGCGGGTCGCCGAGCGTGGACATCTCCCAGTCGACGACCGCGGCGATCTCCGGTTCGGGCGTCAGGCGTACGAGCGCGTTGTCGAGGCGGAAGTCGCCGTGGACGAGGCCGGTGACCCCCTCGCCCGGCAGGCGCGCGGCGAGCCGCTCGACGAGCCGCTCGTACGACGCGCGCACGGCGTCGCCGGCGGTGGGGTCGGCGGAGAAGGAGGCGTCCCACTGCTTGCGCCAGCGGGCGAGCTGGCGGGTCATGTACCCCTGCGGCCGGCCGAATCCGCCGAGGCCGGCCTTGTCGACGTCGAGCAGGTGGATCGCGGCGAACGCGTCCGCCAGGCGATCGCTGAGGGCGCGGGCCTGCTCCGGGGTGACGTCCGCGGCGTCCTCGACGGTCCGCAGCACCCGGCCCTCGACGTGCTCCATCACGTAGAACGGCGCGCCGATGACCTCCTCGTCCACGCACAGGGCCAGGGGTGTGGGCACCGGGACGTCGCTGCCGGTCAGCGCGGACAGCACGGTGTGCTCCCGGCGCATGTCGTGGGCGGTCGGCAGCACGTGGCCGAGCGGCGGGCGGCGCAGCACGACGCGCCGCTCGCCGAGCCGCAGGAGGTAGGTCAGGTTGGAGCGGCCTCCGGCGAGCATCTCGATGCCCGTGATCGGGACGTCGCCGCCGGGCAGGTGGTCCGCCAGCCAGGACGACAACCGCGGGACATCGATCCCGGGCACTCCGGCCACCCGCTCGGTCATGGTCCCTCCCTTTCCGTACACGGCGTACGGCCGGCCGGTCGCGCGCCGCTCAGCGCCTCTCAGCACCGTGTAGCGCCTATTAGAACGCGACTCGGGATACCGGCGCCAACCGGCCCCGCTCCGTCCGGATCCGGCCGTAGGGAGTGGCGAAGGGTGACGAAGGGTAGGCATTCGGCCCGTCGGGGTATCAGAACGAGAAAAGGTGACCCAAACCCTCAGAACCGCCTCAACTAGGGCGAATCTCCCAATCAGCCGAAACACCATCCAGGCAAGGACCCGACCCGATGAAGGGGAACAGACGTGGCCGACGCATGGCTGCCTGGCGCCGGACGCCTGCATACCGCGTATGACGGCGGATCGCTCAAGGGCGGCGCGCCCCGTGCGGTCTGGCACACCAGCGAGAACGACCCGCGCCGGATCTCCGCTCGCTCCGTGGCCCAGCGCCTGGAGCAGCAGGGACACAGCGCCCACCTCGTGTGGAACCCCTGCAGCGGCGAGATCGTGCAGATGGTGCCCGCCACGCGGGCCGCGAACCTCCTCCCCGACGAGGTGGGCCGCGAGGGCCGCGCCTGCCTCCAGATCGTCGTCGTCGGGCTCTCCCACGAGCCGTTCACGACCGGCCCCCTGAACGGCCTGGACCGGATCGTCGTCTGGCTCGACGGCTGGCACGTGCCGCGCCGGTGGCCCGCCGGCCCGCCGCTGCCCCGGCCGGAGGCGTACGACGCCGTCCGCGGGCGCCGGCCCTGGGCGCGCGGCGGGCACTACGGCGCGTCCCAGGTGCCCGGGGCGACCTCCTCGGACCCCGGCCGGATCGACACCCGGAAGATCACCGGCCCGGAGGCGCCCGTGGGAATTCCCCGGCCCCGGGTGGCGCCCGGTGAGGAGACCGCCTCGGCCAACCCGGACGCCCTGCTTAGCCGGCGGCCGCACGCGCCGGACCGGATAGAGCCTCCCGGACCAGCGCACGTACGAGCGCGCAGCCGGTCCTGACCTGCGCGAGCGCGGCGGCGCCGTAGCCGATCTCGAGGCCGTGCACGACCGGCGGCCCGCCGAACCGCCGCTCCATCGTGTCGAGCAGGACACCGTGCTCCGCCGCGCGCTCGACGACCCGGGTCGCGGCGTCCGGTGGCAGTTCGAGGACGATGTGCAGCCCGGCGGTCTCCCCGCGCAGCGGAAGGTCGCCGAGCGCCTCGACCACGGCCGCACGGCGCCGCGCGTACTCCGCCCGCATCCGCCGCACGTGCCGGTCGAGGTCGCCGCGCTCGATCAGGATGCGCACCGCCTCCTGCGGCACCATCGCCGTACGGTCGTTGACCCGATCCCGCAGGTCCGTGATCGCCGCGACGAGGTCCGGGCGCGCCACCAGCCAGCCGACGCCGACGTCGGGCGCCAGCGTCTTCGCCGTGGTGCCGAGGTACACCGTCACCTCGGGATCCAGCCCGTACAGCGCGGGCAGCGGCGCCACGTCGTACCGGAACTCGCTGTCGTAGTCGTCCTCGGCGATCAGCGCGCCGGTGCGCCGCGCCCACGCCACCAGCGCCTGACGGCGCGGCACCGGCAGCCGGCCGCCGAGCGGGTACTGGTGCGACGGGGTCGTGTAGACGACGCGGAGGCCGTCGGGCAGCGCGTCGACGATCAGCCCGGACCCGTCCACCGGGCACGGCACCACCTCCGCGCCCCGCGCCGCCAGCGTCGCCCGCGCCTTGGTGTACCCCGGCTCCTCCACACCGACCCGGTCGCCGGGCCGCAGCACGGCCGCCCCGAGCAGGTCCAGGCCGTTCGTCGCGCCCCGCGTCACCAGGATCCGCTCCACCGGGCACGCGACGCCGCGGCTGCGCCGCAGGTAGTCGACGAGCGCCGCGCGGAGCCCCGGCAGGCCGCGCGGATCCGGCCGCCCGTCCGGGGTCACGGTCCCCGCCAGCCGCCACGCGCGCCGCCACGCGGGCGTGTCCAGCCCGTGCACCCAGGGGACGCCGGGCCGCAGGTCGATGGCGGCCCCGCCGGCCGGCGCCGGGTCGGCCGGCACCGGCGGGACCGCACGGAGGAACCCGCCGCCCGGCGGGGCGACGCCGGAGATGTCGGCGACGTACGTGCCCGATCCGTGCCGGCCCTCGATCCAGCCCTCGGCGTACAGTTGCTCGTACGCCTCGGTGACCACGGTGCGGCTGACTCCCAGGGCGGACGCCAGCGCCCGGCTCGACGGGAGGCGTTCCCCGGCCTTCAGGCGCCCCTCGCCCATCGCCGCGCGCAGCTGCCCGCCCAGCTGGACGCTGAGCGGCGTCCCGGCGTCGCGATCGACGACGAGGGGCAGGTCGAAGTGGTCCCGCGACAAAGTGGTCCCCTGTTTCCGCTAGGAAGTGGCCATACCTGTCAGGCCACTTCGACCCTACCGTCGTGGCCATGACGACTTCGCCGATCTCCGAGGCACCTTCCGGCGGGGCGCCGCTCTCCCCCACCGAGCGCACGCGCGTCCGCCGCCTCTCCGAGCGCGCCGCCACCGACCGGCAGGCGCTGTACGACCTCCTCGACGCCGCGCGCATCTGCCACCTCGGCGTGATCGTCGACGGCGCGCCGCGCGTGCTGCCGACCGGGTACGGCCGCGACGGGGACACCCTCTACCTCCACGGCTCGACCGGCGCCGTCAGCCTGCGGACCGATGATGAGATCTGCGTCACGGTCACCCACGTCGACGGGCTCGTCCTCGCTCGCTCCGTCTTCCACCACTCGATCAACTACCGCAGCGCCGTGATCTACGGCCGGCCCCGCCTCGTCACCGACCCGGACGAGAAGCTCACCGGTCTCCGCGCCATCGTCGAGAACCTCACCCCCGGCCGCTGGGACGCCGCCCGCCGCCCCACCCGCAAGGAACTCGCCGCGACCGCCGTCCTCGCCCTGTCGCTCGACGAGGCGTCGGTGAAGACGCGTCAGGGCCCGCCCGGGGATGACGAGGAGGATTACGCGCTGGACGTCTGGGCGGGCGTGCTGCCGGTCCGGGAGGTGATCGGCGAGCCGGTCCCCGACCCCCGGCTACGACCTGGGATCAGGTATTCCGAAGCGTGACATAGGCCACTTACCCTGACCCCATGACTCCTCCGGGCTGGTACCGCGATCCGTACGGCGATCCGGGCCTTCTGCGCTGGTGGGACGGCCGGCAGTGGACCCAGACGACCCGATCACTGGGCGAAGACCCCCAGGCGGGGCAGGCCGAGGGGAATCCGGACCCGCCCGGGCCCGCGACGCAGGCGGAGGAGACCCCGGACAGACCCGAGGGGCAGGCCGAGGGAAGCCCGGCCGAGCCCGAGGCGCGGACCGGGGGAAGCCCGGCCCGACCTTCTGCGCGGGCCGAGGGGACGCCGGCCGGATCTGAGGCGCAGGCAGAGGGCGCTCCGGCGGGGCCGGCGCCCCAGGCGTGGGGAGGTCCCGGCGCGGCCGGACCCGAGACGCAGGCATGGGAGGCCCCCGGCGGAGCCGGTCCCGCGGCACCGGCCTGGGGCGCTCCCGCCCCGGCGTGGCCGGAGGCGGGACCGGGAACCGCGCCCGCGTGGCCGGGCTCCGGCCCGGGAGCCGCTCCGGCGTGGCAGGGCGCGAGCCCGGGATCCGCCCCGGGATGGCAGGGCGCGAGCCCGGGATCCGCCCCGGGATGGCAGGGAGCAGCCCCGGGGGCCGCCCCGGGATGGCAGGGAACGAACCCGGGATTCGCCCCAGGGTGGCCGGGAGCGGGCCCGGGGCAGGCGGCCCCGCCGCCGTGGACCCAGCCCGGACCGCGGACCCGGCGAAGCCGGCTCCCCCTCCTGATCGGCGGCGGTGCCGCCGCTGTGATCATCATCACGGTCGTCGTCGTCCTGCTCGCCACGAACATCTTCGGCGGCGGCGACGACAAGGCCGGCCGGTCCCCGGTCGTCGCGACCATCACCGACGCCCAGGCGGGCATCTCCTACCCCCGGCTCGGCGGCGCGTGGCGCACCGAGGCCGTCACCGCGACCGGCGGCCTCGGCAAGCTCGGCTTCGACCAGGGTGAGACCGCCCAGGTCATGGCCGATTTCCAGAACGGCGAGCCGTACGTCGCCAGCGCCTACAGCGGCGTCAGCACCGACATCTCCACCGACCCGCTGCAGACCAAGGCCAGGACCGTGTTCGCGGCCCTGGAGCCGGGCTCCTACCCCGCCCACACCCGCCAGGAGCTGGCCTCCGAGTCCCACCCCGTCGGCGGGCACGACGGCTGGCTCCTCAAGGTCCGGCTGACCTTCCCCCAGGCCGCGTCGCAGCACTGGAACTTCCGTACGGAGACGGCCGCGCTCGTGCTCGTCGACCGCGGGAACGGCCAGGCGCCGGCGGAGTTCTACGTCTCGATTCCGGACAGCCACAAGCGCCAGGGCGACCTCGATCTGCTCCTGACCTCACTCAAAGTGTCCTGACAGGACTTATGGTGAAGGTCATGAACGACCGGCTGGTCTGGATCGACTGTGAAATGACCGGGCTCGACCTGCGGCGCGATGCGCTGATCGAGATCGCCGCCCTGGTGACCGACAGTGAGCTCAACATCCTCGACGCGGGGATCGACCTGGTGATCAAGCCTCCCGAGGAGGCCGTGGAGCAGATGTCGAAGGTCGTGCGCGACATGCACACGACCTCCGGGCTGCTCGACGTGCTGCCCGGCGGCATCACCCTGGCGGAGGCGGAGAACCGCGTCCTGGAGTACGTCCGCTCCCACGTCCCCGGGGTCAAGAAGGCCCCCTTGTGCGGCAACTCCATCGCGACCGACCGGTCCTTCCTCGCCCGTGACATGCCCGCGCTGGACGCCCACCTGCACTACCGCATGATCGACGTGTCGTCGATCAAGGAGCTGGCCCGGCGCTGGTACCCCCGGGCGTACTTCGCCAGCCCCGAGAAGAAGGGCGGCCACCGCGCCCTCGCGGACATCACCGAGAGCATCACCGAGCTCCGCTACTACCGCGAGGCCGTGTTCGTCCCCCAGCCCGGACCCGACTCCGAGACGGCCCGCGCCATCGCGACGAATATCGGTGAGCGATGAGGTCCCGGAAGCCGCTACACTTCATCACGCCGCCTCGTGCGGACATGGTGGGTGTAGCTCAGTTGGCAGAGCACCAGGTTGTGGTCCTGGGTGTCGGGGGTTCAAGTCCCCTCACTCACCCCAAGAAGACGGCCCCGGCGCGCACGCGCCGGGGCCGTCGGCCTTTTCCGGCGTCCCACGGCCTTCGTCTCCCGACCCCTCCCGGATCACGCCCCCGCCGTGACCGAATCCCCCGGAGGCAGGATGAGTTCCGACGGTCCGCTGCCGCTCCGTGTCATGGTCGTCGACGGCGACCCCGCCCTCCTCTCCGTGCTGGAGGACAGCGACGAGCTCAATGTGGTCAACGAGCCCGGTGAGCCCACCGCGCCGGGAGAGGCCCTGGAGGCCGCGGAACGCCTCCGACCCGATCTCGTGATCCTCGGCCCGGAGTTCGCCGCTCACGCGGCCTCTCTGAGCCGCAGGGCGCGCGTCTTCGTCGTCTGCTCCGAGCCCAACGCCGCGACGGCGGCCCTCCGCGAGGGCGCGAGCGCCCACCTCACCCCCGACCGGTTCACCCCACGGGAGCTCCTCGAGATCTTCCGCGACGCCGGCCGCGCCGACCTCGACCTGTCCGCCCGCGAGGCGGAGGTCATGGACCTGATCGCCGGCGGCCGCTCCAACGGCGAGATCGCACGCGAGCTGTTCCTCAGCGAGAAGACGGTCAAGAACCACGTGAACCGGATCTACGCCAAGCTCCGGGTCGGCTCCCGAGCGGCCGCGATCACCCTCTGGCGGGCCCGCCCCCAGCCCCGCTGACCTGGGCCGACGGGGGCGGGTCAATCAATTCGCAACTAGGGCAAGGGGGCTGCTAGAGTTACGGACGTCGCAAGCGCCGCTAGCTCAATTGGCAGAGCAGCGGACTCTTAATCCGCGGGTTCGGGGTTCAAGTCCCTGGCGGCGCACCCGTCCCGACCTGGGCGCTCTCGGTACTCCGGGAGCGCCCAGTGTCTGTTTTGAAATGGTTCGGCAACGGTGGTCGCTCCATGGTCGCTCGGATGCCGGATGTGGTCGGCAACGTCGTCTACCCAGGTTCGGGTGCCTTGGTGATGGCGGCTTCGGGCGCCGGAGCGCTCTGCGTGGCCGTCCTGCCCGCTTGGTGTTCCGTCTCATCGAACCTGCTCGGCGTGTGGGGGCCTGAGCCGGTCGGATAGCAGGTCGGGCGAGATGACCGTCCTCACGTCCAGTCGGCCCTGGAAGGTCTGCGCGTCAGCGGTGGAGCTGCCAGATCCGGGCAGTGTCGTCGTAGGACCCGGTGGCCAGCAGCTTGCCGTCCGGGCTGAAGGCCAGGCTGGTGATGCCGGCGGTGTGGCCGGTGATGGTGGGTCCGGACTGCCGCTGGTCGGCCACGGTCAGCAGCCGGGCGTCGGCGCCGTCGGAGAAGGCGAGCAGCCTGCCGTCCGGGCTGAAGGCGACGGCCCGGCAGGTCGCCCGGCAGTGAATCGACGCGCCGGCCGGCTGATGGCCGGTCAGGTCCCATACCTGTACCCGATCACCGCCGGCGGCGGCGAGCGTGCGGCCGCCGGGACTGAACGCCACGCTCGAGATCCAGCCGTCGTAGCCGGTGAGGTCCGGTGTAACGTGCCGTTTCGCGGTGAGGTCCCACAGCTCCACCACACCCTTGGTGTTGTGGGTGTCCAGGTCTTCCTCTTTGCCAGTGGTGCCGATGGCCAGCACCCGGCTGTCCGGGCTGAAGGCCAGCGCGGTGACGTTGCCGGACTGCACCCGGGCCGCCTGGGTCGGCATGCCCTTGCCCGCGAGCGGGAAGAGCTGGATGTAGCCGTCCGGCTCCAGGGCCAGGAGGTTCCCGCTGGGGGCGAGCGCCATCGCCTCGATCGCGCCTCCGTCCAGGTTCACGCCGCTGGGCCTGCCGTGCCCGGACATGGGGAAGATGCGCAGGTACCCGTCGTCGCCGCCGGTGTAGAGCGCGGTGCCGTCCCGCGAGATCACCAGTGAGTTCACGCCGTCGGGATGCCGGTCCGGCGTGCCGCGCTCGGTGTGTGTGGCCACGTCCCACAGGCGGGCCGTCGCGTCGTCGCCCGCGGTGGCCAGCGTCTTGCCGTCGGGGCTGAACGCCACCGCCATGACCCAGGACGTGTGCCCGCGTAGCGTCCAGTTGGGCGGCGAGGGTGAAACGGAGGGGGTGGCCGGGTGCGGCGCGCGCTTGCGGGCCGAACCCGACCAGGGCGTCCAAATGAGGAGCCCGAGCAGCAGGGCGACGGTCAGCGCCGCGCCGACGGCCAGCAACCGGCCGCGCCGTGGCACCCGGACGGGATCGACCACTGTGGGCTGCGTACCTGCGAGCAGCCGGGCGAGCTCGGCTTGCCGGTCATCGATCAGCTGATGGACGGCGGGCGGCCAGGGCCGGGCGGCCGGCGCCACCTGACCGAGGAGCTCCAGCAGCCGGCCCGGCGACGGCCGGTCGCCGGGCGCCTTCGCCAGGCAGGCGGCCACGACCGGGCGGAGCGCGCCCGGCACACCGCCGAGCTCCGGCTCGGCATGGACCACGTTGTAGAGCGTCTGCATGGCGCCCGGGCCGTCGAACGGGCCGCGGCCGGTGCAGGCCAGCACCAGCACCGACCCGAGCGCGAAGACATCACCCGCCGCCGTCGGCGGCCCGCCGTGGGCCTGCTCGGGCGACATGAAGGCCGGCGTGCCGGTGGCGTCGCCGGCCATGCCGTCGGCCGATGCGATCCCGAAGTCGATGACCTTCGGACCATCGGCCGCCAGCAGCACGTTCCCCGGCGTGAGGTCGCGATGCACCAGCCCTGCGCGATGGATGTCACGCAGCGCGGCGGCCAACCCGGCCGCCAGCCGCCGTGCGGCGGGCTCGGGCAGCGGCCCGGCGGCCCGTACGGCCTCACGCAGCGACGGCGCCGGGACGTAGACCGAGGCGAGCCAGGGCACCGGCGCGTCCGGGTCGGCGCCGATCACCGGCGCCGTGTAGGCACCGGAGACGATCCTGGTCGCCATCACCTCGGCGCGGAACCGGTCCCGGTAGCCGGGCGCGCTCAGGAGCCGCGCGTGAACGAGCTTCACCGCGACCAGCCGGCCGTCCGGGCCCGAACAGAGCAAGACCCGGCCCATCCCGCCGCGGCCGAGTTCGGCCAGCGTCCGGTACGGCCCGATCCAGGGCGGGTCGGTGAGGGACAGGGGACGCATCGATATCAGCCCCGGGCGAGGGCGGCGAGATCCCAGAACTGGATCGTCCGCTTGCTCAGGGTGGCCAGGGTGCGTCCCTCGCCGTCGAATGCCACGCCGGTGACCTCGCCACCGAGGGCGATCGGCCGGCCGACCGGGCGTTGCGTGGTCACGTTCCAGAGGTACGCGTCGCCGTTGCTGGTGCCGCCGGCCAGAGTGTGCCCGTCCGGGCTGAAGGCGAGGAACTCGACCATGGTCGTCGAGCCGACGGTGATCGGCCGGCCGACCGCGCGGCCGGTCGGCACGTCCCAGAGCCGGACGGTGGAGTCGTAGGCCGCCGTCGCGAGGGTACGGCCGTCCGGGCTGACCAGCGCGGCGATGATGTGTGCGGTGTGGCCGAGCAGTGACTGCCCGGACTGCCGGCCAGAGGCGACGTCGTAGATCTTCACAGCGGTCTGGTCCGGGATGGCCAGGAGCTTGCCATCACCGGTGAAGCACACCTTGGACATGAGGTTGGCATCGCCGTAGTCGACCCTGCCGACCGACGCGTGAGTTCGGGCGTCCCAGATCTGGATCAGGTCCATGCCGGCGCCCCCCAACAGCCGGCCGTCGGGGCTGTAGCCGACGTCGTGCGCCGGGCCCGGGGCGTCCACGCTCGCCATGAGCGGGACCGTCAGGGCACCGACCTGCCGGCGGGTCTTGACGTCCCAGAGCTTGACGCCGTCGCCGGCGGTAGCCAGCGTGTCGCCGACCTCGTCGAAGGCGACGGCGAAGATCTTCGCCTTGTCACCGGTGCCGCCCTTGATCGGGTCTCCGGAGGGCTGCCGCGCGGCGACGTCGAACATTCGTACCGCGCCGTCGCCGCCGATCGCCAC
This sequence comes from Actinoallomurus spadix, assembly GCF_024055725.1. Lineage (GTDB taxonomy): Bacteria > Actinomycetota > Actinomycetes > Streptosporangiales > Streptosporangiaceae > Actinoallomurus > Actinoallomurus spadix. Next base: position 38,586 of record NZ_JAMXMX010000027.1, on the reverse strand, counting down.
GAGCAGGCTGTCGTCCGGGCTGTAGCGCAGGTCGTCGAGCGGGACGTCGCTGCTCAGCGTGGCCACCGGCCGCCGTGTCGCGCCCGTGGCCGACTTTCCGGTGCCGGTCTTCCGCTTCTTGGAACCGCTGCCACCCGACGAGGCCCAGACGACGCCGCCCGCGGCCGTCGCGATGCCGAGGGCCGCCCCGCCCGCCGCCAGGAAGCGCCGGCGGCTGAACCCGGCGGGCGGCGCCTGGTCCACCGTGGTGTGGGCCGGGGGGATCGGCGGGCCGGCAGGCGGCCCGTCGGGCAGCAGCCGGTCGACCTCGCCCTGCTGGGCGGCGATCAGGGCATGCACCGCCGACGGCCATGGGCGGGCCGCCGGCGCCACCCCGCCGATCCGGCCCAGCAGCTGCTCGGGTGTCGGCCGACCAGCCGGATCCTTGGCCAGGCACGCCACCGCCAGCTCCCTGACCCGCTCCGGCAGCCCGCCGAGCTCGGGTTCGGCGGTGAGCACGTTGTGCAGAATCCGCGGCGTGCTGTCGGCTTCGAACGGGCCGTGCCCGGTGCAGGCGTACACCAGCACCGAGCCGAGCGAGAACACATCGCTGGCCGAGCCGAGTGACTCGCCACGCGCCTGCTCGGGTGACATGTAGCCGGCGGTGCCGATGAGCACCCCGGTCCGGGTGACCCGGGTGCCGTTGCCCTCGGCGGCCCGGGCGATGCCGAAGTCGATGACGCGCAGACCGTCGTGGGTGAGGAGCACATTCGAGGGCTTGAGGTCGCGATGCACCAAGCCCGCGTGATGTACCTCCATCAGCGCGGCGGCCAGCCCTGCAGCGAGCCGCAGCGCCGCCTCGGCATCCAGCACCCCCGTTCGCGCGACGGCGGTATGCAACGCGGGACCGGGTACGTACACCGAGGCCAGCCAGGGAGTCGGCGCCTCGGGATCGGCGTCGATCACCGCCGCCGTGTAGGCCCCGGCGACCTGCCGCGACGCCCGGACCTCTCGCCGGAACCGGGCGCGGAATCCGTCGTCGTCGACGTACTGCTCGTCCACGAGCTTGACCGCGACGAGCCGTCCGTCCAGGCCGCTGCCCAACAGCACCCGGCCCATCCCGCCCCGGCCGAGCTCGGCGAACATCCGATAGGGCCCGACCTGCCGAGGATCGGACGCGTCCAGAGACCTCAAACTCATGCCTTCCTTCTAGAAAGACAATCTTGTCTGACAGAGAGGAGCGCAGCAAGCTGCCGGCGCCTGAAACTCGGCGATCCTCTGTGACCTGGGAGTATTCGTGCATCAAACCACTGAGCCGGTCTTATCGGACGACCTTCATGTCGGCGTCGTCAGAGTCGGGTAACGCTCTCAACGGACTGGCCTGGTCCTTGAGCGCGGTGCGGCCGGCGTAGCTGAAATGATCCGCGTACTTGGCGCGCACCTCTCGCAGATGCGCGGCGTCGACGAACAGAATCCGGTCGAGGACATCTCGGCGTACGCCGCGGACCCAGCGTACTCACCCCCGTACGCGACCTTTTCTCGTCCAGCGCCTACACCCCTGACCCGGGGGCCGTCAACAGTCAGAAACTCGCGGAAATCGCCCAGCGCGGGCCGTTAGGCTTTCTGCGTGTTCGGGAAGATGCTGGCGATGCCGGATCGGGTCCTGCCGATCGGGAGATGGTGGCGGGCGCGCGGGCTGGCCGTGCGTGACGGTGCGCTGGCAGCGCTCTTCGCGGCCCTGGCGTTCACCCCCGGCGTGGCGCACGAGGGCATGATCATGGCGGAGAACGTCCGCCGCCCCGTTGACGGACTCGCCCTGGTGCTGCTGTTCGCCCAGTGCGTTCCCCTGGCCGGGCGCCGCATCCGGCCGGGTACGTGTCTGACGGTCATCGCCGCCGCGTTCGCGGTCCACGAGATCCTCGGCTATCCGCCCACGTTCGCCAGCGAGGGCCTGATCGTCGCGCTGTACAGCGTCGGGGCATACCAGGACCGCTTTCGCCGGGTGCCGGCCGTCGCCGGGATCGCCGGGTACGTCGTCCTCGTGGTCGTGGTGGTGGCCCAGGGCTCGCCCGAACGCCCGGCCGACTTCGTCGCGTTCTTTCTGATCGTCTATGCCGGCAGCTGGTCGCTGGGCGCCTGGATGCGGGCGCGTACCCGGCAGGAGGCCGAACACCGGCGGCAGGCCGCCGGCGCGGCGATCAGGGAGGAGCGTGCGCGCATCGCCCGGGAACTGCACGACGTGGTGACCCACCATGTGACGAACATGGTGATCCGGGCGGACGCCACCACGTTCCTCGCCACCGACTCGCCCAAGCAGGTGGTGAGCGGGCTGACCGAGATCGGTGAGACCGGCCGCCGTACGCTGGCCGAGCTGCGCTACTTCCTCGGCGTGCTCGACCCGGTGGACGACGAGCCGGAGCGCGAGCCGGCGGTCGGGGCCCTGCGGGACCTGGTGGAGGAGACCCGCTCGACGGGACAGCCGATCGAGCTGAGCGAGGTGGGCGAGCAGGGGCCGATGACCCGCGGCGCCGAGCTCGCGGCGTACCGGGTCGTACAGGAGTCGCTGACCAACGCCCTCAAGCACGCGCCCGGCCGCCGTACGGTCGTCCGGGTCCGCCACGACGCCGCCGAGGTCGACATCGAGGTGAGCACGGATGGCTCCCATGGCTCCGGCGGCGCCGCGCCGCGCTCGGCCGACGGACGCGGGCTGACCGGGCTGCGGGAGCGGGTCAGTGTGGTCGGAGGCGAGCTGCGGGCCGGTGTCCGCCCGGACGGCGGCTTCACCGTGCACGCCCGCATCCCGGCGGGAGGCGGGCGGTGACCATGCCCGACCCGCAGGCGGCGGGAGACCCGATCCGCGTGCTGGTCTGCGACGACCAGAGCATCGTCCGGGCCGGCTACGTCACGATCATCAACGCCCAGCCCGACCTGGAGGTGGTCGGTCAGGCGGAGGACGGCCGGGCCGGGGTCGAGCTCGCCCGGCGACTGCGTCCGGACGTGATGGTGATGGACATCCAGATGCCGCTGCTGGACGGCATCGCGGCGACCCGGCTGCTGGCCGGCCCGGACGTGGCCGACCCGGTGAAGGTGCTGGTCGTGACGACGTTCAATCTCGACGAGTACGTCTACGACGCGATCCGCGCGGGGGCCAGCGGCTTTCTGCTCAAGGACTCGCGGCCGCACGAGCTGGTGTCGGCCGTGCGCACCATCGCGGCCGGTGAGGCGCTGCTGGCGCCCGCCGTGACCCGCCGGCTGATCGGCCGGTTCGGCTCGCGGGTCCGCGCCGCGGAACGAGAATGGGACCCGCTCAAGCCGCTGACCGGCCGGGAGCGTGAGGTGCTGACGCTGATCGCGCGCGGCCTGTCCAATGGCGAGATCGCCGACGCCCTTGTCATCAGCCACGAGACCGTTAAGACGTACGTCTCGCACATCCTGACCAAACTCGGCCTGCGCGACCGTGTGCAGGTAGTGGTCTTCGCCTACCAGAACGGCCTGGTCAGCGGGTACTGACCGGCGTTATCCCCCGAGCGAGCTAGCCGGATCGCCCACGTCGGCGCGATGACTCCCCGGCCCTGCCATCCGTAGCGTTTCCGGCAGTTCGGCCTGCATCCGAGGCCGCGATCTGACGGAGGCCATCGTGAGGAACCGCGCCGATTCGACGGCGGTGCAGGAAGGGGTCGAGCAGCGGCCCGAGGACAAGCCCCAGAGGGGGCCGCGACCGGCGTGGGTGCGCCTGGTCGTCCTGCTGGTGCTGAGCGTGGTGGCCGACGGCGTCATCGGCTCGATCTACGCAGGCGTACAGAGCAACGCCGTCGCGCTCCTGATCGTGGGGGTTCTGGTCGGGCCGCTTCTCGCCTGGCTCGTGTTGCTGGGGTACGCCACGATGGTGCGCGTCCTCGAACGCCGCGACGCGGACGAGGTGGGACGGCCCGGCGCGGCCGCCGAGGTACGCCGCGGGACGTTGCTCGGGATCGGGCTGTTCTCGATCACCATCGCGGTCATCGCGGTCTTCGGCGGGTACGGCATCCACGGGTGGGGCAACCTCGCCGCCGCCATCGGCGCGTTCGGTATGACGTGCGCGGTGGCCGTGGCCGAAGAGGTGATGTTCCGCGGCGTGCTGTTCCGCATCGTGGAGGAGAAGACCGGCACGTGGGGCGCGATGGCGGTCTCCGCGATCCTCTTCGGGGCGTTGCATCTGATCAACTCCGGCGCCACGCTCTACGGCGCGGCCTCCATCGCCATCGAGGGCGGGCTGATGCTCGCCGCGGCCTACACCGTCACCCGTACGCTGTGGTTGCCGATCGGGCTGCACCTGGGCTGGAACTTCGCCGAGGGCGGCATCTTCGGGACCAACGTCTCCGGCTCGTCCGACCACACGCTGGGTCTGTTCAAGGGCACGGCGTCCGGCTCGTCGGTGCTGAGCGGCGGCAGCTTCGGCCCCGAGGCGAGCATCATCGCACTCCTGGTCTGTGGGACCACGACGGTCCTGCTCCTGCGTCAGGCCCGGCGCCGCGGCCGCATTCGCCGGCGCAAGGCGTCTGCCGCACCGACCCCGGCCTGAGCATCTCTGAGATTCCGTCTCCCACGAGGTGAAGCGCGGTATTCCGTTCCGCCTCATGGCTTTGGTTCATCGGCCGACGCGTCGGCCGTCCCGTACATCCCATTCGTGGCACACACCTGTTCGAAAGGCATGACTCGACGATGAGAAACGTTCTTCCACTCGGCAACTCCCAGGCGAGGAGCGCCGTCGCGGTGACGATGCTGGCCGGCATCGGGGTGCTGGCGAGCATGATGACGTCGTGTTCGTCCAACCCGGATGCCAATTCGGGCAAGGCGGCCGCTCAGACGACGATTCCGGTCTCGGCCGCCTCGGACAAGAACGCGATCGCGTGGGGAGCCTGTCCGCCACTCGCGGAAGGAGCGACGAGGGATCCGCGGGAAAAGTGCGGAACGGTGAAGGTGCCGTTGGACTATCGGCACCCGGGAGGTAAGAGCATCTCGATCGCGGTGTCCCGGATCGCCACGGCCAAGCCCGGCAAGCGGCGGGGCGCGCTGCTGCTCAACCCGGGTGGGCCGGCCCTGGAGGGCCTGGACATGCCCGGGCAGATGGCGCCGACCCTGCCGGCGTCCGTCCTCGACCGGTACGACCTGATCGGATTCGACCCGCGCGGGGTCGGGCACAGCGCGCCGATCAGCTGCCACCTGAACGACCCGAACCTGGCGAACCTGCTCCCCTACCCCGCCGCCGACGGCTCGATCACCGCCAACGTAGCCCAGGCCCGTACGACCGCACGGCAGTGCGCCTCTTCGGTCGGGGACGACCTGAGGTTCTTCACCACCCCGAACACCGCGCGGGACCTGGACCGGGTCCGCCGAGCCCTGGGAGAGAAGAAGATCTCCTACTGGGGCCAGTCCTACGGCACGTACCTCGGCGCGGTGTATCGCGCGCTGTTCCCCGGCAACACCGACCGGATGATCCTCGAAGGCAACGTCGACCCGAACCTCGTCTGGCAGAAGCAGTCCGCCAGCTGGAACAAGGGCATGGCCGACCGGTTCCCCGACGCCGCCCGCGTCGCGGCCGCGCACAACGACAGCATCGGGTTCGGCACCGACGTCCCCACGGTGACCAGGAACTACCTGGCCCTGGCCGACCGCCTCGACCGTGAGCCCGCCCCGCTGCCGGGCACGAACATGTCCTTGAACGGGCTGACTCTCCGGCAGGTCACCTACTCACTGCTGCTGCACAACGAGACACTCCCCGTGCTGACCCAGGTCTGGAAGGCCTCGGCCGACCTGGCCGACGGGAAACCGTCGGACCAGGACAAGGCCGTGCTGGCACAGGTAGCGAGCACCAGCCCGGCCGAACCCGGTGTGCCCGCGGACAACCAGACCAGCATGTTCCTGGCCCTCGTCTGCGGAGACGCCGCGTGGTCGCATGACATCAACAAGTACGCCGCCGACACCGCCGCCGACCGTAAGGCCTGGCCGCTCACCGACGGCATGCCGAAGAACATCTGGCCGTGCGCGTTCTGGCAGGCTCCGAACGAGGCGCCCGTGAAGGTCACCTCGCGAGGTCACCGCGACGTCCTGATCCTGCAGAACCGCCGCGACAACGCCACCCCGTGGGAAACCGGTCTCGGCCTGCGCCGGACGCTGGGCTCCCGTGCGAGCTTCGTCGGTGTCGACAACGGCGGCCACTACGTCTACCACGCGGGCTCGACGTGCGCCGACGCCGCCACCGTCGCGTTCCTCGCCGACGGGAGGCTCCCGGCCAGGGACCTCCACTGCACCGCCAAGCCGCTGAGCTAGATGAACCCCTCGCCCGGGGTCTGGACAACGGGCGAGGCCGTCTTCGCGGGAGGCACGGCGAGGCTGCCGGGACACCGGCAGCCTCGCCCGAGCTCGCCCTACGCGCTCTTACACCCTGGTGGCCAGGGCTCAGCGGGCCGGCGGGCCACCCGTGTCGTCGAGCATCGAGTGGTGGGCTCGAGCCCTATGATCTTGCCTGCGCATATCTGATCATCTGTCCGACGGTACGGACCACAAGCGCAGAAAAGGTGCGATATGAGCTTTATTGCCAAGGCATTCGACATCACCGAGAAGGGCTTCGATTCCGGCGTCGAGGCCATCGAGGAGTGGAACGAGCACCGGCGCGCGCAGAAGCTGCTGCTCAAGCTGGGCGTGGCCGTCTACGCCGAGCAGCGCCTGGGTCACGACCACGGCGCGGTGGAGCGCATCATGAAGGCCATCGATGGCCATGTCGCCGACTGCGGAGAGCTAGAGCTCGATCATTTGCGGGTGGCCAAGGATGTGCTGGGCGAGGACTTCGTCGCCGCACACAGCGGCGATGCCAAGCCGACCGACAGCGAGCCCGACGCCAGCACCACCATGACCACCTCTGCCGGCTGAGCTCGAACGGCCGTCCAGCGGGTCTTCGGGTAGCCATCGAGTAATGGCGGCATGCCGGGCCGGGCCGGGAGCGGCTGCCGGGCCCGGCCCACCGAAGACCTTGGTCAGATCACGGTGGCCATCGTGAGAGGTGATGCCCCACAACCACCACCACTCCGACGCGACAGTATGAGCAACGATAGGCATCACGGCAATTCGCCAGCCATCAAAAAATCGAAAATCCCGGTGAAGTGAGCGTCGGTGCAAATATGAGCCTCGATGCCGTAACCTGAGGTCGTCGAGTCTTCAGGAGGTGCAGGGCTCATGCCCGAGCCTAGAATGGATTCAGTCGGGCCGGACCTCACATTCGGGGATCGCGTCAAGTTGCTGCGGAACCGTCGCGGTTTGACCCGAGATGTCCTAGGGGCCCTCGTCGGTAAGTCCGGAAGCTGGGTCAAGGCGGTCGAAGCTGGACGTCTGCAACAGCCGAAACTCCCCATTCTGCTCCGTCTCGGGGAGGCACTTCGCGTTCGGGACATTGCGGAGCTGACCGGTGATCAATCTGTACCCGTCCAGCTGTTCGCGGGCCCGGGGCATCCTGCTCTACCTGCCGTACGCGACGCCATCAACGCCCTGGTCCCTCCCGATGCACCCCCTCCCCCACTCGACCATCTCCGGGCGCGCATCAATGCCGCCTGGCGCGCCCGCCACGCCGCACCCGACCATCGAACGGTTCTCGGACGGCTACTCCCCGACCTGATCAGGGACACGCAGCGCGCCGTGCAGTTCTATGAGAGCGGAGACCGGCGGCAGGCTCAGGCGATGCTCGCAGACGTCTATAACCTGTCCCAGTTCTTCCTTGCCTATCAACCCGCTGCGGATCTGCTGTGGCGCGTCGCGGAGCGAGCGATGGCCGCCGCCCAAGAAGCCGATGCCCCTGAAGCGATCGGCGGCGCGGCGTGGCTCCTCATCGAAGCTCACCGGGACGCGGGCGAGTTCGAGATCGCCGAAGGCGTCAATCAGCAAGCCCTGGACCTGCTTCGCCCGTACATGGACGACGCTGACCACCGGTTGCGCGCCAGGTGGGGAGCGCTGCTGTTCGCGCGCGCCTACACGGCCGCGCGTGCGGGCGAGAGCGGTACGGCGTGGCGTATGTGGGATGAGGCGAACGATGCCGCGCATCGGCTGCCGCAGGACTACTACGACAGGATGACGTCATTCAGCCGCACGATCATGGGCGCTCACGCGGTCACTATCGCAGTTGAACTGCGCCAGGGTGGCGAGAGCAGGCAGCAGGCTCGCCGCGCCGCGCGCCCGCTCATTCCGTCTCAGCCCAGGCGAGGCCGGCACCTCATCGAGGTCGCACGTGCATATCACCTCAACAACGACCGGGAGAGCGCGCTCGGAAGCCTGAAAGAGGCTTACGTCGCCGCGCCGGAGACGATTCGTTACAACGGCCATGCGCGCCGGCTCCTGCTCGAGTTCACTACCGGAGGACCGCGAGAAATCCGACGCGAGGCCAACGCCCTCGCGGACAAGATCGGCCTCATGGTCTGAACGTAGGGGTACGAACTGTGCCCCTCGCCTCTGACCGGCTGTCATACCGTCACTGCCGCAACGGATCGTGACTGATCGATCACGTTAGGCGAACGGGGCACGTCATGAGTCAGAGACGCACCACCGTGTGCACGGCGACCGTGCGGGACTGCTCGGTCCTGCACGCATCTCACCTGCGCCTGATCGTTGAGGAGAGCCGCCGGTTCCTCCAACGCGCCGCGGAGGCGTCCCATGGCTGACCCTCAGCGCGTGGATGAGTACGTCGGCAGGCTGCCCGCGGCACTCACCGAACTCGGTCCGCGTCCCGTCGTACGTGGCGCGCCCCGGCCGGAGCCGGACGTCGAGCCGTTCTCCCCCGCCGACGAGATCGACTATGCGGCGCGGCGGATCGCCGCCGTCGTCGCCGGACGCCTTCAGGAGTCCGCCGATGGGTGAGGAGCAGTGGGCGGTGATCGTCGCGCAGGTGCAGCGCCGGTTGCCCGGCTGGGTCATCGTGCGGGCGCCGTACCACGGTGGCCTGAGCGCGTTCGGGGCGTGCACGCGTCAGACGACGGTCATCGACGCGTCCGACCCGGACACCCTCATCGCCCTGTGCCGCGCCGCCGAACTCGCCGCGGCGTCCAGCGCCCGCACCACCCCCTGAACGGCACCCCAATTCCGCTTCCGAGACAGGCGACGGAGCCATGAGCAGATCCTTCGACAGCGCATACCGGGCTCTGCCCGACGAGGAGACCCGCCGTACGTATCGGCTGGCCAGCCACCATCCGGGGCTCGACCTCACCCCCGACGACGCCGCCGCGCTCACCGGCGGCACAGTCGAGGCCGCCGCCGTCCACCTGGAGCGTCTCGTCAAGGCCCGGCTGCTGGAGCGCAGGGCACCCGGACGGTATGCCTTCGGTGACCTGGCCTTCGATCACGCCCGGGCGATGGCCGAGGAGTACGGCATCGGCGATGACCCTCTCGCCGCGCTGGTCCGGCTCGCCTACCGGAAGCTGCGCATGGCCGCCGCCGCCCACCAGGCGCTGACGAGCCGCTGGGGCCTCGGCCGCGTCCTTCTCGAACCTCCGGCCGCCCGGTTCACCGAGACCACCGCGCTGGACTGGCTGGAGACCGAGCGCCACACTCTCCTGGCCCTCGTGAACGCCACGCACCAGCGCGGCCTGCACGCGCTGTCCTGGCAGATCGCGGAAGCGGCCTGGCCGCTGTTCTCCCGCCGCCGTCACTACGGCACGTGGATCACCATGTACGAGATCGGCGACAGGGCGGCCAGGGCCGCCGGCGATCTCGAGGCCCAGGCCAGGATGCTCCAGGGTCAGGCCTCCGCCTGGCTGGGCCGGCGGAACCACGGCCACGCCGCGACGCTGGCCGACCGAGCGCTCGTGCTCGCGCGGCTGAGCGGTCACCGCCACGCCGAAGGCACGTCACTGGAGCAGCTGGGCCTGGCCGCGCTCGGTGAGGGCGACCACACCACCGCCGCCGGCCGCTTCACCGCGGCTCGTACGATCTACCACGACCGCGACGACGCACGCGGGGTGGCGATGACGACATGTCGGCTGGGCGAAGCCGCCCTCGCCGCCGGGGACTGCAGCGAGGCCGTCGAGTACCTGGTGGACGCCGACGCCTGGTTCGCGCGGCAGCCGAACGAGGGTCATCTTCGGTCGCACTGTCTCGTACGGCTCGGCCGCGCGTACCGCCGCCTCGGCCGCCATGAGGACGCTCTGGAGGTGCTGGAGACGGCGCTGGAGTCGGCTCGGACGACCCGCGCGCATCAGCGGCAGGCCGAGGTGCTCGTGGAGTTCGCCGGCCTCGCCGATGACCTGGGCAAGATCGATCTCCGGCAGCGGCACCTGCGCGAGGCGTACGCCATCTACGCGGAGCTGGGCGCTCCGGAGGCGGCGGCGGTCGCCGGCCGGATCCTCCCGGAGACGCGATGAATCAGCCCAGGCGGAACCGCTGGGCGGTGCTGGTGTTGCAGGCGTAGATCTGCAGGGCGTCGCCGGGGCGCTGCCGGTTGCCGGGGTCGTCGAGGCAGCGTCCGGACTGCGGGTTGTAGAGGGTGCCGTCGCTCCGGCTGGTCCACTTCTGGGAGCCGGTGCCGTTGCAGTCGAACAACTGGACCGGGGTGCCGTCGGCGGTGGCGCCGTGGCTGACGTCCAGGCACTTGCCGAACACCCGGACGGTTCCGTCGCCGGGGGTGGACCAGCGCTGGGCGTCGGTGTCGTTGCAGGTGTACAGCTGCACCGCGCCGGCCGAGGAGGGGTCGGCGTCGGCGATGTCGGCGCAGAGCCCGCCCGGGCCGGTGACCGGTCCGGGCGGCAGCCGCCAGATCTGCCCGTCGGTTCCCAGACAGTCGTACAGCTGCAGCTGGACGGCCCCGGGGTCGCGGTCGGAGTTCGGGACGTCCAGGCAACGGCCGGATGCGGGATTCAGCAGCGTGCCGTCGGCTCGGCGGGTCCAGGACTGGCCAGGGGCGCCGGTACAGGAGGCGATGGTGACCGGCGCGCCGTCGGCCGTGCCGCCGGCGGTCAGGCAGCGGCTCAGCAACCGCACGGAGTCGTCGCCGGCGTGGCCGGCCTGCTGCGCGGTGGTGTGGTTGCAGGTGTAGACCTGGACCGGCTGCCCGTCCGCGTCGACACCGCCCCGTACGTCCAGGCACAGGCCGCCGACGCCGACGACCTCGCCGGTGGCCGGGTTGTCCGCGGCGGATCCCGTGAGCGTCACGGTGTGCGCCGCCCCGGTCGGCAGGCTGTCGGTGGTGACGGTGACGGTACGGCTGTTGCGGTTGTACGCCCACGCCGTCTCCGGCACCCGCACTCCGTCGATCAGGACCGCGGTGGGCGCGGCGCTGTTGGCGACGCGCAGGGTGTACGCCCGGGCGGTGGGCGCCCCCGGGTAGCCGCCGGTGGCGGCGCCGACCGTGAAGGTGCGGGAGCCGTCGGCCCAGGACAGCGGGGTGGTGGTGAACTGCCCGGACGCGTACCCGTTGCCCTCCCCCGCGTCGCCGTAGAGGGTGAACGAGCCGTCCGCGCCGGCGGTGACGTTGACGGTGAGCCCGCCGGCCGGTCGCTCCTTCTGACCGTTCACGTAGTCGGTACGGAGGGGCACGATGCCGCCGGCCTTGACCAGCACCGGCATCCGGGACAGCGGGGCGGTCATCGTGACGGTCGCCGGCCCCGTGTACGTCGCGCCGGTGAAGTAGTCGCTCCAGGTGCCCGGCGGCACCCACACCGACACCGACCCGTTCCCGTTCGCGTCATTCGCCGTGGTGACCGGCGCCACCAGCAGGTCATCGCCGTACATGTACTCACCGGAGGCGCTGTAGGCGGCGTCGGCGGCCGGGTGGTCGAGGTACATCGGCCGTACGATCGGCACTCCGGTCCGGGCCGCCTGCCATGCCATCGTGTAGGTGTACGGCACCAGCGCCTCCCGCAGGCGCAGGAACCGCTGCGCCGCGGCCTGGGCCGCGCCAGAGTAGTCCCACGGGAGCCGGTCGCCGTGGTCGGAGTGCAGCCGCAGCACCGGCTGGAAGGTGCCGAACTGCACCCACCGGGCGTACAGGTCGTCGGCGAGGTGACCGCCGTGAAAACCGCCGATGTCGTGTGTCACACCGGTCAGGCCGGCGGCGGCCTCCCCGGCGGTGAACCGCGCCTCGTAGGCCAGGGTGTCCCAGGTCGAGTACGTGTCACCGGTGAACGCCAGGGTGTTGCGCCGCTCGGACCACGGGCCGACCGGGAAGTTCGTGGCGTCGAGGCCGCCGTGCTCGGTGCCGCCGATCCGGCTGAACGCGAACCCGCGCAGGCCTCGCCCGGTGTCGTGGTCGGCGTACGCCTGGTTGATCAGGTTGTCCGGCGCGACGTGCGGATCCGAGGCGATCGACGACCCGCACCCTCCGCAGTAGTCCAGCCACCAGGCCCGGACGCCCTGCTGCTCGAACGGCGCGTGCAGCCCCTGGTAGGCGGCCAGGTGCGCTGGATTCGACCAGTCGAAGTAGTGGGTGTGCCCGTCAGGCTGGACCGGCAGGCCGCCGGCGGCGCTGTTCGCCGCCGGGAACCTCGGATCGCTGTCGTCGATCTCGGGGTGGACGTTGAGGCTCACGTCCAGCCCCATCTGCTTCGTCCAGGTGAGGAACGCCTGCGGATCCGGGAACAGGTCCGTGTTCCAGTTCCACCCGTCCCACTCCACCGGCTTCTTCCAGTCGGTGTCGACGACGAGCCAGTCGATCGGGACGAAGTTCCTCCGGAAGGCGGGCAGCAGCGTGTTCTGGTAGTCGGAGGTGCTGTACCCCCAGAACCGGGAGAACCACACGCCGTACGCGGTCTGCGGGAGCAGGTTCGCTCCCCCGGTCAGCGCGTTGAGGTCGCTCAGGGCCTGCTTGTAGTCCTGCCCGTACCCGAAGAAGTAGCCGTCCTGATAGGGCTGTGCGCCGTGGCCCGGCCGGTCGCCGACCGTGTGGTTCGCGCCGATCAACGCCGTACGGGTGTCGTCCAGCAGGTACCAACCGCCCCGGTCCAGGATGCCCGGGTGCAGCGTGCCGGCGTCCGGCAGGCCGTTCGGGAGATTGTCCAGCGACCGGTACCAGCCGCCCAGCTGGCTGGTCGGACCCGCGCCGTAGCCCGTGGTGCGCAGATCGGTGGCCGGCGCCGGATAACCCGTGGCCGTGGCCGGTGTGACGGCGAGACTGTCGAGGTTGACGCGGCCCGAATCGGCGGCGTCCTCGGCGACGGTGATCGTGTTGACACCGGCGCGCAGGCCGACGTTCACCGACGCCGTGGACCAGGTGTCCCACGAACCGGTCGCCGGCAGGCTGAACCGCGGCCCCACGGTGCCGTTGACGTGCGCCGTCAGCGTACGCGTCGCGGACTGGCCGTCGCTGCCGGTGGCGTTGGCGTACCGGACGGCGAGCCGCCACGTGCCGGCGCTGGGCACGTCGACGTCGTACTGCACGCCGCTGCCGGTGCGCTCGTATCCCGAGGCGAATCCGGTGCCCGTGTAACCCTTGTGGTCGTAGGCGGGCGTCGCGTTCCCCGTCAGCAGCGCGTTCTCGCCCTCGCATGCGACCGACACGGGACAGTACGACGGGAACGCCGGCCGCGCGGTCGTGCCCGTCGCGGTGATCGCGACGCTTAAGTTCGACGCGGTGAACGGGCCGCTGTTCTGCTTGTACCGCAGGGTCAGCGCGCTGGTGCGGATCTCCCGGTAGCCGTCCGCCGTCACCGTCGTGGTGTACGCCGGCGGCGTGAACGACCGGTTCACGGCGTTGAAGGTGGTCGCGTCCGTGAAGACGCCGTCACCGGCGTACTCCGTACGGATCAACGTTGGCGTCAGCACTTCGAACCGGGCGGCACCGTCCGTCACGGCCGCCGCCGGGGCCGCGGTGGCGGGCGAGGACGGCAGGGCGACGACGACCGAGACGGCCGTCGCGAGCGTGGCCAGGGCGGACACCACCGCCGAGCGCCGGACCGGTGATGTCTGGAGACGCATCGGCACCTCGCACGCTCGGCTTGCCGTCCCCCGCATCAGATCATCGGACCGGCTTTCTGTAAACACTCTGAACGGTTTCCGCCCGAGCGGGCCGGATCACCGGCGAGATCAAGGTCCACGACCGGTCACCGACAGTGGCGGCCCCTATGGTCACCTCGGTGGCGGCGGCCGGATCGAGGCGCGCATGGCCGGGGCATGGGGACTGCTAGAGTTACGGACATCGCAGGCGCCGCTAGCTCAATTGGCAGAGCAGCGGACTCTTAATCCGCGGGTTCGGGGTTCAAGTCCCTGGCGGCGCACCCGTCCCGACCTGGGCGTTCTCGGTTCCACCGGGAGCGCCCAGTGTCTGTTTTAGGGCAGTTTGGCGACCGTGGTCGCTCCGTGGCTGCTCGGATGCTTGGTCTTGGTGCTCCACCCCCGGCACCGACAGAACGGCGCGCCACCACGACCGGGAGCCCCGCCCGCGAACCGGCCGGGGATCACCGATACGCCGGCCGAGACGGCAGGCGACCAGCCGGCACGTCACCGCCTCTGGCACAACCGAACATCCCCTCCCCCGCAGAGCCGCCTTCGGGGCGCGGCACGTGTCGTCGGGGATCGGCCGCGATGGCGGACGTTCAAATCCCTACCTCGTCTTTGATATCGGGATCCGCACCCATGGAGGACCGGCCGAGCCCGGGTTCGGAATAACCGAACCTCGTTCACGGGGGATCTCACCATTGTGGCGCTGAGTCGCGGGTTCCTAGCGTCAATGGCATGAACAGCGTTCTTGAGCTGGATGAGTCAGCCGGTCCTACGGCCGCGGCGGGCGTACGGTGAACGCCTTGTGGAAGGTGAGATCGATACGCGTTTCGTCGCCGGTCGGCCGCCGTCCGCGGGGCGGTGGCGTCCTGAGCGTCGCAGCGGCCGGCGTCGCGATCGCGTGCGCCGGAGTTCCGTCCAGCGCCGCCGCGTTCGCGGCCGGGACCGGCCCCGCAGGCGGGCGGCACGCGCTGCCAGGTTACGTGCCGCTGTGGACGCTGCCGCCGGAGGCCGGGGGCACCGATTCCGCGGATCTGGGGCCGGCGCCGACCGGTGCGCCGATCGCCGCCCGGGTGTACCTGACCGGACGCGACCCGCATGGGCTCGCGGCCTACGCGGCGGCGGTCGCCGACCCGCACGGCGCGCTGTTCCATCACTACCTGACGCCCGCCGAGGTGCGGCGGCGGTTCGATCCGGCGCGCGCCCAGGTCACGGCGGTGCGGTCCTGGCTGGCCGCCACCGGGCTGGACGTCACCGCGGCGAACCCGCATTACCTGTCGGTGCGCGGGAGCGCGGCCGAGGCCGCGCGCGCGTTCGGTGCCGTCTGGCACGGCTACCGGGTCGGTGCGCTCACCGAGCAGGCGCCCCCGCCGGGGGCGCGGCTCAGCGTGCCGGCGCGGGCCGCCGGGGCGGTGCTGACCGTGGCGCCGACCGAGATCGGCCTGCCCGGCTCCGGCGGCGAACCCGCGGCGGGCGGCACGCCCACCGCGCCGGGCCGCGCCGAGACCGCTCCGGCCTCACCTGGCCGCGCGGGCACCTCCACCCCGGCCTCGCGCGCGGCCGGATCCGCATCGGCCGGGTCCGTTGCGGCCTCGACGTTGCCCTGCTCGGAGTATTACGGGCAGCGGCGGGCGACGAATCTGCCGCCCGCCTACGGCCGGACGGCGCCTTACGCCGGGTGCGGCTACACTTCGCAGCAACTCCGCAGCGCCTACGGGGTTCCGGCCGCCCTGACCGGCAAGGGCGTGCGGGTCGCCGTGGTCGGCCCCGGGCGCAACGCCACCACTTCGGGCGATGTGGCGCGATTCGCTAGCGACCACGGCGTGCCGCTGCGGCCCGGCCAGTTCACCGAGATCATCCCGCCCGGGCTGGACGCCTCGTGCGAAGGCCGGGAGTTCCCGTTCTCCGAGGACTACATGGCCATCGAGGCCGTGCACGGAATGGCGCCCGACGCGGACATCGTCTACCTCGGCGCGAAATGCGATGACGACGATCAGGCCCTGTCGATGCTCGACGAGCTTGGCACCGTCACCGACCGGCACCTGGCCGGGATCGTCAGCGGGCGGACGATCAGGCACTACGATCCCGACCCCTCACCCGGGCTGATCGCCGCTTACGAGCAGATATTCCAGCGGGGCGCGGCCGAGGGGATCGGTTTCTACAACGGCACCGCGGACCACGGTGACGGATCGAACTGCCAGATCAGCGGAGAATGCCATCCGCACCCCTCCAAGCCCGCGATCAGTTACCCCGCCGGCGACCCGTGGGTGACGGCGGTGGGCGGCACCAGCCTGGCGATCGGGGCGCGCCGCCAATACCTGTGGGAGACCGGCTGGGGTGACCACCTCACCGGGCTGACCCCGGACGGGAAGAGCTGGGCGCAGCCACCGGGCGCGTTCGCCTTCGGCGGGGGCGGCGGCACCAGCGACGTGCTCGGGCAGCCGTCCTACCAGCGTGAGACGGTTCCGGCGGCGCTCAGCCAGGCACATGGATCCCGCGTGCCGATGCGCGTCGTGCCCGATGTCGCGGCCGACGCCGGCGGTGGCACCGGCGTTCGCGCCGGCCTCACGGTGCCCCCGGGCCAAGCGGTGCCGCCCGGCTATCGGGAAATAACCGTCGGCGGGACCAGCGTCGCGACGCCGGAGTTCGCGGGCATGCAGGCCGACGCCCAACAAGCCGCAGGCGAGCCGATCGGGTTCGCCAACCCGGTCATCTACGCGCGCTACGGCACCTCGGCCTACCACGACGTCACCGACCACCCGCTCGGCCCGGGCGTTCCCCTGTTCGCCGCGGGGCCGGTCGCCAACCAGATTCCGGGGCTCCCCACCGAGCCCTACCTCGACACCTTCGGCCTCGACCAGAGCCTGGCCGCGACCCCGGGCTACGACGACGTGACCGGCGTCGGCACGCTCACCACCAGCTACTTCGACTCCTTCCGACCAGCGCAGCATCGGGAGCGGCCTGGCCGGGTGCCGCATTCCGTAGCCGAGCAGGCCGTGGGCAGGAAGCGTTGAGGGGCCATCATGCGCTCTACCGGACGGATACCGCCTCACGGCCTGGTCACCGCGGTCGCCGAGGAGGGTCCGCACTCATGGAGGGCCGGGCCGTGTCCGGGGGTTCGGAAGAACCGAACCCCCTTTTCGGGGGAGCTCCCCATGGTGGCTCGGAGCTGCGAATTCGTAGCGTCGGTGGCATGAGCAACGTGCTGGAGTTGGAGCGAGTCAGCCGGTCCTACGGCCGCGGCGGGCGTGCGGTGCACGCCTTGTGCGAGGTGGACGTCCAGGTCCCGGAACGCTCGCTCACGGCGGTGATGGGCCCGTCCGGCTCGGGCAAGTCGACGTTTCTGCAGTGCGCCGCCGGGTTGGACCGGCCCACCTCCGGGGTGGTGCGCCTCGGCGGTCGAGTGATCAGCGGGATGAGGGAGCGCAGCCTGTCCAGGATGCGGCGTACGCGGATCGGGTTCGTCTTCCAGTCCTTCAATCTGCTGCCCGCGCTCACCGTGCAGCAGAACGTACTGCTGCCGCTCCGGCTGGACGGCCGGCGCCGCGATCCGGCGGGCGCCTGGGAGCTGCTGGCCCGGGTCGGCCTGGACGGACGCGAGGACGCCCGTCCAGGCCAGCTCTCGGGCGGGCAGCAGCAGCGGGTGGCCATCGCCCGGGCCCTGATCACCGAGCCCGAGGTGATCTTCGCCGACGAGCCGACCGGGGCCCTTGACCAGGAGACCGGCGCCGAGATCCTGAGCCTCCTCCGCGAGGCGGTCGACCAGCAGGGGGCGACCGTCGTGCTGGTCACGCACGATCCTGCGGTGACCGCCCGGGCGGACCGGGTGCTGCGGCTCGCCCACGGGCGGCTGGTCCACGACAGCGGCGCCGGAGACGTCGCCGTGAGCAGCGTGGCGGACGCCGCCGCGGCGGCAAGGGGGCAGGTCCGATGAGCGTCCTCCGTCCCACCGGTCTGGCCACCGCGGCCGTCCGCTCCCGCCCGTCCGCTCTGGCGGGCACCTTCGCGGCGCTCGTGCTCACCGCGACAGTGCTCGTCGCGAGCGTCGCGATGACGGTCTCGGCGTCGGCCGCGCCGCCGGAGGGCGATCCGGCCGCCCGCGCGCAGCTCGCCGGTCTCTCCGACATGGGCATCGCCTTCAGCCAGATGATGGCGTATCTGTCCATCTTCGTGATCGGTCAGGTGATGGCGCTGGCGGTGGCCCAACGCCGGCGGGAGATCGCGCTGCTGCGCGCGATCGGCGCCGAGCCCCGGCAGATTCGCCGGATGGTCGCCGTCGAGGCTCTCGGCACTGCGCTCGCCGCGCTGCCCGTCGGATGCGGACTGGGGACGCTGCTCGGCCGCTTCTGGCTGCACGGCCTGGCCGCGCACGGCATGGCCCCGGCCGGTGTCTCCTTCCAGGTCGGGTGGCAGTCGCTGGTCACCGCGGGCGGGGTGCTGCTGGTCTGCTCACAGCTCGGCGGTCTGATCGCGGGCTGGCGAGCGTCCCGTACCCGGCCGTCGGCGGCGCTCGCCGAGTCCTCCGTTCAGGGCGGCGAACGAGCGGGCGTGGTAAGGGGGATGGCGTCCCTGGCCGCCCTGGCCGGTGCGGTCGCGCTGACCGTGGCCGCGGGCGTGGGGCCGGCCGAGAGCGCGGCCGAGGTGATCCCGCTGGTGGTGCTCGCCTACCTGGTCGCGATCGGCCTCGCCGGGCCGTGGATCGGGCGGTGCACGATCGCGCTGTGCGCCCCCTCGCTACGGGCGTTCGGAGGGGCGCCCGGGGAGCTGGCAGTGGCCGGTACCCGGGCGAGAGCGCGCCGGCTGTCCGCGGCGATCACGCCGGTCGCGCTGGTCACGGCGTTCGGGGTGGTCAAATTGCCGTCGTTCACCGGATCCGGGGCCGGGTCCGGGGAAGACTGGGGCGAGGTCTTCGGCACACTGCTGTACGTCGGCTTCGCCGGACTGGTCGCCGCCAACACCCTGGTGATGCTGTCCCTGGAGCGCCTGCGTGAGTTCTCGCTGCTGCGCGCGGTCGGCGCGGAGCGGCGGCAGATCGTCAGGACGGTCGCGACCGAATGCGCGATCATCACGGTGGCCGGTGTCGGCGCGGGGATGGCCGCGGGCTGCGCGGTGATGCTGCCGCTCGGCGCCCGTACCGGAACACCGCTGGGCGGGGTGCCGGGATGGGCCTGGCTCGCCGTTGCGCTGTGCGGAGCGGTGCTGGTCGGGGTCTCCTCGGGTGCGCCCCTGCCGCGGATGCTGCGGGTGCGGCCGATGGACGGCCTGACGCGTCACAGCAATTGACGGCCCGCGAGGGAGCGGTCGGTGATGACGAGAACCGCTTCGAAGCGGTGTGCTACGCCGAGAGAGACGACCATGAATTCCCCACCCCGGCAACTCCCTGACCACTCCCAGCCCGCCGAGCCCACCTCCGGAACCCTCGCGGAGGGGGCTCCCGGTCCCGGCCGGGGGCGAGGCTTCGAGGCCGACGGCGGGGCGGCGACGCCGGACCGCTCGGGGCGGCGGCGCCGACGGCCGCGGCGGCTGACGCGGGGCCTGCTCCGCGCGGTCTTCGGCTCGCCGGGGGAGGTCGCGTATGAGCTGTTGGCACCGCTGCCCGGGTTCGTCTGCGGGGCCGCGCTGCTGCTGATACTCGCCTCGGGTCTGTTCGCGTCGGTCATTCTGGTCGGCCCGGTGCTGCTGATCGGCGTGCCGTTCGCGGCGCGCGGCACCGGGGCCATGCACCGCGTGCTGCTGCGCGGGCTGCTGGGCGAGAGGATCCAGCCGCCGCCCCGCAGGTCCCGGTCGCCTCGCGGGCTGCTCGGACGCGCCCGCGCCGCGCTGACCGACGCCGACGGCTGGCGCTCCGCCGCCTTCACCATCGCCTTCCTGCCGGTCGGGGCGCTCCTGGTGCTGGTGCTCGCGACGATCCGCCTGTACGGGCTGGTCACACTGACCTATCCGATCTGGTGGTGGCTGGTCCGGTCGGACGGTGACCACCGCGGTCTCGGGCTCGGCTTCGGCGGCGTCCACCTCGACAACTGGGCGGCCGCGCTGCTGACCGGTCTGGCCGGTCTCCTGCCGATGGTGCTCTCCACCTGGTGCACCCGAGGGCTGCTCGACCTGGCCGTCCGGCCGATGGCGCACGCACTGCTCGGGCCCGGCCGGCTGGACGCCCGCGTCCACGTACTGGAGGACACCCGCGCGCTCGCCGTGCAGGACGCCGCCGCCACCCTCCGCCGGATCGAGCGCGACCTGCACGATGGCGCGCAGGCGCGGATGGTCGCGGTGGCGATGACGCTCGCCCGGGCACGTGAGCGGCTGGCCCGGCTCCCCGGCACGGAGCCCGGACTCGTCTCCGGGCGTGAGCTGGTGGACACCGCGCTGGCCGAGTCCAGGACCGCGATCGGCGAACTGCGGGAGCTCATCCGCGGCATCCACCCACCGGCCCTCGACGACGGTCTGGACGTGGCCCTGGAGACCCTGGCCGCCCGGGCCGGGATCCCGGCCACGGCAGAGACCGACCTGCCGGTACGGCCGCCGGAGGCGATCGCGTCGATCGCCTACTTCTGCGCGGCCGAGCTGCTCACCAACGCCGCCCGGCACTCCGGAGCCACCGCCGTTCGGATCGGGGCGCACGTCGACGCCGCGCCCGACGGGCGGGTACTCCGGCTGACCGTCCGCGACGACGGACACGGTGGCGCACACCTGCGCCGGCGGGGCGCGGCACGGCATGCCGGCGGCACCGGCCTCGCCGGCCTCGCCGAGCGGGTCAGTACGGTGGACGGACGGCTGCTGATCGTCAGTCCGGACGGCGGCCCCACCACCATCACCGTCGAACTGCCGTTCCCCCGGAGGGACGACGCAGAGCCGGACGTCCTGACGGAGGCGCGTTGAGTCTCGGAGCCGGGGAAGACCGCATGCCACCCACCGCACCGCTGCGGATCGTCGTCGCCGAGGACGCGGCCGTCGTCCGCGAGGGCCTGGTGCAGCTCCTGCGCGACCGCGGTCTGGACGTGCTCGCCGCGGTCGGCGACGCCGAGGCCCTGGTCGCCGCCGTCGAGGAACAGCGCCCGGACGCCGTGGTCGCCGACATCCGGATGCCGCCGACCCACCGCGACGACGGCCTGCGCGCCGCGCTGAAACTCCGCGAGCGCCATCCTGACCTCGGCGTACTGCTCTTCTCGCAGTACGTCGAGACCCGATATGCCGACCGGCTCGTGGCGGGCGGCCTCGCCGGATTCGGCTATCTGCTCAAGGAACGCGTCGTGGACATCGACGAGTTCGTCGACGCGCTGCGCCGGGTGGCGGACGGCGGCACGGCGCTCGACCCGGAGGTGGTCGCCCAACTCCTGGCAGCGCGCCGCTCGGCCGAATCGCTGTCGGCGCTCACGGGACGGGAGCGCGAGGTGCTGTCGGCCATGGCCGAGGGCCGCACCAACGCGGCCATCGCGGACGCGCTCGGCGTCTCCCGCCGGGCGGTGGAGAAGCACACCGCAACGATCTTCGACAAGCTGGGCCTGCCCCGAACCGCGTTCCAGCACCGGCGCGTCCTCGCGGTCCTGCGCTACCTTGAGCGGCGTAACTGAGCGGCTTCAGAGCAGCCCTCGATCCGACCGGCACGAACGAGTGGGCGGTTCGGCGACCGTGGCCGCTCTGGGCGGCCAGGTCACTCTGCCGGCCGTCAGGCCGCCGCGCTGTCCTCCACCTCGACGAAGTCGTCGTCGCGCCAGGAGAAGCGCGTGGCCGGATGCAGTCGGCGGGTGATCGACTCCACGTAATCGGCGATCTGCTGGCCGCCGTCGTGCCGGCGTCGCGGGGTCGGCCGGCCGCGCTCATCGATCCAGCAGGGAATGAACCCGGCGGTGATCGCGCCATCCTCGGCGAATCGCATCGACGCGATCATCGCGTTGCGGCTTTCCGGATGGAATGGATAGAAGGGCATGCCGGGGTCGGGGGTGAAGCCGAAAAGCTCCTTGCGCTTGCGCGCCCAGGCTTCACGTTCCGGATGGTCGCCGTCGGCCGGGGTGAGCGCGCGCGTCACCGTGACGAAGTTGCCGAGTCCGTGAAAGATCGGGCGACCGCGATGCATCTCGATGCCGCGAAGGATGTGGGCGTGCTGGCCGATGACGGCGTCCGCGCCCGCGTCGATCGCGGCGCGCGCCAGCGGCCCCTCGTACATCGCCAGGGCGCCCGGCGTGTGCACGATTCCCTTATGGAAGGAGACGAGGACGATATCCGCGTTCTCCCGGGCCGCCGCGATATCGGTGGCCAGCCAATTCAGATGGTCCGGTTCCGCGAAGGTGTAGACCCGTGGTGGTCCGCCGGGGTTGGCGCCTTCGAGCTCGTAATGGGTGAGGATGTGGATGTAGGCGCAGCCGGGCTTCGCCGAGGTCGCCCAGGACTCGCGTGGCCCGACGCAGTTGTAGCTCAGGATCGCAACAAGCCTTCCGCCGGCTGCGCAGATCGCCGGGGTCCGTGCCTCGGCCAGGGTCGCTCCGGCGCCCGAGGTGCGGAGGCCGGCGGACCGGGCATGATCGACGGTGTCACGCAGCCCTTGCGGCCCGGCGTCGCAGATGTGGTTACCGGCGAGGGTCACGGCGCCGAAACCGGCATCGGCGAGCGCGCCGAGCGCCGCCGGGTCGGCGGGCGGAGCCGGCACGTCGGTACTCGTCTGTGTCCTCGTCGTGGAGTGCGGCACCTCCACGTGCCCGATCACCAGATCGCCCGTATGGAGCAGCGCACGACTCGGATCGAAGAACGAGCCCGGGTCCGGCTCGTCGAGGATGAGGTCCCCGACGGCGAGGATGTTCACCATCACGATCCCGTCCGGTCAGGAGTTCAGCTCGTCGAGGTACACGGCGACCTCGGCGGCGAGCCGTTCTGGACGTTCACGCGCGACGAAATGCCCCTCGTCCTCGAACAGCACGGCCTTCGAGCGCGGAACGCTGCGGGCGGCCCGTAGCGCCGACTCGGGCGAGATGACGCCATCGCGCATCCCGGCGAGAATGAGCACGGGAACGTCGATGGTCCGCAGGATCGCGCTGAGTTCTTCGTTGGTCCTGGCCTCGGGAAACGGCATGCCCTGGTTGATCTGGGCCTCCTCTGCGCTGTACTCCAGGTGGTGCCGCACCAGCGAGGCGATGGTCTCCTCCCGGAGCGCGGCCCGTTCCGGCGTGTCCGTGGAGCCCCCGAGGATGCGGAACTGCTTCTCGATGACGTCCCTGTTCCCCCGGTTCTCGACGACGGCGCGGCGGCCCACCGAGGAGGACGTGTCACCATCGCGGTCATGCGGGGTGCCCACCACCGAGATGAGCGCTTTCAGCCGCTGCGGATGGCGCCGGGCCAGATGCCAGCCGATGCCGCCGCCGTGCGAGACACCGGTGTAGATGAACCGGGACACGCCCAGATGGTCGGCGAAGGCGATCACATCGTCGGCCCATTGGTCGAGCCATCCCTGCTCCGGCGCCGCCCGCAGATGGGTGGAACGGCCGAACCCGCGCGCCTGGATGGTGAACACGTGGCAATCCGTCGGCTCGTTCGCGAGCACGGCCGGGTAGCCGTCGAATCCGGAGGCACTGGACAGGACGACTTCGTCACCGTTCCCGTATTCGTCGTACCAGAGCTGCACGTCGTCCGTTTCAAAGATGGGCATGAGAACCTCCGTAGTAGCCCGGATTCAGCAGGCGGGGAACAGGGTCAGCGCGCGCTGCTCGGCCGCGACCAGCAGCGGCTCCACCTCCGGCCAGAGGAGGAAGCCTTGAGCGAGCAAGGCCAGGCAGCTCTCCCGGTAGCGGTCGAGGTAGTCCTCCGCGGTCGGGTACCTGGCGTTCAGCGACTCGGCGGAGAACGGCGTCATGTTCCCGGCCAGCCAGGTCATCGCCGCCGGCTCGATCGTCGGCATCCACGGTGAGGGCCGGCATGCCCCGGGCACCGGTGTGCTGTGCGGGTGGTATCGCGCGACCGGTGTGGAGATCCACGGGGTGCGGATGCCTCCCAGGACGTTGCCGTCTTCGTCCCGTGCGAGGGACACCGCGTCCCCGTGACGTTCCCCGTCGAACACGAACCGGTCCGCGTGCGGCGGCGCCTGGCCTTCGGCGACCCATCGGTCCAGAAGGGAGAAGACGGCGCGGGCGACGAAATCCAGCCGGGCGTCACTGCGAATCTCCACGATCCGCCGGCTCGGGACCGGCAATCCGCGGCGGCGGTACTGCTCCTGGTTGGTGTTGACCTGATCCGGGCCGGTGCTGTCGTGTGAGGTACCCGCCACCTGATAGAGCCGGTACCGGTCGGCCGGATCGTCGCCGTCCGGGCGCAGGACCGGGCCATGGGTCTCGGACTCCACCTCACTGAGGAGTTCGATCACGGGCGCGTCGTGCCCGCCGATGGTGCGCCGGCCGTCCTCCATACCGGGCAGGCCGGGGTCGTCCGACAGACCGGGGTAGCCCGCGCCCGCCGCTCCGCCCGAGGAGATGCCGACGACGTAACCGTCGAAGACGGCCGCACCGCCGGGCAGCCGCCGGCGTTCGTGAAAGCCCTCGCCGAGGAACACCCGGCAGAAGCTGCCGGTCATCGACCAGCCCGAGAGGTAGGCGCGGGCGATGTCCGGTCCCTCGTCCCACAACCCGGCGGCGCGTGTACGCAGCGCGGTGACGATGTCCGCGACGATGTCGTAGCGCAGGCTTGGCGCAGGGATCGAGAGCTCGCCGTACCGTACCGGGTCGAACTCCGTTCGCATGGACTCGGCGATGCGCGGTTCCTGGGTGATGCCCACCCAGGCCGCGCCGGTGCGCATGATCCACGGGTGCAGCACGCGCCACGTGTTGGCCGTGTCGTACTCGGGATGCAGCGGTTCGGCCTGCACCACGCCGTTGAACCGCGCCGGGTCCGCGGGTCGGCGGATGAGAACCCGGGTCGTGTAGGGGACGTCGGTGTCGGCCGGCACCGCGCGCAGGCCGGCGTCATAGGTCCACGCGGTCGCGGTGCCTGTGACCAGGTACTCGTCTTCGCGGTACCCGGCGGAGGCGAGGTCGACGCCGAAGCCGGTTCCGGGGAGCCGGGCGGCTCCGAGCGGCAACGAGCCGGCGGACGTCTCGATCGGACGGGCGCGGAGGACTGTCATTTCGAGCCTCCGGTCGCCGTTGACCGCGGCTCGCGGGGAACATCGTCCTCGGCGTCCGACGGGAGTTCGCCATGGCGGTGGCACGCGACGGCGCCGTCGGCACCGGTCGGTTGCAGCACCGGTCGTTCCTGGAGGCACCGGTCCACGGCGAACCGGCAGCGGTGCGCGAACGGGCACGAGTCCCCGAGGGGCGCCGCGGCCTTGGGCTCGATCCGGTAGCTCGCACGCAGTTCACGCCGTTGTCGTTGCCGCAGCGGGTCGTGTACGGGGGCGGCGGCGAGCAGAGCCCGCGTGTAGGGGTGCTGGGGCGACTGGACCACGGATGCGGCGCTGCCGGTCTCCATGACGCGTCCCCGGTAGAGGACCAGGACGCGGTCGGAGACGTGCTCGACGACGCTCAGGTCGTGGGAGATGAACAGATAGCTCACCCCCAGGTCACGCTGGACATCGGTGAGGAGGTTGAGGATCTGTGCCTGGACGGACAGGTCCAGGGCGCTGACGGCCTCGTCGCAGACGACGAGCCGGGGACGAACGATGAACGCCCGCGCGATCGCGATCCGTTGCCGCTGACCGCCGGAGAACTGTGCGGGATAGCGGGAGGCGGCGTTCTCCGGCAGTCCGACCCGGTCGAGCATCTCCGCCACCTGCCGGCGTACGTCTCCTGTCTCGCCGCCCTCCCGCCGTAGCTTGGCCACGAGCGGCTCGGCGATGGTATGACCCACCGTTTTGGTCGGGTCCAGTGAGCTGACCGGATCCTGGAAGACGACCTGGATGTCGGTGATCGGCTTGCGCCGCCGTACGCGACGCGGATCCAGTTCGCGGCCCTCGAAGCGTATGGTGCCGGCCGTGACGGGGGTGATCCCGAGGATCGCCTTGGCGATCGTGGACTTTCCGGAGCCCGACTCACCGACCACGCCCAGCGTTTCGCCGGGGGCGACGGTCAGATCGACGGAGTCGACGGCACGGAAGCGCCGGCGCCGCCTGACCGGATAGTCGACGCACAGCCCCTCGACCTGAAGCAGCGGCTCGGTCTTCATCGGCGCGCCTCCCCGCCCAGCAGGGTGTCGACCCTGAGGCAGCGGGACAGCCGCCCTTCGGATATGTCCTTGACGGGGATCGCTCCTTCCGTGCATCCCGGCTGCGCGAGGTCGCACCGGCTCGCGAAGCGGCAGCCGGCCGGCCAGCGCTGTGGCGTGGGAACGGAACCGGGGATGGCCTGGATCCGCTCGCCGACGTGGGTGTTCTCGGGGCTGGACAGCAGCAGGGCCCGCGTGTAGGGATGTGCCGGCCGGTCGAAGACCTCGCCGGTCGGCGCGGTCTCGACCACCTGGCCGGCGTACATGACCACGACTTTCGTGCAGACGTCGGCGACGACACCCCAGTCGTGCGTGACCAGCAGGATCGCCATGTTGTTCTGCTGCTGCAGCGAGCGCAGCAGGTCGAGGATCTCCGCCTGCACGGTCACGTCGAGAGCCGTGGTGGGCTCGTCGGCGATGAGCAGTTCGGGGCGGCCGGCGATCGCCATCGCGATCGCGACCCGCTGGGCCATCCCACCCGAGATCTGGTGCGGGAATCGGCGGGCGACGGCCTCGGGGTCGGGGATCTCGACCATGCGCAGCAGCTCGATCACGCGGGCGTGCACCGCCTTGCCCTTGATCCCGTCGACTGCCCGGACGACCTCCGCGACCAGCGACCCGATGCGGAAGGAGGGGTCGAGCGCGGCCATCGGTTCCTGCGAGATCATGGCGATCCGGCGGCCGCGCAGCTTACGGAACGCGCGCTGGTCCAGATCCTGTACGGGGCTGCCGTCGAAGACGACCTGTCCCGAGGTGATCCGGCAGTTGCCGGGGAGCAGCCCGATCACCGCGCGCGCCGTCATCGTCTTGCCGCTACCCGACTCACCGACCAGGCCGACGGTCTCTCCCGCCGCGATGTCGAAGCCGACGGCGTCGAGCAGCCTGAGTGGACGACCGCCATCGGTCGCCACTGACAGGTCGCGCACCGAGAGCAGCATGTCCGTGGCGGGTTCGGGCCGGCCCGCCGTGTCGGGCGTGCCGGATCGCCGTTTGCGGCGTGCGGCGGGTGCGGCGGCGTACTTCTCCGCGCTGACGTCACGGACGACGTCGCCCAGCAGGCCGAAGGCCAGCACCGTGAGCGCGATGGTCACCCCGGGCGGCACGAGCATCCACGCGTCCTGGTTGAACACGGACGCGGCGTCGGCGACCATCCCTCCCCAGGTCGCCGCGGGCGGGGGAGGTCCCAGGGACAGGAACGTCAGACCGGTCTGCACCCCGAGGGTGACGGCCGCGAACAACGATGCCTGGATGATGATCGCGCCGCGACATCGGGGAAGCACGTGCCGCACGACGACCTGCAGCCGGGACAGGCCCATCAGTTCCGCCGCGGTCACGTAGAGCTCCTCGCGGGCGGCGAGCGCCGACCCGCGGATCACCCGCATCAGGCCGGACGAGCCCAGCACGCCGAACGCGATCATGGCCGAGGTCATGCTGTGCTCGAAGATCGACAGCACCGCGAGCAGGATGATGATGACCGGCACCGACATGACCACCTCGGCGACGCGCATGGCGATCCGGTCGAAGGTGCCGCCGAGGTACCCGGCGAGCAGACCCGTCGGCACCGCCACGATCAACAGCGTGACCACCGCCTCCAGCACGCCGAGCAGGGAGCTGCGACCACCGTGCAGCAACCGGCTGAGCAGATCGCGTCCCAGGCTGTCGGTGCCCAGCCAGTAGCGGCCCGACGGCCCGGACCGGACCGCGGACAAGTGCTGTGCCAGGGGGTCGTACGGCGCGATGAGCGGCGCGAGCGCGCAGGCGAGGATGAGCACGACGAGGAACGCGACGACGATCGCGCCCCTGGGCGACCTCAGCACCGACCGCACCAGGCCCGTGTTCGCCGCATCCGCCGCCGGGCGGGGCGCCGGCTCGGGCAGCGTTGTCAAGATGCCCTCACTTTCGGGTTCAGCATTCCGTACGCGAGGTCGACGAGCAGGTTGAGGATGATGACCATGACGGTGAAGTAGACGCCGATGCCGAGGATCACCGGCAGATCGTGGTCCGTGGTCGCCTGCGTGGCCAGGCTGCCCAGACCGGGGAGTACGAACACGCCCTCAACGAACACCGTGCCGCTGAGCATGGACACGGCGACCACGCCCAGCACCGTGACCACGGGGATGGCGGCATTGCGCAGCATGTGCTTGAGCACGATCCGCGACTCGGAGACACCGTTGCCGCGCAGGACCCGGATGTAGTCGGTGTCCTGCACCTCCAGCGTCGCGTCGCGGGCCTGCTTGGCCACCGCCGTGACTCCGAACAGGCTGAGCGCGATCACCGGCAGGACCAGTGAACGTACCCAGTGACCCGGCGACTCGGCGAGCGCGACGTAGCCGGTCGCCGGGAACAGGCGGATCTTCACGGCGAACAACGCCACCAGGACGATCGCCACCCAGAAGTTCGGCAGTGCGAGCCCGGTCAGCGACAGCACGTCGACCACGCGCGCCGCCGGCCCGCCGCGGATCGCGCTGAACATCCCGAGGGCGGTGCCGGCCACGGCGCTGACCAGCACGCAGCACAGCACCAGCGACACCGTGACCCCGAGCCGGGAGTTCAACTCCGAGGTGACGGCGTCTCCGGTGAACAGGGAGGCCCCGAGATCGCCGTGGAACAGCCCGGAGAGCCAGTGCCAATAGCGCTCGAGCCACGGCTGGTCCAGACCCATCTGCTGGTGCAGGGCGGCGATGCCCTCCGGCGTCGCGTTCTCCCCCAGGATGGTCCGCGCCGGGTCGCCCGGCACGAGCGATTCGAGGGCGAACACCACCACCGATACCAGCAACACCAACGGAATCGACAGGGCGACCCGGTGGGCCAGCAGCTTCAGCATGTCCGTCGTCCTCCTTCCGGCGTGGACGATTCCCCGTCGCCTACTTGATCTTCCAGGCGAGATCGGCCGTGGGAGCCACCGGCATCGGGTTGGGGTTCAGCACCGAGGTCTTGACGTTGGTCAGCTTCGGGCTGGCGTACAGCAGGTTCTGGGTGGAGAACACCGGGACGTACCAGGTGAGGTCGTGATAGCGCTGGGAGGCCTGCTGATAGAGGCGCGTGCGGTCGGCGCCGTTGGACGCGAATGCCTTCGCCAGCGTCGACTCCAGTTGCCGGTCCTTGTTGCCGAATGGGTTGAACAACCCGTTGGCGATCTGGTTGTGCGCCTGGAACATGTCGGTCCCCGCGCTGGGGAAGATGATCGCGGGGTACTTCTTGCTCATCGCGTCACCGGCGAACTGCCCGATACCGGTCGACTGCACGTGCAGCGTGGCCTTGATGCCGATGGCCCCGAGCGCGTGCACGATGGCCTGCGAGTAGGTGGTGTTCCGATCGAGGAGGGATTCGGTGAGGATGGTCATCGAGAAACCGTCCGCGTAACCCGCCTCGGCCATCAGGCTCTTCGCCTTGGCCAGGTCGTACTCGTATCCGGCCTGCGGCAGGTACCCGTCGGTTCCGGGTAGCAGCACCTGTGTGCTGGGAGCGGCGTACTGTCCGCCGAGGGCGTTCGCCAGGCCCTTGCGGTCGAGCGCGTAGGCGATCGCCTGCCGGACCCGAGCGTCGCCCAGCGGCTTACTGATCTTCCCGGCGGAGTCGGCCAGGATCAGCGTCCAGTTGAAGAACGGCGCGGACAACACCTGCAGCTTGGCTTGTTTCGCCGCATCGGCCGTCGAGGCGGCGCCGCCGGCGAACTGCACCTGCCCGGTCTGGGCGGCGGACAGAACGGCCTGCGCGTCGCCGATGACGCGGATGGCGACCCCGCTGAACATCTGGGCGGAGGGGTTGAAATAGCTCGGGTTCTTTTCGTAGTTGTAGCGACTGTTCGCGACCGACGTCTTACCGTTGTAGACGTACTGGCCGGTTCCGTCGCTGGCCGTCAGCAGAGACTGCGGATTCGCCAGGCCCTTCGGCCCGATGATCATCCCGATCCCGTGGTACTGCGTCATGGTCATGGCGGCGTCGGGGTTCGGGGCCTTGTACGTGACGCGGACCTTGTCCGGCCCGACGGCGGAGATCGAGTCGACCGGGCCGGCGTCGCCGACCAGGCCGCCACCGGCCTTGCGGAAGTAGTTCATCGACGCGACCACCGCGTCGGCCGTCAGCGGGCTGCCGTCAGTGAACTTGACCCCATGGCGCAGGGTCATCTCGAAGACCTTGTTGTCCTGGCCGACGTAGTTCCAGGAGGTGGCCAGGTCCGGCACGAGCTTGCCATCGCCACTGAGATGGATCAGCGAGTCGTAGGCCAGCGCGGTGAACGCCGTCGAGAGCCCGTTGCCGCCCAGCGCCGGGTTGAGGCTGATCGGCGGCCCCGCGAACTGCAACGTGAGCTTCGATGACGAGGCACCACCCGAAGACCCACCGCTGGACGACGAACACGCCGCCGCGCCGAGCAGCGGCAGGGTCATCGCGACAGCGCTGATCACTCCCACCCTCATCGGTGAGCGCCGTCCGCTACGTGAAGGTCTGCGCATTGTTTCCTCCTCATCTCCGGGGAGCGGCTGACCGCCTCACGCCTGCGCGGCAGTGCCGACCGTGATCGGGCAACGACGGCCGTTGTGGTGGCGCCGTTGAGCCTGGGGCCATCGGATCGCCGTTGCGCGAGTGTGGGCTGGATCATATGGACTGGATCTGCCAGGCGTCAACGCTTGTGTCGCACGTTCTGCCCCGCGTACTGTTTGCAGGTGGCTGGGCAGATGGATAAACGGTGCGGCTAGAAGGCTTCCCGTGGCCAAAAGGATGTAGCTCGTTGCCATTGGTTGCGAGCTTGTGTCGTGTTATCCGGTCCGCTGGTGGGCTCGCGATAACGGAATGGGGTGAGTGAACTTGGATGCGCTCGGCCAACTCGCGGCGCTGTACGAGACACGTACCGGTCCGGTGCCCGCCGCCCTGGACGACCGGCCGACGGTGGCGTACGTGGGCGCGGACGTTCCCACGGAGGTGCTCTCCGCAGCCGGATTCGCCCCGTTCCGCTTTCCCGGCCGGTCCGGCGCGTACGAGTCGGCCGCGCGCTACTGCGGCCCGGGCATCGACGGGGCCGCCGTCTCCCAGCTCGCGCGGTTGCTGGACGGGGACGCGGCCGCCTCGGCCGGCCTGGCGCTGTCCGCCGACTGCGAGGGCACCGTGCGATTGTTCTTGTACCTGCGCGAGATCCAGCGCCTGGAACGACGCCCGGGCATACCGCGACTCTCCTACTTCGACCTGCTGCACCTGCCGCAACGCACGTCGGCCGTCTACAACCGGAGTCGGCTGGACGCCTTCATCGCCGAGATGAGCGAGTGGGCGCACCGGCCGATCACCGACGCGGACCTGCGGGAGGCCGCGGCCGAGCACGACCGGGTCCGCGCGCTGATCCGTGCGGTGGGAAGCGAACTCCGCACCGCGCCGGACGGACCACGGCTGACCGGGGTCCAGGCGCTCGCGGTGATCGGCGCGGCCTTCGTCAGCTCACCACGGGTATGGTGCGCGCTGGCCGAGCAACTGCTGGCCGACGCCGGCGACCTGCCGCGCCGGCCGGGGATCCGGGTGTTCCTCACCGGCTGTGGCCACGACAACCCGTCGGCCTACCAGTTGATCGAATCGCTCGGCGCGGTCATCGTCGGTGAGGACCACGACTGGGGCGCCCTCGCCGGCGAACGGGACATCGGGCCCTCGCAGCACCTCCGCAGCGCGCTCGTGCGATCCCGCGCGCTGGCCGCGCCCGCATCCGCCGGGCATGCCGCGGCACTACGCGCCGAGCAGACGGCACGGATGGCCGCCGCCTGCGGCGCGGACCTGGTCGTCGCCTGGACTCGGCAGTACGACGACGCGCCGGCGTGGGATGTGCCGGTGCAACGCGAGTCCCTCGAGCGCGTGGGCATTCCGCTGGTGGCCGTTCCAGCACAACCGTACGGCGCGGCGAGGCACGACGACGCCGCCGACCTGCTGATGAGCGCACTGCACGAGCGGACCGCGGAGATGTCCCGATGAGCGAATTCACCCGAGGCCGTCGCACCGGCGCCAGCCTGCCCTCGGCCAAGGCGGCCACCACCTACCAGCGGCAGTGGTTCGCCCGCCTGAAGGAACGCGCCGCCGCCGGTGATCCGGTCGCGCTCGTCAACGCCGACGCGCCGCAGGAGATCCTGCGGGCACTGGACATCCCCTATGTGGTCAACCAGTGGTGGGCGTCGGTGTGCGCGGCGAAACAGCGGTCCGGCCCTTACCTCCGGCTCCTCGCCGAGCGCGGCTATCCGGCGGACCAGGAGCAGTACAACAGCCTGGCGCTGGCGTCCACGTTCGACGACGATCCCCCGTGGGGCGGGCTTCCCCCGATCAGCTTCGTCCTCGCCGAAATGACGGGGGACGCGCTGCGGAAGGTGTTCGAGGCCTGGCAGCGCGAACGAGGCGCCACCTTCCTCGGCTTCGAACGGAC
Organism: Actinoallomurus spadix; assembly: GCF_024055725.1. GTDB lineage: Bacteria > Actinomycetota > Actinomycetes > Streptosporangiales > Streptosporangiaceae > Actinoallomurus > Actinoallomurus spadix. The sequence goes on along the minus strand of NZ_JAMXMX010000027.1, from coordinate 6,092 downwards.
TGTTCCGCGCGAGGTGGACCCGCACTGGTGGGACCGCATCGAGGACGATTGGGAAGCGCTGGTCGGCAAGCCGCGGATAGACCTGATGACCGCGGAACTGACCGGCGTCATCCGCCACCTCGAAGTCGCCACCGGCCGGACCTTCGACGAGGAACGCTTCCGTACGGTGATGGAGCTGGTCAACGAGCAACAGCTCTACAACCGGGCGACTCGTGACCTGATCGCCCGCACGAGCCCCGCCCCGATCACCATCGCCGACAGCATTCCCAGCGTCATGATCCCCCAATGGCATCGGGGAACCGAATGGGCCCGCGATGCGGCACGCACCTTCTACGAAGAAGTGCGCGAACGCGCCGACAACGGCGAGTCACCGTGCCCCGACGAGCAGATCCGCCTGATGTGGGTCGGTACGGGTCTGTGGTTCGACATGGGCTTCTACAGCTGGTTCCAGGAAACGTATGGGGCGATGTTCGTCTGGTCGATGTATCTGGGCCTGGCGGCCGACGGATACATCCGCCACGGCGAGGACCCCTTGCGCACTCTCGCCGGCCGCTTCGCCGCGTTTCCCGACATGATCAACGCACCGCCCTGGGCCAGCGAATGGTACGCCAAGGAAGCCGTGCACAACCGCATCGACGGCGCCGTGCACATGGCGACCACGGACCGGAGAGGCAACTACTTCGTCAACCGCGCCATCGAGGCGGCCGGTGTGCCGGTCCTGCAGATCGTCGGCGACAGCGGCGATGCGCGCAGCTGGGACCAGGAGGCCGTGCAGGCACAGGTCGCCGAGTTCATCGAGAAGCGGGTCGCACCCGTGGCCGCGCGGCGGCGAGCCCGCGAGGAGCGCCGCCGATGAGTACCCGGCAGGACGCGACCCCACCTTCGAGCCACCAAGGAACCTTCCATGACTGAGTCCACTGCCGAGATCCCCCGCCCGCTGGAGGGCGTCACCGTCGTCGACCTGACCATCGCGCTGGCCGGCCCGTACGCGACTCTCCTCCTCAGTGGTCTCGGCGCCCGCGTCATCAAGGTGGAGAACCCGGACGGGGGCGACCGGGTGCGTAACAACGCGCCCTACTTCGGCCGCGATGGGCTGTCGATGCGGCGGCAGCACGACGACGACATGTCGCTCGGCGTGCTCGAACGGACCCGCGGCAAGGAGAGCGTGACGCTCAACCTCAAAGATCCGGCGGCCGCCGAGGTCTTCGCCGACCTCGTCCGCCATGCGGACATCGTGGTGGAGAACTACAGCCGCGGCACGGCCGATCGGCTCGGTGTCGGTTATGCGGCGGCACAGGCCGCCAATCCGCGCATCGTCTACTGCTCGATCTCCGGATTCGGGGCACAAGGCGTCCCGGGCGCGGGCAAGGCCATGGACGCGATCATCCAGGCGCTCTCCGGCACGATGATGACCTCCGGCGAGGACGGCGATCCACCGGTGCGTGTCGGCATCCCGATCGGGGACCTGTCCGCGCCGCTGTTCGCCGTGATCGGCATTCTCGGTGCGCTGCGCCAAGCGGAGGCCACCGGAATCGGGCAGCATGTGGATGTGTCCATGCTCGGTTCCCTCACGGCGTTGGTGGCCGGCGAACAGTCCCATCTGCTCGAGCCGCTCGGCCGGTCCGGTCGCACCGGTCGCTTCATGCCGCGGCTCGCGCCGTTCGGGGTCTTCCGCACCAATGACGGATGGGTCGCGATCTGCGCCCCGGAGACGAAGTTCGCCCAAGGCGTCCTTGCCGCACTCGGGCGGCCCGAGTGGTGCGACGACGAGCGGTTCGCCAGCCGAGACGGCCGGGTGGAGCATGCCGACGAACTGCACGAGCTCATCGAGGAATGGACGACAAAGCGCACTACGGAAGACGTCGTTGCGGCTCTAGAGGCACGCGGCGTGCCGTGTGCGCCGGTGCGCCGGCCGGCTGAAGCGGTGGGCGATGAGCTGTTGCTGTCCCGGGGGGACACGATGCCACTACGACACCCGGCCTACGGGACGACCGAGGGACTGATCGGCAGCGGCCTGCCAGTGCATTTGTCGCGTTCCCGGACCGGTTACCGTTCGTCGGTGCCGGCCCTCGGCGAGGACAACAAACGGGTGTACCGCGATCTCCTCGGATATTCCGAGGGCCGGATCGACGAGCTCGCCAGCCGGGGAGTGATCGGATGAGTCCGACGCCGTCCCTGGACCTGCCGAGATCACAAGCGGGCTCGTCATCGCAGCACCTGCTGACCACGTTGCTCGGTGACTACTGGCTAGGGCGCACCGAGCACCTGCCTTCCGCCGCGCTCGTCGCCCTGCTCGGTGAATTCGACATCGGCCCCACAGCGGCCCGCGCCGCGCTGGGCCGCCTGGCCCGGCGAGGAGTCGTGGTCCCTTCGAAAGTGGGCCGCAACTCCTACTACGGCTTGGCGCCCGGGGCCTCGGACATGCTCATGGCGGGCGGCTACCGGTTCGTTTCGTTCGGCCAGGAGAACGAATCCTGGGACGGGCAGTGGACCGTTGCGATGTTCACCCTGTCCGAGCGCGAGCGCGAACAGCGCTACTCGATCTACTCGCGGCTGCGCTGGCTGGGGTTCGCGCCGCTCTACGACGGTACCTGGGTCTCGGCCAGGCCGGTCGCGGAGCAAGCCCGCCAGGAGTTCGACGAGCTGGGTCTGGGAGAGGTCACCATCTTCCGTGCGGTCGAGCACACGCCGTCGGCACGGCGGCCGATCGATGCCTGGGACCTGGACGAGATCGCGGCACGCTACACCGAGTTCGTCACCGCCTACGAACCGCTCCGCACACAGGTCCGCAACGGTCACGTCGGCGCGAGCCAGGCCCTGCTGTCCCGCACGCACATCATGGACAGTTGGCGGAGCTTCCCGGGGATCGACCCGGACCTGCCGTCGAACCTCCTGCCCAGCAGGTGGCCGCGCCGCGAAGCGTACGAACTGTTCGTCGAGGTCTACGACATGCTTGGTTCCCTCGCCGCGATCCGGGTGCGGCAGATCGTCGAACGGTACTCCCCCGACCTCGCCGAACTGATCAAGTACAACACGACCGACGATCTTCTCGAGCTCGGCCGCCAAGCTCTCGAACGGCGCCGCGTGCCGCATCAGATGGAGACCGCCGGCGAAGCGCTCGGCCTGAACGCCACAGCCTGAACGGTCGATCGTATCTTGGTGTGGTTTCTTTTCAGGGACTGATTGATCGAGGGGAATATCACCGGCCGGCCCGCGTTCACTGCCGGTGATGACCATCAAGCCTCCTACCGCCGCCTTCGAAACGGAGCTGGGATGAACGACCAGGACACCGCACCAGGACGGCCGGCCGACGCACTCGACGTCCGCCACGACACCTTCACCGTCTCCCGGCGCCTGGACGCGTCCCCGGCCGCGGTCTTCGCCGCCTTCGCCGACACCGCGATCCGACGCCGCTGGTTCAAGCTCCCCGGAGCGGGCGCCACCTACCAGCACGAGTTCGGTGTCGGCGGTGGCGAGACCGCCCAGAGCACCTTCACCGTCATGGACGCGCCGCCGGAACACCTCGACTACCGATCGCGCTACATCGACATCGTGCCGGACCAGCGCATCGTCTTCGCCTACGAATCCACCGTCAACGACGTACGGCGCTGGACCTCACTCGTAACGGTCCTGCTCGCCGACGAGGCCGGATCCACCCGACTGACCTGGACCGAACAGGTCACCTTCCTCACCCGGACCGGCGACGGCTCCGCCGACCTCCCGCACCTGCGCGGCGGAACAGCGCTTCGCCTCAACGGCCTGGCAGCGGCACTCCAGCCGCCGGCGTGACCCTCTCCGCTGCGCTGATCCCGCAGGTTCCCACCCGGCAGAACTCGGAGGCCGCTTCCGAGCGTTCGGCCGAACGTACGAGCGTCTTGTCGCTCGCCGTCACGGGCGGCGCTCTCCCGTCAGCGCGGCCAGGCATTCGGCGGCCGATAGGCATCCCGCCGTCGTGAGATCCAGGTTCGCCAGCGAGGCCTTGTGCGCGTCCTCGGTCGCGGCCGTCACGCAGTCGGTCACCGGATGCACGTGGAACCCGAGGTCCGTGGCGTGGCGGGCCGTCTGCTCGACGGTCAGGTTGGTCGCCACCCCGGTGATGAAGAGCGTGGTGACGCCGTCGCCACGCAGGCGCTCCGCCAGGTCGTTGCCCGCAAGACCGGACAGCTTCTGGTTGTCGACCACGTTGTCCGCCTCAACGAGATGGTGCATCTCGTCGATGATCCGCGCGCCCGGCGCGTCCGGACGGAAGCTCTCCTGCGCGTCCGCGACGGCCCGCATGAAGGCGGTGTTCCGCACCAGCCCACCCTCGTCCTCGGGGATGGTGAAGCGCGTGAAGTAAAGCGGGACCCCCGCTCGGGTCGCGTCCTCATGGAAGCGCACCGCCCTGGCGATCACACCGCTACGTTCGACCGGCTCGCCGAGCATCCCACCGAAGTAGCCGTCGCGCCGGATGACGTTCACCTGCCAGTGCAGCGCCAGTATCGCCGCTCGCCGAGTCTCGATCGCCATCGGCCGTCCCCCATCCCGATCCACCGCCGTGTGCCTTCGCATCTTGGCATGCGACCTCACGCACGTCGCATCGGCACCGACCCGGCCCCGTCGGCGGTGGCCGGGCCGATAGCCTGCACCTGTGCAGAAGGCGGTGCCCGGGGGCGACCACGATGGCTGACGACGAGGACGTCCGCAGGTTGGCGCTCGCGCTCCCTCACGTGGTCGAGATCGACAGTGACGGCTTCGATTTCCGGGTCGCCGGCAAGGGCTTCGTCTGGTCCTACCCCGAGCGCAGACCGGGTAGGCCGCGTGTCATCCGGACGGACATCGCCGTGCTGTACGTCGGCGACGAGGCGGAGAAGCAGGCGTTGCTGCTCGGCGAGCCGGAACGCTTCTTCACCACGCCCGCCTACGACGGGATGCCTCTGGTCATGCTGTGGCTGGAGAAAGTGGATCTCGATCGTCTGGAAGAACTCGTCACCGACGCCTGGCGCATGCGTGCACCGGACACGCTCGTCGGTGAACTCGGCATCGCGGCCGAATCGCCCGGCCCGGGCCCAGGCTGAGCGGAGCCGGCCGCCTCGGGCCGCACCTTCCCATCCCGGCCGGACCGGAACGGCCGGGATGCCGCGGCCGCTGAAACTTTCAGCTCGGGGCGGCCCGCGAAGGTGACCTGACGACCTCCTGAGCCGCCTTCGTACCGGCGATCCCCCGCCCGGTCCCGGCTTCGGATGCCGGCGGCGGTACCAGGCGATTACCGCCGTTTCCATCCGCCGCTCGGGCATTCGCGGATACACCCACGCTCGGTGGCGCGTCGCGGCAGGCCCGGCTCGGCCGGTCGCCGCCCGATTGACATCCGTCTGTGCGGGCGTCAGGGTGACGGCCAGTGTTACCGGTAACACAACTGAGGCAGGCCCCGGTCATCCCTCCTTCACCCGTACCCCAACGACGTCCTCCGGTCGGCGGCACACCCCGTTGCCCGCCTCATTCGTCCCGTACCGTCAGTTGTCCCGGGAAGAGGTTCCCATGCACAGAACACGTCTCAGGAAGGAGCGCCGCGCGCTGATGGCGGCGCTGGCCATGCTGGCCGCGTGCGCCGTCGCCCTCGCGGTCAGCCTCGTGGCCGACCCGGCTCGGGCCGACGTCACCGGCGCCCTGCGCGGCGTCGGTTCCGGCCGGTGCCTGGATGTGGTGGGCCAGAGTCAGAACGACGGCACCTCCCTGCAGATCTATGACTGCTGGGGCGGCGCGAACCAGCAGTGGACCTCGACCTCCAGCGGCCAGTTGACCGTGTACGGCGGCAAGTGCCTGGATGTGCCGAACCACGCGACCGCCGCCGGTACGCGAGTGCAGATCTGGACCTGCAACGGTGGCACCAACCAGCAGTGGCGCGTCAACTCCGACGGCACGGTGGTCGGCGTGGAGTCCGGACTGTGCCTGGACGTCACGGGCGCCGGTACGGCCAACGGCACCGGGGTGGACCTCTGGACGTGCAACGGCGCTTCCAACCAGCAGTGGACCGGCCTGCCGGGCTCGACCCCGACCTCGACCCCGACCGGGGGTACGTGCTCGCTTCCCTCGACGTACCGCTGGACCTCGAC